>UCII01000012.1 GCA_900472485.1 Hyphomicrobiales bacterium
CGGTATTGCGGCGATCAGCGGCTGCCCACGCTGACACCAGCCGCGGGTGCGCGTCATGTTGGTTTTGACCCAGGTTTCGTCAACGAACACCAGGCGGTCCGGATCAAGTCGATGTTGATGGGTCTTCCAGCGGCTCCGGAACCGCGCCACCTTCGGCCTGTCCTGCTCGCTGGCGATCAGCGTTTTTTTTAAATGTCTTGCCTTCACGGCGCAAGAAACGCCAAACCGTGTCATGAGAGACATGGATGCCTGCCACCTTCAGATCGACGGCAAGCGCCCGCACCGTCCAATCGGCTTTGGCCGCAAGGCGGCGGTGAACCTCATCGGCCGCCGCGCCACACAGCATGGGTTTGACATGCCCACCCATCTTGGCCGGCGCCAAACCACGCCCGGATCGGTCAAGCTGGCCGATCCGCACTGCCGTCGCCGCCGATACCCCAAAGCGCAAGGCGACCGCCCGCACTGTCATGCCCTCGGCAAGTGCGTCGGCAATGCGCTTGCGTAAATCCACGGAAAGAGGTCGCGCCATCGTTGCTGGCCTCCCCACCAGCAATGATGTTGAATCACAACCGAAGCAAAAAGGGAATCCCGTTGCGATTCAGCTTAAAGCTGACCGACTCTAGCAAGGCCGACACAATTACCATCGCGGCCATTGAAGCTGGTGTTCCTGCGTTGATCGAAGCCCGCAATCTGACTGATCGTTTCCGAACAATGATCCGAAGGAAGGCCAAGACCGAACTTGGCCCGTGGATCGCTGACGCACGCGACAGCCTGTTCGCCCCTTTGCCAACGGAATCCTGAAAGACAAGGCAGTAGTGTCTGCAGCAATCACCGAACTTGGTCAAGCGGCCAGGTTGAAGGATAGATCGACAAGCTGAAGCTTCTTAGAAGGCAAATGTACGAGCTGATCTGAACCCCTGCGGCAAGCACCTAGACCATACAAGGATAGGGACGAACATAGCGATCGGATCGAAGCGAGTCTAACATCAAAATCTCCTGAATCGCAAACTCATTCCGTAGCCTGAGACCGCCTTCTATTTGACTATTGGGCGGTTATCTGAAAAAAACACGGCCATTCAGAGCATCAGTTATATGTCGCCCTCAAGGTTACCGAATGTCAAAATTTCGCGATGATTTACTGTCTAACGCGTACGTGCCTTCGTCCGGGGCAATGCCGTATTACATTGTGGAATCGGCTTGGCTCGAACACGGTGCGTTTGCGTCCTGGCTGGTGGAACATCTATCGCCCAAGGTTTTCGTAGAACTGGGAACGCACCGCGGTTATTCATATTTCGCATTTTGCGAGGCGGTCAGAAATCAAAGTACTGGGACTGCTTGCTACGCTGTGGACACTTGGCTCGGTGATGAGCACGCCGGTGCCTATGATGGGTCGATATTTGCTGATGTATCAGAAAAAAACGCGCGATATTATCAATTTTCAACTTTGGTTCGGAACACATTTTCGGCAGCGGTCGAATATTTCGGCGATAAGTCGATCGACTTGTTGCATATCGATGGTCGCCACTTTTATGATGATGTTGTCGAAGATTTCTCGACCTGGCGTCCTAAGCTTACAGATGATGCGATCGTTCTATTTCACGATACCAACGTAAGAGAGCGAAATTTTGGCGTTTGGAAATTTTTCGAAGAGCTGAAAAGCCAGTATCCCTACTTTGAGTTCGTTCATTGTCATGGTCTTGGTTTGATAGCAATGGGCTCCATTCCCAAAGGATTGGATATCCTCTTTAAGAAGGATGCCCGCATTACACATGATATACGTGAGCTGTACCAAGCGCTGGGGCATCGAATTTCGCTTCAATGGCAGCTTAATGTTGCTGCCGAGAAGCTCGCCGACCAACAGGGCCTGGTGGATGCTACTCGCCGCGAAATGGCTGAAAAGCTTGCCGAGCAACAGAACTTATTGGATGCCGCTCGCCGTGAAATTGAAATAGTTCGCAATGAAAGTTCAGCGTTAGACGCAGAAAAAAAAGCCATCGAGAGAGACAATCAGGTTTTATATGATCGTGTTAGAGATCAGGCCGCGAATTTAGAGAGCGTGCGTGACCGAGTCACTCAACTTGAAACCTCAACAAGTTGGCTGGTGACAAAACCTCTCCGTTTCGCTTCTCGAAAATCCGCTGCGCTGGCCCGCAAAGCCTTTCGTTCTAAATCTCTTGCCAGACGTTTAGCAGTCAAGGCACTTCGTCTCGTTGCGCCTCATTATATTGCGTATAGGCGAGTGCGGCAGTCGAATGCTTTCGATGTCGAGTTTTATAGATCGCAGGTGCCAGAACTAACAGGCGACCCCCTTAGGCACTACGTCACGAAAGGCTACAAAAGAGACCTCTGGCCGCACCCTCTTTTCGATCCGGTGTGGTATCGAAAGAAATACCTAGCTGGCAGCTCTAAAAACACAAATCCTTTTTTGCATTTCCTTCAGCAGGACATTAGAAGTGCCTCGCGGCCAAATCCTTATTTGGATCCATTTTGGTATATAACCGAAAATCCTGGAGCCGGATCAACTCCCTTGGATGTGCTTCAGCATTCTATGAGATTCGACTTTGATCCTTCCCCCGAGTTCAGCGCTTCTGAATATCTTGCCCACAACAAAGATGTGGCTGATTTGTCCGCCCATTCGCTAGTGCATTTCCTTCATTATGGTCGCAAAGAGGGGCGCAGAGCCATACCCTCAGTAATAGCGAGCGAAGAAGTATCTCTCGCAAAAATTGAATGTATCAAATATAGCACGCCGGGTCGAGAGGTTGCTTTATTTGTCACGCACTCACCTGATGGAAAGATTAAACCCCATGTTCAACATTATGTTGAACAGCTTAAGAAGCAGGGTATTGACGTTTGGCTGCTAGTTGCCGCTGATCGCCCATTCGATGACGATGCGCAATGGGTAACGACAGTCCCCAAAACCGTCTTTATTCGTGAAAATAAAGGATTTGATTTTGCTTCGTGGGCGCACGTTCTTCGGATGGAGCGCGCACTTTATGGTTGTGATATGGTATATTGGCTGAACGACAGCTTATTTGGACCGACAAATGAAGAGGATTTCGGTAAGCTGATAATGAGAGTACGTACAAGTGCCGCAGACATTGTCGGCCTTACAGATAACCATGAGCGCGGCTGGCATATTCAGAGTTATTTTCTCGCAATTAAGCAGAGTGCTTTACGATCTTTTGCATTTCAGAAATTTGTTATTTCAATACGATCATTCGACGACAAAGATGACGTTATAAACAGCTATGAGGTCAAGTTTGTACCAAAAATGCAAGCAAAAGGGCTCAAAGTTGAAGCGCTTTTCAAGGCAATGTCTATCCACAACCCAACGGTCTATCATTGGCGAGAATTGTTAGCTGGGGGCTTTCCCTTCTTGAAAGTTATGACGGCGCGCGACGATATTCCTAACGTTGATAAGTCGGGCTGGCGAGCCGCGTTATCCGAGCGCGGGTATAATATCTCTCTTGCGGATAGATGCCTGGCAAAGCTTCAAGATAGCAAGCAGCTATTGCAAAATGTTTCGTCCAACGAACTTCTCCCAGATTCTCACTCCGGCATCGAGCGAACTGAAACACGCCGTGTCACACTTATTGGCCCATGGAATTTCGCGAATGGTCTCGGCTTTGCGTCAAGGGGATATTCCGCAGCTTTGATGCATACCTCGCTATCATACAATCTGGAGCCAGTACGGAAGCCGTTTCATATTCATGCTCGAATAGCACCCACCATTAGCCGATTTGATTTCATTGATGTGCCCGATGTGGTCCTGATACATCTTAATCCTGAAGGTTGGCGTCACCTTTTAACCCCGGCACAGAATGAGGTCATTAGACGAGCGCGCAAGAGGATTGGATTATTTGTTTGGGAATCGGAGCAATTACCATCTGAATTCAAGGAGGCTGCACGCGAGCTCGATGCCATTTGGGTGCCGAGCTCATATTGTGCAGATGTTTTTAAAAATTCAATCGAGAGACCTGTTGAGGTCGTACCCTACTCACTAGAAGCATCGGCGTGTGCTGCGTCAAATCTTCAGCAACGTGCTGTACGCAAAAGCATTGGCTTGGATAATTCGAAAAAGATTATTCTTTATATATTTGACGCTTCTAGTTATATAATAAGGAAAAATCCCGCTGCTCTAGTGAGAGCCTTTAACGCCTCGGGCCTTGTCAACGAAGGCTGGGATCTTGTTCTTAAAACGAAACACCTTTCACCAATGGAACCCGACGCCAAGGAGTTCATTGATATTTGCGGCGCTTCGAAGGGTGTCACACTTGTTAACCGTCCGATGAGCTCGCGAGAAATCGGCGCACTATTGGACAGTTGCGAAATATATGCATCGAGTCACTGTTCGGAAGGCTTCGGTCTGACCATTGCTGAGGCGTTGGGCAAAGGTAAGATTGTAGTTGCCACAAACTATGGGGGCTCGACGGACTTCCTGGATGAAACAACTGGATTTCCGGTGCGATATGAAAAATTCAAGCTGGATAAGGATTATGGTGCGTATCAGCGTGGCACAACTTGGGGGTTGGTTGACGAACGACACTTGACGGAGTGTTTGATCAAGGCTGCGAGCCTTTCAGATGAATCTCGGGAACGCCTCGTACAAAGGGCGAGAGAGCGCTTTATCAATCAATTGTCTCCTAATGCGGTGGGTGCGCGTATGGAGCAAATTCTAGCCGAATTCCTTTAAGTTGCACCTCATACTGCAGTTGATGAGCGCGGAAGTAAAATGAAACAGGGCATCAAATTTAATAAAGTGTGGCTAACGAGAGAAGGTAAATTTGAGAACCTGTCCTCCTTTCAATCGATCTCGTTCGATAAGGGGTCATGGTATGTCTTGGCAGATTCCAGTGCTGAGATAATTCCGGATTTGGAAGATATTTGCCTACGTCAAGCTTCGTTACGTCCGGACATTCATATTTTTTATGGAGATGCCGTTTTTCGCAATGCCTCAGGCCAAGAGGACATTGGAATCGTATTGAAAGGAGGGTTTGATCAGACTCAGCTTATTGCGCACGATTACATTCGGTGGCCGCTTATCGTCAGGGGCGATTGTTTGACCGCGTATCAGCAGTGGGAGGAACGGGGATCTAACGCGTTCACCTATGACCTACTGCTATTTGCATTGAGGGATGGTTATATCATCGAGAGAATTACAGAAGTTTTTGCATATTATAGTGATTTAGAACTTCGTCCGCAGCGTAGCAACGACCATTTTCATGCTTTGCAGCGCTGGGCGCGCACTTCCGCACCTGAATGTTCGATAGTCGACGGCTCATTCCCGGGAAGCTTCCGGCTTGTACGGCAGTTTGACGAGTTTCCCCAAGTCACACTTGTTATTCCAACACGCCAAGCAATCTGCGAGATGGGCGATGAACACTTGCGTGGACGCCCATATATTCTGAATATGCTGGAAAGTCTGTGCTCAAGCACTTGGCCGCTAAATCGCTTGAGCGTAATTATTGGCGACGATTCGGATGATCAAAGCCTTTATGAGTCTAAGGCATGGCCCTTTGAGGTGCGCAGTGTACGCACAAGCCAAACATCCAACGCGCCGTTTAACTATGCAGCGAAGATGAACCAACTTTGGCGCATGGCCGACAGCGAGTACGTTGTTCTCATGAATGATGATTTGACTGTCCGGACCGCCGATTGGCTTCAGTCGTTGATGACTTTTGCAGTAGATCCGGAGGTGGGAGGGGTAGGCGCACGATTAATCTATCCAGATGGCAGACTGCAACACGCTGGTATGGCTGGGGGCGTAATGGACGCATGTACGCATGTTTTTATAAGTCAGCCGTCAACGTCGGCCACTTATGGCAATTGGGGTGAGGTACACCGGGAGTGGTCTATGGTTACCGGTGCAGTTTTTGCCACTCGGAAGAGTGTTCTCGAATACATCAACGGATTCGACGAAGGCTTTGCCTTGGATTTTAATGACGTCGATATGTGTTTGCGGATGCGCTTGCTCGGGCTGAGAATTGTTTACACACCATTTGCCGAACTCGTGCACTACGAAAGCGCCTCAAGAAGTTCTTTGAGGACTCGCGCCATCGAAGTTGCCAATTTTCTTGAGCGATGGCGGGAATTTCTGTCCGACGACCCATATTATCATCCAGATCTTGTTAAAGATACGCCCCTGACGCAACCAATACCCAAGATTCATGGGTGGTGGTCGGAACTGACGTCAGCCACCTGAGTCTCGGCGCAGTGAGGATTGCAGTGGGATTTTGGTGGGTTGAAGTACTCAAAATCTTAGGATAGGTCTGGCGTCCGGCTTTCCGAGCTGTCGTGTCTGCGCGAAAAAATGACTTCCAAGGTCGTAATCTTCAGCCCAAAGCAAAGCAGGAATGGAACTTAAATAATGACGATATTGGTTTCGGGTGGAGCTGGTTTTATCGGCGGGAATTTTGTTCTCGATTGGCTCGAGCGACACGACGAGACAGTCGTCAATTTGGATAAGCTGACCTATGCCGGCAATCTGGATACGCTGAAGGGCTTGAAAGGTGATGGCCGCCATGTGTTCGTGCATGGCGATATCGGCGATCGCGAACTGGTGAGCGATTTGTTATCGACACACAGGCCGCGTGCGCTCATCAATTTCGCAGCTGAAAGCCACGTCGACCGTTCCATCCACGGTCCAGGCGATTTCATCCAGACGAATATCGTCGGGACCTTCAATTTGCTGGAAGCGGTGCGCGGCTATTGGGATGGCTTGCCCGAAGACGAGAAGCAGCGCTTTCGCTTTCTGCATGTCTCGACGGACGAGGTCTACGGCACGCTCTCTAGGGATGATGAGCCGTTCAGTGAGCTCAACCGCTATGAGCCGAACAGTCCCTATTCGGCCAGCAAGGCGGCCTCCGATCACCTTGTGCGGGCTTGGCACCATACTTATGGCCTGCCTGTCTTGACGACCAACTGCAGCAACAATTACGGACCTTACCATTTTCCGGAAAAGCTGATTCCGCTGGTGATCCTGAATGCGCTTTCGGGAAAGAGCCTGCCGATCTATGGCGATGGCCAGCAGATCCGCGACTGGCTTTACGTCCGGGATCATTGCAGCGCCATTCGTCGCGTCCTGGAAGCCGGCAGGCTCGGTGAGACCTATAATGTCGGCGGCTGGAACGAGAAACCCAATCTCGATGTTGTGCAGACGATCTGCGCCATCCTCGATGAGCTCAGACCGAAGGTTGATGGCGGCCGCTACAGTGATCAGATCACCTTCGTTAAGGACCGGCCCGGTCATGATCGTCGCTATGCGATCGATGCCCGCAAGCTCGAATGCGAACTCGGCTGGAAGCCTGAAGAGACGTTCGAGACCGGCATTCGCAAGACGATCACATGGTATCTGCAAAACCAGGACTGGGTCCATAACGTCACCAGCGGCGCCTATCGTGAATGGGTCGGCAAGCAGTACGAGGTTGAGTTGTGAGTGCCATTCTGGTCACCGGCGCCAACGGGCAGGTCGGCTTCGAGCTGCAGCGTTCGCTCGGCGTCTTAGGGAATGTCGTTGCCCTGACGCGCGCGGACCTGGATCTGGCCAGCGAAGCAAGCATCCTTGCCGCTCTTGACGAGCACAAGCCAGGTATCATCGTCAATCCGGCCGCCTATACGGCGGTGGATCGGGCCGAGAGCGATAAAGAGCTGGCCATGGCCGTCAATGCTACGGCTTCGGGGATACTGGCGCGCTGGGCGGCGGACAGTGGTGCCTTGCTCGTCCATTACTCCACGGACTATGTCTTCGACGGCAGGAAAGCCGATCCCTATCAGGAAGAGGATGCGGTCAATCCGCAGTCCGTCTACGGCGAAAGCAAATGGCGTGGCGAAGAGGCGGTGCGCGCCTCCGGCGCGCAGCATGCCATTTTGCGCACAAGCTGGGTCTATGGTCATCACGGCAGCAATTTCCTGAAGACCATTCTTCGGCTGGCCGGTGAAAGAAGCGCATTGAACATCGTTGCCGACCAGGTTGGTGCGCCGACGTCGGCGGCCTTGATTGCCGATGTTACCCGCAGGGTGATCGAGCGCATCATGGCCTCGCGGACTCCAGGCGACCTCTCGGGGACCTATCATCTCACGGCACAAGGCAGCACCTCCTGGTATGGCTATGCCGTGCATATCGTTCGTGAGGCATTGGCAGCAAACGTTAGGCTTGCGCTGTCTCTCGATGCGCTAAAGCCGATATCGACAGCTGAATACCCAACCCCTGCTAGGCGCCCGGCCAATTCGCGGCTGGATTGTCGAAGGCTGATGGATCGCTTTGATATTGCTCTTCCTCTCTGGCAGGAGGGCGTCGACGACGTCCTGGCGAGATTGCTGGCTGCAGGGAATTGAAAACCGTAATTTTGCCGATGATTTCCGGCCATGTCCTCTCGCCGGTGAGACAGAGGCAGATGCACCAAGGACGAGATGTAGGATCATGACGAAGGCGCGCAAAGGAATCATACTCGCCGGCGGATCGGGAACACGGCTCTATCCGCTGACGCTTGCGGTCAGCAAGCAACTCCTGCCGATCTACGACAAGCCGATGATCTACTATCCGCTGACGACTTTGATGTTGGCGGGTATCCGCGAGATCCTCATCATCTCGACGCCACAGGACACGCCTCGTTTCGAACAATTGCTCGGCGATGGCAGCCAATGGGGCATCAAGCTTGACTATGCGGTGCAGCCCAGTCCGGACGGTCTTGCCCAGGCCTTTCTGATCGGCGAGACGTTTCTGGATGGCGCGCCGTCTGCGCTGGTTCTGGGAGACAACATTTTCTACGGGCATGATTTTACCCGATTGCTGCACGACGCGAGCACCAAGGACGTAGGTGCGACGGTTTTCGCCTATCACGTGCAGGACCCGCATCGCTATGGCGTGGTCGAGTTCGATCAGAGCGGCCGGGCGGTCAGCCTGGAGGAAAAGCCGAAGATGCCGAAGAGCAACTATGCGGTGACCGGCCTCTACTTCTATGATGAAACCGTCGTCGACGTCGCTAAATCCATCCGTCCATCGCCACGTGGCGAGCTGGAGATTACCGATGTCAATGTTCACTATCTGCAGGCCGGGGAGCTGGACGTGCAGACCATGGGCCGCGGCTATGCCTGGCTCGACACCGGAACGCATGAATCGATGCTGGAGGCGAGCCATTACATTGCAACGATCGAGAACCGGCAGGGCCTGAAGGTGGCCTGCCCTGAGGAGATCGCCTATCGCAGCGGCTGGATAAGCGCATCTGATGTCGAGGCGCTTGCCGATCCTCTGAAGAAGAATGCCTATGGGCAATATCTCCTTGGCATCTTACGCGAGCAGATATTCTAATCGCTAAGGCGCGCTTTATGCCGCCGCATCTCCCTTGCAAACAATCCGAGCAGGACGACGAATGAAAGCCATCGATACCGCTATCCCCGATGTCAAAATCATCGAACCGACGGTGTTTGCAGACGACCGCGGCTTCTTTTTCGAGAGCTTTACCAAGGCGAAGTTCGAAGCAGCGATCGGGCGTAGCGCCGATTTCGTGCAGGACAATCACAGCCGGTCGGGCAGAGGTGTCCTGCGCGGTCTCCACTATCAGCTGCCGCCGCATGCGCAGGCGAAGCTGGTGCGGGTGGTGGCCGGTGAAGTCTATGACGTTGCCGTCGATATCCGAAAGTCCTCACCCACATTCGGCCAATGGGTCGGCGTTCTTCTGTCTGCGGAAAACAAACGCCAGCTCTGGATCCCGGAAGGCTTTGCCCACGGCTTCTTGACATTGAGCGATCACGTGGAGTTTCTATACAAGACCACCAACTATTACGCGCCGGAGAGCGATCGCGGCATCCGCTGGGACGATACGCAGATCGGCATCGACTGGAAGGCGACCGAGCCGCTCATGCTCTCTCCAAAAGATCAGCAGCAACCATTGTTGGCAGATGCCGAGCTATTCGATTGATACGGCTTCGATATCAGACTCGATTGTAATCATCGCTGAGCCGGATGATGTCGCTCTCATCAAGCAGTTGACCATATTGGATCTCGATGAAAACCAGCGGTGCATCGCCGGTGCATGAAGCCGGTGCGTTGCCATGAGCGGAATATCAACCGTATGCCCAAGTTGCAAAGAGTGTTCGATTCCGTCGATCTCGGCAATGCCCTGTCCTGAAACGGCGGTCCAACGCTCGGAGCGATGGTTGTGATACTGCAGCGACAGGCGCTCGCCGGGGTTCACGACAATGCGTTTGACAACATGGCGATCACCGATATCGAGCACATGCCATGTGCCCCAAGGGCGCTGATCATTGTCGCCAATCTTGTAAAAGCTTCCGGATTTCAACGAAATCTCCTCGCGAAAAGCCGATCGGCCGCCCGCCGAAAATTATTCGCGGCATTAGTCCAGCGGCGCCGGCGAAGCAAGATTTTTTGGCCGATGCCGACAAAGAGCGTACTTTGCGCGCTCCGGTCGAACCTGTTTCGGCTCCACAATGCCCCAGGTGACGTAGCGATTGCTTTTCGATACAGGAGTGGAATGCGCGTTTTACATTTTTTCAAAACATATTGGCCCGACACATTCGGTGGGGTTGAACGGACCATTCACGCGATCGCCAAGGGTACCGCCAAATATGGCGTAGAATCAGATGTTCTCTCACTTAGTAAAACACCGTTGGAAAACAGCGTCGAATTCGATGGTCATATGGCATACAAGGCTAAGCTCGACTTCGAATTCGCATCCACCGGTTTTTCGCGCGAGGCGTTTGGACGATTTCGGGAACTGAGCCAGAAGGCGGATATCGTCCACTATCACTTTCCGTGGCCAGTGATGGATATCGTCCATCTGACCGCCCCCCCCGGTAAGCCGACTGTCGTGACCTATCATTCCGATATCGTGAAGCAGAAGGTGCTGCTGCAGTTCTACAAGCCGTTGATGTTCCGCTTTCTGAAAAATGTCGACCGTATTGTTGCGACATCTCCCAATTACCTCCTGTCGAGCGATGTCCTGGAAAGGTTCAAATCCAAGACGACAGTGATCCCGTTGGGTCTAGACGAGGCCGACTATCCGAAGGCGGGTAAAGCGACGGTAGCCCGTTGGCGCGGTAAGCTTCCCAATCGCTTTCTCTTATTCGTCGGCGTCCTGCGGTACTATAAGGGGGTTCATATCCTGCTGGAGGCCGCGAAACGCAATGGCCTCGATATCGTGATCGTTGGCAGCGGGCCGATGGAGGCGGAACTGAAGCAGGCTGCTGGGCAAAATCTGCGCAATATCCATTTTCTCGGATTCTTGTCGGACAACGACAAGATCGCTTTGCTCGAGCTTTGTGCGGGGTTTGTGTTTCCCTCGCCTCTTCGCTCCGAGGCCTTCGGACTTTCTCTGGTCGAAGCGGCAATGTTTGGCAAGCCGATGATTTCGTGTGAAATCGGCACGGGGACAAGTTATGTCAACCTGGACAGAGTAACCGGGTTCGTGGTGCCGCCCAACGATGTGGATGCTCTGTCGAACGCTATGAAGTCCATCTGGGACGACGAGCAAAAGACCGCCGCGCTGGGTGCCGCGGCGCGTGACCGCTATCTTGCATGTTTTACGGCAGAGAAGATGTGTTCACTATATTATAGCCTCTATCGGGAATTGAGGGGTTCCATTGTGCACGACCTCTGAGGTATCAGTTCAAGCCGTCACAATATTGTCATCTCTATATTCGAATCAACGCAGAAGGCTTTATCGGCCCGAAATCTTGAGCTTGGTATTACAACGCAAGAAACTTTGACTTCTGAAGGATTTGTGAATGCAGTGGGAGATTATTTCGCCCATTTTTCGTAAATGATTTCGCGCCGCTTGCGGGCCATGTTGAGCGAAATTGCGCTTGATCGTTGTCATCGGGCTTTATACGGGCTAAATGGCGCTGGAACATTGATAGCCAAGTGTCGCGCATGCGGTAGAGCTCTGCGAACTTGGCGGCCCCGCGCGATGTAAATGCGGCAATAATTGGAGATGGAACTTGGCGAAGAAAGCATTGGTAACGGGTATTACGGGCCAGGATGGCGCCTATCTTGCGGAACTGCTGCTGAAGAATGGCTACGAAGTGCATGGGCTTGCACGTCGCTCCAGCACCGCGGATGTCAATCTTACTCGCCTGGAGTGGCTGGGTATCGAGCGCGACGTCCGCATTGTCGATGGCGACCTCCTGGATCTTTCCGGTCTTATCCGCACAGTAAAGGACGTGAAGCCGGACGAAGTCTATAACCTTGGGGCTCAATCCTTCGTGAAATCGTCGTGGCAGCAACCTCTGCTGACCGGTCAGGTGACGGCCCTCGGCGTGACGAATGTCCTGGAGGCTGTCCGCATCGAAAGGCCTGAGGCTCGTTTCTATCAGGCTTCCTCCTCCGAAATGTACGGGCTCATTCAGGAGCCGATGCAGTCGGAAGAAACGCCTTTCTACCCGCGTTCCCCCTACGCGGTCGCCAAGCTCTACGGCCATTGGATCACCATCAACTATCGTGAAAGCTTCGGCTTGCACGCGTCGAGCGGCATTCTCTTTAACCATGAATCTCCGCTTCGCGGCATTGAATTCGTCACCCGAAAAGTGACGGACGCGGTCGCTCGCATCAAGCTAGGTATGGCAAAGGAGCTGCGGCTCGGAAACATCGATGCCAAGCGTGATTGGGGTCATTCGAAAGATTATGTCCGCGCCATGTGGATGATGCTCCAGCAGGACGTTGCCGACGACTACGTGATCGCGACCGGCCGCACGACAACCGTCCGCGACATGTGCGCCATTGCTTTCAAGCATGCCGGTTTGAACATGGACGATCATCTTGTGATCGATCCTGAACTTTTCCGTCCGGCGGAAGTGGATGTACTACTTGGCAACCCAGAAAAGGCCCGGAAAAAATTCGGGTGGGAACCTAAGATTGGTCTTGAGGAGATGATTGTTGAAATGGTCGAGGCCGATCTTAAGCGATTGAGCAAGTGAGTTTTTCGGCTGAATGACGAGGCACCCATGCCGAGAGAACATCGTATTCTCATTACTGGCGCCAGCGGCTTTGTCGGATCGTGGTTGCAGCGCGAATTGGAGAAGCGGCGGCTGGAGCAGGGTTGTGACCTAATCGTCTTGACCGTCGGCCAGGGAGATGCATCGGCCTGGAAGACAGATATTACGGATCGGGATCGAGTGGCGACCCTGGTCCGTAATTGCCGCCCAACAGCGATCATTCATCTCGCCGCGATTGCAGCCCCGGCTGATGCTCGCCAAATGCCGCAGCGGGCCTGGGAGGTAAATTTCCAAGGCACTATGAATCTCGCCTACGCCACGATGGAGTTTGCACCGGAAGCGCGCTTCATCTTCGCGGGCAGCTCCGAAGCCTATGGCGCTTCGTTCATTGATGCCGCAAATGCTCCGATAAAGGAGAGTGCGGCGCTCAAGCCGATGAATGTGTATGGTGCAACGAAAGCGGCAGCAGACATGCTCGTCGGGCAACTTGCCCATGATGGGTTGAAATCCGTCCGCTTCCGTCCGTTCAACCATACCGGACCCGGCCAGACGGATGCTTATGTTGTCCCGGCTTTCGCCAAGCAACTCGCGGAAATATCGCTGGGTGCCAAACATCCTCGCATCAGCGTCGGAAATCTCTCGGCCTTCCGTGATTTTCTTGATGTCCGCGATGTCGTGCGTGCTTATGCCGACGCCGCTTTGATTGAGGACGTCTCGAAAAGTCTTGGCGGCGTTTTCAACCTGTCTTCGGGCCGACCGGTGCAGATCCGGTCAATCCTCGACATGCTTATCCAACTTTCCGGACTGAAGGTGGACGTCGAGATCGACCCGCAACGCCTGCGAGGACCTGAAATCGCGGCGGCCTTGGGCGACAGCGATGCGGCTTTGAAAGCCTTTGACTGGCGGCCAGAAATAGAATTAAGCCGTACGCTTGGCGATGTGCTTGACGATTGGAAGATCCGGGTGGCGCGGTGACCATATCGGTCCCCAATCACCGATCATATGCTCATAATATCTGAAAGAAAGCATTTTGCCAGTGTTTGAAAGTATGGGCATTTTATTCTCGCCTCCGTCAGGGGCGAGTTGCGTACACGGTTTCCGCGTTCGCGTCTGGGTGCGTTATGGTTTATCCTCCATCCGCTAGCGCAGGCATTGATGTTCTTGATCACCCGGGCCGACTTGTGCGGCAGAGATGCCGAATGTTAATCATCCGTGCGCCTATTCGATCTATCTTTTGTGAGGCATGGCCGGATGGGTCTGTCCAGCGATATCTTGACGCGGAAGCATGACCGTATGCATCGAGCAGGCACAAACATTCAAGAGGATCCCAGTTGCATCGCACCTATAATAATCTTTCCTGGCGCCTTACTCGACCGCTCCGTATGGGTCCTTCATTTCTGTTTAATGTGAAAAGGTTCCCGCGGCTTGTCGTCACCACTCTGCTTGAAAAGCTCATTCGTTGGCTTTCTCGGAGACCACGAGTGAAGGATAAATGCCTTCGGCTAGCCTATCGCTTTCCAAGGATAAGGGGTCGGCTTATGGCATTCGCGGCAGCCCGCGGGTATGGAGTTCAACCGTTTGACTGGTTGGACGACGGTCAGGAAGGACAGTGGTATATCGATGCGCCCAAGGGCACGGTCTCTCAGTGGGAAATATTGCTTCGAGATACTTCAAGATTGCAATGAAAGACGATCTTCAATGCGCTTATGGATTGACGGGCAATGCTTCCAGACCGCAAGCAAGTGGCGTGGAATCGGGCGTTACGTACAAGAACTTATTCTTGGTATTGTCGACAATCATCCCGACGTCGAACTTCTTATTTCCCTCAATGCCGGTATGCCGTTGGAAGCACTTGCAGCTCGCGACCATCTCCAGAAATGGATAAAACCTGCCAATATTTTCATGTGGCATGGTGTTGCCGAAGGGGGAGAAGCAATAGAGGGCTACACAGAGAAGAGGCGGCTCAGCGAGATCGCTCTGGCTTATCATGTCGCGTCGCTGAATCCCGACATCGCGCTTTCTGCGAGCCCGTTCGAAGGCAGCTTTGACAAGGCTGTTCCGCTCCTTCCCAATAGTATCTCGAAAATTCCTTTTGCATCGATCTTTTACGATGCGATACCTTATCGCTATCCCGAGCAATATCTCTCATCTTCGACGTTGCGTGTCTATTATGACCGTCGCCTCGCCTCCTACTCAGAATTCGATTTGAATCTTTGTATTTCCGAATACTCCAAACACGAGTGCTTCGAGATCTCGAGAAATCCTCGTGTATTCAACATGCTTGCGGGCGTATCGAGAGATTTCAGGGATGCGATGGAGCATACCGAAGCGAACACGCCAAAGCTGGCCGAGAAACCCTTCATCCTCTACGTCGGAGGGCTGGATTGGCGCAAGAATGTTCGGTCCGCCATTGAGGCATTCGCACAATTGCCGGCAGATTTGCGAGAGCAATATAGTTTTGTGTTGGCCGGCGATCACCCGCAATCGCTGTTACGAGACGAACAAGAGAGATGGAAGAAGCTGGGGCTTCGCGAACAGAATCTCGTGGCTATCGGCCATGTGACGGACCACCAGCTCGTGGCGCTCTACAGGGGGACGGACCTCGCCATTCAACCTTCGCTACTGGAGGGGTTCGGCTTGACCGCACTGGAAGCCATGACGTGCGGCGCGCCTGTCATTGCCTCGAACACGGGCGCCCTGCCTGAAGTCATTGGAGACAGGGAACTTCTTTTCAATCCCGCGGATGTCAAGGACATAGCGCGGGTAATGAAGAAGGCACTTGGCAACCGTCAAGCGATGAAGGCCGTGGCTGACAAACAGCGCGATCGTGCCGCAGCATTCAGCTGGGCGAAATCCGCTGCTATTGCCGTTGCTGCGCTGAGGGATGCCGTGGCCAACGCGGCGGAGAGCAGCAAGGTTGAATCGATCTCAACGGCTAAATATGCTGCTTTGCAGCAACTTGGAAATATGAATCTTCCGACGAATTTCATCGCGCAGACATTTGCACGATCGGAGTTAGTCAAATCTGATCGGCCGCGACTGATTATTGATGCGACATCAACATATCGCGTGGACCACAAGACCGGTATTCAGCGTGTTGTCAAAAATATCTGTTCCAATCTCGAGAAAACGCAGGATGATGGCGTCGAACGGATAGTCGCATACAGCGATTCTCTCGACGGCTGGTTTGCGATTCCGAAGACGCTGGAAAAGACCAACACCGCAACTGACTTCACAGAAGATACCCGGCTGGAATTTTCCCCGAATGATCGCATCTTGATGCTCGATAGCTCCTGGGAGTTTTATAGGCATCACTACGCAACGTTACGCTCCGCCCGCTTGAGGGGCGCTATTGTCATTTCATGCCTCTATGACACGATTCCCCTAAGATTCCCAGGGTTCTGCGACCCTGGCATGCCCCCCACATTCTCGAATTGGTTTCAAGCTGCCCTATCCTATTCGAATGCGTTTATCTGCATTTCAAAAGCCGTTGCCGATGAACTGATTAGGATACTTGAGGCGATCCAGTTTCCACGGGAGATGAAGATAGGCTACTGGCATCTCGGCGCCGATTTTGCCAAGGCGACCATTGCCGCTGATGTTATGCCTGTTCGCCGCAATGAGCGTCCGAAATTCCTGATGGTTGGCACACTCGAGCCGCGCAAAGGGCACGGTATTGCCCTGGAGGCTTTCGATAGATTGTGGGACGAAGGTATGGACGTTGGGCTGACGATTGTCGGAAAGCCCGGTTGGGGGGGCGAGCATTTTGTTCGGCGAATAGAACAGCATCGTGAGTATGGGAAGCGTCTGATCTGGATGAACGGCATTTCGGATGAAAAATTACAGAATGCCTACAGCGACAGCGATGCCTTGATTGCCGCCTCGTATGCTGAGGGTTTCGGCCTTCCCATTGTCGAGGCTGCGCACTTTGGGAAAGCTGTGATTGCAACCGATATTCCAGTTTTTCGCGAAGTCACCGCAAGTGGCCAGAATTGCGATTTCTTTGCCGTCGGTTCCTCCGAGTCGCTCGCAAAGACGATCCGCTCGTTCCTTGGTACAGGAACGAACACTATCGAAACCGCGGCTTTGGCGCAAAGGGCCAATGGAGGGACAAGTTGGAAGGAAAGTGCCGAAAAATTGCAGAGGGTCGTGCTTACTGACGATTGGTATCGGCTATATAGGCCGCAGTCGAACACGACTTACGTACCAATAAGCAATATCGGCATCACAAAAATGGGAGAGGCGCTGGGTTCCGAAGAAACCCGGCATAAGATCGAGTTGGTGGAAGGGCCGATTGCCACAGACAACGACACACTGAAATATATAGTGCGTGTCGTCAACTTGTCCCAAAAGTTATGGGGAAGTGTCGGTGCTCTGGATGGTTCGCTGGCGGTGACGGCAAGCTATCGCATTCTGTCGAACAATGGAGAGGTGATCTCCCTAGAGAACCGTAGGTCTCGCATTCCATTCGTATTGCCGCCTGGCGACAGCCTATATATGTCAATCGAGATCCCTTCGAAATTCAAGAGGAAGGGCGGTGCTTTCGCGGATATAGGCTTGCTTCAAGAGTCAGTCGGTTGGTGGAGTAATCCGCTACGAGTCCCGTTGTGACGGGACGACCGCGAGACGCAGTGGTACATGGGTAGTTCGCGAATGAAAATCGGTATCGATGCACGTAATTTGGTAACGAGCATGACCGGCATCGGACGGTACGTGCTGGAAATGAGCCGGCATCTCGCGTTTCGCGGCCATGAACTGCATTTCTATTTGCCCGAAGCTCCATATGGTGATGTGAAAGAGCTGCCGGCGGCAAAACTGCATGTTGCGCGCTTTCCTGGCGGAATAAGGCGGATGATCTGGGCGCAGACGGAATTACCACGCCGTGCGGCGCAGGATAAGATCGAAGTATTTTGGGGTCCCGCTCACCGTCTACCGTTTTTTCTCGATCGTCGCATTGCGCGCGTCATCACGATTCATGATCTCGTCTGGCGAGATATGGCTGCAACCATGCGGTGGCAGACCTGGATGGCCGATCGCTGGCTAATGAAGCCGGGGGTCGCCGTTGCCGACGAGATTGTTGCTGATTCCGCTGCAACGGCTGATGCGCTAAAGGCTGAGTTTCCGAGATGCGGCGACAAGCTTAGCATTATCTATCCTGGGTTGACGACCATCGGCAGAGTAGCGATCCCAAAGAATCTGTTAGAGTTTGGGATCGATCGACCCTATATTCTCTTCGTCGGAACGCTTGAGCCCCGCAAAAATCTGCTCAGATTGCTGCAAGCCTATGCCGGGCTGCCCGAAACCACGCGGCAACAATTTCTTCTGGTGCTCGCAGGTGGCCAAGGCTGGAGGCTGGGTGATCTGAAAGGGCATATTGCGGAACTGCAAATTGAGTCATCTGTTCGGTTGACCGGCTATGTGTCCGATACCGATCTTGCTCAACTGTACGGTCACGCTCGCTTTCTCGCGATGCCGTCCCTTTATGAAGGCTTCGGATTTCCGATCATAGAAGCGAACGCGATGGGAATCCCCGTGCTGACGTCCAATACGTCCTCCATGCCCGAGGTTGCTGCAAAAGCCGGTATTCTTGTTGATCCGAACGAAGTACAATCTATTCGCGATGGCCTGGAAAGGCTTGCTACCGATGACGTGTTGCATGCGCGTCTTGCTGATAATGCAAGGCCGAATGCCGCGCGATTCGACTGGACGGAAAGCGCGCGCCAGCTGGAGCGTGTCTTCGAGAAGGCGATAGTCAAGCGCCGTGGCGGCATGTAGCCCAAATTACTTGGCAGGAAGCGCACCAGCCTCTTTTGCAGCGTCAAACCCGGTGAGAGCAACTCACTTATTGTTATGAGATTGTGTCATCAACGTCAGGTCTATTTTATATAGTTCATGATTTAAGCAAGAGCGCATACCGTCGCAAGCCGCCGGCAAACTTCAACATGTTTTGCGACCACCAGTCGCTGCCAAATTGGCGCGCCAATTTCAGATACCGGCTGTCGTTTTTTCCTCTTTGCCAGAATCCACTAGGCTTCAGCTTTGTCGCCAAAGCCTAGAACTTCGCAAAACGATTGACCTTCGCCGCCTCATCCATCTCGTTGCGACGGAAATAGATCGCTCGTCCACATCGAATGGGACTGTGGCCCTGGACAATGATGATCTGCTCGTCTTTGCGCATCGATTGGGTGACTCCGTGGCGATCCCAACGATGTCCTCTTCCTTACGCATCGATCTCTCGATCCCATCGAGAGCGTTGAAGGCCATGACTGGATTGGTCGGGGCGAATACCATGACTTCGTCGCCGAGCACATGGACGCGATGCTCAAGAACCATCGGCGCGACCTCCGTCGATGGATCGAGACAGATCAGCGGCCCCTGTAGCGCAGCGCCTTCGGGATAACATTGCTGGTCGTCTTGAAGCAGTCGGAGCCCGCGAAGAGGCGGTCGTGCAACTGTCATGATCAAGTTGCCACCGCCGCATCTTTCCTTTCTACCCTCCCCACCACCATATACTCCCCCTTCAGCCGCATGTGACACCAGCAAGCAAAGGCGGAGCTGGCGAAGGCCAGGCTTTCGCCGATGGCCAGGCGGTTGTTGGAATTGCTGAGCAGGGTCAGCGAGAAGAAGAAGAGGCAAGCAATATAGGCGTGCCACGCGGCGCGCGGGATGATGCCGGCCTTGCGGGCGCGCCAGACGGCTCGGATAAAGACGCCGAGCATGAAGCCCATGATTGCCGCGCCGAACAGGCCGTAGCGCACCAGGATTTCCAGATAGCCGTTGTGTAGCAGCGTGTACTGGACATGCGAGTAGCGGGTCTCAGCCCAGCGTTCGAGCCACCGGTTGCCCCAGCCGAAGATCGGTGCGGAGGAGAAGACCTCCCAGCTGTTCGACCAGAGCTGCAGGCGTTCGTCCATCGATACCGGGGTGTTGGTCGAACTGATGGTATTCGAGACCACGCCGCCGAGATCATGGCCGTCGGTCACATTCTCCACCATGGAAAGGGCGGCCGACACGGTCGGGCCGGCGGTCTTGTCGAGATTGTGCCTGACGCCATAGATCCCAGCGATCAACAGGGCCGCGACGGAGATGATGATGATGACGCCGCTCTTCAGGCGCAGGTAGGTCAGCGTGATCAGCGCCAGCAGCGGCAGGGTGATGCCAAGTGCCAGCCAGACGCCTTTCGATTTGGCGCCGTAAATGGCGATGAAACAGAGCGCGAAGATGAAGGGCGAAGCGATATAGGCGAAGCGGGCGATCCGGCGGTCACTGGATTTGTCCGTCAGATAGTGCAGCAGCCAGAAGAGGGTGAAGATCACGATCATGCCGCAGGCGACTGCACCGTGGATCTGGTTGTTCATGATCAGTGGCCGGATGGTTTCGCCGGCAAAAACCTCGCGTAGATGCTGGGTAGCGACCAGCATGATGAGGACCACCGCGAAATAAGCCGCGACGATCTTTTCCATCAGCTCTTCGTAGAGCAGAAACGCGACGCCCATGATGGGGAAGAAGAAGGGGAAGGCATAGAGCCAGTCCGAGGCGCCGATATCGTGCTGCGGCGTCAGCCAGAAGGTGATGAAGAAACGCGCCATGACATAGAAAGCCCAGCCCATGCAGAGCCAGCCGATCCAGTCCGTGCGCGGCCGTATCGGTGCCTTCATATAGTAGTAGAGAGCGATCAGAGAGAGGAGCGCGGTGGCATAGCGATAGGCGTCGCTCTCGACCACGGTCGGGGAGGCGACCAGAAGCCAGAGAATGCCGCCGATGACGGCGACCGGTTTCGTCATGCTGCTTCCAGCCTTTGTAAGGCCGATCGGTTCGGCTGCAAGGTCAGCATGGGGTTTGTTCATGCGCGAGTCGTCCAATGTCGTCCGCCTTCATCCCAGATTCGGTTCATCATCCGGCATTTCTCGCTCCCATGACGGGCACTATGGTCGCAAAGGGGCAGGAATACGGCAATTTTCCCATGCCGTTGCGCCACCGATGTCGATTTCGCCGAATGCTTGTTAATGAGCAACTCCGTCGCGCCGGACCACTTTCAAGGCTGTCAGGAAAATGATCTTGAGGTCGAAGAAAAAGGAGCGCCGGCGCAGGTAATCCTCGTCCAGCGCCACCTTCTGGGGGATCGGCAGTTCGTCACGGCCGTTGACCTGCGCCCAGCCGGTCAAGCCCGGCAGCAGCGCGTCGACACCGCGTTCCGTGCGCAGGGCGACGAGATCGTGCTGGTTGAACAGGGCAGGGCGCGGGCCGACGATGCTCATCTCGCCTTTGAGGATGCACCAGAGCTGCGGTAGCTCGTCGAGGCTGGATTTGCGCAGGAAGGAGCCGATCGGCGTCAGATAGATATTCGGATCCTTCAGCAGATGGGTCGCCACGGCAGGCGTATCGGTGCGCATGCTGCGAAATTTCGGCATGCGGAAGATCCTGTTTCTCCGGCCGACCCGATCCGACCAATAAAGGATCGGACCTGGCGAGGTCAGCCGCACGGCGAGTGCGACGATCAGGATCGGAATGAAAAAGACGATGGTCGCGGCTAGAGCGGCGAGAAAGTCGAAAAGGCGTTTGGCGATCGTATAAAGCATCGTCTCTTGTCGTTGCATCGCCCTGTGTTCTGAGGGTGATGAAGGTCGTCAATGCCCTGTGCATCTCATATCGCGATTTCAAGCACAACCATCCCCCGCGAGATTCCCCGCCCTTGTTCCAAGCAGATATCCCGTGCAAAGCATGTCTCAGCTAATCATGGTGCGGAAAGCGGAGGCAGTGCGCGGATGATCCTGGTGACGGGTGCGACGGGTTTTGTCGGACAGGCCCTGTGTGCGGAGCTTTCCCGCCGGCGGATGGAGTATCGGCCGGTCAGCCGCAGCCCCCGCTCAGGCTTTGTCGTCATCGGTACGATGAATAGCGATACCGATTGGTCCGATGCACTTGCCGGCATCGACACCGTCATTCACCTGGCGGCCCGCGTCCATGTCATGAACGAGAGCGCCGCCGATCCGTTGGCGGCATTCCGCGCCGTCAATGTCGATGCAACGGTCAACCTGGCGCGGCAGGCCGCGGGCGCGGGCGTGAAACGCTTCATTTTCCTGAGCTCGATCAAGGTCAATGGCGAGGAGACGGCGGAGGGGAAGCCGTTCAGGGCTTCGGACGCGCCCTATCCGGAGGATGCCTATGGCCGCTCGAAGCTGGAGGCGGAGGGGGCCCTGCTTGCGATATCAGCGGAAACGGGCATGGAGGTCGTCATCATTCGGCCGCCGCTCGTCTATGGTCCCGGCGTGAAGGCGAATTTCGCAAGCCTGATGAAATGGGCCTCCCGGCCGTTTCCCTGGCCGTTCGGGATGATTCGAAACCGCAGGTCGCTCGTTTATCTCGGCAATCTCGTCGACTTCATGTTGCTCAGCGCCCGCCATCCGGCCGCCGGCAATCGCGTGTTTTTGGTCAGCGACGGCGAAGATCTTTCGATCGGCCAGCTGATCTCCAAATTATCCTTGGCCGCGGGGCGCACGGCCTGGATGCTGCCGGTGCCGCCTGCGCTGCTCGAGGGACTTGCCGCGCTTTTGGGGCGTCGAGCCGCCGCGCAGCGGTTGCTTGGCTCGCTTCAGGTCGATATCGGCGAGACTCGGTTGGTCACCGGCTGGTCGCCGCCCTACTCGGTCGAAGAAGGATTGGCGGCAACGGTCGCCAGTGCGGAGACAAAGGCGCGCTGAGCTGGCCTTTCAGCCTTACAGGCTCCAGACCGAATGACCTTCCAGTAGAGGATTGGCTCGATCGAGCGCCGCCTTCACGTCGATGACGACGCCGTTCTCGCTCAAGAGATCGAGGATCTCAGCAGCACCTTCCGCCAGATAGGATTTGTGCGGAACGGCAAGCACGACGGCGTCGAGCTTGCCGAAGTCCTGCAACTCCCTGAGCTTTATGCCGTATTCTTCCTCGGCCTCCGAGATGCTCGCCATCGGATCGTGCACCAGCGGCTCCAGGCCGAACTGATGCAATTCGCTTATAATGTCGGGCACGCGGCTGTTGCGCAGGTCGGGCACGTTTTCCTTGAAGGTCAGCCCGAATATGCCGATCCGGGCGCCGTTGATCGGCTTTTTCGCCGCAACCAGCATCTTGATGAGCTTCTGGGCGATGAAGGCGCCCATGCCGTCATTGATGCGGCGGCCGGAAAGAATGACTTCCGGATGATAGCCGAGTTCCTCGGCCTTGGCCGTCAGGTAATAGGGGTCGACGCCGATGCAGTGCCCGCCGACGAGGCCAGGAGTGAAGGGCAGGAAATTCCATTTCGTGCGCGCCGCCTTCAGCACGTCGGCGGTGCGGATATCCATTTTCTCGAAAATGATCGAAAGCTCGTTCATCAATGCGATATTGACGTCGCGCTGGGTATTCTCGATCACCTTGGCGGCTTCGGCCACCTTGATGCTGGGGGCGCGGTGGATGCCGGCCTCTACCACGGCGCCATAAATCGCGGCGATCCTTTCCAGCGTTTCCGCATCGTCGCCGGCGACGACCTTTACGATGCGCTCGAAGGTGTGTTCCTTGTCGCCGGGATTGATGCGTTCCGGCGAATAGCCGACATGGAAATCCTCGCCCTGCCGCAGTCCGGAAACCTCCGCCAACACCGGGCCGCAGACCTCTTCAGTGACACCCGGGTAGACGGTCGATTCATAGACCACGACCGAACCTTTGCGCAAAACCTTGCCGACCGTGCGCGAGGCCGAAATCATCGGCCGCAGATCGGGCTGTCGGTTCCGATCGATCGGTGTCGGCACGGCGACGATGAAGATATCGCGATCCCCGAGATCCTCGATCTCGCTGCTGATGCGCAACCCGCTCGACCGCAGCCGCTCGGCAGAAATCTCCCTGGTATCGTCCTCGCCCGCCCTCAGCGCGGCGACACGGGAGGCCTTGATGTCGAAGCCGACCACATCATGGAATTTTTCGGCAAGCGCAATCGCGACGGGGAGGCCCACATAACCGAGGCCGATAACGGCAATTTTTTCGTTCAACACAACATACCTCGAACATTCCGCCTGAATTAGCCCGAATTCGAAGCTGATGTCAGCGTTAAATATTTGCCACAGACGTGGTTTCTGCTGCCGGTCGCGTGAATGTGAATATCGGCTGCCGGCTTTCAATAGGCTGGAGATACGGGACTGGGGCTGGTTTTGGTAGGGCGCCTGATATGGGCATCGAAACTTTCTCGTCCCGAACCTATTTATAGGGGTAAGAGTTATTTTCTCGGAAAGGGTGGTTCGCGATGCGAAACAGCCATCTTAAATATCTACGCTCACAGCGAGAGGATCTCGAAGCCAAGCTTGAGCTGCATATAGCTCGCTATTGTTTCGGTGACGGCGAGGTCGAAGACGGTACCGAGGCGGAGTTGCGGCAACGGATCGCGGAATTGTCTGATGAAATCACCGTGCTTGAGACCCAATGGGGTGAATAGTCTGACGGCTGCTGGGCACAGGCGCCAGCTTGCTGATTCCGGTCGGCGTGATCGGTGATAGAAGGTGCAAGGAAATCCTGAACCTGGTTCAGCTGCCAGTCCGCAAAAGGCGGGTTTGCGACAAGAGCTGTCGAATCCGTTGATATGGGCGCCAAGCAGGCCGAAAACGGCTGGCCGGCCGCGCAAGCGCCGGCCTTGATCAGATCGTCGGTGGTCGCCTTGTCGGTCACTAGGTTGATTTTCGTCGCTTCATCCGGCGTGATAAGCCGTATCGAACTTGGAACGGTACTCATCGCCATATCCAGTATCGACCGATTAACACCCATTTTCTTGAAGTAAGCGAGCATCTTCGATCGCTGCGATTTCGACAGTTTCGTACTGTAGTGCAGTCCGACAAACTTGCGGCTGATTTCCTGGCGACTGATGAGGTGCTTCTTGCCGTTAATGATCTGATACTTCATCCGGTAGATGATCCGTTCCTGATCATAGGTCGTTTTGACCTGATGGACTCCGACTATAGCGAAGGGGCTGACGACGCGCCTGACGCCGGCGGACAGCACAAAGGGGCAGGCCGAAAGACATCTGCTACCTGCGGAATAGGCAATAGCTTTTGCTCCGGCGCGCCAGCCGTCGGCACACAGCGGCTGATTGCCTGGACAGGATTGCAGCCGGGTTCCACCCACCGCAACGGACAGGCCACGCTCGCGGATGATTTCACCGATTTTCATCGCGGCTTCTACATTTCCGCCGGGTGAATTCACGATTATAGGCAGCTTCTTGTTGCCCGTGCTTGCAAGAAGCTTGCGCAAGTCGTCGGGGGATCTTGCATCGATCATGCCTTCGGCTGCAATCCAGTCCATGCAGCCCTCGGGCCGACAATTGTCGGAGCCGGGAGCCGCGTGAACGAGCATGAATTGCATTGGCGTCCCGGGCACCTGGGCCATCGCAGCCGCCGTCAGCCCCGTGAGTGCAAAACCGATCACGGCTGCCGACAGGCAAATCTTCAGCGCGCAACGCAAAAGACGCCAGAAAACTGCAAAAATCATGAAGTGAAACCCCCGCACCCACTGGATGGAAGCTAGCAAAGTGCAATCCAATTAAGCAAGGGGCACAACCTCGATCTGCACCGTGTCACGAGACTGCCACCGGGTTAAAATACGAGGCATCGATAGGCACGCAAGCATCTCGACATCAGCAGCTATTCGGCGCGATAAGGTCGGAGATGATCGAAGCGAGCGAGAAAGCGATGAAGCCGAGCCTACCCACTCTGCTGAGTATCAATGGCGGCTATGTCGATACCGCCGGATTTCTGGCCCTGCATGGGCTGTTCACGGCGCATGTCACTGGCAATTTCGTCACGCTTGGCGCTTCCCTGGCGCTCGGAACCTCCGGCGCTTTGGCTAAGCTTCTGGCGCTGCCGGTTTTCTGCGTTATTGTCATTCTCGCCCGTCTCATTGGTAGCGATCTCTCGCGGCGCAATCTGCCGACGCTGCAGATCATCCTTACGCTGAAATTGCTGCTACTTGTGTTTGCCGCGATCCTGGCCATGCGCTTCGGCCCGTTCGGCGACGGGGACGGTTGGAAGCCGCTTCTAACGGGGATGACGCTTGTGGCGGCCATGGCCATCCAGACGACGGCACATCGCATTCATCTCGGCTCGACGCCACCGACCACCATGATGACGGGCACGACAACGCAGATCATGATCGATATCGCCGACCTGCTCCATGGTGCCAAGCCGGAAGAAAAGGCGACGATGAAGGCGCGGCTTCGCCGCATGGGCGTATCGGTTGGCGGCTTTGCCTTCGGTTGCGCGCTGGCGGCGGCGCTTTTTCGGTTTGTCGGCATGGCATGTTTCCTTCTGCCGCCGGTCCTGGCGCTGGCCGGAATTCTTATGCATACAGGCAAGGCAGAGGCGAAGCCGGCTTAGCTTTTTCGCCTGCGTCCATTCTTGAGACTACCAATCTTGCTCCTTTCTCCCGCCTTGCAAGTCGGCTACAGCTCTCTAAGTGTACGCGTCGGATCGAACGGTCCGCCGCGTTTAAGACGGCAAATCCTTGTGAGTTAAGAAGGGATGGTCATGGCAGGAGAAACGGTGCTTGTGGTCGGCGGAGCCGGATATATCGGTTCGCACACATGTCTGGATCTGGCGAACAAGGGGTTCAAGCCCGTCGTTTACGACAATTTCTCCAATGGTCATCGCGAGTTCGTCAAATGGGGTCCGGCCGAGGAAGGCGATATCCGCGATCGGGCGCGCCTCGATGAGGTGCTGGCCAAGCACAAGCCTGCCGCCATTCTGCATTTCGCCGCGCTGATCGAGGTCGGCGAGTCGGTCAAGGATCCCGTTTCTTTCTATGAAAACAATGTTATCGGCACGCTGACCCTGCTGTCAGCAGCCCAGGCGGCCGGTGTGAAGGCTTTCGTCTTCTCCTCGACCTGTGCAACATACGGTCTGCCGCAGAGCGTGCCGTTGGACGAGAGCCACCAGCAGGTGCCGATCAACCCTTACGGCCGTACGAAATATATCGTCGAGCAGGCGCTCGCCGATTACGACCAGTACAAGGGGCTGCGCTCCGTCATTCTGCGCTATTTCAATGCTGCAGGCGCTGATTTCGAGGGGCGCATCGGTGAGTGGCATACGCCGGAAACCCATGCTATCCCGCTCGCCATCGATGCCGCCCTCGGCCGCCGTCAGGGCTTCAAGGTCTTTGGCAGCGATTATGACACGCGCGATGGCACCTGCGTGCGCGATTACATCCATGTGCTCGATCTTGCCGATGCCCATGTCCGAGCCGTGGAATATCTGCTTGATGGCGGCGATTCCGTCGCGCTCAATCTCGGCACGGGCACGGGAACGACGGTGAAGGAACTGCTGGGCACGATTGAAACTGTGTCCAACCGGCCGTTCCCGGTCGAATATGTCGGCCGCCGAGAGGGCGATTCGACGACGCTGGTTGCCAATAACGACAAGGCGCGCGATATCCTCGGCTGGTCGCCGCAATATGATCTGACCGAGATCATCCAATCCGCCTGGAATTGGCATGCCAAGTCCAACCAGCACTGAACGGCGTTCTTCAGTTGTTGGGGGCAAACGCCCGAACATCCTGCTGATTTCGGCCGACCAGTGGCGCGGAGATTGCCTTTCCGCCGTCGGGCATGAATGTGTGAAGACGCCGAACGTCGACGCGCTGGCAGAGGAAGGCGTCCTGTTCCGGCGGCATTATGCCGGAACGGCCCCCTGTTCGCCGGCGCGCGCGACGCTCTATACCGGTCTTTACCAGATGAACCATCGTGTTTGCCGCAATGGTTCGCCGCTGGACGCGCGTTTCGACAATATCGCGCTTGCTGCACGGCGGGCCGGCTACGAGCCGACGCTGTTCGGCTATACGGACACGGCGCCGGATCCGCGTGGCCGCGATCCCCATGATCCGCATCTTACGACCTATGAGGGCGTATTGCCCGGCTTTACGGCGCGGCAGCTTCTGCCCGAGCACGAGAAGCAGTGGCTCTCCTGGTTGCGGTCGCGCGGCCATGCCGATGCCGTCAGCCGCGATATTCATATTCCGGTCGGTGCTTTGCCCGGCGAAATTTCCAACAATGCGCCCGCCTATTCCAGGGACGAGACGCAGACGGCCTTTCTCGCGGGCGAGTTCATCCGTTGGCTGGGAGAGCAGGGTCAGCCCTGGTTCGCGCATGTTTCCTTCCTGCGGCCGCATCCGCCCTTCTCGGTGCCGGAGCCCTATAATCGCATGTTTTCGGCCGCTGACGGTCCGGCTTTTGCGCGCGCGGCTGATCGTGAGACGGAGATGGCCTCGCATCCGCTGCTCGCCTTCGGCCTGCCGCTGATCGGCAAGGGCGGCTTCGTCTATGGCGGCAAGGGCTCCATCAGCGACTGGACATCACAAGACTTTGCGGCGATCCGCGCGATCTATTACGGCATGATTGCCGAGGTCGACGCGCAGCTTGGCCGGATCTGGCAGGCATTGAAGGATGCCAGCTCCTGGGACGACACCATCATCGTCTTCACCTCGGACCATGCCGAGATGATGGGCGATCACTGGATGCTCGGGAAGGGCGGTTTCTTCGACGGCAGCTATCATGTGCCGCTCGTCATTCGCGATCCCCGCCAGCCCGCCACGCATGGCCGGCAGATGGAGCGTTTCACCAGTGCCGCGGATATTTTTCCGAGCCTATGCGACCGGCTTGGCATCGCGCCGGCAAACCATGTCGATGGCGAAAGCCTGTTGCCGTTCCTTGCAGGGTCCGAACCGGAAAACTGGCGCGATGCGGCTTTTTGGGAGTTCGATTTCCGCGATATCGCCGAGGGTATTCCGGAGCGGCATTTCGGCTTGCGGTCCAATGCCTGCAATCTGGCTGTTATGCGCGACGAGCGATTCAAATACGTCCATTGCGCCGGGCTTCCGCCGCTGCTCTTTGACCTTGAGAAGGATCCGGCGGAGCTATCCAACGTCGCCGAAGACGGCGCCTATCTGGCGATCAGGCTTGCCTATGCGGAAAAGCTCCTTTCTCTTCGGGCGGAGCATTTGGACCAGACGCTCGCTTATACGGAGCTGACGGAAAAAGGGCCGGTTTCGCGTCGGCCCTGATCGGCTTCTGTCATTTACTCTTACGCAATTCCGGACGGAAAATCGTTGCGCCCTTTTCCTGGCATTGCTCTTTAGGCGACCGAGCCGAGATAGTTCATCTTGCCGACGGACAGCCCACGGCTGCGCAGGATGTCATGCGCCGTCGTCACGTGGAAGAAGAAGTTCGGCAGCGCGAATTTCGCCAGATAATCTTCGCCTTTGAAGATGATCTTGTTGCCTCCCGGCGAGATCGTCACCTCCCGAGTCTCGCTTCCTTCCATCGCGGTCGGGGTGATCGTTGCCAGGAAATCCTGCGTTTTCTTCAGACGTTCGCGGAGGTCTGCGACGGTAACTTCATTGTCCTCGAAGCGTGGCGCATCGATGCCGGTAAGACGGGCGATGGCGAGCTTCGCCGTATCGGAGGCGCGCTGGTACTGGCCGGAGAGCGGCAGCATGTCGTCGATCAGGCGCGCGGAAACGAGTTCCTCCGCCGCAATGCCTTTTTCCGCCGCATAGGCTTCGATCTTGTCGAGATAGGCCGAAAGGTTTTGCAGGCCGCGTTGAAAGATCGGGACCGAGAAATTGTACATCGAGGGCATGCGTGTTCTCCATTGCGGGTCGCGGCGTGGCCGGTTGGTTCACCGACATTCTATTCCAATCCCATGTCGATGGAATAACCGTTCCACGGCGTCGGCGCCCGTATGTAGGTTTGATCATCCGATCTTGCAGCGGCGGCGACGAGAAAACTCGTCTTCCCCGGTCCGGCGATGCGCCCAGATTTTGCTGTTGACCTTTGTCCTGAAAAATGGAATGAATATTCCGCATAATGATTTTTACGGTTTGTTTGTTCCGTTTTCGATGTGGCCGCCATGGGAGTGGCGGCTGAATTGAATAGAGGCCCCGCAGTCGAGACTGGGGGCTCCGGCATTTAGGAGGGGTGTGGCCGGGCACCTTATCTGGGAGGAAAACATGAAGAAATTTATCCTTGGCTCTGCGATGGCTCTCCTGCTGTCGACCGCTGCCCACGCCCAAACCATCGGCGTTTCGATGGCTCTATTCGACGACAATTTCCTGACCGTTCTGCGTAATGGCATGCAGGACTACGCCAAGGACAAGGGTGTGACGCTGCAGGTCGAAGATGCCCAGAACGACATCGCCAAGCAGCAGAGCCAGATCCAGAACTTCATCGCCAGTAAGGTCGATGCCATCATCGTGAACCCGGTCGATACCGACGCGACGGCTGCGATTTCCAAGCTCGCCGCCGATGCCAAGATCCCGCTCGTCTATGTCAACCGCGAGCCGGCAAACGTCGACAGCCTTCCGGACAAGCAGGCCTTCGTCGCCTCCAACGAGCAGGAATCCGGTACGCTGGAAGCCAAGGAAGTCTGCCGCTTGCTGGGTGGCAAGGGCAAGGCCGTCATCATGATGGGCGAGCTTTCCAACCAGGCTGCCCGCATGCGCACCAAGGACGTCCATGATGTCGTGGCGACCGATGAGTGCAAGGGCATCAAGATCGTTCAGGAGCAGACTGCCAACTGGCAGCGTACCCAGGGTGCCGATCTGATGACCAACTGGCTTTCCAGCGGCATCGAATTCGATGCCGTGATCTCCAACAACGACGAAATGGCTATCGGCGCCATCCAAGCGCTGAAGGCCGCCGGCAAGCCGCTCGACAAGATCATCGTTGCCGGCGTCGACGCCACGCAGGATGCGCTTGCCGCCATGCAGGCCGGCGACCTGAAGGTCACCGTGTTCCAGGATGCTGCAGGCCAGGGCAAGGGTGCCGTGGACGCCGCGCTCAAGCTCGCCAAGGGCGATAAGATCGAGAAAAAGGTCTACATCCCCTTCCAGCTCGTCACGCCGGCCAACGTCAAGGACTTCGTCAAGAAGAACTGAGGACGAAATGATCGACGGATGCGGGCTCGAAAACCCGCATCCTTTGAAATCCGATCTGCCCGGGAGGGAAAAATGGTTGTGAGCCCATCCACCATGGCGGCGGTGCGCGCCAGCGGCGTTGTTCCCAATGCCGCCTATCTGCTGAGCGCCGAAGGCATCCGCAAGGAATTTCCCGGCGTGGTCGCCCTCGACGACGTTTCCTTCCGCCTGAAGCGTGGAACGGTGCATGCGCTGATGGGCGAAAACGGCGCGGGCAAGTCGACGCTGATGAAAATCCTTGCCGGCATTTATATCCCCGATCAGGGCGAGGTGCGCCTCAAGGGTGTCGAAATCCGGCTGAAGTCACCGCTCGACGCACTGGAAAACGGCATCGCCATGATTCATCAGGAATTGAACCTGATGCCCTTCATGACCGTTGCCGAGAATATCTGGATCCGACGTGAGCCGAAGAACCGGTTCGGTCTCGTCGATCACGCGGAGATGAGCCGCAAGACCGAGGAGCTCTTCCAGCGCCTCAATATTTCTATCGATCCCGAGATCCAGGTCCGTGAGCTTTCGGTCGCGAGCCGGCAGATGGTCGAAATCGCCAAGGCGGTCTCCTATAATTCCGACGTGCTGATCATGGATGAGCCGACCTCGGCGCTGACGGAGCGCGAGGTTGCGCATCTCTTCCAGATCATCCGCGACCTGCGCGCCCAAGGCATCGGCATTGTCTATATCACCCACAAGATGAATGAGCTGTTCGAGATCGCCGACGAATTCTCGGTGTTCCGCGACGGCAAATATATCGGCACCCATGCTTCCACCGACGTGACCCGCGACGACATCATCCGCATGATGGTCGGCCGCGAGATCACGCAGATGTTCCCGAAGGAGGAGGTGCCGATCGGCGACACCGTGTTATCGGTCAAGGATTTGAGCCTCGACGGCGTCTTCTCCAACGTGTCCTTCGACGTCAAGGCCGGCGAAATTCTCGGCGTGGCCGGGTTGGTGGGATCAGGCAGGTCCAATGTTGCCGAAACCATCTTCGGCGTGACGCCCGCCTCTTCCGGCACGATCGAGCTTTTCGGCAAGAGGACCGAGATTTCGTCGCCGGCGGCGGCGATCCGCCATGGCATGGCCTTCCTGACAGAGGACCGCAAGGATACGGGCTGTCTTCTCATCTTGAGCGTACTGGAGAATATGCAGGTGGCCGTGCTGCACGACAAGTTCGTGCGCGGCGGCTTCGTGCAGGAGGGCGCGATCGAAGAGGCCTGCGAGGAAATGGCCAGGAAGTTGCGCGTCAAGACGCCGAACCTCGACGAACGCATCGAAAATCTGTCCGGCGGCAATCAGCAGAAGGCGTTGATCGGCCGGTGGATGCTCACCAATCCCCGCATTCTGATCCTGGACGAGCCGACGCGCGGCATCGATGTCGGCGCCAAGGCCGAGATCCATCGTCTCGTTACCGAGATGGCGCGCAACGGCGTCGCCGTGATCATGATCTCCTCGGAAATGCCCGAGGTGCTCGGCATGAGCGACCGCATCATGGTCATGCATGAAGGACGGGTCACCGGATTCCTGGATCGCGCGGAAGCAACTCAAGTGAAGGTGATGGAGCTGGCCGCGCAGTGACGCCGCCAATCATCGCAAGGGAGGACTGAACCATGGTTAGCAAAGTTGCAGAGGCGGCCGCCCCGGCAGTCACACGGCCAAAAAGGCGCCGCGTGCCGCCCGAACTCGGCATCTTCCTGGTGCTGATCGGCATTGCGCTCCTCTGCGAGATCCTCGGCTGGATCTTCGTCGGCCAGAGCTTCCTGATGAACCTGCAGCGGCTGAAGATCATGATCCTGCAGGTCTCCGTCATCGGCATCATCTCGGTCGGCGTGACGCAGGTCATCATCACAGGCGGCATCGACCTCTCGTCCGGCTCTGTCGTTGGCCTCACGGCCATGGTCGCCGCAAGCTTTGCTCAGTCGTCGACTTGGGCGAGGGCCGTCTATCCCGCACTGACCGACATGCCCTTCTTCGTGCCGATCGGCATCGGCCTGCTGATCGGTCTTCTTGCCGGCTACATCAACGGGCAGCTGATCACCAAGACCAAGATTCCGCCCTTCATCGCGACACTTGGCATGATGGTCTCGGCCCGCGGCCTGTCGAAGCTCTACACGAAGGGCCAGCCGATTTCGGGCCTCACCGACCAGTTCAATTTCATCGGTTCCGGCATCTGGCCTGTCATCGTCTTCCTGATCATCGCAATCGCCTTCCACATCGTGCTGCGCTACACGCGCTACGGCAAGTTCACCTATGCGATCGGCGCCAATGTACAGGCGGCGCGCGTCTCGGGCATCAATGTCGAGGCGCATCTGGTCAAGGTCTATGCGATTGCCGGGCTTCTGGCGGGCCTTGCCGGCATCATCACCGCCGCCCGCGTGCAGACGGCGCAGGCCGGCATGGGCGTCAACTATGAGCTGGATGCGATCGCGGCTGCAGTCATCGGAGGCACGTCGCTGACCGGCGGCGTCGGCCGCATCGCCGGCACGGTGATCGGCACCGTCATCCTCGGTGTCATGATCTCCGGCTTCACCTTCCTCAACGTCGATGCCTATTACCAGGAAATCGCCAAGGGCTTCATCATCGTCGCGGCCGTTGCCATCGACGTCTACCGCCAGAAGAAGCGGGCCAAGCGCTGAATGCCCGACACATCATCAGCGTTGTAAAGCATGCTTTCAAGGCGGGGTGTTTGCCCCGCCTTTTTCCATTCGAATATGCAGTTCCATGCAAATGCAAATTTTTTTCATTTTGGTATGGCGAATCCTGTCAGCTTTTCTATTCTGGCCGCTTTCCATTCGCTCACCCGAGCGCTTCATCCGGGATAGACAATGCAAGCCGTATTCGATGGTCACAACGACGTTCTCCTGAGGCTCTGGCATCACGCGCGCGACGGCGCCGATCCGGTTGCCGAATTCCGGGACGGGACGTCTAGCGGCCATATCGATGCGCCCCGCGCGCTGGCCGGGGGCCTAGCTGGGGGCCTCTGCGCCATCTATATTCCGTCGGGCGATCTCGTTTTTGCCGATCCCGATAGCAACGGTCATTATGCGACGCCGCTCGCGGCTCCGCTGGAGCGGGCGCCTTCTCTCGACATCGCGCTGGATATGGCGGCGATTGCGTTGCGGCTCGACCGCGCCGGCGCCTGGAAGCTCTGCCGTTCCACTGCCGAGATCCGCGATTGCATAGAGAAAAGAATTTTCGCGGCTGTGATGCACATGGAAGGCTGCGAAGCGATCGACGCCGATCTCGTCGCACTCGAAACCTTCTATGCAGCCGGCCTGCGCTCGCTCGGCCCGGTCTGGAGCCGCAACAATGTCTTTGCCCATGGTGTGCCCTTCGCCTATCCGAGCTCCCCGGACACAGGACCTGGCCTCACCGACGCCGGCTTTGCACTGATACGCGCCTGTAACCAGCTCGGCATCCTCGTCGATCTCGCCCACATCACCGAGAAAGGCTTCTGGGATGTGGCGAAGACCTCGGATCAGCCGCTGGTCGCGAGCCACTCCAATGCGCATGCGCTGACGCCGGTCGCGCGCAACCTCACCGACAAGCAGCTTGACGCCATCAAGGAGAGCCGCGGCATCGTCGGCCTCAACTATGCGACGGCGATGCTGCGCGATGATGCCCGCTCGGATGCCGATACGCCGCTCGAGGCGATGGTACGGCATGTCGATCATCTCGTCGGCCGCCTTGGCATCGATTGCGTGGGCCTCGGATCGGATTTCGATGGTGCCACGATTCCGGCTGAGATCGGCGATGCAGCCGGTAACCAAAAGCTGATTGCCGCTCTTCGGAGCGCTGGTTATGGTGAAGCCGATCTTATAAAGCTGTGCAGGGAGAACTGGCTCCGCGTCCTCGCGTCCGCTTGGAAGGAAGGCAGCCGTTAGAGTGCGTACTGAATATTGCGTAGAGTTTAAAAAAGGGGAATGAAAACAATGATGATGACCAAGATGAACCGCGGTTTGCGCGCACTGTCTGCCGGCGTGGCTCTCTCGCTTCTGCTGATGGCGGCGCCGAACGCATATGCTGCGACGCCCAAGGACACTCTGGTCGAAGGTTTTGCCTTCGATGACATTCTGAGCATGGATCCGGCCGAAGCCTACGAACTGTCGGCTGCCGAAATCACCGGCAACACCTATAGCCTGCTGGTCCGTCTCGATATCAACGATACGTCGAAGATCAAGGGTGACCTTGCCGAGAGCTGGTCTGTTTCCGACGATCACCTGACGTACACGTTCAAGCTCAAGCCCGGTCTGAAGTTCGCGTCCGGCAACCCGATTACGGCCGAGGACGTCGCCTGGTCCTTCGAGCGCGTCGTCAAGCTCAACAAGAGCCCGGCCTTCATTCTCACGCAGTTCGGCATCACGGGCGACAACGTCACGGACAAGGCCAAGGCGACCGATGCGAACACCTTCACCTTCACTGTCGACAAGCCCTATGCGCCGAGCTTCGTGCTGAACTGCCTGACGGCAACCGTTGCCGAAGTGGTCGACAAGAAGCTGGTTCTGCAGCATGTGAAGCCGGCAACGCCGACCGCCGACTACAAATATGACAACGACTTCGGCAACAGCTGGCTGAAGACTGGCTTTGCCGGTTCCGGTCCGTTTAAGCTGCGTGAATGGCGCGCCAACGAGGCTGTAGTGCTGGAGCGCAATGACAACTACTATGGCGAAAAGGCGAAGCTGAACCGCGTCATCTATCGTTTCATGAAGGAAAGCTCGGCACAGCGTCTGGCGCTTGAAAACGGCGATATCGATATCGCCCGCAATCTCTCGCCGACCGATCTTGAGGCTGTCGAGAAGAACGCGCAGCTTGCTTCGACCAGCGCGCCGAAGGGCACCATCTACTATATGAGCCTCAACCAGAAGAACGCCAACCTGGCCAAGCCGGAAGTGCAGCAGGCGTTCAAGTATCTGGTCGATTACGATGCCATCGGCAAGACGCTGATCAAGGGTATCGGCGAAATCCACCAGACCTTCGAACCGAAGGGCATGCTTGGCTCGCTCGATGAAAACCCGTTCAAGCTCGACGTCGCCAAGGCCAAGGAATTGCTGGCCAAGGCAGGCCTGCCCAATGGCTTCTCGATCACCATGGACGTGCGCAGCATCGAGCCGGATACGGGCATCGCGACTGCGATCCAGCAGACGCTCGGCCAGGCTGGCATCAAGGTGGAGATCATCCCCGGTGACGGCAAGCAGAAGCTGACGAAGTATCGTGCCCGCAATCACGATATCTACTTCGGCAACTGGGGCCCGGATTATTGGGACCCCCATTCCAACGCCGATACCTTCACCACCAACGACGACAATTCCGATACCAGCAGCAACAAGACGCTGGTCTGGCGCAACACCTGGACCACTCCCGAACTGGAGAAGCTCGCCAAGGCTGCGCTGTTCGAAGGCGATGCGGCCAAGCGCGGCGCCATGTATCAGGACATCCAGAAGAAATTTCTGGAAGCAAGTCCCTTCATTATCCTCTATCAGCAGACGGAAGTCGCCGGCTATCGCAAGGACGTGAAGGACTTCAAGCTTGGTCCGAGCTTCGACAACAACTTCGTCTGGCCGATCTCGAAGTGATGATCCGGCGGGACTAGTTCTTTGAGCACTGTCGAACGAAAAATGCAGGTGCGGCCCAAGAAGGGCCGTGCCGCTCCCTTTTTCATGGGTCTGCTGCGATTCCTCGTCGTGGCCGTCACGACCTATCTCGGTCTTCTGGCCGTCACCTTCTTCATCGGACGCGTCATTCCGATCGATCCGGCGCTGGCGATTGCCGGCGACCATGCGCCGACGCAGGTGCTGGAGCGCCTCCGGCGCGAGATGCATCTCGACCAACCGCTCTATCTGCAATTCTATTATTACCTGTTGAGTGCGCTCAGCGGCGATTTCGGCACGTCGGTGCTGACGACCAATCCGGTCATGGACGACATCAAACGCGTCTTCCCCGCGACGATGGAGCTTGCCACCGTCGGCACGATCATCGGCGCCGTTTTCGGGGTTCCCTTCGGCGTTCTCGCTGCCGTGCGCCGCAACAGCATCATCGACCAGATCGTGCGCGTCATCGGCCTGGTCGGCTATTCGCTGCCGGTCTTCTGGCTGGCCATGGTCTCGCTCGTCATCTTCTATGCGAAGCTGAACTGGGTCGCCTACCCCGGCCGTATCGACATCGCCTATGAATATACTTTCACGCCGATCACGGGTTTCTTCCTGCTCGACAGCGCAATGCAGGGGCAATGGGACGTCTTCTGGGACGTGTTCCGTCACATCATCCTGCCGGCGTCGCTGCTCGGCTATTTCTCGCTCGCCTATATCAGCCGCATGACGCGCAGCTTCATGCTGAACGAACTGGGTCAGGAATATATCGTCGCAGCCCGCGCCAAGGGGCTTTCCGAGACGCGGGTGATCTGGGGCCATGCGCTGCGCAGCGCCATGGTGCCACTGATCACTGTGATCGCGCTTTCCTACGCCTCGCTGCTGGAGGGATCGGTATTGACCGAGATCGTCTTCTCCTGGCCGGGCATCGGCTTCTACATCACCAGCTCACTGCGCAATGCCGACATGAATGCCGTCCTCGGGGGGACCATCGTCATCGGCACGGTTTTCATCGGCATCAACCTGATTTCCGATCTGCTCTATCGGACCCTCGACCCAAGGACGCGACGTAAATGACTGTCGAGACCACCCAATCCAGCTTGAGGGACTGGCTGCTCTCCAACCGGCCGCAGTCGCGCCGGCAGGCGAGGTTAGGGCGCGCCTATGTCACCTGGCGGCAATTTTCTGCCAACCGCCTGGCCGTGATCGGGCTTGCAATCATCATTGCGCTCGTGGTCGTGGCGGCGCTTGCCGATGTCATCGCCCCGCATTCACCCGTCATCGGCGATCTCACGAATGCCTATCTGAAACCGCCGGGAACGCCGGGGTACCTTCTCGGCACCGACGACCTCGGGCGCGACATCCTCTCGCGCCTCATCTACGGCTCGCGCTGGACGCTTTACATCGTCATTCTGGTTGCGATCATCTCGGCGCCGATCGGGCTGACCATCGGCATGGTGTCGGGCTATCTCGGCGGCTGGACCGACACGATCTTGATGCGCATCACCGACATCTTCCTTGCCTTTCCGAAGCTGGTACTGGCGCTTGCCTTCGCCGGCGCGCTCGGCGCGGGCATCGAGAATGCCGTCATCGCCATCGCCATCACCTCCTGGCCGCCCTATGCGCGCCTGGCGCGGGCCGAAACCATGACGGTGCGGCGTTCGGACTATATCGCCGCCGTGCAGCTCATGGGTGCCTCGCCGCTGCGCATCATCTTCCGGCATGTCATGCCCCTCTGCATCTCCTCGGTGATCGTCCGCGTCACGCTCGACATGGCCGGCGTGATCTTGACGGCCGCCGGCCTCGGGTTCCTCGGGCTCGGCGCGCAGCCGCCGCTGCCGGAATGGGGCGTGATGATCGCAAGCGGCTTCAAATACTATCTCGATCAATGGTGGGTGGCGGCCATGCCTGGCATTGCGATCCTCATCGTCAGCCTCGGCTTCAACCTACTCGGCGACGGCCTGCGCGATGCGCTCGATCCGAAGGAGAGCGGGCAATGACGACACTTTTAACCGTGGAGAACCTGAGGGTTCGTTATCCGACCCGCACCGGCGTCATCGACGCCGTACGCGGTGTGTCCTTCACGCTCGGTCGCGAGCGGCTCGGCATCGTCGGCGAGAGCGGATCCGGCAAATCACAGACCGGCCGTGCCATCATGGGGCTGACGCCGCCGCATGGCATCGTCACCGCCGACAAGCTTGACTTCAGCGGCATCGACCTCCTGTCGATTTCGGCTAGGGAACGCCGGTCGCTGCGCGGCAAGCGCATCGCCATGGTACTGCAGGATCCGAAATATTCGCTGGATCCTGTCATGACCATCGGCAAGCAGATTACCGAGACGCTGCGCACACATGAGAAGATCAGCAAGGCCGAAGCTCGTGACCGCGCGCTTGCCATGCTGGAAGCGGTGCAGATCCGCGATCCAGGCCGTGTCTACGACCTGCATCCGCACGAGGTCTCGGGCGGCATGGGCCAGCGCGTCATGATTGCCATGATGCTGATCGCCGGGCCGGAGTTGCTGATTGCCGATGAGCCGACCTCGGCGCTCGACGTTACCGTTCAGCTCGATGTGCTCAAGATCATGGACAAGCTCGTGTCGGAGCGCGGCATGGGGCTGATTTTCGTCTCGCACGACCTGCGGCTGGTATCGTCCTTCTGCGACCGCGTGATCGTCATGTATGCAGGTAAGGTGGTGGAAGAGCTCAAGGCTTCCGAATTGAACAATGCCCAGCACCCCTATACGCGCGGCCTGCTGAACTGCATGCCAGTCATAGGTGAAAACAGGCATCCGCTGCCGGTGCTCGATCGCAAGCCGGAGTGGGCGGCATGACGACAGCGCTCGCAGTTGATGGCCTCAGCGTCGTCTATGATGGCTATTATGCGCTCGATGCCGTCGGCATCGACGTGAACAAGGGCGAATCCTTCGGTCTGGTCGGCGAGTCCGGCTCCGGCAAATCGACGCTGCTGCGCGCCGTTGCCGGCCTTGCGCCCGTCACCGACGGCAAGATTCAGGTCGGCGGCGAACAGCTGAAGGGCGCCAGGCGCAGCAAGACCTTCTATCGTCAGGTGCAGATGGTGTTTCAGGACCCCTATGGCTCCCTGCATCCGCGCCAGACGATCGACCGGCTGCTGCTGGAGCCTTTGTCGATTCACGGGATCGGCGATACGGAGACCCGCATCGCCAGGGCGCTGGACGAAGTCGGCCTCGGAAAGGGCTTCCGCTTCCGCTATCCGCACCAGCTCTCCGGCGGCCAGCGCCAGCGCGTCGCCATTGCGCGCGCGCTGATCGTCGAACCGTCCATCCTGCTGCTCGACGAGCCGACTTCGGCGCTGGATGCTTCCGTGCAGGCCGAAGTGCTGAACCTTCTCGAGCAGGTGCGCAAGGACCGCCATCTGACCTTCGTGATGGTGAGCCACGATCTCGGCGTCATCACCCATATGTGCGAGCGCCTGGCCGTCATGCGTAACGGTGCGGTCGTCGAGAGGCTGACTGCGAAAGAATTGGCAGCCGGCGATGTCAAGGAAGATTACACGCGCAATCTGATGGTCGCCAGCAAGGGGTTTGTCCGCGCCTAGAGCCTTTCCGCTTTTCTTTGAATCGCGGAAAGGCTCTATCTCTTTGGTTTTACGCAATTCCGGACGCAAAACCGCTTCGCACTTTTGCTGGAATTGCTCTTAGCGGGCGACTTTTGCCCCAGCGGCGCGTTAACGAATGGGCCGCTTAAACACGACCAATCGTATAGACTATTGACACCTGCCGCAATTCTGTCATGATCTCGTTAATGGCAGTTAACTTTCGTGATCCCGATGAGGGGTCACACGTTAAGTGGAGGCAGGCATGTTTTTCATGGGTGGCATGACCATGGGCTATCTTCATCCGCCGGTTCCGGCGAAACGGGAAGGTGCACGGTCCGCTACTCTTTCTGACGAAAACAGCCGCCGCCAGACCGGATCTGCCGAAGAGCAGACGGCTGATGCCAGCGCCATTGAGCGCAGCTTGATTTGGGCCCGCCGCATTCTTTGCTGAAGTGGCATTGCCGATCTTTCGGGTCCTCGAAATCCAGTGGTTTAATTTTTCTCAGCTGATGCTCTGGACGGAAATTCATCTCTACCTAGTTGATAGAAAATATATGAATATTCGTCCCAGGCTTGGCCTGAGAGACATATAAGAAACGAACGGAGGCGACACATGGCGAATTTGGGTATTTCGAATACGCATGTGAATCAGTTCGGTGGTTCCAAGCGCGCCGCCAAGACGCGGCAGAAGATTCAAACGGCTGTTCATGTCGTCCTGTTTTCGGCTGCATTCCTCTTCGTTGCGGCCATTGTTTGCGGTATCGTTGTCTAAGGCGACGTTGGCGGGCGGCGGCTTGTTCCGTTGCTGATGTGAGGCCGATGCGGCCCATCTCTTGAAAATTGACAAGTTTGCGGGTCCGGTCGATCAAGTCTGGCCGTTTTTCTTCTCGTGCAACTTCCGATCTCATTTCATTGGCAAACATTCTCTCCGGCGAAGGCGACAGGGCGCGTCGAGAAGGCGAAGAATGCCGTGCCCGACAAGCTCATCGATGACGAAACCGGATCATCTGGCTGTTCACGCCACCTTTCGCGAAGCCGGCGCGAGATCCGCGCTACATCAAGTCCTAACCGCCTCGTGTGCGGGAGAACGGCGGCCAGTATACCCATGCGGCCATCTGGGTCGTCATGCCGCTGGCGGAGATGGATCCCGGCGGGATGCCTGGCAATTGCTTCGATATGCTGAACCCAATCAACCATGCACGCGATCGTGATCAGTCCGATACCTATCGTGTAGAGCCCTATGTGGTTGCTGCTGCTATCTACGGCGAAGGACAATTGACGGGCCGTGGCGGCTGGACCTGGTACACAGGCTCCGCCGGCTCGCTGTATCGCGTCGTTGTCGAAGGCATTCTCGGTATCCGCGTGAAAAACGGCCGGCTCTTCGTCAAACCGGCCCCCGCCTTCGAACTGGGACGACTTTGCGGCGGACATCGAACTGCCGAGCGGAAATTACCGTATTTCCGTCTCAAAAGCGCCCGATGCAGCGACATACTCGGTCACCATCAATGACAGGGCGATCGCCCATCCCGAAGAGGGCTATCCGGTCGGACAGTAGCGTTTTGCACTGTTTCGCTTCGACGATCGGGGCCAAAAGGGGAACTCTTTGGCCCCGATTGCATTTGAGTGTCGGAACAGGAGAGTTTTATGAATTCGAGGGCGAATATGAGCCCGGTGCTGGCACAACGCGTGAGTTTGCCGAAGCCGGTCTCCCAGAGGGATACTCGACTGGATGTTCTCAGAGCCTTGGCTCTGATCATGATCTTCATCAACCATGTGCCGGGGCAGATCTTCGAGGATTTCACGTCGAAGAATTTCGGATTCTCCGACGGCGCCGAGGCTTTCGTGCTGATCTCCGGCATCTCCGTCGGTCTTGCCTACGGAACCAAGTTTCTTCCGGGCAGTCGGCTGACAATGGCTTGGAAAGCGGTCAGGCGCGCCTTCACGCTCTATACCGCGCATATGATCACAACCTTCGTGACGCTGGTACTCTTCATTTCAGGCGCGTGGATTTTCCACCAGAAGGGCTTGCTCTGCGAAGTGAACATCCTTGCCCTGCTGATGGACCCGGCGCGCGGCATTCCCGCGCTGCTGACGCTCGGGCACCAGATCGGCTACAATAACATTCTGCCCATGTACGGCGCCCTGTTCCTGATGCTGCCGCTGATCATGCTGTTGGAGGCAAGGAGCCCCCTGCTTCTGCTCGCGATTTCGGTCGCCGTCTGGCTGGTATCCGGCATCTATTACATCGCGCCGCATACGACATTGCTTGACGGCTTCTGGTTCCTCAATCCGCTATCCTGGCAGCTGCTTTTTGTCATCGGCTTCGTCGCCAGCATGCATGTCAAGCGCGGCGGGCAAATTCCTGCCCATCCGGTCCTGATCGCGCTGGCCTGCGCCTATGTGCTCGTGTGCTTCATCTGGGTGACCGACAAGCTATGGGTACTCGGCGACTATCTCGCCACGCTCGGTCTGCCGACCGTCGTCACCGGCTTCGACAAGACCTTCCTGTCCCTGCCGCGGCTGCTGCATGTTCTGGCGCTCGCGTATCTGATCGTTAGTATCCCCGCCATTTCCGCGTTCTTGCGCCGCTCGGCCAATCACCCGCTGACGATCCTCGGGCGGCATTCGCTGAACATCTTCGTTGCCGGCACCATCCTCGCCATGGCAGGCCAGGTCCTTCTCTACGTGACCAACAAGAGCCCCGTCGTCGGTGCTGTCTATGTCGTCTTCGGCATCGCTGTGCAGTTCCTCTATGCCTATCATCTCGAGCACAAGCGGCTTGAGCTTGCCGGCCAGCGCGCGGCGAAGACGCCTGCGGCAAAGATGGCAATGCCTGCGCATTTCGGAAAGCGTCATTGAAGGCTTCTGCCGCGCCGCGTGCTTGCGCGGTTCGACCTACGGGATCGGCACTGACAACTGGACGGCCTGCTTAGTTTCGAGTGCAAGTTCTGATCCGATGCCGGTCGGGTGCCGACCCTAACTCCAGTCGGCATTCGTCCGTATTGACCTCCGATCAGAAAACGGAAAGGCCCGGTTTTCCCGCCGGGTCTTTCTTGTATTTGATGGGCTATGTTTTCCGGAGTTGGGTTTCTTACAGGCAGAGCCCCTCACCCTAGCCCTCTCCCCGTTGAAACGGGGAGAGGGAACCTGTTCCGTGTTTGTGGCACGTGCGGATAAAGGTGCTGATCTTGAGCGGTAAACTCCCTCGCCCCGCTTGCGGGGCGAGGGCGGGGGTGAGGGGCATACATTGAACATGCCCTCGCGCCTGAGTGACAATCATTACCACGCTCACATCCTCGACAGCAAAAAGCCGGGAGAGCGTCGCTCTCCCGGCTTCGATCTTGGGCCCCTTGCGAAGATCAGGCGGCTTCGTTTTCCGTTGCGTGTGCCTTGCGGACTTCCTCGTCCGTCAGGATACCGCTGGCGCGCAGCAGGGCGGCGAAGCGGCCGTTGCTCTGGCTGAGCTCGTTGAAGCTGCCATTCTCGATGATGCGACCATTGTCCAGGAAGAGGACCATGTCGGCTTCGCGAACCGTCGACAGGCGGTGCGCAATGATGAAGGTCGTGCGGTTCTGGCGCAGGTTGTCGATCGCGGTCTTGACCCGGTTTTCGGTTTCGACGTCGAGCGCACTGGTCGCTTCGTCGAGCACGAGGATCGGCGCATCCTTGAGGATGGCGCGGGCGATCGCGATACGCTGGCGTTCACCACCCGAGAGCTTGTTGCCACGCTCGCCGACGCGGGTATCGTAGCCGCCTTCGCGGGTTTCGATAAAGTCGTTGGCGGCGGCGGCCTGGGCGGCGCGGATCATTTCCTCCTGCGTCGCACCTTCACGGCCAAGGCGGATGTTATCGCTGATCGAACGGTTCAGCAGGCCGGCATCCTGGAAGACGGTGGCGATGAAGCGGCGCAGCGACTTGCGGGTCACCTTGGTGATGTCGTGACCATCGACGAGGATCTGGCCCTTCTGCGGATCGAAGACACGCTGCAGCAGGTTGACGAGCGTCGTCTTGCCGGCGCCGGTCGGGCCGACGATGGCGACGGTCTGGCCAGCCTTCACCTTGAAGGAGATGTCGTGCAGGCCCTGCGACGAATTGGCGAAGCCGAAGGAGACATCGCGGAACTCCACTTCGCCCTTGACGTCCTTGATTTCGGCAAGCCCGGCCGGCTCTTCGCGGTCACGAACCGAATCTTCCAGCGTGTAGAAGTCTTCGAGCTTGGCGCGAGCTTCGAAAATCTGGTTGGCGAAGTTGCGCAGCTGCTCCAGGCGGCCGATCAGCACGTTGGCAAAGGCGATGAAGGTGATGAGCGCGCCGAGGCTCAGGCTGCCATCCTGGACAAGAACTGTGCCGATCATCAGGATCGCCATCATGGCGACGGTCGAGGCCGTGCGGTTCAGCGCGCCGGCAAGCGCCCACCAGTCGAGAACTGGATACTGGGCCTCCAGCAGACGTTCGGTGAACGACTTCAGCGCTTTGGTCTCAGCTTCGATGCGGTTGTAGCTGTGCAGCACCGACACGTTGCTGATCGAGTCGCTCACATGTGAGAAGACGGTATTGTAATGGCTTTCGACCGAAGTCTGGCCATCCTTCGTGCGGCTCATGACCAGACGACCGATGATCCAGTAGAAGACACCGAGCAGGACGAGGACTGCGGATAGGCGCAGGTCCATGGCCATGGCCGTCGGGATCATGACGACGAGCGCGACTGCGGTCGTGAGGTGGTTGCGCATGAATTCGAGCCACAGGCCGAACAGCGCTTCGCAGGCGCGAAGCAGCGTGTTCAGCGCGCTCGCCGTGCCGCGCTGGCTATGCCAGGAGAGCGGCATCGAGATGATGCGGCCGAATGCTTCTGTTAGCAGGGAGGCGCGGCGGCCATGCGCAAGGCGGTCGGCCTCGCGGGACACCACGATGAAGGCGACAGCACTGAAGACGGCAAAGCCGGCCCACAGCATCATGGTCGGCGTGACGGCTTCTTTCTTGGCAATGGCGTCGAAGATGCGGCCGAACAGAACCGGCTCATAGATGGTGGTCATCGCAAGCGCGATGTTTGCGGCTACGACCATCCAAACGCGGTATCGATACGCGCCAAGATACTTCAGGGCTCTTGCATAGACTTTGAACAGTGACACGTCAGGCACCCTCTGTGCATCAGCAAAACTCGGAATGCTGCGACACTACAGATCGGTACCTGAACCGGCGATTAACGGAATCTGAAGCTGTTTTTTCAGGAGAATTTCCCGCCTGGCGCGTGCTGCCGCAGCGAGGTGCTATCGGTCGCCGCAGAAATGTGACAATTTGGGGACGACCCTGCCGCCACATCGTCCGTTACTATTAAGTCACGCCGAAGGCGGCCATTCAGGGTTGAACGGCAAAAAAATCGCCAAAGGCGTTCAATTTTGCGCCGGCCTGAGTATGTTGCCGGCGATTAAGCGCGCTATGGGGCCTGGCGAGCAGGGTTGCAACGCTCGCCCGTCGATAATTCAGGCTGCGAGGCCGAGGGGTAAATGTGAATATCCATTCGCTAATACAATTGCTTGTGGTCATCGAAGAATGCAAGCTCGCCAAGGACGTCGTGGCCGAACTGGAACTCGTGCTCCGCTCCTATAAGTTCGATTTCTATGGGGTATTGAAACAGACGCGACCGAATGTCGATGTCGCGAATTTCATCCTGGCGGGCCGTTGGCCCGATCAATGGCCGCTGACCTATGTCCGCAAGAGGTACATGCTCGTCGACCCGGTTGCGCGCTATGCCGCCCAGGCACAGCGCCCCTTTCGCTGGAGCGATGCCGTGGCGGCGCTGAAGAAGGACCCGCTGCGGCGGCGTATGGAGCAGATGATGGCGGATGCCCGCGCCAACGGGCTTGTCGATGGCTATCTTTTTCCGATCCACGGTCGGAACGGCCTGCTGGGAAGCATGACGATCGGCGGCGAGGCGGTCGATCTTTCTCCGACGGAAATCTCCGTCTTCGACGCCGTCGCGAGAAAAATCTTCTGGCGACTTTTGGAGCTGCGCGACGAGGCGCAATCGTTGGAGGGGGCGGGAACGGCCGAGCTGAAGCTGACCAAGCGCGAGATGGAGGTGCTCAACCACCTTGCGGACGGCATGACGTCGATCGAGATCAGCCGGCTGCTTGTCATCTCCAATCATACCGTCGATTGGTATATGAACAGCATCCAGGACAAGCTGAAAGCCAGAAATCGGCAGCACATCGTTGCCATCGCTTTCAGAAACGGACTTATTCCGTAACGGCAACTATTTTGATGTCGGATGTCGCAGGAGAAATTGAACTTCCTGTGACAAGAAGTTAAGAATTCTCTTCGCGGGTGCAGCATTGCCCGTTTCGATGCCGTGAGGAGACAGCATTGCCCATTTCCAAGATCCTGGTTGCCAACCGTTCCGAAATCGCCATTCGCGTATTCCGCGCCGCCAACGAGCTTGGCATAAAAACGGTGGCCATCTGGGCCGAGGAAGACAAACTCGCGCTGCACCGCTTCAAGGCGGACGAGAGCTATCAGGTCGGCCGCGGTCCGCATCTTGCTCGCGATCTCGGGCCGATCGAGAGCTATCTGTCGATCGACGAGATCATCCGCGTCGCCAAGCTTTCCGGCGCCGACGCGATCCATCCAGGCTATGGCCTGCTGTCGGAAAGCCCGGAATTCGTCGATGCCTGCGATGCCGCCGGCATCATCTTCATCGGCCCGCGCGCCGATACGATGCGCCAGCTCGGCAATAAGGTGGCAGCTCGCAATCTCGCGATTTCGGTCGGCGTACCGGTCGTGCCGGCAACCGATCCCTTGCCTGACGATATGGCCGAAGTCGCCAAGATGGCGGCCGAGATCGGCTATCCGGTCATGCTCAAAGCCTCCTGGGGCGGCGGCGGCCGCGGCATGCGCGTCATCCGCTCCGAGGCCGATCTCGCCAAGGAAGTGACGGAAGCCAAGCGCGAGGCGAAGGCTGCCTTCGGCAAGGATGAGGTCTATCTTGAAAAGCTCGTCGAGCGCGCCCGGCATGTCGAAAGCCAGATCCTCGGCGACACGCACGGCAATGTCGTGCATCTGTTCGAGCGCGACTGTTCGGTGCAGCGCCGCAACCAGAAGGTCGTCGAGCGTGCGCCGGCCCCTTATCTCGCGGAAGCGCAGCGCCAGGAGCTGGCCGCCTATTCGCTGAAGATCGCCCAGGCGACAAATTATGTCGGTGCCGGCACCGTCGAATATCTGATGGATGCAGACACTGGCAAATTCTACTTCATCGAAGTCAATCCGCGCATCCAGGTCGAGCACACGGTGACCGAAGTCGTCACCGGCATCGATATCGTCAAGGCGCAGATCCATATTCTCGACGGCTTTGCCATCGGCACGCCGGAATCGGGCGTTCCGAAGCAGGAAGAGATTCGCCTCAACGGCCATGCGCTGCAGTGCCGCGTGACGACGGAAGATCCGGAACATAACTTCATTCCGGATTACGGCCGCATCACTGCTTATCGCTCGGCATCCGGCTTCGGCATCCGCCTCGACGGCGGCACCTCCTATACCGGCGCGATCATCACCCGTTATTATGATCCGCTGCTGGTGAAGGTGACGGCCTGGGCGCCGAATCCGCAGGAGGCGATCGCCCGCATGTATCGGGCGTTGCGCGAATTCCGTATCCGCGGCGTCGCGACGAATCTGACCTTCCTCGAAGCGATCATCACGCACGAGAAATTCCGCGACAACAGCTATACGACGCGCTTCATCGATTCCACGCCGGAACTGTTCCAGCAGGTCAAGCGCCAGGATCGCGCCACCAAGCTTCTGACCTATCTCGCCGACGTCACGGTCAACGGACATCCGGAAACGCGCGGTCGTCCAGTACCTTCGCCCAAGGTGGCGCAGCCTGTGTTGCCCTACATCGACAGCAATATCCCCGACGGTACCAAGCAGTTGCTGGACAAGCTCGGCCCGCAGAAATTCGCCGAGTGGATGCGCAATGAAAAGCGGGTGCTGATGACCGACACGACGATGCGGGACGGCCATCAGTCACTGCTTGCGACCCGCATGCGTACCTATGATATTGCCAGCGTCGCCGGCACCTATGCACGCGCCCTGCCGCAGCTCCTTTCGCTGGAATGCTGGGGCGGCGCCACCTTCGACGTCTCCATGCGCTTCCTCACGGAAGACCCGTGGGAGCGTCTGGCGCTGATCCGCGAGGGCGCGCCGAACCTGCTGCTGCAGATGCTTTTGCGCGGCGCCAACGGCGTCGGCTACACCAACTATCCCGACAATGTCGTGAAATACTTCGTCCGCCAGGCGGCCAAGGGCGGCGTCGATCTCTTCCGCGTCTTCGACTGCCTGAACTGGGTCGAGAACATGCGCGTGTCGATGGATGCCGTTGCCGAGGAGAACAAGCTCTGCGAGGCGGCGATCTGCTACACCGGCGATATCCTCAATTCGGCCCGTCCGAAGTATGATCTGAAATATTACACCGATCTCGCCGTCGAGCTCGAAAAGGCCGGCGCCCATATCATCGCGCTGAAGGATATGGCGGGCTTGCTGAAGCCTGCTGCGGCCAAGGTGCTGTTCAAGGCGCTGCGCGAGGCGACCGGTCTGCCGATCCACTTCCACACGCATGATACGTCAGGCATTGCCGCCGCGACCGTGCTGGCGGCGGTCGACGCCGGCGTCGATGCCGTCGATGCGGCGATGGATGCGCTATCAGGCAATACCTCGCAGCCCTGCCTCGGCTCGATCGTCGAAGCACTCAAGGGCTCCGAGCGCGATCCGGGCCTCGATCCCGAATGGATCCGCCGGATCTCCTTCTACTGGGAGGCCGTTCGACACCAGTACGCCGCCTTCGAAAGCGATCTCAAGGGACCAGCTTCGGAAGTCTATCTGCACGAAATGCCCGGCGGGCAGTTCACCAACCTCAAGGAGCAGGCCCGCTCGCTCGGTCTCGAGACCCGCTGGCACAAGGTGGCGCAGGCCTATGCCGATGCCAACCAGATGTTCGGCGATATCGTCAAGGTGACGCCGTCCTCCAAGGTCGTCGGCGACATGGCGCTGATGATGGTGAGCCAGGACCTGACGGTCGCCGATGTCGAGAACCCGGCCAAGGATATCGCCTTCCCGGATTCGGTCGTTTCCATGCTCAAGGGCGATCTCGGCCAGCCGCCGTCCGGATGGCCGCAAGCGCTGCAGAAGAAGGCACTGAAGGGCGACAAGCCCTATACCGTCCGCCCCGGCTCGCTGCTTGCCGAAGCCGATCTCGATGCGGAGCGCAAGGTCATCGAGACGAAGCTGGAGCGCAAGGTCGATGATTTCGAATTCGCCTCCTACCTGATGTATCCGAAGGTCTTCACCGACTATGCGCTGGCCGCCGACACCTATGGCCCGGTCTCGGTGCTGCCGACGCCGGCCTATTTCTACGGTCTCAAGGAAGGTGATGAACTCTTTGCCGAGATCGAGAAGGGCAAAACGCTCGTCATCGTCAACCAGGCGATGACGGCGACCGACGAGAAGGGCATGGTCACCGTGTTCTTCGAGCTCAACGGCCAGCCGCGCCGCATCAAGGTGCCGGATCGCGCCCATGGGGCCTCCGGCAGTGCGGTGCGCCGCAAGGCCGAGACCGGCAATGCCGCCCATGTCGGCGCGCCGATGCCGGGCGTCATCTCAACCGTCTTCGTTTCGCCCGGCCAGGCGATCAAGGCCGGCGACGTGCTTGTTTCCATCGAGGCCATGAAGATGGAGACGGCGCTGCACGCCGAAAAGGACGGCACCATCTCCGAGGTGCTGGTGCGCGCCGGCGACCAGATCGACGCCAAGGATCTGCTCGTCGTCTATGGCGCCTAAGCGGCAAGGACGGCTTTCAATTCTGGCAGCCGACTAAAATACGGAATGTCTTCCGTCGCAAAGCCTGGCTATTGCCGGCTTTGCGACGGAGTTGCTTTTAATCCGGCTTGCGGGTACGCCGCTCGACGATGGCGGCCCAGATTGCTGCCAGCAGCGCGAGTACCGCCGATGCCAGCATCAGGGCGAAGAGCGTATGGATCGTTGGCGATCGCGCGATGAACAGGCCACCGATCGAGCCGATGAGCGCGCCGCCCGATATCCGCATAGCGGCGGCGAGCCCTGCTGCCATTCCCACAATATCCGATCTGACCGACATGGCGCCGCTATTGGCGGCTGGCATGGTGAGGCCATTGCCGATACCGATGAAGATGCAGGGGCCGAAGAGCGCCAGAACCTCAGTCATGCCCGATAGCGACAAGGCGAGCCCAATTGACAGGCCGATGCAGGTCAGCAGCCGCGCGATGATGAGGATTGTGCCGATGGGGATTTTTGCGCCATAGCGACCCGCGAGATAGCTGCCGAGAATGAAGCCGGCGGGAACGAGGCCCATATAGAAGCCAAGCTTGGCGCTCGAACCGCCGAGCGTATCGCCTACCGTCAGCGGTGCTCCGCCGAGGAAGATATAAAGCACGCCCATCGAGCAGGCCATGCAGAGCGTATAGGCCCAGAATCGCGCCGAACGCAAAAGCAGGGTGTAGGAGGCAAGATAGTTTCTGCGGGCAGCGGACGCGGGTGCTTTCGATCCCTTCAGTTCGCGCAGGGACAGGAGGAAGGCGGCGCTACCGAAGATCGCAAGGACGATGAAGCTTGCCTGCCAACCGAAAATCTCGTCCAGCGAACCACCGAACAGCGGTCCGACCATCGGCGCCAATGCCCATCCCATGGCGAGATAGCCGAACTTGCTGGCAGCCTGGCGCTCGTCCGATGTTTCCTTGATGATGACGAGGGCGACGGAATAGCACGGTCCGATGCACGCCTGCATCATGCGGCACAGCAGGAAAATGCCGATAGTCGGAGCGAGAACGCAGCCGAGCGAGGCGATGATGAAGATTGCGAGCGCCGCCAGGACGATCGGCCGGCGGCCGAACCGGTCCGATATCGCTCCCCCAATCGCTTCCAGGAACGCAGTCACGATGGAAAAGCCGGCGACGGAGAGGTTCACGAGAGCGAAATCGGCATGGAATGCCGCCGATATCTTCGGCAGAGACGGCAGGATCATATTTACGGGCAGCACGGCAAGCGCCGAGAGCAGGATGAGGGTTATCAGCCGCGGCGGCGCGGCTCTTTCCGGCATTGGATCATCGATTGCATGTGTGGATGATTGGTCGATGCGGCTTTCGGTGCGCGTCATGGCCTTGTCCGTCGTGTGGATGGGAAGTCGAAGGGGATTTGACGAGGCGCCGCCCGGATTCCGGGCAATAAAAAAGGCCCCGTCAGGAGCCTGCTTACCGCGCATGGGTGCTTTCGCCGGATGGCTACGCCATCCTGCCCATGCGCCTTCCTACCACTACGATAACGAGTGCCGTGTTCATGGTACTAGAGCTAACCGCAAAGCTGCGCAGCGTCAATGCGCGGCTGCCCCAATACGATGCCGTTTTCGACCCAGGCTGGCGGGCTCAGATGTCGTAGCTGAGCCCGGAATTCAGCGTGGAGATGAATTGCTTCGTCCGCTCCTGTGCCGGGTTGGAGAAGATATTGCGTGAGGAGCCGGTCTCGACGATGTTGCCCGCCTCAAGGAACACGACATTGTTGGCGATCTTGGAGGCGAGGCGCAGGTCGTGCGTTGCCATGACCATCGTCGTGCCTTCGTTGGCGAGCTTGCCCAGCACGTCGACCACTTCGGCCGCCAGTTCCGGATCGAGCGCCGAGGTGGGTTCGTCGCAGAGCAGCACGCGCGGCGAGGGGGCGAGCGCGCGGGCGATGGCGACACGCTGTTGCTGGCCGCCCGAAAGCGTCGAGGGCCAGGCATCTATCTTGTGCGCCATGCCGACCTTGGTCAGAAGTTCGACTGCGCGGGCGCGGGCCTTGTCTGCCGGCCAGCGCAGCACGGTGGTCAGCCCTTCCATGACGTTGCCGATCGCGGTCTGATGCGGAAAGAGCTGGAAATTCTGGAAGACCATGCCCGTCTGGCGGCGGATCTTCTGGATGTCCTGCCAGGAAGGCTTCTTGCCCGGCTGGAAGGTGGCCGTCTCCCCGCCGATGCGGATCGTTCCGGCGGTTGGGATTTCCAAAAGGTTGATGCAGCGAAGCAGCGTGCTCTTGCCGCCGCCCGAAGGCCCCACAAGCGCCGTCACCGTTCCCTCGGGGATCATCAGGCTGATATCCTTGAGGATGACATTGTCGCCGAAGCGCTTTTCGATATGCGAAAGCTCGATCATGCCTGTGCCTCCAGCGTGCCGCCCGAGCGGGCGAAGCGGCGTTCGAGGTAGCCCTGCAGCGTCGACAGAAAGGTGCTGAGCACGAGATAGATGATGGCGGCCTCGATATAGAGGATCAGCGGCTCATAGGTCGTCGCCACGATGCGCTGCGCGGCCTGAAACAGCTCCGGCACGGTGATGGCGGCGGCGAGCGACGTATCCTTGACCAGCGAAATGAAGGTGTTCGACAGCGGCGGCACGGCGACGCGGGCTGCCTGCGGCAGGATGGTGCGGCTCATCGCCTGGCGCCAGTTCATGCCGATCGAATAGGCGGCTTCCCACTGACCCTTCGGCACGGAGGAAATGACGGCGCGAATGATTTCGGACGTATAGGCGCCGACGCTCAGGGTAAAGCCGATGATGGCTGCGGGGAAAGCGTCGAGCAGGATGCCGAGGCTCGGCAGGCCGTAGAAGATGACGAAGAGCTGCACCAGAAGCGGCGTGCCGCGGATCACCCAGACATAGAAGCGGGCGATGGCCACGAACGGCGCCGGGGCGAAGAGCCTGACGACGGCGGTGAGCAGGCCGAGCAGAAGGCCGAGAACGAAGGTGATCAAGGTGAGTGGGATGGTGAAGACGAGCCCCGCCCAAAGCAGCGTGCCCAGTGACTCCCACATCAGTTGCAGCCAATGCTCCAAGGAGAAGCCTTTCGATAACAGAATGCGTCCGGAGGTGACCCCGGACGCATCTTTTTCACAGTTTTATGTCGCTGCCTATGCCTTCTTACTTCGAAACGTCCTGGCCGAAGTATTTCTTGGAGATCTTGTCATAGGTGCCGTCTGCCTTGATGTCAGCCAGCGCTTTGTTGATCGCAGCAAGCAGTTCCGGCTCGCCCTTGCGGATGATGACGGCGGAGAAATCGGCATTGGCCTGCTGGGCGACGATCTTCACCGGTGCGTCGGGCTTGTGCTTCTTGAAATCGAGGAAGGAAAGGCTGTCGTTGATGGTGGCGTCGGCGCGGCCGGTCAGAACGAGCTGGATCGACTGGTCGAAACCGTCGGTGCCGACGAGCTCGGCGCCGGATTCGGTTGCGAGCTTGCCGAAGTTGCTGGTCAGCGACTGCGCCGCCTTCTTGCCCTTGAGATCGCCGAAATCCTTGATGGCACTGTTGCTGTCCTTGACGATCAGCACGGCCTTGGAGGCGATGTAGGGCTCGGAGAAGTCATACTTCTTCTTGCGTGCTTCGGTGACGCCGACTTCGTTGATGACGGCATCGTAGCGGTTGGCGTCGAGGCCGGCGATCAGGCCATCCCACTTGCCTTCCAGGAACTGCGCCTTGACGCCGAGCTTGCCGGCGATGGCTTCCGCGATCTCGACGTCAAAGCCGGTCAGCTTGCCGCTTTCGTCATGAAAGGTGAAGGGCGCATAGGTCCCTTCAGTGCCGACCTTGAATACGCCGGCCGACTGGATCGCCTTGAGGTTTTCCCCGGCATGGGCGGGGAGCAGGAATGCAGCCTGCACGAGGGCGGCGGCGGCAACAGTCTTCAACCAGTTCATCGTTTTCTTCCGTTTCTGGAGCGGTTTCATTCAATGTCGCATACATCGCAGAAAAATTGCATCGCGAAAGCGTAGAAAACTGCGGGATAAATGGGCAATTGCGAATATTTTTCTCAAAAGATCGGGATTACGCTACTAAGAGCGCCGCCGCTCCCGCTTATCGTCAGGAATCGCCGGCCGCGTGACATGAGCGGCATGGTGACAATTCTCAACACCGCCCTATTTCGTCATCTGATTATTGTCCCGGTGCGGCATCCTTCGCGCAAGGCATGTGCGTCGAACATGCGTCCTGGCGGCTCGCTGCAAGACGCTGGCAGCGATCAAATGGCGTTTCTATCAGAAAGCGAAAATACGAGACTCGATCTGACACAGCCGGAGAGGTAACGAATTGCCTATCGATGCGCGCTGGCGGCTTCGGCCGGTTACCGGGCTTGATGCCGCGGTCGCGTCTCTTTTTCTGATTCTGAGTTTGTGCACCATCCCGCCGACCTTTGCGGCGGAAACGATCGAGCGACCATCGAAATGGATCGGCCGTGTTGCGGCCAACGATGCGGCTTTTGGCTGGCCCGGCAGCGGTTTTGCGCTGCGTTTCGAAGGCACTTCGCTCTCGGTTACCCTCGTTGATACCGGACAAAACAGCCTGGAGATCGAATTGGACGGCGTTCCTCAACGCCTTGACCTGCAGGCGGGGCAGCACCGATACCAGCTTGCCGATAGCTTGCTGCGAGGCGTCCATAGCGTTCGCGCGACGCGTCGCACCGAAGGATGGGTCGGCGATACCGCATTCGTTTCCGCCGAAACCGACGGGTCGTTTCTTCCAGCGGAAGCATCTGCCGAAGAGATGGTGGCAATAGGAGACTCCATCACTGCAGGCTACGGCATTGAGGGTGTCGGTCCCGGATGCAAATTTACCCCCGGAACTGAAAATCAATATCTGACATATGCCGCTGTCGCAGCGCGTAGCCTCGGGATGGAGCTTACGACGCTCGCGGTTTCGGGAATCGGCCTTTCGCGCGCTCGCAAGGGCACGAAAACCATGCTTGACGTCATCGACAATGGGACGCTGTTGAGAGGCGGCGCACCTGGTCTTGCTGACGAGCGCGTTTCCACGGTCGTCATCAATCTGGGGACGAACGACTTTTCGGACGGCAAGAATCCCGACGATTTTGGCGGGGAATACGCCAAGCTTCTCTCCAGGCTAAGATATCAGTTTCCAAAAGCGTATCTCTACGCCGCGCTTGGTCCGATGATGCCTCAGAAGGACTTCGATACGGCCGAGAAAGCAATCAAGGCCGTCGTCCAGACGAGCGCCGCGAAAGGCGAAAGCCGCCTGCGATATCTGAATTTACGTGTCAAACCGAAGGATTTTGGATGCAACTGGCATCCAAGCCGCAGCACGCAGGCGGCAATGGCGGATGTGTTGGAACAAGCAATCAAAGCGGATCGGGGCCGTCATGGTTAACGAGCAGGAGCTTTCCATTCGGCGGTCAAACTCGAAACAATTGGACTCTCTCCAGTTTCTCCGGTTTGTAGCCGCCTTCTCCGTCGTTCTCTTTCATTTCGGACGCACGCTCGTGCTCGAGTACCATGTCGATCGCAATTATTTCGACATGGGTGCTGCCGGCGTCGACATTTTCTTCGTTCTGAGCGGCTTCATCATCAGCTATTCCTCCGATCCGGGGCGGGGGCTTGTCTATTTCGCACGCAAGCGCGTTGCGAGAATAGTTCCGCTCTATTGGTTGCTGACGCTGGTGATCGTCTTGATTGCGCTCGTGAAGCCCAACCTGCTCAATTCGACTGTGGTGACGGTGGACACGGTCATCAAATCCCTGCTTTTCATCCCTTATCAGAAAAGCGGAGGCGCCGTACAACCGATCCTTTTCCTGGGCTGGACGCTTTGTTACGAGGTGTTTTTCTACCTGATCTACGGCGCCTGCCTGATCTTTGGCGCCAGGGCAACCTGGTTCGCCTCCGCAGCCATCCTCTTCCTGATCGCGCTGCATGAGATCTGGCCCGCGGGATCTGTCGAATGGCGTTTCTACACAAATCCGATCTTGATCGAATTCGTTGTCGGCATGATGCTTCACAAGGCATATTCGGCTTACAGCGCCATCAGGAGCGGATCGAATGCTGCCGCCTTCGTGCTCGTTCTCCTGGCATGCGGGGCTTGCTTCTTCATCGTGACACTTGCCGGCCCCAGTCTCTTTGCCTCAAGCCTGTTTGCGGTCCTCTTCGTCTCGGGCTTCCTGCTCATGCGGATGCCGTCCGGGAAACTATGGGCCATTCTGGTTCTGCTGGGAGACGCATCCTACTCGCTCTACCTCATTCACCCCTATACGTTTCAGCTTCCGGTCAAATTGCTGGGCAAGCACCTCTCCCTGCCGGTTGTGACGGGAATATTGGCGCTGGTCACGCTTTGCACGATCGGGATCTCGGTGGTGCTTCTCAAGTTCTTCGAGCGGCCGATGCAGGCTCTTTTGATGCGGCGGCCGCAGCTCGTCGAAGGAACTGCCGCCGTGGCGGAGTGAAATTCAACGCTTCGGTGCGCATCGGAAGGATCGCTTTGTCGGGCAAACTTGGCTTGCGCGTGCTAAAAAACGGATTGACGCAGCTCAAGCCGCCGCCGTCGCTCATCCGTATTACAGTTTGCTGTCGCCCCAAAGTACACGAGGGGAGCTACGCTAGCATGGGCCTCCAATAATCGTATAAGAGCTGGTTGGCTCCATAGCTTGCCAGCTCCAATGCAGTGATTGGGCAAGCCTTCAAAGAAGCTCGAATATCATTGCTAATGGATTTAATGTTTGGCCCCGAGATGCCCATCACTGTACCATAAACTTCTTTACTGGGGCCGTCATCGAATGTGGTCAACAGTTCCATGTTCATAGAACCAAAGGAGAATCCTAAGTAGATAATTTTCTCGGCCGCGCGAAGCAAATCGCGCATCTTTTCCAGCGTACCGTCGTCCTCGACCCGCTCGGTGAATGTACGAAGCTGGCGAGAGATAGCAATAAGTGAGTTGGAACGGGAAAGTTCTTCACCGAACGAAATGCCACCACCTGGAGAATTTTGCCAAGGCAATCGGCCTACTTGGCCATAAGGATGATAGATCTGTAGTTTTAAAGTGAGCGCTTGTGCATCTGAAAGATGGAGCTTAAAATAATTCGCAAGCCAGTATGAGAGATAGTGTTCGATGCAACGATCATAGTTGAACGTGATGATCGCAACATTATCGAAGATATGTTCTATATCAGTTCGCTGCACGCCTTCCGTAAGCATTTTTGCAAAGGTATTATGCCATGAGTCGCGAACGTTTGCGAAGTCTAGCCGGTCGCCGTTAGACGCATTCACATAAATGGTGCTGACTTGCTCGGCTTCGAGGATCGAAGACGCAATGCCAAGTTTGCCCATGGTGACAACCAAGTTATCCTCAGCGTGAGCATGCAGATAGTTATCAATTGAAATGGCTTGATTCATTGCGCTTGCAAGGGATCGACCAGCGCCACATAAGAGGTTGATATCCGCTCGTCCGTTAGACTCGCGGGCGAGAGACCGGCATGTTTCTACAATATCTATATCGCCCCGCACTAGTTCATGACCATGCTGGAAGCGAATATCAACCTTACTTGCGATGATATCCTTTAGTTTGTCGCCGGCTGGGAGTCCGACTTCACAGCTTGCGCCCGCTCCGACTACAAATACCGTTTTTCTCTCAAACATAGCGCGAATCATTTTCCCAAGTTGGAAATTATTGTTCGCAATATTTGAAGTCGCCAGCAACCTCTCTTCAGGCGCTTAGAATTATTTTGCGCATAATTGCCGTTTTTGTACTGGAGCTGCTCCACCTCAAGCCGCCGCCGTTCGCCGCTTCATCCGTTCGCTGATAATGATGATGAATCCCGCGCTGAGGATCAGGATGGCGCCGATGAAGGTGTTGGCGCCGGGGATGTCGCCCCAGATCAGGTAGCCGAGCAGAAATGCCCAGACGAGCGAGGTGTATTCGAAAGGTGCCAGCACCGAGACGGGAGCCTGGCGCATGCCTTCGAAAAGGGCAAGCTGGCCGCCGCCGGCGATGATGCCGGTCAAGGCGAGCAGGACGATCTGGAACGGCGTCGGCGTGTGCCAATGGATGATCGCCATGCCCGCGGTTAGGATGATGAACAGGATGTTGGAGACGGCCATCTGGATATGGCTCTTCTCGTGCAGCGCCGTCTTGCGCAGGAGCACCATGCCGCATGCCCAGAGAACCGCGGCCTGCAGCGCTAGATAGACCGGCCAGGAAATCGACAGCCCCACAGGATTGGAGGCGATCACGACGCCGCAAAAGCCGACGCCAACCGCCATCCAGCGGGCGACGGTGACCTTCTCGCGCAGCACGATGGTCGCGAGGATAGTGCCGACGATCGGAGCGGCGTAGTAGAGCGTCGTCACCTCGGCGAGCTGCAGATAGGACGCCGCCGAATAATAGGAAATCCAGGCGATGAGAATGATGATGCTGCGCACGATCATCGGCTTGATGATCGGCGAGCGCGCCACCTTATGAACGAGCGCCGGGCCTTCGAAGACGAAGCAGCCGGCAAGGATGGTGCAGCTACGGATGAACAGGACCTGCCAGACGGGGATGGAGGCGACGAGCAGCTTCACAGCCGAATCATGGGCAGTGAACAGTATGTAGGCAAACACCGTAAGCAGGATGCCATAGCCGATGGAGTTTTTCACGAGGATGCACCAGAGGATGACCCGGCTTGGGCCGACCGAAGAATCTTTCAGGCCTCAACCGATAGGAGCCTACTTTTTTCGCGTCAATAGGACATTTCGCCGATGGCGTGCACATATGAATGATTTATTCGGGGTTGTGGTGTCTTTGCCTCCGCTTTAACAGACGGAGACGAAATGTGACTGCGGCGATCTGTTTCGATCGTTGCGACTTCAATCGATTTAAATAGACTGCGATGCCGATCTGGGGGAATTTTGATGAACGACAGGGCTGGATTCGAGGGTCTCGAGGTGCGCAGGAGTGGATTTTTCACCAAACCGCGTGCGGCCGTTTCGTTGATGTTCCTGTTGAACGGCTTCATGGTTGGGTGCTGGGCGCCGAAAATCCCCGAATTCGCCGAGCGGCTTCAGCTGACGAAATTCGAGCTCGGCCTGATGATCCTCGTCTTCGGCGTCGGCTCGCTCGTCATGATGCCGCTTGCCGGCGCTCAGATCGCGGTGCGCGGCTCGCGTGTCGTCGTGCGTGCCTTTGCGGTGCTGCTGCTGCCGATGATTCTGGCGCTGACGCTGACGCCGAATGTCTGGACGGCGGCCGTCGCGCTCTTCCTCTTTGGCGGTTTCATCGGCGCCATGGATGTGGCGATGAACGCCAATGCCGTCTCGGTCGAAAAATCCATGCGCCGGGCGATCATGTCTTCCTGCCATGCCTTTTGGAGCCTCGGCGGTCTGCTAGGCTCGGCGATTGGCGGCCTGCTGATCTCGCGCTGGGGCATTCTTGGCCATGCCGAAGCCTCCACCGCGATCGCCGTTGTTTTTCTGGTCGTTGCCTGGCCGATGGTCCTCAGCGATCAGCCGCATCATGATGAGGCCAAGCCGAAGGCGAAGCTGCCGATGATTCCGCTGCCCTGGCTCCTCGGCATTGTCGCGTTGTTCTGCATGGTGCCGGAAGGTGCGGTGCTCGACTGGAGCGCGCTCTATCTCAGTCAGGAAAAAGGGGCGTCGGTGGCGCTGTCGGGCTTCGGCTTCGCCGCTTTCTCGGCCACCATGGCGACCATGCGCTTTGCCGGCGATTTCGTCCGCGATTGGCTCGGCGCGATCAAGACATTGCGCGTCTGTACGGTCTTTGCCATCATCGGCATGCTGACGGCAGCACTTGCGCCAAACGCCGCGATCGCCATTCTCGGCTTTGCACTCTGCGGCATCGGCATTTCCAACATGGTGCCGATCGCTTTTTCCGCCGCTGGTAATATTCCGGGGCTGCAGCCCGGCATCGGTATTTCGGTCGTCACGACGCTCGGCTATTCCGGCATGCTGGTCGCGCCGTCCGCGATCGGCTTTGCCGCCGAGCATGTCGGCTTCTCGCCGGTCCTGATGGCACTGCCGGTGCTGCTGCTCGTCGTGCTGGCCTTCTCCTCACTGGCGCGCTACGCTGACGGCATCGGGGATGCCAAGCATTAATTTCGTCGCTTTTGATCGGTAACGGCTAAGCTCCGTCCGATCAAAAGAGATCGCCGGAGCGGTTGACAACGACCGCTTCGTGATCCACCTGAAAGGCACCCATTTTCGAGGCCTGCGAGAGCTTTCCATGTCGTCCGCCACCGATTTCGATCCGAAACCGCGCCGTTCCTCCGTTGCCGTCGATGTCGGCGGCGTGATCGTCGGCGGCGGCGCGCCCGTCGTCGTGCAGTCCATGACCAATACCGACACGGCCGATGTCGATTCGACCGTCGCTCAGGTCGCCGCCCTCTACAAAGCCGGCTCGGAACTCGTGCGCATCACCGTCGATCGCGATGAAAGTGCTGCCGCCGTGCCGAAGATCCGCGAGCGGCTATTGCGTCTCGGTATGGACGTGCCGCTGATCGGCGATTTCCATTATATCGGCCACAAGCTGCTGGCCGATCATCCGGCCTGCGCCGAGGCGCTGGCGAAATACCGCATCAATCCCGGCAATGTCGGCTTCAAGGACAAGAAGGATAAGCAGTTTGCCGAGATCATCGAGATGGCGATCCGCTACGACAAGCCGGTGCGCATCGGCGTCAACTGGGGCTCGCTCGATCAGGATCTTTTGACCGCGCTGATGGACAAGAATGCTGCCGAAGGCTCGCCGCTGTCGGCCCGGCAGGTGACGCGCGAGACCATCGTGCAGTCGGCGCTGATCTCGGCCGATCTTGCTGAGGAAATCGGTCTGCCGCGCAACCGCATCATTCTGTCGGCTAAGGTCAGCCAGGTGCAGGATCTGATCGCCGTCTATTCCATGCTGTCGGAGCGTTCCGACCATGCGCTGCATTTGGGCCTCACCGAGGCCGGCATGGGCTCCAAGGGCATCGTCGCTTCGTCGGCCGCCATGGGCTATGTGCTGCAGCATGGTATCGGCGATACGATCCGCGTTTCGCTGACACCGGAGCCGAATGGCGACCGCACTCGTGAGGTGCAGGTGGCGCAGGAATTGCTGCAGGTCATGGGCTTCCGCCAGTTCATTCCCGTGGTTGCGGCGTGTCCCGGCTGTGGCCGCACGACCTCGACGGTCTTCCAGGAATTGGCGCAGAACATCCAGAACGATATCCGCAAGAACATGCCGGTCTGGCGCGAGAAATATCCGGGCGTCGAGGCGCTGAACGTCGCCGTCATGGGCTGCATCGTCAATGGTCCGGGCGAAAGCAAGCACGCCGACATCGGCATTTCGCTGCCCGGTACCGGCGAGTCGCCGGCCGCCCCCGTCTTCATCGACGGCCAGAAGGCCATGACGCTGCGCGGTCCGAACATTGCTTCCGATTTCGAGGCGCTGGTGACCGATTATATCGAAAAGCGATTCGGCCAGAAAAACGTCGCGGCGGAGTAATCCGCCGCTTAAAGCCGGATTAGATATTGCTCGTCAGCAGCTTGATGCCGGCGAAGCAATAGAAGCCGGCCATGGCGCCCTCGATCCAGCGGCGCGCATTGCGATAGATTTTCAGCGCATGCGATGTCGAAAATAGGATCGCATAGCCCATGAACGCCAGAAAACCGGTCGTGCCGCAGATGGCGATGATTAGCACCGCCACGGAAGCGGGCGCGCCCTGCGGCATGCCGAGCGCGATGATGGCCAGCCAGGCGAAGATCGCCTTCGGGTTGGTGACGTGGATGCCGTAGCCGCGCAGGACCAGCGATTTGAAACTAGGCGTCTTCTGCTCCATCGTGGCTGTCTGCAGCTCGCCATTGGCACGCACGGCACGGAATGCCTTGTAGGCGAGATACAGCAGATAGATGCCGCCGAAGATCTTCAGAACTTCCAGCGCCATCGCATAGGTCTGCAGCAGCGTCGCAAGGCCTGCCGCTGCGGCAATCGCCCAGGTCATCGATCCCCCGAATATGCCGAGCGAGATCGTCATGCCGGCCTTGCGGCCATGGGTCATCGAGGTGCCGATAATGGCCATGATGGCGGGGCCGGGGCTAACGACGGCAATAATGTAGGCGATATAGGCCGGCAGGATCTGCGGCAGGTAGGCAAGGGTCTCATGCATGGAAGATGTCCCGGGGGTGTTCGGCCGGCGCGGAGAATTCTGCGTCTACAGGCCAATACGAACGGGAATGTGTCATAGATCACGGTGGAAATCATCCGGCGCAATCATGGATTCTTGTGATGGTGACATTTCCTGGCTGAATAGATGGCCATGGCTGAACGGGCCACGGGCCGGTCGCCGTTGCCGAGTGGGTGGCTCATCTCGGGCAATACCATGGAGGTGCTTCGGGATCAGCTTTTGCGGTTTGCGACGAAGCGGGCGGTTTCCATCAGAATATCCGCCTTGCGGCCATAGGCGGACAGCAGGCCGGCTGCTTCGGTTACAAGCTTTGCGAGCGTCGTTTCTGCCCATTCCTGGCCGTGCAGGGCGACAAGCGTACCCTTGCCGCGGCCGGCATCCTTGCCGGTTGCCTTGCCCAGGGTGGCGGCATCGGCGGTGAGGTCGAGAAGATCGTCTGCGAGCTGGAAGGCAAGGCCGATCTTTTCGCCGAAAGTCCTGAGACGTTTGCGGTCTTCGGCCGAGGCGCCAGCGATGATGGCGCCGGCCTCGCAGGCAAAGCGGATTAGTGCACCCGTCTTCATCGCCTGCAGCGTGGTGATGCCGTTTTCGTCGGGCGTTTCTTTCTCCGCGGCGAGATCAAGCGCCTGGCCGCCCGCCATGCCGCCGATGCCGGCTGCGCGCGACAGTGCCAGCACTAGCGCCATTTTTCGATCCGCTGGCAACTCCGTCTCGGGGGCGGCGATAATGTCGAAGGCGTAGGTCAGCAGGCTGTCGCCGGCCAGAATCGCCGTGGCGTAATCGAAGGCGATGTGCACGGTCGGCTGGCCGCGGCGCAGATCGTCGTCGTCCATGGCGGGCAGGTCGTCATGGACGAGGGAATAGCAGTGTACGCATTCGAGTGCGGCGCCGACCCTGAGCGCTGCCTCGGCATTGCCGCCGAGAAGGGCTGATGATTCCATGACGAGGAAGGGACGCAGCCGCTTGCCGCCGTTCAGGACGCCGTGGCGCATGGCGCTCAGCAGCCTGTCGGGGCGGACGATCTCGTCATTCAGGCTACCGTCGGCGAGAAGCCGGGTCAGCAGTGCCTCGGTCTTGCAGGCATTGTCCTTGAGGCGGTTCTCGAATGAGGAATGGGTGCTGTCCATGGGCGCTGTTTGGCATGAGAGCCCGTTGCTGGCAATGACAATTGTCGACGCGGGTGGGAATTGCGCCGCACTCTGGTCATCGCTTTGTGTAGACGGTATGACGGGATGGAGCATCAGAACGTTTCCCGGATGCATGAAGGGGTTGTACCGGGATGGAGCGATCGTGGACGTCAGGCACTTGGACATATCGACTGATAGTGAGGAGGAGGAAGCCGAGGTGCCGCAACGCTCCTCCCCGTTGGCGCGCTTCAAGGCAAGGCCAATCTGGCAGCGCGTCGTCCTTGTGGTGATCGGCGTCCTGCTGCTGCCCTATCTCTTCATCGTCTTTTATCTGCTGCCATTCGTCCACCCCGTTTCCACCCTGATGATAGGCGACGCCGTTACCTTTCAGGGATATGACCGCCGCTGGGTCCCGCTGGATAAAATCGCGCCGGTGCTGGTGAAATCCGTCATGGTCTCGGAAGACGGACAATTCTGTTATCACGGCGGCGTCGATTGGGGCGAAATGCGCGCGTTGGTCCAGGAAACGCTGCGCGGCAAATCCACCCGCGGCGGCAGCACGATCCCGATGCAGACCGTCAAGAACCTGTTTTTATGGAACGGCCGCTCTTTCGTACGCAAGACGCTGGAATTGCCGCTTGCGGTTTCCGCCTCGGCCGTCTGGTCGAAACGCCGGATGATGGAGATTTATCTCAATATCGCCGAATGGGGGCCAGGCATTTACGGCATCGAGGCGGCGGCGCGCTACCATTTCAAGGTGCCGGCCTCCAAGCTCACGGCACGTCAGGCGGCCCTCCTCGCCGTTTCGCTGCCGAACCCGATCGACCGGGTGGCGAGCAAGCCGGGAAGAGGTCTCAGCCAGCTCGCCGCGCTGATCCAGCGCCGCGCGCGCAATGCCGACGCATACATCAAATGCCTTTATGACTGATATAAGAACTTATCGTTCGATCGGCTTGTCGTCCTCTGGCATTCTTGACCGTGATGAAAGGGCGATATGAGTCATTTCAAAGAATTCTTTCCCTTCAGATTCCGGCACTGAAAAGGAACATGCGATCGTGGACAAGCTCACGCTTTATATCGGCAATAAGAACTATTCGTCCTGGTCGTTTCGACCGTGGATTGCGCTGGAGGGGTGTGGCATTCCTTTCGAAGAGGTGCTGATACCTTTCGATTTTCCAGGCGGAAATCCGCGCATTCGGGAGGTGTCGCCGACGGGCAAGGTGCCGATGCTGGTTCACGGCGGCTTCAAGGTATGGGAATCCTTCGCCATCATCGAATATGCGGCCGAGCTTTTCCCGGATGCCGGGCTTCTGCCGAGGGATCGACAGGCGCGTGCGCTCGCGCGATCCTACAGCATGGAGATGGTGTCGGGTTTCAGTGCCCTGCGCAACGCCTGCCCGATGAACATGCGCCGTCCGGTCGCTCGCCGCGATCTCCCCGATGGAGTGACGGCGGACGTGGCGCGTATCGAGGCCATCTGGCGCGAGGCGAGAGCCTTTTCTGGCGGCCCTTTCTTGTTCGGGAATTTTTCCGGCGCGGACGCCATGTTTGCCCCCGTCGTCAGCCGCCTGGAGCGGTATGACATCGCGGATGCGGCGGATACGCGGGATTATATGGCGGCCATGAAGGCGCTGCCTGCCTGGCAAAAATGGGAGAAAGCGGCATTGCAGGAAACATGGACCGTGCCGGAGGATGAGGACTGAATCGGTCTCGACTATCCGCGAATCTGGTGCGACGGGTAAAAAATGCTATTGGGGACTGGTCAAAGCCCGTCAAGCCATGTATAAGCCCGCCCAATTTCCGAAATTGATGCATGTCTGTTTCGGCCGCCTTGCTGGCCGTGGATATGTTTCGTCCGTACATGGAGTAACGAGAATGGCTGTACCGAAGAGAAAAACGAGCCCGTCCAAGCGCGGTATGCGCCGCTCTGCTGACGCCCTGAAGGCTTCGACCTATGTCGAAGACAAGAACTCCGGCGAACTGCGTCGTCCGCACCACATCGACCTGAAGACCGGCATGTATCGCGGCCGTCAGGTTTTGACGCCGAAGGAAAGCGCATAATCCAGCGCTGCTTTGATGGCATGAATGAAGAGGCTGGCGTTTCGCCGGCCTTTTTCTGTTTGTGGTTAGGGTTTGTGCCGGGGAGGCGGCTGCTTGCGTGCCGTGCAGCTGATACCCCCTCTGTCCCTTTCGGGACATCTCCCCCACAAGGGGGGAGATTGTTGGGAGTATGTCGCTTCTTCCTGGAATAAACTTTATAGGTCAGCTTCAGCAGATGCGCCTGTGATTTGCGGCGAGAAGGTACTGCGAATTACCAGTCTCCCCCCTTGTGGGGGAGATGTCACGAAGTGACAGAGGGGGGTGAAAACTCTCCATGAACGCACAGGCCTTTTCCAGTGCCGTCTTATCTCACAAACTATCCAGCTTGCTCTGCATGGCGCGGAGCTGCTCCTTCAATTCGTCGATGTCCTTGGCTTCGGCCTTGCGGCTTTCCTTCGCCGGCGGCTTCATGAAGGGCGAGAACATCTGCATGGCCTGTTGGAACATTTCGGTATTGCGGCGGACCTGCTCCTCGACCATCTGCATGGGCAGCTGAAGATTCTTTCCAAGCGGCGTTTCGCCGAAAGCGCGATTAATCTGTTCGCGCATCTGCGTCTGCTGCTCCGTGAAGGCGCGCATGGAGTGCTCGAGAAAGCTCGGCACGACCATCTGCATCTGGTCGCCATAATAGCCGATCAGCTGCCGGAGGAAGGAAATCGGCAGCAGCGTGTTGCCGGTCTTCGATTCCTGTTCGAAAATGATCTGTGTTAAGACCGAATGCGTAATGTCTTCACCGCTTTTGGCATCCTGGACAGTGAATTCCTCGCCCTTCTTCACCATCTCCGCCAGATCGTCCAGCGTCACATAGGTGCTGGTGCCGGTATTGTATAGGCGGCGATTGGCGTATTTCTTGATTACGATCTGGCCCTCATTCTTTGCCATTTATCAGTCTCCTGGCCCCGTCTGATTGTATGGAATATTCCTCCACTCCGGAGTGTAGACGCAAAAGAAGCTTGGTGACAATCGGTTTGTGCGATGCGGCAAGGCCTTTCCTTTGATTGGATTTTTTGAAGGCGGTGACAGCTTCGTGAAATCTGCACGATGAAAATTCTTGCTGTTTGACTCAGGAGCAAAGCTTTGACAGTTTCGCCTCATATACGTGTTCATTCTGTGAGGAGGCTTCCATGAGCAGTTCATCCATCGTCGTCGCCAGCGCTGCCCGCACTGCGGTCGGTTCGTTCAACGGCGCATTCGCGACCGTTCCGGCGCATGAACTCGGCGCGGCCGCGATCAAGGGTGCGCTGGAGCGCGCCGGTGTCGATGCCAAGGAAGTCGACGAAGTGATCCTCGGCCAGGTGCTTCAAGCCGGCGAAGGGCAGAACCCGGCCCGCCAGGCTGCGATGAAAGCCGGCATTCCGCAGGAGGCGACCGCATGGGGCGTGAACCAGCTTTGCGGTTCCGGCCTGCGTGCCGTGGCGCTCGGCCTGCAGCAGATCGCAACCGGTGATGCGAAGATCATCGTCGCCGGCGGTCAGGAATCCATGTCGATGGCGCCGCATGCCGCGAACCTTCGCTCCGGTACCAAGATGGGCGACATGAAAATGATCGACACCATGATCAAGGACGGCCTGACAGACGCCTTCTACGGCTACCACATGGGCATCACCGCCGAAAATATCGCGCGGCAATGGCAGCTTTCGCGCGAGGAGCAGGATCAGTTCGCCGTTGCCTCGCAGAACAAGGCAGAAGCCGCGCAGAAGGCCGGCCGCTTCACGGACGAGATCGTTCCCTTCACCATCCAGACGCGCAAGGGCGACGTCACGGTCGACGCCGACGAATATATCCGCTTTGGTGCGACGATGGAGGCCATGGCGAAGCTGCGTCCGGCCTTCGACAAGGAAGGCTCCGTCACCGCCGGCAACGCTTCTGGGCTTAACGATGGTGCTGCCGCTGCCGTGCTGATGACCGAAGCGGAAGCCTCGCGCCGCGGCATCCAGCCGCTCGCTCGCATCGTCTCCTGGGCGACGGCCGGCGTCGATCCGCAGATCATGGGGACCGGACCGATCCCGGCCTCCCGCAAGGCGCTGGAAAAGGCCGGCTGGTCCGTCAACGATCTCGATCTCGTCGAGGCCAATGAGGCGTTTGCCGCCCAGGCCTGCGCCGTCAACAAGGATCTCGGTTGGGATACGTCGATCGTCAACGTCAACGGCGGCGCGATCGCCATTGGTCACCCGATCGGCGCCTCCGGCGCCCGCGTCCTCAATACGCTGCTGTTCGAAATGAAGCGCCGCGGCGCCCGCAAAGGGCTTGCCACGCTGTGCATCGGCGGCGGCATGGGCGTCGCCATGTGCTTCGAAGCGCTCTAAAATCAAAGAAGCAGAGCATGATGTCGCCCGAAAACTGCATGACACTTTTCGGCATCATGCTCTAAGGCGTGTCGAAAGGATTTTTCCAGAAGAAGTGGTGAAAGCGGAGCGGGCGACCCGACATTCGCGCGTCCAGTTTCCGCAGCAACAAAGGGGAGTGGCACATGAGCAGAGTGGCATTGGTAACCGGGGGTACGCGCGGCATCGGAGCTGCCATTTCGATGGCGCTGCACAATGCGGGCTATAAGGTGGCGGCAACCTATGCCGGCAATGACGAGAAGGCCCGGGCTTTCCACGACGTGACCGGTATCTCCGTTCACAAATGGGATGTCACCGACTACGAGGCCTGCGGCAAGGGGATCGCCAAGATCGAGGACGATCTCGGCCATGTCGACATCCTGGTCAACAATGCCGGCATCACCCGCGACGCCATGTTCCACAAGATGACGCCGCAGCAGTGGCATGAGGTCATCAACACCAATCTCACCGGTCTCTTCAACATGACGCATCAGGTCTGGCAGGGCATGCGCGACCGCAGCTTCGGCCGCGTCATCAACATCTCGTCGATCAACGGTCAGAAGGGGCAGATGGGGCAGGCGAACTACTCCGCCGCCAAGGCGGGTGATCTCGGCTTCACCAAGGCGCTAGCGCAGGAAGGGGCCGCCAAGAACATCACAGTCAACGCGATTTGCCCGGGCTATATCGGCACGGAGATGGTGCTGGCGGTGCCGGAAAAGGTGCTGAATGAGCGCATCATCCCGCAAATTCCTGTGGGACGCCTTGGCGAGCCCGAGGAAATCGCCCGCATCGCCGTCTTCCTGGCCAGCGACGATGCCGGTTTCATCACGGGATCGACGATCACTGCCAATGGCGGCCAGCTCTTCGTATAAGCGATTCCAGGAGAAGCGCAGGGCAGGTTACCCGCGCGAAGCTACGTAAGGCAATGAGATTGGAGCGGTTCAGAGCTTTCGCGGGAGGCTGAACCGCTTCAGGCCGTTTCAGGGGCGGATGGGAGTTCCCGGGCCTAAATCTGCAATCATCCCCGGCTTGAATTTGCCTGCTGTCGCTGGCGTGGCTTGAATTCCAGGACGACGGCTTCAAGGGCTACCTGCTGCTTTTCCTTGCCGCGTGCTCTTGCTGCGCTTGCGAGGGCGTAGAAAGTCGTGCCGATGAGCACGAGTGCTGCAATGCTTGCGATGATTGCGGCCATGATGCCGTTCCTTTCTCAAAACACTGCCACCTCGCCGTGACTGATGGCGCGGGAAGTAGATTTTGCTGAGGGAACTGTCGCTCCGAGGCTTCGTTCCGAGAGCGAATCCTGACCGGCCACCGGTGGCGACCGGTCAGGCAATGCCTTAGCGGCAGCGAGCCTCATAACGGTGACCGTAGCGGTCGCGATAGATGCAATAGCCGCGACGTTCTTCCGAGCGTCCGATGAGGTTACCGACCACGCCGCCAGCGACTGCGCCGACAGCGGCGCCACCCCAGCTATGCGTGGCTACGCCGCCGATCAGCGCGCCGGTACCGGCGCCGATGGCCGTGCCTTTTTCCGTTGCCGTGCACGACGCCAATGCGCCGACGAGGGCGATCGCGACGATGATCTTCTTCATGGTGTTAGCTCCCTAGTGTTGCGAGGTTTGAACGATAACCTGCGGATCAGATCCGCCCCATCAGTAACAGAATGAGGACAATGACGAGAACAAGCCCGAGACCGCCCGATGGGCCATACCCCCATGCCCGGCTGTAACCCCAGCTGGGTAGTGCGCCGATCAGCAGCAGAATCAGTATCACAAGCAATACCGTACCAAGCATGATGTGTCTCCTCCATGTCCATCGCTGAATATTCCGCCAATATCGCTTTTCCGATCCAGCGTTATCCTTCCAGCGTTCCAGCTCAAATCTGTTTCCAGGGAACAGGCTGAGTTCCTCAATTCTGCTCATAGAAACTTGCGTACTCGATAATTGTTCCGGCTAAGAAATAAAAAGACGAGGACGCAGTGGCTTGGATACCTACGGACACGGTAGTGCAGCAACGCCGTATGGCTGTTGCGCGAGCGATGGGAAATCCGTTTGTATGGTTAAAATATTATTAAAATACAATAGGTTGCGGTGAACGAAACGAGAAAAGCCTGATGTCTGTGATTCGTCGGCGATTCGTTCTCTATTTGGACTTGGGTTAACTGCGCGCCTCCTTCCAGGCGCGTCGTTGGGCGCGCCGGGATGGGCGAAGCGGAACCCAAGCGGATCGCACGGATGGCACTCTCGCCGTCCGATTGGTTAATTTGCGGGAGGCTTGCGGGAGGCTCGTCTATTCATGGCAGTGCTATTTCGCGACGTTGTTGCGACGACATACAACATCTAGTCGTGAACAAATGCGATACCTGCCTCTATCCGCGATTCGCCACCGATTCGTTCCGGCTTTGATAGATGTGTTAATTTATACAACTTTTGCATGTATTTGCCGATTCATTATAGCTGCGCTCGTTAAAAGGTTAATCGCAATCGCAGATTCGACTGGAATCCGGGTCTCAACCTTTCAGAGTCCAGTACGTCCTTGCCGAGGAAACGCTAGATATTGTGGAGAACAAAAATGGAATCGCTTGGAATCTACGATTCGTCGCCGATTCGTTCCGGCCTTGGCCTGGATGTTAATGCCGGCCGGTTGATTCATGAGAAACTTCATTATTTACAGATCATTAACCATGATGCGGCGCGAAATTTCACTGGCTGAGGATTCTCCGCTTGATTCCTTTTCCTGCGGAGAAGCCGCGTAAACAAGATTCAGCATTTGGTGGGAATCTTTCCATTGAAATCCATATATAGTCGTGAACAAATAAGGAACGCAATGGAGTCAGCGATTCGTCTCCGATTCGTTCTCAAGCTGTTCCGGAATCGCCGGGACTCGCATGGGGTGCAGCTGAAATGTAGCTTATGGTTGAAGCGATCAAATATGAAATCGATTGTTGCTGTATCTGTTTTTTCATTCGGGTCTTGCCTTTGTCACATATGGTCGTCATCTGTTCGTTTCCTCCAGGAGGAACATGCTGATCGGAAGACGGCTGTTTCTCGCCTATGCACGGACCTATGACTCAGACTTCGCAGCCCATGATCCTGAGCGGACGCGGCGTGACCGCGGTGCTCGGACCGACCAATACCGGCAAAACCCATTATGCCATCGAGCGCATGGTGGCACACGGCAGCGGCGTGATCGGCCTGCCGTTGCGGCTGCTTGCGCGCGAGGTCTATACGCGCGTCGTCGAAAAGGTCGGGGCGCACAATGTCGCGCTCGTGACCGGCGAGGAAAAGATATCGCCGCCCAATGCGCGCTATTCGGTCTGCACCGTGGAGGCCATGCCGCGCGAGACGCGGGCTTCCTTCGTCGCCATCGACGAGGTGCAGCTTGCCAGCGATCTGGAGCGCGGGCATATCTTCACCGACCGTATCCTGCACCTGCGCGGCCGCGATGAAACCCTGCTGCTTGGCGCCGGCACCATGCGGCCGATCCTCGAGCAGCTTCTGCCTGGTATTACCGTTATCGAGCGGCCGAGGCTTTCACATCTTTTCTATGCCGGACAGAAGAAGATCACGCGCCTGCCGCAACGTACAGCAATCGTCGCCTTTTCGGCCGACGAAGTTTATGCGATCGCGGAGCTTATCCGCCGCCAGCGCGGCGGCGCGGCGGTCGTTCTCGGGGCGCTCAGCCCGCGTACCCGCAATGCGCAGGTGGCGCTCTATCAGGCCGGCGATGTCGAATATCTGGTTGCGACGGATGCGATCGGCATGGGTCTCAACCTCGATGTGGATCATGTCGCCTTCGCTCAGGACCGCAAATTCGACGGCTATCAGTTCCGCAATCTCAATCCGGCCGAGCTCGGCCAGATCGCCGGTCGCGCCGGCCGTCATCTCAAGGACGGCACCTTCGGCGTAACGGGGCAGGTTGATCCTTTTGACGACGAACTCGTGCGCCGGATCGAGGGACACGAATTCGACATGGTCAAGGTGCTGCAATGGCGCAGCAAGAATCTGGATTTCGCTTCAATCGCGGCGTTGCGTGCAAGTTTGGAAGACGCGCCTCGCGTGCAGGGCTTGACGCGGGCGCTGCCTGCGGTAGACCAGCAGGCGTTGGAATATCTGTCACGCGATCTGGAGATAGCCGATCTTGCCAGCAACCCGGCTCGGGTTGAGAAATTATGGGAGGCGTGTGCGCTTCCCGACTATCGGCGCATCACGCCTGCCCAGCACGCCGATCTCATTGCCGCCCTCTTTTCCGATCTCGTGCGCTATGGCACGGTGAAAGAGGATTTCCTTGCCGAACAGGTGCACCGCGCCGATCGGACGGATGGCGAGATCGACACGCTTTCGGCGCGAATCGCGCAGATAAGGACTTGGACCTATGTGTCGAACCGGCCCGGCTGGCTTGCCGATCCGACACACTGGCAAGAAAAGACGCGGGAAATCGAAGATCGATTGTCCGACGCGTTACATGAGAGGTTGACGAAACGCTTTGTTGATCGCAGGACATCTGTGCTCATGAAGCGCCTGAGAGAGAATGCGATGCTGGAAGCTGAAATCAGTGTGAATGGAGATGTCTTCGTAGAGGGGCATCATGTGGGACAGTTGACCGGATTCCGGTTCACGCCTATCGCAGGGACCGAAGGGCCGGATGCCAAGGCTGTCCAGACCGCCTCGCAGAAGGCACTGGGGCTGGAGTTCGAGGCGCGTGCCGCACGTCTGCATGCGGCCGGCAACGGCGATCTCGCCATCAGTGCCGATGGCCTCGTGCGCTGGCTCGGCGATCCTGTCGCGCGCCTGTCAGGCAGCGATCATGTCATGCGCCCGCGCGTCATCCTGCTCGCCGACGAGCAGCTGACCGGCAATGCGCGCGATCATGTCGCCGCCCGTATTGAGCGTTTCGTGAACCACCATATCAGCACGATTCTGAAGCCGCTGGACGATCTCCAGCGTGCCGAAGATCTGCAGGGCCTTGCCAAGGGGCTGGCTTTCCAGCTGGTGGAAAATCTCGGTGTTCTGTTCCGCCGTGATGTCACTGAGGAAGTGAAGTCGCTGGATCAGGACGGGCGTGCCTCGATGCGCCGCTACGGCGTTCGCTTCGGTGCGTACCATATTTTCGTGCCCGCCCTGCTGAAGCCGGCTCCGGCCGAGCTCATCACGCTGCTCTGGGCGCTGAAGAATGATGGTCTCGACAAGCCGGGCTATGGCGATCTGATCCCGGTTCTCGCTGCTGGCCGCACTTCGGTCGTCACCGATCCCGGCTATGAGCGCACATTCTACAAGCTTGCGGGCTTCCGCTTCCTCGGCAAGCGCGCGGTGCGAATCGACATTCTGGAGCGCCTGGCGGACCTCATCCGTCCGCTGCTGCAGTGGAAGCCCGGCCAGGCTTCGCGCCCTGATGGCGCCTATGATGGTCGTCGCTTCACCACGACCACCGCGATGCTCTCCATTCTCGGCGCAACGCTCGAGGATATGGAAGAGATCCTCAAGGGCCTCGGCTACCGCGCCGATTCGGTAAAGGCGGAGGAGGCCACGGCCTTCCTCGCCCAGCAGGACGCGGCTGCAGCGCCGGCCACGGCCGCTGGGGAAGCCGCGGCCGAAAAGGCTGATCATGACGATGCCGATGCTGCGACTGACGAGCCGGCTAAGGAAGCAGAAGCCGTTTCGCAGGAAACAGCCGCTCCCGCCGAGGCGCCGGCTGAGACCGAAGTGGCGGTCGCTGTCGAAGCCGTTGCCGTTGCGGAAGTTGCCGCCGAACCTGCGGAGCCGAAGCCGGTTCTGCTATGGCGCCTGGGCGGCCGAAACGACAACCAGCAGCGCCAGGGTGGCCGCGGTCATGGTGACCGTCGTGGCCAGCAGGGCGAGGGTCGCGGTCAGCACGGCAATCGCCGTGGCGGGGGCGAACAGCAGGCCAGCGGTGGCGAGGGCAATCGTGAGGGACGCGATCGTCGTGATGGCCGAGACAATCGTGGCGGCGACAACAAGGGTCCGCGCGGCAATCGCGAGGGTGGCCGTCCGCAGCATCAGGGCAACCGTGGCGAACGGGGTGATCGTCAGGATCGTGGCGATCGGAATGATCGCAACAACCGCGGCGCATCGCAGCCGCTTCGTTTCGAGGCCAAGCCGCCGCGCAAGGAAAAGCCGATCGATCCCGATTCTCCTTTCGCCAAGCTCGCTGCCCTGAAGGAGCAGATGAAGAAATAGGCCATGACGGACGAGAAACAGCCATTTTCCGGTTCGCGCCAGCGCATCGACAAATGGCTGTTCTTTGCCCGCATGGTGAAATCCCGATCGCTGGCGCAGCTCTATGTGCAAAACGGCAGTGTCAGGGTGAATGGCCAGCGGGTCGTACAGCCGAGCCATGGTGTCAAGGCCGGCGACCGCGTCGAGCTGTCGCTGGAGCGGCGCGATGTCATCCTGATCGTGCGCGCACCCGGCGACCGCAGGGGGCCATTCGAGGAAGCCAGGCTGCTTTACGAAGATCTGACGCCGCCGCCGGATGAGACAAAACGTCTCACCCCGTTCGAGCAGGCGTCGCGAGCGCCGGGCAGCGGCAGACCTACGAAACGGGAGCGGCGTGCAATCGACCGCCTCACCTCCGACGACGATTAGAAAACTCTGTCTGTCGCAGGCGGTTTTCAAGATTGTTTGTCCTTGAAATTGGCTGACAAAGTGGATACCTCACGATCAACCTGCCGGTAACCCGCCGGACGGCGCGTTTGTGCGTGACGCATTCGTTAGCTCGTTCGGCTCCGTGGACAAGGTGCGACGTTCCAGGTTGCGCATCCGCGGGAACTAGAGACATTCCTGGAGTGCTTCATGACATATGTCGTGACCGACAATTGCATCCGCTGCAAATATACCGACTGCGTGGAAGTCTGCCCCGTCGACTGCTTCTACGAAGGCGAGAACTTCCTTGTCATCCATCCCGACGAATGCATCGATTGCGGTGTCTGCGAACCGGAATGTCCTGCCGAGGCGATCAAGCCCGATACGGAGCCGGGTCTCGACAAGTGGCTGAAGGTCAATGCTGAATATGCCGCCATCTGGCCGAACATCACGGTCAAGCGCGACCCGATGCCGGAAGCCAAGGAAATGGACGGTGAGCAGGGTAAATTCGAGAAATATTTCTCGACCAACCCCGGTTCGGGCGACTGATCGAAGGTCGTGACAGGCCGTCGATAAAGGTGTAGTCGATATCGCAGAAAACGAATCATTGCCGTTGGGCCGCTCGTCGGTCAACGTGGCCATTTTGGCGCGCGCGCAGCAAATTATTGATTTCCTCAGATTTTTGTGATAGGTTCCTCACACTGATCCACTGCGGCATTTCGCATGCCCAAAACCATCACGAAAGCAAATCACCAATCCGTACGCGGTTTCCTTGACATATCAACCGTTTGTGTTGTCGGGTCTTAGATCGCGATGGGTGGGTTTCTGTTTGCATAAGTCTGGCTGGACCAGGATGAAGTGACCCGACGGTACGCCCGTCTCATCCGGGCCTGACTGACCCGGCACCCCGGCCCTAACGGGGCGCGTAACAGGGAGTTTTTGAAAAGAATGACGACCCAGCAGAAAAAACCTTCAGCAGCACGCCACGGCTTCAAGACTGGTGAAGCGATCGTTTATCCGGCCCATGGTGTCGGCACGATCACTGCGATCGAAGAACAAGAAGTCGCAGGCATGAAGCTCGAGCTGTTCGTAATCGACTTCGAGAAAGACAAGATGCGCCTGAAGGTGCCGGTGGCCAAGGCCATGAGCATCGGCATGCGCAAGCTTTCCGAGACGGATTTTGTCGAGCGTGCATTGAAGGTCGTGCAGGGCAAGGCCCGCGTAAAGCGCACCATGTGGTCGCGCCGCGCGCAGGAATACGATGCCAAGATCAATTCCGGCGATCTGATCTCGATCGCAGAGGTCGTTCGCGATCTCTATCGCGCCGAGAACCAGCCGGAACAGTCCTATTCCGAACGCCAGCTTTACGAAGCTGCTCTTGATCGCATGGCGCGCGAAATCGCCGCCGTTAACAAGATGTCGGAAACCGAAGCCGTTCGCCTTGTCGAGACCAATTTGAACAAGGGCCCGAAGCGCGGCAAGGTCGTCGACGACGACGACTCGCAAGACGAAGCCGCATAAGGCCAAAACACCAACATTGCTTCAAAAAACCCGGCCTTCGTGCCGGGTTTTTTTCTTTGGAACCTTTTCCGTTCTGCCGCGTTTAAGCCTCGTGTTGGCGGTCGGTGTGGGTGCGCTCCTGTGGAGAGGGGGTTCCATACAGGCCGTATTATAGACATTCACGAGGACCGGCCTATGCGTTTTCACTCGAAGCTCCCCGGCGATCTGAAGATGCTTCAATCGTCAGACCCGTTCGATGAGATCGAACTAGACTAGTCATCGATCATCCGGCCAGCCGGATATCGATTTCCAATTCGCAATTTCATTCATTGATTTCCATCCGAACAGCGATGTCCGGAAACGATGCTTGCTGCCCTTTTCGTCGACCGCGGCATAGAGACGATTTGAGGCCGAACCTAGGAGATGCATATGACGAATATGTCTGCAGATCGGCGCATGATCAAAGTTGCGATGGCTGCTCCCTATCTCGATCGCGACGAGGAACACGATCTCGCCATTCGCTGGAAGGACCACGAGGATCGTGGTGCCCGCAATCAGATCGCAACCGCCCATATGCGCCTCGTCATTTCCATGGCGGGGAAATTTCGTAATTTCGGATTGCCGATGAGCGATCTGGTGCAGGAGGGTTACGTCGGCCTGCTGGAAGCTGCCGCCCGCTTCGAACCGGAACGGGAGGTTCGCTTCTCCACCTATGCAAGCTGGTGGATACGCGCTTCTATCCAGGACTATATCCTGCGCAATTGGTCGATCGTACGCGGTGGCACGAGTTCCGCGCAGAAGGCGCTGTTCTTCAATCTGCGCCGTTTGCGCGCCAAGCTTGCCCGCAGCAATTCCAGCGTCACTGTCCAGTCCATCCATGAGGAAATCGCCGTCACGCTTGGCGTCAGCCTCGCCGACGTGCAGACGATGGATGCGCGCCTTTCCAGTAGCGACACCTCGCTGCAGGCGCCTTCGATAGCCGGTGATTCCGAAAGCGCCGAACGCATCGATTTTCTCATCAGCGACGAACCGCTTCCCGACGAGCAGGTCTCCGACATGATCGATGGCGAACGCCGTCGCATCTGGCTAGCATCGGCTCTGAAGCATCTCAACGAGCGGGAAATGAAGATCATCCGGGCGCGCCGCCTGGTCGAAGATGGCGCAACGCTGGAAGAGCTCGGCGCCGATCTCGGCATTTCCAAGGAGCGCGTGCGGCAGATCGAAAGCCGCGCCATGGACAAGCTCCGCAACGCGCTTGTCGACGCAGACCCGCGCATGGCAAGCTACGCCTGAGGCAGATCTTCTCCCCGCCGGGAGAAGATCGATCTATTCCGAGATAATTTTGACCCTGTCGCCCGGCGCAATCGTCGCTCCGGTTGGTAGGGCGTTGATTAGTTTGAACAGGTCGAGCTTGCGATCGGTGCCCATCATGCGGGCAGCAAGCGTGGTAATGGTGTCGCCAGGCTTGACGGTGACGACACGTACGCGCAGCGGCTTCAGCGAGGCCGCCTCGTCCGGTGTCATATGCCGGAAGCTTGCGCGCAGGACATTGGCGGTCTGATCGAGCTGGGCGATATTTCCTTTCGGCACTGCCGTCAGGAAACGGAAGATTTGCGTGCGATCGCGGATCACCGTGACATCGAAATCCCAGCGATCGGCCGAAGCGCGCGCTGTCGCCGCCGGCATGCCATTGACGGTGATCGACTGAATCGAGTTCGGATCGAGGCCCGTGACCCAGCCGCTGGAAATATAGTTGGTCAGATTCTGGTTCTGGGTATCGGCAACGCCGTCAAAGCGGATGGCGATGTCGCCGGGGCCAGTCGCCATGACGGCTTCGACCTTGTTGTCGATACGGAAATCGGGCGGCACGTCGAAGCGGATGCCGAGGCCGCCATGCAGGAAGGTCTGACCACGCACATAGCCCTCCTCCGGGCTGTCGCCATAGAGGAGGCCGTCGATGCCGTTGAGATAATAGTCGCGGCCGATGTCGCCGACCTTGCCTTCTTCGCCGAATTCGCGCGCATGGGCCTTGGCAAGGTCGATACGCTGCGGCGTACTCGGATGGCTCGAAAGGAAGTCCAGGCTCTGGTCCACGTCGGAATTGGCCGACATGAAGCGGCTATAATCCTCCATCGCGTTCAGGAAGCGCGCCGCGGCGTAAGGATCGTAGCCGGCCTGACCGAGTGTGCGAATACCGATCTCGTCGGCCTGGAGTTCCTGCTGGCGCGAGAAGGCGGCAAGACGCAGCTTGCCGCGGGCGAGCGCCTGCTTGCCGGCCAGATCGCTCGACAGAACTTCCGAAACGACACGGCTGGCGATGACTTCGGCTTCCTCGCGTTTCTGCCGCTCGATGCCGTGATTGGCTGTTACGTGAGCCATCTCGTGCGATAGCACCGCGGCGACTTCGGATGCATCATTGGCAAGCGCCAGAAGGCCGCGTGTCACGTAGAGATAGCCGCCTGGCAGCGCAAAGGCGTTGATCGAGGGCGAATTGAGGATGGTGATGCGGTAGGACTGCTGCGGATTCTCCGACACGCTGGTCAGCGCGCCGGCGATGCGGGCAACGAGGCGCTCGGTCTTGGCATCCTTGTATTCGCCGCCATAGCTTGCGAGGATACGTGGGTGCTCGCGAGCGCCCATCTGTGCGCGCGGATCGTTCTTCTGCACTTCGGAAACGATCTGCGGATTGGCGGAGGGCGAAACGCTCGGCTGATAGGATTGATCCATCACCGTCTGGCAGCTGTTCAACATCGCCGCGGCCGTAAGGAAGGGCACAAAGCGGCGCAAACGGGCTGCGACGGTCACATTGATCCTTCGTTCTGCTCGCTTGCTCTGCTTCAGGACCTGTATCCTACTCATTTCGCTGTCATGCCGGCTCGGCGCCAAATCCGGTTGATCCTTACCGGGCCGATCATCGTCGTGCGCCGACAAAGGTTGTTTCCGCCCCCATCGATCCGCGTTTACCCGGACGGTCTCCACCCCTTGCTGTAGCCGATTTTGGCACCGGTTGCATAGCGAGACTCCGTTTAAATGTGGCGGCGTTGTATTTTAGCAAGCATTCCCCAGGACTTTCAGCCGCTTGCCGCGACGAAATTAAGGCAAAACCAGCGACAAGATGCCATGACACAATCAATGTTGCAGAAATGTGGTCAATGCCGGAATGCTGTCCGTCTCTAGGAAGGTTCCGATGGGAGCGGCGAGCCTGATCGCGCCGCCATCGATGAAGACGGCGTGGTCGGCAAGGCGCCGCACTTCGGCGGGATCATGCGAGACGATCAGCACGGTATTGCTGGTGTCGCGATGCAGGGTTTTCAGAAGTTCGACCATGCCGGAGCGCAGGCCGGGATCGAGGGCGGCGAAGGGTTCGTCGAGCAAAAGGATCGGCTTGTCGCGCACCAGCGCCCTTGCGAAGGCAGCGCGCTGCCGTTCGCCACCGGAGAGCGTCCCCGGTTTGCGCGTCTCGAAACCGGGCAGTCCGACGCGCGCCAGGGCTTTCGAGACCCTTTGCCGGTCCTGCGCCGAGAGCCTCAGCGAGGGGTTGATGCCGAGACCGATATTGGTGAAGAGGTCGAGATGGGCAAAGAGGTTGTTAGCCTGGAAGACGAGCGACACGGGCCGCTCGGCGGGATGCAGGCCGGTTACATCCTGTCCGGCAAGCATAATGCGGCCCCGATCCGGCGGTTCGAAGCCGGCTAGCAAATTGAGGAAGGTCGATTTTCCTGATCCCGATGGGCCGGCGACAGCTATGATCTTGCCTTGTGGCAAATCACAGTCGAAACGGAAATCATGGGTGCCAAGGCGCAGCTCGACGCCGGCCATGGCAATGCCCCGTTCGTTCCTGTCGTGGCCGTCAGTCATGCCGCCTGCTTTCGTCATCGCGTGCGCCTTGGCCGGCCGTGCCGGCAATGGTCAGGAGAAGACATACAAGGCCAAGGATCAAGGCATATCCATCGGCATCATTGGTGCGGTAGCTGCCGAGTTTGCTATAGACCAGCCAGGGCAGGGTCATCAGGCTGTCCGAGCCGAAGAGGGCCACGGCGCCGAGATCGCCTAGCGACAGGGCCATTGCGAAAGAGAGTGCCGTAAAGAGCGGTTTGCGCAGACCGGGCCAATCGATGAGGCGAAGGCGGGAAATGCCGTGAACGCCAAGGCTCGCCGCCAGCCGTTCGGTGCGACTGACATGGACCGCATAGGCCGGCTCGATGACGCGGATGACGAAAGGCAGCGCCATCAGCGCGTTGATGACTACAATCAGGGTGGCCGCAAAGCGGCTCGGATCTCCCAACGGCCGGAGTGCCAGGAACCAGCCGGTTGCCAGCACAATCGGTGGCACCAGCAGGATGAGGGAGGAGCTTGCGCCTAATGCGATCGCCAGACCGCGCAGGCCGAGGGACTTTCGGCGATCCGCAGATATCACCGAGCGGGCGCGAATGATCGCGAAGGATATCAGTACGGCCAGAAGGCCCGCAGCAAGCGCGATTCCAAGACTTGTGACTGCCGCCTGCAGAAAGATCGGCTGGCCGGCGAGCTTAGAGAGGTTCGCCTCAAGGCCGGTGACGACGACCGAAGCAAGCGGCAGGCCGAGAAAGAGCGTGGCGGTCGACAGCATGATGGCATCGATCCATCGGGCGGCGGGCGCCTGCCCATCGATGCGCCGCAGGGCGCGGCCGCTGGTTAGCCCATGATCGTCCGCTGCGCGAAACAGCGTCATGGCGCCGAGTATGACGAGAGTGACGACGATTTGCAGCAGCGATAGCATGACGGCGCGGCCGGGATCGAAATCGAAGCGGAGCGCCTGATAAATCGCCACTTCCAGTGTTGTCGCAGCCGGACCGCCGCCGAGGATTAGGACCAGCGTGAAACTGGTGGCGCAGAGCATGAAGATAAGGCCGGCAATGCCGGGAATGAGGCCGCGCAGGACAGGCCATTCGATGAAGCGGAAGACCGAGGCAGGCCTCATGCCGAGTCCGCCGGCCACCAGCCAATATTCAGCCGGGACACGCTCCAACCCGGCCAGCATCAGCCGGCAGGCGAGGGGCATGTTGAAGAAGACATGCGCAAGCAGGATACCGGCAAGGCCATAGATGCTGACGGGCTGCGACAGGCCGAGTGCTGATAGCGCCTGATTGATAAGCCCCTGTCGGCCCCATATGCCGAGCAGGCCGAGCGCGCCGATCAGCACCGGCAGGCCCATAGGCACGGCCATCAGCCGGATCAGCCACAATCGGCCGGGAAAGCGCGGCTGGCGCGCCAATGCGCGGGCGACCGGGATGGCGAGCACAACGGAAAGCAGCGTCGAGAACACCGCCTGTAGCAGCGTGAAGCGCAGGACGCGCAGCAGGTAGGGGTCTGCCAGGGGATTGGTGCCGCCAGATTCGATGCCGGCGGCGAGCAGGGCGAGTACGGCGATCCCGACGAAGACCACGATGCCGGCGAGACTGAATGTCCCGCCGGAAATGGCGCGTCTTCGCTCTGGTGCCGTGAGTATCGTCAAAGCATCAGTTGCCGCTGGTGGCGGCCAGCCATTCGTCGATCCAGGCTTTGCGGTTCTTGTCGACGTCGGCAGGGCTCATCAGGAAGGTCTTCGACGGCACCACGAGCTTGCTGAAGGCTTCCGGCAGCGGTTCCGAAGTGGCCGAGGCCGGCATCATCCAGTTGCTTGTCGGAATGATATTCTGGAAGCCTGGCGAGATCATGAACTTCAGGAGGTCGCGCGCAAGTTCCTTGTTCGGCGAGGACTTGATGAGGCCGGCAACCTCGATCTGGATGTAATGTCCTTCCGAGAAGGCGGCGGCCTGATAGCGATCGGTCTTATCCTCGATCATGTGATAGGCCGGCGACGTCGTGTAGGAGAGCACCATCGGCGCTTCGCCCTTGGTGAAGAGGTCATAGGCTTCCGACCAGCCGGGGGTGACGGTCAGGATGCGGCCTTTGAGCTTCGCCCAGGCATCGGCGGATTTGTCGCCATAGATCGACTTGACCCAGAGCAGCAGGCCGAGGCCCGGCGTCGAGGTGCGCGGGTCCTCAATGACGATCTTTTGCGAGGGATCGCCCTCGACGAGATCCTTCATGCTCTTCGGTGGGTTCTTGATCGTCTGGCTGTCATAGATCACGGCGAAATGGCCGTAGTCGTAGGGCACGAAAACGTCGTCCTTGAAGCCGCCGGGAACCTTGAGTGCCGAGGTGTCGACGCCGCTTGCATCGAAGAGGCCAGTATCCTTAGCTTCGTCGACGAGATTGGTGTCGAGGCCGAGAACGACATCGGCCTTGGTGCCGGCGCCTTCCAGCTTCAGGCGGGAGAGAAGTGCCACGCCGTCGGTGACAGCGACATAATTGACCGTGCAGCCGCAGGTCTTTTCGAAGGCGGCCTTGACCTTAGCACCCGGACCCCAGTCGGCGGTAAAGCTCTCATAGGTGTAGATGGTCAGGGTCTTGTCGGCTGCAGCGGCAGACTGCGCGGCAAAAAAGGTCGTTCCGGCTGCAAGGGCCAAGCCGGCGAAGAATGACAATAGCGATCGGTTTTGCACGACAGCGCCTCCACTTTGGTTTCGTCTTGAAGGGGAAAAGGGCGCTATGATTTTTGTCACGCGTCTAATCCCTCCGCCGGTGTTAGCCGGATCAGGTTCCGCGGGTTGGCCGATGAAAGCCTCTCAGCCAAATGTCCTGAAGGACATAGGCACCCCGTTAGAGCGTCGGCAGATTTAGCCTTGTGATGGAGGGATGACAAGGGAAATGATTCCCTTGCCGATTGCAGGCCGAAGGAGCTTACTCGGCGGCGTGCGCGGCGGCCGTCGGGCTGTCGAATTTCTTAGCCGCACTTGGAAGCTGCACGTTCTTCAGCGTCAGCGCGGTCAGCAGGCCGATGAGACAGATGCCGGCGGCGGTCATGAACAGCGGGCTGAAGGCGCTCGCATAGGCATTGGCGACGGCCTCGCGGGTCGCCTCGGGCAACGCGGCCATCATCTTCGGAGTCAGCTGCTCGATGTCGGATATGCCTGATATGGAGACGCCGACATTGCCGAGCTTGGCGGCGATGATGGCGCCATAGACGGAAATGGCGATCGAGGCGCCGCCCATGCGCGAGAGCGTGACGGCACCCGTCGCCGCGCCGACGTCACGCGCTGCGGCTGCATTCTGTACGCCGATGACGGGCACTTGCTGGGCAAGGCCGATGCCGACGCCGTGCAGAAGCATCAGGCCACCAATGAGGGCGATGGGCGTGCCGGCATGGACGAAGGCGAGCGAAGCGAATGCGATGGCGCTGCAGCTGGCACTGGCGACGGCAAATGGCTTGTAACGACCTCGGGCCGCAATCAACCGGCCGGCGGAGAGCGAGCCGCAGACGATGCCGCCGGTCAGGAGAATGAACAGCAGCCCAGCCATGGAGGGCGAAAGGCCCGTCGTCGTCTGCAGGAAGAGCGCGAAATAATTCACCATGCCGATGGCCACGGCACCGCTGGTGATCGAGAGGATCAGCAGAAGGCCGAATGTCGGATTGCGGAACAGCGTCATCGGCACGATGGGCTCGGGTGCGCGGCGCTCGATGAAGACCCAGGCGATGGCGCAGATCACCCCGAAGGCGATAATACCCAGGCATTGCGGCGAGAGCAGCGACCCGAAGAGTTCGCTTCCGTCAGCAGCAAGCACGATGCTCGTCGTCGTCAGGGCAAGGAGGATGGCGCCGGCATAATCGATCTTCGGACGGCGGGCCGGCTTGCGGTAGGGCAGCATGAAGGCGAGGCCGGTAAGCACGATGAAGCCGATCGGCACGTTGACGAGGAAGATCGAACGCCAGCCGAAGAGATCGCTCATCGTGCCGCCGAGAACGGGGCCGATGGCACCCGACGCCATCAGCACGAGGCTCGAATAGCTCTGGTAGCGTGCGCGCTCGCGCGGCTCGAAGAGATCGGCGTTCACGGCGAAGATCGAGACCATGATACCGCCGCCGCCGAAGCCTTGAAGGACGCGGGCGGCGATCAGCGTATCCATCGAGACGGCAAGGCCGCAGACGGCGGAGCCGATCGTGAAGATCGCGATCGCCGTCATCATCACATATTTGCGGCCGAAGAGATCGCCGAGCTTGCCGTAGACGGGCATGACGGCGGAGAGCGAGAGAAGATAGGCCGATCCGATCCAGCCGAAGCGCTCCAGATGTCCGAACTCGCCGACGATCGTCGGCAGTGCCGTAGAGACGATCTGGTTGTCGAGCGTTGCCATGAACATGGCAGTCATCAGAAACAGGAAGAGTATGAGCCGCCGTTTATGATCCGCCACGAGCGGCGCGAAAGTTGTCTGCATGTCCATGGGGCAGGAAATCCGAGCTTGGCCGAAACGCTGCGCGGTCGATCGAATGCGCGGGACGCCCCGGTTTTCATAGTTTATATATGTGTGCCAATAGCATATAATTGTCAATGACAGGTGAATGCTGTTTGCATGTTTTATTTGTTTTCTGCCTCTGATATGGTGGAAAGATGACATCTGCGACCAATACACGTGAAATTGAAGCCCAGGCCCTGACCGACGACGAGAATCTACTGCGTATCGGCCATGCGATGACGCGCATGCGTCTGCTGACGGGCCGCCGCATGATCGGCAGGCTTGCCATCCAGAGCGTAGCGCCAGGTCTCGAGCTTTCGCATCTCGACGTCCTCGATGTCGTCCGGCAGGCCGAGGCGACGGGTGAAGTCACCGTCGGCACGATTGCCGAGATGCTGCGCATCGATCCGTCGCGGGCGAGCCGCATCGTTGCCGACATGGTGACGCGCGGCGTCCTGCGCCGCAAGGCATCGCAAGCGGACGCACGGCGTATTGTGGTTGTGTTGACCGCGCTCGGGCAGCGATTGCTGTCGGAGATCCAGGCGCAGAAATATTCCGTCATCGGCAGCATCTTCGCCGATTGGACGCCGAAGGAAATCGAGAGCTTCTCGCTGCTGTTCGACCGCTATGTCAGCGGCTACGAGCGGGTTTTCCAGGCGCGCATCAAGGAAACGGACAACTGAGCGGTCGGCGCGGTTGTTCTTGAGCATGGCGCTCTTCCCTAGAGATACGACTTTGCGCTATGGGCTTGCCTCATGAGCCAGTCCACCACCTTCACCATCCTGCTTGGCGGCGAGCTTCGCCTGACGGAGCGATTGCGCGCAGCAGTTTCCGGCAGCCGTTTCATCGCGGCCGATGGCGGCATGCGCTATGCGCTCGCGCTCGGGGTGGAGCCTGAGCTTTGGGTCGGCGATTTCGATTCCACGCCTGCCGATCTGCAGGGAGCCTTTCCGAATGTGCCTAAGCAACCCTATCCGGCGGCAAAGGCAGCGACCGATGGCGAGATTGCCGTTTCGGAAGCAATCGATCGCGGCGCCGCGAGACTGATCCTGGCAGGCGCCATGGGCGGTGAGCGGTCCGATCACGCGATCCAGCATCTACTCTATGGCATCCAGCTCGCCGAAAAAGGCTTCGACGTGCTGCTGACATCAGGCGACGAGGAGGCAGTGCCGCTTCCGCCTGGCGATCTCACGCTGGAGCTACCATCAGGCTCGCTGTTTTCGGTTCTCGGTTTCAGCGATCTGACGGGCCTCTTCATCGACAATGCTCGTTATCCATTGCGCGATTTTCATTTGCCCTTCGGCGCATCGCGCACCATTTCCAACGTGGCGGAAGGCGATGTGCGCTTTTCGCTCGGCAGCGGCAGGGCCATTGTTCTTGCCCGCCCTTATGACCTTTCCGGAGTCTGATCTTGGCCCCTCCCATTCTGAAACTTGACGACATCTTCCTGAGCTTCGGCGGCGCGCCCTTGCTCGCCGGTGCCGGCCTGCAGGTGGAGCCCGGTGATAAGATCTGCCTTGTCGGCCGCAATGGTTCCGGCAAGTCGACGCTTTTGAAGATCGCCGCCGGCCTTGTCGAAGCGCAATCGGGCGAGGTATTCCGTCATCCATCGTCGACCGTGCGTTATCTTGAGCAGGCGCCGGATTTTGCCGGTTACAAGACGGTGGCGGCCTATGCCGAGGCTGGCCTCGGGCCGGGTGACGATCCCTATCGTGTCACCTATCTCCTTTCCCATCTCGGCCTGACCGGCGAGGAAGATCCGAAGAGTCTCTCGGGCGGCGAAGCGCGTCGCGCGGCTCTTGCCCGCGTTCTGGCGCCTGAACCGGATATCCTGCTGCTCGACGAGCCGACGAACCATCTGGATCTGCCAACCATCGAATGGCTGGAAGGCGAGCTGCAGAAGAGCCGCAGCGCGCTCGTGCTGATCTCGCACGACCGTCGTTTCCTCGAAAAGGTGTCGACCGCAACGGTTTGGCTCGACCGTGGCACGTCCCGTCGTCTGGACAGAGGCTTTGCTCATTTCGAAGCCTGGCGCGATCAGGTGCTGGAAGCCGAAGAGCTGGAGCAGCATAAGCTCGGCAAGCAGATCGAGCGCGAAGAGCACTGGCTGCGCTATGGCGTGACGGCGCGGCGCAAGCGCAATATGCGCCGGCTCGGCGAGCTGCAGGACATGCGCTCGCGCTATCGCGGTCACAAAGGCGCTTTGGGCACGGTACAGGCGGCTGCTTCCGATGCGCAGGAAAGCGGCAAGCTGGTGATCGAGGCGGACAAGATCACCAAGGCCTATAATGAGCGGGTCATCGTCGCGTCCTTTTCGATCCGTGTGCATCGTGGCGATTGCATCGGTCTCGTCGGCCCGAACGGCGCCGGCAAGACGACGCTTTTGAAAATGCTGACGGGTCAGCTCGAGCCCGATAGCGGCACGGTGAAGCTCGGCACCAATCTGGAGATCGCGACACTCGACCAGAAGCGCGAGGAGCTGAACCCTGAAGATACGCTCGCCAACTATCTGACCGACGGTCGCGGTGAGAACTTGCTCGTCAATGGCGAGCAGCGGCATGTGACCGGCTACATGAAGGAATTCCTCTTCCAGCCGGAGCAGGCGCGCACACCGATCAAGAATCTTTCCGGTGGCGAGCGCGCCCGGCTGATGCTGGCGCGCATCCTGTCGCGGCCGACCAATCTTCTGATCCTCGACGAACCGACGAACGATCTCGATATCGAGACGCTCGACCTGCTGCAGGAAATCGTGTCCGGCTTTGCCGGCACCGTCATCCTCGTCAGCCATGATCGTGACTTCCTCGACCGTACCGTGACCTCGACGATCGCGCCCGCCGATGCCGAAGATCCTGATGGCCGCTGGATCGAATATGCCGGCGGCTATTCCGACATGCTCGCCCAGCGCAAGGGAGCGATCGAGGAACGGAAACGGGCGGAAAAGGCGGCCGAAAAGCCGAAATCGACCGAAGCTTCGGCGCCGGCTTCCGAGACTTCGAAGGGCAAAGGCAAGCTTTCCTACAAGCAGAAATTCGCGCTCGAAAACCTGCCGAAGGAAATGGCGAAGGCTGAAGCCGAGATTGCCGCTCGCGAAGGGAAGATGGCCGATCCGAACCTCTTTTCCAAGGATGCCGTAACGTTCAACCGTCTTGCTGCGGAGATGGAAAAGCTGCGCGAAAGTCTGGCCAAGATGGAAGAGGAATGGCTGGAGCTCGAAATGCTGCGCGAGGAGCTGGAGGGCTGAGGCTTATATCCGCTCATCCTATGCGCGTCTTCACTATGCAGTAAAAACAATCGGTTGCGCTCGGTCGTGGCCGGTTCATTCCCTGTTGTCGAATCCGATAAACCGTTTATACATTAACGCATGCTGCCGGACGACGCGCCGGTTGATACCCCCGGGCCGACGTGGCCCGTGGCGCATGTTGGGGAAGTCCGAAGCGACCTGATTACATTGCGCCTGATGGCGACAGGTTCTTCGTGGAAAGTTGCAGGCAAATTTCGTGAGCGCTTACCGTGATGACGGCGCTTGATGCCGCATGCGGTTTTTCGAGGGGGGCTTCATGCCGATGCTGCCGCGTGCCGTTTTGTTCAGCTGTGTTCTTGCCGTTTTCTCGGGCGCCCAGGCGCTGGCGCAGGGGGCGCCGCCGGCCCCGCCTGTGACGGTCGCCAAGCCTGTGGTGCGCGACGTCGTCGACAGCGACGAGTTCATTGGTCGCTTCCAGGCGGTCGATGAAGTTTCCATTCGCTCGCGAGTGGGCGGCTATCTGCAGGAAGTCCATTTCAAGGATGGCGCTATCGTCAAGCAGGGCGACCTGCTTTTCGTCATCGATCAGCGGCCCTTTGTCACTGCGCTGAACGAATCGACGGCCTCGCTGGAAGTCGCGAAGTCGTCCCTGACGCTCGCCGATGCGCAATTCAAGCGCGCGCAATCGCTGTCGACAACGGGCAGCCAGTCGGCATCGACCCTCGACGACCGCCGCCGCGATCTCGTTTCCGCCGAGGCGAATGTGCGCGGCGCACAGGCCGCTGTCGATCGCGCCAATCTCGACATGGATTTCACCAAGATCACCGCACCGCTCAGCGGCCGCATCGACCGGCGCCTGATCTCGGTCGGCAACCTGGTGCAGGCCGATCAGACCGTGCTGACGACCATTGTGTCGCTCGACCCTATCGACTTCTATTTCGACGTCGACGAGCGCCGGCTGCTTTCCTATGCCGACGAGGCTCGCAAGAATGGCAGTGCCCTGCAGCAGGGCGGCGGCGGGCTCGATGTGACCGTGACGATTGCCGATTCCCGCCAGAAGCCGTTCAAGGGCAAGCTCGATTTCGCCGAAAACCGCGTCGACAACGAAACCGGCACGATCCGCGTCCGCGCCAGGTTCCCGAACCCCGATCTCATCCTGCAGCCCGGCTTGTTTGGACGCGTTCAGGTGCAGGGCTCGAACAGCTACAAGGCAATCCTCGTTCCCGACGAAGCCATCGGTTCCGACCAGAACCAGCGCGTCGTCTATGTCGCCGATACCGCCGGCAATATCACGCCGAAGCCGGTGCGCCTCGGGCCGAAGCTCTACGGCTACCGCGTCATCCGTGACGGCATGACCGGCGACGAGACGATCGTCGTCAACGGGCTGATGCGCATCCGGCCCGGCGCCAAGGTGACGCCGCAGCTGATCGAGCTGCCGCAGCAGGCGACGAATGACGAGCCGCCGGCTCAGGCCGATGCACAGGGGACGAGCCAATGAGGTTTTCCCACTTCTTCGTCGATCGGCCGATTTTCGCATCGGTCCTCTCCATCGTGCTGCTGATCGTCGGCGGCATCGCCTATTTCCAGTTGCCGGTAGCGCAATATCCTGAGGTCGCGCCTCCCACCATCGTCATTCGCACCTCCTATCCCGGCGCCGACGCGCAGACCATCGCCGATACGGTGGCGACGCCGATCGAGCAGGAGGTCAACGGTGTCGAGGACATGCTCTACATGTCCTCATATTCCAGCGCCGACGGCTCCATGTCGCTGACGGTCACGTTCAAGCTCGGCACCGATCTCGACAAGGCGCAGGTGCTGGTGCAGAACCGCGTCGCCATTGCCGAGCCGCGACTGCCCGACGACGTCCGCCGCATCGGCATTACGACAGTCAAGAGCTCGCCCGACCTGATGATGGTCGTGCATCTTCTCTCGCCGAACAACCGCTACGATCAGCTCTATATTTCTAACTATGCGCGTACACGCATCCGCGACATTCTCGTCCGCTTGGACGGTGTCGGCGACGTGCAGCTCTTCGGTGAGCGGCAATATTCGCTGCGCATCTGGCTCGATCCGGAAAAGCTCGCGGCCTACGGCATGACCGCCGGCGATATCGTGCAGGCGCTGCGGGATCAGAACGTGCAGGTTTCGGGCGGCGCGATCGGCGGCCCGCCGGTTTCGGGCACCAACGCCTTCCAATACACCGTCACGACCCAGGGGCGCTTTTCCGACGCGCGGCAATTCCGCTATGTCATCGTCAAGGCGACCGGCAACGGCCGTCTCGTGCAGTTGCAGGATGTCGCGCGTATCGAGCTCGGCGCTCAAGATTACGTCACCAACAGCTATCTGAACGGCAGCCCGGCGGTGGCGCTCGGCGTCTTCGCCCGGCCCGGCACCAATGCGCTCGCCGCCGCCGCCGATATCCAGAAGACCATGGAGGACTTGTCGCAGGATTTCCCGCAGGGGCTCGAATACCGCATCATCTACAATCCTACGGAGTTCATCGCCGAGTCGATCCACGAGGTCTACAAGACCATCTTCGAAGCGGCGGTTCTCGTCGCCATCGTCGTGCTGGTTTTCCTGCAATCCTGGCGAACGGCGATCATTCCGATTGTCGCAATCCCCGTTTCGCTGATCGGCACTTTTGCCTTCCTGCTCGCCTTCGGCTTCTCGCTGAACATGCTGACGCTGTTCGGCCTGGTGCTGGCCATCGGTATCGTCGTCGACGACGCGATCGTGGTGGTGGAGAATGTCGAGCGCAACCTCGCACTCGGCATGACGCCGAAAGAGGCATCACATGTGACCATGAACGAGGTCGGTACGGCGGTGCTCGCAATCTCGCTGGTGCTGATTGCGGTCTTCGTGCCGACAGCCTTCATTCCCGGCATTTCCGGGCAATTTTATCGGCAGTTCGCGGTCACGATCTCGGTCGCGACGGCGATCTCCTGTCTGAACTCGCTGACGCTCTCGCCGGCGATCGCCGCGATCGTCCTTCGTCCGCACAGCCACGAGAAATCCAACAATGTCTTCGCGCGCTTCGGCCGTGCCTTGGGTGATGGGTTCAACAGGGGTTTCGAGCGAATGAGCCAGGGATATTCCTGGATCGTCCGCCATCTCGTTACGACGTGGGCAGCGCTCGCCTGCGCGCTTCTCGTCTTTGCCGGTCTGCTCGCCGGAACATGGTACATGGGCCGGATCGTGCCGCAGGGTTTCGTGCCGACAATGGACCAGGGCTATGCCATCGTCGTCGTCCAATTGCCTGACGGGGCCTCGCTCGCGCGCACCAATGCCGTTATCCAGAAGGCGACGGGGATCATCAACAAGACGCCCGGTATCGCCAATGCCGTCGCCTTTGCCGGCTTCAACGGCGCGACCTTTACGAACGCCTCGAATTCCGGCGTCATCTTCACGCCGTTCAAGCCGTTCGAGGAGCGCCTGAAGACCGGGGACTCGGCGACCAAGATCATCGGCCAGCTCTTCGGCAGCCTGCAGGGCCTCCAGGAGGCCTTCATCATCGCCATTCCGCCGCCCTCAATCCGAGGCATCGGCAATTCCGGCGGCTTCAAGATGCAGATCATGGACCGGGAAAATGCTGACATGCGCCGCATCCTGCCGCTCGCCTACCAGATGATGGGCGTCGCGGCGCAGAATAAGGGCGTCAGTGGCGTCTTCACCACCTTCTCCGCCAACAGCCCGCAATATTTCCTGGCGATCGATCGCGACAAGGCGCGGGCGCTCAACGTGCCGATCCCGAATATCTTCGAGACCCTCTCGATCAACCTCGGCACGTCCTATGTCAACGACTTCAATGCCTTCGGCCGCGTCTACCAGGTGCGGGCGCAGGCCGATCAGCAATATCGCATGGATCGTGAGGATATTCTGGCACTGAAGGTGCGCTCGGCGACCGGAGCGCTCGTACCGCTCGGCACGCTGGTCGATATCCGGGATACGACTGGGCCGACGCTCGTGCAGCGCTACAACATGTATGTCTCGGTTCCCGTGCAGGGCAATCCGGGACCGGGCGTCTCCACCGGCTCGGCCCTCGATATTATGGAGGGGATAGCAAAGAACCTCCTTCCTTCGGGCACGACCTTCGAATGGACGGAGCTTGCCTATCAGGAAAAGCATACCGGCAATACGGCGATCTATATCTTCGCCCTGTCGGTCATCTTCGTCTTCCTGGCGCTGTCTGCGCAGTATGAAAGCTGGGTCCTGCCGCTTGCTATCATCCTCATCGTGCCGTTGGCAGTTCTGGCGGCATTGATCGGCGTACATCTCAGGGGCATGGACAACAACATCCTGACCCAGATCGGTTTGATCGTGCTGATCGGCCTTGCGGCCAAGAACGCGATTCTGATCGTGGAGTTTGCCCGACAGGCGCAGCTTGAAGGAAAAAGCGCCGTCGAAGCGGCGATCCAGGCCAGCCATCTGCGTCTGCGCCCGATCCTGATGACCGCCTTCGCCTTCATCTTCGGCGTCGTGCCGCTGATGATTGCCACCGGCCCGGGCGCGGAAATGCGCCAGTCTCTCGGCACGGCCGTCTTTTCCGGCATGCTGGGCGTGACGCTGTTCGGCCTGTTCCTGACGCCGGTCTTCTACGTCGTCCTGCGCCGCCGCCGCAAGCAGGCAGAAGCCGCGCAGGAGCCCTCGGCTACCGATGCGGCGGCACAATGATACCCAACAGAGCGGCTGAACGTTTCACGGGAAACGCTCAGCCGCTCTATCCGATTGTTTTTACGTTGCTTCCGAGAGGATGCTGCTGGGCGCTTCCCGGCCGCGGCCCTAGAGATGCGGGTTGCGAGGCCGGTATTTCTTGACCAGTTGCTGGTTGGTTTCCTTGGCACCCGGCATGTTGGCGCTGAGATAGACGGGCGGATTGCCATCCTTGCAGAGTTCGGCAGCGACATCGGCGAAGATCGCGTTCAGGACCGTCGTACCGACGGCTGTCGAAGCCGGCCCGACCTTCAATTCCGTACCCGGCAGCTCGATCATCGCATCGCCGGGCGGAAGGCCGTTGTCCAGCACGATATCGGCGATATCGGCAAGTCTCCGGCGTCCATTGGCGATGGCGGCCGAATAGGCGAGCGATGTGATGGCGATGACCGTCGCACCGATTTCTCGACCATAATCGGCGGCCTCGATCGGCGCGGCATTGACGCCGGAATTGGAGGCGATGACAAGCACGTCGCCCGGCTGCATGCCGTAGCGCTCGAAGACCGGGCGGATAAGGCCTTCGGTGCGCTCATAGACAGAGCTGATGACGGCGCCTTCATGCAGCATGGCGGAGCCCACCAGCACGGGGATGGTGAAGGCGAGACCGCCGGCGCGATAATGCACTTCTTCGGCCAGCATATGCGAGTGGCCGGTGCCGAAGACATAGACGCGGCGGTCGGCGCGGGCGGCGGCGCAAATGGCGGCCGAAGCCCGGGACATGGGTTCGGCCAGCGTTTCACGCAGGGTTTCCAGCCGGCCGATGAGGGCGGAGAAATAGCTGTCCGTGACTGCGCTCATTCCGAGCCTCCTTATAAGCTATGTCAGGCCGAAGCTCGACCCGAGATCCATGTTTCCGTCACTTCGATGCCGTCGTTGATGTGGACGAGATCGGCTCGCATTCCCGGCGTCAGATGGCCGCGGTCGGCAAGCCGCAGGAAGCGGGCGGGATAGGAGGTCGCCATGCGCAGGGCTTCCGCCAGCGGCAGCTCGAGAATATTGACGCCGTAGCGGATGGTGGAGGCCATATCGACATCCGAACCCGCCAGCGTGCCGTCGTCGAGCGTCAGCTTGGAGCAATAACCGCCCTTGGTGCGATAGACCGTGCGGTCATTCAGCGTGAAACTCGGAAGATCGGTGCCGACCAGCGACATGGCATCCGTGACGAAGAACAGCCGGCCTTCACCGCGCTTGGCGCGCAGCGCGACGCGCAGCGCTATCGGATCGACATGATGGCCGTCGGCGATGATGCCGCACCAGGGGGCAGGGTGATCGATTGCCGCACCGACGAGACCGGGTGCGCGATGGCCCATCTGGCTCATGGCGTTGAAAAGATGGGTAACGCCGCGGGCGCCGGCATCGAAGCGCGCATCGGCGGCTTCAGCCGTGCAATCGCTATGGCCGATGCTGACGATGACGCCGCCTTCGGCGAGTGCCTGCACCTGCCGCTCCGTCACCTGCTCGGCCGCCATGGTGACCAGCAGCGTGCCGATCGCCTCACGGGCGCGGATGAACGTCTTGACGTCGCTGTCTTCGACCGGGCGCATGAGTTCGGCCAGATGTGCGCCCTTGCGGGCCGGCGCCAGATGCGGGCCTTCCAAATGCAGGCCGGCAACGCCGCGATTGGCTTTCACGGCTTCGATGGCCGCTTCAATCGCGGCCGTCGTTGCGGCTGCGACATCGGTGATGAGCGTCGGCAGCAGCGACGTCGTGCCGTAGGGGCGATGCCCTTCGGCGATCATGTACATGGAGGCGGGCGAAGGCTCGTCGTTCAGCATGCGGCCGCCGCCGCCGTTGACCTGCGCATCGATGAAGCCGGGAGCAAGCACACCGCCCTTCAATTCGATCGTCTCGGCATTGTCGGGCACGTCATTGGCACCGGTGATGGCATGGATACGGCCATTGCCGACCACCAATGCGCTATCCTCGTGAAACCGATCGCCATCGAAGATGCGGGCGCCGGTAAAGACCTTGTAGTCCATCACATGGTCTCCGTTACCTTGAGAAGATTAGCCGGCTTGTCCGGGTCGAAGCCCTTGCGACGCGTCACCGACTCGATGAGGCGATAGTAGCACAGCAACGACACGAGCGGGTCGAGCAGGCCGTTGCCTGTCGTCGGCATGCGCAGGTTGATGCCTGCGAGCGGCGCGGTCGAGAAGGAGACGGCGGTGGCCCCGAGCTTCTGGAGCCGTTCCAGCGCCTTGGCGTTGTTGGCGAAGGCTGCATCATCAGGCGAGAAGGCGACGATGGGGAAGCCCGGCTGCACGAGGCGCATCGGGCCGTGCATGAGTTCGGCGAGCGAAAAAGCTTCGGCATGGAGGCCGGCGGTTTCCTTGGCCTTCAGCGCTGCTTCAAGCGCGATGGCGAAAGCCGGGCCGCGGCCGCCGGTATAGAGCGAGGAGGCGTTGAAGAGCACGTCTTCAGCCGCCCTGCCGTCAATGCCCGCGGTTGCTGCAAGCGCCTCCGGCAGCTTGGCAAGACCATCGATCAGCGCCTTGTCCTGCGACACTGCAGCCGTGACACCGGCTAGAGCGGCAACCGAGGCGATGAAGGATTTGGTCGCGGCGACGCTCTGTTCTTTGCCGGCGTTGAGGCCGAGCACGATGTCGGCTTCCTTGGCGAGCGGACTGTCGGTGACGTTGACGACGGCGATCGTGGTGGCGCCGCCCTTCTTGGCGGCGGCCTGCATCGCGATGATATCGGGGCTGCCGCCGGACTGCGAGACGGTGAAGTGGATGCCGCCTTTCAGATGTAGCGGTGCGCCATAGACGGAGGCGATCGATGGGCCGACGGAGGCGACCGGGACACCGCACGAGATTTCGAACAGATATTTGAAGAAGGTGGCGGCATGGTCGGACGAGCCGCGTGCCGCCGTCGTGATCAGCGATGGACGGCCAGCCGAGAAGAGCTTCGCGATCTCGGCAAAAGCAGGCTTTTCCTTTTCAAGCAGCGTCGCAACCACCTCTGGCGATTGGCCGGCTTCCGTCAGCATCAGGGATTGGGTCTCGCTCATAGGTCATCTCCAATTCTCAATTCAGCAACAAAATCATAAGCATCGCCGCGATAATGCGAGCGGGTATATTCAACGACGCGCTGGTCGGCGAGGCGGGAAACGCGCTCGATCAGAAGAGCCGGCGCCCCGGCCTTGACGGTCAGGATCGATGCGGAGGTCGGGTCGAGCGTCACGGCGGTCAGCCTTTGCTGGGCACGCACCGGCTTGAAGCCCTTGGCGGCCAGCGCGTCGTAAAGCGACCCTTCGGATATAGCATCTTCGCCAAGAAACTTGATGGGAACGACGGCGCGCTCGATGGCGAGCGGCTGGCCGTCCGCCAGCCGCAGTCGGTCGAGCCGCAACACGGGTTCGTCGAGCCCGAGGCCGAGCAGGAAAGATTCTTCCGGCGCGGGCGCGCTGACGGTGCGTGACAGGATGCGCGCCGCCGGTTCGCGACCGCGAGAGCGCATATCGGCTGAAAAGGAGGAGAGGCGCCACAGCGGCTGCTCGATGCGCTCGACATGCTGCGAGACGAAGGTGCCGCTACCGTGGCGGGATTCGATGACGCCCGAGGCAAGAAGATCGCGATAGGCGGTTCTCACCGTGACGCGGCCGATCTGCAGGGCACTGGCGAGATCGCGCTCGCCCGGAAGTGCCGTGCCCGGCTTCAGCAAGCCTTCCTGGATGAGGCCGGTCAGCGCCTGTGCCAGACGCTTGTAAAGCGGTCCGCTTCCGGTCTCGTCGCTGAGGCCGCGATTGTTCAATTCGGTAATCAAACTGGTTCTATCCATGGCTGCCATATAGAACCTATTTAGAACCAATTCACAAGGTGAATCTGTTTCTGGCGCAAAAAAGAATGGCCGGGCGCTTTTAGACGCCCGGCCGATTTTTCAAGTGAGCAGGCATCTCCAACCTAGTTCTTGGTGAAGATGTAATCCGTTTCCTGCCGCAATACCTCGCCTGGGCGGAGTACGGCATTGGGGAAGTTTTCGTGGTTAATGGCGTCGGGCCAGACCTGCGTTTCCAGGCAGAAGCCGGCGAACGGGCCGATCTTGCGGCCGTCATGGCCGGGAACCGGCACATCCAGCTTGAAACCGGTATAGAACTGCACGCCCGGCTCGGTGGTGCGGACCTCAAGCGATACGCCGGAATTGACGCTGCGGGCAAGGACGACGGATCGCTTGGCGGTGCGCTCGGTCGAGAGGCAGAAATTGTGGTCGTAAAGCGCCTGCTCGCTTCCTTCGAAGCGTTTCATCGGCGCCATCTCGCGGAAATCGAAGACAGAGCCTTCGACGGAGCGGATCTCGCCGGTCGGCACCTGCTTGTCATCGGTCGGCGTGTAATGGTCGGCGGCGATCATGATATCGTGGCCGAGGGCATCGTCGCGGCCGTCGAGGTTGAAATAGGCATGCTGGCAGACATTGGCGAGCGTCGGCTGGTCGGTGGTCGATTCGTAGGCGACGGAAAGCTCGCCATTGCCATGCACGCGATAGGTCGCCTGGATCGTGCAGTTGCCAGGATAGCCGGCGCGGCCGTCGGGATCGACGATCTTCAGGACGACACGGTCGGTATCGTGCTCGACGATGGTCCAGTTGCGCTTGGCGATATTGTCTTTGCCGCCGTGCAGATGGGTGACGCCCTTTTCGTTGAGCTCGAGCTGATACTGCTTGCCGTCGAGGGTGAAACGACCCGCGCCGATGCGGTTGGCGCAGCGGCCGGGCGTGGCGCCGAAATAGGAGGAATGGGCAGGATAATCAGGGAAATTGTCGAAACCGAGCAGAAGCGAGGGCTCGTGGCCTTCAAGGCGAAGATCCTGAATGACTGCGCCCCACGACATGATATGGGCCGTCAGGCCGCCACCGACGATCTTGACGCGATAGACGGTCTCTCCATCGGCCGTCGTCCCAAAATGTTCCCGCTGCAAAGTGCTTTCCGTCATATCAGCTCATCCATTGCTTTTGAGTATGCGAGGCCAGACCCTGCCTCCATTCGCGCGGTTCCGCAACCGATTCCCTGGCGAAATTTAGGCGCGGGTGGAAAGGAAGCAAGGTCTGATTAGGCCTTGCCCATCGCTAGTAGACTGACACGTTATACTGTGAATGTGAGGCGCATAAGAAAGGCGGTCGATTTCGTCCTGATCCGTCCGGCTTGTCGTGAAGAGAGTTGGTCGTCCGTCTGCTGAAAAGCGTGCGAATTAATTGGTTCGACCCATCCGCTTTTTCGGCCTCCATGATCACCATCAACCTGTCGCCGCGAACGGCGAGAAGGATATAGAACGCCTTTTGACTGTATTTTTCCACATAGGAGCTCCAGCGTCCCATACCTGCCGCGTAGCTGGCGTTTCCATAACTGCTCGTTTCCGCAGTAGCGCTCCAGCCATTGCTGGTGCTGATCCTCATAAACCTGCCCTGTTTGATTATTCCCATGCGGCACTTTTCACCAACGCTGGTGTTGGAGCCGATCTGTTCCCATTGTCCGGAGAATCCCTCTTCTTCGGATCTCGCCTGCTGCGAAACGAGCAAAATGGTTGCGATGAAGAGAAGAAATTTCACAGCGTAGCGCACGCACATCTCCACCGATTTCCCCGAGGATGCGGGAGGTATCTGTCGCCTTCTCTTTCTACAAATGGTTGTGGTTATTTGGTGGCGCCGCGACGGGGAAATGCTGAACATTCAGCGCGACAATTCCCGCGTCGCCTTTTCCAGTCCGCCAAGCGTCAAGGGATACATGCGGTCGCTCATCAGGCGGCGGATCATCGAAATGGAGGTTGTATGGCCCCAATAGTTTTCCGGCACCGGATTGATCCAGATACATTTGCGGAAATGGCCTGTCATTCGGGCGAGCCAAGTCTCGCCAGCCTCCTTGTTCCAGTGCTCCACCGAGCCGCCCGCTTGAGTGATCTCGTAGGGGCTCATGGATGCGTCGCCGACGAAGATGACGCGGTAGTCGGGGCCGAAGGTGCGGATCAGATCCATCGTCGCCGTGATATCGACGCGCCGGCGGCGATTGTCCTTCCAGACGCCCTCGTAGAGGCAATTATGGAAGTAGAAATACTCCATGTGGCGAAACTCCGCGCGGGCGGCGGAGAAGAGTTCTTCCACGACGCGGATGTGATCGTCCATCGAGCCGCCGACATCGAAGAACATCAGCAGCTTGACGGCGTTGCGGCGCTCCGGCCGCGTCTGAACATCGAGATAACCATGTTCGGCGGTGGAACGGATCGTGCCGGAAAGATCAAGCTCCTCGGCCGCCCCCTCGCGCACCCAGCGGCGCAGGCGCTTCAGCGCCACCTTGATGTTGCGGGTGCCAAGCTCAACGCCGTCGTCGAGATTCCTGAAGTCGCGCCGATCCCAGACTTTGACGGCACGGCGATGTCGCGAGATTTCCTGGCCGATGCGCACACCTTCAGGGTTATAGCCGTAGGCGCCGAAGGGCGAGGTGCCTGCCGTGCCGATCCATTTCGAGCCGCCCTGGTGCCTGCCCTTCTGTTCCGCCAGCCGTTCGCGCAACGTCTCCATCAGCCTGTCGAAGCCGCCGAGTGCCTCGATCTCTTTTCTTTCCTCTTCGGTCAGATGCCGTTCGGCAAGCTTGCGCAGCCACTCGTCAGGAATGGCGGAAGGCTCCACCGCTTCTCCCTCGGCATTGCCGGCAATCGCCTCGAAGCCACGAAAGTAATCGGCGAAGACCTGATCGAAGCGATCGATGAAGCGCTCGTCCTTGATCAGCGTCGCGCGCGCCAGATAGTAGAAGGCTTCGACATCGTAATCGGCAATCCCTTCTTCCATTCCCTCAAGCAGCGAGAGGAACTCCCGGAGCGTCACCGGAACCTTCGCTTCCTTGAGCTTCAGGAAGAAGGGAATGAACAAGCCTCAAATCCTTTCCTGGCCGATTTCCTCCAGATCATACGGCGTGGTCTGGTAGATCTCGTTGATCCAGTTGCCGAAGAACAGATGCGCGTGGCTACGCCACCGGTTCTGCGGGGGAATTTCCGGGTCGTTATGCGGGAAGTAGTTGTGCGGCATCTTGATCGGCACGCCGGCATTCACATCGCGGAAATACTCATCCGCCAGCGACGTGGAATCATACTCCACATGATTGAACATGTAGAGCCGGTTGCAGGCCTGCTCGTGCACGAGGCAGACGCCCATCTCGCTCGAATCCATCAGGATCTGCAGGCCAGGTACCTTTTCGATGTCGGCGCGGCGCACTTCGGTCCAGCGCGAAACCGGAATGGCGAAATCGTCGGAGAAGCCGTTGAGATAGACCGAGGAGGGCTTCAGGTTCTGGTGGCGATAGACGCCGAAGGCCTTTTCCTTCAGCGTATATTTCGGCACATTGTGGAAGTGATAGACGGCCGCCATCGCGCCCCAGCAGACGTTCATCGTCGAGTGGACGTTGGTCGCCGTCCAGTCGAAGATCTCCTGCATTTCCTTCCAATAGGTAACGTCTTCATATTCCAGCAGCTCGATCGGGGCGCCCGTGATGATGAAGCCGTCGAATTTGCGGTGCTTCACCTCTTCCCAGGTCTCGTAGAAAGCAAGCAGATGCTCTTCGGAGGTGTTCTTGGCCTTGTGTGCGCCGATGCGCACCAGCGAAAATTCCACCTGCAGCGGCGATGCGCCGACCAGGCGCGCCATCTGGATCTCGGTCTTGATCTTGTTTGGCATGAGGTTGAGAAGCCCGATCTGAAGAGGGCGGATATCCTGACGGAATGCCACCGTTTCAGTCATCACCCGCACACCCTCATTCTGGAGGGTTTCAAACGCGGGGAGCGTATCGGGAATCTTGATGGGCATTGTTTCACTCGCCAAATACAAAAAAACCGGCCGCGATCATGAATCGCTACCGGTCCGCACGCGGCCCTTTAGCGACTTATTTAACGTGGCTGCAAGCCGGCCGGCCAAATCACCACGAGAGAAATTCAATAGACCTGACATCTCCGCGGGTCAATGGGCAGGGGTCGGGGAAATTCCGGGGCTGAGTTCGGAGGCGCGATGTGGCCTACAGATATTTAAGGAGGGCTTCCATGCCGTAACCGAGGCGATGCCTGGCAGCCTCGATCGGTAGCCAGAAGAAGCGGAAGCCGATCGGGTCGCCACCGTCGAAAGGCGTCATTTCGTAGTGGAGCCAAGTGGCAGGCGCTCGTTCCGAGATACCGCAGCGGAAATAGTGCCGCTGGTGATAGTAATCGCGGCCGTTCTTTTCGAAACGGTAGTCGTGGACACCAAGCGGATAAAGTTCGTGTGGCGCAAAACCGGTCTCCTCCTCGAATTCGCGCACTGCGGCCGCCGCAATGTCCTCACCAGCTTCGACAGTGCCGCCAGGAACCTGGAGCTGGACAGCGGGAAAATCCGGTTCGTCGAAGACAAGCAGATGCCCATCCCGAACGGCATAGATCAGGACCTTGACGGCATCGGGTTGCATTATCGTCCCTGTCCTCGCGCCATGAAGGCCAGCCGTTCGAAAAGGTGCACATCCTGCTCGTTCTTCAGAAGCGCGCCATGCAGTTTCGGCAAAACGCCCTTTGCATCCGCGCGCAGCGTTTCGGGATCGATGTCGTCTGCGACCAGCAGGTGGATCCAGTCGAGCGCTTCGGAGGTCGATGGCTTCTTCTTCAGGCCCGGCACGTCGCGGATTTCGAAGAATTGCGTCAGTGCCGCATGGACGAGCGTCTGCTTGATGCCAGGATAATGCACCTCGACGATGCGTTTCAGCGTCTCCATGTCGGGAAAGCGGATATAGTGGAAGAAACAGCGGCGCAGAAAGGCGTCCGGCAGTTCCTTCTCGTTGTTCGACGTGATGATGACGATCGGGCGGATGGCGGCCCGGATCGTCTCGCCGGTCTCGTAGACATGGAATTCCATGCGGTCGAGTTCCTGCAGGAGATCGTTCGGGAATTCGATATCGGCCTTGTCGATTTCGTCGATCAGCAGCACGCACTTCGTCGGCGAGGTGAAGGCCTGCCAGAGCTTGCCCTGGCGGATATAGTTCCTGACATCGTGAACTCTGATGTCACCGAGCTGACTGTCGCGCAGGCGAGAGACGGCATCATATTCGTAGAGACCCTGCTGAGCCTTCGTCGTCGATTTGACGTTCCATTCGATCAGGTCGAGGCCGAGGGCGGTGGCCACCTGGCGTGCAAGTTCGGTCTTGCCCGTACCGGGCTCGCCCTTTACCAGAAGCGGGCGCTCCAGCCTTATGGCGGCATTGACGGCGACCATCAGATCCTTGTCGGCGATATAGTCGGCAGTTCCCTGAAATTGCATCGGAAGGCTTTCTCAATCTTTCGAGTGCAAGCTAATTGCTGACCTTATTCGGTTCAAGACGCGAAACCGTGTATATAGGAATGTGATCCCACCGATCTATTGCAAGGGTGGACATGAGGGCGGGTCATGATTAACTGACGGGACGTGTCGCAGGGAAGTGCTGATGGCAGTTGAAAAGCAAGCCAAGCCGAATATCCAGGGAAATGAACAGGTCGGATACGATTTAAGCCTTTTCTTTCGGCTGAGGATGATGTTCTCCGCTTTCTGGAATTCGGCTGTTCGCATCAAGATCATTTCCCTTACCATCGCGCTTTTCGTGATCATTCTGGTCACGGCCTATGTCCAGGTGCTGCTCAACAGTTGGAACGCGCCCTTCTACGATTCGCTGGCAAGGCGCGATATTTCCGCTTTCTTCCATCAGCTCGGCGTCTTCGGCATCATCGCCGGCTCGCTGCTGGTCCTCAACGTCGTTCAGGCATGGCTCAACCAGATGACCGCCCTCTACATGCGCGAGGGGCTGGCGCGCGATCTGGTCGATCAGTGGCTGCAGGCCAAGCGTGCGCTTCGCCTTGCTTCATCCGGGCTGATCGGCGTCAATCCTGACCAGCGACTGCATGAGGACGCCCGCAATCTTGCCGAAAGCTCGACGGGGCTTGCCATCGGACTGGTGCAGGCGACGATCCTGCTTTTGAGCTTCATCGGCGTGCTCTGGGAGCTCTCCAGCGGCATGGTCTTTCACCTCAGGGGCATGAGCTTCTCCATTCCCGGCTACATGGTCTGGGCGGCGATCCTTTATGCTGGGTCGGCCTCCTTCCTCAGCCAATTCGTCGGCCGGCGCCTCGTGCGATTGAATGCAGACCGCTATTCGAAGGAAGCCGAACTGCGCTTTGCGCTCATGCATGCCAATGAGCATATGCCGGCAATTACCATCGCAGGCGGCGAGGAGAACGAGCGGCGGCGCATCAATCTCGATATATCGGCCGTGCTTGCCGTCATCCGCCAGCTTGCCATCGCCAATACCAATCTGACCTGGGTTTCGGCCGGCTATGGCTGGCTGGTGCTGATCATTCCGATCCTCGTTGCCGCACCGGCCTATTTCTCCGGCGGCCTGACCTTCGGCCAGCTGATGGTGGCCGTCGGTGCCTTCAATCAGGTGAATTCAGCGCTGCGCTGGTATGTCGCCAATTTCGGGCCGATTGCCGAATGGCGCGCGACGCTGATGCGCGTCACTGATTTCCGCAAGGCGCTGACGGAAATGGACGACAAGACGCCGATGCCGCACACCCTTGTCTTTGAGAAGGCGGCGCCGGGCACGATGGTTTGGACCGACCTGGAAATTTCGACGAAAACCAGCGACGAGGCGACGGAAAACGGCTTCCGGATCGCGGAGGGTACGGTCACGATCAAGGCCGGCGAGCATGTGATGATCAACGGCGATCATGGCGTGAACCGCAGGCTGCTGTTCGAAGTGCTGGCGCATCAATGGTATAGCGGCTCCGGCACGGTCAGTCTGCCGCCGATGGATGACATGCTGTTCGTGCCGCACACGCCCTATGTGCCGACCGGCACCCTCAGGGAGGCAATCTGTTTTCCGGATGATCGGGACGCCTATGACGATGCTGCTGTCGACACCGTCATCGACAAGGTAGGGCTTGGCCGTCTGAAGAGCCGTCTCGATACGCAGGCGCGCTGGGATCGATTGCTCGATACCGAAGAGCAGAAAGCCGTCGGTTTTGCGCATCTGCTGCTCGCAAAGCCGAAATGGGTCGTCTTCGACGATGCCCTGGAAGGGCTGGAGGCCGAAGTTCAGGCGAAGGCCTTTGCTCTGCTGGCTGAACTGGAAGATGCGACCCTGATCTATATCGGCCGCTCCGACGCCTTCATGCACGCCATGTCACCACGCGTCCTGCATCTGCAGTCTCTGGCTCCGCACGAGCACAGCACCGATATGCAAGCGCCTCCCGAAACCGCCAGTGCGATGCAGGCGGATGAGAAGAAGGCCAGTGCTCCGTAACGAGGGCGGCACGGCGAGTCTTTACGCAGTCGCTGCCGCTTCGGCTTCAATTCCCCTAAAACGCAAAACGCCCCGTCGCCAGGACGAGGCGTTCTTCATGCAAGCAGGTGGCCGAGGCTCAGTCCTTGGCGCGCTCGACGTAGGAATTGTCTTCCGTCGCGATGACGACGCGGGTGCCGGCGTTGATGTGCGGCGGAACCATGGTGCGCACGCCGTTCGACAGCATGGCGGGCTTGTAGGATGAGGATGCCGTCTGACCCTTGACGACCGGCTCGGTCTCGGTGATCTCGAGTGTGACATGGCGCGGCAGTTCGAGCGCCAGCGGAATGCCTTCGTGGATCGACAGGATGCAGGTCATGCCTTCCTGGAGGTAGGCCTTCTGGTCGCCCATGGTTTCGACGTCGACCACGACCTGATCGTAGTTGGCCGGGTTCATGAAGTGGAAGCCTTCGCCGTCTTCGTAGAGATACTGGAAGTTCACGTCTTCGACGAAGGCGCGCTCGACCTGCTCGGTGGTGCGCCAGCGTTCGGACACCTTCACGCCATCGACGATACGGCGCATGTCGACCTGCGTGACCGGGGTGCCCTTGCCCGGATGAAAGTTCTGTGCGGTGAGAACGACGTAGAGCTTGCCGTCGACGTCGAGAACGTTGCCCTTGCGGACCGAAGAGGCGATGACCTTGACCATAAGACTTCCTTGTAACGCTGCGTTTTGCGTCGTAGAGGGACTGTCGAAATGCTCTCCGAGACGCAGCAATTGTTTGCTTGGGGGCGCAACTACCCTAAATCAATGGAAATTGCCACCCCCTTGCGTGGCTCGTGCCCCGAAGAAAGCTAGGAATGAAGCCAAAGACGAGCAAAGCGTCCCCCTGGTGGACCCGCAATGTCCATGCGGACCGGCGGCCGTTCCTCATCGGCCGCAATGCCATTCAGGCTGCCTTGCGCGTTTTCTTTGCGCGCAACGACTTCATTGAGGTCGATACGGCGACGCTGCAGGTGTCGCCGGGGAACGAGGCGCATCTGCATGCTTTCGAGACCGAGGCGCTGACGACCGACGGCAAGGCATGGCCTCTTTATCTGCATACCTCGCCGGAATTTGCCTGCAAGAAGCTGCTCGCGGCGGGCGAAGAACGCATTGCCTGCTTTTCCCATGTCTATCGCAATCGCGAGCGTGGGCCGCTGCATCATCCGGAATTCACCATGCTGGAATGGTATCGGGCAGGCGAGAGCTATGAGGCCCTGATGGCCGATTGTGCCGCGCTGCTGGTGCTTGCGGCTGAGACCGTCGGGGCGAAGAAATTCAGTTATCGCGGCGCGGAAACCGATCCGTTCCTGCCGCCCGAGCGGATCAGCGTTGCGGCTGCCTTCGAGCGCTATGCCGGTATCGATCTCTTCGCCTCCATCGGCCTCGATGGATCGACGGATCGCGAGCGTCTGGCGGCAGATATGCGCCAGGCTGGCATTCGCGTTGCCGACGACGATCTATGGCAGGATCTTTTCAGCCGCGTGCTCGTCGAGAAGATCGAACCGAATCTGGGTTTCGAACGCGCCACCATTCTTGACGAGTATCCTGTTTCCGAGGCGGCGCTTGCGCGGCCATCGGCCAGGGATCATCGCGTTGCCGAGCGTTTCGAGCTTTATGCCTGTGGCGTCGAGCTTGCCAATGCTTTCGGCGAGCTCACCAATGCCGAAGAGCAGCGCCGCCGCTTCGATATCGAGATGGCGGAAAAGCAGCGCGTCTATGGCGAAACCTATCCGTTGGACGAGGAGTTTCTGGAGGCGCTTGCCGTTATGCCCGAGGCGAGCGGCATCGCGCTGGGCTTCGACCGGCTCGTGATGCTGGCGACCGGCGCCTCGCGAATCGAGCAAGTGCTGTGGGCACCGGTCGCGGAGTTCGACGCATGAATGCGATGCGACCGATCCGGACTATCGGCGAGCTTGAGCGTGCCGGGTTGATCGATGCCGATCAGGCAGTGGCGCTGGAAGCCGTGGCGGAGCGCTATGCCGTTGCCCTGACGCCGACCGTGACGCGCCTGATCGACCCCGAAAATCCTGCCGATCCCATTGCCCGACAGTTCGTGCCTGATGCCGCCGAACTCGTCGTCAGCCCGGATGAGCGCGCCGATCCGATCGGCGATCATGCGCATAGCCCCGTCGAGGGTATCGTTCATCGCTATCCCGATCGCGTCTTGCTGAAGGCCGTGCATATCTGCCCGGTCTATTGCCGTTTCTGTTTCCGCCGCGAAATGGTCGGGCCGCAGGGGCTCGGCACGCTGGATGGCGATGCGCTTGGCAGCGCCTTTGCCTATATTCACGATCATAAGGAGATCTGGGAGGTCATCCTCACCGGTGGCGATCCGCTGGTGCTTTCGCCGCGCCGGCTGGAAGAGATTCTTGGGCAGCTTGCCGAGATCGACCATGTGAAGATCGTCCGTTTCCATACCCGCATCCCCGTCGTCGACCCGTCAAGGATCGATACGGCGCTGATTGCGGCACTGAAGGCGAGCGGCAAGACCATCTATGTGGCGCTGCATGCCAATCATCCGCGTGAGTTGACGGAAGAGGCGCGCGCTGCCTGCGCCCGGCTGGTCGATGCGGGCATCGTACTTGTCAGCCAGTCGGTTCTCCTGAAGGGGGTCAATGACGATCCGGACGTGCTGACGGCGCTGATGAAGGCTTTCGTCGAAAGCCGCGTAAAGCCCTATTACCTGCATCATCCCGACCTTGCGCCTGGCACCAGCCATTTCCGCCTTGGCATCGCCGAGGGGCAGGCAATCGTCGCAGCGCTGCGCGGCCGCATCTCCGGTCTTTGCCAGCCCACTTACATTCTCGATATCCCCGGCGGCTACGGCAAGGCTGATATCGGTCAGAGCTCCGTTCGTGAGCTGGGCGAAGGTTGCTACTCGATTTCTGACTATCGCGGCGGCGAGCATATCTATCCGCCGCAAGGCTAAAGTGCATACCTATGATCTGTGGTACACTGACGCTCTGATTGTGATTGTTATTTTCGAATAAAACGTAGTGGCGAATTTGGTGCGTTAACCTTCTTCGGGGCCTCGCTCTTCCAAAAATCGACATGGTACAATATTAGGTAAATTTAATATTTGTGCGGAAGTCATCGTTTATATGACTTACGGAAGGTAAATTTTAATCAGACAAGTGTTGAATATAGCAATTTTCGACGAAGTATAAGTTGTTTGTATTTACCACGTCGCTTAGCGGAATGTTCTATTTTACCTGTTACTTCTTGGCGAACGATAAGACGGTGTAACTCCGGTTATGCTTATCATTGCCAGAAGGGACTAGACTATGAACAAGACGATTCGCGATTTGCTGGCCAAGTTCGGCGCGCTTCCCGTTGCTATCGACCAGATCGAAGACGACGCTGATCTTTACGCGACCGGCCTGTCTTCTTTCGCTTCCGTGCAGTTGATGCTCGGCATCGAGGAAGCCTTCGACATCGAGTTTCCCGACAACCTGCTGAACCGCAAGTCCTTCGCCAGCATCGCCGCGATCGAAAGAACCGTCGGCATGATTCTCGACAGTAGAAAGGTCGCGTAATGACTGCGGCGGTCGCTTTACTCGAGGTTGGGACGGGCGAGGGAGCGGCGGTACGCGCCGTCCGCGTCGCAGCGATCGCCAGCCAGTACGCCGATGCCGTCGATGCCGAGGGCCGGTTCCCGCGCGAGGCTGTCGACGCCATGCGCGCCGAAAAGCTGCTCTCCATCCAGATCCCCGCCGATCTCGGCGGTGAAGGCGCGTCGATGACCGAAATCGCCGAGCTCTGCTCGATCCTCGGTCAGGCTTGCGCGGCGAGCGCCATGGTCTTCGCCATGCACCAGATCAAGCTTTCGAGCCTGGTCGAGCACGGCGTCGATAGCGATTGGCACCGCGACTTCATGCGCCGCATCGCGAGGGAACAGCTGCTGCTCGCTTCGGCGACGACCGAAGGCGGGATCGGCGGCAACCTGCGCAACAGCATCTGCGCCATCAAGGTCGAAGGCGATACCTGCACCCTCGAAAAGGATGCGACGGTCATTTCCTACGGCGCTCATGCCGACGCCATTCTGATTACCTCGCGCAGCCATGCCGAGGCGGCGTCTTCCGATCAGGTACTGACCTGCTTCCTGAAAGATCAATACGATATCAAGCGCACCGTCGAGTGGAACACGCTCGGCATGCGCGGCACCTGCTCCGATGGCTTCCTATTCAAGGGCGAGGCGCCGGCCAAGCAGATCCTGCCAAAACCGTTTGCCGAGATCGCCGCGCAATCGATGCTGGCGAGCTCGCACCTGCTCTGGAGCGGCGTTTGGTATGGCATTGCAGCCGATGCGGTTTCCCGCGCGCAGGCTTTCGTGCGCGCCGCCGCCCGCAAGTCTCCCGGCGCACCGCCGCCCGGCGCCCTGCGCCTCGCCGAAGCCTCCAGCATGCTACAGATGGTGAAATCCAATGTGGTTGCCGGGCTGAAGGCCTATGAGGAGGCGAAGCTCGACGCGGACCGCCTGTCGTCGATGGCTTTCGCCGTGGCGATGAACAACGTCAAGATCGCGTCGTCGGAGATGATCCTGCCGATCATCAACCACGCGATGCTCATCTGCGGCATCATGGGCTACAAGAACGGTACGCCCTACAGCCTCGGTCGCCACCTGCGCGATGCGCACTCGGCACAATTGATGATCTCGAATGACCGCATTCTCGGCAATACGTCGACCATGCTGCTCATCCACAAACAAGATACCAGCCTGTTGGGGTAATCGTCATGGATATGCAAACATCGTTTCTCGACCGTCTTTTCGATTCCGGTCTCCTGATCGACACCGGCGTTGATGGTCTCTACGGCCGCAGCGGCCAGTTCGAAGACGTGATTTCCGCCTTCGAGCGTCTGATCGACAAATTCGGCGGCGCCGATGGTGCCGAAGCCATCCGCTTTCCGCCAGGCATGAACCGCGCCTTCTTTGAGACGAGCGGCTACATGAAGAGCTTCCCGCAACTGGCCGGCACGGTACACAGCTTCTGCGGCAACGAGCTCGACCATATGAGCCTGCTGAAGTGCATGGAAGTCGGCGACGACTGGACTAGAGATCAGCAGGCGACCGATATCGTGCTGACGCCGGCTGCGTGCTATCCGCTCTATCCGACGGTTGCCAAGCGCGGCGCCATTCCGGAAAACGGCGCGCTTTACGATCTGCAGTCCTATTGCTTCCGCCATGAACCCTCGAAGGATCCGGCCCGCCAGCAGCTGTTCCGCATGCGCGAATATGTCTGCATGGGCAGCGAAAAGCATGTGACGGATTTCCGCCAGAGCTGGATGGATCGCGGTGTGGAGATGATGAAGGCCGTCGGCCTCGACGTGACCATCGACGTCGCCAACGACCCGTTCTTCGGCCGGGCCGGTAAGATGCTCGCTAACAACCAGCGCGACCAGAACCTCAAGTTCGAGCTGCTGATCCCGATCACCTCGACCGCCAAGCCGACCGCCTGCATGAGCTTCAACTACCACCAGGATGCCTTCGGCACGAAGTGGGGCCTGAATTTTGCCGATGGCCGCGTCGCGCACACGGCCTGCGTCGGCTTCGGCCTGGAGCGCATCGCGCTGGCGCTGTTCCACACCCACGGTCTCGACACCAAGGAATGGCCCGAGAGCGTGCGCAAGGCACTGTGGGGCTGATCGCATCCATGGCTGCCGTGTTTCAGGGACTGGATCCCGCCGCCTACAAGCCACATGCGCTGCACGACAGCGAGCGCATGTGGCCCGAGACCAACTGCTACATCGACCTCTGGATCGAGGTTCTTTCGAGCCTGAAGCTGCCGCCGGAAGCCATGCTCGGCTTTACGCTGACACAGGATTTCGAGGGTGATCAGTTCACCTTCTTCAAGGTGCCGCTCGAGGATCTGGAAGCGCTCTACGGCGTGCGCTGCACCGAGCTTGCGATCTACGACAAGGTTCAGAACCATGTCGCCGAGCAGATCGGCCGCGGCCGGCTCTGCCTGGTGGAGATGGATTCCTTTTTCATGCCGGATACGCAGGGCGTCGGCTATCGCCGCGAACACGGCAAGACGACGGTCGCGATCAACCGGCTCGATATGCAGGGCCGCACGATCGACTATTTCCACAATGGCGGCTTTTTCCAGCTGTCGGGCGGGGATTTCGACGGACTGTTCCAGCTGCATCTGACGGATGAGGATCTGCCATTCCTGCCCTATACGGAATTTGCGAAATTTCCGGAGAAGGCACCGAGCGAAGCCGCTATCCGTCAGACAGCGCAGCAGCTCCTGTCCTTCCATTTCCGTCGTCGTCCGCTGGCCAATCCGATCCGCGCCTTCGCGGAGGTCTTCCCGGCGCAGGTGGAAGCGGTCGCCGAACGGCCTTTCGGCTTCTTCCATAAATATGCCTTTAACACGCTGCGCCAGCTCGGCGCCAATTTCGAACTGGCCGGCAGCCATTTCGATTGGCTCTCGGCCGATCTGTCCGAAGCGGCGGTAGAGGCGCGGAAAATTTCCGAGACGGCGAAGTCGGTCCAGTTCCAGCTTGCCCGGGCCATTACGCGCAAGAAATTCGAGCCGTTGCGCACGGCGCTTGATCCCGCCGCCGATGCGTGGGATTCCATGATGAGCGAGCTCGAACGGAAGCTTTGACCGGCTTTCGTTCGAACGCGATACAGCTGGGTCATTTCTGAACATATTGGGGCGAGGAAAATCCCTCGGAAGATGTCATGGGCGGGCGCTTGGCGGATCTCGGCGGCGGAATGCGGCTGAGCGAAGGTTGGAATCTGGTATTGACGGAGGCGGGCACCTGCCTCTCGCCTTCTGATGTACCGCTGATGTCGGGCTTCATCCCGGCACCCGTGCCGGGCACGGTAGCGCAAGCGCTGGAAAAGGCCGGGCGTTTCGATAGGACGAAGCCTCAGCCTCTTCATGATCGCGATGCCTGGTACATCTGCCGTCTGGTGGATGCCGAGGCCGGTGAGGCGGTCTTGCGGCTGGAAGGGTTGGCGACACTCTGCGAAGTCTTCCTAAACGGCCAGCAAATCCTCGTGTCCGAGAGCATGTTCGAGGCTCACGACGTCGACGTCATCCTGCTTGGCGGCGACGAGTTGGCGCTATGCTTCCGCGCGCTGGAGCCGAGGTTGTCCGAGCCGGGGCCTCGGGCCCGCTGGCGGCCACAGATGATCACGCCGCAGGGTTTGAGGACAGTGCGCACGACGCTGCTTGGCCATATGCCTGGCTGGTGCCCGGAGGTTCAGGCCGTCGGCCCGTGGCGACCGATTACGCTGCTGCGGCCAAGTGCGCCTGTTCTCCGCGATCTCTCTTTGCGGCCGGACCTGCTCGAAAACGGTGAAGGCAGGCTCTATGCGTCACTTTCGATCGAAGGTGATGCCGAACAGCTGGTGCTGAGGTGCGGCGAGACGGAGCAGGCCTTCGAGAAGGATGGTGCCGGCCGTTATACGGCAATCCTGAAGATCCCAGATGTGGCGCCCTGGTGGCCGCATACGCATGGCGTGCCGCAACTCCATGATGTCAGGCTCGTCGTCGATGGCGTTGAGCATGGGCTCGGGCAGACCGGTTTCCGGCGGCTGTCGGTGGATCGCGGTGCCGATGGGCAGGATTTCACCCTGATCGTCAATGGCGAGCGGATTTTCTGCCGGGGTGCCGTGTGGACCACAGCGGATATCGTGCGCCTGCCCGGTGGCCGCGATGATTACGAGCGCTGGCTGCGGCTCGCCGCCGAGGCTGGCATGAACATGATCCGCATCGGTGGCACCATGGCATACGAAACACCGGAATTCTTCCGCCTCTGCGACGAGCTTGGCCTGATGGTTTGGCAGGATTTCATGTTTGCCAATTTCGACTATCCGAAGAACGACAAGGCGTTCAATGCCCATGTCGAAACGGAGGTTTCGCAGCTTCTGAGCCGCACACGCCTCTCGCCTTCGCTGGCGGTCCTTTGCGGCGGCAGTGAGATCTACCAGCAGGCAGCCATGATGGGCCTGCCGGAGCAGTTCTGGAAAAGCCCTGTTGTCGAGGAGATCATCCCGCCCCTGGTGCAATCGCTACGGCCGGATGTGCCCTATGTCGTCAATTCTCCGTCGGGCGGGCCGATGCCGTTTTCACCGAATGCCGGTGTCACGCATTACTATGGCGTCGGCGCCTATATGCGGCCGCTTGCCGATGCCCGCCGCGCCGAGGTCCGCTTCGCCGCCGAGAGCCTGGCTTTCGCGCATGTGCCGCAAGCCCGCACGCTCGGCCAGCATCTGCCGGTTCCGGCAGTCCATAGCCCGCTATGGAAAGAGCGCGTCCCGCGCGATCGCGGCGCGTCCTGGGATTTCGAGGATGTGCGCGATCATTATCTGCAGGAACTCTACGGCTTTGAGCCCAACCGCTTGCGGCGGGAAGACCTGGATCTCTATCTCAACCTCTCCCGCGCGGTGACCGGCGAAGTCGCCGAGGAGACCTATGCCGAGTGGCGCCGCCAAGGCTCAGGCTGCAACGGGGCGCTCGTCTGGACGCTGCAGGATCTGCTTCCCGGCGCCGGCTGGGGCGTGATCGATTCGACCGGGGAGCCGAAACCGGTCTGGTACGGGCTGCGACGTGCCTTCCGGCCGGTGCAGGTGCTGCTCATGGATGAGGGTACGAATGGTCTTGACGTGCATGTCATCAACGAGAGCGATGCGGCTCTCGATCTGACCGTCGAGGTCTCCTGCCTGCGCGACGGCCGTCAGGTCGTCGTCGGCGGCGGACGTGATCTGGTGCTCGAAGCGCGCGGCAAGCAAAAGATAGCGTGCACTGATCTTTTCGGTGCCTTCTTCGACACGACCTATGCCTTCCGTTTCGGGCCGCCGTCGCATGATGTCACCGTGGCGCGGTTGACGAACTCGGTAACCGGCGCTGTTATCGCCCAGGCTTTTTACTTCCCGCTTGGGCGCACCAAGGCGTTTCATGATGCCGAAATCACGGCGTCGGCGGTGCAGGAGGGCGAGGATTGGTTCCTTGATCTGAGCACCGACCGGTTGGCGCAATCGGTGCAGATCGATTTGGAAGCCTATCGGGCGGAGGATGACTGGTTCCATCTTGCGCCCGGCAGCCGGCGGCTTCGCCTGCATAGGCGAGGGGGCGTTCCGGCCGATGTCATTCCAGTCGGGCAAATCCGCTCCGTCGGCAGCCGGCGGATCGTCGAGGTGTAAGGGGCTGCCAGCTCAGCTCACAACGTCACCCCATCCGGTCCGAACAAATGGCAGCGCTCGGGATCGATATGGATGCTGACCGTCTCGCCAGCGCGAATGGCCTGCTGATCCTCCAGCGCAACCGTCAGCGCCTGACCGCCATGCAGCGTGACATAGAGGATCGTCTGCCCGCCGAGGTGTTCGACGAGATCGACGCGGGCATTGCCGAGCCCTAAGCCACGATCGCCGACATTCAAATGTTCCGGGCGGGCGCCAAGGGTTACGGGCTGTCCAGGCTGCAGGCCACCGAGCCGGCGCGGCAGGCGCACCGTCTGGCCGGCAAGATCGATGACGGCGGAGCCGTCGTCGGAGGCGACGATCTTGGCATCGAGGAAGTTCATCTTCGGCGAGCCGATGAAGCCGGCAACGAACTTGTTCTTCGGTCTGTTGTAGAGGTCAAGGGGAGCGCCGACCTGCTCGATCTTGCCGCCGTTGAGCACGACGATCTTGTCGGCCATTGTCATGGCCTCGGTCTGGTCGTGGGTGACGTAGATCATGGTGTTGCCGAGCCGCTGGTGCAGACGGGCGATCTCGACGCGCATCTGCACGCGCAGTTCGGCGTCGAGGTTCGAAAGCGGCTCGTCGAAGAGGAAGATGTTCGGTTCGCGGACGATGGCGCGGCCGATGGCGACGCGCTGGCGCTGGCCGCCGGAAAGCTGCTTCGGCTTACGCTGCAGCAGCTGCTTGATCTGCAGGATCTCGGCTGCCTTTTCGACGCGCGGCTGGATGTCCTGCTTCTTCATGCCGGCCGTTTCCAGGCCGAAGGCAAGGTTTTTGTAGACGGTCATATGCGGATAGAGCGCATAGGATTGGAAGACCATGGCGATGCCGCGCTTGGACGCGGGGACATCATTCATGCGGCTGCCGTCGAGATAAAGCCCGCCGCCGGAAATCGGCTCCAGCCCGGCAATCATGCGCAGAAGCGTGGACTTGCCGCAGCCGGAGGGGCCGACGAAGACGGTGAATTCCCCCGGCTCGATTTCCAGATCGATCCCGTGAACCACCTGAAGCTCGCCATAGCGCTTGATAACCTTCTGCAGCGATACGCTTGTCGCCATAGGCGCTTCCTCCTTCTTGGTTCCGATGGCTCGCGGGGCAACGTTCATGACGGCCTCCAGCTCTTGTATTTCTTGGCTTCCGGCCCGACAGGAAAACGGACTTCGGTGCGGGTTTCCGACGATTCATAGAATGCCGTGACCAGCTCCAACGCTTGGCGAGCATCGACTGTGGTCACCGGCAGTGGTCCGCCCGATACCAATGCTTCATGGAACAGCCTCATCTGCGTGTTGAAACGGTTGGGAATCGGTGACCAGCCGGCGAGCAGTGCATCGATCTTCGCGCCGATCTCGTCGTTGGCCGGAACAATCTTCCAGGGGTCCTGGCCGGGGCTGTAGGGCTCGTGGTTGCTTTCGATCAGGACGTTTTCGAAGGCGAGACGCAGGCGGCTGATCTGCTCCCGCGAGCCGAGCGTCGCGCTGATGGTGGCGAGCGCGCCGTTTTCCATCAGCAGGCTGGCGCTGGCGCAATCCTCCACTTCGATATCGTTGACGCGGGTGGCGACGCGGCCGAAGAGGCCCACGATCGGCCCCATCAGATAGGTCAGCATGTCGTGCAGATGGATGGAGTGGGTCATCAGCACGCCGCCGAGTTCTGTGTCCCACTTGCCGCGCCAGGGGACCGCATAATAATCGGCGCCGCGCACCCAATGCGTCTCCGACGTGGCGACATAAGGCTTGCCGGCAATGCCTGACGCGATGATGCGCTTGGCCTTCTGGATGCCGTCGCCATAGCGATACTGGAAGATCGGCATCAGCCGGCCCTTAGCTGTCTTTTCGGCCGCGATGACGGCATCGACATCGGCGAGCGACCCCACGAGCGGCTTTTCGCAGACCACATGCTTGCCGGCGGCAAGCGCCTGCATGATGAGCTGGAAATGCGAGCCGGGCGGCGTGCAGATGTCGATGATGTCGATATCGGGCATGTTGAGGACTTCGGAGAAATCCTTGAGGCGCCTACCGATGCCGAATTCGTCGCCGACGGCGTTCAGGCGTTCCTCGTTGAGATCGCAGAGAACGGCGACCTCGAAACGATCCGGATACGGCAGATAGCCTTCGACGATGTGGGAGCGGCCGATGCCGAGGCCGATGATCGCGACTTTCTTGATGTCGGACATGTCGCAATTACCTCTGAATGTTCTTGAGCGATGTTGCCTCGGCAAGCGCCTGCGCCTTCAGCGCCAGCTCCATGGCCTTGAAGCAATGTTCCTGACCCATGGCCGTTTCGGTGCGGTCTCTGATGTCGGCCACAAGTTGGCGGCCATAGGGCAACTCCACTCCGCTGCAGTCGATATGCTGCATACTCTTGCGGTCGGTGAGGAAGAGATGGTCGGTGCCGGGTCGGCCGGCAACGTCGATATATTTGCGCAGCTCCATCGTCCCTTCGGTGCCGACGATGAAGAGACGGCCGTCGCCCCAGGTGGAAAGCCCGTCCGGCGTGAACCAGTCGACCCGGACATAACCCGTGACGTCGGGCGTCCTCACATGGAAATCGCCATAATCCTGCAGGCCCGGTGTTTCCGGATTGGCGCGGTTGGACACCGTTGCCGACAGCACTTCGGCTTCGAGGGAGTCTGCAAAGAACAGAAACTGCTCGCATTGATGTGAGGCGATGTCGGCGATGATGCCGCCATAGCGCTTGCGATCGAAGAACCAGTCCGGCCGGGTCGGTTTGCGCAGACGGTGCGGACCGAGGCCCGTCGTGTGAATGACCTTGCCGATGGCGCCGGCTTTCACCAGTTCGCCGGCCTTGACGGTCGATGCCGTTTCGAAGTGCTCTGAGTAGAGGATGGAGACGATACGCTTGGTCTCGGCCTGCACCTTTTTGACTTCCGCGAGCTGATCCAGCGTCACCATGCCGGGCTTGTCGAGCATCACGTCCTTGCCGTGGCGCATGGCCTCGATAGCAAGGCCGGCGCGCTCGTTGGAAATCGCCGCGCTGACGATCAGCGCTATGGAGTTGTCCTCGAGGATTTCCCTTTTGTCGGCAACGCGTCGTGCCTGCGGGAAACGGTCGGCGAAGACGGCGGCGAGATCATCCTCTAACGCGTGGAAGGCGACGAGTTCGGCGCCGGCCCGCAGCATGACGTTGACCTGCCCGTAGATATGATCGTGATTGAGGCCGATGGCGGCGAAGCGCAGCGCGCTCATGCGACATTTCCTTTCGTGGGTTTGTTGGTTCGCAGCCCCAAATCTTGGGTATTTGGGGCTGCGAGGTTCATAATCAGCGTTTGAGGCCGGCGGTCGCGATGCCGTCGATCAGCAGCCTCTGGAAGAAGAGGAAGATCAGGAAGACCGGGATCAGTGACAGGCTCGACATGGCAAACAGGCTGCTCCAGTCGGAACTTCCGGTGGAATCCACGAAGGAGCGCAGGCCGAGCTGCACCGTGTAGGTATTGATGTCGGAGAGATAGATCAGCGGCCCGAAGAAATCGTCCCAGGTCCAGATGAAGGAGAAGATGGCGGCCGTCGCCAGAACGGGAAGCGACAGAGGCAGCATGATGCGCCAGTAGATGCGCCATGGGCTGCAGCCATCCATCATCGCGGCCTCGTCCAGCTCGCGCGGAATGCCGCGGAAGAACTGCACCATCAGGAAGATGAAGAAGGCGTCGACGGCCAGGAATTTCGGCACGACGAGCGGCAGCATGGTTTTTACCCAGCCGAGCTTCAGGAAGAGGATATATTGTGGGATCAGCGTGACGTGATAGGGCAGCATCAGCGTGCCCAGCATCAGGGCGAACCAGAAATTCTTGCCCCAGAAATTTAAGCGCGCGAAGGCGTAGGCCGCCAGCGAGCAGGAAATGACGTTACCGATGACCGATAGCACGGCGATGACGGCCGAATTCCAGACGAATTTGCCGAAGGTGACCTGCCCGCCGAACCAGCCGCGGACATAGGAGCTGAAATCGAATTGCGAGGGGATCAGTGACGCCGTGCCGAAGATCTCGTTCTGGTCCTTGATCGAACCGGACAGCATCCACAGTAGCGGATAGAGCATCACGATCGACGCGGCGACGAGAGCGACGTGGATGAGGACGGAGAGGAACCACGGGCGCTCGCGCGGCGGCTTCATGTCCTCGGCAAAATGGGTGAGCTTCGCGTCAGTCATCGTAGTGGACCCAATAACGAGCGGAGAGGAAGGAGAAGGCGGTGAAGATCGCGATGATGATCACCAGGATCCAGGCGAGTGCGGCGGCATATCCCATGCGGAAATAACCGAAGGCTTCCTGGTAGAGGTAGAGCGTGTAGAACAGCGTCGAATCGATCGGCCCGCCGGTGCCGGATGAAATCACATAGGCCGGCGTGAATGCTTTGAAGGCGTCGATCGTCTGGACCACGGCGTTGAAGAAGATCACCGGCGTCAAGAGCGGCAGGGTGATCTTGAAGAAGATGCGCGCCTTGGAGGCGCCGTCGAGGCTGGCGGCCTCGTAGAGATCGGTCGGGATCTGGCGCAGCCCTGCGAGGAAGATGATCATCGGCGAGCCGAACTGCCAGATGGCGAGAATGACGAGCGTATAGAGCGAATAGTCGGGATTGGAGATCCAGCTCGGCCCGTTGATGCCGAAGGCGTACCAGAGCAGGGAGTTGACGATGCCGTCGGCATCGAAGATCTGCCGCCACAGCACCGCGATCGCGACGCTGGAGCCGAGCAGCGACGGCAGGTAGAAGATGGCGCGGTAGACCGGCAGGCCCTTGATACCGCGGTTGAGCAGCAGCGCCACCAACAGCGCGAAGGCGAGCTTCAACGGCACCGAACAGACGACATAGAACAGCGTCACCTTCATCGACGACAGGAATTTGTCGTCGGCCGTCGCGATCCGCACGTAGTTCTCGATGCCGACGACGTTCGGCGACTGCAGCAGATTGTAGTCGGTGAAGGAGAGATAAAGCGAGGCGATCGCCGGCCCGAGGGTCAGTCCGAAGAAGCCGATGAACCACGGCAGAAGGAAGAGATAGCCGGGTGCGTTGCGCGCGAATGCGCTCGGCGCCTTGTAGGCGGTTTCCACGCGCAACGGCGCGCGCGCGCCGACGGCCAAGCCGCCGGCAACGCTCTTGCTGTTTGTACCCACGGTGTCAGCCTCGCGTAATGTTTGCTGCTGCCTGTTCGGTGAACTTCGTGCCAGCGTCCTGTGCGCTGGTTTTGCCGAAGGCCACCTCCTCGGCGATCTTCTTCAGCAGGAATGCATTCTCGCCGGCGCCGTTCGGCGGGGACGGCGGCAGCGCTCCGACATGCGGTGTCAGCCGGCCGATATAGTCGACTACCTGTTTACTGACGGGATCCAGATCCGGCGTCAGCAGATCGCGGATCTTTTTTGAAGGCGGAACGCCGCGCTCGACTCCGAGTGCCTTGGTTCCTTCCGGGTCCTCCACCAGGTAGTTGACGAAGGCGACGGCGGCATCCTTGTTCTGGGATGTTGCTGAGACCGACATCAGCATCGACGGCTTCAGATACTGGCCGGGTTTGCTATCGGCATTGGCCGGATAGGAAACGATATCGAGCTTTTCCTTGTTCAGGCCCTGAATGGCGACGAACTGGTTGGAATGGGCGTAGCTGACCGCCGCCTTCTTGGTCACCAGCATGTCGGTTTCGAGGGTCTGTTGGTCCAGAGCCTGGACGTCGGCCGGCGTGCAAGCGCCGATCTCTCGCATATGGCCCCAGAAGTCGAACCATTCGGTGGCATCCTTGGCCTCGAAAGCCAGCTTGCCGTCGGCCGTATAGAGCGCCTTGCCGCGCTGGCGCAGCCAGCATTCGAAGGCCGGTTCGCCGCCGCTTGCGTCCGCCGTGCCGTAAAAGCCGCGGCGTTTCTTGGCAGCTGTGACCTTGGCGCAGGCATCGCCGAGCTGCTCCCATGTCATGCCGTCACGCGGCGGCTCGACGCCGGCTTCGTTCCAGGCAGCCGTATTGACGACGACCATAGAGGAATTCACGCCGAGGCTGACGCCGTAGATCTTGTTGTCGACCTTGCCGGAATCGATGTTGGCCGGGCCGAAATCTTCGATTGCCAGGCTCTTGCCGAGGTAAGGCGTCATATCGAGCAGCGCGCCGCGACGGGCATATTCGAAGATGTAGCGGTAATCCATCTGGATGAGGTCGGGCGCGTTGCCGCCGCCGGTCTGGGTGGCCAAGCGCGTCCAATAGCTGTCCCAGCCGAAGGATTCGCCGGCGATGGTGATATCCGGGTTCTTGGCCTGATAGGCCTTTACCGCTGCAAATGTCCGGTCGCTGCGCTCCTTCGACCCCCACCAAAGAAGGCGCATCGCGGTTGCCGCATTGGCGCGGGAAAGTCCGATACTGCTGAAAGCTAGCGTGGCTGCCATGCCGGCAAGCAACTGCCGGCGATCGATCGTCAACGTCATCCTGGTCTCCTCCCCAGCGAACCGATGATTTACGAACTGCTTTGCATGATATAACTATTTGGTTACAAGTTGGATAGAAACGCGACCGCTGTCAAGCGCCAATCGTGCGGCAATCAAAACGATGCGTGCCGGAACCGGCAGTGTCCGTCGCTAATGCTACCGTTCGGAAGGAGATCGTCCATGGCGGTCAGGGCGAGACAAGAGACTGAAAATAAAGCACAAGCGGATGCCGGCAAGTCCATAGGCAAGCGGTCGAGAAAAGCATCGCGCAATCCGCAACGCACCCATGCCACCATCCTCGATGCGGCGACGGAAGAATTTGCCGCGCATGGTTTCGGCGGCGCCCGGGTAGATGCGATTGCAGCGCGGGCACGGACCAACAAGCGGATGCTTTATCATTATTTCGGCGACAAGGAGGGGCTCTACCTCGCCGTGCTGGAGGCGAGCTATGCGACGATCCGCAATGCTGAAAAGCAGCTGGATCTGGCGCATCGCCATCCGGAAGAGGGGATGCGGGAGCTGGCCTTGTTCACATGGCGGCATTTTCTCGCGCATCCGGAGTTTTTGAGCTTGCTTGCCACCGAAAACCTGCATCACGCGCATTATCTGCAGCGATCCGATAAGGTCTCGGCCATGCATTCGCATCTGATCGATGAGCTTGCGGATGTGCTGCGGCGCGGGGAGGCTCTCGGCATTTTCCGGGCGGCGGTCGATCCGATATCCGTCTATCTCACGATCGCGGCTCTCGGCTTTTTCTATCTATCTAACCGTCACACCTTGTCGACGATTTTCGCGCGGAAGCTGACGGCTCCGGATGCGCTGAATGAGTGGGGCGAGCATATCGTTGCCGTCACCCTCGCTTCGATCCGCGCGTAGTGCTCGGCAGTGCGGCGGTTTCGAGAAATTTTCAAAAGGTGATTGACAAGGCCGGAGGTAACGCGCGATCTTGTAACCATATGGTTACATTGCCTGCGTGGCCAAACATTTGCTTTTCCTGGTTCTGGAGGGAATCGGGCATGGAGGAAAATCATGAAGTCTTGTCGTACCGACACGGTCTACCCCTGCTACAGGGCGATGCAATTGGCTGGCGGTAGACTGCCTCTGCAATGATTCTGAATAGCCCCTCACCCCAGCCCTCTCCCCGCAAAGCGGGGAGAGGGCTGGGGTGAGGGGCATGCATGCAATGCGTACAGGAATAGACTTGCCTGACAATCACGGGAGCCGCCTAACGTCATGACCGAACCATTGACCATCAGGCTTGTCGAGGCCGAGGCATTCGAGCGCCCGGTCAAGCTGCGGCTTCCCTTCCGTTTCGGGGCAGCGACCTTGCGGGAGGCGCGGCAGATTTTTCTGCGCGCGCGCATCGAGGATGCACAGGGACGGTCGGCCGAGGGCATGGCAGCGGAGCTGATGGTGCCGAAATGGTTCGACAAATCGCCGGAGCTTTCCAATGCGGACAATGAAAATCAGCTGCGACGTTCGCTGGCACTGGCGCTCGATGCGTTGCGAAGTGCGGGGTTGGGAACGGCCTTTGGATTGCATGCGTCCGTCGAGACATCGCATCATGCTCGGGCGGCGGCTGAAAGACTAAACGGGCTGGTGGCCTCTTTCGGCCTCGCGCTTGCCAATCGGGCCATTCTCGATGCACTTTGCCGGATGGAAGGGTTGACGGTCGCGCAGGCGATCAAGGCGAACCGCCCCGGCATCGATATTTCCACGGCGCCCGATCTCACCGGCTTCGATCTCACCGGCTTCCTTTCGACCTTGGAACCGGCCCCAAGCCTTGCTGCCCGCCATACTGTCGGCCTGGTGGATGCCATCGTATCAGGCGATATTCCGGCAAGCGAGCGGCTGAACGACGGCCTGCCGGAGAGTTTCGAAGAGGCTATCGACGCCTACGGTCTGACCTTCTTCAAGGTCAAGGTTTCCGGTGCACCCGAGGCCGATATCGACCGTCTCTGCCGCGTCTCTGCCGTTATCGATGCCAAGGTGCCCAACTACGCGGTGACGCTTGACGGCAATGAACAGTTTTCGTCCGCCGAGGCGGTCGCCGATCTGCTTTCCCGCGTGAAGGAGGAGCCGAGGCTTGCGCGTTTCGCCTCTTCCATCCTGTTCGTCGAGCAGCCGATCGCTCGCGCCCATGCTTTCGAGAAGCCGGTCAAGGTGCTTGCCTCCTTCAAGCCGGTGGAGATCGATGAATCCGATGCCGATATCGATGCCTTCGTCACGGCGAGGGGGCTCGGCTATACCGGTATCTCTTCAAAGTCCTGCAAGGGTTTCTATCGCTCGCTATTGAACCGTGCCCGCGTCGCCAAATGGAGTGCCGAGGACGGTATTCCCTATTTCATGTCGGCCGAGGATCTGACCACGCAGGGCGGTCTTGCCGTGCAGCAGGATCTGGCGCTCGCTTCCCTCATCGGCATGACGCATATCGAGCGCAACGGTCACCACTACGTCGACGGCATGGCCGGTGCGCCGGAGGCGGAGCAGGCTGATTTCGCCGGGGCGCATTCCGATCTCTACCGTATCAGCAATGGTCGCACACGATTGCGGATCGAAGCGGGGCAGCTTGCGATCGGCTCCGTTATCGGTGCTATCGGTCTCGGTTCGTCGGTCGCGCCGGATTGGGCGGCAATGGAGAGGTCGCCGAGGTAGGATTTTAGCAAGTTGATGAGGGTTTTGCGTTGATGCCTGCCCTCGTGCTTGGCCCCTCACCCTAGCCCTCTCCCCGCAAGCGGGGCGAGGGGACGACGGAGCAAGATACTCAAGTTCATTGTGCTGGCTGGGTGCTGATTTGGCGGGGAAAGCCCCCTCGCCCGCTTGCGGGGAGAGGGTTGGGGTGAGGGGCCTCTGCCGAAGTAAATGAAGGTCGCCGCGGCCTTATCATCGCTGTTTGCAGATTGTGGAGGAGCAGATGCAGTCATCGAGGAAACGTTACGCTCTGGTCGGCACGGGAAATCGTGGCGCGACCATGTGGGGCAGGGATCTTGTGGAGCGCTGGAGCAACGAGGTCGAACTCGTGGCGGTCTGCGATCTCAATGCCATGCGTGCGAAGCGGGCGCTGGAGTATATCGGCGCTTCGGTGCCTATTTATACCGATTTCGACGAGCTGCTGCGGACGGAAAAGCCGGATCTCGTCATCGTCTGCACCCGCGATTCCACCCATGACGATCTGATCGTCAAGGCGATGGAGGCTGGCGCGGATGTCATCAGCGAGAAGCCGATGACGACGACGGTCGACAAGATCAAGCGCATTCTCAATGCCGAAGCGCGCACCGGCAAACGGCTGGATATCTCCTTCAACTACCGCTTTGCGCCGACCGCGGCGAAGATCAAGGAGCTGATCAATTCCGGCGTCATCGGCGATGTCACCTCTGTCGACTTTCACTGGTATCTCGACACTAGCCATGGCGCCGATTACTTCCGCCGCTGGCATGCTTACGTCGAAAATTCCGGCAGCCTCTTCGTTCATAAGGCGACGCATCATTTCGACCTTCTGAATTGGTATCTGGATTCCGATCCGGAATCGGTCGCCGCCTTTGCCGATCTCAAGCATTACGGCCGCAAGGGCCCGTTCCGCGGCGAGCGCTGTCGCACCTGTCGCTACAAGGACGAATGCGACTATTATCTCGACATCAGCGAGGCGCCGCTGCTCGAAAGCCTCTATGAGGAACCTTCGACCGTCGACGGCTATGTCCGCGATGCCTGCGTCTTCCGCGAGGATATCGATATTCCGGATACGATGGTCGCCTCCATCCGCTATCGCAACGGCGTCAACGTCTCCTATTCCCTTAATACCTATATGCCGATCGAAGGCCATCACATTGCCTTCAACGGCCACAAGGGGCGCATCGAGCTGCGTCAATACGAGAAGCAGAACTGGACGACACCGCCGGCCGACGAAATCGTTGTCATGAAGAATATCGGCGATGTCGAGCGTATCTGGGTGCCGCATTCATCCGGCGGGCATTATGGCGGCGACGACCGGCTGCGCAACATGCTCCTGCGCTCCGGCCCGAATGACGAGCTCAAGCAGCGCGCGGGCTCGCGGGCAGGGGCAATGTCTGTGCTCTGCGGCATCGCTGCATTGCAGAGCAGCCGCACGGGCCAGCAGGTATCGGTTGCCGATATCTGGGGCGAGGATGGCGGCCTCAATCTGCTGGAGCCGCGGCCCTAGAGCGGCTCAGTTTTTCACGGAATCTCTGAGCCGCTCTATCTCTTTGTTTTCATGCAATTCCGGACGAAAAACCGCTGCGCATTTTTCCTGGAATTGCTCCAGGGTTTTCCGCTCCATATTTGAACGGAAGCGGCTTCCTGCCCAACGTTGCTATCAATTGCAGCTGGGCAGCTGCTGCGCGTAGATCCGCGTCATGCCGTTGAAGCGCCTAGCGCCGGCGAGCGCGGTCGAATTGCCGCGCCACGATCCCTGCAGGTAGCCCTTCGGGCCTGAGTAATAAGCGAGATAGAGATCGTAGGAGTTATTCAGGGCAACGCCCGTCTGCAGGTGGGTCTGGTAATGATACCAGCCAACGAAGTCGATGGCGTCGGCGAAATTGGTGCGGCTTGCCGTCCAGTTGCCCGTCTCGCGTTTGTACTTGTCCCACGTGCCGTCGAGCGCCTGTGAATAGCCGTAAGCCGTCGTCGGGCGCTTCCAGGGAATGAAGCCGAGCAAATAGCGCCGCGGCGGACGGGCGCGAGGCCGGAAGCCGGATTCGGTATAGATCGTCGCCATCAGGATCGGCACCGGCACACCATATTTGCGTTCCGTCCGCTCTGCCGCCCGCTGCCAATTGTTGAACCAGCCGTCGCGCTGGTCGAAGATCGCGCAGATGTTGCGGGTGTGCGACGGTGCGGTGGCGCAGCCCGCCAGCGCACCGAGCAGCATTACCGCCAGAATGGAAAGGACGCGGCTACGCATTACTAGAACCTCTTCATTGCTGCGCCGTGCGTCTTCCGGAGGCACACGATACGCAGCAACAACCTGCCGGCGCATGATCCTTGCCAAAAATTCGAAACCGAGCTTTTGACGGACACACGCTCATGAGATTGCTAGCGCGGAATGATTAAAAACGGGTTGTTGGCCTGTGCCGAAATAAGGCGATTTCAGGGTGTTTTCATGGATTTGCTACGTTGCGTCATGCCATGCGCACCATGTCTTCGCGGCGGATTTCATAGAGCAGCGGTTTGCCTTCGATGAAGCGGATGGCTTCGTCGACCGCCATCTCGCCGAGGCGGGTCCGTTCCAGCCCGACGGCGCCGGCGATATGCGGCGTCAGGAAGACGTTCGGCAGCTCGTAAAACGCCGAGGTGGCCTCCGGAATTTCTGGATCGGTGACGTCGATGATAGCGTCGATACGCCCGGTCTTTAGGACGGCGATCAGGGCTGCTTCATCCACCAGCGCGCCGCGTGCCGTATTGATGAACGTCGCTCCCTTCTTCATCAGCGAGAGGCGTCGGGCGTCGATCATGTGCCGTGTGGTAGGTAGCGAAGGCGCATGCAGCGAGACGATGTCGGCCGATGCCATCAGCGCGTCCAGCTCGGCCTTTTCGGCGCCGAGGCGTGCCGTTTCGGCCGCATCGACCATCGGGTCATAGAGCAGGATGCGGTAGTTGAAGGGAGCCAGAAGCTCGATCACCCGCCGGCCGATCCGCGAGGCGCCGATGATGCCGATGGTGCGGCCGTAATTGCCGATGGCGTCGGTCTGCATCGGTATAGTCCGATTGCGGTTGCGGTCGGCAACGTAGAAATCACGGAACCGGAAGACCTTCTTGCCGGCAAAGATGATGGCAGCAAGCGTAAATTCGGCGACCGGAAGCGCGTTGGCCTGCGCGGCATGGCTGACGAGAATGCCGCGATCGAAGAGGCTGTCGCCGAGCAGGCCTTTCACTGTGCCGGCCGCGTGGACCACCAGTTTCAGATGCGGCGCCTGCGCCAGTGCGGCAGCATCGATCGTCGGCGAACCCCAGCCGGTGATCAGGATTTCGGTTTCCGCGAGCAGCTTGGCCGCACGCTCATCCTCGAAACTTTGCATCGGTGCGGCATCGAGCACACGGCCGATGGCACCGAGGCGTTGAATGAGTGCGTCCGGCAGAACATGCTGCGTGCGTGACGGCAGCATGGCAAAGGCGATGGCCGGGCGACTGGAGAGGGATGGCGTCATGGCAGGCGACCCGGTGCCTCGATGGCGCTGACCGTGACGCCCTTATCTTTAATGAGTGCGCGCAGCGCATCGATATCGGGTTTGGCTGGCGGCTTGCTCCAGGCGTGATCGACAGCGGATGGGTCTTTCGCCGCAAGCACGGCGGAGATGAGAATGGTCTCGCCAGCCGGAATTGTGCCACGCAGCTGCGGCACCAGCGTTTTGGAAACGATGAGATTGGTGTTCGGCGGGGCCTTCTGCGCGACGCCTTCGCGAGGGATCGTCGAGCCGAGGTCGAGAATGCCGCTAAAATCCTCTTCGCCGATGGCATAGGCGGCACCGGTCGTGGAGGAGAGCGTGTCGGCTTCGAAATCCCGCCGCGCGATGGCAAAGCCGCCTTCGGCCGTCTGCAGCGGCCGCGGCGTGTTGATCCTATGCAGGCGGATGTGCCAGGGCGCAGCCGGCGCCAGCCAGGTCTCCACTGTCACATCCGGATAGGGGGACCATTTGGCATAGAGCGTATCGCCGGCAAGTTTCGCCTCTTCATTTGTTTCGCGCACGCGGTAGTGCAGGCCGTCATCGCTGAAGGCGAGCATGCTGTCGAAGGCGCCGCCGGTAAAGATGCGTTCGTCGCTTTCAATGCTGAAGCCGTAGCGGGTGGAATAGGCAAATTTCGAATATTTCTCGGCGCCGAAGCGCATCTGCTGGTTTTCCTGGCCGGAGGAGAGTGCCACGACATCATCCCTACCACGCAGCAGGACCATGCCGGGATGCTTTTGCGGGATGATAGCCGGCTCATTTTCCGGGGCCTTTTCTTCCGCTGTCCAGAATGGATGCGTTTCAGGCAGCGCCAAGGGCAAGAAGGCCTTGAAAGCCCAATAGGGGGAGCCGGCGGAATTGTAATTCTCCGACATCAGCAGGTTGGGATAGGCAAAGCCGATCGGCAGGGTGCCGTCGCGATGGGCGATCGGCTTGTCGGCCCACCAGCGCAGATGCCGGAGGCACAGGCCCTTGATTTCGCCCCATGGCAGCGCCTCGACATCGGCAAAGGCGAGCGCCGACCAGAAGCCGGCGCAGGCGAAGCGATAGGTGAGGCTGCGGCCGAAGGGGATCGTGGCGCCATCGGGCGCGAACCAGTGGCGGAAATCCCTCGCGAAGAGAATTGCGCGTTCGCGATAGCGATTGGCGCGATCGTCATCCACCAGCTTGGAATAGATCAGCCCATAGAAATGCATGGCGAAGGGAATGTAGTGGTCGATGCGCCGGATATTGCCGTCGCGATACCAGCCGTCAGCGATGTAGAAGCCGTCCAGTTCGTTCAGATAGGTTTCGGTCAGGCTGCGGTCGAAGGAGACGCCGAGCCGATCGAGCGCGATATCGACGAAGATGCGGAAGAATTTCCAGTTGTTATCGGCATAATCGAAGGTACGGGCGTGCTTGAGATAGGCAATCAGATTGTCGCGGGCGCGCTGATCGAGCGGTTCCCAGATCTTTTCCGGCACGAGGGCTAGCGCGAAGCCGAGGGCTGCCAGCTCGACCATGCGCTGGTCGCGGCCGTTGACCGTGCCCCAATATTCCGGATGCTTCGGATCGACACCATTGGCGAGGCCTTCGGCGTAACGATCCCAATGGCGGAAATCGCCACCGCCAGCGCCGAGCGGCGCCAAGCCCCAGAGCGGCCGGGCGAAACCTTCGAGATCGGCGGCCGCGCGGTCGAAATGAGCGCCAGCGGCATCGATGCGGACACGGGCATTACCTTCTGAAAAATAAGGCAGCAGCGGATCGAACAGGTCGGTCAGCGCGCGGCGCATGTCCGGGAGGGTCTTCAGCGGGTTGCCGGCAAGCGGATTGGAGCTGGCGGGGTCATAGATCATCGGTTCGGCTTTCTCGATCGTTCCGCGGTGGGATTGAGCTTCAGGTTTCGGGTGGCAGCGTGCCGCCGGCGATCGGCTGGACGCCGTGGCAGATGTGGCGGGCCGGCGCATCGCGGTCGCGGAAGCGTGCGATCATCAGGCCGATGGCCTCGCGTCCGAGCGCTGCGCGGTCGACGCGCATGGTTGCCAGCCGAGGATTGGTCATCAGGGCGCAGGGAAGATCGTCGAAGCCGACGATGGCGAAATCCTCCGGCACCCGCAGGCCGGCTTCAATGACGGCGTCGAGCACGCCGACGGCGATGAAATCGTTCATGCAGAAGGCGGCGGTATAGCCTTTGTCTGCCGCAAGGATCTCGGCGGTCTTGTCGTGGGCTTCCTGGCTGGAGCTGCCCCTGAAATTCATCGGCATGATGCGGCCTTCAGCGCCTTCCACCGAAGCGATCGCCGCTTCGAAGCCGCGGATGCGCTCGCGGATCGTCTGGCGATGCGAGCCGGTCAGATGCAGGATGCGGCGGTGGCCGGCATCGAGCAGGCGCCGGGTGGCGTTATAGGCGCCGAAGAAGTTCGAGGGTGAAACGCCGTCGAAGCGCAGCTTCGGATCGGTGCCGTTGACGAGCACGGTCGGCGTACCGCTGGCCGCAAGCCACTGGCAGAGCTCTTCCGAGGGGTCGATGCCGACGAGAAAGAGGCCTTCGGCACCGGCGGTCTGCAGATATTCTTTCACCAGTTCCGGTTCCGTCCTTGCCTCGCGGATAAGGCGGATGTCGAAACGCATTCCGCGCTCGGCAGCGCCTGCGCGAAGGCCCTCCAGAATACCCTCATAGAAGACGCTGAGGCCGCCTGTGACGCTGTCGCTGGCGATCAATGCCAGGCCACCGGCCGCCGTCTCGGCTGCGGTCTTCAGCGGATAGCCGAGATCGCTCGCTACCTTGAAGATGTGCTGGCGGATCGTCTCGCTGATGCCGGGTTCATTGGTGAGGACCCGCGACACCGTCGAGACGGAGACGCCGGCGGCAGTGGCGATGTCGGCCTGCCTGATGCGTTTGGAGCGAATATCGTTCATATCGCAAACGCTATGCAAAATTATGCAAATTTGCAACAGAAAGATTTTTTATTGCACTGTGCAAGGAAGTTGCATATCGTCGCGCAGACTTGTCCGCTCAAGGCGTCGGGGAGATCGCCGCGGATGACAACGCAAGAGAAGGAGGAATCTCATGCGCATGAATCGTCGTTCTTTCATGATCGGAGCTGCCGGAACCGCAGCTGGCCTTGCCTTTGGGGGAAGCGCAATCCCCGCCTTTGCCGATACGACGCAGCTGCGGGCGATGTGGTGGGGTTCGCCCGATCGCGGCAAGCGCACCGTCGCGGTGGCCGAGCTGTTCCATAGCAAGAACCCCGATCTGTCCGTCATCGGTGAGAGCATCAGCGGCGAAGGTTACTGGGCCAAGCTGGCAACCGGAATGGCGAGCCAGAACATCGCGGACATTTTCCAGCTCGAGCCGAGCACCATCTCGGATTATTCGAAACGCGGCGCCTGCATGCCGCTCGACCAGTTCGTGCCTTCGACGCTGAATATCGACAGTTTCGGCAAGGATGTGTTGAAGCTGACCACGGTCGACGGCAAGCTTTATGGCGTTGGCCTCGGGCTTAACTCCTTCGCGATGTTCTATGATGAGGACATGTTCAAGAAGACCGGCCTGACGCCGCCCGGTCCGACGACGACATGGACGGAATATGCCGATCTCGCGGTGGAAATGACCAAGGCTGCCGGCAAGCGTGGCTATTGGGGCGGCCCTTATGGCGCGCGCTACAATTATGTGCTCGATGTCTGGCTGCGCCAGCGCGGCAAGAGCCTCTTTACTGAGGAGGGCGGGCTCGGCTTCGGCGTCGACGACGCCAAGGAATGGTACAGCTATTGGGAAGATCTGCGCAAACGCGGCGGCACGGTCTCCGCCGATGTCCAGACGCTCGACCAGAACGTCATCGAGAGCAACTGCCTGGCACTCGGAAAATCGGCGATCGGCATGGCCTATTCGAACCAGCTCGTCGGCTATCAGCTCGTGGTCAAGAGCAAGCTCGCCGTCACCACGCTGCCGCGCGAGAAGAAGGACGGCCCGTCCGGCCATTATTATCGCCCCGCACTGATCTGGAGCGTCGGCGCCACCAGCAAGAACGGTGAAGCGGCGGCGAAATTCATCAATTTCTTCGTCAACGATGTCGATGCCGGTAAGATTCTCGGCGTCGAACGCGGCGTGCCGATGTCGCCCGCCGTGCGCGCCGCCATCCTGCCGACACTCAATCCGGTGGAGCAGCAGACGGTGCACTATATCGAGCTGTTGAAGGATCAGGTCGGCACCTATCCCGTACCGGCGCCGCTCGGCTCCCAGGAATTCGACGCGAACGTCGCCCGCCCCGTCGCCGACCAGCTCGCCTTCGGCAAGATCACGGTCGCCGAGGCAGCGCAGCGGCTGGTGGAGGAAGGTGCGACGAAGCTGAAGCGGAAGAGCTGATAAGGCCGATTATGTGGATGGCTGTCAGGCCAGTTCGGCTATGCCTTGATTTTGTGCCTGGCCCCTCACCCCAACCCTCTCCCCGCAAGCGGGGCGAGGGGGTATCGTGCCTCACTTAGCTTCAGTCTCCTTGACGATCGGCGGTTTCTTGATCGTCCCTTCTCCCCGCTTGCGGGGAGAAGGCTAGGATGAGGGGCCAGGCACAAAGGTCCCACAGAGTTGAACGCGCCTGGCAATCACTCTCGAAAGACGCCTACTTCCCATCCCAGGGCTTCAGTGCATCCTGCTTCATTCGGCGCTGTTCTTCCGGCGCAAGCTTGTAGTCACCCTTGTAGGGTGCGCTTTCGAACGAGCCATAGGTCGGGTTTGCGATGGCGATCCAGTCGTGGCCGAAATGCGCCTTGTTGGCTTCGAAGACTTTCTGGCGCTCTTCGACCGTACCCTTGTAGTCGTCGGTGAAGTCGCCGAAATTGTCGCCGAACATCAGGAGAATGCGGTAGTTCTTGGCGATGAAGGCGCGGCGCGTGCCCTTGGCCGAACCCCAGTCCGGCTGCTCCTTGGCGCTCAGGAAAGTGTCGACATTGTCGCCCATCGGAAAGCCGAAACGCTTCATTTCTTCAACGGTCGGGCCTTCCTCATCGGCGGTGCGGTTGGTGACGTAGAAGACCTTCACGCCTTTTGACGCTGCATATTGGGTAAATTCCACCGCGCCGGGAATAGGCTTGTCCTGCTGAGCATTCACATATTGCGTCCAGGTGTCCGGCTTGAAGCTCGTACCCGCCGTGATGTTGCGCGCCTGGTAGGGCGAGGTGTTGAGGATGGTGTCGTCGACATCGAGGATGATGGCGGGTGGAAAGTCCTGGAAATTACCTGTTTGCTCGACCGGAGCCGCGGTCCAGTTCTTGTCGGCCAGCGCTTCATCGAGCCTGATACGGCCGAGCGCATAGGCACCAAGCGCGTTGGCCTGCGCCTCGACCGATGTCTGATCCCACAGAACCGCATTGAGGTTGTCGTCGGGCATGACGGCCGGCAGATCGGCGGCCAAAGCCGGCAAGGCGGACGCAAGGCCGAACACGAATGTCAGGCGCCCTAGATATCTATTTCCCACTCCGTTCTCCTTTATGAAATTCTGGAAATCAACTCATCGCATCAACGATCTCAAACAAGCGTCAAAGTCTTGACCCGGGTAAGGATAGTTTGCGCGTAGATGGAATGTGTCAAGTATATGACAGCCATCGGATCCGGGGTTCAGTTGATTTCGATTTGCGGTCCCCTGTGCCAAGCGTCTTCATGCGAAGGCGTTTCTGGCAAAGGCCGTGCTGGAGCTCTGAAACAATAAAATGCCGGGGGTCCTTTCAGACCCCGGCACCGCCGCATCTCCAAGTGCGGTTGCTTATTTCTTCGCGTCGGCCCAGCTCTTGACCAGTTCGTCGTAGTCGACGGTGATCGGTTTTTCCTTTTCGTTGGCGACCTTCAGCTGCGGAGCGAGATGGCCGTTCTTGACGGCATCTGCGTTCCAGTAGGCAAGATCGTGCTCTTCGGCGAGCTTCGGGCCGATGTCGCCCTGAACGCCGGCGCGTTCTAGGCGCTGCATGACGCGTTCCTGATCGGCGCAGAGCGCATCCATGGCTCCTTGCGCATCCTTGGCGCCGGAAGCGGCATCGCCGATCGCCTGCCACCAGAGCTGTGCGAGCTTCGGATAGTCAGGAACGTTGGTGCCGGTCGGCGACCACTGCACGCGGGCCGGTGAGCGGTAGAACTCGATCAGACCGCCGAGTTCCGGTGCACGCTTGGTGAAGCTCTTGTCGCGGATGGTGGATTCGCGGATGAAGGTGAGGCCGACATGGCTCTTCTTCACGTCCACCGTCTTCGAGGTGACGAACTGCGCATAGAGCCATGCGGCCTTGGCGCGATCGACCGGGGTCGACTTCATCAGCGTCCAGGAGCCGACGTCCTGGTAGCCGAGCTTCATGCCGTCCTTCCAATAGACGCCATGCGGAGACGGTGCCATGCGCCACTTCGGCGTGCCATCCGAATTCATGACCGGCAGGCCGGGCTTGACCATGTCGGCGGTGAAGGCCGTGTACCAGAAGATCTGCTGGGCGACATTGCCTTGCGCCGGAACCGGGCCGGATTCGGAGAAGGTCATGCCCTGGGCTTCCGCCGGAGCGTAGCCCTTCAACCAATCGAGATATTTCTGGATTGAGTAGACCGCCGCCGGGCCGTTGGTGTCGCCGCCGCGGGCGACGCAGGAGCCGACAGGACGTGAATTGGCATCGACCTTGATGCCCCATTCATCAACAGGCAGGCCGTTCGGCAGGCCCTTGTCGCCGTTGCCGGCCATCGACAGCCAGGCATCGGTGAAGCGCCAGCCGAGCGACGGGTCCTTCTTGCCATAGTCCATATGGCCGAAGACCTTCTTGCCGTCGACATCGCGACCGGTGAAGAACTGGGCGATATCTTCATAGGCCGACCAGTTGACCGGCACGCCGAGTTCGTAGCCGTACTTAGCCTTGAAATCGGCCTTGTTCTTCGGGTCGTTGAACCAGTCGTAGCGGAACCAGTAGAGGTTGGCGAACTGCTGGTCAGGGAGCTGATAGAGCTTCTTGTCCGGAGCAGTCGTAAAGCTGGTGCCAATGAAGTCGGCGATATCGATGCCCGGATTGGTGACGTCCTTGCCCTCGCCAGCCATCCAGTCGGTCAGGTTGCGAACCTGCTTGTAGCGCCAATGCGTGCCGATCAGGTCGGAATCGTTGACCCAGCCGTCATAGAGGTTCTGGCCGGTCTGCATCTGCGTCTGGATCTTTTCGACGACGTCGCCTTCCTGGATGACGTCGTGGGTGACCTTAATGCCTGTTATGGCGGTGAAGGCCGGGGCGAGAACCTGCGATTCATACTGATGCGTCGTCAGAGTTTCCGACACGACCTTGATTTCCATGCCCTGGAAAGGCTTGGCCGCATCGATGAACCACTGCATTTCCCTTTCCTGGTCGGCGCGCGAAAGCGTCGAGAGATCGCCGATCTCCTTGTCCAGGAATGTCTTGGCTTCGTTCATGCCGGCGTGCGCCGTGCCGGCCAGAGCCAGCAAGGCAACTGCCGTTGTCGTCAAGAGATGCCGTCGCATATATTCCTCCCTACAGGTTGCGAGTGCATTGTCAGTCAGCCGGGTTTCCGGCCATCTGTATCGATTTGCCTTACTGCTCCGCATGACCGGATGGGCAACGGGGCGGTAACGGGTTGAATTTCCGCGTCAGACCAGACGGAAGACGCCGATCGCGTAGACCACGGAAAGAGCAAGAGCCCACCACAGGCTGGGGCCTCCCAGGCCCAGCCAGGCGAGATGGATGAAGGCGGCGCCGAGCAGCGAAATGAACAGCCGGTCGCCGCGCGTCGTTTCGAAGCGCAGAATGCCGAGGCGCGGGTTACCGCCTGGCGAAAAATATTCCCATACGGCCATGCCGATCAGCAGCAGCAGGATCGTCGCGAAGAACAGCGCCGTCGGCAGGGTCCAAGCCATCCAGGAAAAGTCTGTATTCATGGCGGTTTTCCTTCAGACGCGGCCGAGCGCGAAGCCCTTGGCGATGTAGTTGCGGACGAAATAGATGACGAGTGCGCCGGGGATCAGCGTCAGCACGCCGGCGGCGGCAAGCAGGCCCCAGTCCATGCCGGCGGCCGAGACCGTGCGTGTCATGATGGCGGCGATCGGCTTGGCATCGGTCGTCGTCAGCGTGCGGGCGATCAGCAGTTCTACCCAGGAGAACATGAAGCAGAAGAAGGCGGCGACGCCGATGCCGCTTGCGATCAGGGGAATGAAGATCTTGATGAAGAAGCGGGGGAATGAATAGCCGTCGATATAGGCCGTCTCGTCGATTTCCTTCGGCACGCCGGACATGAAGCCTTCGAGGATCCAGACCGCCAGCGGCACGTTGAAGAGGCAGTGTGCCAGCGCCACGGCGATGTGGGTATCGATCAGGCCGAAGGCCGAATAGAGCTGGAAGAATGGGAGTGCGAAGACCGCCGGCGGTGCCATGCGGTTCGTCAGCAGCCAGAAGAACACGTGCTTGTCGCCAAGGAAGCGGTAGCGCGAGAAGGCGTAGGCCGCGGGAAGCGCGCAGGCGACCGAGATCACCATGTTCATGACGACATAGGTGATGGAGTTGATATAGCCCTTGTACCAGGACGGATCGGTGAAAATGATCGCGTAGTTGCGCAGCGTCGGCTGGTGCGGATAGAGCGTCAGGCCTCCGATGATTTCCTCGTTGGTCTTGAAGCTCATGTTGACGAGCCAGTAGATCGGCAGGAGCAGGAAGATGATGTAGATCGTCGGGACCAGCCAGGCCCACTGCCCTTTTTCGCCGTGCCGGCGGGCAACTTGTGCGCCCGTGGCAGTGCTCGCATTGGCGGCGGCATCGGAAGCGGCCAGCTTGTGCATAGTGGCGTTATCGGCCGTGGTGGAAAGGGGTTTGCCGCTCATCGGCTTGCTCCCGCATCGTAATTGGTCATGACGGTATAGAAGACCCAGGAGAGCAGCAGCACGATCAGGAAGTAGACCAGCGACATGGCCGCGGCCGGGCCAAGGTCGAACTGGCCGAGCGCCATCTTCACAAGATCGATCGACAGGAAGGTCGTGGAGTTGCCGGGGCCGCCGCCTGTGACGACGAAGGGTTCGGTATAGATCATGAAACTGTCCATGAAGCGCAGCAGCACGGCGATCAGCAGCACGCGGTTCATCTTCGGCAACTGGATGTAACGGAAGACGGACCAGCGCGACGCGCCGTCGATCTTGGCGGCCTGGTAGAAGGCGTCGGGAATCGAGGCGAGGCCGGCATAGCAGAGCAGCACGACGAGGCTTGTCCAATGCCAGACGTCCATGATGATGATCGTCGCCCAGGCATCGGCCGGATCGGAGACGTAATTGTAGTCGATGCCGAGATTGACGAGAACATAGCCCATCAGCCCGATGTCGCTGCGGCCGAAGACCTGCCAGATCGTGCCGACAACGTTCCACGGGATGAGCAGCGGCAAGGCCATCAGCACGAGGCAGACGGGAACGCCGATGCCCTTCTTCGGCATGTTGAGCGCGATGAAGATGCCGAGCGGCACTTCGATCGCGAGAATGACGAAGGAGAAGATCAGGTTGCGGATCATCGAATCCCAGAAACGGCCGGACCGAAGAATTTCTTCGAACCACTGGGTGCCCGCCCAAAAGAAGACGTTGTTGCCGAAGGTGTCCTGCACCGAATAATTCACGACCGTCATCAGCGGAATGACGGCGGAGAAGCCGACGAGCAGCAGAACCGGAATGAGCATGAACCAGGCTTTGTTGTTCCAGGTCTTGTCCATCGTCAGGCTCCCATCTCGATGCGCCAGGAGTCGGCGTAGATATTGATGCCGGCGGGATCGAAGGCGATATGCGGCTCGGCCGGCACCGTCTGGTCCTCGCCGATGACGGCGACGATGTCCTGGCCGTCGAGCTTGGCGCGGACCACCTTGCGGCGGCCGAGATCCTCGACCTTGGTGACGGTGGCGGGCATGCCTTCGCGGCCGATGCGGACGAATTCGGGGCGAATGCCGAGTTCGGAACGGCCGGTCTGCTTTTCCTTCGGCGCGCCGGGAAGCGCGATTGTGCGGTTGCCGATGCGGGCGCTGCTGCCTTCGATTTCGACAGGCATGACGTTCATGCCGGGTGAACCGATGAAATAGCCGACGAAGGTGTGGCGCGGGCGCTCGAAAAGGTCGTTCGGCGTGCCGATCTGCACCACTTCGCCATTGTACATGACTACTACCTTGTCGGCGAAGGTCAGCGCTTCCGTCTGGTCGTGGGTGACATAGACCATGGTGAAGCCGAAGCGGCGGTGCAGCTGCTTCAGCTGCGAGCGCAGCACCCACTTCATGTGCGGGTCGATGACGGTCAGCGGCTCGTCGAAGAGGATGGCGTTGACATCGGAGCGCACGAGACCGCGGCCGAGCGAGATCTTCTGCTTGGCGTCGGCCGTCAGGCCGCGCGCCTTGCGGTGGGCGCTGTCCGAAAGGCCGATCATCTCGATGATCTCATCGACCTTGCGCTTAACCTCTGCTTCCGGAACGTGCCGGTTGCGCAGCGGGAAGGCGAGATTGTCGTAGACGGTCATCGTGTCGTAGACGACCGGGAACTGGAAAACCTGCGCAATGTTGCGCTCCTGGGTCGACAGCCGGGTCACGTCCTTGCCGTCGAACAGGATGCGGCCCTGGGAGGCCTGCACCAGGCCTGAGACGATGTTGAGAAGCGTGGTCTTGCCGCAGCCGGAGGGGCCGAGCAGCGCATAGGCGCTGCCATCTTCCCAGCTGTGGTTGACTTCCTTCAGCGCGTAATCGGCATCGGATTTCGGGTGATCATTGTAGGCGTGCCGGATGTGGTCAAGATCGATGCGGGCCATGGTCTCTCCTCAGGCGGCTTGTTGCAGGGCGGGAGTGACGGCGGCGCCATCGGTGTCGAAGACCATGATGTGGCGCGGGTCGATATAGACATCGATCGCATCGTCGACATCGATATCCTGCACGCCCTGCGTCAGCATCACCCAGCGCCGGCCGGCAAAATCGATATGGATGAAGCTCTCCGAGCCGGTGATCTCGGTCACCATCACCCGTGCCGGAGCGGCAACGGCCTCCGGCGTCTGCGGCGCAAGCGCGAGATGATGCGGCTGGAAGGCGATCGTGTAGCGGCCATCCGGCCGGTCTTCCAAACCCCTCGGTACCGGCAGGCGGATGTTGCTGTCGAGCACGAATTCCTGGCCGCGCTTGTCGAGCGTCATCGTGTTCAGCGGCGGATCAGCGAAGGTGGTGGCGGTGATGAGGTCTTTCGGATTGCGGAAGACGTCGATGGTCGATCCGAATTGCGTGATGCGGCCTTCCGCCAGGGTTGCGGTGTTACCTCCCAGAAGCAGCGCTTCGGAGGGTTCGGTGGTGGCGTAGACGAAGATCGCGCCGGATTCGGCGAAGATCTTCGGCAATTCGGCACGTAGCTCCTCGCGCAGTTTGTAATCGAGATTGGCGAGAGGCTCGTCGAGCAGCACCAGCCCGGCATTTTTCACGATGGCGCGGGCGAGCGCCGTGCGCTGCTGCTGGCCACCGGAAAGGCTCAAGGGGAGGCGATCAAGAAAAGGACCAAGCCGCAAAAGATCGGCTGCCTTTTTTACTTCCTTGTCGATGGACGCCGCGCTTTTGCCGCTCAACCGCATTGGCGAGGCGATATTGTCGTATACGGTCATCGCGGGATAGTTGATGAATTGCTGGTAGACCATGGCGACGTTGCGGCGCTGCACCGGCAGGCCGGTGACATCCTTGCCATCGACATGGATCGTGCCCGTGGTCGGCTTGTCGAGCCCGGCCATCAGCCGCATCAGCGACGTCTTGCCCGACAGCGTCGGCCCCAGCAGCACATTCAGCGTGCCGCGCTGCAGCGTCAGATTTGTTTCCGCGATATGCGTTTCGCCGCCGACAGACTTCGATACGCCCCTGAGTTCAAGCACGATAGATTCCTTCCATGCGCCGCATGTCAATGCTGCCGCGAGGATTGCGAAGAGACCAAACCGTCCGGTCGTTGCCGGACGGCGCCTGCTGCTGAGATTATGATTGTTCGGAAGTGGATTGCGCCGATCTGCCCGCGGAACCGTCGCGCCGGCGAGTATTGCGCCAGGCGACGTCAGTGGCCATGCGGCCGATGCCGCCAACCATGCCGTTTTCCGTATCGATCTGATATTCGGACAATTATTCCTCCCCCTGTTTCGATTTGCATCCCTCACGCGAAAACCGAAACAAGAATGACGATAAATGAAGATAAAGGAATGTCAAACGAAAACTGACCGCGTTTCAGTTTCGCTTCATAAATCCCGTCTCAGGCGTGTTTTAGCGATTTATTATCAATCTGGTAAGCAATTGATCGGAATTGCAAATGGAGGCTGGCGCACCTTTCGATGCGTCCACGCGCATTGGGGCTGAACGGAGCTTGGTCGCCCGTGCTGATAGTCGCACGATCAAAATGGGGAGTGAAGCCTGGCACGCAATGCGAGGCAGGATCTGCTACGTCGAGGTGAGATAAGGACGGTTGATAGCTGACTGCAGGACGCGGGAGGGGGCCCCTGCCCAAGCTCCGTTCGCGGCGGTCTGTCCCGCCTGCTCGTCATTGCTCGAAACGATGAAAACCGCCGTGCGCGCGACCGCGCCATCATCGGGATGGCGGACGCAGAACCGCCCCTCAAGCATTATGAGGGGCGGTGATTTTCGCAATAGACAGGGCTTAGCGCGCCGCCCAGTTGGCACCGCGACGGAAGATGGTCTTCATCTGCGGCACGTCGAATTCCTTGGCCTGGTGGCCGAGCGAGGAATAGAAGACGCGGCCCTTGCCGTATTTGCGCTTCCATGCGACCGGCATGACGACGCCGTCGATCCAGTAGGCATGATCGCCGGTGAAGGTCGTGGTCGCCAGAACTTCGTTCGATGGGTCGACATGCATGTAATATTGCTCCGACGTGTAGGGGAAATCGGTGATCCCCTCCATGATCGGATCGTCCGGGCGTGTGATATTGACCGTATAGTCGATGATGTTGCCGGGATGGGCGACCCACTGGCCGCCGATGATGAACTGATATTCGACGCTTTCGCGGAAACTATCGCCCGCGCCGCCATGATAGCCGGCTATGCCAACGCCGCTTTCGATCGCATCCGCGAGGTTCTTCACCTCTTCCTTTTCGATCTTCGACATGGTGACGATCGGCACGATCAGGCTGAGATCGTGGATCGAGGGATCGGCGAAGGCCTCGGTGCTGTTTTCGAGATAGACCTTGAAGCCATCCTCTTCCAGCATGTCCCGGATGATATGGGCGCATTCCTGCGGTTCGTGGCCGCTCCAGCCGCCCCAGACGATAAGTGCTTCACGCATGATAGTTCTCCTGAAATTACTTGGTTAGCGGCCGATCTGCCCGTCCACCAGGGATTCGGACAGAGGGGCCGGACGCTCCGTTTGCGTCGTGATGGCGACCGTGCGACCGGTATCGGAAGCCGTCTGGAAGGCTTCCATGACTTCGAGCACATGCAGCGCGAGGCTGCCATTGGCGCGGTGCGGACGGTTCGAGCGGATGGCGTGCGCCATGTCGGCGACACCGAGCGAACGGTAATTGCCGTCGGCATAGGGCGCGGTGATCTCGCGCTCGGCAAATTCGCCGCCCTTCTTCAGAAACTCCACAGGGCCGCCGAAACGGTTGGGATCGGGCACGATCAGCGTGCCTTCGGTGCCGTAGACTTCGAGAGGAACATGCTTGTGGCCGGCGACATCGAAGCTCATGCCGATCTGGACGACAGCGCCACTCACAAAGGCCATGACGCCGGCAACATGCGTCGGCACATGCACGGGGATGTGCTCGCCATTGCGCGGCTCGCTGGTAATAATGCGCTCTTTGCGTGGGGTAATGGCAAAGCCGGCGACCTGAGAGACGGGCCCGAGCAGATTGACGAGATCGGTGATGTAATAGGGGCCCATATCGAGCATCGGGCCGCCGCCGACTTGATAGTAGAAAGCCGGATTCGGATGCCAGCGTTCATGGCCGGGGCACATGAAGGTGGCGGTGCCGCCGACCGGGATGCCGATCGCGCACTCGTCGATGATGGCACGCGCCGTCTGATGGCCGCCGCCGAGGAAGGTATCGGGGGCAGCGCCGATGCGCAGACCCTTGGCGGCTGCGGCATCCGCGAGCTTCTTGCCTTCGGCGAAATTGATGCCGAGCGGCTTTTCCGAATAGGTGTGCTTGCCGGCATCCAGCGCCTGTAGACCAACGGCGACATGCGCTTTCGGAATGGTCAGGTTGACGATGATCTCGATCGAGGGATCGGCAAGCAAGGCGGCGATATCGACCGCCTTCAGGCCGAATTCGGCGGCTTTCGCCTCGGCGAGCTCGCGATTGAGGTCGGCGATACCTTTGATGTCGAGAATGGGAAAGGATTTCATGGCGGTGAGATAGGCGCCGGAAATGTTCCCGCAGCCGATGATGCCGATGCCGACCTTGTTCATATGCTTCCTCCAGATGACTTGTCTTGCCTGGAGCGGTTCAGCGTTTCACGTGAGCTCTGAACCGCTCTATCCTATTGTTTTGACGCAATTCCGGACGGAAACCGCTGCGTAGTTTTCCTGGAATTGCAGTGGGGATCACAGGGCCGGTGCCGGTCCCGTCGTTCCCCAGGGAGATTCGTAGAGTTCGCGCAGTGCCACGACCGCGGCGCCCTGCGCCCAGGTCTCGTCGGTCGACTGGTCGAAGACGAGTTCGGTCACGCCCCTGATCGATGGCGGGATGGCCAGCGAATAGGCCTCCCGCAGGCTGTCGAGGAAGGGTTGACCGAGCGCCAGGCTCGATCCCACAAGAATGACGCGCGGCGGGGCAAACAACGTGACGATGTTGGCGAGCGCCATGCCGCAGGCTTCGCCGGCGCGGATGGCAGCATTGATCAGCGAGATATCCTCGGCATCGATCAGCGTCTTGGCATGCGCCATTCCGCGGCCGAGGCGGATGGCCTCGGCAAAACGGCCGCTCGGCTGGTCGCCGAGAATGGCGCTTTCGCCGGCAAGGCTTGCCAGACGAATGATGCCCTGTGGACCCATGCCGAGTACGAGATCCCCGAGATTGTGGCTGAGGCCGCCGGCGCCGCGAAAGAGTTGGCCGCCATGCAGCACGCCCAGACCCAGCGTCTGCTCCAGCGATACCAGCACCATGTCATCCAAGTCCCTGGCCTTGCCGAACCAGTGATGCGCCAGCGTAATGGCATGCGCATCGCTTTCGACGATGGTGGTCACGCCCAGCCGCTCCGACATTTCCTTGGCGAAATCGACGCCCGTCTCGCGGAAGATCGGGCTGGTGCGGATATGGCCGGTGCGGTGCTCGACGACGCCGGGCAGGCCAAGGCAGACGGAATCGATCTCGTCGAGCGCCAGATTGGCATCGACGACGCAGCGGCGCACGCCATCCTCCAGAAGATCGGCAATGACACCGATCGGCTGCCGGTCGACACGCAGCGCCAGTGTCAGCGTCGAAAGAACCTCGCCGCAGAAGTCCGTCACGACGAAAACCATGCGATTGGCGGCGATTTTCGCACCGACGACGCGCGCGGCATCCGGGTTGAGCTCCAGCATGACGCGGGGCCGGCCGCGGCTGGCCGCCTCGCGCAGGTCGCCTTCGGTGCGGGCCAGGATCAGCCCGTCATCCAGCAGCGAGGCCGTGATTGCAGAGACTGTCGTAGTCGAAAGTTGGGTGCGGTCGCTGATTTCGATACGTGCGATGGAGCCCGCCCGCCGGATCGTATCCAGCACGTTGAAGCGGTTTATCGCCCGCATAAGCTCGGGATCTGCTGTTTTCATGAGAATGGCGCCGAATGACGGACCCGCTCGGCTGCGGCCTGGTATTTTTAACGGAATGCGAATTAAATAGCCTATGGCCATTGCCTAATGTCAAGCCATTTCGCAGGTGATCTGCCAAAAATTTAGCGATGGCGGTTGACATTTCGGCAAAGCTCCGTTGAATTATTCCGCATAAGGGAAAAAATATTTGAGGCTCTTGGTTCCCTTGGGAGGAGAAAATCATGATCCATCTACGTGGGGCCAAAGCCCTTCGCATTGCCGCTGTCGCCGCGACGACCGGACTGGCGATCCTCGCCGGCGCGACGGGCGCTGCTGCCGACACCGTCGTCAAATGGCTGCATCTGGAAACCGATCCGACCTATGTCGCCGTCTGGCGCAAGATCGCGGATCAGTATGAGGCCAAGCATCCCGGCACAAAGATCGAGATGCAGTTCCTGGCCAACGAGGCGTTCAAGGCGAAGCTGCCGACATTGCTGCAGTCCAAGGACGCTCCCGATTTCTTCTTCAGCTGGGGCGGTGGCGTGCTGAAGCAGCAGCAGCAGACCGGCACGCTGCTGGACCTGACCGCGGCGATGAACGCCAAGGATGGCGCCTGGCTGAAGAGCTACAATCAGGCAGCCGTCAAGGGCCTGACCTTCGATAACAAGATCAGCGCAGTACCCTATAAGCTCGGCACGGTTTCCTTCTTCTACAACAAAGCCCTGTTCGCCAAGGCCGGTGTCGATGCCAGTGCCATCAAGACGTGGGACGATTATCTGGCCGCGGTCAAGAAGATCAAGGCTGCCGGTATCGCGCCGATCGCCGGCGGCGGCGGCGAGAAGTGGCCGATCCATTTCTACTGGAGCTATCTGGTGATGCGTGACGGCGGTCAGCAGGTCTTCAACGACGCCAAAAACGGGAAAGGCAACGGTTTCAACGATCCGGCGATCATCAAGGCCGGCGAGCAGCTTGCCGAGCTCGGCAAGCTCGAACCCTTCCAGCCCGGCTATCTCGGCACCACCTGGCCGCAGGCGCTCGGCGTTTTCGGCGACGGTAAGGCTGCGATGATCCTCGGCTTCGAAAATACGGTTGCCAACCAGCGCACCAATGCCGGCGACGGCAAGGGCCTGGCGGATGACAATATCGGCCGCTTTGCCTTCCCGGCCGTAACCGGCGGCGCCGGTCTTCCCACAGACACGCTCGGCGGCCTGAATGGCTGGGCCGTCACCAAGAAGGCCCCGCCCGAGGCACTCGATTTCCTCGCTTACCTCACCAATGCCGAAAACGAGCGCACCATGGCACAGGCCGGCATGATCATCCCAGTCGCCGTCGGCGCCGAAGATGGCGTGAAGGGTCCGCTGATGCACGAAGCAGCCGACCAGCTCGCGCATTCGACCTGGCATCAGAATTTCTTTGACCAGGATCTCGGCCCCTCGGTCGGCCGCGTCGTCAACGATGTGGCTGTCGGCATCGTCTCCGGCCAGATTTCGCCGAAGGATGGCGCGCAGCAGGTCCAGGACGCCTTCGAGCAGGACCAGCTCTAGTGCCCTCTGGCGCCGGCCTCTCCCTTGTGCCGGCGCCGGTTTTTCTTTGAACTGCAATCGTCGAGACTGCCCATGACCGATGTCAGCGCCACGACCACCATGCCCTCCGTTGCGAGAGCGAAACCGGCTGCGAAGCGAAAATCGCCGGCCGCGCGCGGCCGCCTGCCCGTCATCCTGCTGTTCTTGCCGCCGGCGCTGCTGCTCTTCACCATCTTCGTCATCCTGCCGATGGGGGAAGCGGCCTGGTACAGCCTCTATCGCTGGAACGGCTATGGTCCGCCGACCGAATTCGTCGGCCTGCGCAATTTCCAGGTACTCTTCAAGAACGGCGCCTTCCTGACGTCGCTGAAGAACAATGCTTTGATCATCGTCGTGTCGATCGCGATCCAGGTGCCGCTTGCCATCTGGCTGGCGACGATGCTGGCGCACCGCATTCGCGGCGTCGTGCTTTTCCGGCTGATCTTCTTTCTGCCCTATGTGCTGGCCGAAGTGGCCGCAGGCCTGATCTGGCGCTTCGTTTATGACGGCGACTACGGCCTGTTTGCCGCGATCGCGCATTTCCTCGGCACGCCGACACCCTATGTGCTCGCCGACAAGGACCTGGCGATGTATGCCGTGCTCGGCGTGATCGTGTGGAAATATTTCGGCTTCCACATGATGCTGTTCATCGCCGGCATGCAGTCGCTCGACAAGAGCGTGCTGGAAGCGGCCGAGATCGACGGTGCCACCGGCTGGCAGAAGTTCCGCTACGTGACGCTGCCGCTGCTTGGCTCGACGCTGCGTCTTTCCGTCTTCTTCGCGGTCGTCGGTTCGCTGCAGCTCTTCGATATGATTATGCCGCTCACCGGCGGCGGCCCGTTCAACTCGACCCAGACGATGGTGACCTTCCTCTACAATTTCGGCGTCACTCGCATGCAGGTCGGCCTCGGCAGCGCCGTCGGCGTCGTGCTGTTCGTGATCTGCGTCACCCTCGCCTTCGGCTACAAACGGATATTTATGCGCAATGACTGATCTGGCCTCATCCGTTCGACTGACCACCGGCACGAAGATCTATCTCTATGTGTCGCTGACCATCATTGCCGCGATCGTGCTGATCCCGCTGCTGACGACCGCGCTCGGCGGCTTCAAGACGCTCGGCGATCTCCGTACCAATCCCTTCGGCCTACCGGCCGAGTGGCATTTCGAGAATTATACCGGCATTCTGTTTGGCGACCGCTACTGGCGGCAGATGATGAATTCGCTGATCATCGCCGTTCTCACCGTGTTTCTGACACTGTCGGTATCGGCCATGGCGGCCTTCGCCTTCGCGCATGTGAAATTCTTCGGCTCGAACTTCCTGCTGAACTATTTTCTCATCGGTCTGATGTTTCCGGCCGCCACAGCCATCCTGCCGCTCTTCATCCGAATCCGCGATCTCGGCCTGCTCAACACCTATTGGGGCGTGGTGCTGCCGCAGGTGGCGTTCGGCCTCGGCATGAGCATCCTGCTCTTCCGGAACTATTTTCGAAACCTTCCGGAAGAATTGTTCCAGGCGGCCTTTGTCGACGGTTGCGGCTATATCCGCTTCTTCTGGCATATCTCGCTGCCGCTTTCGCGGCCGATCATCGCGACCGTCAGCATCATCTCCTTCGTCGGCAGTTGGAACAGCTACATTCTGCCGCTGATCATGCTGAACTCGGATTCGATCTATCCCTGGCCGCTCGGCATGATGGTCTATAGCGGCGAATTCGGCACGGAATGGGAGCTGGTGCTCGCTTTCATCACGCTGACCATCCTGCCCACCGTCATCGTCTTCTTCCTGGCGCAGAAGCACATCATTGCCGGCCTCACCGCCGGCGCCGTGAAATCCTGAGCCTTACTGGAGCGCAAATACATGGCATCCGTCGAACTGCACAACATCCACAAGGCCTATGGGGCGCTGACCGTCATCCACGATATCTCGCTGTCGATCGAGGACGGCGAGTTCATCGCGCTCGTCGGCCCCTCCGGCTGCGGCAAGTCCACGCTCTTGCGGATGATCGCTGGGCTTGAGGAAATCACCGATGGCGACGTGTCGATCGGCGGTCAGGTGGTCAACTCGATGACGCCGCGCGAGCGCAACATCGCCATGGTCTTCCAGTCCTACGCGCTCTATCCGCATATGACGGTCGCTGAGAATATGGGCTTCAACCTGAAGCTCTCGGGCGAGACCAAGCAGGTGATCGAGCAGCGGGTCAACGAGGCCGCGCGCATGCTCGATCTCACCAAGCTGCTCGACCGCAAGCCGGCGCAGCTTTCCGGCGGCCAGCGCCAGCGCGTCGCCATGGGCCGCGCCATCGTGCGCAATCCGGCTGTCTTCCTGTTCGATGAGCCGCTTTCCAACCTCGATGCGAAGCTGCGCGTGCAGATGCGCTCGGAAATCAAGGCGCTGCATCAGAAGGTGCAGACGACCTCGATCTATGTCACCCACGATCAGATCGAGGCCATGACGCTCGCCGACCGGATCGTGGTGCTGAACCAGGGCCGGATCGAGCAGCAGGGAACGCCGATCGAACTCTACCGCAAGCCGGCCAATCTCTTCGTCGCCGGCTTCATCGGCTCGCCGGCCATGAATTTCCTTGACGGCGTGATCGAAGGCATCGAGGGCGTCCCCGCCGTGCGGCTGAAGGACAGCACGCCGATCCGCATCGCCGGGGAGCGTAAGGTGAAGGCGGGCCAGAGCGTTAAGGTTGGTTTGAGGCCCGAGCATCTCAGCCTTGCCAGCGGCGGTTCGCCACTTATGGGTCAAACCTTGCTCGTGGAGCCGACAGGCGCTCAGACGCATGTGCTCTTCGATCTTGCTGGAGAGCAGGTGACGGCTGTTGTCGATGGCGAAGCACCGGTGCGCTATGGGCAGCCGCTGAATGTCTCGGTGAGCCCGGAGCAGGTCTATGTCTTCGACGCCGCGAGCGGCCTGGCTCTTTAAGCTTTCACATCGATCGAATCGACGCGATCCGGATAGAAGGCCATGTGGTCCTTGATCCGGCTGACGGATGCATAGGGATTTTCGTAAGTCCAGATGGCGTTCACCGAACGCTCGCCGCCGGCCGGGATGCTGTAATAGGAGCACTCGCCCTTGTAGGGGCAGTAGGTTTCGTGGCTGGTCCTTTCCAGCAACGACATATCGACATCCTTGCGCGGGATATAGATGACGGCCGGATAGGATGCTTCCTTGAGCGACAACGCCTCATGCGTATCGGCGATCACCTTGCCGGCGACGGAGACGGTGACATGGGCCTGCTTTTCCTCGATTGTGATCGGATGATCCGGACCGGGGATCTTGACTGGTCTTTCGGACATTCCTGCTCTCCTCAGCTTGGCAATAGTCAGCAGAGTTTGGTTCTGCCGCAGCTTCGTGCATGGCCCCTCACCCCAACCCTCTCCCCGCATCGCGGGGAGAGGGGGCTTTGGTGATTAAGGCGCTTCCGCCCCAATGGAGCAGCGTGTTGTTTTGCGCTGTCGTCCCCTCTCCCCGCTAGCGGGGAGAGGGCAAGGGTGAGGGGCCAGCCACATAAGCTGCGGTAGAACCAGATTCACCTGACGATCTCACTTCAAATGCATATAGGAAGCATCCTGCCGATTATCAGGTCTTTTGCGACACTCGTGTTTTCGGGGCACCCCAGCGCAATCCATCCATCAGCAGACGTACGAGACGGCGGGACCGCTCATACCATTCCGGCGAATTGGGCATGGAATAGGTGCCGGACAATGCCTGCAGCACATCGGTACTATCGACATCGGTGCGGATCGTACCGGCGGCGACGGCGCGGTCGATCAGGCTTGCGAGGACGATGGGCACCTGGCCGTAACTGTCGGTGAAGAGCTTGGAATTGCTGCTGAGAAGGATGCGCAGGCTGTCGGCCATGCCGCGTTTCGTTGCGATGTAACCGACGAAGCGGTTCATCCACTCTTCCAGAGCTTCATCCGGCGCGCGCTCGCGCGAAAGCTCTTCTGCGGCAGCGCACAGCGCTTCGACCTCATGACGATAAACCGCTTCCACCAGATGTTCCCGGCTCGGAAAATGGCGATAGAGCGTGCCAATACCAACATCCGCGCGGCGAGCTATGTCTTCCAGGGAGGCGGCGGTGCCGTGGCTGGCGAAGGCTTGCGCTGCAACTTCGATCAGCTTGTCATAATTGCGCCGCGCATCGGCGCGCAGACGCCGGCTTTCATTCGGCGGCATAGGCTTTGGTTCCGGCAACGGCTTGCGCGCCAATTTCTGCTCCTTGCAGGGTGCCACGATGATATCGGCATCGCGTCAGATAGTGCGCGGCGATATCTTCTCCATGGCGAAACACAGAAGGATTGTTATCGCATTCGGCATCGAGGCGCCATGCCGCCCGCGGGAAACGGGCTTGCAAGGATCGGGAAGGACGTTTGTGCGGATGTCTGGCCGGCCTATGGAGACGGTGCGCCGAAATGGCTTGGCCCAAAGCCCGATCCCAAGTTCGGTCCGAAGTCCGGGCCTGAATTCGGCCCGAAGCTTGGGCCTTGCTCGAAATTGGCGAACGGGGCGGGCGGATTTTCACGGGCCGGCGGAACGTCGAGATAGCTCATGATGTTCTCGACATGATTGACCTGCGAGCGCAGGCTGTCGAGGGACTTGCCGGTCAGATTGGTGCCAGCGGGCAATTGCGCTGTCAGCGGGTTTTCGTAACGGCCGTTGACGCGCAGCTCGTAATAGAGGTGCGGGCCGGTGGAGTAGCCTGTCGAGCCGACATAGGCGATGACCTGGCCCTGGGTGACGCGCTGGCCGACGCGCAGATCCGATGGCGTTGCCGAAATATGGGCATAGGTGGTCTCGTAGCCGCCGTCGTGGCGGATGCGGACATATTTGCCGTAGCCCGTTTCCCAGGAGATTTTCTCGACGACGCCGTCGCCGGCGGCCTGGATGGGGCTACCCATCGGTGCGCGGAAATCGACGCCATTGTGGAATTTCTTCACACCCAGGATGGGGTGGATTCGCCAGGCAAAGCCGTCACCAAGCGTGCCATTCGGCACGGGCCGATGCACGAGCGACTTCGCGATCGAGTGGCCGCTCTCGTCGTAGAATTCCGAGGGGCCTTCGCCTTCATTCTTATGCAGATAGAAACGATGCGTGTCGCCGTCGGCATGGAATTCGATGAACATCAGTTCGGTCCTGCCGTCTTCCGCCTTGCGGAAGAGCAGGTCGACGCTGTCGGGAGCATCGTCGATGCTGGTGAGCGAGATGCCCTTGGCCTTGGCGAGCTTGATGAGCTGCGAGGCATATTCCTTGGTCAGGCCGGCTCTTTCGAGCTTGTTGCTGACTGCCCGCTCGTCGCTCTCGTCGACACCCTTCAAATCGACCGCGGCAACCTCCGTCGAGGATGGAGCATCGGCCTGGCTTTCGCTGTAGAGCATCGAAAACAGCCTGTCATCGGCCACCGGGACGAAGCCGTTGGCATCGTCGCGGGCAACGACGCGCTCCGGCGTCTTGTCGCCGCTGAGGCGGGCCATGATCAGCTTCGGGCGGGCATTGGGGCCTTTTTTCTCAAGCAGCAGTTCCAGGCTGTCGCCGGGGGAAACGGTATCGGTCTCCAAGGCGCGCTGCAGCTCGTCGCCGGCGTCGCTGCCGAGGCCCGCAGACGCCAGGATGTCCTGCAGATCCTGCTTGTCCTTCGGCATGGATACGAGCCTGTGAAACTCGCGGCCGGCTTCGCCGGTCGTTGCGCGCGATACGCTGACATTCAGCGGCACGCCGCGAACCGGAAAGCGAGAGCGGCGCACGGCATCATAATGCGTGGTCTGCGGATAGATGCCGTGGCGGATATCGGAAAGTGAAGGCGGCGAAAATGCCACATTGTCAGCGCGCTCCTCGCCATAGGAGGCGTTGATGTCGAGCCCGCCGTCACGCGCCAGAGCAGCTTCGTCGGATTTGAAGACCAGCGTCGTGCGATGATAGGTGAAGATGCGGGTTTCACCACTGGATAATTTTTCGGCCACCTGCGCAAAGCGGGCGCCGTCGAAACGCTGTTTTGCGGCCAGCCGGCTGGCCTTGCGCATGGCTGGCTGAGGGCGCGCGAGCTGGGCCGTGCCCACCGGCGTTGCCCGCTCGATCGTGTGACGCGCCAGCAAGGGATAGAGCACGGTGGCGAGCAGGCCGAAGGACGCAGTGCCTGCGAGACCGATGACGATCAGGTGGCGAAGATGGGCGGAGCGCGGCAGAAATGGAATATGAAAATCGTGATGCGGCCGCGCCTGGATCGCAGCCTCTGCAGGAAATTGAACGCGCAATGGACTTTCGGCCATGAAGTGAGGAACCCTGCAGATTGCGGTGGGCCCAAACTAGGGCAAATCATGGCAAAATCTAGGCAAATATTACGAGTCAGTTAACTGCCGTGATCGTCCACAGGGCGAGATTCGCGCGTTCAAGATGATTCGTCAACCGAAGATGGTGTCGTAGAGTAGTTTGAAGTTCAGCGCCAAGATGATCGCGGCAACTATCCAGGATAGAATGGCGATGCTTCTAGAGACGACGAAACTACCCATTTTCTCGCGATTCGTGACGAATTGCACCAGTGGAACGACGGCAAAGGGCAGTTGCATGGAGAGAACGACCTGGCTCAGCACGAGCAGGTTCGCAGTGCCTTTTTCACCATAAATAGCGGTCACAAACACAACCGGAATAATTGCGAGGCCGCGCGTCAAAAGCCGTCTTGCCCAATGCGGAATCCTGAGCCGGAGAAAGCCTTCCATCACGATCTGACCGGCAAGCGTCGCCGTCACGGTGGAGTTGAGGCCGGAGGCGAGCAGCGCGACGGCAAAAAGCGTCGAAGCGATGCCGAGGCCGAGCAGCGGCGACAGCAGCTCGTAGGCCTGACCGATCTCGGCGACATCGGAATGGCCGCTGGTATGGAAGGCGGCGGCTGCGACGATCAGGATCGCGGCATTGACGAAGAGCGCCAGCATGAGGGCGACGGTGCTGTCGATCGTTGCCCATTTGATCGCATCGCGGCGACCCTCTTCCGTGCGCTTGTAGGCGCGGGTCTGCACGATGGAGGAGTGCAGGTAGAGATTATGCGGCATCACCGTCGCGCCGATGATGCCCATGGCGATATAGAGCATCTCATGATTGGTGACGATTTCGGGCGAGGGGATAAAGCCTTGGAGAATCGCCGCCACCGGCGGTGCCGCCGCGGCGATCTGGATGGCGAAACAGATGGCAATGACGGTCAGCAGCGCGATGACGAAAGCTTCGAGGTAGCGGAAGCCCTTGCTCATCAGCAGCAGCAGCAAAAAGGCGTCGAGCGCGGTGATCAGCGCGCCGCCGATCAGCGGAATTCCGAAGAGCAGCTGCAATGCGATCGCCGTGCCGATAACCTCGGCGAGATCGCAGGCGATGATGGCGAGCTCGCAGGCGAACCACAGTGCCAGATTGACCGGCCGCGGATAGTGATCGCGACAGGCTTGGGCGAGATCGCGGCCGGTGGCGATGCCGAGCCTTGCCGACAGCGCCTGTAGCAGGATCGCCATCAGGTTCGACAGCATGATGACAGTGAGAAGCGTATAGCCGAACTGTGCGCCGCCGGCGAGATCGGTCGCCCAATTACCGGGATCCATATAGCCGACGGAGATCATGTAGCCGGGACCGACGAAAGCCATCAGGCGCCGAATCCAGCTGCCGCCATGAGGAACCTTAACCGTGGCATTGACTTCGGGAAGGCTCGGACGGGCATCCTCTACGGAATCAGCGAACTTCCATGCACGCCGCTGCTCAGCGGCCTCCTGAATTTGCGTCATGCTTACGTGGCTCCGGGGAGGATCGGATTGCGAGTTACTAAACAAATATGCCAGGCAACAAATTTATGCAATAGGCTATATTTCATAGTTTTTGCATTTCGTAGCATCAAAATGCGCGTTCCGGCTCCTTGAGCCGAGCGCCAAGGGAGGCTCGGGTGTCGAAGCCACCAGAAGGATTTGTTCTATAAGGAAAGGATAGGGATGACCGGACCGTTATGGCGGACGGCCGCGTTCCTGCCGGCCGTTGCGGCCATCGATCATCGGCTGAAAGCCTATGAGGGACCAAAATCGCAGCGGCCTTTGATGTTGGTTGCTGCGCGGAGGCGCGACTGCGGGTTCTCGCAAGAGCCCGGTGTCGCCCGGAAAGCTTCCGCCGCATGGTGAGGGCGGCGGAATGCCGGCTTTGCTCAGCGCCTAGTCGGCGGCGTCGTGCTTGGAGATGGAATCGCGGATGACACCATATTGGCCACCCCAGCGATCGGTCATTTCGTGGCGAATATCCCATAGTTCGGGGAAGAAGCGATGGCGCGTGCCGGCCTGCAGTAGCTCGACGGGACGGCCTTTCAACGATTTCGAGCCGAGGCCGATGGAACGCTGGATCAGATAGATGTGATTGGCGCGGAACTTCTGGAACAGTTCGTCATATTCGACCAGCGCTTCGGCGACTACATAGCTGTCGCCGTGATCGTATTTGCCGTCATAGATATCTTCGACCGTCAGGCCGGCGGCATCGAGATAGTTCGCCTTGAAGGCGTGCCAGAGATCCGGCGGCATACGCAGCAGAAACCCGAAGCCAGGTGATTCCTGGCCGCTGCCATTGCCGAGCTGCAGGCGGATTTGCTGATATTCCTTCGGGGACATGGTTTCCAAAAGGTCGAGCTGGGTCGTCATCATGCGCATGATCCGGTGCACGCGGCCCATGAGCGTCACGACGCGATGCGTGTTGTGCGCCTCCATGAAGGCAATGACATCGACCAGCGTATAGGCCATCAGCTTCATCCAGAGTTCTTCGACCTGATGGACGATCTGGAATTGCAGTTCGTCGCCGTTGACCATGCCGCTCAACGGCTTCTGACAGGCCAGCAGCTTGTCGCACTGCAGGTAGACGCCATAGTCGCGCATTTCGGGCGCTTCGATGCGCGCGTAATAGTCTTTCTTCTGCATCCTCGTTCCCTTTGTTCCGGCTCTCGGCCGCTAAGCATGTTTGCTCTTCCTGCAGAATACGAAATTTCGGCTTGAACATTGTTCCTATTTGTCATCCAGAATCGCATAAATAGAGTACGATCGAATAGTATTGACGCTGTGGAGAGAACGATGGAGTTAGACGCTTTGGATCACAAGATCGTCGCAGCCCTCGAGGCCGATGCCCGCATCTCGTTTGCCACACTTGCCGAACTCGCCGGCCTCAGCAAGACGCCATGCTGGAAGCGGGTGAAGGCGCTGGAGGAAGCTGGCGTAATCCGCGGATACAGGACGCTTCTCGATCCCGCCCGCCTCGGCTTCGGCCTCGAGGCTTTCGTGCAGGTCTCCATCGACGTCGAGCGCTTCGATGCCTTCGAAGCCGCCGTGCGCCGGCATCCGCTGATCTGGCGCTGCCATGCGACGACGGGGGAGGCCGATTATCTCCTCCATATCCTGGCGACCGACATGGCTGCCCTCGACCGGCTGTTGCGGCAGGAGCTGAACCGGCTGCCGGGCGTCCGGCATACGGTGACCTCGATGTCGACGCGGGAGATCAAGTCGGACATTTCGCTGGCCGACGCCATGCGGCATGTGGGCGAATAACTATCGGCCGTCGTCATATCGCATCGAGCCGACGAGAGGCGTATCAGCCGTTCGCCGACATTGATGAGGGAAAAGGAGTTGCTGCATGTGGCGGAACAGGATTTCCTGTTCCGTCTCGTCTCAGTTTCCTTGAGGGCTGATGAGCGTGACCGATTTGAAATAGGTCCGGAAGCGCTTCGTATCGCGCGTCAGCAAAGGCAGGCCGCTGACAGCTGCGTGGGCGCCAATAAAGAAATCAGGCAGGACGCTGCTGCGTGTCCCACCTGATTTTCTATATTGAGAGAAGATCTTAGCGGCGAGGAAAAGTGCCGGCCGTGGGATCGGCACCATGTCGAGGCCGGTTTCGGCAAGCATATAATCGAGATCTTCGATCCTGTCGTAACGGACAGAAATTTCGGCATATACGACATCATTGATGCATAAGGGGCCGAGAAAGCTTGCGGCGTCGAGTTGCGAGAGCGACCAGCCGTACCACACCGGATCATTCGTGATAATATCCAGCAATATGTTGGAATCGACGAAAATCACCTCAATCTTGGCCGCGCGTCAAAGCCATGATTTCATCCGTGGTCATACCCTTGCCGGCATGGCCGCGGAACTTGCTGAATCGGCTAGCCTGCTTCTGGGCATCCACCGGGACAAGGACGATGTTGCCATCGGACATCAGGCGAAAATCAACCTGGCTTCCGGGGCCGATCCCGAGCATGTCGCGGACGGCCTTGGGAATCGTCACCTGTCCTTTTGCCGTTACGGTCGTGCTCATCTCTTCCTCGGTAATACCCTCTCGAAAAGAGGTATTACTTTTGGCGATCGAATTCAAGATTGCCCGGCTGCCTGCGGCTTTCGAAGCGATCACATAGGCGGCACCGTGCCGTTGAGACCGACGGCAACCCGGTTGGCGGAGACTGTGGTCTCTCCGGTTTGCTCGCCAGTGATGAAGACGCCGGAGCCGGGCTTCAGATCGGCTTTCGTTGCTGATGTCAGCGTCACGACGGGCGTTCCATCCGGGATCTTGATCTTGCGTTCGCCGCCCTTGTAGGTGAGGGTCAATGTCGGGCCGCTGACCGAGGTCACAGCATTGGTGACCGTAGCATTGGTCATCGAGCCATTCGGCGCTGAATCCCAGGGGCGGTCGCCTTCGCCCGTTCCTTTCATCGAAGCCGGGAAGATGACGACTTCGATCGCGCCATTGATGCCGCTATCGGTCGGCTGCGAGGCGATGCCGACGAAATCGCCGGGCTTGATGTCGCTGACCGCGGCCTTAACGACGCCACCGACGCTCCAGCCGGATTTCAGCGCAACTGTAATGTCCTTGCCGTCGCGGGACTTGACCTTGAGCGTATCGCCATCGAGACTTTCCACGATGCCGCGCACCCTTACACGCTCGGCGGCTTCGGCGTTTTGAAAAGCGGCAAGCGTGGCGACAGAGAGCATCAGCGCAGCCGCGATTAGACGTTTGCGATCCATGGGTGGAGTCTCCCTTGAGATATCGGCCGAGCCATGCCCCGGTCGTGCTTGATAAGAAGGTTGGACGAGGGGCAGGAGGCCGAAGAACGGCTTCGAAGCCATCTACATCGCGATCCTATGCGCCGCTTCCATCACTCGCCATTCAAACAAGCGTGAGATTGTCGTCTCGTCCGGCGTGGGCAGAAATTACTGGAAAAGGCCCATTATTTCGCGGAACATCAAGCATTGCTTAACATTTACCGTTAGACTGCGCCGGTTATCTCGAATTCCCTATCGCGCTTGGCGCTGGGCTGGGGAGATTGGAGAACGAAATGACCGCGATTCGTCCGCTTCTGATCGGAATCCTCCTGATTCTGGCACTGGTTCTGATTGCGCTCAGTATCCTGCTGGTCGATCCTCATCAGCCTGTCCGTCAATCCGACAGCCTCATTCCGCCGCCGACAGACTCGCCCCAGCGTCCTTAAAGCGGGGCTGGGAAATGGTCAGCTTGCCGGCGTAAAGCGCGCCACGAGGCTATGGCGATCACCAGGATAGGTGAGGCGAACGTGGGTGATCGGGCCGGCGGCGCTCCAGGTGCGCCGTTCGACGACGAGGCATGCCGTCCCTTTTTGAATATCGAGGTTGGCAGCAGCGTCGCCTTCGGCCGATATGGCGCGGATCTGATGTTCGGCGGTACTCCATGGCACCTGGTTGAGCAGCCAAGGGCCCGGCGGCAATGTCTCGAAATCTGCCGTCGCTGCTTCCGGCACCGCGTCGAGATTGATGACGCGATTTTCCAGGCAGAAGGGGCGCGGACCGGCGTAGTGGATGCAGGTGATCTCTATCACGGGGATGGAGCCGACGAACTGCAGCCTGCGCGCGTCCTCCGACCGTCCACGCCGTTCGGCAAGCTTTATCAGCCTGTGCGAATAGGGCAGGTTGAGCGACAGGACCTCGGACTTGATGTCGTGAATCTCAAGTACGGCGGATTGCGCCTGCGGATGCGTGACGAAACTGCCCGAGCGCTTTCGCCGCTCGATCAGGCCGGCGCGCGCAAGCTGGGTCAGCACCTTGTTCACCGTCATGCGCGAGCAGTCATAGTGCTCCGCCAGGTCCATCTCGAACGGAATGCGATGCCCTGGAGGCCAGGCGCCGGAGACAATCCGGCCCTCGATATCGCTGAGGATGCGCTGATGGAGGGTCGCCTCTTTGCCTGTGGTCATACCGTCCGTCTGTTCCGTGTGAGACATGGGATCTCCCGCAGGTTATTTAGAGGCCAATCTAGGGGAGGAAAAGCGGTTTTTAAGCGATCAGCTCGGCCATCGTCTGCCGGAATCGCGCCGAGATTGCCTCCCGCTTGATATGCTGACCGCCTTCGACTTGCTTGCGGCCCAGCGCCCATACGCCATCGACCTTGACGCCGCCGGCGAAGGTCCAGTGATCCAGAATACGGTCGCCGGAGAGGTAGGGCACGGCACTCACATCGAGCGAAACGATATCGGCATGGTTGCCGACGGCAAGGCCCGCTGGTGCCTTCAGAGCCGCACCACCACCAGCCAGAGCGCCGTCGAACAGCATGCGGGCGGTCGAACCACCGGTCTCGGCGATAACGTTGCGGGCACGCAGCGCCAGGCGCTGCGAATATTCGAGCTGCCGCAACTCCTCAGGCACCGAAATCAGGATGTTGGAATCCGAACCAATACCGTAACGACCACCTTCTTCGAGGAAGAGCGGTGCAGCGAAAACGCCGTCGCCAAGATTAGCCTCGGTTATGGGGCAAAGGCCGGCGATAGCACCGCTCTTTGCCATGCGGCGGGTTTCATCCTCGGTCATGTGCGTGGCGTGGATCAGGCACCAGCGCTCGTTCATAGGCGCGTTGTCGAGCAGCCATTGCACCGGGCGGGCACCCGACCAGGCGATGCAGTCCTCCACTTCCTTCACCTGCTCGGCGACATGGATATGGATGGGTCCATCGCCAGCGATCGGCACGAGCTTCGCCAGTTCCTCCGGCGTCACGGCGCGCAGGCTGTGCGGCGCGATGCCGAGTTCGGCGCCGGGGAGGCGGCTGGTGACCGTACGGCAGCCGGCCATGAGGGCTTCGAAGCTCTCGATTGAATTGATGAAGCGGCGTTGGCCGTCAATGGGAGCGGCGCCGCCGAAGCCGGAATGGGCGTAGAAGACAGGAAGCAGCGTCAGCGCAATACCGGTTTCGGCGCTGGCGGCGCCGATGCGCTCGGCCAGTTCGGCGATATTGGCATAATGGCTGCCATCCTTGTCATGGTGCAGATAGTGGAACTCGCCGACGCGGGAAAAGCCGGCTTCGAGCATTTCCATATAGAGCTGCGCTGCGACGGCCTCGACATGGTCCGGGGTCATCGACAAAGCGAACTTGTACATCACCGTGCGCCAGCTCCAGAAACTGTCGTTTGCAGGGCCGCGGACTTCGGCCAGGCCGGCCATGGCGCGCTGGAAGGCATGGCTGTGCAGATTCGGCATCGCCGGAACAAGAACATCCTGCCTGTCATCGCCGCCTTCAGGCGCAACATCCGTCGTGATCTCGGCGATGCGTCCGCCTTCGAGGGTCAACCGCACATTCTCGTGCCATCCGTCGCCAAGCAAAGCCGTGCGTGCGTGAAGTGTCGTCATGGTCTCACCCTTTCCTTTCGGACACGGAGTCCAAAATCCCTCTTGTCAGCCTTTCGATTATGTATATACATTATGGGCCAATGAGGAAAGGCGTAAAGCTGATGGGTGGGAATAATTTTTCCGAAGATGGCGAGAAAGACGGCGCGGCAGGCCGTGTCTGGCGCAATGCTCGCCTTGCGACCTTGAAAGAGGGCGAGGCCCGGCTCGGCACGATCGAGAAGGGCGCAATCCTGACCAAGGGCGGCCGTATCGTCTTTGCCGGCCATGAAGCCGATCTGCCTGATACGTCCGGTGCTGAAATCATTGATCTCGAAGGGCGTTGGGTGACCCCCGGCCTCGTCGACTGCCACACGCATATCGTCTATGGCGGCAATCGCGCCCGCGAATTCGAGATGCGGCTGGAAGGCGCGAGCTACGAAGAAATCGCCCGCGCCGGCGGCGGCATCGTTTCCTCCGTCAACGCGACGCGGGCACTTTCGGTAAGCGAGCTTGTTGCCGCTGCCTTGCCGCGCCTCGATACGCTGCTGTCCGAGGGCGTAACGACGATCGAAGTGAAGTCGGGCTACGGCCTCAACATTGAATCCGAATTGAAGATGCTGCGGGCCGCACGCAAGCTCGGCGAAGTTCGCCCGGTTCGCGTCGTCACCTCCTATCTCGGCGCGCACGCGACCCCGGTGGAGTACAAGGGACGTAACGCCGATTATATCACTGATGTCGTGCTGCCCGGCCTGAGGCAGGCGCATGCCGAAGGTCTTGTCGATGCCGTCGATGGATTCTGCGAGGGCATTGCCTTTTCGACGGCGGAAATCGCCCGGGTCTTCGATCTCGCCAAATCGCTCGGCATTCCGGTGAAGCTGCATGCCGAACAGCTTTCCAATCTCGGTGGCGCCAAGCTTGCCGCCTCCTATGGTGCTTTATCAGCCGATCATGTCGAATATCTCGATGAGGATGGCGTCAAGGCGATGGCTGCGGCTGGCACCGTTGCCGTGCTTCTCCCCGGCGCCTTCTATGCCATCAACGAAAAGCAGAAGCCGCCGGTTCAGGCCCTGCGTGATGCGGGCGTTTCGATCGCCATTGCCACCGACTCCAATCCCGGTACCTCGCCGCTGACCTCGCTGCTGCTGACCATGAACATGGCTGCCACCCTTTTTCGCCTGACGGTCGAGGAGTGCATCGCCGGCGCGACGCGCGAAGGCGCCCTTGCCCTTGGACTGCTCTCCGAAACGGGCACGCTCGAGGCCGGCAAGTCGGCCGATTTTGCCATCTGGGATGTCGAAAGCCTGGCGGAGCTGGTCTACCGCATCGGCTTCAATCCGCTCCATGCACATGTTTTCAAGGGAAAGAGGTTCAACCGATGACTGTCGTTCTCCATTCGGGTTCCGTCTCGCTGCAACAGCTGGCGACGATCTATTGGAGCGGTGAGCCGGCGAAGCTCGATGCGTCCTTCGATGCCGGCATTGCCAAGGCAGCTGCTCGCATCGCCGAAATCGCTGCCGGCAACGCGCCCGTCTATGGCATCAACACCGGCTTCGGCAAACTGGCGTCGATCAAGATCGACAGCGCCGATGTCGCCACGCTCCAGCGCAATCTCATCCTCTCGCATTGCTGCGGCGTCGGGCAGCCGCTGCCTGAAAACGTCGTTCGCCTCATCATGGCGCTGAAGCTCATTTCGCTCGGTCGCGGTGCCTCCGGCGTTCGGCTGGAGCTGGTGCGGCTCATCGAAGGCATGCTCGAAAAGGGCGTTATTCCTGTCATTCCCGAAAAGGGTTCCGTCGGCGCTTCCGGCGATCTGGCGCCGCTCGCGCACATGACCGCTGTCATGATGGGCCATGGCGAGGCCTTCTATGCCGGTGAGCAGCTCTCCGGCGCGGCAGCGCTCGAAAAGGCCGGTTTGAAGCCGGTCGTGCTTGCCGCCAAGGAAGGCCTCGCGCTGATCAACGGCACGCAGGTCTCGACCGCGCTTGCGCTTGCCGGCCTCTTCCGTGCCCATCGTGCCGCCCAGGCCGCTCTCATTACCGGCGCGATGTCGACGGATGCGGCCATGGGCTCTTCCGCCCCGTTCCATCCGGATATCCATACGCTGCGCGGTCATAAGGGCCAGATCGATACCGCCGCCGCCCTTCGCGGCTTGCTGGCTGGCTCGGTAATCCGCGAGAGCCATATTGAGGGCGACGAGCGCGTGCAGGATCCTTATTGCATCCGTTGCCAGCCGCAAGTCGACGGCGCCTGCCTCGACCTCCTGCGTTCTGTCGGCCGCACGCTTGAAATCGAAGCCAATGCGGTCACCGACAATCCGCTCGTGCTGTCCGACAATTCCGTCGTTTCCGGCGGCAATTTCCATGCCGAGCCCGTCGCCTTCGCCGCCGATCAGATTGCCATCGCCGTCTGCGAAATCGGCGCGATCGCGCAACGCCGTATCGCACTGCTCGTTGACCCCGCGCTCAGCTACGGCCTGCCGGCCTTCCTGGCGAAGAAGCCCGGTCTGAACTCCGGCCTGATGATCGCCGAAGTGACATCCGCCGCGCTGATGTCGGAAAACAAGCAGATGTCGCATCCGGCCTCCGTCGACTCGACCCCGACCTCCGCCAACCAGGAAGATCACGTTTCCATGGCCTGCCATGGTGCGCGCCGCCTGCTTCAAATGACCGAAAATCTCTTCGGCATCATCGGCATCGAAGCGCTGACCGCCGCCCAGGGCGTCGAGCTGCGCGCGCCGCTGACGACCAGCCCGGAACTGACCCTTGCCATCGCTTCGATCCGCGCCGCCGTGCCGTCGCTGGAAGAGGACCGCTACATGGCAAACGACCTCAAGGCCGCCAGCGACCTCATCGCTTCCGGCGCCCTCAATGCCTCGATTTCAACCGACATCCTGCCCTCCTTGGAGATGTGACATGACCAATCCACGCCATAATATCCGCGAAATCCGGGCGCCTCGTGGTCCGGAGCTCAACGCCAAGAGCTGGCTGACCGAAGCGCCGCTGCGCATGCTGATGAACAACCTCGACCCGGACGTTGCCGAGAACCCGAACGAGCTCGTCGTCTACGGCGGCATCGGTCGCGCCGCCCGCACCTGGGACGATTTCGACCGTATCGCTGCGACGCTGAAGACGCTCAACGAAGACGAGACGCTGCTCGTGCAGTCCGGCAAGCCGGTCGCTGTGTTCCGCACCCACAAGGATGCGCCGCGCGTGCTGATTGCCAACTCCAACCTCGTGCCGCACTGGGCGACCTGGGATCACTTCAACGAGCTGGATAAGAAAGGCCTCGCCATGTACGGCCAGATGACGGCCGGCTCGTGGATCTACATCGGCACGCAGGGCATCGTGCAGGGCACCTACGAAACCTTCGTCGAAGCCGGCCGCCAGCACTATAATGGCAACCTGAAGGGCAAGTGGATCCTGACCGGCGGTCTCGGCGGCATGGGCGGCGCACAGCCGCTGGCGGCCGTCATGGCGGGCGCCTGCTGCCTCGCTGTTGAATCCGACGAAACCCGCATCGATTTCCGCCTGCGCACCCGTTATGTCGACGAGAAGGCACAGACGCTCGATGAAGCGCTTGCTTTGATCGACAAGTGGACGAAGGCTGGCGAAGCCAAGTCCGTCGGTTTGCTCGGCAACGCCGCCGAAATCTTCCCCGAGCTGGTGAAGCGCATGAAGGCCGGCGGCCCGCGCCCGGATATCGTCACCGACCAGACCTCTGCCCACGATCCGCTGAACGGCTATCTGCCGATCGGCTGGACGGTGGCCGAACATCGGGCCAAGCGCGAGAGCGATCCGAAGGCCGTCGAAGCTGCCGCCCGCGCCTCGATGAAGGTGCATGTCGAAGCCATGGTCGCCTTCTGGGATGCCGGCGTGCCGACGCTCGATTACGGCAACAACATCCGCCAGGTCGCCAAAGAAGAGGGTTTCGAAAACGCCTTCGCCTTCCCGGGCTTCGTGCCGGCCTATATCCGCCCGCTGTTCTGCCGCGGCATCGGTCCGTTCCGCTGGGCTGCTCTCTCGGGCGATCCGGAGGATATCTATAAGACCGACGCCAAGGTGAAGGAGTTGCTGCCCGACAACAAGCACCTGCACAACTGGCTCGACATGGCGCGCGAGCGCATCGCCTTCCAGGGCCTGCCGGCGCGCATTTGCTGGGTGGGCCTCGGTGATCGCCATCGCCTAGGCCTCGCCTTCAACGAAATGGTCAGGAATGGCGAGCTGAAGGCCCCCGTCGTCATCGGCCGCGACCATCTCGACTCCGGCTCGGTCGCCTCGCCGAACCGTGAAACGGAAGCGATGAAGGACGGCTCGGACGCCGTTTCCGACTGGCCGCTGCTCAATGCCCTGCTCAACACCGCATCGGGCGCCACCTGGGTGTCGCTGCATCACGGCGGCGGCGTCGGCATGGGCTTCAGCCAGCATTCCGGCATGGTCATCTGCGCCGACGGCACGGATGATGCGGCCAAGCGCCTGGAGCGCGTTCTCTGGAACGACCCGGCCACCGGTGTCATGCGCCACGCCGATGCGGGCTACGACATCGCGCTCGACTGGGCTAAGCAGCAGGGCCTGCGCCTGCCGGCGATCCTGGGCAATTGATGAGACACTTCCCGGCCTCAGTATTTTCGATTGAGGCCGGGATAACGCAAGATGATTTCATCGACGGTAATCAATGGAATGCCTTCGACAATAGCCTGAGCGATCAAAATGCGATCGAATGGATCTTTATGAAGAGGTGGAAGCCCGGCAATTGCGATCGTGTGTTCGCTGATGATCGGCAGCTCTTTGTAGCCAGCCTCCATTAGCTTATAACGCAACCGAAATGGATCGGTATGAAAATCGCTTCGCCCCGAACCATGTTTGATCGCGACCTCCCAAATACTCGCAGGGCTAAAGAGGAGCTCGTTTTCATCGTTATCGATGAGCGTTCTCACCTCTTGCGAGAGAAGTGCGATATCACCCGCCGCCCATATGAGGATATGCGTATCAAGGAGAAATCTCATTTGTTGGTGATGTCGTCTCGATTGCCGTAGAACATCTCCTCGATTTCATCAGCCATCATGGTGTCGAAATCGTCTGGAACCACGATTTCGCCTTTCATGAAACCGATGCGACGCTTCTTTGGCGCCTCTTTCTCTTCGATCGGCACGACCTTCACCATCGGCTTGCCCGCCTTGGCGATAATGAAAGCTTCGCCCTTGGCGGCTTTTTCGATCAGCCGCGACAAATGCGTTTTCGCCTCGTGAATGTTGACGGTTTCCATAGCAGGCTCCGAATGGACTTAGTCCACTAAACTTAGTTTACTCTGAATCGAATTGCAATGATGGGACATGATTAGATGACAACGCCGAAAATCACGCTTCTCCGCAGCGATAGTCACCGTCGCATGCCCTGGAAAAACGGCGGCGGGGAAACGGTGGAGATCGCCGTTTCGCCCGAGGGCGTCGGGCTTGCCGACTTCGACTGGCGCGTCAGCATGGCAACCGTTGCCACGGACGGGCCGTTTTCGGTTTTTCCTGGCATCGATCGTACGCTATCCATTCTCGATGGTGAGGGCATGACCCTCTTCATCGAGGGGCGTGCACCCGAACGCCTCACACAGGCAAGCGAGCCGCTGCCCTTTGCTGCCGACGCGCCGACTTCGGCGACTCTGATCGATGGCACGATCACCGATCTCAATGTCATGACGCGGCGGGGCCGTTTTACGCATTCCGTGTGGCGCGTTTTGGTCGACGGACCTAGCGAAGTCGCTTTCGGAGACGGGACCATTCTTGTTCTTTGCCATCGCGGCAATGCCGAAATCGATGGCATGGCGCTTGATGCGGGCGATTGTCTTTTGATTTCCAACAACAGTGCCGGGCGGCACTCGATCTCGGGCAAGGCGCAGCTGTTCTGTATCGCCATCGCGGCAATATAGTCGGCTATCCGCCGTTCCTTGACTTGACACCTGCCCAGCTCGGTCATCCTATTTCTGTTCAGCAGAGAGGATACCGGCATGAGTGACGACCAAATCCCCGCCGATAGCAAGCTCACCACCTCTAAGCGCCGCTGGGCGGCGGAGGGCAAGTTTTTGACGGGGCGCATTAGCCGGCCCGAGACCGAGCGGCTGCCGCCGGGGCAGCATCTCGTCAAGAATTGGCCGGTGCTCGACCTCGGCGTGCAGCCGCAGATTTCTTTGTCGAATTGGCGGCTCGATGTGATCGGCTTCGTGGAAAATCGGCTCAGCCTCGATTGGGCGACTTTCCAGGCGATCGAGCAAAGCACCCGCGTCAGCGATATCCATTGCGTGACGACCTGGTCGCGCTATGACAATCGCTGGGAAGGGGTTTCGACGCGTGATCTCCTCGATCTTGCCATGCCGACGGCCGAGGCACAGCACGTGTTGCTGACAAGCTATGACGGCTATACCACCAACCTGCCGCTTGCTGATTTCGCTGCCGAGGATGCGATCCTCGCGACCGCCTGGGAAGGCCAGCCGCTGACAGTCGAACATGGCGGCCTGATGCGCCTCGTCGTGCCGCATCTTTACTTCTGGAAGAGCGCCAAATGGCTGAACCGCATCGAGCTCATCGGTGCGGACAGGGCCGGCTTCTGGGAGAAAAACGGCTACCACATGTATGGTGATCCGTGGCGGGAGCAGCGTTACTCCGACGATTGACGCTCCCGGCGCCTTGCGGGTGAGGTGGCCTGGCTCTCTGGAATCGCGGTTCTTATGTCACCGTGTCAATTTTTGATGGCGACGGCTGGGTTTGTGGCTTTGCAAGCCACCATCATGGGCGTATTCAATGATCGTATGATTACAGCCGGCATGCACGGCTCCTTTGAACGCCAATCTCCGAATTCAGATCATGACCGTTGTCCGGACCATAGAAGAGCCTTCCGAAGTAAGTTTCGGCCGGCAGTCCCGCATCATCGCCTTTGTCGTCGCCGTCTCCTTCTTCATGCAGATCCTGGACGGTACCATCGTCACCACCTCGCTGCCGCAGATGGCGAAAACCTTCGGCGTCGAGCCGGTTTCGATGAGCATCGGCATCACGGTCTATCTGCTGACCATGGCCGCCTTCGTGCCCCTGGCCGGCTGGGCCGGCGATCGTTATGGCGCGCGGCGAGTGTTCCTGGCGTCGATTACGATCTTCACCGTGGCATCGCTGTTTTGCGGTCTCTCGGGCAATTTGACCGAGTTCATCATTGCCCGTGCCGTTCAAGGCGTTGGCAGCGCGCTGATGACGCCCGTGGGACGCATCATCGTGCTGAAGAATGCTCGCAAATCCGATCTGGTGCATGCGATGTCGATGATCACCTGGCCGGCGCTGACCGCTCCTGTCATCGGCCCGGTGCTTGGCAGCTTCATCACCACCTATCTCAGCTGGCATTGGAATTTCCTGATCAATATCCCGATCGGCGTCATCGGTCTCGGCCTCGTCCTACGCTTCGTCCCGGATCAGCGGGAGGGAAATGTCGCGCGTCTTGATTTCATCGGCTTCTTGCAATCGGCGGCGGGGTTGACCTTCCTGCTTGCCGGCCTCGAATTCGTGGTGCAGGGCACGACGGGGTTGGCGCCCAGCATTGGGTTGATCGTAGCAGGTGTGGTTTTCTCCATGATCGCCACCCGGCATTTCATGACGGTCGATGCGCCCTTGCTCGATCTCTCCGCCTTCAAGGTGCAGACCTTCGCGATGTCGACGCTTTCGGCCGGCACGGCGAGCCGTGTGGCGATCAACGCGACGCCTTTCCTGATCCCGCTGCTCTTCCAGGTCGGTTTCGGGCGCACGGCGATCGATGCGGGCACTTATCTGCTCTTCTATTTCGCCGGCAATCTCGGCATGAAGGCGATAACGACGCAGATGCTGAGGATTTTCGGTTTCCGCAACGTGCTCGTCGTCAACGGCCTGATCTCATCCGCAAGCATTGCCGGATGCGCGCTTCTGTCTCCATCGACACCAGACCCGTTGATATATTGCCTGCTATTCATCGCCGGCCTGTCACGGTCGATGAACTTCACGGCGCTGAATACGCTGGGGTTTGCCGATATCCATGCCGCGCAGCGCAGTTCCGCTTCCACATTGTCGAGCATGCTGCAGCAGGTTTCGCTGCTGCTGGGCGTCGCCGTCGCTGCCGCCGTTCTCAATCTCTCGCGCACGATTCATGGTGGGGAAACGCTCTCGCTCATCGATTTTCGCTGGGCTTTCCTCATCATTGGCCTTATCGGTGGCATCTCCGCATTGCGTTTTATCAGCCTGCCGCACGATGCCGGCGCAGAGGTATCCCGCCATAAAGTGAAGACCTGATCAAAACCTTCAAATTCTTAACGATATTGACAGGCAAGCCGCTGTAAAGTGAGCTGCCGGTTCCCATATGAAATCCGCGTCAACTCCCACAGGAGGCAGTCCCATGCTGCTCAGAACCCTCGCCATCTCCGCTCTCGTCCTCGGCATGTCCAGCGCCGCGATGGCGGAGCAGGTGCACAAGCATCATCCCAAGCGCGTCAATGTCGAGGCGTTCCAGGCCGATGTCGGCAGCGTCGACCATTCGAAGGATGCGATCCTTCCGGACGGCACGATCAATACCGATCCGTCGGTGACCGGTCCGATCCGCGCCGGCGACTCCATTTCCCGCCTGCAGTGCGCCGCTGCCCCCAACTCCGTCGGTGCTCGCTCGAGCACCTATAGTGCAGGCTCCGCCTCGCTTTGCCCGTAACGACGTGATGGCTCGAGCTGGCCTTAAGCCAGCTCGATATCTGTCTGCTTGAACCGGTCGCTTTTCGACAATAGCGGCTGGCGATAATAGCGAGCGCAGGCATAGGTCAAGCAGTCGTCAAGGCTGAGGCACGCCGGATGGCCGCCTTGGCCATAGCGCTCGTAGGCTTCCGTCGCTAAGGTGGCGGCGCGGGGCGGCACCGCAAGCAGTTGAATGTTCATGAGCTGCAGAAACGTGCGGACAGCTTCGCCGGCCTCGGTCGGCGACAATCCCAAAGCGTCGGAGATCAGAATTGCGGCATTCGCCGCGACAAGCGGTGACGTCATTCGCGCCGTTGCCGGCTGCATGCGGGTGGCGAAGGCGCGCGCCTCCTCCTCGTCGGTCATCATCGCCGACAGCACTGAAGCGTCGATGAACATCAAATCTCTCCCGCTATGTCGGCACTTACGCTTTTGGCGATGGCCTTCTGCTTGAGATTGCGGCAAAAAGCGACGGCGACGTCGGCAAGGGCCGGCTTGGTCAGCTCCTCATCCAGCGCCTTCTGCAAGGCAAGCCGCACGGCTTCTGTCTTGGTGGTGGCCTTGGTCAGCGCCTGATAGCGGCGCGCCAATCGGTCGATGGCGTCGTCCTTAATGTAAAGCGGCATGGAGAATATCCCCTCAAAGTCTATGGATATCCTTAGGGTCTGTACGCGGTGAGGGCAATCATATCCGCCATCGATCGTATCCTCTTTCCTGCGATATTTAGATGACGATCATCATCTAACGTGATAGGAATAGGCTGAAGATATGATTTGCAGACCGTAAGGAGATGTCATGTCCGCTATCGATCCCATTGTCATCGTTTCCGCCACCCGCACGCCGCTGGGCCGTTTCCAGGGAGATCTTTCGCACTTGCAGGCGCATGAGCTTGGCGCGCATGTCATCCGCGCGGCGTTGGCGCGTGCCGATCTTTCGGTGGAGAAAGTGGATGAAGTTCTATTCGGCTGCGTCCTGCCTGCGGGGCAGGGACAGGCGCCGGCCCGGCAGGCTGCTCGCGGGGCTGGTCTGCCGGATGCCGTCGGCGCCACCACGATCAACAAGGTCTGCGGCTCCGGCATGAAGGCGACCATGCTGGCGCATGATCTGCTTCTCGCCGGCTCGGCCTCCATCGCAGTCGCCGGCGGCATGGAATCGATGTCGAATGCGCCTTATCTGCTTGCCAAGGCGCGGGGCGGCTACCGCATGGGCCACGACCGCATCTTCGATCACATGATGCTGGACGGGCTGGAAGATGCCTATGAGAAGGGCCGCTCGATGGGCGATTTCGGCGAGCTGGCGGTCGAGGCCTATCAGTTCAGCCGCGACGATCAGGATGCCTATGCGATCGAGACTTTATCGCGCGCCCGTGCCGCAACGGAGAACGGCGCCTTCGAAGCCGAAATCACGCCAGTTTCCGTCATGGCCAAGGGCGGCCCGATCACCATCGCCAAGGACGAGCATCCGCAAAAGGTCTCGCCGGAAAAAATCCCGACGCTGAAGCCCGCCTTCCGCAAGGACGGCACGATTACGGCTGCCAGTGCCTCGGCCAATGCCGATGGCGCGGCCGCCTTGATCCTGACTCGCCGTTCGCTTGCCGAGCGTGAGGGATTGCCGATCCTTGCCGAAATCAAGGCGCATGGCACGCATAGCCAAGAGCCCGCCTGGTACACGACAGCGCCGATCCCGGCGATCCGCAAGCTGCTCGACAAGACGGGCTGGAAGATCGGCGATGTCGATCTCTTCGAAATCAACGAGGCCTTCGCCGTCGTCGCCATGGCGGCTGCCAAGGAGCTCGGAATTGCTCGTGACCGTCTCAATGTTAACGGCGGCGCCTGCGCGCTTGGCCATCCGATCGGCGCCACAGGTGCGCGGTTGATCGTGACCCTGCTGCATGCGCTGGAGCGTCGGGGAGCAAGGCGTGGTGTTGCCGCGCTCTGCATCGGTGGCGGCGAGGCAACGGCTATTGCTGTGGAGCGGGTTGGCTGACTGGAGCGATAGAGGGGGGCTGGCCAAGCACGCCAATCGATGCCGCACCTGCCGGCGTGGCCCATCCTCCTAGCCTTCTCCCCTTGGGGAGAAGGTGGCCCGAAGGGTCGGATGAGGGGGCTATCGATTTGAGTTCATGGATTTTCGTAGTCTTGGCGGGCACCCCCTCACCCGCCTGGCGGCACCTTCTCCCCGCTGGGGAGAAGGGCAATCCCGCTATTTCGCCAGCCGTAGCCTCAGTGCATTGGCGATCACCGAGACCGACGACAGGCTCATCGCGGCTGCAGCGATCATCGGCGACAGAAGCAGGCCGAAGACCGGGTAGAGCACGCCGGCTGCGAGCGGCACGCCGAGCGCATTGTAGCCGAAGGCAAAGGCAAGATTCTGCTTGATGTTGCGGATGGTCGCTTCCGATAGGTGACGCGCCCGTACGATGCCGTTGAGATCGCCCTTCACCAGCGTAATGCCGGCGCTTTCCATGGCGACATCGGCGCCCGTGCCCATGGCGATGCCGACATCGGCTGATGCAAGCGCGGGAGCATCATTGACGCCATCGCCCGCCATGGCAACGATGCGGCCCTCGGCCCGCAACTCGTCGACCAGCGCCTTCTTGCCTTCCGGCAGCATATCCGCGCGCACCTCGTCGATGCCAAGCTCTCTGGCGACGGCGGCGGCGGTCTTGCCGTTATCGCCGGTCGCCATGACGATCGTCAGGCCGCTTTCATGCAGCGCCTTGATGGCGGCTGCCGTGGTCGGCTTGATCCGGTCGGCGACGGCGACGAGGCCGGCCAGCTTCCTGTCGATGGCGACGAACATGACGGTCTTGCCCTCGCCGCGCAGGCGCTCCGTCTCGGCTTCCAAGGCATCGGTCGAAACCGCAAGGTCGGACATCATCGCGGCATTGCCGAGCGCGATCGTAGAGTCGCCGGCGCGGCCCTCCACGCCCTTGCCGGTCACCGCCGCAAAGCCGGATATCTCGACGAAGCGCGCCCCGCGTTCCTCGGCGCCGGCAACAATGGCTTCAGCCAGCGGGTGTTCGGAGCCGCGCTCCAGGCTGGCGGCGAGCGAGAGGAGGCGTGCCTCGTCCGTGCCTGTCGCGGGGACGATGTCGGTCAGGTTCGGCTTGCCCTCGGTCAGCGTACCCGTCTTGTCGACGATCAGCGTGTCCACTTTCGCAAAGCGTTCCAGAGCCTCGGCATCGCGCACCAGCACGCCTTCCTGCGCGCCGCGGCCGGTGGCGATCATGATCGACATGGGCGTTGCCAGTCCAAGCGCGCAGGGGCAGGCGATGATCAGCACGGCGACGGCGGCAAGCAGCGCATGCGCCAGCCGAGGCTCCGGCCCGACAAAGGCCCAGACGGCGAAAGCGATGATGGCAGCTGCGACAACGGCCGGCACAAAGACGGCAGAGACGCGATCGACCATCGTTTGGATCGGCGCGCGCGAGCGCTGCGCCTTGGCGACAAGCTCGACGATGCGCGAGAGCGTGGTCTCGGCGCCGACTTTCTCGGCCTGCATGATGAGCGCGCCATTTTTGTTGATCGTGCCGCCGGTCAAGGCATCGCCCCTGGCCTTTTCGACCGGCAGGGGCTCGCCTGTGATCATCGATTCATCGACGGTCGATTGGCCCTCGATGACGGAGCCGTCCACGGGAACGCGCTCGCCGGGTCGCACGCGCAGCCGGTCGCCGGCCTGGATCTCGTCGACGGGCACATCGGTTTCGCTACCATTGGCGCCGATGCGTCTTGCCGTTTTCGGCGCGAGATCGAGAAGGGCGCGAATGGCCGAGCCGGTGCGCTCGCGGGCTTTCAATTCCAGTACCTGGCCGACGAAGACCAGCGCGACGATGACGGAAGCCGCCTCGAAATAAACGGGCACGCTCTCGCCATGTCCTCGGAAGCTCATCGGAAACAGGCCGGGGGCGAGCGTGGCGATGACGCTGTAGACATAGGCGGTGCCGACGCCGAGGCCGATCAGTGTCCACATATTGGGGCTGCGGTTGACAAGCGAGTTCCAGGCGCGGCGGAAGAAGGGAAGAGCCGCCCAAAGCACGACTGGCGTTGCGAGGACAAGCTCGACCCAGGTGGCGATCGGCTCGCCAATCCAGTCGCGAATGGGCAGGCCGATCATCGGCCCCATGCTGATGGCAAGCAGCAGCAGCGACAGCGCGGCGCTGATCCAGAGCCGGCGTGTGAAATCGGTAAGTTCCGGGTTCGGGCCTTCATCGGCCGTGGGAACACCCATCGGCTCCAGCGCCATGCCGCATTTCGGGCAATCGCCGGGATGGTCGCTGATGACCTCGGGGTGCATCGGGCAGGTATAGAGCGTGCCTTTCGGCACCGGCTTTGGCGCGGGTCTGTTGCCATCGAGATAAGCTGATGGCTCCGCTTCGAACTTCGCCTTGCAGCTGGCTGAGCAGAAATAGAATTTCTCACCCTCGTGCTTCATGAAATGGCGGGCGGTGGCGCGATCGACCACCATACCGCAGACGGGATCTTTTGCTGTGAGATAGTTTTCCGGTGCAGCCTCGAATTTTGCGCGGCAGCCATTGCTGCAGAAGTGGAAAATACGGCCGTGATAATCCATCGACGGCTTACCAGCATCGGGATTGACGGTCATGCCGCAGACGGGATCGCGGATCACCACATCCTGAATGTCGGCATCATGATGATGGTGATGACCGTGGCCATGATGGCCGTGATCGTGCTCGTTGTGCGGTGCCATGTCATACTCCTCTGCCCAAAGGGGCGTCGGATAGGTTTATGGACCTTCCCATCGCTGGAAGGTCAAGGCGGAAAATAGTGATTGCCATCCACAGTTCACAGGGTCGCCTTCCTATCTCGCCGCGGATGGCGATGATAAGTTCCGTAAGATCGATGCAATGATGTGATTCCAATGCGATATGATCTGACAACGCTGCCGCTTGCCATGCTTCTGCCCGCTATCGTCAAGGCGGAGGATATGTTGGCGCGGCTGGATGAGCGTGTCTTGAGGCATGCGGTGGCGGATGGCTTTCGCGAGCGCGGGCACTTTTTCGATGCAGCGGGTGCGCTCTGGGTCGGCGGCGAACTCGTGCATGTGGAGGATCTCGTCCTGCATGATGCGCGCATGGATACGCGCACACCGACGCACGAGCTGACCATCGCCCACGCGGTGCTGCGTAGCCGTCGCCGCCTTTGGACCGCCGATCCTTCCTGGGGGCTGGAGCCGGCCGGTCTTGCCGTTCTGCGCGGTGATGTCGGCGAAGCCGACGACGCCATTGCGCCGCGTTCCCCGCCTGTCCCGGCTATGGAATCCGACGAGCCGGAGGATGAGGAAGACGATTTCGGTGTCGATTTCGCCGAGATCGACGCGATCCTCGCCCGATCTGACAAGATCCTGAACGGCGGCGTTCCGGAAGCCCGGCAGCCGACCGTTGATGTTGATGATCCCCTTGCGCTCGTTCGCGATGAGGATTGGGATGAGGACGAGCGGCTGGAGAGTTGGCGTGCCGTCATTCGCGAGGCGGATCTGTTGCCGCCCGTTCTCGGCGCGGCGGTGCTTTTCGATGCCTGGGAGCGCATCGAGCCACTACGGCGGCAGCATTGGCTCGGCGGCTTGCTGGTCAGCGCCTATCTGCGCAGCCGGGGCAAGGTCACATCCCATCTCTTCTGCCTGAATGTCGGCCTGAAAGCCGTCCGTCACGACCGCCGGCGTGCGCCGGATCGCACCACGCGGCTGACAGCCTTTCTGGAGGCCATGGCACTTTCGGCCGATTCGGGCCTGAAGGAGCTCGATCGCCTTTCGCTTGCCCGGCTGCAGATGGAGCTCCGGCTCAAGGACCGGCGATCCAACAGCAGCCTGCCCGAAGTCATCGATATCGTGCTGTCGCGGCCGATCGTTTCGGCGAAAATGATCGCACGTCATGTCGGCGTCACCTCCAGAGGCGCGCTTAATCTGGTGGCCGAGCTCGGCCTGCGCGAGATGACGGGTCGCGGTCGCTACCGTGGCTGGGGCGTGCTTTGAGGCGCTGCAGCGGCTTGTGCGGGTAGACGCATCCACCTTGCAACCACAACCCTAGTTTTTCGTCCAATGTTACAGTTTGTTACGCTAAGTGGCGCTAAAATGGACAAAATTTAATGGCCATACCAAATTCCTAAGCGGCACGATGCAAGCTAAGGTCGCGCCATGAATAGCGGGGGATCGTCATCGCCCCGGGATTTGAGGAAAGGTGCGTGAATGGCTCGGACGTTTCGGGTCGTCGTTTGGTTGGCAGTGATCGGCGCAGTCGGATATGGCGCCTATGCGACCCGCGATCGTTGGCTTGCGCCGGCGGAGAAGCTGCTTGGCTACCAGAATGCTGCAGCACCGGGGGAACAAGCCCAGGACGGACGCCGTGGCGGTCAAAGGCAGGGTGGCAGTGGTGGCGGACGGCGCAGCATGTCGCAGTTCAGCGGGCCGGTTCCCGTGCTTGCTGCCGATGCGACGACGGCCGATGTCCCCGTCTACATTAACGGCGTTGGGTCGGTGAAGGCGCTGAATACCGTGACGGTGCGCGCGCAGGTCAGCGGACGAATCGTCGAAATCAATTTCGGTGAGGGCCAGGATATCAAGAAGGGCGATGTCATCGCCCGTATCGACGATTCCGTCTATAAGGCGCAGCTCGACCAGGCGATCGCCAAGAAGGCGCAGGACGAAGCCCTGCTTGCAGGCGCCCAGCGCGATCTCGCCCGCTATCAGCTGATGGTAAAGAGCGCGTCCGGCACGCAGCAGCAGGTCGACACGCAGACATCATTGGTGGCCCAATATACCGCGCAGGTCCAGGTGGATGTGGCAGCCATCGAAAGCGCGCAGGCAACACTCGATTATACGACGATCAGGGCGGCCTTCGATGGGCGCACCGGCATCCGCAACGTCGATGTCGGCAATCTCGTCAGCTCGTCCGACGCGACCGGCATCGTGACGCTCTCGCAGATCAAGCCGATCTCCGTGCTGTTTTCCATTCCCCAGCAACAGCTTGCCCGCGTCAATGCGGCGAGCGCAGCCGGAACGCTTTCCGTCCAGGCCTTGGGCAATGATGGTGAGACGGTGGTCGACAACGGTTCGCTGGGCGTGGTCGACAATCAGGTCGATCCCACCACGGGTACGGTCAAGCTGAAGGCGAATTTCCCCAACGACAAGCTGGCGCTGTGGCCCGGCGCCTTCGTCAATGCCCGCCTGCTCGTCGAGACGCTGAAGGGCGTCACCGTCATTCCGAGCGGCGCCGTGCAGCGCGGGCCGAACGGCACCTTCGTCTATATCATCGGCCAGGATCAGACGGTCGCGATGAAGCCGGTGAAGGTGCGACAGCAGGACGATACGCTTGCGGTCATCGCCGATGGTGTGTCGCCCGGCGACAAGGTGGTGACGACCGGTTTCGCGCGGCTTCAGAATGGGTCGAAGGTGCAGATTTCGGCCAATCCGGATCAGGCGTCGCCGGCTGCTCCGTCAACCGACAATAACGGGCAGCCTGTTGCAGAAAACGACCAACAGAATGCTGCTCCAGGCACCGCGAATGCGAGCGAACGTCCACATCGCCGCCACAATGGCCAGGGTGGAAACGGTGGCCAGGGCGGGCAGGGCGGTGCCGGCGGTCATAATGGCCATCGCGGCCAGGATGGTCAGCCTGGCGCCGACGGCGAGCAGGGTGCGGATACGGGCGGCGGCTCGGCCTCCAACAATTCCTCCGCTACGCCGACACAGCAACAATGAACGTCTCGTCACTCTTCATCTCCCGACCGATCGCCACCTCGCTTCTCGGGTTAGCGGTTCTGTTGGGCGGCATTCTCGGCTTTCTCTTCCTGCCGGTCGCGCCGCTGCCGCAGGTGGATTTCCCGACGATCCAGGTGACGACGCAGCTTCCGGGTGCCGACCCCGATACGATGGCGGCGCTGGTGACCGCACCTCTGGAGCGACCGCTCGGCCAGATCCCGTCGCTGGCTTCGATGACCTCATCAAGCGCCTTTGGCATCAGCCAGATCACGCTCCAGTTCGATCTTGGCCGCGATATCGATGGCGCGGCGCAGGATGTGCAGGCGGCCATCAATGCCGCCGGCTCGACCCTGCCGCGCACGCTTCCCTATCCTCCGACCTATTCGAAGGTGAATCCGGCCGATACGCCGATCGTGACGCTGGCGCTGCGCTCCAACAGCTATTCGATCCGCGAGCTCAGCGATTTTGCCGACACCATGATGGCGCAGCGCTTGAGCGAAGTGTCGGGTGTCGGCGACGTCAATATCCAGGGCGGCGTCAAGCCCGCCATCCGCATTCAGGCGGATCTGCCGCGCCTTGCTTCCTACGGACTTGCCCTGGAGGATATCCGCACCGCCATCACCAACGCCAGCGTTGCCGGCGCGAAGGGTTCGCTCGACGGCACACAGCAGAGCTTCACGCTTGCCGCCAACGACCAGATCGTCGATCCGAACGTCTATAAATCGGTCATCGTCGCTTATCGCAACAGCGCGCCGGTGCAATTGAAAGACGTCGCGACTGTCGTCGAAGGGCTGGAGAACAATCGAGTCGGCGCCTGGTATCAGGGACAGCCCGCCGTCATTCTCGACATCATGCGCCAGCCGGGCGCCAACGTCATCCAGACCGTCGAGAATGTCCTGAAGCAGATCCCGAAGCTGAAGCAGGCGATGCCGGCCGGCGTCTCCCTCGATATCGTCAATGATCGTACCGAGACGATCAGGGCTTCGATCCATGATGTGCAATGGACACTGGTCATCAGTATCGGTCTCGTCATCCTCGTCGTCCTGCTCTTCCTGCGGACGATGACGGCGACCTTCATTGCCGGCGTCGCACTGCCGCTGTCGCTGATTGCCACTTTCGGCGTCATGTGGTTTGCCGGCTTCAGCCTCGACAATCTCTCGCTCATGGCGCTGACCATCGGCACCGGCTTCGTCGTGGACGACGCCATCGTGATGATCGAGAACATCGCGCGTCATATCGAAGAGGGCGAGAACCCGATGCAGGCGGCGTTGAAGGGCGCCGGCGAAATCGGCTTCACGATCATTTCGCTCACCGTCTCCCTGGTTGCGGTCTTCATTCCGCTGCTGTTCATGACCGGCATTGTCGGCCGCATGTTCCGCGAATTTGCACTGACGCTCACCATCGCCGTCGTCGTGTCGGCCGTGGTCTCGCTGACGCTCACGCCGATGATGTGCGCGCGCATCCTGCGCAAGCCGAAAGAGCATCAGGGCGGCTTTCTGGCCGGTGCCGACCGTTTCACCGACTGGATGGTTGAAGGCTATCGGCGCAGCCTTGTCTGGGCCGTGGATCGCAGCCGTCTCATGCTGCTGGTGACGGTGGTGACGCTGGCTGCGACGATCGCGCTCTATGTCGTCATCCCCAAGGGTTTCCTGCCGGCGCAGGATACGGGCCTCATCACCGCCGTCATCGAGGCCGAACCGACGACCTCCTTCGAAACCATGAAGCAGATCCAGGCCGATGTGACCGACCGGCTGCGCAAGGATCCGGATGTTACCGGCGTCGTTGCCGTCATCGGCGCTAGCGCCAGCAATCTGACGCTGAATACCGGTAATCTCAGCCTTGTCTTGAAGCCGCGGAGTGAGCGTAATGCGTCCGCTGATCAGATTATCGAACGAATGCGCGGCGAAGTTACCGGCATGCCCGGCATCCACGTCACCTTCCAGAGCGTGCGCGATATCTCGATCAGCACCAGGGCCAGCCGCGCGCCCTACCAATATACCCTGACGGGCACGGACACGAATACGGTGGTCGACTGGGCGCAGAAGCTCGCCCAGCGCCTGCAGGAAAGCCCGAAGCTGATGGATGTCGCCTCCGAAGTGGAGATGGGCGGCGGGCGCATCTTCGTCGATGTCAATCGCGAGACCGCCTCGCGGCTCGGCGTGTCGATGCAAGCTGTCAGCGATACTTTGAATGATGCCTTCGGCCAGCGGCAGATCGCAACGATCTATGGCCAGGCCAACCAGTATCGCGTCATCCTGGAGGCGGCGCCGCAATATCAGTCGGATCCCAAATCGCTCGACAAGCTTTATGTCGCCGGGGCGAGCGATACGCAGGTGCCGCTCAACGCCTTCACGACAGCGAGTTTCACGACCGCGCCGCTAGTCATCAGCCATGATGAGCAATTCCCGGCCGTGACGCTCAGCTTCGATCTCGCCAAGAGCGCCTCGCTCAGCGATGCCGTCGCCGAGATAAAGGCGGCGGAGCGAGATATCGAGATGCCCGACAATATCCAGCGCAAATATTCCGGCGATGCCGAAGAGTTTGCCTCCTCGCTTGCGGGTGAGCCCTGGCTGATCTTGGCCGCTATCGTGACGATCTACATCGTGCTCGGCCTGCTCTATGAGAGCGCCGTCCATCCCGTGACGATCCTGTCGACGCTGCCGTCGGCCGGCGTCGGCGCGCTGCTGGCGCTGATGCTGTTCGGGCAGGATCTGTCAATCATCGCTCTCATCGGCATCGTGCTCCTGATGGGTATCGTCAAGAAGAATGCGATCATGATGATCGACTTCGCGCTGGAGGCGGAGCGCAAGGAAGGTCTCGAGCCCCGCGCGGCCATTCTGAAAGCCTCGATTCTGCGTTTCCGGCCGATCATGATGACGACGCTCGCGGCGCTCTTCGGCGCTTTGCCGCTGGCGCTGGCGCAGGGCACGGGCGCAGAGTTGCGCATTCCACTCGGGATCACCATCATCGGCGGTCTCGTGCTCTCGCAGCTTTTGACGCTCTATACGACGCCGGTGATCTATCTCGCCTTCGAGCGCCTGCGCGCCAAGGTCGTCGGCCGCACCAGCGGCACGCCGAGCGCTGAGATGAATGAATTGGCGGGTGGCGAGAGATGAACATCTCCGAGCCGTTTATCAAACGCCCTGTCGGGACGACGCTTCTGGCGATCGGGCTGATAATACTCGGCATCGTTGCCTATCGTTTCCTGCCGGTTGCCAGCCTGCCGACCGTCGACCTTCCCACAATCGTCGTCTCCGCCAGCCGTCCGGGCGCCGATCCCGCCAGCATGGCGGCGAGCGTTGCAGCGCCGCTGGAACGCCATCTCGGCACTATCGCCGGCGTCACGCAGCTGACATCAGTGAGCTCGCTTGGCTCGAGCAGCATCATCGCGCAGTTCGATCTCTCCCGCAGCGTCGACGGTGCCGCGCAGGACGTGCAGGCGGCGTTGAACGCGGCGGCGACCGACCTGCCGGGCGACCTGCCGACGCTGCCATCCTTCCGTAAGATCAACCCGGCTGCCGCTCCCGTGCTGATCCTGGCGCTGACCTCGGACAATGTGCCTGCGAGCGCCATCTACGATGCGGCCGACACTGTGGTCGTGCAGCGCATTTCGCAGGTCGATGGCGTCGGCGGCGTTACCGTCAGTGGCGCAGACCAGCCGGCCATCCGCGTCAGGCTCGATCCTGATCGGCTCTCGGCCATGGGCCTGTCGCTCGATGCCGTACGCACCGCGATCGTCAATGCCAGCGTGCTCGGCCCCTTCGGCTCGATCGATGGAGCTTCGGGCGCATTCTCCCTTGCCGTGAACAGCCAGTTGCGGACGCCGGAAGCCTATGGACGGATCATCGTACAGAGCGGGGACGGCACGGCGGTTCGCTTGTCCGACATCGCCACTGTCGAGCCTGGCGTGCGCAACAGCCGCTCGGATGCCTGGTATGACGGCAAACCGGCCGTGCTGCTCAACATCACCAAGCAGGCGGATGCGAACGTCATCGCCACCGTCGATGGCGTCAAGCAGCTGATCCCCGAATTGCAGCGGCTCATTCCTGCCGGTGTGAATATCTCGATTCTCTCCGACCGCACCACGACGATCCATGCCAGCGTCACCGACATGCAATGGACGCTGCTTGCCACTATCTGCCTGGTCATGGCTGTGGTCTTCGTTTTCCTGCGGCGCGCAACGCCGACCTTTGCCGCCGGTGTGACGGTGCCTTTGTCGCTTGCCGGCACTTTTGCCGCGATGTGGCTCTTCGGCCTGTCGATCGACAATCTCTCGCTGATGGCGCTTGCCGTTTCCGTCGGCTTCGTCGTCGACGATGCCATCGTTATGATCGAGAATATCTATGCCAATCTGGAAGCGGGCATGAAGCCGATGCGGGCGGCGCTCGAAGGCGCCAAGCAGATCGGCTTCACCGTCGTTTCGATCAGCCTGTCGCTGCTTGCCGCCTTCATTCCGCTGTTCTTCATGGGCGGCATTGTCGGCCGGTTCTTTCAGACCTTCTCGCTGACGCTCGGCTTTACCATCGTCGTTTCGACACTGGTATCCCTGACGCTGACGCCGATGATCTGCGGCCATCGACTGCGTCAGCACGATATCGATGCCCGGCCCGGCCTGTTCGGCCGCATCGTCGAGGGCACGCTCAGCGCCATTACCGGCTTTTATGGCCGCACGCTACGGGCGGTGCTGCATCACCGTTTCCTTTCCGTGGTCGTCATCATCGCCTGCGTGGTCATGTCCGGGTATCTCTATGTCAAGGTTCCGAAGGGCTTCATCCCGCAGGATGACACCGGCTTCATCCAGGGCGGAACGCAGGCTGCGACCGACATTTCCTATCCCGCCATGGTCAAGCTGCAGCAGCAAGCCGCGGATATCGCCTCAAAGGATCCCGCCGTTTCCGGTATCGGCTCTTCCGTCGGCGGTGGCGGCTTTTCCAGCTCCATCAATCGCGGCCAGCTTTTCATCTCGCTGAAGCCGGAATCGGAGCGTGCGCCGACGGCCGACGTCATAGACAGGCTGCGCAAGCAGCTGATGGCCGTTCCAGGCCTCAACACCTTCCTGTTTTCGCCGGGCGATATCCGCGCCGGCGCGCGCCAGTCGCAATCGCAATATCAGTTCACGCTCTGGGGCGCGAATTACGACGAGCTGGTGGAATGGGCGCCCAAGGTGCTGGAGCGGATGCAGGCCCTGCCGGGATTGACCGATGTCGCGACCGACAGGCAGCCTAACGGCTTGCAGGCGACCGTCAATATCGACCGCAGCCTGGCCTCGCAGCTCGGCGTGAACATTCAGTCCATCGATTCCGCGCTGAACAATGCCTTCGCGCAGCGGCAGATCTCGACGATCTATACGCAGCGCAACCAGTATCGTGTCGTATTGGAGGCGAATCCCGAGTATGCGCTCGATCCCCACGATATTTCCAAGCTCTATGTGCCCGCCTCCGGCGGTACACAGGTGCCGTTGAGCGCAGTGGCGTCGATCGACCGCACGCTGGCGCCGCTGGTGGTCAATCACCAGGGTCAATATCCCTCCGTCACCATCTCCTACAATCTGGCGCTCAATACGCCGCTGCAGGTCGCCAACGATGCCATCCAGAAGGCGGTGCTGGACATGCATCTGCCCGACACGCTGCATGCGGATTTCGCCGGCGATGCGGCGAGCGTCACGCAATCTTCCGGCAGCCAGCCGCTCTTGCTGCTGGCGGCACTGCTGACGGTCTATATCGTCCTCGGCATCCTCTATGAGAGTCTGGCGCATCCGCTGACGATCATCTCGACGCTGCCGTCCGCCGGTCTCGGCGCGCTGCTGGCGCTTGCGATCAGCGGTACCGAGCTGACGATCATCGCCTTTATCGGCATCATCCTCTTGATCGGCATCGTCAAGAAGAACGGCATCATGATGGTGGACTTCGCGCTGCAGGGCGAGCGCATACTCGGCCTGTCCTCGGAAGAGGCCATCTATCAGGCCTGCCTCAAGCGTTTTCGGCCGATCCTGATGACGACGCTGGCAGCATTGATGGGCGCCATCCCGCTGATCATCGCCACCGGCCCCGGGTCGGAGCTGCGACGCCCGCTCGGGATCACTATCGTCGGCGGCCTCGTCGTGTCGCAGGTACTGACGCTCTATACCACGCCGATCATCTACCTGATGCTTGCCAAGCTTCATGCAAAATGGTCGCCGAAGGCGCAGACTGCAGCGGCTTCGTCGAGCTGACGAACTCCCTGTTTCACTGGTCGCAGATCGAGATTTTAGAACCATCAATCTCTCATTCGACCCTGAGCTTATCGAAAGGTGGGCCACCTTCTCTACGAGGGGAGAAGGAACTTGCCGCGCCGATGTGCCTCATATGCGATTGCTGGCTGGCGGAGAGAGGAACTTATAAAACCAAAAAGGCTCCCGCATTACCCGCGGGAGCCTTTTATTCATTCAAAGGCACCGCCCGCTTCTTGATGCCAAGAGCGGGCAGTGCTTCGTTAATGCGTGGCACCGCCATCGGCTGCGGGCGTCTCCTGCGTTGTCACCGGACCGACCCTACCCTTGAATATACGGCGGACGGAGACGAAGAGCAGCGGGATGAAGAAGATGCCGAGCACGGTTGCCGAGATCATGCCGCCCATGACGCCGATGCCGATCGAGTTCTGGCTGCCGGAACCGGCCCCATTGGCGATCGCCAGTGGCAGCACGCCGAGGATGAAGGCGAGCGAGGTCATCAGGATCGGCCGCAGGCGCTGGCGGGATGCTTCCAGTGTTGCGTCGATCAGGTTCTTGCCCTGGTTCTGTTGCTCGATGGCGAATTCGACGATCAGGATGGCGTTCTTTGCCGCCAGACCGATTGTTGTCAGCAGGCCGACCTTAAAGTAGACGTCGTTCGACTGGCCGAAAATGGTTGCGGCCAGCAAAGCGCCGAAGATGCCGATCGGCACCGACAGCATGACGGCAAGCGGGATCGACCAGCTCTCGTAGAGGGCGGCAAGCGCCAGAAATACCACCAGAATGGAGATGGCATAGAGCTGGGTTGCCTGGTTGCCCGAAAGCTTTTCCTGAGCGGACAGGCTGGTCCATTCGTGGCTGAAGCCCGGCGGCAGGCTCGCCATGATCTTGTCGATCTCGTTCATGGCGTCGCCCGAGGAGACGCCAGGCGCCGCGGAGCCGAGGATCTCGACCGCCGACGAGCCGTTATAGCGCTCCAGACGCGGTGAGCCGTAGGTCCATTCGCCACTCGAGAAAGCGGAGAATGGCACCATGTCGCCGCCGGAATTGCGCACATACCAGCGGCCCAGGTCTTCGGGCTGCATGCGGAAATCCTTGTCGGCCTGGACATAGACCTTCTTGACACGGCCGCGGTCGATGAAGTCGTTGACATAGGTGCCGCCCCAGGCCGTCGACAGCGTCGTGTCGATATCCGAAAGGCCGATGTTCAGCGCGCTCGCCTTTTCCTGGTCGATGTTTACGGAATATTGCGGCGTGTCCTCCTGGCCGTTCGGACGCGTTCCGAACAGCTTGTGGTTCTGTGCGGCTGCGCCAAGCAGCTGATTGCGGGCCGCTATGAGCGCTTCATGGCCGGCGCCGTTGATATCCTTGATGAAGAAGTCGAAGCCGCTCGAGCTGCCGAAGCCGGGGATTGCCGGCGGTGCCAGCGCAAAGACGCTACCGTCCTTGATCTTGGAAAAGGCTCCCATGGCACGACCGGCGATGGCTTGTGCCTTAGACTGCGGCGTCTTGCGCTGATCAAAGTCCTTCAGCCTGACGAAGACGAGACCGACATTCTGGCCCTGACCGCTGAATCCGAACCCGGCGACTGCGAATGCGCCCTCGACATAGTCCTTCTCGTTGTTGAGATAATAATCTCTCACCTGGTCGAGCACCGCCCAGGTACGGGAATCCGTGGCGCCTGGAGGCAGCTGGATGGCCGTCAGCAGAATGCCCTGGTCCTCGTCCGGAAGGAAGGAGCTCGGCAAGCGGTTGAAGAGATAACCGACGCCGACGCCGATCAGGACGAATATCAGCAGAAAAACGGCGGTCATGCGAATCATGCGGTGGACGCCGCGCTGATAACTGCGTGTTCCCCGCTCGAAATTGCGGTTGAACCAGCCGAACACGCCCTTTTCCTTCGCACCATGTTTGGGCTGTCTGAGAATGGTGGCGCAAAGAGCTGGCGTGAGGATAAGAGCGACGATGACGGACAGCACCATCGCCGAGACAATCGTCACCGAGAACTGCCGGTAGATAATGCCGACCGAACCGGAAAAGAAGGCCATCGGGATGAACACGGCCGACAAGACCGTGGCGATGCCGATCAGTGCGCCGGTGATTTCCTGCATCGACTTGATCGTCGCCTCACGCGGCGACAATCCCTCTTCCTCCATCACGCGCTCGACGTTCTCGACGACGACGATGGCATCGTCGACCAGAAGGCCGATCGCCAGCACCATGCCGAACATGGTCAATGTGTTGATGGAATAGCCGAACATCGCCAGCACGCCGAAGGTGCCGAGAAGCACGACGGGGACGGCGAGCGTCGGGATCAGCGTGGCGCGCAGATTCTGCAGGAAGACGAACATGACGATGAAGACGAGCACGATAGCTTCGAACAGCGTCTTGACCACGTCTTCGATCGACAGCTTCACGAACGGCGTCGTATCGTAGGGATAGACGATCTCCACGTTCGGCGGCAGGGTCTCGCTCATATTGCCGATGGCTGTCCGCACCGCTTCGGCCGTATTGATGGCGTTGGCGCCGGAGGCGAGCATCACCGCAAGACCGGCGGAAGGATGACCGTTATAGGTGGTCGACGTCGTATAGCTGTCTGCTCCGAGTTCCACGGTAGCGACATCGTTGATGCGCACCAGCGAGCCGTCGGACTGGCTTTTCAGGATGATGTTTTCGAACTGCTCCGGCGTCTGCAGGCGGCTCTTTGCCGTGACTGTCGCATTGAGCTGCTGACCCTTGCGCTGCGGCAGGGCACCCAACTGGCCGGCTGAGACCTGCGAGTTCTGGGCCTGGATTGCGCTCGTTACGTCGCTCACCATTAGCTGATATTTCGCAAGCTTGTCCGGGTCCACCCAGATGCGCATGGCATAGCCGGCACCGAAGATCTGTGTATTGCCGACGCCTTCGATACGCTTCAGCGTGTCGTTCAGGGTGCTGGAGACGTAATCGGCAAGATCGTTCGAGTTAAGTTTCCCATCCGTCGACACGAAGCCGACGACCATCAGGAAGTTCGAGGTCGATTTCGAGACGACGATGCCGGTATTTTGAACGGTCTGCGGCAGCTGCGCGGTGACGAGCTGCAGCTTGTTCTGTACCTGCATCTGCGCGACGTCGGGATCGGCCTTGTTGGTGAAGGTCAGCGAAATCGAGGCCTGACCCGTCGAGGTCGATGTCGATGTCATGTAGTCGAGATTGTCGATACCGGTCATGCCCTGCTCGATGACCTTGGTCACCGAGTTTTCGACGGTTGCCGCATCAGCCCCGGAGTAGGTGGCGCTGATGCTGACTGTCGTCGGTGCGATCTGCGGATATTGCGAAATCGACAGCGTGAAGATCGAAAGTGCGCCCGCCAGCATGATGACGATGGCGATCACCCAGGCGAAGATCGGCCTGTCGATGAAAAAACGAGACATCGTCTAACCTCACTTCTGCGCGCCGGAGGCGGCTTTCATATCGGTCTTTTCCAGCCCGGCCTGCTCCGTAGACGGTTTGCTATCGGCGGCAGCCTGCTTCACTTCGCCGGTCGCATCGTCAATCGTTACCGGAGAAACGGTGACTTCCTGACCGTCACGAACACGCTGGACGCCTTCGACGATCACGCGATCGCCATCGGCAACGCCCTGGTTGACAAGCCAGCTGTTGCCGATGCTGCGTTCCACCTTCAACACCCGCTGCTGCACCTTGCCCTCGGCGGTCACGAACATGGCGATCGGTTCGCCCTTCGTGTTGCGGGTCACGGCGCGCTGCGGCACGAGGAAGCTGTTTTCGGCAATACCTTCCTGGATGGTGGCACGAACATACATGCCCGGCAGCAGGATGCGATCCGGATTGGGGAAGACGGCGCGCACGGTGATGGTGCCGACCGTTTCCGCAACGGAGGATTCGGCAAATTCCAGTTTGCCGGTTTCCTTGTATTGGCTGCCGTCCTCAAGCGTCAGATGTACGGAAACGTTGTCGCCGCTCGTTTTCAGCCGGCCGTCGGCGACGGCGCGGCGGAATTCGAGCAGGTTGGTGCTCGACTGCGTGACATCGACATTGATCGGATCGAGCTGGCGAATGGTGGTCAGCGCCGTTGTCTGATCGGCTGTGACGAGCGCGCCGACCGTGACGGTGGACGCATCGACGCGGCCGGAGATCGGCGCTCTCATCTTGGTATAATCAAGATTGATGCGGGCGGTCTCCAGGGCCGCCTTGGCGGAAGCGACATCGGCCTGAGCCTGGACGAGCGTGGACTGCGCGTCATCGAAATCCTGCTTGCTGACTGCGTTCTGGGCGCTCAGGCCCTTGTAGCGGTCGAGCTTGGCCTGGGCGCTGGGCACGGCGCCCTCCGCCTTCTGCAACGAGGCTGCGGCGCTGTCATACGATGCCTGATAGGAGGACGGATCGATCTCGTAGAGCACGTCGCCTTCCCGGACCTCACTGCCTTCCTTGAAATTGCGGCTGCGGATAATGCCGCCGACCTGCGGCCGCACTTCGGCGACGAGGTAGGCACTGGTGCGGCCGGGCAGTTCGGCGGTGATGGCGACGGATTGCGGATGCAGCGACATCGCGCTCACTTCCGTCTTGACGGCGGGAGCGGTGTTCTGGGCGGAATTCTGCTGGTTGCAGCCCACCAGTAACATCGCGGCGACAATTCCGACGGCGGTCAGCGAGCCGCGGCCAACCGTAAGGCGGGCTGGTATCGCCGGATATGCGACTGCAGAAGTGGGAGGGGCGAGCTTTCGCACGTTGCTATTTCCTGTTGCCTTATTTATAGTACCAAGTCGTACAGAAAATATTTGTACGGCTTCAAATGTCAATCGTATTCGGCTGTTGGGGTCAAGACGGTGTGCTGACAAAGGAACGAGCAGCCAAGGCCGACCAGGTGGCTAAGACCCGCCCGCGCGGCCGTCCGAAAACCGTGAACGACGATGCGCGCAGCGCGGAGATCGTCGCGGAGGCGCGCGCAACCTTTTACGAGTTGGGTTACGGCGGCACAACCATGGATCTGGTTGCTGCCCGGTGCCGGATTTCGAAGCAGACCCTCTACAGGTTGTTTCCGAGCAAGACCGATCTCTTCAAGGCCATCATTGCTGAGCATCGCGCATCGATGCTGGCTCTGCCGCGGCCCACTGAGGAGAATTTGCCGTTCGACAAGGCGCTCGAGCTGATATTCATGATCGACATCGATGAGGATCAGGAGCGCGAACGGGACGCCTTCATTCACCTTGCCATCAGTGAGTCGCAGCAATCTCCGGAAATCGCCACGCTGTTGCACACTTATGGCGCCAGACCATCACGGCAGTTGCTGACGGATTGGCTTGTCGAGCAGCAGCGGCGCGGCTTGATCGAAATTGCCGATGCGGCAAGCGGAGCGCGCATGTTGATGAGCATGATCTTCGATGCGATGATTTCGAGGCCGGGGCGTCCGAAGGATTGGCCCGACCGCGAAACGCGGTTGCGCCATCTGCGCCATTGCATCGCGATTTTTACCGCCGGCGTCCAGCCGCGCAAAGGTAGCTTCCGAACGCCGTGATCTTTGAATTCGCTTCCCGCGCGTGGGGTTTTGATTTTATGGAGGCCATTGTCGCAAAGCCGCTGCAGGCTTTGTGCGGCATGCTTTCGGCCTGCCATCTCGACGATTCGGCTCACCAAGAGCAATGCCGATATGGCTTGCTGAGCCATACCGGCATCGTTCCGTATCCGGCAAAGGCCGGGATTACTCTGATTCAGTGTGCCACCACGTTTGCTATGTCCGTTCCCTCTTCGAACAAGGGATTGGGCAAGCCATTTTCATACATTTCCTGCAGCACGGCCCCGAGCGCCAAATCCAGGCACCAGACCGGGAATTCCGCATTCAGGTTTTTGGCGCTCTGCCGTGCATAAGTGATGAGCCGAGCGATTGATGCCAGTTCCTTGAGCGAGTCCGGATCCTGGTATGCTGCGTCGATCGGAAGTGCTGCTGTCATTTCGTGCCCTCTATTGCCCCCGTTCCCGGCAGACGAATCGTGTCTGGCCGGGAACATCAGCAAACCGTAACGGATGTTTTGGAGCTTGGCGCGTGACATGCGGCGTGACACGATGCGTGATTGCGGCGATTTCTTGATTTTGCAATTTCAAGGCGTGAAATGCGGCCTGCAAGGGTAGGAAGGAGCCTCACGTCGAACATTTGCACGCAAAATCCGCCCATGCTTCCGCTATCAGCGTGATTTTGGTGCCGCCTGGATGTCGATCTTCGCGGCCCTCTGCGAGCCGATGCCAGGCTAGACGGACTGAAATTCTCGGCGGGAATTCAGGGCCTGAAGCGCATCGCGATCTCTCAAATCCGCTTCTTGCGCTTCAGGTTTTTGATGTCGCTGTCGCAAAAGCGCTGCGCATTTTTGCGCAAAATGCTTCAGTTGCGCAGGCCGACCGATACGTTCGTTGCGCGTGGGAGGTGATCCGGCAGCGCGTCAGAAGCACTTGCCAGCGATTTGATCAGCGTCAGCACGGACTGGCGAATGCTTGGATCGTTGATCTTCATGAATGCCTTGTTGAGGCTCAGGCCCTCTTTGGACGTCAGGAAATCCGATAGATCTTCCAGGCCGTTGATTGCGCCGAGGCCATCGGTATTCAGGGGCTGCGAATTATCCTGCTGGAAGAAGAATGCAACCGGTACGGCGAGCACGCCGGCAATCGCCTGCAACCGGCTGGCGCCGATGCGATTGGTGCCCTTTTCGTATTTTTGCACCTGCTGAAATGTCACGCCGATCTGTTCGGCAAGCCGCTCCTGGCTCATGCCAAGCATAAGACGGCGCGTGCGGACGCGAGAGCCTACATAGGCATCGATCGGGTTCGGTACTTTTGCACTCACTGCGCAATCTCCTTATTCAAACAGGGCTGGCGGATTACACCATATTTTGACCCTTCGCGATAAAGGGCGCGTGCTCTATCTGCCCGCGAAATGTGCGTTAAATGTGGGTGGAGCTCAACTAAAAGTCTTTTTATATTGAGTTTTGTAACTCCGTACACGCATAAACCGCAGAAAAGCTGATTCGCGTCAATGCGGATTGAAGATCGAGGACGGCTTGCAATTATAGACGGGGCAGGCCGGGTTATCCTTGGTCGGCACATAGCTGCGGCTGGCATAGTCGGAGATGTCGCATTGCCCGCGGCCGGCCACATAACGGTCGTAGAGAACGGGACCGCCACGGGACGATGGATAGCGCAGTATCACCGCCCGTTCGGCGGCAATCAGTTGCTGCACCGATGCGCAAGTTTTGCCGAGCGACTCGTAGCGGGAAATCGCCGATGCCGGCCCGGCTATCGTGATCGTCATCAGCACAAGGGCTGCGGCAATGATCCTCATCGATGATCCCTCCCAAGGAAAGCACTTTACCTTAAATAGTCGCAATGCGGGAAATGCCAAGATAGGCAATGCTTGCCGTTGTATGGAAGTCCGACTTCCGTCAACGGGCGCGAAACCGCAGCCATTCGAAGCGAGCCGCCGATAGCCGAGGAGTTGCTTTCAGCTCAATGAAAGGTTGGGCGTGCATGTCTTTTCCGCTTCAGGAGGAAGCGCGTGCCGTGCCGTTGTCAATCGGCGCGGTACACAATTGGAGAGGAGGACTTCATGCGTGCATCCAGCATTCTCAGATATTCCGCGGCTTTTTCCCTTGCGGTAGCCGCCGCCGGGTTTGCGGCAACGGCGGCACAGGCAGCCGACAAGATTTCCATCATGGTGGGCGGCTACGAAAAGCAGATCTATCTGCCGGCCAAGCTTGCCGAAGGGCTTGGCTATTTCAAGGAGCAGGGGCTGAACGTCGAACTTCTCAATGAGCCGGCAGGCGTTGATGCGGAAAACGAAATGCTGGCAGGTGCCGTCCAGGGCGTCGTCGGCTTCTACGACCATTGCATCGACCTTCAGGGCAAGGGCAAGTTCGTCGAATCCGTCGTGCAATTCAGCCAGGCGCCGGGCGAAGTCGAGCTGGTGTCGGCCAAGCATCCGGAAATCAAATCTCCTGCAGACTTCAAGGGCAAGAACCTCGGCGTCACCGGCCTTGGTTCCTCGACCAACTTCCTGACCCAGTATCTGGCCATCAAGGCTGGCCTGAAGCTCGGAGAATTCACCTCCGTTCCGGTTGGTGCCGGCCAGACCTTTATCGCGGCCATGCAACAGGATGCCATCCAGGCCGGCATGACGACCGAGCCGACAGTCTCTCGCCTTCTGAAGACCGGCGAGGCCAAGGTTCTGATCGACATGCGCACGATGGACGGAACAAGAGCCGCTCTGGGCGGGACCTATCCCGCTGCGTCACTTTATATGCAGGAGTCTTGGGTCAAGGACCACAAGGAGGAGGTGCAGAAGCTTGCGAATGCTTTCGTCAAGACGCTGCATTTCATCAATACCCATTCGGCCGCCGAGATCGCCGACAAGATGCCCAAGGATTTCTATGTCGGCGACAAGGAAGGCTATGTGAAGGCGCTCGAAAACGGCAAGGCCATGTTCACGCCCGATGGCGTGATGCCGGAAGATGGTCCGAAAACCGTTCTTGCCGTTCTTTCCGAGTTCTCCAAGAATGTTCAGGGCAAGTCGATCGATCTGTCGAAGACCTACACGACGGAGTTCGTCAAAAACGCCAAATAGCGCGCAGTAGCGTTTCCGGCGCCGGCGGCATAGTCGAGCCGTCGGCGTCCGCGTTAATAAAATCGCAATGTTCCCTCGCAGGGTTGCGCACTGAAAGCTGACTGAAAGGTTGCCCGCGCTAGGTTTGCTGAGCTTCGTGGAGGAAGCGCCTTTCCAGCGCGTCGTATGGCGCAAGAATTAAAACAGGAGGAGACATTGATGCGTCCATCGCGCACGTTTTTTCATACCGTAGCCCTTTCCCTCGTCATGAGTGCTGCTTCGCTTGCAGCCACGGCCGCCAATGCTGCCGACAAGATTTCCATCATGGTGGGCGGCTACGAAAAGCAGATCTATCTGCCGGCCAAACTTGCCGAAGGGCTTGGCTACTTCAAGGATGAAGGCCTTGAGGTCGAGCTCCTCAACGAATCCGCCGGCGTCGACGCCGAAAACCAGCTGCTCGCCGGCGCCGTTCAGGGCGTCGTCGGCTTCTACGACCATTGCGTCGACCTGCAGGCCAAGGGCAAGTTCATCAAGTCCGTCGTGCAGTTCAGTCAGGCACCGGGTGAAGTCGAGTTGGTTTCGGCCAAATATCCCGATATCAAGTCCTTCGCCGATCTGAAGGGCAAGCGCGCCGGCGTTACCGGCCTCGGCTCGTCGACGAATTTCCTGACACTTTACATGGCGTCGAAGGCAGGCCTCTCGCCGGCTGATATCACGCCTGTTCCGGTCGGCGCCGGTCAGACTTTCATCGCCGCCATGCAGCAGGACGCCATCCAGGTGGGCATGACCACCGAGCCGACGATTTCGCGCCTGCTCAAGACCGGCGAAGCCAAGATCCTCGTCGATCTGCGCACGCTGAAGGGCACCGAAGAGGCGCTCGGCGGTACCTATCCGGCGGCTTCGCTCTATATGGATGCCGCATGGGTCGACGCTCATAAGGAAGAAGTGCAGAAGCTCGCGAATGCTTTCGTCAAGACGCTGCGCTTCATCCATACGCATTCCGCCGCTGAAATTGCCGAGAAGATGCCGAAGGACTTCTACGTCGGCGACAAGGACGGCTACATCAAGGCTCTCGACGCCGGCAAGGAAATGTTCACGGCCGACGGCGTGATGCCGGAAGATGGTCCGAAGACGGTGCTCGCCGTGCTCTCGCAGTTCTCCAAGAACGTCAAGGGCAAGACGATCGACCTGTCGAAGACCTACACGACGGAATTCGTGAAGAACGTCAAGTAAGCAGTCAGAACGCCGCTTCCGGCCAGCTTTTAGAAAGACCCCCGGAAGCGGCAGTTCAAGAGACTTTGCAGTTCACTGGGCTTTGCGTGCACGCCCTGAAGGCACGCGTCAGGATCAGCACCATGCAACAGGATGAACGCCGTAACCCGGCGATAGAGCTCATCAATGTCAGCCGCCGTTTCGTATCGCCGACCGGCAAGTCGCTGACAGCACTGCGCGATTTCAACATGACCGTCGAGCGCGGCGAATTCGTCGCCGTTGTCGGGCCGACGGGCTGCGGCAAGTCGACGACGCTCAATCTCGTCACCGGCCTTGCCAAGCCGAGCGCCGGCGAAGTCCGCCTGATGGGCGGCCCGGTGAACGGCATCGACCGGCGCGTCGGCTTCGCCTTCCAGACGGATGCGCTCTTCCCCTGGCAGAATGTCATCGAAAACGTCATGGCCGGCCCGCTGTTCCGCGGCAAGTCGAAGGCCGAGGCTGAAAAGATGGCCAAGGATTGGCTTGCCCGCGTCGGTCTCTCCAAGTTTCTACATCACTATCCGCATCAGCTGTCGGGCGGCATGCGCAAGCGCGTCTCGCTGGCGCAGACCTTTATCAACGAGCCGGAAATCCTGCTGATGGACGAGCCTTTCTCGGCGCTCGACGTGCAGACCCGCACGGTCATGCATGAAGAACTGCTGAAGCTCTGGGCCGAACGCCAGGCCTCCGTCGTCTTCGTGACGCACGATCTCGAAGAAGCCGTTGCGCTCGCCGACAAGGTCTATGTGCTGACGGCCGGCCCGGCGACGGTCAAATCGGTCTACACGATCGACCTGCCGCGTCCGCGCGTCGTCTCGGAGATCCGCTACGAACAGAATTTCATCGATTATTGCAAGACGATCTGGGACGACCTGCGCGAAGAGGTCGAAACCAGCTATCGCCGTGCCGCGGAAGCGGCATAAGGGAGGATTGATCATGGCAAACACAGCTCTCGAAGCAGGCAATGCCCCGATCTTCCGCGCCGGCACCTCGGACGCGGAAATCGAAGCCGCAGCATTGAAGGCGATGACGCGCCGCAAGTATGTCGTCGTGGCATGGCAGGTCGGCATTCTGCTCGCCATCCTCGGTCTCTGGCAGATCGCTTCCGATCTGCACTGGATCGATCCGTTCTTCTATTCTAGCCCCTACGGCATCGCACTGCGTCTCTGGGAGTGGATCGTCGACGGCACTGAGAGCGGCTCGCTCTGGTACCATCTTGGCGTCACCATGGAAGAAGCGCTGATCGGCTTTATCATCGGCTCGGTGACAGGCGTCCTCGTCGGCGTCGCCCTCGGCCGCAACAAGCTGGCGTCCGATATCCTCTCGATCTACATCAAGGCGATCAACTCGATCCCGCGCGTCGTTCTCGCGCCGATCTTCGTGATGATCATGGGTCTCGGCTTGGCGTCGAAGGTGGCGCTCGCCTTTATCATGGTGTTCTTCGTCGTGTTCGCCAATGCCTTCCAGGGCGTTCGCGAAGCTGACCGCAACATGATCGCCAATGCCCGCATTCTCGGCGCATCCAACTGGCGTGTGACCCGCAACGTCATCCTGCCGTCGGCAATGAGCTGGATTTTTGCAAGCCTGCACATCTCCTTCTCCTTTGCCATCATCGGCGCGATCGTCGGCGAGTTCGTTGGTTCGCTGGCCGGCATCGGCTACCTGATCTCGATCGCCAAGGGCACCTATGATGCCGCCGGCCTCTATGCCGCAATCATCCTGGTGATGGTCGTCACGCTCGGCGCCGAATATGTGATGACGCTCATCGAAAACCGCATCACCCGCTGGCGTCCGCAGCAGAGCCTCGACACGCATTAAGTGTTGATTTTCTGGACCTCCCAAGGCCAGGGGCCGGGCGTTTCGCCCGGCCTTTTTTGTGTCGAAGGCTTTTTCACCACAGGTCAGGGCCATAGCAATATGAACTGAAGTCGCCGCCGCCCTCCTTCTCCCCAGCGGGGAGAAGGTGCCGCCAGGCGGATGAGGGGGTGCTTGCCAAGACTACGAAAATCCATGAATTCAAATCAGCCAGCCCCCTCATCCGACCCTTCGGGCTACCTTCTCCCCGCTGGGGAGAAGGAATTTCCAGCGCTGATCCACTCCATATGCGGTTGCTCTGCCGCAGGCGGGGAGAGGGGACTATCCCGTCATCACCGCTGCCCGCACTTTCAAACCGCCGGCAATCGCACGCGGACCAGCAGGCCGCCGCCGGGTGCGTTGTCAAGTGTCACCGAGCCGCCGGCGCCGTCGACGACTTCGCGGACGATGGCGAGCCCCAGGCCGCTGCCTTCCGGTTCGGTGCCGATGATGCGATAGAAGCGCTCGAAGACCTGGGCACGTTCGGCTTCCGGGATGCCCGGTCCGTTGTCCTCGACCCATAGCAGAGCCGTATCGCCTTCCCGGCCGACGCCGACCGTTACGCGGCCGCCCGGCTGCGTGTAGCGCAGCGCATTATCGACGAGATTGACCAGCATTTCGCGCAGCATTGTGCCGTCGCCCTCGATATGAACCGCCGTCTCGTCCGTCTCGAGCCCGAGATCGATATTGCGGCGCAGGGCTTCCTCGGCGAGCGTTTCCAGCACGCGCCGAGCGGTTCCCGCGAGATCGATGGTGTCGTTGCGGGGCCGGCGGCTGCCTGGTTCGGCGCGTGAGAGCGTCAGGAGCTGGCTCGCAAGCCGCGTCACCTGCCGCGTGCTGGACCGCAATGCCGTCAGCGCCTCGTCGCGCCTGATATTGTCGGTTTCACGCGCAGCAAAGCTTGCCTGGGTCGAGATCAGGGCGAGCGGTGTGCGCAGCTGATGGGCAGCATTCGAGACGAAGCGGCGCTGCGCCGCCATCTGGTTCTGCACCCGCTCCATGTGGTCGTTGAGGGCGTGGACGAGCGGCCGAAGCTCGTTCTGCACCATGTGAGGGTCCAGCGGATCGAGGCGCTGGCGGCCGCGTTCGCGCACGGCATCGCGCAGCCGCAGCACCGGAGCAAGGCCACGTTGCAGGCCGATGATGGTCACGAGACCGGCAAGCAGGACAAGCGCGAGCTGCTTGGTGAAATCAGACAGCCAAAGCCTGCGGCGCATGGCATACTGGCTGTTGTGCGTGACGGCGACCGCGACGGAAATCGTGCTGTCCTGACCGAGGCCGACAACGGGATGGCTCAGCATGAGCACGCGGACGCCTTCGTTCCGAAACGTCATGTCCTCGCCGTTTAAATCCCGCTTCGGCCGTGGCAGGTCGGGAAAACCGGCGATGAGGTTCCCCCACGCCGTGACCACCTGATAGAAGACGCGGTCGCCATAGCCGGTATCGAACATTTCCAGTGCGGCAGGCGGAATGTCGATCTGCACCGTGCCGCTGGCATCGACGCGCACTGCCTCCGCGATCACACGCGCCGAAGCCAGCAGGGTGTGATCGGTGACGAGATTGGCGGTCGCGTCGGCCGAGCGGAAGCTCAGATAGAGGTTGATGCAGATGGCGCCGATCAGGGTCAGCACGACCCAGGCGAAGAGTTGTGCCCGCAGGCTCGTCGTCACCGCGCCGACGGCGCGCCTCAGAACTCCCTTCGGTGGCGCAGCCGCATCATTGCACATGGCGAAGCAGATAACCGAGGCCGCGCAGCGTCGCGATCTGCACGGAACTGCCTTCGAGCTTCTTGCGGACACGATGCACGTAGATCTCGATCGCGCTGGTATCGGCGAGATCGTCGAAGCCGAAGACGCTTTCCGAAAGTGTCGTCTTGGTAACTGTCGTGCCGGCCTTCATGACCAGATGTTCGAGCACGGCGTGTTCCCGCGGCGTCAGCGCCAGGGCTTCGCCTGCCAGATAGAATTGTCGCGTACCGCCATCGAATACCAGGTCGCCGACGGCGATCTCCGGGGTGGCGCGATCGTGACCGCGGCGGACGGCCGCGCGTATGCGGGCTTCCAGTTCGGCAATTTCGAAAGGCTTGGCGAGATAGTCGTCGGCGCCGCTGTCGAGACCGGCAACCCGGCCGTCGAGGCTGGCATTGGCCGTCAGGATGATGACCGGCACCTTGTTGCCGCTCTGGCGCAGTCGCTTCAGCAGCGTCAGCCCGTCTATTTTTGGTAACGACAGATCAAGGATGACGATGGCGTAGGCTGCGACTTTCAGCATGTGCTCGGCGTCCTCACCGTCATAGGCGATATCGACGACATACTGCGCCTGACGCAGCGCCTTGCCGAGCCAGGATGCCAGTTCGCGGTTGTCTTCGACGATCAGGAGCCTCATGGCGCGACTATACAGCAAGTGTCGGATATGGCGAACATTTCCGGCGGTTTTCCAGCCTGTGCGTCATCGGTTGGCGAGCCGCAAACCCATCTCCCGGACTTCCCTCAGATAGACCTTGCGCGCATAGGGCGGCGTCAGATTGTGATCGGCTTCGGGAATGATGGTGAGGCGTATGTCCGGAAAATGCTTCAGGCCCGCGCCGTTCTCGCCGAACTCGTCATGCAGATGATCAAGCCCGATATCATGGGCGCTGTAGATCAGGGACATGTCGACGCCACGCTTGGCAAGCGTGCGGAAACCACCCAGCACAGGTCCCTGAGCCGCAGCGAAGATGGGGAACGCACCGAGCAGGTGGCGAGCCGTTCGTATCGCCCGCCGGCCGAGCCCGGTCGCCATGTTGAGGATGGCGCTCCTTGCATCGATCTGGCCGCCGAAGAGCCGCTTTAGCGTTTCCATCTGCAGGAGCTTGCGTCCATAAGTTTCGAGTGAGCGGGGAGCAAAGCGAAGGGCTTCATCGACCGATCGGCTCTCGTCCCAATGGAAGCTGTAGGGATTGACCGTGATGAGGCCGCGGCAGCGTGCATCGCGTAACGCTGCCTGAAAGGCGAGATAGCCGCCGCTGCAACGCCCGACCACATAGGCCGGCAGCATGCCCCGTTTCTCGAGAAGATCCAGTGCTTCACCCACATCGAGATGCTGGTCGCGCGAATAGAGCACCTGCTCAGGCGCCCCAGAAAGCGGCGGGCTGTCGCCGACATTGGCCGTATCGAAACGCAGCGAGGCAATGCCGTCCCGGGCAAGCGCACGCGCCATGGTGACCGACATCCGGCCCCAGCCCGCATGTCTGTCATAAGCAGTCGTCAGGAGTAGTGCGGTCGCGCCCGTGCGGCCACCCTGCGGCTCGCAGAGAATGCCGAACAGGCGGTTTCCCGCGCCGAAACGCAGCGGCGTCTCGCGAAAGCCTTCGCCGATGAGAGGTTCCGCGACCGGCGGCGTAAGTTCGGTCGATGTGATTTCAGTGGTATTTTCGGCGACCGACTGCACCCATTCGACTATTTTCCGGCCAGCCGTCGTCGGCATGGTGGCGATGGTCGGGTTGGATACGAGATCGTCGTAACCTTCGTAGGAGGCCTGCGCGACTTCGGGGCCGAGCGTTTCGAGATGACGCGTGAAATCGTCGTCTCCCGGGCGGCCGGGGCGCGTCAGCACCAGGCAATTCGGCGTGCCCAGCCGGTCAAGCGTCATGAGATTCAGCTTCCTGACTGCGTCGGCCGCGCTATCGGGCATGCGGAGGCTTGCGACGGTGACGCCCTCGGTCTGACGCTGCGCTTCGACAAGCCCCATGCTCTCATCGATCATCTTGGACCAGACGGTCAATTCGCGCAGGTAGGCACGGCCGGAAATGATGGGCGCGAGAAAGGCAATGCCGCCGATGCCGGGAATATGTTCGGCGAGCGTTGCCGCGATCGTTCCGCCAAGGCCCTGGCTCACAAGGATCAGGCGCTCGCAGCCGGAAAGCGCCTTCAGTTTTTCTGCCGCCGCGAGAGCGGTTTCATGCCACGGCTCCAGACCTTTGCCTTCATCGGCCAGATCAAGCGCATCGCCCGTACCGGCATAATCGAAGCGGAGGCTGGCGACACCGCTATCGGCGAGATCTTCCGCCAGAATCCGCCAGAACTTGCGCACGCACATTTCCTCGAAACCCCAGGGGCTGAGAAACAGGACGGCGGTGCCGCGCGAGGGTGTGACGGTTGATGTAAACAAGCCGACCGTGCCGGCGAAGGTTACCGGGATGGCTGCGGATCTTGTCTGCCCTTGCTTGCCCTGCTTTTCGGCGGCTCCCCAACCAGCCATACTAGTCTCCTCACATTCGGCGTGGGGCCAATAGGGCCAGAGCCTGAGTGGCAATCGGATTGATACGTGCAGGCAATCGCGTCGCGATCTTCTGCATGACCTCGATATCTTCGGCTGGAACGGCTTTCAGCAGTCTGAGCGCAATGCCATAGGCCAGCGCGCCGGCGATGATGGCGCCTACGAGGCCTGCGACACCGGTCAGCGCCTGAACGAAACCATAGGCTGCAACCGCGCATAGAATGGCAGCAACCGTGACTTTTGCAAGGTTGATGAGCATACCGCGCGTCGATCCTTCGAATTCCATGCGGCGTACCGTCATCAGGCACAGGGCGACAAAGGCGAGCAGACGGACCAGCGCCGCGCCCTCGCCTCCGAAAAAGGGTACGGCGATGATGCAGCCGATGACCATGATGATGCTGGCGATGACGCCTAGGACGGTGCGTTCGCGCACGCGATCCAGCGAATAAAGATATTGCGTGCATATCTGCATGAAGACATAGGGCACGGCGGTCAGGGACAGCAGCGCCACCATGCCGCCACTTGGCGCAAAGGCCGGGCCGAAGATCGTTACGACAAGTTCCGGCGAGATGGCCGCCAGACCGAAACTCATCGGCAGGGTGATATAGGCAATGCTGCGCGCCACGCCGGCAAAGACCTCGACCGGGAGCTTGTCCGATGCCCGCGCATGCATCTGCTCGGAGTAATAGGGCAGAAGGCTGCCGCTTAATTGTACGGGCAGCTGCAGAGCCAGATTGGCAAGCGACAGGCCGACGGCATAAAAGCCGACCGCTTCGATGCCCCAATAGCGCTGCAGGAAGACGAGCTCGATGCGATTGAGGAAGATCGAGCTGTTGATGAGTTCGATCGAGAGGATGAGCGACGAACTGGCGAGAGCGGAAAGGCCGACACCGCAGCTGTTCTTGCGGGCAATCGCAATCCGGAGCGTCGCGATGAACATCGGCAGCTGGCCGATCGCATAGCCGGCGAGCGCGCCGCTGACGCCGAAGAAAATCGCGCCGAAGAGGACTGTAACGAGCTGCAGCACCGAGCTTATCAAGGTAATGCGCAGGAACGCGCTGACCCGCTGCTCGCCGATCAGATAATTCTTGCTGTAGGCGCCGAGAGACTGAAGAACGAAGAAGACACCCGTGATGGCAATGACTTCAGATGCATCGCCCGCCCAGTGCAAACGCTCCGTATCCCAATAATAGGCGATATAGCCGGCGAGCAGGATGACGGTTGCGAGAATCGTCGGCTGCAGAAGATACGCGGCAAAACCAAGCCGTTCTTCGGTAGAATAGCCGTTACCCTTCAGTTGGGGCAGAATGCGCAGCAGGGTAACGCCGGCGCCGAGCTCGGCGATCAGCGCTCCCGTCGTTGTCAGCCAGAGGGAAAAGGCGATGATGCCGTTGGCCTCAGGCCCTAACAGACGCGCCGCGATGATCGAACATGCAAAGCCGGTCGCGAGCAGGGTCAATCCCGCCGCCGCGTTCAAAACCGAATTTGCCATTATGCTCTTCGTCATGAAGATAGACCGTTCCTCAAATTGCCGGAACCTACTGCACATGTCCGACTTTTCGTGGGATAGCGTCAGCTCTATTTCATATGCCTTAATATTTAGGGTTTAATGCTGCGCTAAGTTCATTTTTTACTTCGGCTAATATTCATTCCTTCTGATGTTGGCCGCTCCAAGGCTTGTGCGGAGGGTCTCATTGTTCAGCCTCATCGTCTGCACGATCGATCGGTTCGATCAGCTGGAGCGGCTATTCCGTTCGCTGGTGGGGCAGAGTCATAAAGATTTCGAGGTCATCGTCGTCGATCAGAACCTCGACGACCGGCTGCGCGAGCTTATCGACCGCTTTTCCCCCTCCTTCCTCATTCGTCACATCCGTTCGCCGAAGGGACTTTCGCGGGCACGCAACAACGGCATGGCGGTCGCGGAGGGCGACTATGTCTGTTTTCCCGACGATGACTGCTGGTACGAGGCCGATACGCTTTCGACAGCCGCAGCACTGTTTTCGGCCCATCCAAACCTTGCGATCGTCACCGGTCGAACGCTCGATGCCGAAGGTCTCGCCTCCGTCAGCCCTACGGGCGAGACGCGGCTGGCACTGACACGGTGGAACTATCTGAAGTGCGGCAATTCCAATGGCATCTTCGTGCGCCGAGCCGCATTGGCGGATATCGGTGGCTTCGACGAGGATCTCGGCGTTGGTTCGGAATCACCGTTCCAGAGCGGCGAAGAGGCGGATTTCCTGCTGCGGGCGCTTGGCGCCGGCAGGCAAGCGATGTTCTTCCCGGAATTGATCGTCCATCACGATCAGGTCACCAGCGAGTATGGGCCGCGGCAGGTAGAGCGAGCGCGCAAATACGGGCGCGGCTTCGGCGCGCTGATGCGCAAGCAGGCGTTTCCCTTGTATTATGTCAGCTACCGGCTGTTTCGCCCGGTCGCCGGCTGGCTGGCGGCACTGGTGCGCTTCAATGGCGATGCCGCCCGCTACAAGCGGGCCTGGCTGATGGGCATTCTGGAAGGTTACGCGGCCTGGCCGCGCTGGCGCAGGAACTGAGGCGACTTGCCTTTCGGCGTCAGGGTTTCCGCATAGATATCCATGTAGCGCTGGGCGACCTCGTCCCAGGCATAGGCGCGAGCATCGCGCAACAACTCCTGCCGTAAGCTCAGATCGTCGGCCTCGAGGCGGTCGAAAGCTTCGGTCAACGTATCGGCGGCCACTTCCGGATCGGAGAAATCCGTGAGCATGAGGGCCGGGTGGGTTTCGACCATCGCCTTATAGGCTTCGTTGGCGTTCAGCACCGGCAGCAATCCGGCGCTCATCGCTTCGATCGCCACCAGGCCGAAGCCTTCATATTCCGAGGCTGAGGCGAAAAGCGAGGCGCGGGCAATGATGTTGCGGATCGAACCTTCGTCGATCGAGACATGCAACGCGACATTGCGCTCCAGGTTGCGAACGGCGATTTCCTTTTCCAGCGTCGCGCGATCGAGATCCGATTCGGCGCCTATAATATCGAGATGCCACTCTGCATCGCGGGCGGCCAGCACCGTCATGACATCGAGCAAGTGGTCGAGCCGCTTGTTGACCGAGAAACGGCCTATCGTGACGATGCGGCGGCGCGCTTCCAGGGCGGCGCAATTGGAGAACTTGCCGACATCGGCGCCGTTTTCGATCAGGTGGACGCGGCTGTTGGCGATTTGTGAAAAGAGCCGCGCGTCGGACTGGCTGCAGCAGATGAGAGAGGCATAACCAAGCGCGGAAAGCCGCGTTGCCGTGTTGAACCAGACCTTCTTGATGGTCGCATATTTCTGCGTGTGGAAGAAGCCGCCATGGGTGGTGGCAACCATCGGCCGCCCATGCATCAGCTTGCCCCAGGCCAGTGCGTCGAAGAAGAAATCGACGGCGTGGACATGAATGAGATCGGCATCGGCCAGATGGCGGAAGACCTTGGGTGCCAGCGGATAACGGCTGGAGCCGGACCAGGGTATGCGCACGATCTCGATGCCGTCGATGGTCTCGCTTTCGGCGAGTTTTCGGCCGGGATCGGAAAACAGGCTGTTGCAGGTAACAACGCGCACGCGATAGCCGCGGGAAACCAGCTGGCGGCAGAGGTTGGCAACGACGTCTTCCAGGCCGCCCTTGTTCGGCAGGAACTGGCGCACGACATGCACGATCAGCGGCCCGGCCTGCTTGTTTGCCTGAATGTCCGCAACAGCCGATGTCATCGATCCACCCTCGACCCCTATGCCGCGCCATGCACCGGCAATCCGGCGCTGCAGCGCGCCGCCCGTTGATCAGTCGGCAAAGCAGATCATCGGGTCGGTTAAAAAGGGTTTAATCGCGGGCGGAAAGCCGAGCGGTTTCGGGCAAGAGGGTTAATAGCGGGGCGTTGTGCGGCAGAAAGGTCAAGCTTGTCAGGTGAATATTATAATGCCGGACCATTATGCCTGGCCCCTCACCCTAACCCTCTCCCCGCAATGCGGGGAGAGGGGACCGGTCCGGCGTTTGATGCGTCCTTTTTGTTTCGCCCACAAAACTCAACGAACTCCCTCTCCCCGTCAAAANNGAGGGCTGGGGTGAGGGGCAATTTTCGATGAGATGATGTATTGCGACCGGACGTTTGAATCTCTCAAAACGCTCGGAAGGTCAGCGTCGTCAGCGAGCGGACGATGCCCGGGATATTGGCGATGTGATCGTTGATGAACTTGCCGATATCCTGCTCTTCGGCGATGTAGACCTTCATCAGCAGGTCGTAGTCGCCGCTGGTGGAATACAGTTCCGAAACCAGCTCCGTCTGGTAGATCGCATCGGCGACCTCATAGGTCTTGCCGGGGGCGCATTGGAGCTGAACGAAAATGGGCTTCATGAGAATGTCCTGCTTCTGTCTGCCGCCGCCATAGCGGCCGGCTTTTTTCTCTATCATGGTCGAAAGCGCCTTCGCCATGCAAGTTTTTCTCCAGAGCCGATGATTTTTTGGCATCATGCCATGTCCATCGGATGTCGCTCTTGCCGCTTCCGCAATTTCGAGCATGGCGCTAGATTGGCGCCATTAGCTCTCTCGATTGGATCGATTTCATGCTGAATGACCCGCGCTCCCACGGTCTTTGGGAAAAGACCGCCCCGCTTCCGCCGGCAACGAAGCCGCTTTCCGGGGAGGTGTCCGCCGATGTCGTGGTGGTCGGCGGCGGCTATACCGGTCTTTCGACGGCGCTTCATCTGGCGGAAGCCGGCACGAGCGTCGTGCTGCTGGAAGCAAATGAAATCGGCTTTGGCGGCGCGGGGCGCAACGTCGGCCTCATCAATGCCGGCATGTGGGTGATGCCAGACGATTTGCCCGGCGAACTCGGTGCCGTCCACGGCGAGCGGCTGCTCGATCTGCTCGGCAACGGGCCCAAGCTGGTCATGGAGCTGATCGACAAGCATGGCATCGCCTGCGAGCTCGAGCGCAACGGCACGCTGCATTGCGCCGTCGGGCCGGAGGGACTGAAGGAAATCGAGGAGCGGGCCCGGCAATGGGGCAAGCGCGGCGCGCCGGTCACGGTGCTGGATGCGCGGGAGACGGAACGCCGCGTCGGCAGCTCAGCCTACACCGGGGCGCTGCTCGACATGCGCGCCGGTACCCTGCAGCCGCTTGCCTATGCGCGCGGCCTTGCCCATGCCGTAGTGAAGGCTGGCGCTACCATTCACACCGGCAGCCGGGTGACATCGACCGAGAGAAGCAGTGCGAAATGGGTGGTTTCGACTGATGGCGGCAAGGTCAGCGCCGACTGGATCGTGGTGGCCACGGACGCCTATAGCACCGGCCCGTGGGAAAAGGTTCGGAACGAACAGGTGCATCTGCCCTATTTCAATTTCGCCACCGTGCCGCTCGGCGACAATTTGCGCAAATCCGTGCTGCCGGGGCGCGAGGGCGCCTGGGATACGAAGGAAGTGCTCTCGTCCTTCCGCATGGATCAGGCCGGCCGGCTGGTCTTCGGCAGCGTCGGGGCGCTGCGCAATACCGGTCTTGCCATTCACAAGAACTGGGCTCGGCGGTCGATCAAAAAACTCTTTCCGCAGCTCGGTGACATTCCCTTCGAATGCGAATGGTATGGCAAGATCGGCATGACCGACAATGCGCTGCCCCGTTTCCACAAGCTGGATCAGAATGTCATCGGCTTCTCCGGCTATAATGGCCGCGGCATTGCGCCGGGCACGGTGTTCGGCAAGGTGCTTGCCAGCCATATTCTCGGGCAGATTTCCGAGGCCGATCTGCCGCTGCCGGTGACCGATATCGTCGAGCCGAGCTTCAGGGCGGCAAAAGAAATGTGGTACGAGGCGGGCGCCCAGGCCGCGCATTTCGTCGGTGCCCGGGTGTAAATTAATCGAACCGGCATGAGGGGAAGAGGAAACAGATGAGCGCGACATCAGATCTTGCTGCCGAAACCAAGGCTATACTGACCGAAATCGGCGTTTCAGCCGATCGCTACACCGGCGGAACGCTGGCTGTCACGTCTCCTGTGACCGGCGCCGAAATCGGCCGGCTGAAGGAGCATTCGCCCGGTGAGGCGAGGGCTGCAATCGAGGCGGCGCACGAGGCGTTTCTTGCCTGGCGCAACGTGCCGGCGCCGAAGCGCGGCGAGCTGATCCGCCTGCTCGGCGAAGAGCTGCGTGCCGGCAAGGCTGGCCTTGGCCGGCTTGTCTCGATCGAAGTTGGCAAGATCACTTCCGAGGGTCTTGGCGAGGTGCAGGAGATGATCGATATCTGCGATTTCGCCGTCGGTCTGTCGCGCCAGCTCTATGGCCTGACCATCGCCACCGAGCGCTCGGAACACCGGATGATGGAAAGCTGGCATCCGCTGGGGGCGATCGGCATCATCTCGGCCTTCAATTTTCCCGTTGCCGTCTGGTCGTGGAATGCGGCGCTCGCCATCGTCTGCGGCAATTCCACCATCTGGAAGCCATCTGAAAAGACGCCGCTGACGGCGCTTGCCGTGCAGGCTTTGTTCGAAAAGGCATTGAAGCGCTACGTCGCCGAGGGCGGCGAGGCACCCGCCAATCTTTCGACCCTGCTGATCGGCGGCCGCGATCTTGGCGAGCTGCTGGTCGATCATCCGCAGGTGCCGCTGGTCTCGGCGACCGGATCGACGGCGATGGGCCGCGCGGTCGGCCCGCGACTTGCCGGCCGTTTCGCCCGCGCCATCCTCGAGCTTGGCGGCAACAATGCCGCCATCGTCTGCCCGACCGCGGATCTCGACCTCACCTTGCGTGGCGTTGCCTTTTCCGCGATGGGCACGGCCGGCCAGCGCTGTACGACGCTGCGCCGCCTCTTCGTTCATGACAGCGTCTATGACCAGCTCGTTTCGCGTCTGCAGAAGGCCTATGGCTCGGTGACGATCGGCAATCCGCTTGAAGCCGGCACTCTGGTCGGTCCGCTGATCGATAAGCAGGCCTTCGACCGCATGCAGGCAGCGCTTGCGGCTGCGAAGGCGGCCGGCGGCACGGTGACGGGCGGCGAACGCGTCGAAAACGGTTCAGCAGATGCCTTCTATGTTCGCCCGGCCCTCGTTGAAATGCCGGAGCAGACCGGCCCTGTCGAGCAGGAAACCTTCGCGCCGATCCTCTATGTCATGAAGTACAGCGATTTCGACAAAGCGCTGGCGCTGCATAATGCCGTGCCGCAAGGCCTGTCGTCCTCGATCTTCACCAATGACATGCGGGAAGCTGAAACCTTCGTCTCCGCCCGGGGTTCGGATTGCGGCATCGCCAACGTCAATCTCGGTCCCTCCGGTGCCGAGATCGGCGGCGCATTCGGTGGCGAGAAAGAGACCGGTGGTGGGCGCGAGTCCGGATCTGACGCCTGGAAGGCCTATATGCGCCGGGCGACCAATACGATCAATTACGGGCGCACGCTGCCGCTGGCCCAGGGCGTCAAGTTCGACGTGGCATAGCGCGCGAGCCTTGCTGCATTGCGATGGAGAGGATGAAGGCGTAGAAAGCCTTTGTCTTCCCATTTGTTTTCAAGGTCTTGTCCTATGCATCTGTCGCTTGCCGAAGCCGAAACATTGGTCATGGAGGCTTTGCAGCGAAACAGGGTTAGCGCCGAGAACGCCCGTTCGGTGGCTGTCGCGCTCGTCGCGGCGGAGGCTGCCGGGCAGGGTGGTCATGGTCTGCGCCGCGTCCCCGCCTATGCCGGTCAGGCCAAGGTCGGTAAGGTCGATGGTTTTGCCAGGCCGCAGCTTAGCCGACCTTCTCCCGCCGTGCTGCGCATCGATGCCGGCAATGGCTATGCCTATCCCGCGCTCGATCTTGCCGCTGCCGAGCTTCCAGCCATCGCCCGCGAACAGGGGATTGCGCTTGCCGCCATCAGCCGCTCCCATCATGCCGGCGTCATGGGCCTGACGGTGGAGCGTTTTGCCGATCAGGGGCTGGTGGCGCTGATGGTCGCCAATGCGCCGGCTTCCATGGCGCCCTGGGGCGGCAAGACGCCTGTTTTTGGCACCAACCCGATCGCTTTCGCCGCGCCGCTGCCCGGCGAGGAGCCTGTTGTCATCGATCTCGCGCTGTCGAGGGTGGCGCGTGGCAAGGTGATGGCGGCGCGGCAACAGGGTGCCTCCATTCCATCGGATTGGGCTTTCGACCGCGAGGGGAGGCCGACGACGGATGCCGAAGAGGCCTTGGCCGGCACGATGATCCCGGCCGGCGATGCCAAGGGTGCGGCACTCGCCCTCATGGTGGAGATCCTTGCAGCCAGCCTGACCGGCGCGAACTACGCCTTCGAGGCTTCCTCACTCTTCGACGACAAAGGCGCTCCGCCGGCACTCGGCCAAACGATCATCGCAATTAATCCGGCCGCGACGAGTGCCGCGGATACGGCACAACGGCTGGCCTTGCTGGCAGGCGAAATCACCCGAGATCCCAATGTCCGCCTGCCGGGCCGACGCGGGCAGAGTTCACGGCGTCTTGCGTTGACGGAGGGTATTACCGTCGAGGACGAGGTGATTGCGGCGATCGAGAAGCTTTGAGATGTCAAAGGTGTTGGTCGGGTGAGTGTTTGTTTGCTGCGCCTTCGAGCACGGCCCCTCACCCCAGCCCTCTCCCCCGCCAGCGGGGCGAGGGAGTTCTTCCGTGAAACAAGGCACTGCATTCATGAGGCTTGTGCTGGTGAGAGGGTATTCGCTCAGCTCGGTCGTCCCCCGCCCCCGCTTGCGGGGAGAGGGTTAGGGTGAGGGGTCACGCACATTTTTGCTAGATTGAAGTAGACGACCGGTGGCCACCCACGATCTACAGATCACGCGATAGCCTTCTTCTCATCCAGCCAGCCGCCGGTGAAGCCGGCGCGTTCGAGGCCGGTGCGGAGGATCGGTGATTGCCGCATCAGGTTCCAGATCATGCCAGTGCGGGCGTTTTCGATCATCATGACGAGCAGGCCCTGGTCGATGGCGACGGAGCGATCATCTACCCATCCTTCCGGGCCGGGACCCTTGACGCTCGGATTGAAGCCGCCGGGGAAGCGACCGTCGAGCAGCAGGTTGGGATAGGTCGCAAGCAGCGCCCGCGTGCCGTCGAGTGCGGCCTGGCGGTCGAAAGCGAGGCAGGACAGCGGCCCCCAGGGCGCGATGGTGCCGTCGTCGGGACCCAGCGGCGCGCCGCGGGCGGCATAGCCAAAGACTTTCGGGGCATAGCGCAGGCTATGTTTGGTGCCAGTCGGGTTCGGGCCGTCACAGGCGGATAGGCCCCAGATATCCTTCGTATAGCCGACGAAATGGCCGGGATTGCGCTCGGTGTAATCGCGCTGCACCGCAATTGCCGCCTGCGTATTGCGGAAGTAATCGGTGTCCTTGTCGGCGACGTGCTTGTCGCGGATGTCGCGGAAATCGATCCAGGCATGCGAGAAGAGGTGGATGAACAGCGGTCCGGCATAAAGGAAGGGCGTGTCCTTGAACATCATCCACGTATAGGTCGAGGCAAAAGCATCGTAGCTTGACGGCGGGACGGAATGCGTCGGCGAGGCCAGCGCCAGCACATAGAGGAAAATCGCTTCGTCATAGCCCTGATAGCGCCAGCGCAGAAAGCCGCTTGCCGGCTTCCAACCCATGCTGATGGTCTGGCCCTTGTTCAGAGCCCAACGCCAGTCGCAGCGCTCGTAGAGGAATTTCGCCTGCTTGCGGAGATCGCGCTCGACCTGGCTGTTTCCGGTGAAATAGGCGGCTGCGGTCAGGACGCCGAGCAGCAGCAGGCCGGTGTCGATCGTCGAAAGCTCGCTGTTCCAGGCACGCTTGCCGGTCTCCATATAAAGGAAGTGATAGTAGAAACCGCGATGGCCGGTGGCGCCGCGTTCGGTGCCCTGCTGACTATCGGCAAAGAAATCGAGGGCCGCCAACACTCGTTTGGCCGCATCGGCCCGGCTGATCCAGCCGCGCTCGACGGCGACCGGATAACTCGATAGCGCGAATCCGACGGCGGCAATGCTGCAATGGCTCGTCTTGATCGAGGTATCCGCCACCAGTCCGTTTTCCGGATTGGTATAGAGCATGAAATAGTCGAACGCCGAGCGTTGCAATTGATCGATCAGCGCGTCGTCGGTTTCTGTTACCTGCTGCAGCATCTTCTATCCATCTCCTCGACGCTCCCATTCCCTGCTGAACATGGGAGCCTGGAGAGTTGCAAATCAAACATGATTAACGATGACATACTTTTGTGGAGGATTCTTTAATATCAGTGGGTTGTTGAAGTGGTCATCCCCAACCCTGAGGACTTGAAGATGCCCTTTCCAGGCAATTTGCGGCGATATCGCCAGCAGAAGTGTGCAAATAGCGGTTGGTGCGAGCCCGTTCGGCAAGGAGCGAAGCAGTGGCTGTGCAGTGATTCGCATCGACGAGATGGTTTAGCCGAGCGTGGTTTCCAGCCGGAGCTTCAGCCGCACCAAGGTTCTGCCAAACACTGCCTCATCTCCAAGGGCTCGGGCAAGCGTCAATGCGCCCTGAATGCCGATGACGGCCTCTTCGGCGAGCATTTTCGCGTCGGTGTCTGGCGTGCCTGCCCTTAGCAGGGCGCCGGCAAGCGCTTCGATCCAGCGACGGAAATAGTCACGGATAGCGGCAGAAAAGTGATCGCGCGTTTCATCCAACGCAAAGGCGCCGATCAGGCAGACGCGGCGGCCGGAGTGGAAATAGCTGTCCGTCATCTCCCACATGCGGGCAATGGCGGCGCGAGGGTCTTCCTCTTCGAGCGGCTTGAACATTTCGGTTACGAACCAGGCGTCGATATTGGCCATGATCTCGGCCGCCATCTCTTCCTTTCCGCCTGGAAAGAAGTGATAGAGGCTGCCTTTCGACAATTTCGTGCGGGCGGTGATCTCGCTCATCGACGCGCCCTCGTAGCCGAGCTCGCGAAAAACTTCGGCAACGAGGGCAATGGCGTCGGATTTTTCGAAGACGGTACGCACCATCTCAAAGGCCGAGGTCGGAAAGATCCGGATGATCGTCCGGCCGACGGCCGAGCGGCCAGTGGAACTTCCGGTCCTCTTCTCTGATCGGCATGTCGTTGATGGAGGCGAAGCGACGTTGCATCAGGCCATCGGCATCGAATTCCCAGTTCTCGTTGCCGTAGGAACGGAACCAATGGCCGCTATCGTCATGCCATTCATAGGCAAAGCGCACGGCGATGCGATTGCCCTCGAAGGCCCAGAGTTCCTTGATCAGCCGATAGTCCAGTTCGCGTGCCCATTTGCGCGTCAGGAATTCGACGATTTCCTTGCGGCCGCGCGGAAATTCGGCGCGGTTCCGCCACTGGCTGTTCTCCGTATAGACTTTGGAGACATGCTCCGGATCGCGGCTGTTCCACCCGTCTTCGGCCATGCGGACCTTGGCGATGGCGGTTTCGCGGGTGAACGGCGGGACGAGTGGGGTCGGCATGATGTACTCCTATAAACCGATTGGTACTAAATAAACCGATCGGTTTATAGGGTCAAGCGGCGATATTTTATCGCGATGCTGGTTTCAATGGGCGAACTTCCTGGCTCCGGCGACGCATGCGACAACGGCGAGGGTTACGACGAGCATCGACCAGCTGACGCTTTCCTTGAGAAGGGCTGCGGCAAGCGCGAAGCCGAAGAAGGGCTGCAGGAATTGCAGCTGGCCGACGGCTGCGATACCACCCTGGGCGAGCCCGCGATACCAGAAGATGAAGCCGATCAGCATGCTGAACAGCGAGACATAGAGGAGGCCCAGCCAGGCAGGACCGCCGATGCCGGCAATGCTGTGCGGCATGGTCATAATGCAGAGCGCGATGGTGACGGGTAGCGACAGCACGAGAGCCCAGCAGATGACCTGCCAGCCGCCCAGCCGGCGTGAGAGCACAGCACCCTCGGCATAGCCAAGGCCACAGACGATCACGGCCGCAAGCATCAGGAGGTCGCCGACCGGCGAGGCCGACACGCCTTGCGTCAGCGCATAGCTGCAGACCAGCGCGCTGCCGAGCAGGGAGAATATCCAGAAGGCTGGGCGTGGCCGTTCACCGCCGCGCAGTACGCCGAAGATGGCGGTCGCCAGCGGCAGCAATCCGATGAAGACGATCGAATGGGCTGACGTGACGTGTTTCAGCGCCAGTGCCGTCAAGAGCGGAAAGCCAACAACACAGCCGAGTGCGACGATGATGAGCGAAGTGATGTCGCCGCGGGTCGGGCGCTTTTCGCGAAAGGCGAGCAGCAGGCCAAGGCCGAGGAGACCGGCGATCGCGGCTCGGGCAACCGTCAGGAACAGAGGGTCGAAATCCATGACGGCCACCCGCGTTGCCGGCAGCGAGCCGCTGAAGATCACCACTCCCGTCAAACCATAGATCCATCCCGTCGTCGTTTTGTCCATCGCGCATGCTCCTTCTTGATCTTCGCGGTATCAACGCATTTGTCTGGTCAAGCCAGAGACGGTGCAGTACAATTTGTGCGAACTGTTATGGTTGAAGGTGCAGTACGGATGGACAATGTCTCGACAGCGGCCATTGGCGGAAATACGCGGATCGAAGGCGTGATGGCGGCGATATCAGAGCGCATCGCTGCGCGCAGCCTTGTACCCGGCGCGCGGCTTCCCTCCGTGCGCAGCTTTGCCAGGACGATGCAGGTTTCCGTTTCCACGGTTGTTGAAGCCTACGAGCGGCTCGCGGCCGAGGGAGTGATCCGCTCGCGGCCGGGATCCGGCTTTTATGTCTGCGGACCCCTGGCGCCGCTATCGCTCTCCGAAACCGGAGCGAGATCGGGCCGCAATGTCGATCCGCTGTGGATCTCGCGGCAATCGCTCGAAGTCGGCGACGATGCCCCGAAACCGGGCTGCGGCTGGCTGCCGCCTTCGTGGCTGCCCCAGGCAGCCTTGCGCAAGGCGATGCGGACGCTGGCGCGCGGCGATATCGGAGTGCTTGCGAATTACGGGACACCGTTCGGCCTGCCGCCGCTGCGGCAGCTGCTGGCCCGACGCCTTGGCGAGCATGGCATCACGGTGTCGCCGGATCAGATCCTGCTGACCGAATCCGGCACGCAGGCGATTGATCTTCTCTGCCGTTTCCTGCTCGAGCCGGGCGATACCGTGCTGGTGGACGATCCCTGCTATTTCAATTTTCATGCGCTCCTGCGGGCGCATCGCGCCAAAGTCGTTTCCGTGCCTTTCACGCCGACTGGGCCGGATGTCGAACTGTTCGGCCACGTGCTCGAACGGCACAAGCCGCGGCTCTACATCACCAATTCCGCCATCCACAATCCGACGGGGGCGACGCTCTCGCCCGTAACGGCACACCGGCTGCTGAAGCTGGCGGATGCTGCCGGGCTGACGATCATTGAGGACGATATCTTCGCCGATTTCGAAGATGTTCCGGCGCCGCGTCTCGCCGCTTATGACGGGCTCGACCGGGTGATCCATATCGGCAGCTTTTCGAAAACGCTTTCGGCCTCCGTGCGCTGCGGCTTCATCGCGGCGCGGCGGGATTGGATCGACGGGCTCGTCGATCTCAAGGTCGCCAGCAGCTTCAGTTGCGGGCAATTGTCGGCCGAGCTTGTCTATCTCGCGCTGAAGGATGGAAGTTATCGCAAGCATGTGGAGGCGCTGCGTGTCCGGCTTGCGAAGGCAATGGCTGAGGTTCCGGCCCGGCTGGAGGCGATCGGTATCACCCCATGGCTTAAGCCGCATGCGGGCATGTTCCTCTGGTGCAGGCTGCCGGAAGGGCTTGATGCCGCCGACCTTGCCCGTGCTTGCCTCGCGGAAGGGGTCATCCTCGCTCCGGGCAATGTTTTCAGCCTGTCGGAGACCGCCGGCCGCTTCATGCGGTTCAACGTCGCGCAATCGGTCGATCCCCGGATCTTCGACGTACTGGAAGCGTCCATGCAAAAGCTGCGGGCGATGCACAAGGACGCCGTTGCGACCGGCCTTACGCCAGCCTAGAGATTTACCCGCGACACGGGCATTTCCCCACCGTCGGGTTCCACCGTGGCGGCTGCTCCTGTCGCCGGTCTGAGCTTTATTTGGCGAAGAGACTGTTGATGTCGGCGAAAGCCTTCAACTCGATGGCATTGCCGCTCGGGTCCTTGAAGAACATGGTCGCCTGTTCTCCCGGCTCGCCCCGGAAGCGGATATAGGGCTTGATGACGAATTCTATACTGGCTTTCGTCAGCTTCTCGGCGGCTGCCTCCCATTCTTCCATCGACAGAACGACGCCGAAATGGCGTACCGGAACGCCGTGGCCATCGACGGCATTGGCTGCCACCTCGTTCGTTTCATCCGGCGCCAAATGGGCGACGATCTGATGGCCGTAAAAGTTGAAATCGATCCAATCAGGTGAACTGCGGCCTTCGGGGCAACCGAGAAGACCGCCATAGAAGCTCCTCGCCGCTGCGAGATCGTTGACGGGAAATGCAAGGTGGAAGGGATGAAGTGGTGCTGCGCTCATGATCATCTCCAAGAAGCGAATTGATGCAGCCATGAATAAGATACATTTTTCTCTATGAAAAATGGTATATCGTGATGTTGAGGTACAGGAAAAATTATGAATCATGATTGCGGAACTTCAGACCCTTGTGGCTATCGCCCGCTTTGGAACGTTTGCTGCGGCAGGAGATCGGATTGGCCTGACGCAAGCGGCCGTCAGCGGGCAGATGAAGCGGCTCGAGGAAAGGCTTGGCGTCAAACTGTTCGAGCGGACGGGCCGCTCCGCGACGCTGAATGCCGCCGGGCTTAGAACGCTCGAGCGCGCCAAGAGCATCATTGCGATGTTCGAGCACATCGCCGATCCCGCCGACGAGGCTTCGGGCGGCGAGCTGCGCGTCGGCGCAATTGCTTCCGTTCAATCGGCGCTGCTTGCCCGCGCTCTCGGCCCCTTCCGGGAGCGATTTGCAAATCATCATCTCCGCATCGTCCCAGGGGTCTCGCTGCATCTGCTCGACCTGCTCGATGCCGGCGAACTCGATCTCGCCGTGCTGATCGAACCTCCATTCGGCCTGCCTAAGAATCTAATCTGGCGACCCTTGGTGCGCGAGCCTTACGTGCTTGCGGTTTCCGAGCAGCTGCGGGGTGATGATTGGCGGACGCTGCTTCGCGAGCACCCCTTCATCCGCTATGATCGCAGCTCGTTCGGAGGGCGGCAGGTCGACCGCTTCTTGCGGTCGCATTCGATGGTTCCGCGTGAATCGATGGAGGTCGATGACATCGCCGGGATTGTCGCGTTGGTCGGACAGGGCCTCGGGGTGGCGCTTCTGCCTCTTGTCGACGGCAGTCCTCCTCCGGTGGCGCCGATCCGCATGGTGCCGCTTTCCGAGCCGGATTTTTATCGCGAGATAGGGATATTGCAGCCACAGGAGAGCACGCCAGCCGCGATCTGTCTTGCGGAATGCCTGATGGCGACGCAGCAATGAAGCCCTATTCGGCGCAAAACCGTGCCTCCAAGCCACCGGCGGGAATGTCGTCTCTTCCTGAAGCTCTTGCCAGGCGGAAAATATCCGTCATAGCTTTGCCACATGGCCGCTCCAATTGCGGCTCACATCCGCTATGGAATACACCGCTAAGTGAGGTCGGTCGTGCGCGTTCTGCTTGTTGAAGACGACAATATCCTCGGCTCTTCGCTGAAGAAGGCGCTGGAAAAGCATGCCTACGGCGTCGACTGGATGCGCGACGGCGAATCCGGCCTCGAAGCGGCGGTGCATTCGCATTTCGCGGCGATCGTGCTCGATATCAATCTGCCGCAGCTGAGCGGCATGGAAGTGCTGCGGCGCATCCGGCAGCGGGGAAATTCCGTGCCTGTGCTGCTGCTGACGGCGATGGATTCCGTGCGCCAGAAGGTCGAGGGCCTGGATGAGGGCGCCGACGACTATCTGGTCAAGCCTTTCGATCTCGACGAGCTGCTGGCGCGGTTGCGCGCGCTCATCCGCCGGCGCGACGGACGGACCGAAAGCGTCATCCGCTGCGGCGACGTGGAGGTCGACCCCTCGGCCATGGTGGCTCGCAAGGACAATGTGCAGGTCCATACCACGGCGAAAGAATTCCATCTCCTGAAGCTGCTCATGGAGCGCAGCGGCCGATATGTGACGAAGAATGATATCGAATATGCGCTTTATGATGCGGAAAACACTGTCGAGAGCAATACGATCGAAGTGACGATCTACAATCTGCGCAAGAAGCTCGGCACCGATTTCATCAAGTCGATTCGCGGCGTCGGCTATATGATCGAGCGATGAACAACTCCACGCTTACCCGCAAGCTGTTTCTGCGCATCGCGCCCGTCGTCGTGGTGACGATCGTCGTGATCGCCGCTTTCGCCTTCAACAGCGCGACGCGGGAGATCAACAATATCTACGATGCGCAGCTGATCGACGATGCCAATGTGATCTGGAGCCTGCTGCGCCGGCCGCTGGAAAAGAATCCGGACCATAGTGCCAAGCAGATCGACGATATCGACTTCAACATGGACAATCAGCTGGCCTTTAACGAAGACGCCGATGATTATGCCGATGCGCATATGTTTCGCGCCTGGGTCGACGGCAAGATACGCTTTTACAGCAGCACGGCCTTCCTTTCTGACGTCCCGCAGCAGAAGGTGGGTTTTACCACGCTGACCTATGGTGGGGACGAGTGGCGCGTCTATTCGCTGCCGATCCCGAACACGACCATCGTGATCGAGCTTGGCGAAAAGATCGCGCTTCGCGAAACGCTCGTTTCCAACATTCTCCTCAATCTGTTCTTTCCGCTGCTGATGCTGGTGCCGGTCATCGGCTTTCTCATCTGGCTCGGCATCAATAGCGGTCTTCGCACCATCCACGGACTGGTGCGGCAGATCCGTACGCGATCGCCCGATGATCTCTCGGCGATCCCCGTCGAAGAGCTGCCGCGCGATCTGCTGCCGCTTGGCAGGTCGATCAACCAGCTGCTTGAAAAGCTCGGCCAGTCGCTGACGCTGGAGCGGCGTTTCTCCGACCTTGCCGCGCATCAGCTTCGCACGCCTCAGGCGAGCGTGAAGCTGCTTTTGCGGATGCTCGAAAATAGCGACAGTGATCAAGAGCGGCAGGCGATCATTTCCGATCTCGTGGCCAGCAACAACCGCACCATCCATCTGATCGAGCAGCTGCTGCGGCTCGCCAGGGTCAGTCATCACCCCCTCAATCTGACATCGGTGCCGCTCTATCACTGGATGGCGTCGCTCATTGCCGAACTCGGCAATATCATCACCAGCCGAAAGCTCGACGTCGTGTTGGAAGGGGATGAAGCGATCCAGGTCAGAAGCGATGAGGCGCTGCTGCGCATGCTGGTCACCAACCTGCTCGACAATGCCATCAAATACACGCCCGCCGAAGGGGAAATCAAAGTTTCCATCGCTTCGGAGGATGGCTTTGCCTGCATTTCGATCAGCGACAGCGGCCCCGGCATTCCGCCGCATGAAAGGGAAGCGGTGTTCCAGCGCTTCTACCGCCTCCATACGCTTCACACCGAAGGCGCTGGCCTGGGGCTTGCCATCGTCGCGGACACTGCCGACCGCCTTTCGGCAACCGTCGATCTCTCCACATCCCGTCTGGGTAGCGGTCTCCGGGTCGATTTGAGATTGCCGCTCAGCTAAAACTCACGGCCTCGTCGTTTTTCATTTTCGCATCATTTTCCGCTCATGCCCGGCTCATCTGAGGTTGTTAGACGCAACTTAAGATAAGGCGAAGGGGTAGTTCATGCAGGTGTTTTGCGATTTTGATGGAACCATATCCATCGAAGACGCGACGGATATGGTGTTGTCCCGTTTCGCCGGTTCCGAGTGGGAAGATATCGAGCAATTGTGGAAGCAGGGGCAGATCGGCTCCGGCGAATGCATGCGCAGACAGATCGCTCTCATCGAGGCGAGCAGAGGCGAGCTTGACCGGTTTCTCGATACGCTGGCGATCGATTCCGGCTTTGAGGCTTTCCTGTCCTTCTGCCGCCGCGGCGAATTGCCTGTCACGATCGTCAGCGATGGTGTGGACTATTTCATCCGGCGCATTCTGGCGCGTCACGGCATCGAAGGTCTGCCGATCGTCGCCAATGTGCTGACTTGCAGTGTTTCCCAGGGCCGCGAATCCTATTCGCTGTTCCCGCCATTTACGGTGACCGGCTGCGTATCCGGTGCCGGTGTCTGCAAATGCCGCGTCGTCGATAGCAACGACCTGCAGGTCTACATCGGCGACGGGCGCAGCGACTTCTGCGTTTCCGACAAGGTCGACCTCGTTTTCGCCAAGGCCAAGCTTGTCGACTACTGCGAGGAAAACGGCATTCCCTATGTCGGTTTCGAAGACTTTTCCGACCTGCTTCCAAAGATGGAAGCCGTTCTCCCGAGCGTCGAGCGACGCTCCCGTGCACTGCCGCAAGTCAAGACGGCGTGAACCAGACCAAGAGGCATTGAATGAAAACGAATCTAGCCGAAGCCTTCAGCGGTGAGACCGAGTCCGTCCGCTCCGAAGAGGAATTGCGCGCTCTTGAGGAGCTCTATTGCTCCCATGGCGACACGGTTCACTACACTGACAAGCCGAAATTCTTCGAGGAATGCGAAGGCTCCTATGTCTACGATCGGACCGGAACGCCGTTCCTCGATCTGCAGATGTGGTACTCCGCCGTCAATTTCGGCTATCGCAACGAGCGCCTGAACGAAGCTGCCCATCGCCAGCTCGACCGTCTCCCGCAGGTCGCGTCGCAATATCTGCACCGTGAAAAGGTGGAGCTTGCCGCGATGATCGCCCAGGACGCCGAGCGCAAGTTCGGCCATAAGGGCCGTGTGCACTTCAACGTCGGCGGCTCGCAGGCTGTCGAGGATTCCCTGAAGCTGGTGCGCAATTATACGGGCGGCAAGAGCCTGATGTTCGCCTTCGAGGGCGGTTACCATGGCCGCACGCTCGGTGCTTCGGCAATCACCTCGAGCTACCGCTATCGCCGCCGCTACGGCCATTTCGGCGATCGTGCCCAGTTCGTCGAATTCCCCTATTATTTCCGCGGCCCGAAGGGCATGTCGAAGGAAGAATACGGACATTATTGCGTCCAGAAGTTCGCCCGCCTGTTCGAGAGCGAATATAACGGCGTCTGGGACCCGAAGGCCGGCAAGTCCGAATATGCCGCCTTCTATATCGAGCCGATTCAAGGCACCGGCGGCTATGTCATTCCGCCGATGAACTTCTTCGTGGAACTGAAGAAGGTGCTCGATGATCACGGCATCCTGCTCATCGTCGACGAAATCCAGATGGGCGTCTACCGCACCGGCAAGCTCTGGTCGATCGAGCATTTCGGCGTTTCGCCGGATGCGCTGATCTTCGGCAAGGCGATCACCAACGGCCTCAATCCGCTTTCCGGTGTATGGGCCCGCGAAGAGATGATCAATCCGGAGATCTTCCCGCCCGGCTCTACGCATTCGACCTTCGCCAGCAACCCGATGGGGACTGCCGTTGCGCTCGAAACGATGAAGATGCTGGAAGAGCAGGATTTCGGCGCTGCGATCATGGAGAAGGGCGCCCATTTCCTCGACGGGCTGAAGCAGCTGCAGAAACGCCATGCCATCGTCGGCGAAGTCGACGGCCTTGGCCTCGCCCTGCGCATGGAAATCTGCAAGGACGACAGCTACACGCCGGACAAGGCAACGATGGACTGGATGTGCGACGAAGGCATGAAGGGCGATCTTCAGGTCGGCGGCAAGACCTACGGCCTCGTGCTCGATGTCGGCGGCTACCATAAGAACGTCATCACGTTTGCTCCCAACCTGCTCATAACCCGCGAAGAGATCGATCTGGCGCTTGTCCTGCTCGATCAGCTTCTGACGCGTGCTGCCCGGAGATAAGACGGTGCAACTGCTGCTTCTTCATCTCGATGATGCTTTGGAGTTGCAGCCTGACTTTGTGCGCGCCTGCAAATTTGCTGGCGCGCACCAGTATTTCGGCAAGAATGCGGGACAACAGGTTCGGCTGTGGAGCAAACAGAGCGCTCTTGATGATCTCAGTCGCGAGATCGTCAAGAACAGGCCGACGACCGGCAAGGACCCGCAATTGTGCTTCATGGGCTCCGGCGACTTTCACCATGTCACGGCCTTGCTGCTCGATGGCGCGCTCGAACGACAATCCGGTGCGGCCACACTGATCCATTTCGACAACCATCCGGACTGGGTGAAATTCGACGGCGGCATGCATTGCGGCTCCTGGGTCAATCGTGCCCTTGCGAACCCCAGCATCCAGAAGGTCATCACGATTGGCGTCTGCAGCCATGATCTTCGCAGCCCCGAGCGTAAGGGCGCCAATCTGCACTGGCTCGGCGACGGCAAGCTGGAACTCTATCCTTACGAACATCCGCCGAGCCGCGTACTAGCCGACTACGGCACCGGCGCCAGCTACCGGCAGGAAAGAGGCGCGCTGCACTGGAAATCGATCGTCGAGATCGGTGAGGAAAATTTCATCGACCACATGCTCAGCCGCATTCGCACCGAGGCCGTCTACGTCACGATAGACAAGGATGTGCTGGCGGCTGACGATGCCGTCACCAATTGGGATCAGGGCCGCATGCGCCTGCCCTATCTCCTGGCTCTGATCAGCGAAATCGGCAGCCGTCACCGCATCATCGGCGCGGATGTCATCGGGGATTATTCAGCTCCGAGTTATGCTGGCAGCCTTCGGACACAGTTCATGAAGCGCGCGGAGATCTTCATCGATCAGCCGCGAATGCGGCAGGGTGCAGAAACAATGAGGAATATCAACAGCGCGGCCAATCACGCCCTGCTGGAGGTGCTGGCGGAGTATATGCAATGACTGGCAGCCTGACACTTCCCATGCTTGGGCTCATCTTGTTCTGCGTGGTCGCGGAAACCGCCCGCGAAGTCTGCTTCAAGCAATCCGCCAGCGAGAACGCCCCCATTGAGGCGCTGGCAAAACCGGTCACCTGGCTCGGCATTCTGCTCTGGGCCGTGGAGCTTTTCGCCTGGACGGCCGTCCTGGAGCACGTGCCACTGACCATCGCTTTCCCGCTGATGGCGATGAGCTATGTCGTCATCGTGCTCGCCGGCGCCGTCATCTTCAAGGAAAACATCAACCTGCGCCACGCGACGGGCGTGTTTCTCGTCACCGCCGGTGTGGTTTGCGTGGGAGTTACAGGACTATGAAAATCTTTGCGCACACCCGATGGGACCTGGCACCGGTACTTGCCGCCGTCGCCCATCTCGCCTTCGACGTCTATCTGATCGTCGGCTTCGAAAGCCGGCCGCTTTGGTTCTCGGCCATTCTCGGCTGCCTTTACGCCGTTTCGATCTCCTGGAACATCAACAGCATATCGCACAACTTCATCCATACGCCCTATTTCAAGCCGCGCTGGATGAACTACGGCTTCAGCCTCCTGGAGTCGGTCGCGATCGGCTTTTCGCAGACCTATTATCACTGGGTGCATATGCGCCATCATTCGGGCAACAGCGACCGTCCGAATGAAAAGGGCGAGACGATCGACATGCTGTCGATCTATCGCTATGGCCGCGACGGCCAACCGGAAAACGTTTGGTCTTATACATTCCTGAGCTTCTTCCGCGACAGCCTCGGCGATATTCACAAGGCCATTGCCCGCAACCGCCCGTTCGATGCCGCCTGGGGGCGGTTCGAGCTCTATTTCTTCCTGGGGCTTGCCGCTATCGCGCTGATCTACGATTGGAAGGCGGTGCTGTTCTTCGTGCCGTTCTACTATATCGGCAATTGCCTGTCGTCGCTGAACGGCTATTACGAGCATCTGAACGGTGATCCGGACGAGCCGATTGCCTGGGGTGTTTCCAGCCATCAGCCTTTCTATAACTGGCTGTGGTTCGGCAACGGCTATCACGCCGAGCATCACTATCGGCCGCGCACCCACTGGACGAAGCTTCCGGCGCTGCACGACCAGATCAAGGAAGAGCAGGAAAAGAACGGCACGCATGTGATCAGCACCTGCCATGCGCTTGGCTTCATGGCCAAGGAAAACCGGCAGTCGGAGCTATCTCATGAAAGCTGATGAATTGAGCTTCTTCATGGAGGGCTCAAATGGCAAGGGCGTCCTTCTGGTCCACGGACTGACGGGCGCGCCTGCCGAAATGAAACTGGTGGCTCGGCATCTCAACCGCAAGGGCTACAGCGTCTATGCGCCGCTGCTGGCCGGCCACGGCGTCGATGCGAAGACGTTGCGCCAGACCCGCTGGGAAGACTGGCTCGCCTCGGTCGTCGAGGCATCGGAGCTGCTGGCATCCAGAACGCAGGAGGTCTTTGCCGCCGGTATCTGCGTCGGTGGCAAGCTCGCCATGCTGGCTGCCGAAAAGCAGAAGAAGACCATCGGTGCCGTCGCGATCTACTCCCCCTGCTTCAGCTATGACGGCTGGGACGTTCCCTTCTACTATCCGCTGCTGGCCTCCCAGATCGGCTGGCTGTCGCGCGTCCCGTTCCTCGATCGGCTGAGCTTCAGCGAAACGACCTCGCTCGGGATCAAGGACGAGCGCATGCGCCGGTTGATCGGAGGCATGTCGAGCGAAGGGGTTCTGGAAAAATTCCCCGGCAAGGGCCTGGTCGAGATGCATCGGCTGGGCAAGACGCTCCGCAGCATGCTGCCGCAGATGCAGACGCCGACGCTGATCCTGCATGCCGAGGACGACGATCTCGCCAGCCCGAAGCATGCTCGCTATATTTCCGAGCATATCGGTGCTCCGCATGAGCTGAAATGGATCACGGACAGCTATCACATGATCCATGTCGACCGGCAGCATCGGCAAGTGGCCGATTTCACGGCCGACTTCTTCGAGGCGCGTCATGTCGCAGCCGCTGCTTAAAATCGTGCCACAGTCGATGGGGGACCCGGTGGCCGAAGTTCACTTCAGCATCCGCGCCATCGGCCGCGACGCATGGAATGCATGCTTCCCGAATGATGTCGAGGATTATGATTGCCTGCTAGCGATCGAGGAAGCCGGCCTCGAAGGGTTCGAATGGCGCTATATCACCGTTACGGAGGGTGGGCGCGTGAGCGTCGCCATGCCGGCCTTTATCTGCCTTTACGCTCTCGATACGACGCTGGATGAGGGATTCCTGCGCCGGTCGGTGCGTAGCGTGCAGCGATATTTTCCAGGTTTTCTGAAGCTGCGCCTTGCATGTTTGGGATCGCCCTGCACCGAAACCGGTGCGATCGGCTTTCATCCCGACATCTCGCAGAACCGTCGTCGCATGCTGCTGACGGAGATGTTGTCCTTCTTCGAGCAGGTCGCCGCGACGGAGCGTTGTGCGCTGATCGGCCTCAAGGATATTCCGGAGCAGGCTTCGGCCGAGTTCGGCGATCTGTTTGCCGCGCGCGGCTATGCTTCGATCGGCGCTCTTCCGACGGCGTGGCTCGACATCGATTTCAAGACGATCGACGACTATCTCGCCAGGCTTTCGGCTGGCACCCGCAAGGATATGCGCCGCAAAATGAAATCCTTCGACCAGGTCAGGGTGGAGATGCGGACGGATTTCGGCGAGTTCCTGCCTCAGGTGATGGCGCTCTATCATGACACGCGCAATCGCAGCGAATGGCAGTTCGAGGAGCTGACGCCGGCCTATTTCCAGGGCATTCTCGCCCATATGCCCAGCCGCTCCTTCTGCGCCTTCTACTTCGTCGAGGACAAGCTGCTTGCCGCCAATCTGATCGTGCATAACGAGCGCGTTGCTATCGACAAGTTCTTCTGCATGGATGGGGAAAAGGGCCGGCCCTATAATCTCTATTTCATCAGCTGGTTCACCAATCTGCGTTACTGCCTGGAGAACGGCCTGAACCGCTATCAGAGCGGGCAGGCCCATTATGCAAACAAGGTCCGCCTCGGCAGCAAGCTGACCGCCAATGCGATGTATTTTCACCATCGCAATCCTTTGCTTCAGAGCGTGCTGCGACTGGTATCGCCGCTGTTCTCGACAGACGAGGCGGATGCGTAATGCCCAATATGCGTTTTTTCTGGCTTGCCGTGCCGGTGCTGAGCACGCTGTACCAAGTCCTCATCAAGCTCGGTGCCGGACACTTGCACGATGAAGGCATGCGGGCATGGCTCTGGCAGGCTCTCTCTTCTCCATGGATATTGCTGGCCATGGCCATCGAGATCGTCGGCTTCTTCATCTGGATGAATGTGCTGGCCGAGCTCGATCTGAGCCGCGCCTTTCCGCTTACGGGCATCAGCTATGTGCTTGTTGTCGCGACCGGCTGGTTCGTCTTCGGCGAGCGGGTGGTCGCCCTGCAGATGGTCGGCAGCGGTTTGATCCTGACGGGCGTCTGGCTGATTGCAGGCGCCGGTATCGAGACGGAGGAGCATCATGAGGAATTGGAGCCGAAGCAGGAGGAACTGCGTACGGGGACCGGCAAGGATAGGTGATGTCCAATATGCAAGCTGACAACCGCCCGAAGGGCAAAACCCCCGCCATTTTCTCCAGCTTTGTCGACTGGTGTCTGAAACGCGGACTTTCTTCCATCGTCACGCGCGGCGCGCTGACCGTGACGACGGCAAGCGGCCGAGTGCTGGCTTTTGGCGACGGCACCGATGAGCCGGTTCATGTCCGCTTCACCGATGACCGTGCCGAATGGGCGTTGCTGATCGATGCCGACAAGCGGCTTGGCGAACTCTTCATGGATGGCCGCTTCATCGTCGAGCAGGGCACACTCTACGACTTCGTGGCGATGATGCTGAGGGAGGGGCAGAACAGCACCCATCCCCTTATTGCCCGCATCATCGATCACCTCAGGACGAAGCTGCGGATCTTCCGCCACCGCAATCTGCCTGGGCGCTCGAAGGCGAATGTCGCGCATCATTACGATCTCGACGGCCGGCTCTACGAGCTCTTCCTCGATCCGGACCGGCAATATTCCTGCGCCTATTTCGAGCATGCGGACCAATCGCTCGATGACGCACAGCTTGCCAAGAAACGCCATCTCGCCGCCAAGCTGCTGATCGAGCCCAACAACAGCATTCTCGACATCGGCTGCGGCTGGGGCGGCCTGGCGCTGCATGTGGCGGAGCAGGCGCCGGGCGGCTATGTACTCGGCGTCACCCTGTCGGAGGAGCAGCATGAGTATGCTTCGAAGCGCGTCGCGGACAAAGCCGGGGGAACGCCGGCCGAGGTTCAGTTCGCACTGAGGGACTATCGCAGCCTGACCGGCCGCTTCGACAGGATCGTCTCCGTCGGCATGTTCGAGCATGTCGGGCTCGCGTCCTATCGCACCTTCTTCCGCAAGTGCGCTGAATTGCTGGAGGATGACGGCATCATGGTGCTGCACACCATCGGCTGTTCGGCGACCCCCGGCTTCACGACGCCGTGGCTCGACAAATATATCTTTCCGGGCGGCTATATTCCGGCGCTGTCCGAAATCGTGCCGGAAATCGAAGCGGCGGGGCTTGCCATCACCGATGTCGAGGTGCTGCGGCTGCATTATGCCAAGACGCTCGAGGCGTGGCGGGAACGTTTCATGGCGCGCTGGGACGATGCCGCCAAGCTTTACGACGAACGCTTTTGCCGGATGTGGGAGTATTATCTTTCCACGGCGGAGGCAGCCTTCCGCTACGAGGATCTTGTCGTCTTTCAGATCCAGATCGCCAAGCGAAATGACATCATTCCGCTGACGCGCAATTATATTGCCGAGAATGAAGCGAAGAGCGCTTCAAAACTTGACGTTGAAGGTTCTATTCAGCGTGAAGCCAATGATGTTCTGGTCGGGTGAGCCGAAGCGCGAGGTGATCGGGCTGTCGGCGGCATCGCCTACCAGACGGTTATATTTTCCGTAAACCTGCACGCTCCATTCCGGCGAGATCGTATAGGTGGCAGCAACGGTGAAGCCGATCGATTTCACGCCGGCACCGGCATCGAAGGCGTTGATATGGCCATGTCTGGCAGCTTCACTCTCCGAGATGCCGAAGTTGGTGCGCATATAGACTGAATTTGCCATCGACAGGCGAGGGCCGGCAGACAGCAGCCATTTGTCTCCGAGCGGCTGGAACCAGTCGAGGGCGAAATCACCGACCAAACCATCGCCACCCCAAAGCGACTGGCGTATTTCCGTGCGGAACCGGAGCCGATTGTCCATCAGCCAATATTGGGCAAAGCCGCCCGCATCGAAATTCCAGCGTACTCTGCGCTGGCTTTGCAGGTGCAGGTCGTTGATGTCGAAGCGGTCGTCCCGCAGCCCCACAACCGGGCCGATTTCGACGCCGCCGAGATCGAAGAGCTGATAATCGAAATTATCGTCCGGCGCGCTGTATTCCTGGGTCTCACCCAAACGATGGATGTCGAAAGACGGCAGGGCGCCGAAGGTATAATGCTTCGATCCCTCATAGCTTGGGCCGTATTCCACCGTCGCACCAAGCGTAACGACCCAAGTATCGGATGAGGATTTAGGGGTGTCGTTCGCTGCTCTGGATGAGGCGGGAAACATACCGGCTATGGACGCTGCCAGCAGCCCCGTTCCGGCCAGCACAGACAGCCGGGCGGAAAAAGATGTCCCAACATTTAACACTCTGAAAACACCTGATGCCTGATCGCCCCTGCAGTTCTAGTAGCACAGCTCGCGGCTTGGAAAACAGTAGAAAGTTTGAAAGCAGGCATGGCGCGTGACCACCAGCCTGAACGCTTCTGTATTGCTAACGCCCCCATGGACCATCCCTCAGCAGAATGCGAAGCAGGCCACTCCTGTCGTGGCTGCCGCGGCGCCTGCGACAATTCCCGCCAAGATAGAGATATTTTATTTCACGAACCTGAAGCGTATGCGGCGCCGGAGATATCGTTCCGGCTTGATCGGTTGGAAGCTGCGCGTTTTGTTCCTAGATAGGCTTGGTCCGATACCGGGTTTCGACTGTGGACGTACGATATGAGAGCACGCAAGACAGGGTTCAGCGCATGAAGGATCGGCCATTCGGCACATCGGGTATCCCTGGATGGTTGAACCGCTACGAGCCTTTGCTGCTTGTGATGTTTGCCGCGCTTTCGGGCGGAATTCTTCTTTTCATCTATCTCACAGGCGAGGTCCTCGAAGGCAGCACGAAGGGGTTCGACGAGGCGATCTTGCTGGCGCTTCGCCAGCCCGCGAACCTTTCCGTGCCGATTGGGCCGGGATGGCTGACCCATGCCGTCAGGGACATCACGAGCCTCGGCGGCACGACCGTGCTGGCGCTGATGACCGCTTTGGTGACGATCTATTTGCTGCTGGACCGCCAGCGGGCGATCGCCATTTTCATCCTCGCTTCGGTCCTGGGCGGATGGGCATTGAGCACGGCCTTGAAAGTCGGCGTCGCGCGGGCGCGACCGGATATCGTCCCGCATCTGGTCGAGGTTCACGATCTGAGCTTTCCGAGCGGCCATGCGATGGTGTCGGCCGTGACCTATCTGACCCTTGCCGCGTTGATCTCGGGCACGCGGACCCATCGCTCGACGCGGGTCTTCACCGTCGCGGCAGGCATCCTGCTGACGTTGATAATTGGTGCGAGCCGGGTCTATCTCGGCGTCCATTACCCCACAGACGTCCTCGGCGGCTGGTGTGCCGGCGCGACCTGGGCGCTCGCCTGTTGGATCATCGCCCGCCGCTACATATCGCCTAAGGCAAGCGACAAGAGGTCTGCCGAAGACGATGGTCCGCCTTTCAAATGAGGGACGGTGTCCCTTGCAGGATCAGCATTGGACTTCGAGCCGTGTCGCCACCAGCAGCGAGTAGTCCGTACCCTTGGGGTCGCTGAAGAACATACTTGTCAGCGCTGCCTGGTTTTCCGCCATGACTTCCTTGGGGTTGGGCCTGATGACCTTGCGCTTGCAGCGGCCGAAGGCCGGCCCCGACGTGCTCAAATCGTTGTCGGTGGCGAAATCGACCGCCGTGTAGAGCGTCTTGTCGTAGATGCCGAAGATGGTGGTGCCCTTGAGGAAGGTCTTCTGCTCCGGCTTCAGCGAAAAGGTCAGCGTCAGCGAACCATCCTTGTAGTCCGCCTGGATCGCATCCGGCTTGGCCATCGGCACCGCTTTGCCGTTGCTGGTGACGTTCGTGTAGTAACCATATTGCGCCAGCGAATCCCTGACCGTCTTTCCCACGGCTTTGAGCTCGCTCGCGCTCAAAGCCTGGTCGCCGCTCTTGCCGTAATCCATGAGCACGGAGGAGGTGAACACCTCGTCGAAGCTCCAGACGTTGCGCAGCTCGCTGATGGAGCCATCGGGCGCCGAGACGACCTCGAATTTGGCGTCGATGAAGATATGCGGATGGGCAAATGCGGGAACGGGTAGAAGCGATAGCATCGCAATCAGCAGGGAAATCTTTGTTTTCATGCGAGCAATACCGCGTTCCGTCCGTTTATCCGATGCGCAGATCTGAACGTCAAATGGGACTGATTTGAGACCCAGCGCGAGTAGGCAAGGCATAGATGCAAGGGAAGGAAACAGGAATACGGAGACTTGCCTTTTTCGGCAGAATACCAGCCTCGGCCTGAGCCGTGACTTCTTCTATTCGGAGAAAGACTTGGAAAACTGGAGCGGGCGAAGGGATTCGAACCCTCGACCCCAACCTTGGCAAGGTTGTGCTCTACCCCTGAGCTACACCCGCTCATTCCCGTCGCGATCCGGGGTAGTGTGTTGGACCGCTGGGCATCGTCTTGCGGCGACGGGCGCTATATGGCCTAACCATTTTTCAAATGCAACAGGGAAATGACGAGTTCGCGAAGAAAAATTGCATCTTCGTTTCGCGAGCCATCGGAAAGCCCGGAAACGCCGGGCTTTGTCGTCTCGAAGATTGCAATGAAATTGTCGGCAACGTATCAGGGGGCGAACCATTCTTGATTGCGAGACGTCATGACCGAGACCAGCCCGAAAACCCGCGATGATCTTTTCCGATTCCTAGACGGGCTCGGCATTGCCCATACGACCAAGGATCATGCTCCAGTCTTCACTGTTGCCGAATCGGTGTCGCTACGCGACGAGATTCCGGGCGGCCATACGAAGAACCTCTTCGTAAAGGACAAGAAGGACAATTTCTTCCTGCTGACCGTCGAGGAAAACGCGACGGTCGATCTGAAGACCGTGCACACGCTGATCGGTGCGGCCAGCAAGGTCTCTTTCGGCAAGCCGGAAAAGCTGATGGAATATCTCGGCGTCATCCCGGGCTCTGTCACGGCATTCGGTGCGATCAACGACGCGGGCAAGAATGTTACCTTCGTGCTCGATGCCGAGCTGATGGCGCATGACATCGTCAATTGCCATCCCTTGTCGAACGACGCGACGACGTCGATTGCCAGCGGCGATCTCCTGCGCTTCATGGAAGCGACGGGTCATACGCCGCTAGTCTTGAAAGTGACGAGCTAACGTACGATTTTAGCGCTAAGATTATAGCGGTCGGCTTCTCTTCGGATTGTCCGGTCGCTTTGGCCACTTCATGGAGCGTGCTGGCAGGCGAACCTCATCGTCTCGTCTGGAGATCATGCTTCTCACAAAATCAAGGATGCCGTCAGGCGGGAGACACTCATGAGCGGTTCGAACAATCCCTATAACGCTTCCTTCGGCGGTCAGATGTCGGCCTCGGCATCCTACGGTGCCACGCCCGCTGCCGGCGGCGCTTCGCCGATCAAGGACACGACGACAGCGACCTTCGCCAAGGACGTTATCGAGGAATCGCGCAACCAGCCGGTGCTGGTCGATTTCTGGGCGCCCTGGTGCGGCCCGTGCAAACAGCTGACGCCGGTGCTCGAAAAAGTCGTCAACGAGGCACAGGGCCGCGTGAAGCTGGTCAAGATGAATATCGACGATCATCCCTCGATTGCCGGCCAGCTCGGCATCCAGTCGATTCCAGCCGTCATCGCCTTCGTAGACGGCCGTCCGGCCGATGGCTTCATGGGTGCAGTTCCGGAAAGTCAGGTTCGCCAGTTCATCGATCGCCTCGGCGGTCCGGCGGGCGGCGCCGACCATCAGGCGGCCGAGATTGCTGCCGTTCTGGAAGAGGCAAGCGGTCTGCTTGCCGCCGGTGATGTCAATGGTGCCGCCGAGCTCTTCGGTGCGGTGCTGCAGGCGGATCCCGAAAATGCCAAGGCGCTCGCCGGCATGGCGGAATGCATGATCGCCGCCGGCCAGAGCCAGCGCGCCCGCGAAGCGCTTGCCGACCTGCCGGAAACGCTCGCCAACGATGCCGGCATTCAGGCGGTGGTGAAGAAGCTCGACCAGATCGACGAGGCGCGCAAGCTTGGCGATCCCGTGGCGATCGAGCAGGAACTGGCGGCCAATCCCGACAATCACGAGCAGCGTATCAAGCTCGCCAAGATCCGCAATGTCGAAGGCAGGCGCGAAGAGGCGGCCGAGCATCTTCTGACCGTCATGCGCAAGGATCGCAGCTACGACGATGACGGCGCACGCCGCCAACTCTTGGAATTCTTCGAGGTGTGGGGTGCCAAGGACCCCGCTACGATCGCGGCGCGGCGCAGGCTTTCCTCCATTCTGTTTTCGTAATCGGTCAGTTGTCCCAAGGGCATGGCGATCGCGCGGAACCTTCCGGGCGATTGCTCGTTAGACGGCCGTCCTCGATATTCGGCAAACGGCCCCCATCGGCGTTTTCATGGAAAATGCTCTTGTGTTTTCAGCAGACGGGCTCACATTGTCGATGACGCGGCACGAAAAGGGGCGATGACCGCGATGTGTGTCGTTCCTGCGCGGCTCACTGCGGCGCGCAGCGCGTCGCGACGATCTAGCGGGATGGAAAAGATGCAAGTCGGCAATGCGAGATATCTGAAGCCGGGCGATCTGCCCGAATCGGTGGTCGTCTTTCCCTTATCCGGCGCGCTGCTGCTGCCCGGTGCGCAACTGCCGCTCAATGTCTTCGAGCCGCGCTATCTCGCCATGTTCGATGCGGCGATCGCCGGAAATCGTTTGATCGGCATGATCCAGCCGGCGCTGGGAGAGCCGCCGGAATCGTCCAATCTGGCGCATGTCGGCTGCCTCGGGCGCATCACCTCCATTTCGGAGACCGGCGATGGTCGTTATATCGCCGCGCTGACGGGCATATGCCGTTTCCGGCTGATGGATGAAATCACTACCCACCAGCCCTACCGCACATTCCGCATCACCCCCTTCATCTCCGACCTGAAATCCCATCATGAGGAAGGTACCGTCGATCGTCCGGCACTGCTTTCGGCTTTCCGTGCCTATCTGGAGGCCAACAAGCTGGAAGCGGATTGGGAAAGCGTCGAGCGGGCCGACAACATGATGCTGGTCAATTCGCTGTCGATCATGGCGCCCTTCGATCCGGCCGAGAAGCAGGCACTTCTCGAAGCGCCCGACCTGAAGACCCGCGCAGAAACCTTCATCGCCATCGTCAAGATCGTGCTCGCCGGCTCCGGCGACACCGATTCCCTGCTGCAATAGGAATTTTCGTATGGACGTCACGGTCAGTAAGGTGGACCCGAAACTGCTCGATCTTCTCGTCTGCCCGCTGACCAAGGGGCGGCTGAGCTACGACCGGGAAAAGAACGAGCTGATCTCGGAAAAGGCGCGTCTCGCCTATCCGATCCGCGACGGCATTCCGATCATGCTGATTTCGGAAGCAAGACGTATCGAGGATTGAGGCTGGTTCAGCTTCGTTGCGTTGCGTGACTCATCCGGCGATGCCGCAGCAAAAGCCCGAAAAGCGTACAGTATGCGAAGATCGAGATCGCCAGGGCCGACCACAGAGCGGCATGGGGACCGGCGTAGCTCATCACTGCGGTAAATAAGGGTGGCGCGGCGGCATAGGAGAGATTGAGCGGTACCGCCAACTGCGCTGACGCGCGGGCGTAGGTGCCGCTGGGGAAGATCTGCAGCGGCAGCGTGGCGCGGGTGACGGCGGTGATGCCGCTGGCAATGCCGTAAAGCGTCGCGAAAAGCATGGCGCCGGTAAAGCTGTTGCTCAGTAGGAGAACCGCGAAGCTGAGAGGAAACAAGGCAGAGCCGGCAAGACCGGTTGCAAAGCCCGACCAGCGCCGACCGCCGATGAAATCGACCGTCCGTCCCGCCCATCGCGCGATACCGATGAAGGCTGCCGCCGCCAACGCGCTGGCGTGATCGAGCCCCGCAGCCTCGAACAGAATGATGATCGTAAGGGCAAATCCCCAGGTTACGAAGCCGTTGGCGGCAAAGCTCGCGGCCAGAAGGGTGAAACTCGGCCCGTCGATGGCAACAGGCTCTGCCGTCGCCCTGACAGCGGATTTTTCCTTGGGCTGCCGAGCGAGTGTCATCCAATGCAGTGGCATGCAGACAAGCAGCATGAGGGCAGCAAAAATAAGCGTCGTCATGCGCCAGCCCCATTTCACCTGCAGAAGCTCCGTCAACGGCCATATGACGGTCGATGTCAGCCCGCCGGCCAGGATCAGCACGCCGAGCGCCTGCCGCGTTTTCTCGCCGGCGATTTCGCTGACTGCGATCTGCGCCGGCGTCGTCAACATACCCGCACCGGAAAGGCCGAGAATAGTCCATGACAGTATGTAGGACGCCGGATCATCCGCCAGGCCCATGACCAGCAGGCCGGCTGCGCCAAGGAATGATCCCAAAACCATCATCGGACGGGCGCCGTGGCGCTCGAAGACAGCGCTCAATGGCCAGGACACCATGGCCATGACGACAAGCATGACCGTCGGCCCTGCCATGACCATGGGCAGAGTCATACCCAGCTCACCGGCCATGGCAGATCCGGTCACCGCCGGCAGGTAGAAGGTTGCGCCCCAGCCGATGAGCTGGGTCAGGGACAGGGTAGCAACGGCGCGAACCGTGGGCGAGCGGAATGGCATCCAGGCAATCGGCACGGAAAGAGCGATCGGGTTACGATTGCGATATCGAGGGGAAGGCATCAAAGACCTTTGGCAGGAGCATTTTTCGGTTCTGGCAGAATGGGGCAAGGAATAAAATTAATGCTGTATCGGCCGATACTCATGCTATGGCTCGGTTTCTCAAACGAGCCCGCTCGAGTACATTGCATGTGATCAAGCGCTTTTCGTATTTGCTTGTGCTTGATTTTTGCCCGCTGCTCAAACGAGGAATTTGAAGGGAGATTGAGGAAAATTCATGCAGGGAAAGCATAGGGTTTCTCTCAACGCCATCAGGGTTTTCGCGATCGTCGCTCGCACCGGAAGCCTGACGGCTGCCGGCGCTGAACTTGGCGTGACCTCCGGCGCGGTCAGCCACCAGCTCAAAAAGCTCGAGGACGAGCTTGGAGTGAGCTTTTTCCGCCGAGGAAACAACATCGTCTCTCTTACCGAAGTAGGGCGGCGGTTCCATCAGGAGGTGGCGCCGGCGATCGGGCTCATCGAGCGTTCGGCCGAGGCTCTCTATCGCGACGAAAACGAAATCAGCGTCCACGCCACGACGTCGCTTGCGCTGCGCTGGCTCATCCCATCACTGGATCGCTTTCGCGCCCTCTGCCCGCAGGTGCGCGTCCGTGTAGAAACGAGTTCCGCGCGCGGCTTTCCGGCCGTTCCCGACTCGGATGTCAGTATTCGCCATTTCCGGATAGGGGAAGTCGCTGAAGGATGGGAATTCCTCGCGCGCGACCTGCGCCGTCCGGTCGTTTCTCCGGGCCTGCTGGCAAAAGATACCAATCGTCAGGGGATTGCCCTTCCGCGCTTGCCGGCTCTGCAATGCTGTGTGGGCAACTGGGATTGGCAGCTCTGGTGCAAGGCGTTCGATCTTTTGCCGGCAGATCTTTCCTTCGGCCATGCCTTCGACACGGACGACGCCGCGCTTCATGCCTGCGTCGCTGGTCTCGGAGTGCTGCTTGCACCGACCATCCTCACGTGCCGGGAAATGAAATCGGGTGCGCTGGTAAACCTGCCTGGCTACGAACCGGTCGAAACCGGCACGTATCGCTATCAGCGCCGCTCGGAATCGAGGGCGGTCCGGCAATTCTGCAGCTGGATGGATGCCGAGATGCGGAACCTCGTATAGAGGGTTTCCGCTTCAGAGATTGGCGATTCGCCCCGACTCTTCAGATCGCCTCGCCGGCAACGTTCGGTGACATTCATCTCCGGTGCGCTGGGCGATCGGCCGAATGCCTACGGGACCGCCGTTCTCGCTGCCGCTTCGGCGGCGATGGAAACATACCAATAAGAATGAGCTTGACCCCAATGCCCGATTAGAGAAGCGGTCATAGCGATATTGTCAGCGGCGATTTCCCATCTTGTCATAGCGTAGCGTGGCCGCCTCGACCTTGTCGCCGTTGGCCGCTGCCCATGCACATAGTGCTTCAAACGGCTCCCGCAGTGAATGGCCTAGGGGGGTAATGGCATATTCCACGCCAATCGGCTGCGTTGGGAGTACGGTTCTCGTCACAAGACCGTTCCGCTCGAGCCTCTTCAAAGCGTCGGCCAGAGCCTTGTGCGTGATCCCATGGAGACGCCGCTTGATCTCGTTGAAGCGCGAGGGTCTGGGACAGATCACTGTCAATATCAGGATCGTCCATTTATCAGCGATCTTGTCGAGCACCGGGCGAACCTGCGCCATGTCGGCACAGGCGCGATGAGAAAGTGCTTCCAGGTCAGTATACTCGTCCATATCTAGGCTACTTCAGGTGCGTAATTGATATCAGATATATGACGTATATCATGACGAGACCATCAATTGAAAGGATTTACGATGGCTCGAATGAGTAACAAGGTTGCCCTGGTCGTCGGCGGCGCCAGGGGTATAGGCTTGGCGATCGCAGAGCGGCTTTCTGCCGAAGGGGCGAAGGTCTTCATTACCAGTCGTAGAAGTGAAGATGCCGAGAAGGCGGCCACGGGTATCGGCCATGACGCGGTCGGCATTACCGCCGATGCCAGTGTGCCCGAAGATATGGTGGAGACTGTCGAAAAAGTGCGAAAAGCATATGGCCATATTGATGCGCTCGTATTGAATGCAGGCCTCTCCGAGCCTGCGCAGATCGCAGACATAACGCCGGACCACTTCGACCGCCACTTCGGCGTCAACGTCCGCGGGATGGTTTTCGGCCTGCAGGCAGCGCTCCCTGCGATGACGGAAGGTGGGTCGGTCGTCCTCGTCGGATCCATCGCCGATAGTGGAGGTTACGCTTCATACGGAACTTACGCCGCCACGAAGGCAGCCGTGCGTTCCTATGCCCGAACTTGGACGGCAGAACTTGCACCCAGAGGTATACGCGTCAACGTTGTTGCGCCCGGTCCAACGGATACGGAAATGATGGCTGCGGTTTCGGAAGACATGCGTGCTGCGCTTGTCGCTCCGATCCCGATGGGGCGAATGGCCCGGCCTTCGGAAGTCGCTGCGGCCGCCTTGTTCTTGTTGAGCGATGACGCGAGCTACATCGCCGGTGCCGAACTGTGCGTCGACGGCGGCTTGCGGCAGGTCTAACAGAAGCCAAACCCAGGGGCAGCTTCGCGCCTTCATTTCGGACAGCGGACGGTTCGCGAGACCGCCTGGAAGCTGCCGTTCCCCTGGTCGTATCGCCTCGTCAGCGCCGGCTATAGGTCGACGCCGGGGATACTGCAGGCAGCCGGAATGAGCTGCCTGCGAGGGGCTAGTCCTTCGCGCACCACAGAGCAAAGGTTTCCCGGTCGTCTTCCAGAGGCGCCGGGTTTGCCAGGTAGCTTGGCTTCCAAACGTCGTGAATGAACGCTTCCATCGTCGTCGGCAGTTGCGGGCGATCCTCATGCTGCCCGTGGAACTTGACGAGGCCGCTGTTCAGGGCTTCAGTCGTCAGTATGTCGTAATTCCATCTTTCCGGCGTTCCGAACCGCCCGATGAATTCGGCTTTCACCTCTTCGCGCTTCGTGTCGATGTAGCGATAGTCGACCGGCTTGCCGATCTGAGCGCTGATGATCGCGGCCAGGTCATTCATGGAGATGTCCTCAGAACCGACCTCAAGGTTGACCCGGTGTCTGCCTCTTGGATTGGTCAGTTCCCCGGCAGCCAGCCAGGCGATGTCATCGATTGCCACCCATGGCATCTTCAGATCCGGCAGGCAGGACCACGCAATGCGGCCATATCTGGCAACCGGCCTGATCCACTGAACCGTATCCTCCATGAACCAGGCGCCACGCAGGTGAACCAGATTGATCGAGCCCAGTTCATTGAGCTTGGTGTCGAGATGGTGGAAGCCCTTGAAATGGCCGGTCTTCGCGTTGACCTCGGACCCCATGGCGGTCAGGCTCACGGCCAGCTTGACGTCGGACTTTTCAAGCGCATCGACAAAACGCTGAGCCACGACGGGATAGTGACCCTCGAAGTCGTTCCAGTCTGTCTTGATCTTGTTCCAGTCTGTCTTGACCATCAGAAATGCGGCATCGACATCGCGGAAAAATGCGTGGAGATCACCTGTCCCCTCATCAAAGCTTCCGATGAACGGCTCTGCGCCAAGCGAAACCAGCTCTTCCAGCGCCGGGCCACCTCTGGATAGGGCCCTTACCTGATGCCCGGCGCCCAAAAGGGTTCGGGTAAGCTTGCGCCCAATTCGTCCCGTTGCACCAACGACAGCAATTCTCATAACACACTCCGTTCCATGATTGATCACTGAACGGTAGCTCATTGCAGGTCCGGCGAATTTGGAGATAATGCCACATGATCTCTAAATCAGGCCAATCTTCCGAAGCATTGCTGGATTGTTATGCTGAATGCGATCCCGATAGTCTGGATCGCACGGCATTCGCCGTGCGTCTCGACTTCAGCCAGTACAAAGCCGAAGTGCCTCTGCACCAGCATCGCCAGGGACAGCTTGTCATGGCCTTGCGCGGCGCCGTCACCTGCAGGACGGAGAACGCCCTCTGGATTGTTCCACCGAATTGCGGCGTGTGGATACCGGGGCGCATTCTTCACAGCAACCAGGCCACATCCAACGCCCATCTCTCCTACCTGTTCGTCGAGCCCGGCGCAGCGGCGCTGCCTATGGAGTGCTGCACGCTTTCTGTCTCGCCGATGCTACGTGAGATGATCCTGCGCTTGGCAGATGTGCCGGTCGATTTTGCCGGGAATGAACATATTGAGCGCCTGGTCAGGGTCATGCTGGACGAACTAGTGCAGATGCCGATAGAGGCGCTGTCGCTGCCCGCATCCCATCATCCCAAGATCAACGCCATCACTGCTGCCTTGACGGATGACCCAAGCGATCGCCGCACACTTGCCGACTGGGCGGCACATGTCGCCATGAGCGAGCGATCCCTCAAGCGGCTGATGGTCGAGGAAACCGGACTGACATTCGGCCGGTGGCGGCGCCAGTTGCATCTCGTCATCGCCTTGCGCGAACTGGCTAGCGGCGCGTCGGTGCAGAGGGTCTCCAGCGATCTCGGCTACGAGTCCCCGACCGCCTTCATCGTGATGTTCAAGAAGGCGCTCGGCACCACGCCCGCGCGCTATTTCTCAAGCCAATCTGCCGACCGGTCGCCGCGCTTCAACTGAAGACGACATGAGGTGAGATCCAGCGCTGCGTCAAACGATTGCTATGCGTTCAGGTTCGGAATTCTCTCCGGTTCGATTTGTCTTTCCGACATCCAATAGCAGACTTTCCGCTTCGCGGTCCCTTCGGCAGACATCTGCGGGGAATTACACTTCTTCCAATTTCCCGCGCTTAAATCGCCTCACCAGCCAGCAGCCGCGGATTGTCCTTCGCGGTCGTACCGGCTGCCTGGCCGATGAAGAAGGATTTGACGCTCGGCAGACGATCGACGATCCCCAGGCCGAAGTCGCGGGCGATGCGCAAGGGCGTGCTGTCATTGGAGAAGAGCCGGTTCAGCACGTCGGTCGTCACCCCCATGCGGAAAGTGTCGAAGCGGCGCCAGGTCTGGTAGCGTTCGAGGGTATTGATCGAGCCGATGTCGAGGCCGAGGCGGTCGGCTTCGACGATGGTTTCGGCAAGGGCTGCCACATCCTTGAAGCCGAGATTGAGGCCCTGGCCGGAGATCGGGTGGATGCCATGGGCGGCATCGCCCGCCAGCGCAAATCGCGGCGCGACGAAAGCGCGAGCAAGCGTGAGGCCGAGCGGGAAAGCCCGGCGTTCCCCGACGGTGGTAAGCGCGCCGAGCTTGTGGCCGAAGCGGCGCTCCAGTTCCTCTTCGAACAAGAGATCGTCGGAAGCGACGAGCCGTTCGGCGTCGGAGGTGCGTTCCGTCCAGACGAGCGAGGAGCGATTGTTCTTCAAGGGCAGAATGGCGAAGGGGCCGGAGGGCAGGAAATGCTCCTCGGCACAGCCGCCATGCGGCCGCTCGTGCTCGACGGTAACGACGATGCCGGACTGGCCGTAATCCCAATTGACCGTCTTGATACCGGCCATGTCGCGTAGCTTCGAGCGCACGCCGTCGCAGGCGACAAGAAGCCGTGTTTCCAGCGTGCTGCCATCCGAAAGGGTGAGCTTGGTCTTATTGTCGTCAGTCGTGAATCCGGTGGCGCTGAGGCCATGCTTGATCGGTATGCCCAAGCGTTCGCAGGCGCCACGGAGCGCTCCGACCATGGTGAGGTTCGGCACCATGTGGGCGAAGGGCTGACCCTCGGCCACTTCGCCGTCAAAGGTGAGGAAGACCGGACGGACGGGATCGCCCGTGCGCGAATCGGTGACGACCATGCGCGTGATCGGCTCGGCCTCCGGTGCGATCTCGTTCCAGACGCCGAGGACGTCGAGCATCTTCGAGGCGGCCGCGATGATTGCCGATGCCCGCATGTCCTTCTTCCAGGCGGTTTCGGGAGCGGCTTCCACGATCATGACGTCGAGGTGAGGTGCGGCCTGCTTGACTGCGACCGCTGCGGCAAGACCCACATATCCGCCACCCACTACCAGCATGTCCAACATAGCGCTTCCCTGTGTCTTACTGTCACGTCCTGCCCTATATAGAGCATCCTGTTGACGGTTCCTACCATGGGAGTTCAAGCAAAATGTCGCGAGAGACCGAGAAGCCCACCCCGATGGAAACCGTGCTGGCGACGCTCGATCTCGAAACGATCGAGATGAACCTGTTTCGCGGCAACAGTCCGCAGGTGGGCTGGCAACGCGTTTTCGGCGGTCAGGTCATCGGCCAGGCACTGATGGCGGCGCAGAGAACCGTCGACAGCGATCGTTTCGCGCATTCGCTGCACGCCTATTTCATGCTGCCGGGCGATCCCTCGGTTCCAATCCTCTATCAGGTCGATCGGCTGCGTGACGGCTCCAGCTTCAATACGCGGCGTGTGCTGGCCATCCAGCATGGCAAGGCGATCTTTGCGCTGACCGCATCCTTCCAGGTCGACGAGCCCGGCTTCGATCATCAAGGGGATATGCCTGACGTGCCGATGCCGGAGGATCTGATGGACGAAGAGCAGGTCAAGCAGCGCTATCTCGCCCATGCGCCGGAGAATGTCCGCCGCTACTGGGAGCGCAAGCGGGCGATCGAAATCAGGCCGGTGTCGATCGAAAGCTATTTCTCGCGCGCACAGCCGAGTCAGCGGCAGAATATCTGGGTTCGAGTGACGGGACCGGTGCCGGATGACCGGCTCTATCAGAACGCCGTGCTTGCCTATCTCTCCGACATGACGCTGCTCGATGTTTCCCTGAATGCGCATGGCACATCGGTTCTGGATCCGAGCGTCCAGGTGGCGAGCCTCGACCACGCCATGTGGTTCCATCGACCCTTCAAGCTCGACGACTGGCTGCTCTACAGCCAGGAGAGCCCCAGCGCTTCCGGCGCGCGCGGATTTACCCGCGGCAGCCTGTTTACGCGATCCGGTATCCTGATTGCGTCGGTAGCGCAGGAAGGCCTGATTCGTAAAAAGGCAAATGATTAAATAAAGTGCAATTTTATAAAATTGCACTTTATTTGTGCTGCTCTTTTGGCGAGAAATGCCGCTTTATTGGATCTACGCAATAAATCTGTTTTATTTCAACATGTTATAAATGTGTCACGAATCTGGCACGCCCTTTGAATGTGTATGGCCAGTCGCTGCAGGAACACTCGTCGGCGGCAAGGAGAGTCGGCTCCGCGCCGAGGCTAACAAAGGATGGGAAACCAGATGAAAATTGTGATGGCCATTATCAAGCCGTTCAAGCTCGATGAGGTCCGTGAGGCCCTCACGGCTGTCGGCATCCAGGGCCTGACTGTGACCGAAGTGAAGGGTTACGGGCGCCAGAAGGGGCATACCGAAATCTATCGCGGCACCGAATATGCCGTCAGCTTCCTGCCGAAGCTGAAGATCGAGGTCGCAGTCGCATCCGAAACCGTCGACAAGGCCGTCGAGGCCATCGCATCGGCCGCCAAGACCGGCCAGATCGGCGACGGCAAGATCTTTGTCTATTCCATTGACCATGCCGTGCGCATCCGTACGGGCGAAACCGATTCAGAAGCGCTGTAAGACACGGCGGACCAGGGAGTTATTTGCATGTCATTTTCCAAGCTTTCCTCCGCCTTGACACGGGTGGGCGTGCTTTCTGCGGCCTTGCTTGCCCCGGCGATCGCCTTTGCGCAGGAGACCGCTCCGGCTGCAGCCGCTGCGACCGCCGCCGCGCCGGTTCCGGACAAGGGCGATACCGCCTTCATGTTCATCTCCACCATTCTCGTGCTGTTCATGCTCGTGCCGGGTCTTGCACTGTTCTATGGCGGTCTCGTCCGCGCCAAGAACATGCTCTCGGTTCTAATGCAGTGCACGATGATCGGCGCGGTCGTAATGATCCTCTGGGTTCTCTACGGCTATTCCTTCGCCTTCGGCGGCGGTTCGAGCCCTTACTGGGGCGGCACGGCCAAGATGTTCCTCTCGGGCGTTTCGACCTCGACCACGGCTGCAACCTTCTCCAAGGGCGTCGTCATCCCTGAATTCATCTTCATGCTGTTCCAGATGACCTTCGCTGCCATCACGCCGGCGCTCATCATCGGTGCCTTCGCAGAGCGCATCAAGTTCGGCGCAGCCGTGCTCTTCTGCGCGCTGTGGGCGACCTTCGTATACTTCCCGATCGCGCACATGGTCTGGGATTCCAACGGCATGCTCTTCAAGATGGGCGCACTCGACTTCGCTGGCGGCACCGTCGTTCACATCAATGCCGGTATTGCAGGCATCGTCGGCGCCATTCTCGTCGGCAAGCGCGTCGGCTTCGGCAAGGACATGATGGCTCCGCACTCCATGACGCTCACCATGGTCGGCGCATCGATGCTCTGGGTCGGCTGGTTCGGCTTCAATGCCGGCTCCAACCTCGAAGCTTCCGGCGGCGCGATGCTCGCAACCGTCAACACCTTCGTCGCAACGGCAGCCGCCATCATCTCCTGGTCGCTGGTCGAAACCTTCACCCGCGGCAAGGCCTCCATGCTCGGCGGCGCTTCGGGCATGGTTGCCGGCCTCGTCGCCATCACGCCTGCAGCCGGTATCGCCGGTCCGATGGGCGCGATCGTCATGGGTCTCATCGTCTCGCCGCTCTGCTACTTCTTCGTCTCGGTCGTGAAGAACAAGTTCGGCTACGACGATACGGCTGACGTCTTCGGCGTACACTGCATCGGTGGTATCTTCGGCGCTATCGCAACCGGCATCTTCGCCAGCGCCTCGCTCGGCGGCGTCGGCTATGCCGATGGCGTCACGATGAGCAGCCAGGTCGTCGTCCAGCTGACCGCCGTCGTCACGACAATCCTGTGGTGCGGTATCGGCTCTGCGATCCTCTACAAGGTCGTCGACGTCATCATCGGCCTGCGCGTCGCTCCGGAAGCCGAACGCGAAGGCCTCGACCTCGCCTCGCACGGCGAAGCCGCCTACCACAATTCCTGATCGGAGCTTGCGAAACCGGAGCAAACTCTCCGGTTTTGCTCAACATCCCGTCGCGTCCTATTTCATCGCAAATAGGCGCCCTTGGCCCGGACCTCGGTTCGGGCCCTTTTCGTTTGTGCACAGCCATTTTTCTTCAGACGACAGGCGATTCATGAGGTCGGCGTGCATGGTTAACATGCCATTAACCCTCCTCTGATTAGGTATGGCTAACCTGCCGGCGAGTGGGGCATAGACCGATTCGTTTGCGCTTTGGACAGGAACGGGGCTGGATATCATGGGCAGAAGCAATTCGGCGGCGTTGAGCGGTCGCCCCGACCGTTTATCGCTATCGAGCGTGGTTTGGCGTCAGGTCAAGGGCCTGACAGGTTTCGCGATATTGTTCCTGCTGGCGCTTGCGGTTGCAGCGCTGGCGACCTGGAACGTCATGGACCCCAGCTACTCCTACGCAACTGCCAATGCGCCGACCAACCTACTCGGCTTTCCCGGCGCCGCTTTTGCCGACATCATGATGCAGTCGCTCGGCCTCACCTCGGTCCTGGCGATGCTGCCCGTCGTCGCCTGGGCCTTTGCTTTGATCACCAACCGCAAGCTTCATCGAGTACCCTCGCGCCTCGGCGCCTGGTTCGGCGGCTGCATCGTCGCGGCCGGCTCCATCGCCTGCTTTCCCGCGCCGCCCACCTGGCCGATCCCCAACGGCATCGGCGGCGTCGTCGGCGATCTTCTTCTCCGTCTTCCAGCCCTCTTCATCGGCACCTATCCGAGCGGTGTGGTGGCCATCATCATCGGTTCGGTTCTCGCCGTTCCGGCCATTTGGCTCATGCTCTTCGCCTCCGGCGTCATCGGCGAAAATCTCGTGGAAGATGAAGGTGATGAAGACGATTACGAGGAAACCCGCAGCCGCGCCCGCCGGGTCGGCGATGAGGACGAGGATGACGACCGTGGCAGCTTCCTCGGCAATTTCATGGCCTTCGGCGCCGTCATGCACGCCTGGTACAACACGCAGGCTCGCCTGCGCCGGCTGTTCGGCATGGGTCCGCGCAAGCGCCGCGACCATGCCTTCGACGCGCCTTACGATTTCAACGACGACGAATTCGGCACGCTGAACGAGCCGGTGCGCGCCAAGGCACCCATAGCTCGGGGCGACCGTCTGGAGCCGTCCATGGATGGTCCGGCGCGCCGCGTCGTTTCCGCGCCGTCGATCAGTCTCGGTGACGATGAGGATGAGGATGAAGATGCGCTCTATGATCGCGATCCACGGCGCCCTGCCGATATTCTGCCAGACGATGAGGATGAAGATTGGCCGTTAGCCCCGGCTGCATCGAAGGGAGCCGCCGCTGGCCATCGCGTCACTCCAGCCGCTCCGCGCCCGAAGCCTGGAGCACGGGCAGAGCGGGAGGCGCAGACTTCCTTCATTCGTCCCTATGGCTTCCAGCTTCCCGCCGTCCATCTGCTCGCCGAGCCCAAGGCGGTCGCCCGCGATGCGACGCTCTCTGCCGATGCGCTGGAGCAGAATGCCCGCATGCTCGAAGGCGTGCTTGAGGATTTCGGTGTCAAGGGCGAGATCATCCATGTCCGCCCCGGTCCGGTCGTCACACTTTATGAGCTGGAGCCGGCACCCGGCATCAAGTCGTCCCGCGTCATCGGCCTTGCCGATGATATCGCCCGTTCGATGAGCGCGATCGCCGCCCGTGTCGCCGTCGTTCCCGGCCGCAACGCCATCGGTATCGAGCTGCCGAACTCGACGCGCGAGACGGTCTATCTGCGCGAGCTCATCGCCAGCCGCGATTTCGAGACCTCCAAGGCGAAGCTTGCCATGTCGCTCGGCAAGACGATCGGCGGCGAGCCCGTGATTGCCGATCTCGCCAAGATGCCGCATCTGCTTGTGGCAGGTACGACCGGTTCGGGTAAATCCGTTGCCATCAACACCATGATCCTGTCACTGCTCTACCGCATGACGCCCGAGCAATGCCGCCTGATCATGATCGATCCGAAGATGCTGGAACTCTCCGTCTATGACGGTATTCCGCACCTCTTGTCGCCCGTCGTCACCGATCCGAAGAAGGCCGTCGTTGCGCTCAAATGGACCGTCCGCGAGATGGAAGAGCGCTACAAGAAAATGTCGAAGATCGGCGTGCGCAACATCGATGGCTTCAACAGCCGCGTCGAACAGGCCGTCGCCAAGGGCGAGGCGATCAGCCGAACCGTGCAGACCGGCTTCGATCGGCAGACCGGTGAGGCGATCTATGAGACGGAAGAATTCGATCTGAAGCCCATGCCCTACATCGTCGTCATCATCGACGAAATGGCCGATCTGATGATGGTCGCCGGCAAGGATATCGAAGGTGCCGTGCAGCGTCTGGCGCAGATGGCGCGTGCGGCCGGCATCCATGTCATCATGGCGACGCAGCGTCCGTCGGTCGACGTCATCACCGGCACGATCAAGGCAAACTTCCCGACGCGCATCTCCTTCCAGGTGACGTCGAAGATCGACAGCCGCACCATCCTCGGTGAGCAGGGTGCCGAACAACTCCTCGGCATGGGCGATATGCTCTACATGGCCGGCGGCGGGCGCATCCAGCGCGTTCACGGCCCCTTCGTTTCCGATGGCGAGGTGGAGGATATCGTCGCTTATCTGAAGACACAGGGCGCGCCGCAATATCTCGATGCCATCACCGCCGATGACGACGAGGATGATGACGGGCACGGTCCGGTCGGCACTTCCAATCTATCGGATTCAGAAGATCCCTATGATCAGGCGGTTGCGATCGTGCTGCGCGACGGCAAGGCTTCGACCTCCTATATCCAACGGCGTCTCGGCATCGGCTACAATCGCGCGGCGTCGCTGATCGAGCGCATGGAGCAGGAAGGCGTGATCGGCCCGGCCAACCACGCCGGCAAGCGCGAAATCCTCGTTCCCACCGAGGCCGATATTCTCGATCGCTGAGGCAACCTGCCTTTCCGTGTCGCATATCTCGTCTATGTTCAGGGAAATTTGATCGCAGCCCCTTACCGGCCCTGGGCCGTTGCGCCATGAAGACGCCGATTTTGCGCGCCATGGACGAAGCATGAAGGAGAATTCGATGACAAAGTTTGATGCGCAGCCGTCCAGCCGACTTTCCCTGACCCGCCGGCACCTTCTCGGCGCTGCGCTTGCGGTCGGCGCGGCAGGCGCTCTGCCGGTTTCGGCTTTCGCACAGGCTCAGGCCCAGACGCAAACAGCTGCAGCGACCCTCAATCCCGGTATCGCCCAGGCCATTGCCGATCATTTCTCGTCCATCAAGTCGATGAAGGGCGGCTTCCTGCAGATCGGACCGCGCGGCGATCAGATGAGCGGCGCATTCTTCATCCAGCGGCCCGGCAAGATGCGTTTCAACTACGATCCGCCGTCGCGCATGCGCGTGATCTGCGACGGTAATAACGTACAGGTCATCAACGATCAGACGCAGACGAGGAACATGTATCAGCTATCGAAGACGCCGCTGAGCCTGCTGCTGGCCAACAAGATCGACCTCTCGGCCGACATGGTGCGCAACGTCGATTCGCAGCCGGATCTGACCAAGATCACACTCGGCAATCGCACCGTCTTCGGCGATTCCACTATTACGATGATCTTTGATTCAAAGTCCTATGATCTACGCCAATGGACCGTCATCGATCCGCAGGGCAAGACGACCGACGTTATCATCAACAATGTGAAGACGAACGTCGCCTTCGACGATAGCGTTTTCCGCATCGACTATACGCGCTAAGCGTCGCTTCCATCCTGCGCCACAGGTAAGCCGCGAATGGCGCTTTTCTTTCCGCTACAGCCGGTCTAAAGCCTTACGCTGACCGGAGAGAGAGACCGGTGATTCATCGAATCGCCGAATCGCTCCGGCTGTCTGTTTTGACGCAATTCCGGACGGAAAACCGCTGCGCACTTTTCCTCGAATTGCTCCAAGGAAAAGGCTCGGGCATGGGATTTTCGATTGCGACCTGGAACATCAATTCGGTGCGGCTGCGTATGCCGATCGTCGAGCAATTCGTCATGCAGGCCCGGCCCGATATTCTCTGCCTACAGGAAACCAAGGTTCCGAACGAGCTTTTCCCTCACGCGCCGCTCCGCGCGCTTGGCTATGAGCACATCATCATTCATGGCCAGAAGGGCTATCATGGGGTGGCCATCGCCTCGCGCTTTCCGCTGACAGAGGATCATCGCCAGGACTATTGCAATGTCGGCGACAGCAGGCATATCTCGGCCATCTTCGAGCGTGGGGGCCGGCGCATCCGCCTGCACAATTTCTATGTTCCGGCCGGCGGTGACGAGCCGGATCGCACAATCAATCCAAAATTCGGTCACAAGCTCGATTTCATCGAGGAGATGAAGAAGCTGCATGCCAATGCCGAGCAGAACACCTCCGCGATCCTCGTTGGCGATCTCAATATCGCGCCGCTGGAGCACGACGTCTGGTCGCACAAGCAGCTCCTGAAGATCGTCAGCCATACGCCAGTGGAGACCGAAGGGCTGCTCGAGGTGATGAAGCGCGGCGCCTGGCTCGACCTGATGCGCCAGCAGGTGCCGGCAAGCGAGAAGCTCTATACGTGGTGGAGCTATCGCGCCAAGGATTGGGAGGCTGCCGACCGCGGCCGCCGCCTCGACCACATCTGGTCCTCCTCCGATCTTGGCCCGCATCTGCAGCGCATCGAGATCCTGAAAGCGGCGCGCGGCTGGGACCGTCCGTCCGACCATGTGCCGGTCGTGGCGCATTTCAATCTATAGATTTGCTGAGACGAAAATCCCCTTACTGGTTTCAAGCGCTAGCGGATCAGGGCGCGAAGCGGCTTCTCGCCGCATCTATGTATGCGGGAAGTGCCGGGCGAACGCATGGTCGGTTGCTAGATAGTCGTCGAGGTTTTGCGATGCGGCATTCAGCGTCCGTTAACCGCACTCTTTTTTGGCGGCGTTCGCGGTATGGTAGAATATGGAGAATTCAGTATGCTTTTGCGATAAATTCGACTCCTTCCAACTGCGCGGTTGTTCATGTCACCTATGCTAGCATTGATTGGCGTGCTCATTTTCATCATGTTCTACGGCATCTCACGCGGACTATTTAGGAAGGGACATCGGCTCTTTGGATGGTTGATTGCCGTTCTGGCGTTTGTTGCGCAGCTCACCGTTTCGAACAAGATGGAGTACGACGCCAAAGCTGCAGGTTTTCAATCCTCAAGTGATCTCAGTGCTGCACATGAGGCAGGGATCTACGATCCCAACGCATGGAAACTGGTTCGAGGATTCCAAGACGCCTTACGTCAATCCCGGCCGATTTCACCGCCGGTCTCTTCGAAGAAGACCGCCATCGAGCTCTAAATTGAAATTCTGGCTTTGCTGTCAGGAAAAGCGGCCGAGCATTGCGGCTGCCTGTCTGGCAAGGGTGGCGAAGTTTTCGCGGATACGGTTCTGGATCAGCAGGCCGGCGTCTGGATATTCTTCGATCAAGCGGTGAAAGAGCGCGCGCGTGATGCGGATCACGTCGGACTCTTCGGCGGCGACAGCCGTATATTTGCGCTCTACCAACGTCACCATCGCCAGTTCCGAAAGCATGGTGCCTGCCTGGACCACCGCTTCCACCTGTTTCTGGCCGTCGGCATCGATGGTGCTGAGCTCGAAACTGCCGCGCGTGATGACATAGGCGCATTCGGCCGGCGATTTTTCCCGGAACAGCGTCTGGCCCTCATTCACATGGCGGCGATCCGCGCCGAAGGCGATCAGCCGCAGCGGCTCATCGCCCATGCCATGAAACAGCGGCAGTTGCGACAGCAGTCGGATATCGTCGTTCAGCGCCATCGATCGCCTATGGAATGATCTTGTAGCCGCCGTTTTCCGTGACCAGGATTTCGGCGTTGGAGGGGTCGCGCTCGATCTTCTGGCGAAGGCGGTAGACATGGGTTTCGAGCGTATGGGTGGTCACGCCGGAATTATAGCCCCAGACCTCTTCGAGAAGGATATCGCGAGTGACGACCTTCTGGTCGGCGCGATAGAGATAGCGGATGATGGCAGCTTCCTTTTCCGTCAGGCGAATCTTCTGCCCGTCTTCAGTGGTCAAAAGCTTCTGGCTCGGCTTGAAGAGGTAGCGTCCTACTGTGAAGGTCGCATCCTCGCTCTGCTCGTGCTGGCGCAGCTGCGCGCGAATGCGGGCGAGCAGTACGGCGAAGCGGAAGGGCTTCGTCACATAGTCGTTCGCGCCGGCTTCGAGGCCGAGGATGGTGTCGGAATCCGTGTCATGCCCTGTCAGCATGATGATCGGCGGCTTGAAGCCGTTCTTGCGCAGCAGCTTCACGGCCTCACGGCCGTCCATATCGGGCAGGCCGACATCCATGATGAGGAGATCGACGGGCACGGTGCGCGCCGTCTGCACGCCCTTTCCGGCAGTCACTTCCTGCAGGACGTTGAATTCCTCGTAAAGCGATAATTGCTCGACCAACATCTCACGCAGGTCGTTGTCATCGTCCACCAGGAGAATGGTGCGTGCGGTCATGCCGTTCGGATCCTCGTTCTAATCCCACTTAAGTCCTACGCCAAATTGCATTTTTAGCAAGTCGCGACGCGGCTCAGGCTTGGTCGTTTGGTTGAAACTGCTATGATTTCAAATGAAATCACGCGCAAAGCAAAAACATGTGAGGAAAATGCAAAAGACAAGGGTGGGGGCCAGGCGGACCGCTTCGACGATCGTCGTGCGTGCTCAGCCGGGTAAGAAAACGCGGGCGCTGGTGCAGGTGGGGGGCATGACGGTACCGGCGGCGATCGGCCGATCCGGACGCAGCATATTCAAGTGCGAAGGGGACGGCGCGACACCCATCGCGGACATGAAGTTGCTTTACGGCTTCACACGCGGCGATCGGGTCCGTTTTCTGCGGACGGCCTTGCCGATGCGGCACATCCGGAAGGATATGCTCTGGTGCGACCAGCCTGACGATCCCAACTACAACAGGCTGGTGAAGGCGCCTTTCAGGCCGAGCCACGAGGAATTGCGGCGGCGCGACGGCCTCTACGACGTCTGCCTGGTGCTCGACTGGAACGTGCGCTCGCGCAGGCGCAACCGCGGCTCGGCGATCTTCTTCCATTTGATCAGGCCGGGATATGAGCCGACGGCCGGGTGTGTTGCCGTGAGCCTGCGCGACATGAAGCGCATTCTGCCATCGCTGCGAAGAGGTACGACCGTCCGGGTTGTCTGAAAGATCGCCCGGGGTTAACATCCCAATATTCTCCACTATATGGGATTTCGACCGGTGCGCCTTTGCGGACCAGACCGGCCCCTTTTCTTTTAGAATTTAAATCACGCCTTCACTCCACCCGCTTCTCATCCTTTGGAGACTTATCGTGACCACGCAACCGACAATCACGTTCAATGACGGTAATTCCATTCCGCAGGTCGGCCTCGGTGTCTGGCAGACGCCGGAAAACGTCGCGCCGATGGCCGTCAGCACGGCTTTGAAAGCCGGCTATCGCCATATCGATACCGCAGCCATCTATGCCAACGAAGATGGCGTCGGCGAAGGCGTGCGCCAGTCCGGCGTTGCCCGCAAGGATATCTATCTCACAACCAAGCTCTGGAACGAGGCACAGGGCTTCGATTCCACGCTGAAGGCCTTCGACGAAAGCCTGAAACGGCTCGGCACCGACTATATCGACCTCTACCTCATCCACTGGCCGTCGCCGCATCGCAACCGCTATCTCGACACGTGGAAGGCCTTCGTCCGTCTCAAGGAGGAAGGCCACGCCCGTTCGATCGGCGTTTCCAATTTTGCCGCCGCGCATCTCGAACGTATCATCGGTGAGACCGGCGTGACGCCTGTGCTGAACCAGATCGAGCTGCATCCCACCTTCCAGCAGAAGGAACTGCGTGCCGTTCACGACAAACTCGGCATCAAGACCGAATCCTGGAGCCCGCTCGGCCAGGGCAAGCTTCTGACCAACGCCGCCATCGGCAAGGTCGCCGCCAAGCATGGCCGCACGCCAGCGCAGGTCATCATCCGATGGCATATCGATAACGGCCTGATCGTCATCCCCAAATCGGTGACGCCGAGCCGCATCGAGGAAAACCTCAACGTTTTCGATTTCAAGCTCGACAGCGACGATCTGGCCGAGATCGCCAAGCTCGATTCGGCCGGCGGCCGGATTGGCCCGGATCCGCTAACGGCGAGTTTCTGATTTCGCAATTGCGCTTTCAAGAGGCCGGATGCGAATGCTTCCGGCCTTTTTGTTATGAGCCGATTATAGCGCTTCCTCTGAAAGAGGTGCGCGCTTCGCATAAGCAGAGCCGGCAAGTGCTATAGCCAAAGTCCCGACGATCAGCAGAGCGGCCACCGCAAAGGTGGTCTGCATTCCGCTCGCCACCGCTTCCGGATGCGCTGCCGTGATGTCGGTGGCGCCGGAGGCGAATGTGAAGATCGCACCCATGACGGCGGCGCCTGTGATCAGGCCTAGATTTCGCGACAGGCTCAACATACCGGAAATCACGCCACGTTGCTCCGCCTTTATGTCCTTCATGATGGTGGTATTGTTGGATGCCTGAAAGAGCGCATAGTTTGCCGTCACGATAACCAGCGGACCGATGTAGCCGGCGGCTCCGAATCTGCCTTGCAGCGCTGCTATCAGGAACAGGCCGATGATCATACCCACAAGACCCGTCATGGTTATGCGATGGGCGCCGAAGCGATCGACGATGCGGCCGGCCGGCACGCCCGTTAGCGCTGACACCAGCGGGCCGGCGGACATGATGGCGCCGACATGGGCGGCGTCGAAGCCGAGAGCACGGGAGAGATAGAAGGGTCCGACCACCAGCGTTGCCATGATGACGGTGGAAACAAGAGTGCTCATGGCAAGGCCTGCACTTAGCGATGCATCACGGAACATCGAAAGGCGTAACAACGGCGCCTCCACCTTCGTTTCAGTGACCGCAAAGAGAACGATGCCGAAAGCTGCCGTCAACAGCAGACCGATATTCACCGCACCGAATCTGCCGTGCCCAAGGGTCATGGCCAGCGCATAGGCAGCGAGTGTCAGGGACAACAGCAGGGTGCCGATCGTATCCAGCCGGGCCTTGCTCGCCTTCCGATCCTGACGATCCGTCGGCAGGAAGCGGGCGGCGAGCAGGAAATTCGCGATCCCGAGCGGTACATTGACGAGGAAGATGGTCTCCCAGCCGAAGCTGGCGATCAAGATGCCACCAAGCGATGGGCCGAGCGTGGTGCCGATCGCGGACATGGTGCCGAGCAAGCCCATGGCGCTGCCTGTCCGCTCTTTCGGCACGGTTTCGCCGACCATCGCCATCGTCAGCGCCATCATCATGGCGGCGCCGAGACCTTGCAAACCTCTGGCGGCGAGCAATAGCCAGAGTGTCGGCGCAATGCCGCAAAAAAGCGAGGCGAGGGTGAAAAGGCTTATGCCGATCAGTAGCAGGCGTCGCCGGCCGAAAATGTCGCCCAGCCGCCCGACGCTGACGATCAGTGTGGTGATGGCGAGCAGATAGGCAAGCACGATCCACTGTACCTGCTGGAAAGAGGCGCCGAATGCCTGGGCGAGTGTCGGCAGCCCGACATTGGCAATGCTGGTATCGAGCGAAGGCATCAGCATGGAGAGCGATAGGCTGACAAGGGCCCAGCGGGTCGAGGATGCTGATTTTGTGTGGCGGGGATCTTCGATGATTGGTTGCAACATGAGCTCCATCTCTGGTGGCCGTCTATAAAGTCTCGGCAGAAAGGTAGCTCTCGACGTGATATGGCGGAACGCGCAGCATTTGCACTTCATTCGTGCGTTTGACGCTATATTACATAAACCGTGCTATGCTCGCGCCATGTCCACGCCCGATCTCAACCTGCTCGTCACTCTCAATGTCCTGCTTGCCGAAGGCAGCGTCGCGCGCGCCGCCCGGCGATTGCGATTGAGCCCGTCCGCCATGAGTAGGCAGCTGGCGCGCCTGCGCGAGACGACGGGCGATCCGTTGTTGGTCAGGGCCGGGCGAGGGCTGGTGCCGACGCCGCGGGCGCTGGAGCTACGCGAGCGCGTCGATCATCTCGTTCAGGAGGCGGAAGCGGCTTTGCGGCCCGCCGAAAGCCTCGATCTGAAGCAGCTTGCTCGAATTTTCACGCTGCGCACCCGTGAAGGTTTCGTGGAGAATTTCGGGGCCGAACTAATCACGCGCATTGCCGAGCAGGCGCCTGGCGTTCGGCTCTATTTCACGCAGAAGCTGGACAAGGACAGCACGCCTTTGCGCGATGGGACGATCGATTTCGAAACCGGTGTTGTCGGCGACGATACCGGTCCGGAGCTCAGAACGCAGGCACTGTTCCGCGATCGCTTCATCGGCGTGGTCCGAAGCGGACATCCGTTGAGTGAAGGAGAGGCGACCCCGGAACGTTACGCGGCCGGGCAACATATTCTGGTATCACGGCGCGGCCTTCAGAAAGGGCAGATCGACGAGGCGTTGGAAGAGTTGGGCCTGAAGCGACGGATCGCAACGATTGTCGGCAGCTTTTCGGCTGCGCTGGCCTTGGCGCGCGCCTCCGACCTGATCGTCAGCGTACCGGAGCGCTATACGGGCAATCTGCGCGTCGGCATGCGCAGTTTCGTGCTGCCGGTGCCGACATCGGACGTCATGATCTCGCTGCTCTGGCATCCACGGATGGATGCGGATCCGGCGCATCGCTGGCTCCGCGGCTGTATTCACGACGTCTGCGCCGGATCGCGTTCGGGGCGATCAACCAGATTCGAAGTCGGCTAAATAATTGCGCAGCAGCCGGTCGAGAGCCTTTCGTTCGCCTTCAGAAAGGGTGGCGATCAAGCGTTTCTGCGTTTCGACATGCGCTGTCACCGCCGCATCGATAAGCTCGAGACCTTTCGGCGTCAGGGATATCAGGAAGCTGCGGCCATCATCCGGATTCTGGCTGCGAGCGACGAGGCCGGCCCTCTCCAGCTGATCGATACGATTGGTCATCGTGCCCGACGAGACCATCATCGTCTCCATAAGGTCGCTGGGGGAGAGGGTATAGGGTTCGCCCGAGCGGCGCAGGGTCGCCAGCATGTCGAAGTTCGCCGAGTTCAGGCCGAAGCGGCCGAAGGTCTTCTCCATTTCGCGCGAGAGATGGAGCGCGAGATTGCGAAGGCGCCCGAACAGGCCCATGGCCGTGGTGTCGAGATCAGGCCGTTCGCGGCGCCATTGCTCAAGAATTTTGTCGATGCGATCCATGGTGGAATTTCGCCATGAATTTATCTTGACGTCAAGGTATTTCAGATTATCTTGAAGTCAAGATAAATTTCGAGGCTAAGGCCATGAACCGTAATTTCGACCTTTTGCTGACCGCCATTGCGCCGGCGATATGGGGCAGCACGTATTTAGTGACAACGCAGCTTCTGCCCGCCGGCTATCCCCTCACGGTCGCGATGCTGCGCGCACTGCCCGCCGGGTTGCTGCTGCTCCTGATCGTACGGCGGCTGCCGCATGGGGGCTGGTGGCTGAAGTCGCTGGTGCTCGGGGCGCTGCATTTCTCCGTCTTCTGGTGGCTGCTATTCATCTCGGCCTACCGCTTGCCCGGCGGCGTGGCGGCGACCGTGGGTGCCGTCCAGCCGCTGATCGTCATTGTGCTGGCGCGGTTGCTGCTGGGATCGCCGATCCGCAGCCTTTCGATTGTTGCTGCGATTGCCGGCATCGGCGGTGTCGCGCTGCTGATCCTGACGCCGAATGCGACGCTCGATCCGATCGGCATTATCGCAGGCATTGGCGGCGCCTTCTCCATGGCCGCGGGAACCGTGCTCAGCCGCCGTTGGCGGCCCGATGTCTCGCCGCTGACCTTTACGGCATGGCAACTGACGGCAGGCGGCGTGCTTTTGCTGCCGGTGGCGCTGCTGCTTGAGCCGCCGCTGCCGCATCTGACCGGCGCTAACATTCTCGGCTTCGCCTATCTCGGGCTGATCGGTGCTGCCCTTACCTATATTCTCTGGTTCCGGGGCCTGTCGCGGCTCGAGCCCTCCGTGGTCTCGCCGCTCGGCTTTCTCAGTCCGACGACTGCGGTGATCCTGGGTTGGGCGGTGCTCGGCCAGCAGCTGAACTCGATGCAGATGTTCGGCATTGTGATCGTCCTCGGCAGCGTCTGGCTTAGCCAGAGGGTGCAGCAGGGCTTGGCGGCTCAAACTCTCGCACAATCCCTAAGTAAGGGCACTCCATCATGAATGCGATGCGGAATTCAGGTGGATACTAGTCGCGGATTCCTTGTGATATATATCTCAGGTTGTCTATCATGCAGACGCTGATTTCACGACTTGAGTAAGTTTAGTTGCAAAGCCGTCGCTCCATTTAGGATTTTGCGAATATCCGCTGCTAAGAGATATGAAGGGTATCATGGCAAATACCGATATGATCGAGATCTTGCGAACATCAATGCACCCTTATTGGAACCCATCGGAAGCCGGTGGAATATATCTTCTCGGTGTCGTTAATGACGATGAAGCCAACGGCGCTATCCTCTTAAAACTTCTTGCTCTCCACCCGGACATAGCCACCGACCACCCTGATAAATGGGAGGTATTGGCGGAAAGATTGGCCGAGGCAGCTCGGCGTTTCTTCGAAACCTATGAGCTTGGTCCAGGGTCGTATAAAATCGACAATTATCATGCTGCTGTCGCTGAAAATGGAGAACTTCAGCTCAATGAATGGGGAGACGCAAGCATCAAGGTGCCGACCGAAGCCAGCTTCATTTTCACTGTTACAGAAGAACATCTGTCGCTCATTAAGAGCATGAATATCCGAGCCCATTACGGCTACGTCGAGCTTATGGATTGCAAACGCCCGTACGGTGATATGTCTTACTTCTATTCCGATATGGCCGATGCTTTGGGGGACTCTGTTCAGTGCGACGAAGAGGGGAAGCCAGCGTTCTCATCGGAATCGGAGAAACAGTATCAAGCGTTGCATGGTGAAATGCTGTTTGCGGTGCAGGCTTTTTGGGATCATGCTTCCCTCAAACGCCGCTAAAATCCGAACTTAGTGCGATAAAAATGCTCTTGTAATTTTTGTCGTAGAAACTCGAAGTTTCGCGACAGACAAGATATTCCGCAATTGAGTTAGGGCGGCCATCGAGCCGCCCTTTGTCATTCATGTCTTCGAGTAGATCACTTCCATTCGCGGATATCGACGAAGTGGCCGGCGATCGCGGCGGCGGCAGCCATGGCCGGTGAAACCAGATGCGTGCGGCCCTTGAAGCCTTGGCGGCCTTCGAAGTTGCGGTTCGAAGTCGAAGCGCAGCGTTCGCCCGGCTTCAGGCGGTCGTCGTTCATGGCGAGGCACATGGAACAGCCAGGCTCGCGCCAGTCGAAGCCGGCAGCCTTGAAGATCTTGTCGAGACCTTCGGCCTCAGCCTGCTCCTTCACCAGGCCGGAGCCCGGAACGATCATGGCGTTGACCGTGGAAGCAACCGTCTTGCCTTCGACGACCCTGGCGACTGCGCGCAGGTCTTCGATACGGCCGTTGGTGCAGGAGCCGATGAAGACGCGATCGACGTTGATCTCGGTTATCGGCGTGCCCGGCTTCAGGCCCATATAGTCGAGCGCACGCCATTTGGAGGTACGCTTGGTCTCGTCCTGGATCTCGTCGGGGTTCGGGACGATGCCCTGAACGGAGATGACGTCTTCCGGGGAGGAGCCCCAGGAGACGATCGGCGGCAGGCTTGCGGCATCGAGCTTGACGATGCGGTCGTAATGCGCGCCTTCGTCAGACTTCAGCGTCTTCCAGTAGGCGATCGCCTGTTCCAGCGCTTCGCCCTTCGGCGCGCGCGGCTTGCCCTTGATGTATTCGAAGGTCGTTTCATCCGGAGCGATCAGGCCGGCGCGGGCGCCGCCTTCGATCGACATGTTGCAGATGGTCATGCGGCCTTCCATCGACAGGGAGCGAATGGCTTCGCCGGCATATTCGATGACGTAGCCGGTGCCGCCAGCGGTGCCGATTTCGCCGATGATGGCGAGGATGATGTCCTTGGCGGTGACACCAGGCGGCAGCTGGCCGTCGACCTGCACCAGCATGTTCTTGGCCTTCTTCTGGATCAGCGTCTGCGTGGCGAGCACATGCTCGACTTCGGAGGTGCCGATGCCATGGGCGAGCGAGCCGAAGGCGCCGTGGGTCGAGGTGTGGCTGTCGCCGCAGACGATGGTCATGCCGGGCAGGGTGAAGCCCTGCTCGGGGCCGATGATGTGAACGATGCCCTGGCGCTTGTCGTTTTCGGAGTAGTATTCCACACCGAATTCGGCGGCATTCTTGGCGAGCTGCTCGACCTGAATGCGGCTTTCCTCGTTCTTGATGCCAAGGTGGCGATCGGGCGAGGTCGGCACGTTGTGGTCGACGACAGCCAGCGTCTTCTGCGGCGCGTGAACCTTGCGGCCGGACATGCGCAGACCTTCGAAGGCCTGCGGCGACGTCACCTCGTGAACGAGATGACGGTCGATATAGAGAAGACAGGTTCCGTCTTCTTGAGCGTCGACCAGATGGTCGTCCCAGATTTTATCATACAGTGTGCGTGGAGCGCTCATGGCTACAGATCCATATTGGCATTATCGAAAAGGGGGTTGACGGATCAGGACCGCCGGCCTCGGGTGTGATCAGCGAAGTCGGCTGTTGAGCGCGCCCGAAATCATCGCAAAGAAACGTGCCGGCAGGCGCTTATGGTCCTGCAGCACGAAAGCCGTGACGTATCGTCCGTCTTTGCTCATGATCTTACTCATGGCCATGCTCATATCAATTTTCAAAACCTTCGGCAATGGCGACGATAGGCTGTATCGGTACTGTCGCCTTTGGCATCATACTTGCGCGCCGGGCGGCTGGCTCGCCGCTAGCCGAGGGAAGGCGGAGCGGTCGCTGCCGGAGCGGCGGCGCATCCAGGCTTCGAGTTGCCTGAGCAGCAGCGACAGGCCGATCGTCAGCAGCAGATAGATGAAGGCGAGGATTGACAGCGTTTCGAAGTAGCGGAAATTGGCCGAGTAATAGAGCTTGGCGAGCTGGCTGATATCGGCGACGCCGAGCACGGACACGAGCGAACTGTCCTTCACCATGGCGATGAAATCGTTCGACAGCGGCGGCAGGATGACGCGGATGGCCTGAGGGAAGACGACGAGGCGGAAGCGCTGGAAGCGGGTGAGGCCCAGCGCCTTTGCCGCTTCAATCTGGCCCTGGTCGACCGCCTGGATGCCGGCGCGGAAGATTTCGGCGATGAAGGACGAATAAGCGATGGTCAGCGCGATGATCGTGCGCCAGATGAAGGGCACATCGCGGGTGACAATCGGGTTTGTCCAGCCAATGGAGACCAACGGCGAGATGACGACGTTATAGACGGCGACAAAGGCCGGGGTGCCGACGAAGGCAATATAGGCGAGCAACACCAGAATAGGAATGCCGCGCACGATCTCGATATAGAAGCGCGCGACTTGCCTAAGCACGAGAAAATCGGACAGGCCGAGCAGCGCTAGCCCGAGGCCGAGCAGCATGGCCAGCGTAAAGGCCACCAGCGTCACGAAGACTGTGACGCCGATGCCATTCAGCAGAAGAGAGAAAATCTGGGCATAGAGGCCGTTCGCCGCAATTGCGAAGGAAGCGATGACGCCGAGGATAGCGAGGGCGACCAGCCACCAGGGAAAGTCATCCTTGCCGCGGTGCGCGCCCGGGCCTGCCAAAGGCGCCATCAGAGCGGGCTTCCAATATATCGATCTTCAGAACTCATTGGCCCATCTTGTAGTCGAGGAACCACTTCTTGTTCAGTGCGTCGAGCGTGCCATCGGCCTTGAGGCTGGCGATCGCGGCATTGATCGGGGCGACGAGATCGGAACCCTTCTGGAAGATGAAGCCGAAATCCTCGGTGCCGAGCGGACCGCCGACGAGCTTCAGGCCGCCATTGGAGGCATCGACATAGCCCTTGCCGGCCGTGCCATCGGTCAGCACCATGTCGACGTCACCGGTCTTCAGGGCCTGTACGGTGGCGCCGAAGGTTTCGAAGGTCTTGATGCGCGGGTTCTGCTCGTTGCCGTCGAGGACTTCATAGACGGCGGTGTAGAAGGGCGTCGTGCCCGGCTGCGCGCCGATCAGCGCCTCCTTGACAGCAGCGAAGCTCTTGGCATCCGTGAAGCGCTTCTCGTCGCCGCGCACGAGCATGAACTGCTGCGAGCGCATATAGGGATCAGAGAAATCGACCTTCTGCTTGCGGTCTTCCTTAATGGTGATGCCGGTCATGCCGATGTTGTACTGGCCTTCGGAAACAGCCTGGATCATCGCGTCCCAGCTGGTGTTCTGGTACTCGACCTTGAAGTTCAGACGCTTGGCGATCTCGTTCATCGCGTCATATTCCCAGCCGATCGCCTTGTTCGTCTTCGGGTCGATGAACTGCAGCGGCGGATAGGCATTCTCGGTGACGACGACGACGGTTTTGCCATTCAGGTTCGGCAGGTCGGCGGCGAAGGCAGCGAAAGGTGCAAGCACGAGGGCGCCAAGGCCCAGAAGGAACGAACGACGGAATGCCATGAAAATCTCCCCGATTAGCGTGGCGGGAAAGTGTCATATTTGGAAAGTGCATGGCAAGGCCGTTGCCGTGGCTGCGATCATAAAAATAGAAAAGCAACTCTAAGCGGGTGGCTGACGATGAAAATTTCTTTCCGATGGGCGTGAGCCGGACAGCAAAAAGGCGACCCGAGGGCCGCCTTCAAGCTTTGCGATCCCAAGTGGATCGAAACTTATTCTGCTGCCGGCTCGGCTGCAGCAGCAGCTTCGGCAGCTGCCTTTGCTTCGGCGGCTTCCGCTGCTGCCTTCTCGGCTGCGAGAGCCTGAGCGGCTGCAACCTTCTCGGCTTCGATGCGTGCCTTCTCATCGGCCAGAGCCTGACGCTCGGCATCGTTGAGCTTGCGGGCGCGGGTGCCGGTGTTTTCGACGATACGGGCAGCCTTACCGCGCAGGTCGCGCAGGTAGTAGAGCTTGGCGCGACGGACCTTACCGCGGCGAACGACTTCGACGCTTTCGATCATCGGCGAGTAAACCGGGAATACGCGCTCGACACCTTCGCCGTAGGAGATCTTGCGAACCGTGAAGTTTTCCTGCAGGCCGCCGCCGGAGCGAGCGATGCAAACGCCTTCATAGGCCTGAACGCGGGTACGGTTGCCTTCCGTGACCTTCACGTTGACGCGAACAGTGTCGCCAGCGGAAAATTCGGGGAGCGTGCGCTTGGCTTCGATCTTGGCAGCCTGTTCGGCTTCCAACTGCTGAATGATGTTCATGTTATCAACCTCGTTGTTGGTTCAACAGCCAGAGCGCTCATCATTCTATCTTTGGTCGGACCCTGAGATCACGCCTCGGATATATGCCCGTTCAGGCAGGAGCGGATACGTCTGCTCTTCTTTGCTGGTTGATGGGAATTTTCCCATGCCGGGCGCGCACATACCCTATTGTCATGCGTTTGTCACCCCTTGGCAGGGAATTAAGTGGCGATTGTTGCCGGTTTTGCGGGCATAGCCGAACCGATCTCGCTCATCCAGGCGGTGCTGCCGCTATTTCTTCCGCAATTCGTCCAACAAATCCGGCCGGCGCTCTCGCGTGAGCTCTTCAGCCTTTTCCCTTTGCCATTTGGCGATCGCCGCGTGGTTGCCCGAGGTGAGTATGGCGGGAATCTCGCGGCCCTCCCAGATCTGCGGACGGGTATAGTGCGGATGTTCCAACAGGCCGCCTTCAAAACTTTCGTGCAGGCCGGAGAGGTCATTGCCCATGACGCCGGGCAGGATGCGGACGATGGCGTCGAGCAGGATGAGGGCGGCCGGCTCGCCGCCCGAGAGGATATAGTCGCCGATCGAAACTTCCTCGAGGTCGCGACCGTCGATAACCCGTTGGTCGACGCCTTCGAAGCGGCCACAAACGATGATGACGCCTTCGCCGTTTGCAAGCTCGCGCACGCGCTTCTGCGTCAGCGGCTTGCCGCGCGGGCTCATCAGCAGGCGGGGGCGGCTGTCGTTCTCGCTGGCATGATCGATGGCGCGGGCAAGCACATCAGGCTTCAGCACCATGCCGGCTCCGCCGCCGGCCGGCGTGTCGTCGACGGTGCGGTGCTTGTCGGTCGCGAAATCGCGGATCTGTACCGTATCCAGCGACCACTGCCCGCGTTCCATCGCCTTGCCGGCAAGCGAGGTACCGAGATGGCCGGGGAACATCTCGGGATAAAGCGTCAATATGGTCGCCCGGAAACTCATGGCGCAATCACTTCCTAATGAGGGCACTTCCCAATGAGGATCACTTCTTCTTCGGCTTGCCCTGCGGCTTCTCGGGTTTTTCCGGCATTTCCGGTTTGCCGATCAGATCGTCAGGGCCGTCGATCAGGCCAGCGGCCAACGGGTCGATCAGGATCTTGCCGCCCTCGAGGTCGATTTCGAGCACCGCAGCCTCGGAAAAGGGGATAAGAACAGGGCGCTTGCCCGGCCCCTTCAGCTCCAGCAGGTCGCCGGCGCCGAAATCATAGACGCCGCTGACCGTGCCGTAGCCGGTGCCCTGGTCGTCGACGGCCTCCAGGCCTTCGAGATCGGCATAGAAGAATTCGTCATCGTCGAGTTCGTCATCAGGCAGGTTGTCGCGCTCGATATAGAGTTCCAGCCCGTTCAACGCTTCGGCGGCGTTGCGGTCGTTGACGCCGCGGAAGCGCACGATCACGACGTTCTTGGCCTCGCGGATTTCCAACACCTCGAAGCTGCGGCCGTCCATGCTATGCAGGTGGCCGTAGTCGCCGAGCGCGGTCGGATCCGACGTATAGGCGCGGGCGCGCACCTCGCCTCTCAGGCCCTGCGCTGCGCCGATCGTTGCCATCAATACCGGATTTTGCAGTTTCGTCATGGTCTCTTCGCCGATTGCCGGGATCAATTGCGTTCTCTCATAGGCTGAACGCCAGCCGATGGGAACAAAAAACGGGCGGCATGTCGCCATGCCACCCGTTTTCAATCAATGCGAGGTCCGATTACTCGGAAGCAGCAGCGGCGTCAGCAGCCTTCTGTGCCTTTTCGGCAGCGCGTTCCTGAGCGCGCTTGCCCGGCTTTGCCTTTTCCGGGTTGTTCTTGGCTTCGCGCGTTGCGATGCCGGCTTCGGCGAGGAAGCGCAGAACGCGGTCGGTCGGCTGTGCGCCGTGGTCGAGCCAATGCTTGATGCGCTCGGCCTTGAGTTCAACGCGCTTGGCGTCGTCCTTGGCAAGCATCGGGTTCCAGGAGCCGAGCGTTTCCAGGAAGCGGCCGTCGCGCGGCGAGCGAGCGTCGGCTACGACAACGTGGTAGTACGGGCGCTTCTTGGAGCCACCGCGGGCGAGACGAATTTTCAGTGCCATGTTAATTCTCCTTAGGCTTTTCGTGACCGCTTCGTTGTGCGGTATGGTTACGTCGCGCTGCTGTTTTCGTGCCGCGTGATCCCTGTTGAAAACGTGCTCGCGTCTTTCTGGGGCACGCGGTCAGGGATTACCCTTTGAAATCCGCAGCGATCTGTTCATGATGCCGGATGACTTCCTTGATGACGAAGTTCAGGAACTTCTCGGCGAAATCCGGGTCCAGATTTGCGTCCTTTGCCAGGCGGCGCAGGCGCTCGATCTGAAATTCTTCGCGCGCCGGGTCGGCCGGCGGCAGGTCGTATTTGGCCTTCAGCACACCGACCTCTTTGGTGCAGCGGAAGCGTTCGGCCAGCATGTGCACCAGTGCGGCATCGATATTGTCGATCGACTGGCGGTAGTTGCCCAGTTGGGCTTTGACGTCTGGATCAATCATGGGGGTCAACGATCCCTTTCACTTCTTCTTCGGCAAACCGGGGAGCCCCGGGAAACCACCGCCGAGGCCTGGCAATTTGGCGCCGCCAAGACCAGGCAAACCAGCACCGCCGCCGAGGCCTGGCAAACTACCCGGCAAGCCACCGGGACGGCCGAGGCCGGCGGCTTCGGCCTGCTTCTGCAGGGCTTCGAGCTGCTTGGGGTCCATGTTCGACAGGTCGGGCATGCCGCCCATACCGCCGCCGAGGCCCATCTTGCCGGCAAGGCCGCCCATCAGCTGCTTCATCATGCCGCCTTTGCCCTTGCCGCCCATCATCTTCATCATATCCGCCATCTGGCGATGCATCTTCAGAAGCTTGTTGATGTCGGAGGCGTCGGTGCCGGAGCCGGCGGCGATGCGCTTCTTGCGGGAATGCTTCAGGAGGTCCGGATTGGCGCGCTCGGCCTTGGTCATCGAGGAGATGATGGCGAGCTGGCGCTTGAACAGGCGGTCGTCGAGGCCGGCAGCGGCCATCTTGTCCTTCATGCCCGACATGCCCGGCATCAGGCCCATGATGCCGCCCATGCCGCCCATTTTCTGCATCTGGCCGAGCTGGTCGGCGAGGTCATTGAGGTCGAACTTGCCCTTGGCCATCTTGGCGGCCATGGCGGCGGCCTTTTCGGCGTCGATATTCTCGGCGGCCTTCTCGACGAGCGAGACGATGTCGCCCATGCCGAGGATGCGGTCGGCGATACGGCGGGGATGGAATTCCTCCAGCTCGCCCATCTTTTCGCCGACGCCGATCAGCTTGATCGGCTTGCCTGTCACGGCGCGCATCGAAAGGGCCGCACCGCCGCGGCCGTCGCCGTCCATACGGGTCAGTACGAGGCCGGTGATCCCGACGCGCTCGTCGAAATTGCGGGCAAGGTTGACGGCGTCCTGACCGGTCAAGCTATCGGCAACCAGCAGAATTTCATGCGGATTGGACTTCTTCTTGATATCCGCCATCTCGACCATGAGCGGCTCGTCGATATGCGTACGGCCGGCGGTGTCGAGGATGACGATGTCATGGCCGCCGAGCTTGGCGGCCTGCACGGCGCGAGCGGCAATGTCGGTCGGCGACTGGCCTGATATGATCGGCAGCGTGTCGACGCCGGTCTGGACGCCGAGCTGGCGCAGCTGCTCCTGCGCCGCCGGACGGCGCGTATCGAGCGAGGCCATCAGGACCTTCTTGCGGTCGCGGCTCGTCATGCGGCTGGCGATCTTCGCCGTCGTGGTGGTCTTGCCCGAGCCCTGCAGACCGACCATCATGACGACGACCGGGGCTGGCGCGTTGAGGTCGATGCCCACACCTTCGCCGCCGAGCATCTCGATCAGCTCGTCATGAACGATCTTGACGACCATCTGGCCGGGCTTGATCGACTTCAGGATTTCGGCGCCAACGGCCTTTTCGCGGACACGATCGGTAAAGGAGCGAACGACATCCAGCGCCACGTCGGCTTCCAAAAGCGCGCGGCGAACCTCGCGCAGCGCTGCGGAAACATCGGCTTCCGAGAGCGCACCGCGGCCTGTCAGTCCATTCAGAATGGAACCAAGACGGTCCTGGAGGTTTTCAAACATCGGTTCTTCCTTATCGATCGCTTGGGATTTGGATTTGCGCCTGTGCGCGGTTCCTCGCCCGAAAACGTCGTGCTTTTCCATGACGAAAACAAGACGCAAAGCCAAAAAGCACCCGAGGGCGCATCGCGCTGTCGGGTGTTGACCTCCGGGATCTCTTTATACCTTTTTGGGTCCCGGTCGGTGGCTCGGAGGCTTGTGCTCGTCGCAGATTGCGGGCGATAAACAGGAAAAGGCCGGCAAAGTCAACCCAATGCGGCCGAAATGCCTGAAATGCACGAATGAGATCGCCATATCGATGTCGATTTGACCGTATCACCGTTTTCAAATTGTTGTATCGATCCCAGCCGTCAAGTGATTCCCCGAGACCGTTTCGAATGAATGATGCAGCCCTGACCGATCTTCTTGCCGCGTGTCGCACTTACGCCGGCGGCCGGGTCGACACCCGTTTCAATGCAGCGGCTCAAGCCTTCTATGCGAGTTCCAAGGCCCAGCCGAAGATCGCGGCGCGGGCGGCGCGCGAGCTCAGCCGCCTGCCGCCACCGGGAGCCGCCGTTCTTGCCAATATGCTCGGCACCATTGTCGAGAAGGGCGGGGCCGTGGAACGCAGCGGTCCGGCCGTATGGGAACTCTATCTGGCGTGGCTGCCGCAGATCCATCGTGGCTTTGCCGGCCGCAAGGAGCTGAGCCCGCGGCAAAGGCAGCTGCTCGATGCGTTCCAGCTGCTCGGCCAATCGGCAGTTTCGCATCTTTCCGGCATGCCGCAGGAGCGTGCACTTGCCGCCGGCAACAAGGCACTGATGGCGCAGCTTGCGGAATTGCAGGATTACACGCCGGGGGCGGCTTGGATTCGCCAAGTGCTTCTGAGCCGCAGCGACGATCTGCTGGTGCTGCACCTGCCGAGCCGCCAGGGCTTTCGTTTGCGCTATGAGAATATCGTCAACAGCTTTCATCTGTTCACGCTGGTCCAGGCGGCCTTCGGCGAGCGGCTTCCTGGCGGCCGTGCGCCCAATAGGTTCATTGTCGATATGGCGCGCTGCGTGACCGTGGCCGAAGAGGGCAATGACGAACCATGGTGGCGCTACCAGACGATGCGGCCGGATGAGCCGGGTCTTGTCGATGTTTCCGGCGAGGCCTCCGTCGAGACGATTTCCCGTGTTGATGGCCGGCAGATCATCCTGCTTTCGCCTCCCATCGAAGGCGCGGCGTTGTGGGACACGAGTTTCTTCACGCCGCAGCTTTTCGCCATGCCGGCGAATGTCGTGCTGGAGGAGACGCTGGCAGCGCAAGAGGCCGAGGAATGGTTCGCCAAGATTGGCTTGCCGGCTGTCGGGGCGACAAGCACGCAAGGGGTGGAGAAGGCATGACAAGCTCATCCGGCTCGGCCAAGAAAAATCCCTATTATCAGGGGCCAGTTTCCGATCATTTCGACGGCCAGCGTTTCTTCAATCCAGGCGGCGTTGAGCCGGGCGGTGCGTTCGATCTTTTGCGCTGGCAGTTGGGTGGTGGCCGGGTGCGCTGGCCCAATCCCGTTATCAGCGCCTTTCCGGCGGCAAAGCCCGACCGGCATGTTTTCGGCGAGCAGATGCGCGTGACCATGGTTGGGCATGCGTCGATGCTGCTACAGATTGCCGGATTGAATATCTTGACCGATCCCGTCTGGTCGGAGCGGGTCAGCCCCTTCCGCTCCGTCGGGCCGAAGCGGGTGGTGCCGCCCGGCATCCGCTTCGAGGATCTGCCCCATATCGACCTCGTGCTTGTCACGCATAATCATTACGACCACCTCGATCTCGTGACCCTTGCCCGCCTGCAGCAGGCGCATCGGCCAAAGATCGTCACGCCGCTCGGCAACGATACGATCATCCGCCGCGCCGTTCCCGATGCCGACATCACCGTGGTCGACTGGGGCGATCGCGTGGAGGTCAGAAGCGGAGTGACGATCGATGCCGAGCCCTGTCACCATTGGTCGGCGCGCGGCATGGGCGACCGGCGTATGGCGCTATGGGCGGCATTCGTGCTCACCACGCCAGCAGGCAAGATCTATCATGTCGGCGACACCGGCTTTCACGATGGCATCAATTATGAGGCTGCCCGGCAAAAACATAACGGCTTTCGCCTCGCGATCCTGCCCTTCGGCGCCTATGAGCCGCGCTGGTTCATGAAAGGCCAGCACCAGAATCCGGAAGAGGCGGTCAAGGGCATGAAGCTCTGCAACGCGGCCTATGTCGCCGGGCATCACTTCGCGACCTTCCAGCTGACGGACGAGGGCATCGATACGCCCGTTCAGGCGCTGGATGCCGCGTTGAAGGCCGAGGGCGTGGAGCCGGATCGCTTTCGTCCGCTTCGGGCAGGCGAGGTTTTCGACGTACCTGTCGTCTGAGGGACGCCAAATATCCCTTCTCCCAGAGGGGAGAAGGGGTTGCGCTGCGCGTCGGAAGCCTTACTGCGTAATCTCAGGCTCAACCAGTTTCGCCAGATTGATCAGCGATTCCTGCCAGCCGAGATAGCAGGCTTCCGGCGGAATGACATCGGGGATGCCAGCCTGGGTGATGTTGACCTCGGTTCCCACCAACACCTTTTTCAACGTCACCGTCACTTCCATTTGGCCGGGCAGGTTGGGGTCGTCGAACCTGTCTGTGTAACGCACCAGTTCGCCGGGAACGAGCTCGATATATTCACCGCCGAAAGCGTGGACTTCACTGGTCGTAAAATTGCGGAACGACATCTTGAACGTGCCGCCGACTTTTCCTTCGAAGTGGTGCACGCTGCAGGCAAAACCGTTCGGCGGCAGCCACTTGGCAAGTGCGTCGGTTTCGATGAATGCGCGATAGACCTTTTCCGGGCTGGTGGCGAGGACGCGGTGCAGGCTTATGGTATTCGGCATGGTCATAATCCCTATGGTTTGACGGAGTGGACGAGCCTAGGACGTGGTAATGTTTGACAATCCGACATGAAGCGCCATTTTTTTTAACATTAAGTCGGCCTACGGCGATGCTCATAGCACAAAGTAATGCAACAGAGCGGCGGCCCTCTCAAACTCACGACTCCAATCAGCGGCGAGACGCGGCATAGTAATTGATCGCAGTGCATGCGTCTTGAATTAACAATCGATGGTATACGATATAATTCGTTGATTAGTTGTGATGGTGGTTGCTTGATGGGCGGATCTGGGGATTGGAAAAGCGGGCACATCTTAGCAAGATCGGCTAGGTTTGCTGCGTTGGGCTGGCTGCTTTTTTGCCTACTGATTGTAATCCTCTTTCTAGTTTGCACAGGGCTCGCAGGCTATCGCTTCCTTCCGTCGACTGAATGGATAGCATCAATCGGTTGGTGGGGTGTCGCAGTGGGCGCAGGAACTGCGCTGCTCTTACTTTGTCTAGTGTTGGCTGGCGCCACCAGGCAGCTACAGAACCGAACGTATGAACGAGGGTTGAAGCCGGTTCTGGGTATCCTGTTCTCTCCAGTTCTTGGTTATTTGGGAGGCTATATGACGGCAGTCATGGCTTGGCCTATGATGCTGGCCCTGTTCGTTGGGCACCATGCAGAGCTTCCCTACACGGTAGGTCGCGCCGACAACCATTATGAAAAGCATTGCTATTCGCCTTTGCAGCTTCAGGGGCTCATAATCGGTTTCGACAAAGTGTGCGGTGTGTCAGATGAATTCAGGAAAGGCCTTGCGACCGGTACCCATATCACCGTCGCCGGCCACGGTACTAGTTACGGTCTTTTTGCGACGGAGTTGCGTAGATCGGACTAGCGCTTAGCCTGCGCATCGTTCACCATACCACGTTGCGCGCCATCACCCACTGGTAATTCCCCCGCAATTCCGCCATATACAGCTCGAAACACGGACGGATATGGCATCATGAGCAATACGGTCGAATTCGCGAGGATGAACGGGCTTGGCAACAAGATCCTGGTCGTCGACATGCGAGGCCGCAAGGATGTGGTGACGGCGGCTGCGGCGATCGCGCTCAATGCCGATCCAGCCACCCAGTTCGACCAGATCATGGCGATCCATGATCCGAAAGTTGGGGGCACCGACGCCTGGATCGATATTCTGAACTGCGACGGCACGAAGGCGCAGGCCTGCGGCAACGGCACGCGCTGCGTCGTGCAGGCGCTGGCGGCCGAAACCGGCAAGAAGGTGTTCACCTTCCAGACCGTCGCCGGCATTCTGAATGCCAAAGAGCATGAGGACGGCACGATTTCGGTCGATATGGGCACGCCGGTCTTTGCCTGGAACAAGATCCCGCTTGCCGAGGAATTTGCCGATACCAGCCGCATCGAGCTGCAGATCGGGCCGATCGACAATCCCGTCCTGCATTCGCCCTCGGTTGCCTCAATGGGCAATCCGCATGCGATCTTCTGGGTGGACAAGGACCCGATGTCCTTCGATCTCGATCGTTTCGGCCCGCTGCTCGAAAACCATCCGATGTTTCCCGAGCGCGCCAACATCACACTGGCGCGGGTGCTTTCGCCGACGCTTGTGCGCACCCGCACCTGGGAGCGCGGCGCTGGCCTCACGCTTGCCTGCGGCTCGGCCGCCTGTGCCGCCGCCGTAAGCGCCGCGCGCACCGGTCGCACCGGCCGCAAGGTGACGATCGAGGTCGCCTCCGCCCCTGCACCAGGCAAGCTCACCATCGAATGGCTAGACAGTAACGACCATGTCGTGATGACGGGTCCTGCCGAATGGGAATGGTCCGGCACCGTCGATCCGGTCACAGGCAGCTTCTCGCGCGATCCGGAGCAGGGGGCTCAGGCGCGGTGAGCGGGGTCGAGGTCATTACCTTCGGCTGCCGTCTCAATACCTATGAATCCGAAGTGATGAGGTCGCAAGCGGAAGCCGCCGGGCTCAACAATGCCATTCTGGTCAACACCTGTGCAGTGACGGGCGAGGCCGTCCGCCAGGCGCGACAGGCGATCCGCAGAGCCCGCCGCGACAATCCGCATGCCCGCATCATCGTCACCGGCTGCGCCGCTCAGACCGAGAAACAGACCTTTGCCGCGATGGCGGAAGTGGATGTCGTTCTCGGCAACGAGGAGAAGCTGAAAAGCGCCTCCTACCGCTCTCTGCCGGATTTCGGCGTTTCGGCGGAAGAGAAGCTTCGCGTCAACGACATCATGAGCGTGCGGGCAACCGCCCCGCAGATGATCCGCCATATCGATGGCCATGTGCGCGCTTTCATTCAGGTGCAAAACGGCTGCGATCACCGCTGCACCTTCTGCATCATCCCCTATGGCCGCGGCAATTCTCGCTCGGTGCCGATGGGCGCAGTCGTCGATCAGGCGCGCAACCTGGTCGAAAGCGGCTATCGCGAAATCGTGCTGACCGGCGTCGATGCCACCAGCTATGGCGCCGATCTGCCGGGAACGCCCACGCTCGGCCTGCTTGCCAAGACGCTGCTGAAGCAGATCCCGGAAATCCGCCGGCTGCGGCTTTCCTCGATCGATAGCATCGAGGCCGATCAGCATCTGATGGATCTCATCGCCGACGAGCCGCGCTTCATGCCGCATCTGCATCTGTCGCTGCAGCATGGCGACGACATGATCCTCAAGCGCATGAAGCGGCGGCACTCGCGGGCTGACGCCATGCGTTTCATCGAGGACGTGCGCCGGCTCCGCCCCGAGACGAGCTTCGGCGCGGATATGATCGCCGGTTTTCCCACCGAGACGGAAGAGATGTTCGCCAATGCCGTCGGCCTGGCGGAAGAGGCCGGCATCGCGCATCTGCACGTCTTTCCTTACAGCCCACGCCCCGGCACGCCGGCCGCCCGCATGCCGCAGCTCGATCGTGGCCTGATCAAGGACCGCGCCGCCCGCCTGCGCGAGGCCGGGCAGAGATTGCACCAGATCCATCTCGACAAGATGGTCGGCACGCGGCAATGGCTGCTTGTGGAGAATGGCGGGTTGGCGCATACGGAAAACTTCACGCTTGTCGCCGCCCCCGGCCTTCGTCCGCGCGACCTTGTGCAGGTCGCAATCACCGGCCACAATGGCAAGCACCTCGACATGCAACTTCTGGCCGCCGTCGCGGCCTAATGCTTCAACGGACACTTCATGGCGCTCGGTTTCATCAAAAAAGTCTTCACCTTCGGCCGCGAAAAGCCGGCCGAGGAGCAGGCGCCTGTGGAGGATTTGGCTGGGGTTGAGGCGCCTGTCGTTGAGCAGGAGGCATCGCCTGCTGTAGATGTTTCGCCGGCTTCCGAACCTGCCGAGCCTGCGTCGCCCCCCTCTGTCCCTTTGGGACATCTCCCCCACGAGGGGGGAGATCGTTTGGAGAGTGACGCGCCGGCTGAGCAAGAGCAACAGGCTGAAGAGCCTGCTGATGTTTCCAGCGCGAACGAGATCGAGGCCGCCGAGGCTGGCCGTTCCCTCGTATCCGAGTCGGAGGAGCAGCATGAAGACCTCCAGGCAATCGAACCGGAGCAGCCTGCCGATCCTGAAGCCAATGTAGTTTCGGAAGAGCGCCCCATCGAACCGATCTCCCCCCCTGTGGGGGAGATGTCCGACAGGACAGAGGGGGGTGAGGAAGCCTCAGCAAGCACGGAACTATCGTCGAAAGAGTCGGAATCTTCGTCAGAAAGCACCGAAACTCCGTCTGCCCCAATCCTCCCGAAGGGCTTCTCCACCGCCGTCTCGGCCTCGGAGCCCATCCCCGAAGCGCCAAAACAAAAGCTCTCCTGGTTCCAGCGCCTGCGTGCCGGTCTCGCCCGCACCTCGTCGCAGCTGAGCGGCCAGATCGCGGCACTGTTCACCAAGCGTAAGCTCGACGATCAGACGCTGCAGGATCTGGAGGATTTGCTGATCCAGGCCGATCTCGGCGTCGAGACGGCGATGCGCGTTACCGATACGCTGGCCTCCGAGCGCTACGGCAAGGATGTCACCGGCGAAGATGTCGGTCGCATCATGGCGCAGGAAATCGCCAAGGTGCTGAAGCCGGTTGCAAAGCCCTTGCAGCTCGACCTCAGCCACAAGCCGCATGTCATCCTCGTCGTCGGCGTCAACGGCACCGGCAAGACGACGACCATCGGCAAGCTGGCGGCGAAGCTCTCCGGTGCAGGGCTGAAGGTCACGCTGGCTGCCGGCGATACTTTCCGTGCGGCTGCCATCGAACAATTGAAGATCTGGGCGGAGCGTACGAAATCGGACTTCATCGGGACCAAGCTCGGCGCGGATGCTGCCGGCCTTGCCTTCGATGCCTTTCAGCAGGCCAAGGCCAACAAGAGCGACGTATTGATCATCGACACGGCCGGCCGGCTGCAGAACAAGGCGGAGCTGATGGCGGAGCTCGAAAAGATCGTGCGCGTGCTCGGCAAGCTCGATCCGGATGCGCCGCATACCGTGCTGCAGACGCTCGATGCGACCACCGGCCAGAATGCGTTGAACCAGGTGGAAATCTTCCGCAACGTTGCCGGCGTCAACGGGCTAATCATGACAAAGCTCGACGGCACGGCGCGCGGCGGCATCCTTGTCGCCATTTCGGCCAAGCATAAGCTGCCGGTCTATTTCATCGGCGTTGGCGAGGGTGTAGACGATCTCGAGCCGTTCGAGGCCGAGGATTTCGCCAATGCGATTGCCGGAACAGGCGCCGGAAGCAGCCAATGAGCGACAAGAACAAATTCGACGATAGCGAAAGTGCCGCAATGACGACTAGCGACAGCGATCTCACCCCAAGTGCCGCCGACAAACATCATCCGATGCTGAAGCTGGTGCTGGAACTCGGGCCTTTGCTGGTGTTTTTCTTCGGCAATCTGCGCGGCGACTGGCTGGTGCAGCATTTTCCGCAGCTGGCGGCGCTTGGCGGTCCGCTCTTCATTGCCACCGGTCTGTTCATGGCGGCGACGGTGATCTCGCTCATCGTTTCGAAGGTGATGCTCGGCCATTTGCCGCTTATGCCCTTCGTCTCCGGCATTGTGGTGCTGGTCTTTGGGGCGCTCGGCATCTATCTGCAGAACGAAACCTTCATCAAGATGAAGCCGACCATCGTCAATGCGCTATTCGGTGTCGTGCTGCTCGGCGGGCTTGCCTTCGGAAAGTCGCTGCTCGGCTATGTCTTCAACGCCGCCTTCCAGCTGGATGCCGAGGGCTGGCGTAAGCTGACGCTACGCTGGGGTATCTTCTTCTTCGTTCTTGCCGTGCTCAACGAAGTCGTCTGGCGCGGCTCGAACTGGCTTTATCTTCCGGACACAAAGGCCGCAGATAATCTCTGGGTGAACTTCAAGGTCTGGGGAACGATGCCGATCACCATCCTCTTCACCCTCTCGCAGATGCCGCTGATCATGAAGCATACGATCGAACAACCGGCGGAAAACGGTAAATGAGCGAAGCCATCGACGCCCAAAGCCGCTACCGGCAACAGAGCTTCTGGTTCATCGCCTGCGCCGTCGTTTTGCTCGTGCAGATCGTGGCGGAATACATGATGGGCCGCGTGCCGATCTGCACCTGCGGCTACGTGAAGCTGTTCGAGCCGGTGGTCAAATCCAGCGGCAATTCGCAGCACATTGCCGACTGGTACACCCCGTCCCACATCATCCACGGCTTCCTCTTCTTCGGACTCACGCATCTGATCCTGCGCGGCAAGCCGCTGTCGATGCGGCTCTTCGTTGCCATGCTGATCGAATCCGGTTGGGAGATTCTGGAAAATTCCCCGATCATCATCAACCGCTACCGCGCCACGACGATCTCGCTCGACTATGTCGGCGACAGTATTCTCAACTCGTCGATGGACGCGGTGTTTATGGTGGTCGGCTTCCTGTTCGCCTGGCGCGCGCCGGTGCTGGTGACGGTCGCCATCGCCATTTTCTTCGAGCTGCTCACCGGCTATTTGATCCGCGATAATCTCACGCTCAACGTGCTGATGCTGGTCTGGCCGGTCGAGGCGGTGAAGACGTGGCAGGGCGGGATTTAGTTTTTACCCTCGCCCCATCGGGGAGAGGGTGGCGCGATAGCGCCGGGTGAGGGGGCGTTACCGGGAGAATCGGCTCCAGTTTTGCCGCTTCAGGTCCCCGTCGCTTCACTTCTCGGCCCCTCATCCGCCCTGCGGGCACCTTCTCCCCGAGGGGAGAAGGGAGTTAAGACGCCGGCTCCCCTCGCGCCTTCGCTATCGCCGGATAAAGCCCTTCCTTCAGGCTCGTCGGCGTAAACGGGCCAACCTGTTTGTAGAGGATCGTGCCGTCGGGCGAGACAAGGTAGGATTCCGGAATGCCGTAGACGCCCCAGTCGATCGCGGCCGAGCCGTTCGGGTCGATGCCGATGGCGTTGTAGGGATTGCCGAGCTCGCCGAGGAAGCGCAGCGCATTCTCGCTGGTGTCCTTGTAATTGATCGCCACGATATTGAGCTGACCGCTCTTGGCAAGCTCCTTCAGCACTGGATGCTCGTCTCGGCAGGGGATGCACCAGGAGGCGAAGACATTGACGAGCGTCAGCTTGCCCTTGACGGCGTCATCGGTTAGGGCCGGCAGGTTGGAGCCTTCGAGAGGTGCGAGCGCTAATTTCGGCGCCTTGGTGCCGATCAGCGCCGAGGGAATGGCCGATATATCGGTGCCGTGCACTTCCTGGTCATACATGACTTTGCCGACGGCGAATGCGATGCAGGCAAAGACGATCAGCGGAATGAGCGCCAGCAGATAGCGTGCGGTGCCGCTGGATTTCGGCGGATCCTTGTTATCGGCATCCGCAGTCATTTCGTCTCGCTTTCGGGCGCGCGCTGCGAGCGGCGGCGGATGCCGGAGGCTTCCAATGCGGCGAGCTCACGACGGCGCAGGCGTCCGTCGATCCAGATCCAGGCGATGATCGCGAGGATCATGAAGGCGGCAAAGCCATAGGAGCCGAAGACGTAGAAGGGATGCGACATGCGCTATTCCTCCCGGCTCGCCATGCGCGCGGCCATGCGGCGCTGGGTGGCGATGCGGCGTCGCCAGATCTCGTTGCGGATCGCCATCAGGTGGAGCGTGAAGAACAGCAGCGTGAAGGCGAGCGCCATCACGAAGAGCGGCCAGAGGAATTCCGCGTCGATGGCCGGGCCATCCATGCGCATGATGCTTTCCGACTGATGCAGCGTGTTCCACCAGTCGACAGAGAACTTGATGATCGGAATATTGATGAAGCCGACCAGTGTCAGAATGGAGGCGACGCGGGCGCCTTTTGATGGGTCGTCCATGGCGCGGTTCAGCGCGATCAGGCCGAGATACATCAGGAAGAGGATGAAGACCGAGGTCAGGCGCGCATCCCAGACCCAATAGGTGCCCCACATCGGCTTGCCCCAGAGCGAGCCCGTCACCAGCGCGATCAGCGTAAAGGCGGCTCCGAGCGGTGCGGCAGTCTTGCCGGCGACATCGGCGAGCGGATGGCGCCAGACGAGCGTGCCGATCGCCGACATGCTCATGATCGTGTAGCACATCATCGACAGCCAGGCGGCCGGAACGTGGATGTACATGATGCGGACGGTGTCGCCTTGCTGGTAGTCCCCCTCAGTGGAGAAGGACAGGTAGAGACCGATCGCGAAAAGTATGGCTGTAATCGTCGCCAGCCAGGGAATGAGACGCGCCGAAAACGCCAGAAACCGCGTGGGGTTGGCGAGGTCGGAAAATCGGCTGATCGCAGTGATATCTCTCATGCGGCTTGTTTAACCCGATATGGCTTCTCCGGCAATCGACCGCATTGTCCCGAATGGACGAAACAGTATCTCTGTTAAAGCCTTTCCGCATTTCTTCGAAACGCGAAAACGCTCCATCCTTTTGTATTTACCCCATTCCGGAAGGAAAACCGCTTCGCACTTTTCCTGGAATGCCTCTGATCAATCAGTCGTGTTCCGCAAGGCAAGGGCGGCGGCCACCGGGCCGAGGACGGCGAAGAACAGAGTAAGCGCGATCAGGATCAGGAACGGCGGCAGGAAGGGTTGCGGCCCCTCGACGGCGGCATAAGTCGCACTGACACCGAAGATCAGAACGGGAATGGTGAGCGGCAGCACCAGAATGGAGACTAGCAACCCGCCGCGCGGCAGCGCCACGGCAACGGCGGCACCGACCGCGCCGATGAAGGTGATCGCCGGCGAGCCGACGAGCAGGGTCAGCGCTGTCGCGGCGATCGCCGTCTCGTTCATATTCATAAAGAGGCCAAGCAGTGGCGAGGCAATGACGAGAGGCAGGCCGGTCGCGACCCAATGCGCGGCGCATTTGATGAAAACCGTAAGCACCAGCGGCGTTTCCTGCATGACGAGCAGATCGAGCGAGCCGTCATCGCGTTCGGCCTGGAACAGCCGGTCGAGGCCGAGCAGGCTGGCGAGCAGCGCGCCGATCCAGACGATGGCCGGGCCGATGCGCGAGAGAAGCTTCAGGTCAGGCCCGACGCCGAAGGGAATGACGGCGACGACGGTGAGGAAGAAGAGGATACCGATCAACGCCCCGCCGCCGGCGCGCACCGAAAGTCTGAGGTCGCGGAGGAGGAGGGCGGTCATGCGTGATGACTTTCAAACTGTATGAGGAGGTTGCCTTTCGCCTGGCTCAGGGCGCGCGAAGCTGCAGCTTCTCGCCACCCCCCTCTGCCCCTTCGGGGCATCTCCCCCACGAGGGGGGAGATCGGTAGCCTGCCGCTCACTCGACGCCAAACAATGTCTTTCTGCACTCGCATATCCTGTCGAAGTTGCTTTGGGCAAGCAGCTGCCGTCGACAATCTCCCCCCTTGAGGGGGAGATGTCACGATAGTGACAGAGGGGGGTAACTCATCGCGCAGCGATGAGCTCTTCAGCAGAGACAGAGGGTGGCATCGCAGGCTCGGCAAACCCGACATCATCCCCACACCCCCTCACTTACCCCGGCAAACCCCGTCATCCGCATCTCCTGCACATTCTTCAACCCCAATGGCTGGTGCGTTGCCGCAAGAACGATGCCGCCCGTCTTCTGATGAGCCGTGATCAGATCGGCAAAGAGCTGATCGGCGGAGCTGTCCAGCGCCGCCGTCGGTTCGTCGAGGATCCAGATAGGGCGGTAGGCGACCAGAAGTTTGGCGAAAGCGATTCGGCGCTGCTGGCCGGCGGAGAGATAGCCGAAGGGGAGGTGCGCGATGCCGGTAAGGCCGACGGCGTCAGCGGCTTCATCGACATTCAGACCGGAGCCGCCCAGCATGTTGCCGAGGAAGGTTTTCCAGAAGGTCAGGTTTTCCGCGACGGTCAGCTCCGATTTCATCGCATTGCGATGGCCGAGATAGTGGCTGGCTTCGCCCGCCGGCCGGTCCGATTCGCCGTCCTTTCCGGTGAATGTGACACGACCCTTTTCCGGCCTCAGAAGGCCTGCCACGACACGCAGAAGCGTCGATTTTCCCGACCCGTTACGGCCGGTCAGAACGAGGGCGCCGCCGGCGGCCAAGTTGAAGGAAACATTCAAGAAAATCAGGTCTTCGCCCCGCCTTGCCGCCAGATTTTCAGCAGTTAGATGCATTCGCTCAGGCTTTCCCCGTTTTCGTTGCTGCAACGCGCAAAAAATTGTCCAAAATTGCGCTTTGTCACTCTGGCAAGTCTTTACGAAATTATCTATAAGACCTGCAACCACGCCAGCGGTCGGCGTGAATTTCATCCTTGCGCCGAACTTAAGGTATTTTGCCTTACGTGCGGACAGCGGAAATGGCCGTACCCGCATCCTGATGTGCATAAAGTGCATAGGCGTTCGCACGACTGTGTTGGCTATCAGAAACGGGGTATCTCGTGTCTAAATCTCTTGACAGTTTCAATTGTCGCTCCACGCTGACCGTGGGCGGGAAAGACTATGTGTATTTCAGCCTGCCCAAGGCTGAGGCGAATGGTCTGCCCGGCGTTTCCAAGCTGCCTTATTCCATGAAGGTGCTTCTGGAAAACCTGCTGCGTTTTGAAGACGGGCAGTCGGTCACGAAGGACCACATCCTTGCCGTCGCCGAATGGCTGACCAACAAGGGCACCGTCGAGAACGAAATCGCTTATCGTCCCGCACGCGTGCTGATGCAGGACTTCACCGGCGTTCCGGCCGTCGTCGACCTTGCTGCCATGCGCGACGCGATGGTTTCGCTCGGTGGCGATCCGGAAAAGATCAACCCGCTCGTTCCCGTCGACCTCGTCATCGACCACTCCGTCATTGTCGACGAATTCGGCACGCCGCAGGCTTTCGCCAAGAACGTCGAATTGGAATACCAGCGCAACGGCGAACGCTACCGCTTCCTGAAGTGGGGCCAGCAGGCATTCAAGAACTTCCGCGTCGTTCCTCCCGGCACCGGCATCTGTCACCAGGTGAACCTCGAATATCTCGGCCAGACCGTCTGGACGAAGGAAGAGGACGGCGAAACGATCGCTTATCCCGACACCTGCGTCGGCACCGATTCGCACACGACCATGATCAACGGCCTCGGCGTTCTCGGCTGGGGTGTTGGCGGTATCGAGGCTGAAGCTGCCATGCTCGGCCAGCCGGTCTCCATGCTGCTGCCTGAAGTCATTGGCTTCAAGCTGACCGGCAAGCTCAAGGAAGGCGTCACCGCGACCGACCTCGTTCTGACCGTCGTGCAGATGCTGCGCAAGAAGGGCGTCGTTTCCAAGTTCGTCGAATTTTTCGGCCCCGGTCTCGACAACATGCCGCTCGCCGACCGCGCCACCATTGGCAACATGGGTCCGGAATATGGCGCGACCTGCGGCTTCTTCCCGGTCGACAAGGAAACGCTGCACTACCTCAACATGTCCGGTCGCACGAAGGACCGTATCGCGCTCGTCGAAGCCTATTCCAAGGCTCAAGGGATGTGGCGCGACAATGACGGTTCCGACCTCGTCTTCACCGACACGCTGGAACTCGACCTCGGCGACGTCGTGCCGTCGATGGCCGGCCCGAAGCGTCCGGAAGGCCGTATCGCGCTGGAAAACATCGCTTCCGGCTTCGCCACCTCGCTCGAAACCGAATACAAGAAGCCCGGCCAACTTTCCAACCGCTATGCGGTCGAAGGCACGGATTTCGATATCGGCCATGGCGACGTTGCCATTGCCGCCATCACCTCCTGCACCAACACCTCCAACCCCTCGGTGCTGATCGCGGCCGGCCTTCTCGCCCGCAACGCCGTTGCCAAGGGCCTGAAGACCAAGCCGTGGGTCAAGACATCGCTGGCACCGGGATCGCAGGTCGTCGGCGAATACCTCGCCAAGTCCGGCCTGCAGGCCGACCTCGACAGGCTCGGCTTCAACCTGGTCGGCTTCGGCTGCACCACCTGCATCGGCAATTCCGGCCCGCTGCCGGCGCCGATCTCGAAGACGATCAACGACAAGGGCTTGATCGTATCGGGCGTTCTCTCCGGCAATCGTAACTTCGAAGGCCGTATCTCGCCCGACGTTCAGGCGAACTATCTCGCTTCGCCGCCGCTCGTCGTCGCCTACGCGCTCGCCGGCTCGGTGCAGCTCGACCTGACGAAGGAACCGATCGGCGAAGATCAGAACGGCAAGCCTGTCTATCTGAAGGACATCTGGCCGACCTCGCACGAGGTTCAGGAGTTCATCCAGAAGTACGTCACCCGCGAGCTCTACGAGAGCAAGTATGCCGACGTCTTCAAGGGCGACGCCAATTGGCAGGCCGTGCAGGTGCCTCCGGGCCAGACCTATGCGTGGGACGACAACTCGACCTACGTGCAGAACCCGCCTTACTTCGTGGGCATGGGCAAGAAGGGCGCCGGCGTTTCCGATATCAAGGGCGCGCGCGTTCTCGGCCTCTTCGGCGACAAGATCACCACCGACCACATTTCGCCGGCCGGTTCGATCAAGGCTGCCTCGCCGGCCGGTTCCTACCTCATCGGCCATGGCGTCGGCGTTGCCGACTTCAACCAGTACGGCACGCGCCGCGGCAATCATGAAGTCATGATGCGCGGCACGTTTGCCAATATCCGCATCCGCAACCACATGCTCGGCCCGAACGGCAAGGAAGGTGGCTACACCATCCACTATCCGTCCAAGGAAGAGACGTCGATCTACGATGCGGCCATGCAGTACAAGGCCGAGGGCGTTCCGCTCGTCATCTTCGCAGGCGTCGAATACGGCAACGGCTCGTCGCGCGACTGGGCTGCCAAGGGCACGAACCTGCTCGGCGTGCGCGCCGTGATCGCCCAGTCCTTCGAGCGCATCCACCGCTCGAACCTCGTCGGCATGGGCGTCATCCCCTTCGTCTTCGAGGACGGCACCACCTGGGCAAGCCTCGGCCTGAAGGGCGACGAACTGGTCACGATCGAAGGCCTGGAGCATATCAAGCCGCGCGAACGGAAGATTGCCAAGATCACCTATGGCGACGGCTCGGTGAAGGACGTTCCGATCATCTGCCGTATCGATACGCTGGATGAGGTCGTCTACGTCAACAATGGCGGCATCCTGCAGACGGTTCTGCGCGATCTCGCTGCCTGATAGGCATTCAACGCAGTTATTGGAGGCCGCCGGAAAACTCTTCCGGCGGCCTCTTGTTTTTCACGGTGATGTGTATGGCGAGCCTTCCGGTTCACCTCGGCCTCACCCCATCGTGACTTTGCGTCATCGCGCTAAACTATTATCTCTTGTTTCAGATTTTTCGGGCTTGATGTGGTCTGGTCGCCCCAAAAAGCGAGTTTTGCAGGGCCCGTGTAGGCAGACGGCGCTCGAGATTGGATGCAGAGGTAAGATAGAATGCGCCTTCGGTTTTCGGTTCCACTTCTGGCAGGCATCGCGCTCGCAAGTTCGCTGCATGCGCAGGAGGCTCCGAAGATCAAGGGCGTCGTCGAACTCTTCACTTCGCAGGGCTGCGCCTCCTGTCCTCCAGCGGATGCGGCCTTTCGCAAGCTGATCCGTCAGGGCAATGTCGTGGCACTCGCCTATCACGTCGATTATTGGAACTATCTCGGCTGGAACGACACCATGGCGTCCAAGGACAATACGGCGCGCCAATATGCCTATGCCCGTACGATGGGGCGCAGCGGAGTTTATACGCCACAGGCGATCGTCAATGGCAGGGACCATATGAACGGCGCCGATCTCGGTGGCATCAACGTCAAGCTTGACGAATTTGAGCGCCTGGGCGAGGGGCTGACGGTTCCGGTCAATGCCGCCATGAAGGGCGACGAGCTCGAGATCAAGATTGGGGCCGGGCAGGGCAAGGCCAATGTGGTTGCCGTCTATTTCGACAAGGAACAGATGGTGGCGCCGAAGGGCGGGGAAAATACCGGGCAGCAGATCGCCTATATGCACGCGGTATCCGATGTCGAAACAGTCGGCATGTGGGACGGCAAGGCCATGAGCCTCGTGCTGCCGTCGACCGTGCTGGATAAGGCCGGCCGGCGAGGCCTTGCGATTCTGCTGCAGTCGTCGACATCTTCGGGCGATCCGGCTGCCATTCTCGGGGCGACTGTTTTGACGGTCGGCTCGGACGGCTGAGCGGCTTTTCTGGAGCCCTTCATTCGGGTTGGGCCGAAAAGGCTCCATATTTGGGCTGACGGCCGAAAAGATCCCTATTTTGCGTGACGCAAAAAAGCTCCCTATTTCGGCTGGCGCCGAAAAGGGGAGGTGCCCGGCGAGGACGCATTCGGGGCTGGGGTTTAATCGATGCGCCCCGGCCGGGCCGTTTGACGCGGCGGCGCCAAACGGCCTCTATACTTCCTGTAAATTGGGCGTCGTTTTGTTTGAAATGCGGCACTGCCGCGATGCTTTGGGCCATGGGAAAGAAATTGTGAGCCGTCAGCCGTCTTGCAATTTGATGTGGCTGAGGCAAACTGTCATTCTCCTGTCATGAGATAGCCCCTGGGGGATTGATGACTGATCAGCCGGATTTGAGACACGGTGAAAGCCGTTCCGTCGATACCAATTCATCCGTCGTCGTTGATCTCAGAGAATACAAACAGAGCAAGGACCCGCTACCGGTGACCTTTCATCGGCGGGAGCTGGACGCGATTCTCTGGATCTATGGCCGCATGGTCGGCGAGGGCGAATGGCGTGATTATGCCATCGACCATTTGAAGGACAAGGCGGTTTTCTCCGTTTTCAAGCGCTCCGGCGAAATGCCGCTTTTCCGCATCGAAAAGGATCCGAAGCTTTCGGCCAAGCAGGGCGCCTTCTCCGTCGTCAATACCAACGGCATGATCCTGAAGCGCGGCCATGAGCTGAGCCAAGTTCTGAAGGTGTTCGACAAGCAGTTGAAGCTGGTGGAGAAGTAATTCTTATCGATTGAGGCGTACGGAGAGTGCGCACCGCCTCTATCCCTTTCGGAACATCCCCCCGCAAGGGACAGGGGATCGCATATGAACTGAAATCNNNNTTCGGGCCACCTTCTCCCCGAGGGGAGAAGGAATTTCCGGTGCCGATCCGCCTCATAGGCGATACCCCTGCCCATAAGAGAGAGGTCGGTTACTTGCAGCCTCTTTGCCTCATGGGTACATCGAGTCTGCCGAAATCACGGCCTACTGTTTTTGATAGACGAGCGGCAAACTCTCAACAATCTCCCCCTTGTGGGGGAGATGTGACGGAGGGGGTATCAGGGGTGCGACATATGCGAGATCTGCTTTAGCCACCAAACAACGTCCCTGGATAAACCGAGGGATCGGGATCGCTCTCCGCACCCTCGCCCAGCGCCTTCTGCATCAGCATCGTATCCAGCCAGCGGCCATGCTTGTAGCCAGTGCCCCTCAAGAGCCCCGCCTCCGCAAAGCCCGCGGCGCGGTGCACGGCGACGGAGGCGGGATGGGCGCCGCCGATGACGGCGATCATCTGGCGGAAGCCGAGGCTCTGGCAGCTTTCGACGAGTGCATCGAGGAGTAATCTGCCGACGCCGCGCCCGCGCGCCTCCGGCGCCAGATAGATCGAATCCTCCACCATCCAGCGATAGGCCGGCCGCGTGCGGAATGCGGAGGCATAGGCATAGCCGAGGAACGCGCCGGTCTCGTCTTCGGCGACGAGATAGGGATAACCCTTGTCATGGATCGCCTCGAACCGGGCCGCCATCTCTTCCTGACTCGGCGGCGTGATTTCGTAGCTTGCCGTACCGTTCAGGACGGAATCTCTGTAGATGGCGGTGATATGGGGAAGGTCGTCTGAAGTTGCGCTGCGGAGGCTGACGGACATTGCTTCTATTGCCTGATCTGCGGATTTGTGACGGCAGCTATCAAATCGCAGGGCGTGTGCCCAAGCAAACAAAAAAGGCGGCCGAAGCCGCCTTTCCGTTGCTCATTCATGCTGCGCGATTAACGGCGGTTGCCCATAAACTGCAGCAGGAACATGAAGAGGTTGATGAAGTCGAGGTAGAGCGACAGGGCGCCCATGATCGCCTTGCGGCCAGCCACCGTCGCATCATCGGCGGTGTAGTACATTTCCTTGATCCGCTGCGTATCGTAGGCGGTGAGGCCTGCGAAGATCAGGACGCCGATCACGGAGATGGCGAACTGCAGGGCGGACGAAGCCAGGAAGATGTTGACGAGCGTCGCGATGATCAGGCCGAAGAGGCCCATCATCAGGAACGAGCCCATCGCCGACAGATCACGCTTCGTCGTGTAGCCGTAGAGCGACAGCGCGCCGAAGGAGGCGGCGGTCACGAAGAAGGTCTGTACGACGCTCTGGCCGGTGTAGATGATGAAGATCGACGACAGCGACAGGCCCACCAGCGCGGCGTAGACCCAGAAGGTCGTCGTCGCGGCGGCCACGCTCATGCGGTTGATCCTGAAGCTCAGGAAGAAGACCATTGCCAGCGGAGCGAGAATGACCACCCACTTCAGCGGGCTCAGATAGATCGCCTGCCCGAAGGCCGTGATCTGTCCGTTTGCGAAAGCGAGCGAGAACGAGAGATAGGCGGCAACACCCGTGATCGCCAGACCCAGCGCCATCAGGTTATAGACCTTGAGCATGTAGGCTCGAAGGCCCTCGTCTATCATCGCACCGGATTGCGCACCGCTCTGCGCCCGGTTTTGGTAATTGCGAAAGTCAGCCATGTTTTCCTCTTTCAAGCTCCGATGTGAGTACGGTGTCGGGTCTTTCAAGGCCCAGGCGCCGCTGCGGAGCTCAGCATGCCTGCACAGAATATGAGGCTTTCGGGCCTCATAGACAAGGGTCTAGCGATCCGGCGCAGGTTAAATCGATGTAATATCGAGCCGTTTTGCCGGCTTCCGGTTCATCTCCGTAACGAATCAGAGCTCGCGCAGAACAGGCGCTGCCTTCTGGCCCAGGATGCGCCAGGTGCCGATCAGGCCGATGCCGACGGTCAAAATCAGCGCAATAACTAGGGTGGAGAAAGCGACATCGGGCAGGAAGGCAGAAGGCAAGCGCATGATGCGGCTGACGATGTACCAAGCGGATGCGGAGCCGGCGATCAGCGCGAAGATGGCGGTTGCGGCGCCCAGGATCAGATATTCGTAGCTGAAGGCACGGATCAATGTCGCCCGCGTCGCGCCGAGCGTCTTGAGGATGACGGCATCATGCGTGCGTGCGCGATTGCCCGCCGCGAGCGCACCGGCCAGCACGAGCACGGATGCGATGAGCGCCACCGACGCGGCAGAGCGGATGGCGGTGGCAAGCTGTCCCACAAGCGTGTTGACGACATCGAGTGCATCCTTGACCCGTACGCTTGTTATGGTCGGATAGGTATTCGTGACTTTCCTTAGAATGGCCGCTTCCTGTTCCGAGGTGGCGGACGTGTCGGTCAGGGTCGCGAGCCAGGCATGCGGGGCGCCCCTGAAGGTATTGGGCGAGAAGATCATCACGAAATTGATCGACAGCGACTGCCATTGCACCTTGCGGAAGCTGGCGATCTTGGCAGTGATGTTGCGGCCGAGCACGTTGACGGTGACTTTATCGCCGAGCTTCAAGCCGAGCGCCTTGCCTTCCTCTTCGGAGAAGGAAACCAACGGCTCGCCGCTATAATCCTTGTCCCACCATTTGCCTTCCGTGACCGAGGCGTTTTCCGGCACCGTATCGGCATAGGTGATGCCGCGATCACCGCGCAGGACCCACTGGCCTGCCGCCGGCACCTTCATCTTGGTGACATCCTCGCCATTGAAGGCGACGATCCGGCCGCGCAGCATCGGCGCCTCGACGAGCTTGCCCTTGGGGTCGATGTCGAGCACGATCTTGCGAAAGCCTTCCAGCTCCGGCCCCTGAATGTCGACAAAGAAGAAATTCGGCGCCTGTTCGCTCATGCGGCCCATGAGTTCGCGGCGCATATTGCCGTCGATCAGCGTCAGGGTCACCAGCAGCGCCAGGCCGAGGCCGAGCGACAGCACGACGGAGGAGGTGAGCGCGCCGGGCCGATGAATGTTGCCGATCGCCAAGCGAAGGGCCGGCGAGCGCACGCGCGGGCTGCGGCGGGCAAGCCAGGAAAGCAGGGCTGCCACCAGGCGCAGCACGACGAAGGCGCCGGCGATCGAAACAACGAAGACGATGGCGATGAAGCGATCATAGGCGGTGATGATCGCCAGGGCGGCGAGTGCCGCCATCAGCACACCGGCGGCGAGCAGATAGGGCCAGCCGGGAAGGCGTCGCGCTTCGAAGCCCTGCTCGCGAAACAGCGCCGTTGCCGGCACCTCGCGGGCATGGCCGAGCGGCGGAATGGCGAACGCCAGCGTCGTCAGGAGGCCGAAGAGAGCGGCAAGCGTCAGCGCGCCGGGATAGAGCCGCGGCGCAGTCGAAATCGGCAGGAATTCTGCCATGAATTGCGATGCGATCATGGGCGCAATGGCGCCGAGGACGAGGCCAATTGCTATGCCGGCGAGCGCAATGACGGCGATCTGGATGAGATAGATCAGCACAACGACGAAGGCCGGCGCGCCCAGGCATTTGAAGGTGGCGATGGTCGTGCGTTTCGAATCGAGGAAGGCGCGTACGGCATTGGCAACGCCGACGCCGCCGACGATCAACGCGGCCAAGCCGACCAGCGTCAGGAACTGCGAGAAGCGGGTGACGTTGTCGGCGAGCTGAGGAGCAGCGCGATCGCTGCTGCGGATCGACCATCCTGCCTGAGGGAAAGCGGCATTGGCTCGGTCGCCGAGATTGCGAAGGCCGGCTGCGGGGTTGTCCATGCGGATCTTGTAGGATTGTTCGACCAGACTGCCCGTGGTGATCAGGCCGGAGGCGATCAGGGCGTCGCGGCTGGTGAGCAGACGTGGCGCGAAGCCGAAGCCTTCGGAGACGGCGTCTGGCTCGCTTTGGATGGTGCCCGATATGCGCAGCTTCGTATTGCCCAGCAGCAGATCGCTGCCGACCTTGAGGTTCAGGCGTTCCAACAGCAGGGGCGCTACGACGGCGCCATAGGCGCCATCCTTGGCGGCAAGCAGCGTCGACAAGGGCTGATCGGGATCGGCCTGGAAGGTGCCGTAGAGCGGATAAGCGTTGTCGACGGCCTTGACCTCGACCAACGCCTGATCCGAGCCATCGGGCAGACGTGCCATGGAACGCAGCCCGGTGGAGCGGGAAATTTTGCCCAAGCTTTGGAGATAGGCGAATTCTTCCGGCGTCGCCTCGCGATTGCGCAGTTCGAAACGGGCGTCGCCTGATAGCAGCGATTGCCCCTGCGTCGCGATCGCGTCGGTGATCGAACGGGAAACGGAATTGACCGCAGCGATCGCGCCAGTGCCGAGCGCGATGCAGGCAAGGAAGATGTAGAAGCCGCCAAGGCCGCCGCGCAATTCGCGCAGGGCAAGGCGGAAGGCGAGGGGCAGGCGCAGTCCCGCCGCCGCGCTCATGCAATGGCTGCCTGGTTGGTGCGCGTGCGCATGCTGTCGCTCTCGATTTCGCCGGAGCGGACGCGGATCTGGCGCGAGCAGCGGGCGGCAAGGGCGGGATCATGGGTGACGAGCAGCATGGTCGTGCCGCGCTCGGCCTGCTGGGCGAAGAGCAGGTCGGCGATCTGCCGGCCGGTATCGGTATCGAGATTGCCCGTCGGTTCGTCGGCGATCAGGACGGCTGGCGAAGGCGCCAGCGCGCGGGCGATGGCGACACGCTGCTGTTCACCGCCGGAGAGCTGCCCGGGATAGTGCGTGAGCCTTTCGCCCAGCCCCACCGCTTCCAGCTCCCGCCTGGCGATAGCGAAGGCATCGCGGACATTCGCAAGTTCCAGTGGCACGGCGACATTTTCCAGCGCCGTCATGTTGGCGATCAGGTGGAAGGATTGGAAAACGATGCCGATGTTCCGGCCGCGGAAATCGGCGATGCGATCTTCGCTCAGGCTATGCAGCGGCGTGTCGCGGATCAAAAGTTCGCCGCTGTCGAGCTTTTCGAGGCCGGCCAGTACCATCAGCAGGGTGGACTTGCCGGAGCCGGACGGGCCGACGATGCCGACGGCCTCACCCTCCATCACAGTGAGATCGATACCCTTCAGCACATGGACGGATGCGGCGGCATTGCCGAGCGTCAAATCCGCCTTCTTCAGCTCGATGATGGTTTTTGCCAATGCGAACGCCCTATATATCGGAGAACATCAGAGATAATGGCGGGCGTGATTTGGCCCGAGCAGCGAATTTAGGGAATGGATCATGGGTTTTAAAGTTGCCGCGCTTCAATTCGCTGTCATCACTTTCGGTCTTTTGTTTGGCGCTGTTGGCGCCGCCGAGGCGCGGACTATCCAGTTGGTCGGCTTCGGCGACAGCCTGATGGCGGGCTATCAGCTGCCCCCGGGCGACGGCTTTCCCGCGAAGCTTGAGACGGCGCTGAAGGCCAAGGGGCTCGATATTGCCGTCGCCGATGCCGGTGTTTCGGGAGATACGACATCGGGCGGCCTTTCGCGCATCGACTGGTCGGTGCCCGATGGCACGGATGGCGTCATCCTGGAGCTCGGCGCCAATGACGCGCTGCGCGGCATTCCGCCGGAGCAGACGGAAAAGAACCTCGAGACGATGATCGAACGGTTGAAGGACAGAAAGATCCCGATCCTTCTCGTCGGCATGCTGGCGCCGCCGAACATGGGGGGCGACTACGCCGATAAATTCAATCCGATCTACAAGCGGCTGGCCGACAAATATCAGCTTCCCCTCTATCCGTTCTTTCTCGATGGCGTTGCCACGCATGCGGATCTGCAGCTTGCCGACGGCATGCATCCGAGCTCCAAGGGCGTGGACGTGATGGTCGAGCATATGTTGCAGGCTGTTATCAGTTTTGTAGGGACGATTGACGCAGGTGCGAAATAGATGCTTGCACCGACTGCAAATGCGTGATTCCCTACCTATACCTGCAAGAGATTCGGGGAGTGCTCGTCATGCCGAGACTTTTTACCGCCCTCGAAATTCCGCGCAATGCGGCCATGAGCCTGTCATTGTTGCGCGGTGGTCTCCCGGGAGCCAGGTGGATCGACGTTGAAAATTATCACATCACCTTGCGCTTCATCGGCGATGTCGATGGCCGCACGGCGGATGAGATCGTCGATCGGCTGGACCGGATAGATCGACCTGAATTCCAGCTTCGGCTGGAGGGCATCGGTTCCTTCGGCTCTAAGAAACCGCATTCGGTTTGGGCCGGGGTCTCGCAGACACCGGATATGTTTGCGCTGCAAGGCGAGATCGAGCGCATTTGCCAGCGGATCGGCCTGCAGCCGGATCCGCGCAAGTTCACGCCGCACGTGACGCTCGCCAGGCTGAAGTCCTCGCGGGTCGACGATGTCGTGCACTATCTATCCGGCCGCGGCAATTTCTATACCCAGCCCTTCACGGTCGGGCGCTTCGTGCTTCTGTCCTCGCGCGAATCGGTCGGCGGCGGTCCTTATCTCACCGAAGAGATATTCCCGCTTCACGAGCCCCGCAGCACGTTCCCGACTTTGGGCAACAGCGCGCTGCAGCCGGCCAAGAGCATGGTATAGACGGCTTCGAAATTCTCTCGGTCGCCATAGTAGGGATCGGGGATATCCTTGTTGCTTCCGAGCGCTAGGGCATTGAAGAGATGCAGCTTGCCGAGGGCATCGGCGGGTGCTGTTTTGCGCAAGTTCTTCAAATTGTCTTGATCCATTGCCAGGATAAGATCGAACCGGCCGAAATCTGATGGTTCGATGCGACGGGCGCGCTGAGCTGAAATATCGATTCCGTGACCGGCGGCAACCGCAACCGAGCGGCGATCCGGGCGTTCTCCTTGATGCCAGCCGCCGGTACCGGCCGAATCGATGTCGAATTCGCCGCCGCGGCCGGCCTTGCCCGCCAGATGCCTGAATATGCCTTCTGCGAGGGGCGAGCGGCAGATATTGCCGGCGCAGACGAAAAGAACCCTGTGACGATCCATGTTATCGTTCAACCGCTGGAGCTTTTACGCAATTCCAGGAAAACCGCTACGCACTTTTCCTGGAATTGCTTTAGAGAGGAGTGACTTGCCATGAAATACGAGAAGCTCGACCGCACGGCAATCGATGAAAATCTTGCGGAGCTCTCCGGCTGGGCGCTCGCGGCCGACGGGCTTTCGATTTCGAAGACGTTCAAGTTCCGCAACTTCGTCGAAGCCTTCGGCTTCATGACGGAAGCCGCCCTTGCCGCGGAAAAATTCAACCATCACCCGGAATGGTTCAACGTCTATTCCCGCGTCGAGGTGAAGCTGACGACGCATGATGCCGACGGCCTGACCGATCATGACGTCAAGTTGGCGAAGGCGATGGAGAAGGCGGCCGCCCGCCGGATCGATTGAATCACGGCAGGCTATCACCATATGTTTACACGGCCCGGCCGACGGGTCTCGATTGAGGTGAATGGAATGGATGACATCAAGTACGGGGAAATCCTGATGCCTGGTGACGAAGAGACTCAAAAAGAGCAGGAGACATCGGTGCGCAGAAAATTCTGGCCGACCTTGCGGAAGGCAGCTCGCCATATCCCGTTCTCGCGCGACGTCGTGGCCGCCTTCTATTGCGCGCTCGACCCGCAAACGCCGACCCGCGTTCGCGGCATATTGCTGGCGGCACTCGGCTATTTTGTCATGCCCGTCGATATCATTCCCGATTTCTTTGCCGTCATCGGCTTTTCCGATGATGTCGCGGTGCTGACGCTCGCTTTCAGCATGATCAGAGGCCATATCCGCCAGGAACATTACGATGCCGCCGATCGCGCGCTGGAGAACGAGCCCGAGTCTATGAAGACCGCCTGATGCTTGTTTTGCTGAGCCGATCTGAATCCTCTCGGGTTTCCAGAGATTTATGAGACCTCCCTGATTTTAGCGAGGTCAAATTCTTGCCCGAATCTTTCTGTCTTAAATCGAACCTGCAGGGTGGTACTTCATCATCCGGGTTTTCCAATTCCTTCTGATGCGTTTCAAGCTTTGCGCGATAACTGGATTGAAATGGCACGGAGCCGGTGGCGGCAGCGCTCCGTTGACGGTTTGGTAACCTGAATAAAGTCAAAATAAGGCAGCTCACGAGCACAGGCGTGCGTCAATCGAATCGCCATGAGCTCTGGACCGCAAGAAATCGGCAGGAAACCATGTTTGTAAAAAGCTTCGCAATCGCCCTCTCGCTCGTTCTGGCCGGAACCGGCATAGCGTCCGCGCAGACCAAGAAGCAGACGCAGGCAGCGGCGCCAGCAGCGCCGGCGGCTCCGACGCGCATTCAGCAGTTCGACGCCTGGGGTGCCTATTCCTACCAGTCCGCCGGCGGTAAGGTATGCTACGTTCTTTCCGTGCCGACGGCCAAGGCGCCGCCGACGGGCATCGACCATGGCGACAATTTCTTCATCGTGTCGCAGCGTCCGGGCCAGAACATCTCCTATGAACCGCAGGCGATGATGGGCTATCCCCTCAAGGACAACTCGAAGGTCAACGTCACCATCGACAACAAGACCTTCGTGATGTTCACCAAGGACAAGGCCGCGTGGGTGGAGAACGCCGCGCAGGAGCCGGCTCTGGTCGCCGCGCTGAAATCCGGCCACTCGCTGAAGGTTTCCGCGACCTCGAAGAAGGGCACCGCCACCTCCTACACCTATTCATTGAAGGGTGTGACGGCTGCACTGAAGCAGATCGAAAACTGCAAATAAGATCGAGGGCCGAAGGATCACGCAAATGTGATCCTCCCGTTGCCGCGACCGCAATGAGCAAGGCCGGTCAAGTCGATCGGCCTTTCGTTTTTCAAGGCCAACCCTCGCTTTTGAGGGAAAGGGATGACGCGAGCGGAAATTAATGCTAAAGGCCGCGCCAACAATAGGTGTGCGGCAGATAGATTGCCCCGTCACCGCATGAATCTTCAGATTTCCGTGCCTTGCCCGCATCCGCAGCTTTCGTCAGCTTTTGCGGCATCGCCGATATGAACCGTTGGAACGATCCTATGTCCGCAACCGATGTCATAACTCCCTCCCGGCTCAAGCCGATGCCTGTGTCGCAGCCAGTCGAACTTTCGCCGAAGCCATCGCTGATCGGCATGACGCGCGAAGAAATGGGTGCAGCTCTTAGGGAAAAAGGCGTTGCAGACAAGCAGATCAAGATGCGCGTCAGCCAGCTCTGGAACTGGATCTATGTGCGCGGTGTCTCCGATTTCGATGCCATGGCCAACGTGTCGAAGGACATGCGCGAAATGCTGAAGACGCATTTCACCATCGCGCGTCCGGAGATCGTCGAGGAGCAAGTCTCCAATGACGGCACCCGCAAATGGCTGCTCCGCTTCCCGCCGCGTGGCGCTGGTCGTCCCGTCGAAGTCGAAAGCGTCTATATTCCGGAAGAGGGGCGCGGCACGCTCTGCATTTCCAGCCAGGTCGGCTGTTCGCTTACCTGTTCCTTCTGTCACACGGGCACGCAGCGCCTGGTGCGCAACCTGACGGCGGAAGAGATTCTGTCGCAGCTGCTTCTGGCGCGCGATCGTCTCGGTGATTTCCCCGATCGCGAAGCGCCGCAGGGCACGATCATGCCGGCCGAGGGACGCAAGGTCAGCAATATCGTCATGATGGGCATGGGCGAGCCGCTCTATAATTTCGAGAGCGTCAAGCAGGCTCTGCTGATCGCGTCGGATGGCGATGGCCTATCCTTGTCGAAGCGGCGTATCACTCTTTCGACCTCGGGCGTCGTGCCGGAAATCTACCGCACCGGCGACGAGATCGGTGTGATGCTGGCGATCTCGCTGCATGCGGTGCGGGACGATCTGCGCGATATGCTGGTGCCGATCAACAAGAAATATCAGCTGAAGGAGCTGATGGACGCCTGCCGCGCCTATCCCGGCCTGTCGAATGCGCGTCGCATCACCTTCGAATATGTGATGCTGAAGGGCGTCAACGACAGCCTCGAAGACGCGAAGGGCCTGATCCAGCTCCTGAAGGGAATTCCGGCCAAGATCAACCTGATCCCCTTCAACCCGTGGCCGGGCACAAACTATCAGTGTTCCGACTGGGAGCAGATCGAGAAGTTCGCCGATTTCATCAATTCGGCCGGCTATGCCTCGCCGATCCGGACGCCGCGCGGCCGCGACATCCTCGCCGCCTGTGGCCAGCTGAAGTCGGAATCGGAGCGCATTCGCAAGACGGAGCGATTGGCTTTCGAAGCGATGATGATCGCCAATCACGGCGAGGATTGAGATCGATGCTCCTTGGACTGCGCAAGCCGATACGCCTCCTGTGGGGCTATCTTGCCGCTTGCGCACTGATGGGCTTCGTGCTGGCTTGCGTCGCGGCCTATACTCTTCCGGGGAGCGGTGCACCGGAGCTCTTCGTTCTGACCATCGAGATGACCAAGGCTGCAATGATCGTCAGCATTTTGCCATCTCTCATCGTCATTCCCATCATGGAATGGCGTGGGGTTCGCCGCTGGTTTGGATACGCGATCTATGGCGCGGTCTTGTCGGCGGTGGCATCCATTCTGATTTCCGGCTCTATGGAAAAGCCGCAAACTCTTAATCTAATCACGATCGCGGTCTGCTTCGCCTTTCTCGGGGCAGCCTGCGCGACCGTTTACTGGTTAATCGCTGGCCGCCACCCAATCCTCAGCGAGCCTGAGTGAAGAAAATCTTCACAGCGAAGATCGAGAAGACCCCAGCAAAGGCGTAGTCGAGGCCGCGCATTACGCCGCGGTTCCGCTGCAGCCAGGACGACAGACCATCGGCGGCAAGAACGACGAGCATGTTCACCGGCATACCGATGACGATGAAGAAGAAGCCGAGGAAGAGCAGCTTGTGCGTGACGGCGGGATCGCCGGCGGTGACGAACTGCGGCAGGAAGGTCATGAAGAAGATGATGACCTTCGGGTTCAGCAGATTGACCCAGAAGCCATTCGAGATATTGGCGAAGGGCGTTCCGCTGACGGTATCGACCTTCTTGACCGACAGGCTGGAGCCAAAGCGGATCGCCTGGATTGCCAGCCAGAGCAGATAGGCGGCACCGCCGGTCTTCAGGACGGTGAAGGCGACGGGCGAAGCGGTGATCAGCGCGGAAATGCCGAAAGCCACCAGGCAGGTATGGACCACGACGCCGAGCGTGGTGCCGAGCACGACGAACAGCGCGGCCTTCTTGCCCTGCGCCAGCGCGCGGCTGATCGACAGCGTCATGTCTGGGCCTGGTGTCATCGCCAGCAGCAGGCTCGCTGCGGAAAAGGCAAGAAGGGTCGGCAGGCTGGGTATGAAATCCATAAGGGCTGCTCCGAAAGCCGGATTAAAGCGTGTCGCGCAAAAGTGTGTAGCGGTTTTGCGAGAACGACATGCACAAAATCAAGGGCCTAAAGCACAGAAAGCGAATCTGAAAGATCGCGACGTGCTTTAGGATCCGCCCGTTCTTATCCCGCTTTCGGGGGATTGCAAATCAATCCTTCTTTTCGAGGAATGCCTTGAATTGATCGGCATAGTCGGGATGCCAGCGCGACAGCGGCGGACGGTTCTCGACGATATCGCCGGCGGCCCAGAGCATGCGGCGTTCATCGACCGGCCGGGCCACGTCGTTATCAGGGCAAAGAATGTAGAAATCCCCGCGCCTCAGGCTTTCCATCATGAACTCGACAGTCTGTTCCGGTGTCCACGCGCCAGCAGGCTTTTCCCGTCGATCGCCTTTTGTCAACCCTGTGAAGACGAAGCCGGGAATGAGGAGATGGGCCGAAATCTTCGCGCCTTCCGTATTGCGCAGCTCATGCTGCAGCGCCTCGGTGAAGACCTTCACGCCGGCTTTCGAGACATTGTAGGCGGGATTGCCGGGAGGCGTGGTGATGCCCTGCTTCGAGCCGGTATTGATGATGATGCCGGGCTCACCATGTGCGATCATGCCCGGGCCGAAGACGCGCGTGCCATTGATGACGCCGAGCAGATTGACGCCGAGAATGGCATCCCAGCCGGCCTGGGCGCTGAAGATCGAGGTCTCCGGGCCGATGCCGGCATTGTTCATCAAGACATGCACGCGGCCGAAACGCTGCAGGACTGCGCGTTCCAGCGCTTCCAGCGCGTCTTTGCGGGCGACATCGGTCTCGACGGCCATCACATGCTCTTCGCCTGCGATCGTCTTGAGTTCAGCGCTCGCCTCGGCCAGGCGATCGCCACCGAGATCGGCGATGACGACGCTCATGCCGAGCGAAGCGAAATGTTTTGCTGCGGCAAACCCGATGCCGGAAGCGCCACCGGTGATGACGGCAACATTGGATTTCTTGAAAATGGCTTGAATATCAGTCACGAGCGGTGCCCTCCTCAGGCATTGTTCGGTCGCCGCCGAATATGGTACTTTTGGCAATCAAGTCAAACCGCCGGAGGTCACGCCAGTGACAAAGCATGTGTCCGTAGAGATCGACGAGCAGATGGATGCGTTCATCGGCGAGCAGATCAGCCACGGCAACTACGGTTCGCCGAGCGAGGTAATCGACGCCGCGCTTAAATTATTGCGCAGCCGGGCGGAAATAGAGGCGATTGCGGCGGCGATCGCCGAGGGCGAAGCCTCGGGCGAGCCGGAGGAGTTTGACTTCAATGAATTTATCGAAGGAAAGAGAAAGTTGCGCAATCAGCGATGAAGAAATTGGTCTTTTCGCCGAAAGCAGCGTCCGACATCGATCAAATCTACGACTATACCGAGGAAAAATGGGGTTACGAGCAAGCGGAGGATTATGTCTTCGCTCTGCGTGATCGTTGTCATGCTTTGGTGAAGGGCATCGCACGCGGTCGCAAGGTCAGCGGCATCGAACGAGATTATCTCGCTCTCGCCTCCGGCTCACATTTCATCATCTATAAGGATGGCGCCCAAACGGTCACGATCGTCCGCATTCTGCATCAGCGGATGAATATCGGCGCTCATCTCTGATGCCGTCCTGAGAGGTCCCGCCGCGCTTCCCCTTGCGCCTCACGATAATCTCGCTAAAAGTTCCGCGATACAGCTTTGCGGGCCTTTCCCCTGGTCCGCCTCGAAACGGAACTCATCATGGCATCACATAAAGACGTGAAGAAAGTCGTCCTCGCCTATTCCGGCGGTCTCGACACCTCGATTATCCTGAAGTGGCTGCAGACGGAGCTCGGCGCCGAAGTCGTCACCTTCACCGCCGATCTCGGCCAGGGCGAAGAGCTGGAGCCGGCGCGCAAGAAGGCCGAAATGCTCGGCATCAAGGAAATCTATATCGAGGACGTGCGCGAGGAATTCGTGCGCGATTTCGTCTTCCCGATGTTCCGTGCCAATGCCGTCTATGAAGGCGTCTATCTGCTCGGCACCTCGATCGCCCGTCCGCTGATCTCCAAGCACCTGATCGAGATCGCCAGGAAGACCGGCGCCGATGCCATCGCGCATGGCGCGACCGGTAAGGGCAACGACCAGGTCCGTTTCGAGCTTTCGGCCTATGCGCTGAACCCGGATATCAAGATCATCGCTCCCTGGCGCGATTGGTCGTTCAAGAGCCGCACCGACCTGCTCGAATTCGCCGAGAAGCACCAGATCCCGGTTGCCAAGGACAAGAAGGGCGAAGCGCCTTTCTCCGTCGACGCCAACCTGCTGCACTCCTCGTCCGAAGGCAAGGTTCTGGAAAACCCGGCCCAGGAAGCGCCTGAATATGTGCACATGCGCACGATCTCGCCGGAAGCCGCTCCGGACAAGGCGACCATCATCAAGATCGGCTTCGAAAAGGGCGATGCCGTTTCGATCAATGGCCAGCGCCTGAGCCCGGCAACCTTGCTTGCGAAACTGAACGATTACGGCCGCGACAACGGCATCGGCCGTCTCGATCTGGTCGAGAACCGTTTCGTCGGCATGAAGTCGCGCGGCGTCTACGAGACCCCCGGTGGCACGATTCTGCTCGCCGCCCATCGAGCCATCGAATCCATCACGCTCGACCGTGGTGCCGCGCACCTCAAGGACGAGCTGATGCCGCGCTATGCCGAGCTGATCTATTACGGCTTCTGGTTCTCGCCGGAGCGTGAGATGCTGCAGGCGCTGATCGACAAGAGCCAGGAACATGTCGAAGGCGAAGTGACGCTGAAGCTCTACAAGGGCAATGTCATGGTCATCGGCCGCGAAAGCCCGAAATCGCTTTATTCCGACAAGCTGGTCACCTTCGAGGACGACCAGGGCGCCTACGACCAGAAGGATGCGGCCGGCTTTATCAAGCTGAATGCGCTGCGCCTGCGCACGCTCGCCAAGCGCAATCTGTCGAAGTAATAAGATATTGAAATGAGAAATGGCCCGCTTCCGATCGCCGGAGGCGGGCTTTCTTATGTGGAAACTGGCGGCCGGAGTTAATCGACCGGCCTCAATTCACGTTCGACTTCGGCAGGTGCTTCGGCCTTCTGCAGATTGCTGCGGAAGGCGCAGAGTGCGTCATGCAGCTGAACTTGAAGATCTTTGTCGAAGCCTTGCGTCGCGTTGCGCTCGACTTCGCAGATTTCCCTGTCGATCTGCTTCAGCTTGGCGTCGGCGGATTCCGAAAGCACGATCCGCTTGGCGCGGCGATCGAGCGGGTCGGGTTGGCGTTCGATCAGGCCGCGTGCCTGCAGCTTGTCAAGAAAAGCGCTGACCGTCATCGGCTCCAACCCCATGCGGGAGGCGATGTCGAGCTGGCGGCTGCCATTGATGGCGGCGACCTGCATCAGCGTTCGTGCTTCACCCGCCGTCAGCCCGAGCCCAGCGACAAGGATGCGTCGCTCGAAGGCCGCCCTGATCAGTCGGGCGCAATCGCTCACAAGAAAGGCGAGCGAATCCGTATTAATCCTGCTGTTCATAAGCGCTTCCCTACCTACGCTCTTTGATTTTTTAGGCCCCACTACGTTCTTATTGATTTCATCCCACGAACACAACGGCTTCCTGGAACTTAAAACGGCCAGCTGCTTGACCGGGTTCCACAGATTGCTACTCTCGCGTGATTGCCAGCGGGATCACTCATCATGACGCAATCGCTCGTTGTCGGCGCCTTCCTCGCCGCGCTTTTCTACGTGCTTATTCCCGGTCCCGCCTTTCTGGCTCTGCTCGGCATCGGTGCCGGCCAGGGCCGCAGGGCGGGTGCATTCTTCGTCAGCGGCCATCTGCTCGGCGATCTCGTTTGGTCGACTCTGGCCTTGGTCGCCATCGTCGGTGCCAAGACCATCGGCACCTTCGTCTTCGATCTGCTCGGTTTGCTGTGTGGCTTCTATCTCGCCTGGATCGGCTGGAGTGCCGTCACCGCCAAGCCGAAGGGTGACGGCAAGGCGCTCGTCAATGTCGACCGACCGTTCCGTCGCGGCCTGATCTTCGGTGTGACCAATCCGAAGGGATATCCTGTTGCACTGGCGACATTCACGGCTCTTGTTGCGGGCTCCGCCGGCGCGTTGACCTTCAGCGCGCTGCCGCTGCTGCTGACGGTTTCCTTCGCGGGTTTCATAACGGCCGACATTATTCTCATCAGTATCATCGGCGCGGGCGCCGTGCGGCGTTTCTATCGTGCGCATGAGCGGCTGATCGTGCGCTGCTCCGGCGTGCTTTTCATGGGATTTGCGGCGCAGGCGCTCTGGCATGCCACACCCGGCCTGCTCGGCTGGCGCAAAGCCTGATTTCGCCACATCAATTTGTTAGGCTTCCGCCATACCAATTCGGCGGGGCTAGCCTTATATCGTGCTTCGGTCAGATGTCTGTCGAAAGGATGCCCTGCATGTCTTCCCCTACCGCCGTCAATCCCGCGCTCACCGAATGGACCGGACATCAGGGGCTGCCGCGTTTCGATGCCGTGAAGGATACGGATTTTGCTCCCGCTTTCGATGCGGCGCTTATATCGCATGAGGCCGAGATCGATGCGATCGCCGGCAACGGCGAGGCGCCGACCTTCGCCAATACCGTGACCGCGCTCGAAATCGCCGGCGATGAACTCTCGCGCATCTCGGCGCTGTTCTGGAACAAGGCCGGCGCTCATACCAACGAGACCATTCAGGCGCTGGAGCGCGAGATCGCGCCGAAGATGGCGCGACACTATTCGAAGATCGGGACGAACGCAGCGCTCTTTGCCCGCCTCGATGCGCTTTGGGAGGGCCGCGACGCCCTTGGGCTGACGCTCGAGGAAACCCGTGTGCTGGAGCGGCACTGGAAGGGCTTCGTCAAGTCGGGCGCCAAGCTGCCGAAGGCAGAGCAAGAGCGGCTTTCTGCAATCAACGAGAAGCTTGCCGGCCTCGGCGCGCAGTTCGGTCAGAACGTCCTGGCGGATGAAAAGAGCTGGGCGCTGCTTTTGTCGGAGGAGGCCGATCTCGTCGGTCTTCCTGACTATCTGCGCGAGGCGATGGCAGCGGCTGCGCGCGAACGCGGCGACGAGGGCAAATATGCCGTCACCCTCTCGCGCTCGATCATCGAGCCGTTCCTGACGTCTTCCGAACGCCGTGACCTGCGCGAGCAGGCCTTCAATGCCTGGGTGGCGCGCGGCGCCAATGGCGGCAAGACCGACAATCGTGGGATCATTCGCGAGACTTTGGCCTTGAGAGCAGAAAAGGCAAAGCTGCTCGGCTATGCCAACTTCGCCGAACTCAAGCTTGACAACACCATGGCGAAGACGCCGGCCGCAGTGAACGATCTACTGATGACCGTGTGGGGCAAGGCGGCGACGCGCGCAGCAGAGGAAGAAAAGGATATTGCGGCGCTGATTGCCGAAGAAGGCCGCAATCACGAGGTCATGCCCTGGGACTGGCGGCACTATGCCGAGAAGATCCGGACCAGGAAGTTCGATTTCTCCGAAACCGAATTGAAGCCTTATTTGCAGCTCGAAAAGATCATCGCGGCCTGCTTCGATGTCGCCGGCCGCCTGTTCGGCATCAAAGCCGTCGAACAGAAGGGTATTCCAGCCTATCATCCCGATGTGCGCGTCTTCGAGATCCGCGACGGCTCCGACAAGCTCGTCGCTTTGTTCCTCGGCGATTACTTTGCCCGCAGCTCGAAGCGTTCGGGCGCCTGGATGAGCTCGTTCCAGTCGCAGCACAAGCTGCCGCTGAAGAACGGCCATGTCGGCGAGCTGCCGATCATCTACAATGTCTGCAACTTCGCCAAGCCGGCGGAAGGCCGGCCGGCGCTGCTGTCGCTTGATGATGCCCGCACGCTTTTCCACGAGTTCGGCCATGCGCTGCATGGAATGCTGTCCAACGTCACCTATCTCTCCGTTTCGGGCACAGGTGTTTCCCGCGATTTCGTTGAGCTGCCATCGCAGCTCTACGAACACTGGCTGACGGTTCCTACCATCCTCAAGGAATATGCCGTGCATTATGAGACCGGCGCTCCGATCCCGCAGGCGCTGCTCGACAAGGTTCTGGCGGCCCGCACCTTCAATGCCGGCTTCAACACGGTCGAGTTCACCTCTTCGGCTCTGGTGGATATGGCGTTCCACACGCGCGGCGCGGTCGAAGATCCGATGGTGGTGCAGGGGGAGGTGCTGGCCGAGATCGGCATGCCGAAATCGATCGTCATGCGCCACGCGACGCCGCACTTCCAGCATGTGTTTTCCGGCGACGGCTATTCTGCCGGCTACTATTCCTACATGTGGTCGGAAGTGCTCGACGCCGATGCCTTCGCCGCCTTTGAGGAAACCGGCGATGCCTTCAATCCGGACATGGCTGCGAAACTCAAAGGCAACATCTATTCCGTCGGCGGTTCGATCGATCCGGAAGATGCCTATAAGGCTTTCCGCGGCAAGCTGCCGAGTGCGGATGCGATGCTGAAGAAGAAGGGGCTGGCCGCCTGATCTTTGCGTTCGGTGTGTCACAAGATCGGTCGCGGAAGGTCCACTTTCGCGACTGAGCTGAACTTGCCGATTAATCAGGATTTGCGTGAAAGCAGATCTAACAGCTCGGCCAGCTGATCGGCTTGCCCATCGTCCAGCTTATCGCCCACATGGCGTTGAAGTGCCGACGCATAGGCTGCCCACATGCGGCTGCGCATGGCACTTCCTGCTTCGGTGATGACGACCCAGCGTCCTCGGCCGTCCTCGGAAAATATCTCACGGTGAACAAGGCCGGCCTTTTCCATCCGGTCGAGCAGGCGCGACAGATTATGCTGGGCGAGGAGCGTGCGCTCCTCGATCTCATAGGGCCGCAACTTTCCTTCGGCGGCCTGCGTCAGCTCCCATAGCACGTCGTACCAGCCGAGTGGCGGTAGGCCGGCTGCCTTCAAATCCTTTTCGATCGCCGCGAGGACGATTTGTTGCGTGCGCATGAGGCGCACCCATGCTCGCGTGACGGCAGCGGAGGGTTTCGAAGGTGTGGCATCTGAATAATCGGACATGGATGCAATTACATCTATATTGACCAAGCTGACAAGTCCGGATATAGATGCAATTGCATCTATCTTAAACGAAGACCGGGAGATTTGATCATGTCCGACGCTAAACTGATCCTTGTCAGCCATTACCTTTGCCCCTACGTCCAGCGAGCTGCCATCACGCTTGCCGAGAAGGCCGTGCCATTCGAGATCCGCTATGTCGATCTATCGGCAAAGCCCGACTGGTTTCTCGCTATTTCTCCGCTCGGCAAAGTTCCGTTGCTGATCGTGCGGCAGGGCGAAGGATCAGAAACGGTATTGTTCGAAAGTTCGGTGATCTGCGAGTATCTCGAGGAAACCCAATCCGGCGCTCGGCTCCATCCGACCGATCCGCTCGCGCGTGCCCGGCATCGCGGCTGGATGGAGTTCGGTTCTTCCATCCTTTCAGACTTATGGGGATTCGAGACCGCCAAAGACGAAGGAACCTATGAGGCCAAGCGCAAAGCGCTGCTCGATAAATTTACCCGTGTCGAGGCGGAATTGAGAAACGGTCCCTTTTTTGCCGGAGAGGCGTTCAGCCTGGTCGATGCAGTTTTCGCGCCGATCTTCCGCTACTTCGATGTGTTTGACACCATCACATCGACCGGCGTTTTCGACGGTCTACCGCGCGTCAAGACATGGCGTAAAGAGTTGGCGTCGCGGCAAAGCGTGCGAGACGCGGTGACGCACGACTATCCCGAGCGCCTCAACGCTTTCCTGGCCAATCACGACGCGTTCTTACTGAAGCGTGCCGCCTGACGAAACTGCGCAAATCCTGATCGAGGCGATTGCCTGCATCTGAATTGACGACGCGCCAGAAGAGAGTTCGACTATCCAGGCGCGTAAGACTGATGCGTGAGGCACTAAAAGCCGGCATTCAGCCCCTTTCTTGCCTCCCCCCTTTCGCAATCGCGAAAAAAAGGCTATGAGCGCGCCAAATGCAATTGGCGTGTTACTGAAACACTGCGCCCCAGCCTCAGAGATTAAGACATATGGCACTTCGCAACATCGCGATCATCGCGCACGTTGACCATGGGAAAACCACCCTCGTCGACGAGCTCCTGAAGCAGTCCGGCTCGTTCCGCGAGAACCAGCGCGTTGCCGAACGCGTCATGGATTCCAACGATCTGGAAAAGGAGCGCGGCATCACCATTCTCGCCAAGGCGACCTCGGTCGTCTGGAAGGATACGCGCATCAACATCGTCGACACCCCCGGCCACGCTGACTTCGGTGGTGAAGTCGAGCGCATTCTCTCGATGGTGGATGGCGCGATCGTTCTCGTCGACGCTGCCGAAGGCCCGATGCCGCAAACCAAGTTCGTCGTCGGCAAGGCGCTCAAGGTCGGCCTGCGCCCGATCGTTGCAATCAACAAGATCGACCGTCCGGATGCCCGCGCCGACGAAGTCATCAACGAAGTCTTCGACCTCTTCGCCAATCTCGACGCCACCGACGAGCAGCTCGACTTCCCGATCCTCTACGGTTCCGGCCGTAACGGCTGGATGAACTATTCGCCCGAGGGCCCGAAGGAAGAAGGCCTCGGTCCGCTTCTCGATCTCGTCGTCAAGCACGTTCCCGAGCCGACCGTCGGCGAAGGTCCGTTCCGCATGATCGGCACGATTCTCGAAGCCAACCCCTTCCTCGGCCGCATCATCACCGGCCGTATCCATTCCGGTTCGATCAAGCCGAACCAGGCCGTCAAGGTTCTGGGTGCCGACGGCAACCTGATCGAAACCGGCCGCATCTCCAAGATCCTCGCCTTCCGCGGCATCGAGCGTCAGCCGATCGACGAAGCGCAAGCAGGTGACATCGTCGCCATCGCCGGTCTCTCTAAGGGCACGGTCGCCGACACCTTCTGCGACCCGCAGGTCAGCGAGCCCCTGATCGCTCAGCCGATCGACCCGCCGACCGTCACCATGTCCTTCATCGTCAACGATAGCCCCTATGCGGGCACCGAAGGCGACAAGGTCACTTCGCGCGTCATTCGCGACCGCCTCTTCAAGGAAGCCGAAGGCAACGTCGCGCTGAAGATCGAGGAAGCCGAAGGCAAGGATTCCTTCTACGTTTCGGGCCGAGGCGAATTGCAGCTCGCAGTTCTCATTGAAACCATGCGCCGCGAAGGCTTCGAGCTTGCCGTCTCGCGTCCGCGCGTCGTCATGCACAAGGATGAGAGCGGCCAGCTGCTCGAGCCGATCGAAGAAGTCGTCATCGACGTCGATGAAGAGCATTCCGGCATCGTCGTGCAGAAGATGTCCGAGCGTAAGGCTGAAATGGCCGAGTTGCGTCCTTCGGGCGGCAACCGCGTCCGTCTCGTCTTCTGGGCGCCGACCCGTGGCCTCATCGGCTATCAGTCGGAACTCCTGACGGATACGCGCGGCACGGCCGTCATGAACCGTCTGTTCCATGACTACCAGCCCTACAAGGGCGAAATCGGCGGTCGTGTGAACGGCGTGCTGCTCGCCAACGAAGCCGGCGAAGCTGTCGCCTATGCCCTGTTCAACCTGGAAGACCGCGGCCCGATGATCATTGACGCCGGCGAGAAGGTCTATGCCGGCATGATCATCGGCATCCATTCCCGCGACAACGACCTCGAAGTCAACGTGCTGAAGGGCAAGAAGCTCACCAACATCCGCGCCGCCGGCAAGGATGAAGCCGTGAAGCTGACCCCGCCGATCCGCATGACGCTCGACCGCGCGCTCTCCTGGATCCAGGACGATGAGCTGGTGGAAGTGACGCCGAAGTCGATCCGCCTCCGCAAGATGTATCTCGATCCGAACGAGCGCAAGCGTTACGAGAAAGCCCGTCTGGCTTGATTGCTGTACCGCTTCGGTGCATCCGACCCCGGCCATGTGCCGGGGTTTTTATTTGTATGTTCGGTTTTTGAGCTCTTGTCCTAAAGGTTAAAAAGTCGTTAATTTTTATCGATCATCCACGGATAAAGCCTGTGGGCAAGTCTGCCATCTTTATGAATGAGGATGGTTAATTCGCGTTGGTAAGACCAGAGTAGACGTTATGAAGACGTTGTCGATTGATGTTCGGCGGGCAGAACCCCACGATGCTCGAGCCATTTCGGAGGTGCACCGCCAATCCTGGCAGTACACCTATGCCGGCATCATTCCGCATCGTGCCCTCGGCCAAATGATCGAGCGCCGCGGCGAAGCTTGGTGGCGTAAGGCGACCAGCGGTCCGGCAACGCTGCTGGTTCTGGATGTCGCCGGCGAGATCGCAGGCTATGCCACGCTCGGCCTCAATCGTGCCCGCGCGCTGCCGCAGGAAGGCGAGATCTACGAACTCTATCTGCGCCCGCAATATCAGGGCCTCGGCTTGGGCCGCATGCTGTTCGGCGAGGCGCGCCGGCTCTTGAAGTCGCTCGGCTGCAAGGGGCTGGTCGTCTGGTGCCTCGAGGAAAATGAGAATGCCTACCGCTTCTATCGCGGGCAGGGCGGTGCGGATTTCTGCGAGGGCATCGAAACCTTCGATCATAGGCAGTTGCGCAAGATCGGCTTCGTCTGGCCTTGAGCGGCAACTAAATCAACCCCGTTTCCCGATGCGTTGTTGCGTTGCGGGATGAAACCTATTATTTGGCTGGCGGCAACCATCCTTATCTGGGGGACAAGCATGCGTATCGACGCGATTTCCATTGGCAAGAACCCGCCCGAAGACGTCAACGTCATCGTTGAAGTGCCGGTCGGCGGTCATCCGATCAAGTACGAAATGGATAAGGAGGCCGGCACGCTGGTCGTCGACCGTTTCCTCTACACGCCGATGACCTATCCGGGCAATTACGGCTTCGTTCCGCACACGCTCTCCGACGACGGCGACCCGATCGACGTTCTGATCGCCAACACCCGTCCGCTGGTTCCGGGCTGCGTCATCAATGTCCGCCCGATCGGCGTGCTGATGATGGAAGACAATTCCGGCAAGGACGAGAAGATCATCGCCGTACCCGCGCCGAAGCTGACCATGCGCTATGACAAGGTCAAGGAATATACCGACCTACCCGAGATCACGCTGAAGCAGATCGAGCATTTCTTCGAGCATTACAAGGATCTGGAGCCCGGCAAGTGGGTCAAGATCTTCGGCTGGAAGGGTTCGAAGGAAGCTGGCGAACTCATCGTCGAAGCCATCGAACGGGCCAAGAACACCAAGGCCTGATCAATCGACTTCAGTTACGGCGCAAAGCCTCTTTATCAAATCCTCCGGTTCGCCCTCGATCCGGAGGATTTTTTTGCGCGCAGTGTCGCCACCGATAAGGGCAAGCGTGGATTGGGGGATGCCGAGGCTCTTTGAAAGCAGGGCGATCAGCGCTTTGTTGGCCTTGCCCTTTTCGGGTGCTGCCGAAACACGCGCCTTCAAATAGCATTCGCCGTCGGCGGCGGTTTCCAACCCGTCGATCGCATCACGCCCGCCATTGGGCGTGAGCCGCACGGAAAGCCTGAGGTGATCCGGAAAGGCCTGCCAGGCTTTGTTCACCGCAGGAACAAGGGGACGATCGAATTCCACATCAGCGAGCGGATGAAGAAGATGATCAAGAGCAGGATGACCGGCGAGATATCGATGCCGCCGAGGTCAGGCAGAATGCGGCGGATCGGGCGCAGGGCCGGCTCAGTGACCGCATAAAGGAAGTTGCCGATGGAGCTGACGAACTGATTGCTCGAATTGATGACGTTGAACGCATAGAGCCAGGAAAAGATGGCGCTGGCGATCAAGATCCAGGTATAAAGATTCAAAGCCAGATCAATGGTTTGAAATAAGGCGAGCATATCCGTCTCCAATTCGCGGTTGACAGACATGTAGACATTGGCGACTAAACGGGCAAGTCCCATGCTCCGAAGCATGTTGAATCATGTTTAAAAGGCCGGCATTTGCGCTAGCGGCCGCATCGGAAAGTCTCGTCCCATGTCGTTCGCTGCCAGCGGAGACCGGTTTGCCGCCTTCAGGCACGTTGCCTATACTTATTTCTTCTTCGCGCGGTTTTTGACGGCCTTTGCCACGCAGGTCGTCAGCGTCTCCGTCGGCTGGCAGATGTATGAGCACACCGGCCAACCGCTCTATCTCGGTCTGATCGGCCTCGTGCAGTTCCTGCCGTCGCTTCTGCTGATCCTGGTAACGGGCACGGCTGCGGACCGCTACAACAGGCGACGGATTTCCGCGATCTGCATTTTCGTCGGCACCCTTTGTGCGGCTGCCCTGCTGTTCCTGACGGTATCCGGCACCTTCGCGCCGCTGCCCGTATTTCTGATCCTCACGGTCTTCGGCATAGAACGCGCCTTCATGACGCCGGCCATGCAGTCGCTGGCGCCCAACCTGATCCCGCCCGAAGACCTGACGAACGCCATCACATGGAACTCGATGTCATGGGATGCCGCCGCCATCCTCGGCCCCGTTGCCGGCGGCCTGCTTTACGGTGTCGGTGCCAACGTCGCCTATTCCGTGGCCGTGCTTTTCTTTGCGGCTGGCTCGGTGCTGACCTTCCTGATCCCGAAGCCGCAGCAGCGGATTGCGCATGAAAGGCGAAGCCTCAACGAGATGCTTGCCGGTTTCCGTTTCATCTGGTCGGAAAAAGTGGTGCTCGGTGCGGTCTCGCTCGATCTTTTTGCCGTACTGCTCGGCGGCGCCGTCGCGCTAATGCCCATCTATGCGCGCGATATCCTGACGCTCGGGCCGTGGGGTCTCGGCATGCTGCGCGCAGCGCCGAGCTTCGGCGCAATTGCCATGGGCCTTTTCCTGGCGACCTATCCTATCCGCAATCGGGCCGGCATCTGCATGTTTGCCGGCGTTGCCATGTTCGGCTTGGGAACCCTGATCTTCGGCATCTCGCACACGCCGTGGCTGTCGATAACGGCTCTCGCCATCATGGGCGCATCCGACCTGATCTCTGTTTATGTGCGCGAAACGCTGATCACGCTCTGGACGCCGGATCACGTGCGCGGCCGTGTCAATGCCGTCAACATGGTCTTCGTCGGCGCGTCGAACGAGCTTGGCGAATTCCGCGCCGGCACCATGGCGCATTATTTCGGCGCGATTCCCGCCGTCGTCATTGGAGGACTTGGCACGCTGACCGTCGCCATCCTCTGGGCCACAGGTTTCCCGCAGCTTCGCCGGATCGACAGCCTGAGCGCGCCCGACCGTGACGGCGAGCCGCAACCGGTTTGAGGAGTGCGTAATGGCGAGGTTGCCGGATCGATACAATTCGTTTTCGGCGCTTCGCGAGCATGAAACCGAAGGCGTCGACTATCGCATCCATATCGAGGATCGATCATCGAATGTCGCCGTTATCGCTCCCCATGCCGGTTTCATTGAACCTGCCACGTCCGAGGTCGCTTTGGCGATCGCGGATGAGAGGTTCTCACTTTATCGTTTCGAAGGGCTCGATGCGGTGAGGCTCCATCATGAGCTGCACATCACCTTTCGATGAACCGATAGCAAACGGCTTGGTGGGCAGTTCGTCGATCGTCGTCGCCGTTCACGGCCGCACGGATCGGGATGATCCGCTGACGAGCTGGATCGGCGGTCTCGACACGTCGCTTCGCGACGGGATCGTCGAAGCATTGCGGCTCAATGGTTTTGTGGCGGCCGCGAGAATGAAAGGGGAGGCGCTTGCGGGAGCTTCCGCCGGCAATATCTGCAATCGCGGCAATCGGCAGGCCGGCGTCCAGCTCGAAATTCCGAGAGGCGTCAGGGATATTCTCATGAGCGACGCGGAAAAGATGAAGCGATATGCGTCTGCGATCCGCGGCGCGATCGATGAATTCGATCGCGTTCTTTTATCAGGCGAGGGCCTTTAGGCCGCCATTGCCTGCTTGCCCTCGAAGACGAGATCGAGGAATTCCGACAGCCAGGTCTTGAGCGCGGCGTCGAAGATCATGCGGCCTTCGAGATGCTCGCGGCCCTGCTGGGCGTTCGGCATGCAGAAGCGGTGCTCGCCATGCACGACCCAGCGCTGCATCATGGCGCGCGTCAACTCGGCGTGAAACTGCAAGCCCCAGGCATTGGTGCCGTAGCGATAGGCCTGGTTGGGATAGGTCTCAGCCGTTGCCAGCAGGTCGGCGCCATGCGGCAGCTCGAAACCTTCGCGGTGAAAGTGATAGACCATTTGTGGCCAGCGCATCAGCAGCCGGCCCTTTTCCGTCGGCTGTAGCTCATACCAGCCGATCTCGGTCTTGCCGTCGTCACGTGCCTTCACCTTGGCACCGAGATGGCGGGCGAGCAGCTGCGCGCCGAGGCAGATGCCGAGATAGGGGCGGTTTTCCTTAAGCGGTACCTTCAGCCAGTCGGTCTCGGCCTTGATGAAGCCGTCGGGATCGTTGGCGCTCATGGGGCCGCCGAAGACCACGGCGCCGGCATGCGCCTCGAGCGTCGAGGGCAGGGGGTCGCCGAGAACCGGGCGGCGGATATCGAGATCGAAGCCCTTCTCCAGCAGCATCTGGCCGACGCGGCCGGGGCTGGAGCGCTCCTGATGCAGGACGATCAATATCGGGCGACCAGCGCTCTTCGGCGCTTCAATCATCATTGCCTGTCTCCACCCTCGAACCGGGCGCGCGTGCGGCTGCTTCCTGGCGCTTCATGATGCGCTCGCGGTCTGAAATGCCCATGAGGTCGGCGATGCGCCAGATGGCATGGTCTTCCATCTCGCTGCGCTCGCCATCGGCATAGACGATATCCCAGAGTATGCCGAGCAGTTCGAGCCGCTGCGTGCTGTCGAGATGGCGCTTCAGGTCCGAGGTGAAGCGATAATAGTCGACCGCCTCGCTCTCGGCTTCCTCGCCGGCGGCGATCAGCTGATCGAGCTTGCGGCCATCAAGCCCATACTGCTCCTTCAGCAGCTTGCGCAGCCGCTTCTTCTCGCTGTTCTCGATCTTGCCGTCCGCCTCCATCACCTGGATGCAGAGAGCTGCCACGGCGACACGCGGGTCGTCGGGTGCGAAACCGGATCTGGGATGGTCCTGGGTCAGGTTATGAAGGAATTCCTGAAAGCGTTCGAACATGCGTCTCCATTCTCAAAACGGGCAGAGCAGGGTTCTTGGGGCACCATGCTCCATCTTTTTGTCTTCCGGAATTCCAGACGCAAAGCCGCTGCGCGCTATTGCCGGAATTGCTCTAGAACAACTTGAGCCGTGTCTTGGGTTCCGGTTCAAGTTTATGATCTTTGACGCCCGGATCATCAGGCGCGCCACCGAAGAAGGGCCGGGGCTCCGCATCCTGCGGCACTGGTTTTGGCGCTGCCTCGGATGCGCTTGAAGTGGGTTTCGCCACGGCGGGCTCCAATTCCATGACATAGGTATCGGCAACCGGCGATGCAACTTTCGGTGAACTTGGCTTTTCCGCTGCGGTTGCGGTCTCGCGCACCGGCGGCAGCGATTTCAGCGCTGCATCGACCAGCACCGTGGAGCCTTCTTCTACCGGTCCATCGATCTGGCCGAATGGTGCCTTCCATTCGAAGGCGTCGAGACGGCCCGTGATCGGCGACAGCGGCAGCCATTTTTCCGAGACGAAACCATCGGCGACCCAGGCCGGATCGCGTGGTGCGCGCAGCGCCTGCGCCATCCAGTGGCGAACGCGGCCCTGATCGCCGGTTTCGGCCTCTTCGATATCGGCGAGAAGCAGGAAGGCGCCCTCGCGCGCATCGATCCGTGCGGCGGCTTCCGCTTTGGCGCGGGCCTTGCCGAAATCGCCCGCGTCCATTGCCGCTTTTGCGGTCAACAGCAGGGCTTCGACGTTGTTCGGGCGGATCGCCTCCAGCCTCTCGGCGCGCTTCAAACGGTCAAGAACGGAATCGCCGCTACGAGCTCGTACATAGGCCCTGCCGATTTCGGGATGCGGCTGCGCTTTCCAGACCTGCTCGAGAGTGGAAGCGGCCTTGCGCACTTTGTCTTCACGGAACAAGGCCTTGGCAGCGATCAGCGCTGCGGGCACGAAATCGTCCACGAGCTTCAAGGCCGCCAGCGCATCGTCGCGCGCGCCGGTGGGATCGCTTTCCAATTTCTCGTCGGCGCGTGCCGTAAGGAGTACGGCGCGTTGCCGGTTGGCTGTGGCCTTATCGACGACATGGGCAACCTTCTGCTGGTCCAGCAGCTTGATGGCATCAATCCAGCGGCCGGCCTGGCTGCGATATTCCAGCGTCGCCTGTGCCGCCCAGGGCAGGTACGGCGCCTGGTCGGCCGCTTTCTCGGCATATTGCCGCGCGGCTTCATGCGCGCCGAGGCGCTTGGCTTCGAGATAGAGGCCGCGCAGGCCGAGCTCGCGCGTTTCGGGATCATTGGCCATCTGCTCGAATTTCTGGCGAGCCTCGTCATGCTTGCCTTCGATCAAGGCTGCCTGTGCCTCAAGCAGGTTGATGAGCGGTTCCTGATCAGCACGGATAAGGCCGCGAGTGCGGGCTGCCATCTTGCGGGCAAGCAGCGAATTGCCGGCACCAGCGGCGATGAGGCCGGTGGAGAGCGCCTGATAGCCGCGATCGCGCTTGCGGGCGCGGAAATAGCGGGTGACGGAGTATGGCGAGGTCCAGATCAACCGAACGAACCACCAGACGATCATCGCGGCGGCCACGATCGCAATGAGGATCGCGGCGGCCACGATCAGCTTCGTCTGGTAAAGCTGACCTTCCCAGACCAGCGAGAGATCGCCGGGGCGATCCGCGAGCCAGGAGAAACCATAGCCGAGAGCCAGAACGAGAATGGCGAAGATAAGCAGTCTGATCATTGCTACGCTCCGTCCTTAGTTCTGTTTCCCGGTATTGGCGATCGCCTTAGAAAGGGCGTCGCTTACCAGATCCTCGACGCGGATGCGTGCCTCCAGCGATTGCTTGAAGGCGGCCGATGCGGATTTGGCGGGATCGGGCAGGCTGTTCCACTCGGTCACTGCGCCCGGCAGATCGCCATTTCTGACCTTGTCCTCAAAGCGGGCGGCGATGGCATCGACGCTGTCGCCGGGGACGTTGCCGACGGGGCGGACCTGCACCAGCGATTTCGCTCCCGACATCAGCCGGCTGCTCCAGCTCTGGTTCGGATCGTCGGTTTGTGCAGTGGCGACGATTGCAGTCGCGACATCGGAAACCTGACGGATCAGATCGGCACGAGAGGGTACGCCGGTCTGGGCGAAATTCTTGAGATCGGCGACGGCGGGATCGTCCGGCGCAACATTGGCAAAGGTGTCGAGCTCAGGCTGGAAGGGGCCGCCGCGGTCGATTGCGGCTTTCAACGCCGCAGCTGCGATGGCGCGGGCAACCGCGCTTTCCTGGCTCGGCCCGCTCAGCTTCTTTTCGGCGTCGTCAAGACGCTTGCTGACTTCGGCATCGGAGGTTGCCTGGGTCTGCGTTGCCTTGCTGAGATCCGATTTCAGTTGCTCCACCTCGGTGCTAAGCGAGGTGATCTTCTGGTCGGAGGCGGGATTTGCGGTGCCGCCCGAGCCATTTGCCGAAGCGCCGTTGGCAGCGCTCGTCTCAAGTGCTGCGACGCGGGCGGTCAGCGCTTCGTCCGGCTTTGCGGCGGGTGCGGCGGCGAGATTGGCGATGCTCTGCTTGAGACCGTCGATCTCCGCATTCAGCGTTGCGATCTCGGTAGAGCTGTCCTTGCCTGCGCGACCGCCAGGCAGAAAGCCCGCATATTGCAGGGCGCCGGCGCAGATGAGGGCGATCAGGCCGCCGGTGATGCCGGCCGCGATAAGGCCTGATGTCGAACCCTCGCGCGACTGCAGACGCTCGGTATGCGGCGGATGGTCGGCATGGGAGGGCGGAGGATCGGCCTGCTGCGCAGCGGCTGCTTGCGTTTCTTGCGGCGCGGCGCCGAAGATCGATTCCTGAGCTTCCTCGCGAAACGGCTCCTTCTCCGCTTTCAGCGGCATTTCCACTTCATCAGCCGAGGAGCCGCCAAGCTCGCCATGGCTGCGCTCGGTCAAATCTTCGGGAGCTGCGTCCTGCGCAGTTTTTTCGGCTTCCAGATCGATCGTGACCGGTTCGTCGTTGGGCTTCGAATGGTTAGGCGTTTTTCGCGATACCATGAGGTCCTCTTTATCATGCGCTGCAACGAAGTTAGACAGACAAGGCGATTATGGAAAGGCCTTACATCAAAATTGCGACCTTAGGCGCGGACCAGAAGCGCCATAAGCCGGTCTTCATTCGGCATGTCGGCAATATCGACACGGGATCGCATCGGCTCCGGAACTGCGCTGGCGATGGTTTCGCTCAGGCAGAGAAATCGTGTTTCGACGAAGATGCCAGGGTTGTGCCGAAGGAATGGCAGGCTGAAAAAGCGTTTCGCCGTCTCGTGGGAATAAAGCAGCACGGCGTCCGCACGGGTGTCGGCGAAAAGCCGGCGAAGAATGTTGTCGTCGGCGACGATATTCTGCATCCGGTAGCATTCGATGATCAGGAAAGGCAGGTGTCGCTCAGCCAATCCGGCTTCGAAGCCAGCCGCCCGCGGAGAACCCGCGAGATAGAGGAGGGGGCCGTTGTCCAGGTCTGAGGGATGGCTGGAGATCATCGCGGCAAGCTCTGTGCCGCCGCCTTCGGATATACCGATATTGCTGAATCCGAGATCAGTCGCTTCTTTGGCTGTCGCTTTTCCCACGGCAAAAAGGCGACGACCAAGATGTGGCGTAAGATCGGAACCCAATAGTGAAAGTGCCCGGATCGCCTCGGCGCTGGTGACGGCGACGGCGCCCTGCGTGGCCAGGAGCGCTCGTCTCGCCTCCTCGACATCGTAGACAGGTTCGGCCAGCGGCAGCAGCAAGGGTTCGTGTCCCATCTGCGCCAGCCGCCGCATGGTGCGCTCACCCGAATGCTGAGGGCGGGTGACGACGACGCGCATCCTTTATCAGGTCCAGTCTTCGAAGAAGGTGCTGCCGGCCTCGGCGCGGATCGCCTGGCCGGCATTGATGCCGAGCGCCTCGGCATCACGGCGGTGGCCCTCGATGGTGGTCGTATGCACTTGGCGGCCATCCGGGGTGAGGATCATGCCGAAGAAGCGCAGATGATCGCCTTCGCAAATTGCGTAGCCGGCTATCGGCGTGCGACAGGAGCCGTCTAGCACCGCCAGGAAGGCACGCTCGCAGGATACGGCGTCGAAAGTCGGCGCGTCATTCACGGCGGCGAGCAGGTCGTTCATCCTGATATCATCGATGCGGCTTTCGATTGCTATGGCGCCCTGTGCGGGCGCTGGAGGGAATTCGTCCGGGTCGAGAATATCGGTGATGACCTCGACCATGCCCAGTCGCTTCAGGCCGGCAAGCGCCAGCAAGGTCGCGTCGGCCTGTCCCTCTTCCAGTTTGCGAAGACGGGTCTGGACCGAGCCGCGGAAGGTAATGACGTTGATATCCGGGCGCAGACGGCGGATCAGCGCCTGCCGACGCAGCGACGCAGAGCCGACTGTTGCACCATGCGGCAGCTCGATCAATTTCGGCGCGGTGCGGCCGATAACGGAATCGCGGATATCTTCGCGCGGCAGATAAGCGGTGAGCGCCAGGCCTTGGGGCAGCTTCGTTGCCATATCCTTGGCGGAGTGGACGGCGAAGTCGAGCTCGCCCGAAATCAGCTTCTCTTCCAACTCTTCCGTGAACAGGCCTTTGCCGCCGATTGCCGCGAGCGACCGGTCGGTAATGCGGTCGCCCTTAGTAGTGAGAACGACGATTTCGAACATTTCTTCCGGAAGACCATGGGCCGCCATCAGGCGGTCGCGTGCCTCGTGCGCCTGGGCGAGCGCCAGCGGGCTGCCGCGCGTGCCGATCCGGAAAGGTTTTGTTTGCATCCGCTTTGATCCGTTGTTACCGACAGTTCCCGTAACCATATTTCCGCTTTATCGCAATCGACCTGTAGGCAACGAACTTTCTCCATGGCATCCATTCTTCGCATTCTCGGCATCGAAACAAGCTGCGACGAAACCGCTGCAGCCATTGTCGAGCGCCGGGATGACGGCACGCCTACGGTCCGTTCCGATGTCGTCCTCAGCCAGTTGGACGAGCATAGCGTCTATGGCGGCGTCGTGCCGGAAATTGCTGCGCGTGCGCATGTCGAGGCGCTCGATACGCTGATCGACGAAGCATTGAAACGCGCCAATGTGTCGCTTTCAGACGTCGATGCCATTGCCGCCACGTCCGGCCCGGGCCTCATCGGCGGGCTGCTCGTCGGCCTGATGACCGGCAAGGCGATCTCACGTGCCACAGGCAAGCCATTATACGCCATCAACCACCTGGAAGGCCATGCGCTGACGGCGCGACTTACGGATGGACTTGCGTTTCCCTATCTCATGCTGCTCGTTTCCGGCGGCCACACCCAGCTGATCCTGGTGCGCGGCGTCGGCCAATACGAGCGCTGGGGCACCACCATCGACGATGCGCTCGGCGAAGCCTTCGACAAGACGGCCAAGCTTCTGGGGCTGCCCTATCCCGGCGGCCCGGCAGTAGAAGCAGCCGCGAAAAACGGCAATCCGGACCGCTTCGATCTGCCGCGGCCGCTGGTCGGCGAAACGCGCCTCGATTTTTCCTTTTCCGGCCTGAAGACTGCGGTACGTCAGGCTGCGACGGCGATTGCGCCTGTCACGGAGCAGGATATCGCCGATATCTGCGCCTCCTTCCAGAAGGCAATCTCGCGCACGCTGAAAGATCGCATCGGCCGGGGCCTGCAGCGCTTCAGGACGGAGTTTCCGAAGACTGAGGAAAAGCCGTCGCTTGTCGTGGCAGGTGGCGTTGCCGCCAATCTCGAGCTGCGCCGCACGCTGCAGGAGCTTTGCGATGCCAATGGTTTCCGCTTCATCGCACCGCCATTGAGATTGTGTACGGATAATGCCGTCATGATCGCCTGGGCTGGACTGGAGCGCATGGCGACTGGGGCCGCACCTGACGATCTCGATGTGCAGCCGCGCTCGCGATGGCCGTTGGATCAGAAGGCGGAAACTCTGCTCGGACATGGCAAACGAGGAGCGAAGGCATGAGCGGCAAAGAGCGGATCGCAGTCATCGGTGCCGGCGCTTTCGGCACGGCGCTTGCCGCCGTCATCGCGCTGACCGGTCGTGCCGATGTGGTGCTCGTCGGACGCAACGCAGGGCTGATGACTGACCTTGCCGCCGACCGCATGCATGACGCTGTCCTGCCCGGCATCGACCTTCCGGATTCGCTGCAGTTTTCAGCCGTGCCGGATGCAATTTCCAATGCCGGCGTCGTTCTCTTCGCCATGCCTTCACAGGCGCAGGCCGATGCTGCCCGTCATTATGGCCCTTATCTCGCCAAGGATGCGGTCGTCGTTACGTGCGCGAAGGGTATCGACAAGGTCTCCGGCGATCTGCTGACCGATATGCTGGAGCGAGAGTTGCCGCAGCATGCGATCGCCGTGCTCTCAGGCCCGGGCTTTGCCGCCGACATTGCCAAGGGACTGCCGACGGCCATGGCGATCGCCGCCGCCGACATGGCTGTCGCCGAAAGGCTAGCCCAGGCGATTTCCGGCCCGACGTTTCGCCTCTATGCATCGGATGACCGCATCGGCGTGCAGCTCGGAGGCGCGCTGAAGAATGTCCTCGCCATCGCCTGCGGCATCGTCGAGGGCCGGGGTATCGGCGATTCCGCACGCGCGGCGCTGATCAGCCGTGGTCTTGCCGAGATGTCGCGCTTCGTTGCGGCTAAGGGGGGCAAGGCTCAAACCGTGCGCGGCCTATCGGGTCTTGGCGACCTCGTGCTGACGGCGACCAGCCATCAATCCCGTAATCTCAGGTTCGGTATTGCGCTTGGGCAGGGAGAAACCGTTGATCCAACGCATGGCACGCTGGTCGAGGGCGCCTATGCCGCCTCCATCGCCGCGCGGCTTGCTCAAGAGCTCGGCGTCGACATGCCAATCACCGACGCGGTATCCGCCATCATCGACGGCAAGCTCGACATAGCCACAGCCATCGGCCAGTTGATGACACGGCCGATCACCACGGAATAACTTGAATAACGGGGCCTCTCCGGATATATTACTGGATATATAGGAGACTCCGATGACCAGTTCCCAGAAACGCGCAGTCCAGAATTACCGCTCCCGTCTTGGCGAGCGCGGTCTGGCACGCTTCGAGGTGCTGGGGCTCGATGAGGATAAGGCGCTCCTTCGCTCGCTGGCACGGCATTTGGCAGAGGATGGTGCCGAAGCGGCCCGCATTCGTGATGTCGTCATCAAGACGATCTCGAAAGAACCTTCAAAAAAGGGCGGTGTCATTGCCGCGCTCCGAAGTTTTCCTCTCGAAGATGCTGAACTGGATCTCGAACGGCTGCGGACCGAGCCGCGTGAGATCGATCTGTGACGCGCTACCTGCTGGATACCAACATTGTTAGCAACGCGATCAAACCGGAGCCTTCGCAGGCGCTTTTGGCATGGTATGCGGAGCAAGCAGATGATGATTTATTTGTTCCATCTCTCGTGGTGGCCGAGATTCGGCGCGGTATTTTGATCATGCCGGCGGGTCGCAGGCGCAGTTTGCTGGAAGCATGGTTTTCAAGCTCTGCAGGACCGCAGGCAGTATTCGCCGGGCGAATCCTTACTTTTGACGAGCGCGCTGGATTGCTCTGGGCACAACTCATGGCCGAAGGGCGGTCGATTGGGCGCCCGAGAAATACCTTTGATATGATTATCGCCTCTATAGCTGTCGTGAACGATTGTGTTTTGGCTACGGACAACGAAAAAGACTTTTGGGGTCTGGATTTCATCAACCCTCTTCGCGCAGAAACCAGATGACGTGCCGCAAGTAAGGCCTTATCCATCGCCATCAATCGTTTTTGATTTTCTTGGGAGAATTAAACCATGCTTTTCGCCTTTGTCTGCAAGGACAAGCCCGGTCATCTGAATGTTCGCATGGAGACGCGTCCGGCGCATCTGGAGCATCTGAACAAGCTCAATGCCGAAGGCACGTTGAAGATGGCCGGTCCATTCCTGGATGCGGACGGCAAGCCGAACGGTAGTCTCGTTGTCGTCAAGGCTGAGAGCGCCGAGGCCGCCAAGGCGATTGCCGATGCCGATCCCTATACGAAGGCCGGTCTGTTCGAGAGTGTCGAGATCAAGCCGTTCAACTGGGTCTTCAACAATCCGGAGGCATGAGATATGGCGCATTGGCTTTATAAATCCGAGCCGTCCTCCTGGTCCTGGCAGCAGCAGAAGGATGCCGGCGCAAAAGGCACCGAATGGACCGGCGTGCGCAACTATCTCGCCCGAAACAACATGCGGGCCATGCAGATCGGTGACAAGGGTTTCTTCTATCACTCCAATGACGGGCTCGAAGTCGTCGGTATCGTCGAGGTCTGCGCGCTGGCGCATCCGGATTCGACCGCCAAGGACGATCCGCGCTGGGAGTGCGTCGACATCCGCGCGGTGCGCGACATGCCGAATCCGGTGACCCTCAAAGACATCAAGGCCAATCCGAAGCTGTCGCAGATGGCGCTTGTCACCTCCATGCGGCTTTCGGTGCAGCCGGTGACGGATGATGAATGGCTCGAAGTCTGCCGCATGGGCGGTCTGGACAATCCGCCGGTCTGATTCCGCCTCGTTTGGCAGGTGGGAGATTCATTGAAAACCGATCCGGAAAGCTTCATCCGTGCCAATACCAGCCTTATGGCGCCGCCGCATGTGCCGGAAATCCGGCTGCATCTGGCAAGCGAGGCGCATGAACTGTGGCTGAAGACGGAGGAGGAGCTGGAAGCGATCGGCCTGCCGCCGCCCTTCTGGGCCTTTGCCTGGGCGGGTGGCCAGGGTCTCGCGCGCTACATCCTCGATCATCCAGAGATCGTTGCCGGCAGAAGCGTCCTGGATTTTGCCAGCGGCTCCGGGCTTGTCGCGATTGCTGCCAAACGTGCGGGTGCGCGGCATGTGCTTGCCGTCGATATCGATCCATGGGCGAGCACGGCGATCCGGCTCAATGCCGTTGAAAATGGCGTCACCGTCGATTTCTCTGGCGATGACATTATCGGTCGCACGGTGGATGCGGGCGTCATTCTTGCCGGCGATGTCTTCTATGATCGCGATTTTGCCGCGAGCCTCGTTCCCTGGCTAAGACGTTTGGCGGGCGAGGGGAAGACGGTTCTCGTCGGCGATCCCGGCAGAGCCTATCTTCCCAAGGATCGTCTGGAAGAGCAGGCGACTTATCAAGTGCCGGTGACGCGGGCGCTCGAGGACAGCGAAGTCAAGAAAACGACGGTCTGGCGATTTCTCGCCGATTGACAGCCATCAGTGCCGGATGACGCAGACGCCTGCTTCGTATGAGCAGGGATTGCCGGCATAGCGGACATCGATGACCTTCGCCTTCGGCCGCAGCTGCACGGTAGCGGGCTGGGCATAAGGATTGTAGCCGCCATAGCCGATAACATAGGTGCCGCCATCGGCCCGATAGACGTCGGCCGAGCCGGCATAGCTGCCGGCGCTTGCTGCGTCGCGTCGTTCCATGATCACGATCCGGGCGGGTTGCTGCCCCGAACCCTGCGGCTGGGATATCTGGTTGAGGCGCACGATGCCGGAGCGGTCGTGATGGTGCCAGTGGCGATAGTCGCTGGCCGAAGTCGGCGTCGAGGGAAGAGCGGCTGCCGCTAAAACGAGCGCTGCTGCCTTGAAAAGATGCGGGGCCATGATTCGATCCGCTTCGGTTCGTTAATGAAATCTTAACGGCAGATTGCCCGAAGACCGCAGCGAAGTCCATGTCAGGCTTGCCGAAATGGTAAATGGGCCGGAATGGGAGGCTCTTCTCTGCATGCTCGCTAAAGTGCAGTGCGATCCGAATCGATTAAATTCGATGCAGGCATCAATTGTGCTTGTCGATGGGCGTCTCTGTGATTATTGGTCGCAATGATGCAACGCACACTGCACGTCTCTGCGCGCGCGTTGCCCCGGATATCCGGGTTCTAAGCGTATCGTAACGCCGCGAGGTTCTGATGGCGAACGTCACACAAAACCGGCCTCTGTCGCCGCATCTGCAAATCTACAAACCCATCCCCACCATGGTCATGTCGATCGTCCACCGCATCACCGGCGGCGCGCTCTACTTCGGCACACTGCTGGTCGCCTGGTGGCTGATCGCCGCGGCGACGGGTCAGGGCTATTTCGATCTGGTCAACTGGATCATGGGCACGATCATCGGCCGCATCGTCCTGCTCGGCTACACCTGGGCGCTGCTGCACCATATGCTTGGCGGTCTGCGCCATTTCGTGTGGGATCTCGGGCATGGTTTCGATCCCGCCGTTTCGACCAGGATGGCCAAGGCCACACTCATCGCCTCGATCTGTCTGACCGCGCTGGTCTGGATCATCGGCATCGCCATCAGGCTGGGTTGATTGGCATGATCGCTACCGGAAGCGCTTGGGCGCATTTCGGATCATGCTTTAAAGGATATTTCTCATGGATATGCGCACTCCTCTGGGCAAAGTCCGCGGTCTCGGTTCCGCAAAGGAAGGTACCGATCATTTCTGGCGTCAGCGCCTGACCGCCGTTGCCAACGTTCCACTTTTCCTCTTCTTCGTCATCTTCCTGATGATCTATGCCGGCGCGCCCTACGCTGAAGTCGTGCATGCGATCTCGAACCCGATCGTCGCCGTCATCTTCGGCCTGATGGTGATCTCCGCCCTCATTCATATGAAGATCGGCATGCAGGTCATCATCGAGGACTATGTTCATGGCGAATTCGCCAAGATCGTCCTTCTCATGCTCAACACGTTCTTCGCGATCGTCGTGGCGGGACTCTGTCTTTTCGCCGTTCTGAAGATCGCGTTCGTAGGATAATTGCATCATGGCACCGAACTCATCCGCTCAGAATGGGCCCGCTCAGAACGGGAAAGCCTACAAGTATATCGACCACTCCTATGACGTGATCGTCGTCGGCGCCGGCGGTGCCGGCCTGCGCGCCACGCTCGGCATGGCCGAACAGGGCTTCCGCACCGCCTGCATCACCAAGGTCTTCCCGACCCGCTCGCACACCGTCGCAGCCCAGGGCGGCATCGCCGCCTCGCTGCAGAACATGACGCCGGACAGCTGGCAGTGGCACCTCTACGACACCGTCAAGGGCTCCGACTGGCTCGGCGATGTCGATGCCATGCAGTACATGGTGATGGAAGCGCCGAAGGCTGTCTACGAGCTCGAGCACTATGGCGTGCCCTTCTCGCGCAACGAAGAAGGCAAGATCTATCAGCGTCCGTTCGGCGGCCACATGCAGAATTTCGGCGAGGGACCGCCGGTGCAGCGCACCTGTGCCGCCGCCGACCGTACCGGCCACGCCATCCTGCATACGCTCTACGGCCAGTCGCTGCGCAACAATGCGGAATTCTTCATCGAATATTTCGCGCTCGACCTCATTATGTCCGACGATGGCAGCCGCTGCACCGGCGTCGTTGCCTGGTGCCTCGATGACGGCACGATCCATCGCTTCGCCGCCAAGATGGTGGTACTGGCGACCGGTGGCTACGGCCGCGCCTATTTCTCGGCAACATCCGCCCATACTTGCACCGGCGACGGTGGCGGCATGGTGGCTCGCGCCGGCCTGCCGCTGCAGGACATGGAATTCGTGCAGTTCCATCCGACCGGCATCTACGGCTCCGGCTGCCTCATCACCGAAGGTGCCCGCGGCGAAGGCGGCTATCTCGTCAATTCCGAGGGTGAGCGCTTCATGGAGCGCTATGCTCCTTCGGCGAAGGACCTTGCTTCGCGTGACGTCGTTTCGCGCTGCATGACGCTTGAGATCCGTGAGGGTCGCGGCGTCGGCAAGAACAAGGATCATATCTTCCTGCACCTCGACCATCTCGATCCGGCCGTGCTGCACGAGCGTCTTCCCGGCATTTCTGAAAGCGCACGTATCTTCGCCGGCGTCGATGTGACCCGTGACCCGATCCCCGTGCTTCCGACCGTTCACTACAATATGGGCGGCATTCCGACGAATTATTGGGGCGAAGTGCTGAATGCCGACAGCAATAATCCCGAGCGCGTGCTGCCGGGCCTGATGGCGGTCGGCGAAGCCGGCTGCGCTTCGGTGCATGGTGCCAATCGCCTCGGCTCCAACTCGCTGATCGACCTCGTGGTGTTTGGCCGTGCCGCCGCTATCCGCGCCGGGCAGGTCATCGACCGCGTCGGCCCGGTTCCTCCGGTTAACGTTGCGGCCTGCGACAAGATCATGGAACGCTTCGACCGCCTGCGTCACGCCAGCGGCTCGACACCGACGGCAGCACTGCGCGAAAAGATGCAGCGCGCCATGCAGGACGATGCGGCCGTGTTCCGCACCCAGGAATCGCTGGAATCCGGCTGCCGCCGTCTTTCAGAAATCTGGGGCGAAATGGCCGACATCAAGGTCACCGACCGTTCGCTGATCTGGAATTCCGACCTCGTCGAAACGCTGGAGCTGCATAATCTGATGGCCAACGCCATCACGACGATCTATGGCGCCGAGGCCCGCAAGGAAAGCCGCGGTTCGCATGCCCGTGAAGACTATACAGAGGGCAAGTTCGCCGGCCGCGACGACGAGAACTGGCGCAAGCACACGCTTGCCTGGGTCAACGAGGCGGGCGACGTGAAGCTGGACTATCGTCCCGTTCACACCGACCTGATCGCCGAAGGCATCGATCCGCACAAGATCGAGCCGAAGGCACGCGTGTACTGATCTGAGAGGAACTGACCATGGTTGAACTCGCTCTCCCCAAGAACTCTCAGATGCGCGAAGGCAAGGTCTGGCCGAAGCCGGTCGGCGCCAAGAACACGCGCGAATTCCGCGTCTATCGCTGGAGCCCGGATGACGGCCAGAATCCGAGCATTGACACCTATTATATCGATGTCGACGATTGCGGCCCGATGGTGCTCGACGGTCTGCTCTATATCAAGAACAACATCGACCCGACGTTGACCCTGCGCCGCTCCTGTCGCGAAGGCATTTGCGGCTCCTGCGCGATGAACATCGACGGCACCAACACGCTCGCCTGCACCAAGGGTCTGGACGAGATCAAGGGCACGGTGAAGGTCTATCCGCTGCCGCACATGCCCGTCGTCAAGGACCTCGTGCCGGATCTGACGAATTTCTATGCCCAGCACCGCTCGATCGAACCTTGGCTGAAGACGGTATCGCCGCCGCCCGCCAAGGAATGGAAGCAGAGCCATGAAGACCGCCTGAAGCTCGACGGCCTCTACGAATGCATCCTGTGCGCCTGCTGCTCGACCTCCTGTCCGAGCTACTGGTGGAACGGCGACCGTTACCTGGGGCCGGCCGTTCTGTTGCAGGCCTATCGCTGGCTGATCGATTCCAGAGACGAAGCCAAGGGCGAGCGCCTCGACAATCTCGAGGATCCGTTCCGCCTCTATCGCTGCCATACGATCATGAACTGCGCCCAGACCTGCCCGAAGGGTCTGAACCCGGCCAAGGCGATCGCCGAAATCAAGAAGATGATGGTCGAGCGGCGGGTCTGACCCGCCGTTTCCGGTCATTTGACCGCGAACGAAAGAAAGAATGCTTCGGTAGATTTGCCGAAGCGGCCGAGTGGCCTACAGGCAAGATGATGTATCATCCCGTCTCGGATGGACCGGTCAGGACGGCGAAATTTGCCACTTGCGTCCATTTTGGGTGAGGCTGTCAGAGATTAGCCTTGAAACCACCCGATTCTTGTCCAGCTATCGCCTACGGCAATTTGTAGCGGTATCGACTTGATTAACCAAAGTGAAATACGATAATTCGGACATCATTAAATATCACTTTGCCGATGTCAGCGGTGGACAATCATTTAGGAGTGTGATGATGCAGTTTAGATATGCAGTGACGGCTGCGGCGATTGGTCTGTCGCTTGCCGGTTGCCAGCGCACGGCATACAACAACGACAGTTATTCTTCTCCGCCGCCACTGCAGGCTCAGCCCGTTCCTTCCGTACAATCCAGCCAGCTTCCGCCCGCAGGCGCCGGCAACGGTTCGCAATTCCCTGCCGCTCCCGCGAGCGCGCCGAATGCGGCCAATCCAGCGCAGCAGCAGGCGATGGCGGCTTCGGCCATGGATGTCACGAAGGAATCGATGGTCGGCAGCTGGAAGGTGAGCAACGGCGGATCGAGCTGCGACATGTTCCTGACGCTGACCAACCTCGGCAGCGGCTCGCGCGGCGGCACGCGCGGCTGCGCGGGCGAACTCACCTCGATGGGGTCGTGGGAAGTCTCCGGCAAGCAGGTTCTCCTGAAGAATCGTGACGGTTCGACGATCGGTACGGTCTACAAGACGGCCGATTCGCGTTTTGACGGTTCGACTGCCTCCGGCCAGCCGCTCAGCCTCAGCCGATAAGCTTATTTTGAAAGGGGCAGCACCTTTCGGGTGCGCCCTTGTTTTGCACAGGCGGATATTTCCCCATGCAGCCCATGCCAGATTATTCGATCAGCGTCTGCGAACAGCTGAAGGCGCTGACGGCGTCCGGATCCCTCCAGGTGGATTCGGCGCAGATGGATGTGGCGAAAATGCTGGATCGGGTGCTTGCCGATCTCAAGCGCAAGCGGCCCGCCGCGAAATCCAGCGCGCTCGGCTGGATGTTTGCCGCGCGCAAGAAATCGGTCGAGACGATCAAAGGCCTCTATATCCACGGCAGCGTCGGCCGCGGCAAGACCATGTTGATGGACATGTTCTTCTCGATGGCGCCCTGTCCGAAGAAGCGCCGGGCACATTTTTTCGAGTTCATGACCGATGTGCACAACCGGATTGCGGCGCAGCGGCTGAAATTCAAGAACGGCGAGACGAAGCAGACCGACCCCATACCGCCTGTTGCCGCCGATCTCTACGCCGAAGCCGAATTGCTGTGCTTCGATGAATTCACGGTCACCGACATTGCCGATGCGATGATCCTCTCGCGGCTATTTTCGGAGCTATTCTCGCTCGGCTGCGTGCTGATCGCCACCTCGAATGTCGAACCTGATAATCTCTACCGTGACGGGCTCAATCGCGGCCTCTTCCTGCCTTTCATCGATCTCCTCAAGAAGCATGTCGATGTGGTGACGCTGGATTCGCCGACCGATTACCGCATGGAGAAACTGAACAGCCAGCCCGTATATCTGACACCGCTCGATCAGCGCACCGACATGGCGATGGATGCATCCTGGATGCAGGCGTTGCACGGGCGCAAGGCGCAGCCGGCGGAGATCCCGATGAAGGGGCGCTCCATCCACGTCCCGCTCGCCGTCGACCGCATGGCGCGCTTTTCCTTCGCCGATCTCTGCGACGCGCCGCTCGGGCCTGCCGATTTCCTCGCCATCGCCGAACGCTTCGATACGATCTTCCTCGATCGCGTGCCGAAGCTCGGCCCGGACAAGCGCAACCAGACGAAGCGTTTCATCATTCTGATCGACACGCTTTACGACCATAATATCCGCCTTTACGTCTCCGCGGCCGCCATGCCGGAAGACCTGCTCGAGGAGCGGCGAGGGACCGAGGGTTTCGAATTCGACCGCACGGCATCGCGGCTTTTCGAGATGCGGAGCGCCGAATATCTCGCGCAGACTCCGGCCCGGCGCGCCGCCGAGTAACAAATCGGTGACAGAGTATCTTACGTTTACGTAAGAATTTTTCGATCTAACCGATTGAAATTCCTGATCTCAAAATAATCAATTGCCAATTTCGACCTTTGGGTCTATGCGATTGGCGGCTATTGTGGATGCCTGTCACGGTGTCCCGCCACGGATTTTGATCGCAAAGGATACACCGAAATGGCGCGCAACAAGATCGCACTTATTGGTTCTGGCATGATTGGTGGCACGCTGGCGCATCTCGCCGGCCTGAAGGAACTGGGCGACATCGTCCTGTTCGACATCGCGGACGGCATTCCTCAGGGCAAGGGTCTCGACATCGCCCAGTCCTCTCCCGTCGAGGGCTTCGACGCCAACCTCACCGGCGCCAGCGACTATTCCGCGATCGAAGGCGCTGACGTCTGCATCGTCACCGCCGGCGTTCCCCGCAAGCCGGGCATGAGCCGCGACGATCTCCTCGGCATCAACCTCAAGGTCATGGAGCAGGTCGGCGCCGGCATCAAGAAGTACGCCCCGAACGCTTTCGTGATCTGCATCACCAATCCGCTCGACGCCATGGTCTGGGCGCTGCAGAAGTTCTCGGGCCTGCCGACCAACAAGGTCGTGGGCATGGCCGGCGTGCTCGATAGCTCGCGCTTCCGCCTCTTCCTCGCCAAAGAATTCAACGTATCGGTCGAAGACGTCACGGCTTTCGTTCTCGGCGGCCACGGCGACTCGATGGTTCCGCTCGCCCGCTACTCCACCGTTGCCGGCATTCCGCTGACCGACCTCGTCACCATGGGCTGGCTCACTGCCGAGCGCCTCGAAGAAATCATCCAGCGCACCCGTGACGGCGGCGCCGAGATCGTTGGTCTGCTGAAGACCGGTTCCGCTTACTACGCCCCGGCCGCTTCCGCCATCGCGATGGCCGAATCCTACCTCAAGGACAAGAAGCGCGTTCTGCCTTGCGCCGCTCACCTCGATGGTCAGTACGGCGTCAAGGACATGTATGTCGGCGTTCCCACCGTAATCGGTGCCGGCGGCATCGAGCGCGTCATCGAGATTGACCTGAACAAGGCCGAAAAGGAAGCCTTCGACAAGTCGGTCGCAGCCGTTGCCGGCCTCTGCGAAGCCTGCGCCACCATCGCACCGTCGCTGAAATAATCTAGCCGTTCCAACAGGGATAGACCCATGAACATTCATGAATACCAGGCCAAGGCGCTGTTGAAGAGCTATGGCGCACCCGTCGCGGACGGCGTTGCCATCTTCTCCGCCGATGAAGCCGCTGCCGCTGCCAAACAGCTTCCGGGCCCGCTTTACGTCGTGAAGAGCCAGATTCACGCTGGCGGCCGCGGCAAGGGCAAGTTCAAGGAACTCGGCCCGGACGCCAAGGGCGGCGTTCGCCTCGCCAAGTCCGTTGACGATGTTGTCGCCAACGCCAAGGACATGCTCGGCAACACGCTGGTGACCAAGCAGACCGGCCCGGCCGGCAAGCAGGTCAACCGCCTCTACATCGAAGACGGCGCCGACATCGACCGCGAACTCTATCTCTCGATCCTGGTCGACCGTTCCGTCGGTCAGGTCGCTTTCGTCGTTTCGACCGAAGGCGGCATGGACATCGAGACTGTTGCGCACGACACGCCGGAAAAGATCATCACCGTCGCCATCGACCCGTCGACGGGCGTGACGGCTGCCGACACGGCTGCTCTTTCCGACGCGCTGAAGCTCGAGGGTGCTGCCCGCGAAGACGCTGCCAAGCTCTTCCCGATCCTCTACAAGGCCTTCGTCGAAAAGGACATGGCGCTCCTCGAAGTCAACCCGCTGATCGTCATGACCAACGGCCGTCTGCGCGTTCTCGACGCCAAGGTTTCCTTCGACGGCAACGCTCTCTTCCGTCACGAAGACGTCCGTGCGCTCCGCGACACGTCGGAAGAAGACGAGAAGGAAATCCAGGCGCATGAATACGACCTCGCCTATGTCGCCCTCGACGGCAACATCGGCTGCATGGTCAACGGCGCCGGTCTCGCCATGGCAACCATGGACATCATCAAGCTCTACGGCGCTGAGCCGGCGAACTTCCTCGATGTCGGCGGTGGCGCCACCAAGGAAAAGGTTACGGCCGCCTTCAAGATCATCACCGCCGATCCGGCCGTCCAGGGCATTCTGGTCAACATCTTCGGCGGCATCATGAAGTGCGATGTCATTGCCGAAGGCGTGCTTGCAGCCGTCAAGGAAGTCGGTCTGAAGGTTCCGCTCGTCGTTCGCCTTGAAGGCACCAATGTCGAGCTCGGCAAGAAGATCATCAACGAATCCGGTCTCAACGTCATCTCCGCAGATGACCTGGACGATGCCGCCCAGAAGATCGTGAAGGCAGTCAAGGGCTGATCGGGATGGCTGCTTCCTTCGCTCCAACGGCTGCTCATCTCCGCCTCGGTGCCTTTGCCGGCACCTGGGAAGGGGAAGAGCATGTCGCGGCTTCGGCCTGGACGAAGGAAGGCACCGCAACCGCGCGCCTCACGGCCGAGTGTCTGTTCGGCGGTTTTTTCGTCGAACAGCGCTACGTGCAGACGCGGGACGGCAGCACGTCGTTCGAAGCCCGGAACATTCTCGGCTTCGACGCTGCGGATCAGGCCTACAAGCTCTATCAGTTCGATACCGTGGGCTTTACGCCCGCCGCGCCGGCCTCCGGCGAGTGGATCGATGACAAGCTTGTCCTGACCAAGATCTCGCCGCGCGGTCAGCAGCGCACTCTCTTCCAGTTCGAAAATGAAGACTGCTACCGTATGGGCGTCACGTTCTCGCCCGCCGGCAGCGATACATGGCAGGAGGTCGTCAGTGGCTCATATCGCCGCGTTGCCTCCGCGTCTTCCAACCTCTCGTAACAAAGGCCTCGCATGTCTATTCTCATCAACAAAGACACCAAGGTTCTGGTTCAGGGCCTGACCGGCAAGACCGGTACCTTCCACACCGAACAGGCGCTTGCCTATCACGGCACGAAGATGGTCGGCGGCATCCACCCTTCCAAGGGCGGTGAAACCTGGGCCGGCAAGGACGGCGAAAAGCTGCCGATCTTCAAGTCCGTCGCCGAAGGCAAGGACGCAACCGGCGCCAACGCCTCGGTCATCTACGTTCCGCCGGCAGGTGCCGCAGCTGCGATCCTCGAAGCGATCGACGCCGAGATCCCGCTCATCGTCTGCATCACGGAAGGCATTCCGGTCGCCGACATGGTCAAGGTCAAGGACCGTCTGATCAAGTCGAAGTCGCGCCTGATCGGGCCGAACTGCCCGGGCGTTCTGACCCCGAACGAATGCAAGATCGGCATCATGCCGGGCTCCATCTTCAAGAAGGGCTCCGTCGGCGTTCTCTCGCGTTCCGGCACGCTGACTTATGAAGCCGTGTTCCAGACCACGAATGAGGGCCTCGGCCAGACGACCGCTGTCGGCATCGGCGGCGACCCGGTCAAGGGCACCGAATTCATCGACATCCTGGAAATGTTCCTCGCCGACGACGAAACCAAGTCGATCATCATGATCGGCGAAATCGGCGGTTCGGCTGAAGAAGAAGCCGCGCAGTTCCTCAAGGACGAAGCCAAGAAGGGCCGCAAGAAGCCGATGGTCGGCTTCATCGCCGGCCGCACGGCACCTCCCGGCCGCACCATGGGCCATGCGGGCGCCGTAATTTCCGGCGGCAAGGGCGGCGCGGAAGACAAGATCGCAGCGATGGAAGCCGCAGGCATCCGCGTGTCGCCGTCGCCGGCGCGTCTCGGCAAGACGCTGGTGGAAGTCCTGAAAGGCTGAGCCTACCTATAGCAATGCCGGATGGGGCGGCAGTCGCCTTGTCCCGTCCGGTTTAGACATTCGTAAGTGCATAGCTGCGGCCTTCATGGCTGTGAACGAAATACGGTCGCCGGGGACCCGAAAACCGGCAATGCAAACAAGTTGGGAGACGGGCGAGAGCGCCCGCAGATTCACCATGGCAAGGCAAGAAGCCAACGAGCAATTTCAGATCACCTCGTTCCTGGATGGCGCCAATGCTGCCTATATCGAGCAGCTCTACGCGCGCTACGAGGACGATCCTTCATCGGTTTCCGACGAATGGCGGTCTTTCTTCAAGGCGCTCGAGGATAGTCCCGACGATGTGAAGAAGGCAGCCAAGGGTGCCTCCTGGCAGCGGAAGAACTGGCCGATCCCGGCAAAGGGCGATCTGGTTTCCGCGCTCGATGGCGACTGGGGCGTGGTCGAAAAGGTCATCGAAACCAAGCTGAAGGCGAAGGCGGAAACTGCCGGTACGCCGGCGAGCGCGACCGACGTCCTGCAGGCGACGCGCGACAGCGTCCGCGCCATCATGATGATCCGCGCCTATCGCATGCGCGGCCACCTGCACGCCAAGCTTGACCCGCTCGGCATCGCCGCACCGGTCGAAGACTACAAGGAACTGTCGCCGGAAGCCTACGGCTTCACCGAGGCCGACCTCGACCGCAAGATCTTCATCGACAACGTGCTCGGCCTCGAATTCGCAACCATTCGCGAGATGATCGAGATCCTCGAGCGCACCTACTGCTCCACCCTCGGCGTCGAGTTCATGCACATCTCCAATCCAGAGGAAAAGGCATGGATTCAGGAACGCATCGAAGGGCCGGACAAGGGCATCGCTTTCAATCCCGAACGTAAGAAGGCCATCCTGCAGAAGGTCATCGAAGCCGAAGGCTATGAGCAGTTCCTCGACGTCAAGTTCAAGGGCACCAAGCGTTTCGGCCTCGACGGCGGTGAATCGCTGATCCCGGCGCTCGAACAGATCCTGAAAAGCGGCAGCCAGCTCGGTCTTCGCGAAGCCGTCTTCGGCATGGCCCATCGCGGCCGCCTGAACGTGCTGTCCCAGGTCATGGGCAAGCCGCACCGCGCCATCTTCCACGAGTTCAAGGGCGGTTCCTATGCGCCGGACGAAGTCGAAGGTTCGGGCGACGTGAAGTACCATCTCGGTGCCTCCTCGGACCGCGATTTCGACGGCGCCAAGGTACACGTCTCGTTGACGGCAAACCCGTCGCACCTCGAAATTGTCAACCCGGTCGTCATGGGGAAGGCCCGCGCCAAGCAGGACATGGGTGCCACGCAGTGGGATGGTGACATCATCCCGCTTTCCGAGCGTGCCAAGGTCGTGCCACTGTTGATCCATGGTGACGCGGCTTTCGCCGGCCAGGGCGTCGTTGCCGAAATCCTCGGCCTTTCCGGTCTGCGCGGCCACCGTGTAGCCGGCACCATGCACGTCATCATCAACAACCAGATCGGTTTCACCACCAATCCGGCCTTCTCGCGCTCGTCGCCCTATCCGTCCGACGTCGCCAAGATGATCGAGGCGCCGATCTTCCACGTCAACGGCGACGATCCGGAAGCGGTTGTTTATGCCGCGAAGATCGCGACCGAATTCCGCATGAAGTTCCACAAGCCCGTTGTGGTCGACCTCTTCTGCTACCGCCGCTACGGCCACAATGAAGGCGATGAGCCGTCCTTCACGCAGCCGAACATGTACAAGGTCATCCGTGCCCACAAGACGGTGCTGCAGATCTATTCGCAGCGGCTGATCAGCGAAGGCGTGCTGACCGAAGGCGAAGTCGAGAAGATGAAGGCCGATTGGCGCGCCCACCTTGAGCAGGAGTTCGAGGCCGGCCAGTCCTACAAGCCGAACAAGGCCGACTGGCTTGACGGCGAGTGGTCCGGCCTGCATACGGCCGACAATGCCGACGAGCAGCGCCGCGGCAAGACCGCCGTTCCGATGAAGTCGCTGAAGGAGATCGGCCGCAAGTTGTCGGAAATCCCGGCCGGCTTCCATGCGCACCGCACCATCCAGCGCTTCATGGAAAATCGCGCCAACATGGTGCAGACGGGCGAGGGCATCGATTGGGCCATGGCGGAAGCTCTGGCATTCGGTTCGCTCGTCGTCGAAGGCCATAAGATCCGCCTGTCCGGTCAGGATTGCGAACGCGGCACCTTCTCGCAGCGTCATTCGGTTCTCTACGATCAGGAGACCGAAGAGCGCTATATCCCGCTCGCCAATCTCTCGCCGACGCAGGCTCGCTACGAAGTCATCAACTCGATGCTCTCGGAAGAAGCGGTTCTCGGCTTCGAATACGGCTACTCGCTCGCCCGTCCGAACGCGCTGACCCTCTGGGAAGCCCAGTTCGGCGACTTCGCCAACGGCGCGCAGGTCGTGTTCGACCAGTTCATCTCGTCGGGCGAACGCAAGTGGCTGCGCATGTCGGGTCTCGTCTGCCTGTTGCCGCATGGCTACGAAGGTCAAGGTCCGGAACACTCTTCGGCCCGTCTGGAACGTTATCTGCAGCTCTGCGCCGAAGACAACATGCAGGTCGCCAACGTCACCACGCCGGCGAACTACTTCCATATCCTGCGCCGTCAACTGAAGCGCGACTTCCGCAAGCCGCTGATCCTGATGACGCCGAAGTCGCTGCTGCGCCACAAGCGCGCCGTATCGACCCTGGCGGAGATGGCCGGCGAAAGCTCCTTCCATCGCCTGCTTTGGGATGATGCGGAGCTGATCAAGGACAGCCCGATCAAGCTGCAGAAGGACAACAAGATCCGTCGCGTCGTCATCTGCTCGGGCAAGGTCTATTACGATCTGCTGGAAGAGCGCGAGAAGCGCGGTATCGACGACATCTACCTGCTGCGCATCGAACAGCTCTATCCGTTCCCGGCCAAGGCGCTCATCAACGAGCTCAGCCGCTTCCGCAATGCGGAGATGGTCTGGTGCCAGGAAGAGCCGAAGAACATGGGCGCATGGTCCTTTATCGATCCGTATCTGGAATGGGTGCTTGCCCATATCGATGCCAAGTACCAGCGCGTTCGCTACACCGGCCGTCCGGCCGCCGCCTCTCCGGCGACGGGCCTGATGTCCAAGCATCTGTCGCAGCTTGCGGCGTTCCTCGAGGACGCGCTCGGCGGTTAAGGGGTTGCGCGATGGCCTATTTCCATCTGAAACTTGTGCCGCCGCGCCCTAGCTTTCCGCGTGACGGCACAGAGGAGGAGATGGCCGCCATGCAGCAGCACGCAGCCTATTGGCGAAAACATGCGAGTGCCGGGACGGCAATTGTCGTCGGCCCGGTCTTCGCGGCCGATGGTGCTTTCGGCGTGGCTATCGTCGATGTGGAGCATACCGATGCCGCCAAATCGCTTGGCGATGCCGATCCCGTCCTTCTCGCCGGGCTCGGTTTCCGTATCGAAATCTCGCCGATGCCCTCACTCATTCTCCGGCCGTCCGTCGCCGGTAATTCTATCTAAGTCATAACGACGAAAAATCAGGATCTGAACAATGGCCACTGAAATCCGCGTTCCTACCCTCGGCGAATCCGTCAGCGAAGCGACCGTCGGTACCTGGTTCAAGAAGGTCGGCGATGCCATCAAGGCCGATGAGCCGCTTCTCGAACTCGAAACCGACAAAGTGACGATCGAAGTTCCGGCGCCGGCTGCCGGCACGCTTTCCGAAATCGTTGTCCAGGCCGGCGAGACCGTAGGTCTTGGCGCGCTGCTCGGCCAGATCTCCGCCGGCAACGGCGCCGCCGCCGCTCCGGCACAAGCTGCCGCACCTGCTGCTGCTCCGGCCCCTGCAGCTGCTGCGCCGGTTGCCGCCCCCGCCGTTTCCGCTCCGGCTTCCTCCATGCCGCCGGCACCGGCTGCCGGTAAGCTGCTTGCTGAAAACAATCTCTCCGCCGATCAGGTCGAAGGCAGCGGCAAGCGCGGCCAGGTCCTGAAGGGCGATGTCATCGCCGCTGTCGCCAAGGCTGCGTCGGCTCCCGCTGCTGCACCGGCAGCACCCGTTGCCGCTCGCGCTCCGACGGCCGTTGAGGACGTCAGTCGCGAAGAGCGCGTCAAGATGACCCGCCTGCGCCAGACGATCGCCAAGCGCCTCAAGGATGCGCAGAACACCGCCGCCATGCTCACCACCTATAACGAGGTGGACATGAAGGCCGTCATGGACCTGCGCAACAAGTACAAGGACGTCTTCGAGAAGAAGCATGGCGTGAAGCTCGGCTTCATGGGCTTCTTCACCAAGGCCGTTACCCACGCGCTGAAGGAACTGCCGGCTGTCAACGCCGAGATCGACGGCACCGACATCATCTACAAGAACTACTGCCATGTCGGCATGGCTGTCGGCACCGACAAGGGCCTTGTCGTTCCCGTGATCCGCGACGCCGACCAGATGTCGATCGCGGAAGTCGAGAAGGAGCTTGGCCGTCTGGCGAAGGCTGCTCGCGACGGTTCGCTGGCGATGGCCGACATGCAGGGCGGCACCTTCACCATTACCAATGGCGGCGTCTATGGTTCGCTGATGTCCTCCCCGATCCTGAACGCGCCGCAGTCGGGCATTCTCGGCATGCACAAGATCCAGGAGCGTCCGGTCGCCATCGGCGGCCAGGTCGTCATCCGCCCGATGATGTATCTGGCGCTCTCCTACGATCACCGCATCGTCGACGGCAAGGAAGCGGTGACCTTCCTCGTGCGCGTCAAGGAAAGCCTGGAAGATCCGGAACGTCTCGTTCTCGATCTTTAAGGGGAGCGTTGGATCATGTCGACATGGCCCATGCGGACGCTGCGCGGATTGCTATGCGCCGTCGCCGCATGGGTGCCATCGTCCGCCAATGCGGGTGAGCTCGACATTTCCAAGCTCAGCAGCAATCTCGATTTGGCGTCGCTTGGCGACGCCGATCTTACCGCCCGCTCGATCAATGTCCTGCGCATCGGCAAGGTGGAACTGACCTCCGGGCGCATCGTCGCCAGCGACCCGCTCGTCGGGCCTGACCGAGCGGCATTTTCCCGCACCGTTTCTCCCGGCGATTATCCTGTCACCTTGTATCAGGCCTTCGGCCGCATCGCTGCGGCCAGCATGCGTTTTGCCGAGGGCAAGCCGGTGCGCTGGGAACTGGCGGTGGTACCCGGCCAGGATATCAATTCGCTGAAGAATGATGAGTTCTTCGGTTATCCCGTCGATGCCGGTCTCGGCTGCTACATGGGTGCGGAGACCTATGCGCTGATCCAGGAGCGCGAAAACAAGATCCGGCTGGAAAAAGCGTCGTCGGATATCAACTACTATGACGATGTTCTGGCGTCCGAGCTGCAGCCAAATAACGATGACTACGTCTTACATCGGCCGATATCGGGCAAGCGCGGCAACGTCGCCATCTTCTCGAGCGGTTGGGGTGATGGCTTCTATCCGGTGTTCTGGGGGCTGGATGCCGCCGGCAAGCCGTTGGTTCTGTTCACCGATTTCGGCGTTATGGAAAATGCCGATGGCCGGCGCGAGCCGGGAGGAGGCTGAGCATGCCGGCCGAAAGCACGATGGCGCGACTGGCTTCGATGCCTTGGATAATGCTGGCTTGTTCGGTCAACCCCGTGCCTGCCTATGCGGAAGAATGCATGCAGGAAAAGGCTGTCTATGTCGATATGGACAATGCCTATGAGTTGCGCTTCGAGCCCATGGAAGCGGACTCGTCGGTCAGCAACAGGTTCAAGCTCACAGTGCGCAACACCAATATCGTGGCCGATGGGATCGTGATGCGCACGGACGACCATCTGCGCGCCGATGGACGGATCATGTTCGAATGTCCTGAAGGGGATGTAACCGGGGCCGACCTTAGGGCCTGCACGGTCTGGCAGGGCATGGTCTATGCCTCGGATCTAAAAGGTCATATCCGCGCCCTGCCGGCGGAAGGCGAGAGTGCAGCGGATCGGCTTTTCCTGCCGGCGCTCGGTCCCTCGATCCAGAAATCGTCCCTCTGGGGCAAGGGCAAGGCGACCGTCGCGCCCTGGGATGTCCTTAGTCTGAAAGGATGCAATCAATGACCGGCGATGCACCTGTTCTTCTCGTGACCGGCGGCAGCCGCGGCATCGGTGCTGCCATTTGCCTGGCGGCCGCCCAGCACGGCTGGGCCGTGGCGGTCAATTATGCGTCCAACAAGGATGCGGCCGAGGCCGTGGTGGGGACGATCGTTGACGCCGGCGGCGAGGCGATCGCGATCGCCGGCGATGTCGGTAAGCCCGAGGATATCAAATCCATCTTCGCCAAGGTCGACACGCATTTCGGCCGCATCGACGGGCTCGTCAACAATGCCGGCATTGTCGATAGTGTGCAGCGTGTCGATGAAATGACATCGGAGCGGCTCGATCGTATGTTCCGCATCAATGTGACCGGTTCGATCCTTTGCGCCAGTCAGGCCGTGCTTCGCATGTCGACCCGGCATGGCGGCAAGGGCGGTGTGATCGTCAATGTATCATCCATGGCTGCGATCCTCGGCTCCGCCGGTCAATATGTCGACTATGCCGCATCCAAGGCCGCGATCGATACCTTCACGCTCGGTTTGGCGCGCGAAGTCGCGACCGAGGGCATCCGCGTGAATGCGGTGCGCCCAGGCATCATCGATACCGATATTCATGCGTCCGGCGGACTACCCGACCGGGCGCGCGAGATGAGCCCCCTTATTCCAATGCAGCGGCCCGGTACGGCGGACGAAGTAGCGGATGCCATCCTCTATCTTCTGAGCCCGCACGCATCCTATATAACGGGCTCCATCCTCAATGTGAGCGGCGGTCGCTGATCGGAAAGGGTCGACAAGATGCAGTATATTCTCGAATTTCTCGGCCTGATGGCGGTGTTCTCGATCTTTATCGTCGTTCCCGGCGCCGATTTTGCCGTGATCCTGGGTCAGAGCATCGTGCATGGCCGCCGCGCCGCCATAATGACGGGCCTTGGCATGGGCTTCTCGCTGCTCTTCCACATCAGCTACACCATTCTCGGCCTTGGCCTGATCGTCTCGCAATCGCTTGTCCTGTTCAGCATGATCAAATGGGCCGGTGTTCTCTATCTCGTCTATCTCGGCATCAAATCCTTCCGCCAGGCGGGCTTCCAGGTGAAGGATGTCGAGATCACCGAGGAAGACCGCAAGCCGGTTTCCGTCTGGCGCTGCCTGGCGACGGGCTTCGTCACCAACGCATTGAACCCGAAGCCGGTGCTGTTCTTCCTGTCGCTGTTTTCGACGCTCGTTCATCACGATACGCCGGGGCTCATCCAGTTCAGCTATGGCATCGGCATGGCGGCGGCACTTGTCGCCTGGTTTGCCGGCGTCTCCACCTTCTTCACCGTCAAGCCGGTGCGCGATCGTTTCATCGCCTCAGGCAAATGGTTCAACCGCATCACCGGAGCGGCGCTTGTCGGCTTCGGCATCCGCCTCGCCTTGGCACGGGCGACCGATTAGAGCCGGATGATTTTAGGTCTCTTCGACCTAAAATCTCAATCCGCTCTAGAATCAAAGAAGTAGAGCATGATGTCGTCCGAAAACCGCTCACACTTTTCGGCATCATGCTCTAACAAAGATACAAAACAAGGAAATTAAAACATGTCCTACGATGTGATCATTATCGGAACCGGCCCCGGCGGCTATGTCTGCGCAGTCAAGGCCGCGCAGCTCGGCCTGAAGGTCGCGGTCGTCGAAAAGCGCGCGACCTATGGCGGCACCTGCCTCAATGTCGGCTGCATACCGTCCAAGGCACTGCTGCATGCTTCCGAAGTGTTCCATCATGCCGGCCATGGCATGGATGCGCTCGGCGTCGAAGTCGCTGCACCGAAGCTGAACCTGGGCAAGATGCTGGCGCACAAGGATGCGACGGTTAAGTCGAACGTCGATGGCGTCGCCTTCCTTTTCAAGAAGAACAAGATCGACGCCTTCCAGGGCACCGGCAAGATCGTTTCGGCTGGCAAAGTTGCCGTGACCGCCGATGATGGCAAGGTCACCGAGATCGAAGGCAAGAACATCGTTATCGCCACCGGCTCCGATGTTGCCGGCATTCCGGGCGTTCCGCTCGAGATCGACGAGAAGGTCATCATCTCCTCGACCGGCGGCATCGCACTCGACAAGGTGCCGGGCAAGATGATTGTGGTCGGCGGCGGCGTCATCGGCCTCGAGCTCGGCTCGGTCTGGTCGCGTCTCGGCGCCAAGGTCACCGTCGTCGAATATCTCGACACCATCCTCGGCGGCATGGACGGCGAAGTCTCCAAGCAGTTCCAGCGTATGCTCGCCAAGCAGGGCATCGAGTTCCATCTCGGCGCCAAGGTTGTCGGCGTCGAAAAGTCCGGCAATGGCGCGAAGGTCACCTTCGAGCCGGTCAAGGGCGGCGACAAGGTCGTGCTCGATGCCGATGTCGTTCTCGTTGCCACCGGCCGCAAGCCCTACACGGCAGGCCTCGGCCTCGAAGAAGCCGGCGTCGTGCTCGACAATCGCGGCCGCGTCGAGATCGACGGTCACTTCAAGACCAATGTCGCCGGCATCTATGCCATCGGCGACGTCGTAAAGGGTCCGATGCTCGCGCATAAGGCGGAAGACGAGGGAGTGGCGCTTGCCGAAATCCTCGCCGGTCAGGCCGGCCATGTGAACTACGATGTCATCCCGAGCGTGGTTTACACGCAGCCGGAAGTCGCCTCCGTCGGCAAGACCGAGGAAGAGCTGAAGGCCGCAGGCATCGCCTACAAGGCCGGCAAGTTCCCGTTCTCCGCCAATGGCCGCGCCCGCGCCATGCTAGCAACGGACGGTTTCGTCAAGATCCTCGCCGACAAGGAAACGGATCGCGTTCTCGGCGGTCATATCGTCGGCTTCGGTGCCGGCGAGATGATCCACGAGATTGCCGTGCTGATGGAATTCGGCGGTTCTTCGGAAGATCTCGGCCGCACCTGCCATGCGCATCCCACAATGTCGGAAGCCGTCAAGGAAGCCGCGCTAGCGACCTTCTTCAAGCCGATCCATATGTAAGGTCGGACCGTCCCGGCGTGGCAAGCGCCGGGATTGCAATGCTTGCCTGATGATGCGATGTACGGGGCTCCGTGCATCGCATCGTTCAATCGTTTTCGCCAACAAAGCAAGCATGTCGCGTCAAAACCCACCCGGTCGTCTATCCCTAAAACTCTTCGTTGCGACAACGCTCGCGCTCCTCGTTACCGTTGCGGCTCCTGCCCATGCGGAAACGCCTGTCGCCAGCTGGCCTCAGGCGACAAGCGACCTGCCTGTGGAGCAAGGAATTCGCTTTGGGACCTTGCCGAACGGCATGCGCTATGCCGTCATGCACAATGCGACCCCGGCCGGTCAGGTGGCGATCCGATTCCGCATCGGCGCCGGCTCGTTGCAGGAGCGCGATGACCAGCAAGGTTTGGCGCATTTCCTCGAGCATATGGCTTTCAAGGGCTCGGCCCATGTACCGGAAGGCGAGATGATACGCACCCTTCAGCGTCTGGGCCTGGCTTTCGGCGCGGATACCAATGCGTCCACGAGCTATGGCGAAACGGTCTATGCGCTGGATCTGCCGGAAGCCAATCCGGAGACGGTTTCGACCGGCCTGATGCTGATGCGCGAGACGGCAAGCGAGCTAACGCTCGATGCCGGCGCCTTCGATCGCGAGCGCGGTGTCATTCTTTCGGAAGAGAAGCTGCGCGACACGCCGCAATATCGCGGCGGGACCGGTTTCCTCGCTCAACTGCTGCCGGGGCAGCGGGTGCCGGAGCGCCCGCCGATCGGGAAGACCGATATTATCAGCAACGCGCCGGTCGACCTGTTGCGGGACTTCTATCGCACCTATTATCGCCCCGATCGCACTACCCTGATCGTGGTGGGGGATATCGATGCGGCCGCCATCGAAGCCGATATCCGCAACCGCTTCGGCAATTGGGCCGCCGCCGCACCTGCACCCGCAGACCCTGATCTCGGCACTCTCCAAAACCATGGAGAGCGCGTCGGCACGGTCATCGTGCCGGGTGGTGCGACCCGCGTGCAGCTTGCCTGGACGCGCCCCTACGATGCTTCGCCGGATAGGACTGCCAAGCGCCGGGCGCAATTGGTCGAGGATATCGGCCTGGCAGTCCTGAACCGGCGCTTGTCGGTTCTGGCACAGCAGCCCAATCCACCCTTCGTCAGCGCGCAGGCCGGCGCCCAGGATCTGCTGAAATCGGCGCATGTCGCGATGGTTGCCGCCGATAGCGATCCTGCGAAGTGGCAGGGGGCCCTGGCAGCCATCGATCAGGAACAGCGCCGCATAGCGCAGTTTGGTGCCGACCAAAGCGAGATCGACCGCGAAATTGCCGAATATCGTTCGACCCTGCAGGCGGCCGCGAGCGGGGCTGCGACGCGCGCCAGCCCGGATATTGCCAGTTCCCTGAACTGGAGCGTCGGCGAAAACATGGTCTTTACCTCGCCTGCGGACGATCTGGCACTGTTTGATGCCGCGATGAAGGACCTGCATGCGGGAGAGGTCAACAATGCTCTTCAGCACGTCTTTGCCGGCAATGGACCGCAGCTGGTGCTGCAGATCCCCCAAATGCCCGAGGGCGGCGACTCTGCTGTCGAGAAGGCCTATGCCGATTCGCGCGTCGTGGCGGTGAAGGCGCTGGAACAGACGGCTTCGGTCGCATGGCCCTACACCGATTTCGGCAAGCCCGGCGATATCGTCGAACGCCGGACGGTCGATGATCTCGGCGTGACCATGGTGCGTTTCGCCAATGGCGTTCGCCTGACCGTCAAGCCGACGAAGTATCGCGCCGACGAGGTTTTGGTGCGCGCCGAGGTCGGCCATGGCCGGCTGGCGCTGCCGAACGACCGTCCACTGCCGATCTGGGCGGCGCCCGCGCTGCCGCTATCCGGTGTGAAGGCCATCAGCTATGACGATATTCAGAAGGCCTTTGCCGCGAAGGTCGTGAGCATCGATTTTGCCATTCAGGATGCCGCCTTCAAATACGAGGGCACGACGCAGCCGCGCGATCTGCAGACGCAATTGCAGCTGCTGACCGCTTATGTCTCCGATCCGGCCTATCGTCCGGATGTCTTCAAGCGGGTCCAGCAGGCCTATCTGAACATGCTTCCCCAGCTTCAGGCGACGCCGGGCAGTGTGGTCGGCCGCGACCTTTCCGGCCTCTTGCATTCCGGCGATCCGCGTTGGTCATTCCCTGACCGGACACAGTTGCTCGATGCGAAGCCGGAAGATTTCGAGGGCCTCCTGCAGCCCGCTCTTTCGAAGGGGCCGGTCGAAGTTATCATCGCCGGCGACGTCGGGGTCGATGACGCCATTCGTTTGACGGCGCAAACTTTCGGCGCCTTGCCGGTTCGCGGCGACGGAGAGAAACAGGGCGATGGTTCCGGCGTGCATTTTCCCGCGCCGACGACCGATCCCGTCGTGCGGCTTCATGACGGGCGCAGCGACAGCGCCGGTGCCGCCGTCGCCATGCCGATCGGCGATTTCCTTTCCGATCTGCCGAGGGCGGCGGCCGCCAATGTCGCCGGGGCGATCCTTCAGAACCGCCTGGTCGACCAGTTCCGCATCGCCGAGGGCGCTACCTACAGCCCTCAGGGCGAAGTTGACCTATCGAGATCGATCCCTGGCTATGGCTTCGCCTATCTCTATGTCGAAACCACGCCCGCCAAGGTGGATCACTTCTTCGAGCTGGTGGACAAGATCGCCGCCGATCTCGGTCATGGAGACGTTTCGCCCGATGAGCTGACGCGGGCCAAGGTTCCGATCATCGAATCGGTGAAGCGTTCGCAGCAGACCAACGGCTATTGGGTCCAGAATCTTCGCGATGCTCAGGCCGATCCGCGACGCCTCGATCGCATCCGCAGGAGCATCAGCGGCTACGAGGCCGTGACCGCCGAGGATGTCCGCGCCATCGCAACGACCTATCTGAAGCCAAACACATCCTGGCGGCTGAAGATATTGCCGGCCAACGGATCGGCGGTCCGCTAGTTTGTCATTTGCAGGCCAAATTGCCGCAGCCCAAGTTTGCCGATCGGGTAGCATCACAATGTGTGGTAGCTTGCAGACGTCGAATAAAGGCGGATGAAACCATGTCTGCAAGGCCGTTGATGGTGAAGCCCCTTATGCCGCATCCGGCGCTGCCGGATGCCGATTGGGCTGATTGCTACGAACTGAATATCCCGAACTCGGATCTGACGGCGATTGCCGCCGCGCAAACGATGCTCAGCCGCTTTCCGTTTTGGGTGCGGCTGTTGCTACGCGTGCGCGATGCGGTAACAGGCCTGTTCGGTTTGAGATCCAGCAGCGACCTTCGGGCGGAGGAGTGGGAGAAGATCGGCTTCTTTCCCGTCGTCAGCAAGTCCGACAATCAGGTCGTGCTCGGGTTCGACGATCGGCATCTCGATTTCAGGGTCGTCATCGACGTGCGTGATGATGATCAGGGGCGTCGGCTGGTCGACGCCACGACGCTCGTCCGGCGGAACATATTGCTTGGCCGGATCTATCTCGCCATCATCACGCCATTCCACCGCCTGATCGTCGCGACGATGCTTGCCGATCTCGGCAAGCAGATGCGAGCTGTCAGTTCACCGCCGTGACAGTAAAACCCTGCTTGCGCAGCAGCGCCACAAGGCCCTGATCGCCGACGAGGTGAAGCGCGCCGACGGCGATGAAAGCGTTGCCCTTGTCGAGAACGGGCGCGGCGCGCTCGGCCATGACCTTGTTGCGATCGAGGATGATGCGCTGCTCGAAAGCGGCGGTATCGGCATCCGTGATCTTCTGGTCCGGCTCGATCACCTTCAGCATCGGGATCATCGCGCCAATATTGCCGTCGATATAGAGCTCTGTCATCGTTTCGTTGACGTCGTTGATCTTGTCGCCCAGTTCGAGCGTCTGCATCAGCGACTTCAGATGCAGCGCGACCGGCAGATCACTCATGGCCTTGGCCTGCTCGGCCAACGTTTCGAGACCGACGACCTTCTTGCCCTCGGCCGCGGCGTCGGTTGCGAGTTTCTGATCGAGGAATTTCGCGCCGGCCGTCTTGCGGCGAACCTCGCAACCCGTCATCTCGAAGGAGCTCGAGATCAGCCAGGGCTGCATGCGGGAAACGGCAGCGAGCGCGATGCCGCGCTCCTTCAGCCCTGCTTCCAGCCGTGCATTGTCTTCGGGTGTGAGATGCTGGCTGATGGTCGAGCCGTCGGTGAGCATGGTGAGTGAGGGATTGGCGAAGAGGGTAGCCGCAGCCTTCTTGTCGTCGAGAATCTCATCCGATTCGACGACGATCGTATCGGCTGATGCAACGGCATCTGCAGCTCCCTTCGGCATGGTGAGCACGCGCGAATCTGAGACATGCATGGTACCGAGCAGCCAGGACGGCTTCAGGCCCGGCTTCTCGATCTTCCAGAAAATACCCTTGCCATTCTCCACCTTGTCGCCGGCGGCGATAATGGAGGCATATTTGGCGGGATCGGTCTTTTGAAGTTCAGCCATGAGATCCCTGCCGCCGCAGCTATCGGACACAGCACCTTCGGCATGGGCCGGCTGCAGCGTCAGCATAGTCGCGACCAACAGCACCGCAAGCATCAGCGGAAAGGCGGTGGCAAGCCAGAGCACGATATCGCCGAGCGTCGGCTTCATCGACCGCATCGTCTTGGATCCGAGGGCAGAAATCATCAGAATCTTCCGTTCGCAGAGGGCATGACCGCTAACGCCGGAAAGCGGTTTTCGAAGGGCATGCCGAGACATGGTTCTGCTTTACGCGAACGAGACGGAAATTCCCTTAACGCGCGAGGTTAATCTTTTCTTATGCGCGTGGGTGGGCGCGGTCGTAGACCTCGAGGAGGCGCGAGGAATCGACGCCCGTATAGACCTGCGTCGTTGAGAGGCTGGCGTGGCCGAGCAGCTCCTGGATGGTACGCAAATCGCCGCCGCCGGCGAGCAGATGGGTGGCGAAGGAATGACGAAGCGCGTGCGGCGTTGCCGTATCCGGCAGCCCGAAGGCACCGCGCAGCTTCTGCATGCCGTGCTGGATGATGCCCGGCTGTAGCTTGCCGCCGCGCGCGCCGCGAAAGAGGGCGTCTTCGGCTCCGAGGTGATAGGGGCAAAGCTTGCGGTATTGATCGACTGCTTGCGTGACGATCGGCAGCAGCGGCACCAGCCGGGTCTTGTTGCCCTTGCCGGTAATGCGCAGTGAGGTTGCGCCCGGTGGAAAATCCTGCGGCTTCAGATCCAGCGCTTCGGAGATGCGCAGGCCACAGCCATAGAGCAGGGTCAGCACCCCCGCATCTCGCGCGGCTATCCATGGTTCTTCGTGCAGCTGCGCCTCGTCACTGACGACGGTAATCGCCTGCTTGTCGGAAAGAGGCTTCGGCAGCGATTTCGGTTGGTTCGGCGAACGCACCGCGGCTGCACCCGCAGCATTCACCAGGCCCTTCTTTTCGAGATAGCGCAGCAGCGAGCGAAGGCCGGCTAGATTGCGTCCGAGCGAACGCGCACCGGCGCCGTCTTTTCGGCGTGCGGCCAGAAAGGCGCGAAAATCGGCAGGGCGCAGCGCATGAATATCCTCGATCGTCGCCGGACCGCCGAGATGCCCGGTGAGGAAGGTCAGAAACTGCCGCGTATCGCGTTCATAGGCATTCAGCGTATGGGCGGCAAGCCGCCGCTCCTGGCCAAGCGCTAGGAGCCAGCGGTTGCGTTCCGCCATCAACCTGGAGTCGGCGATAACAAGCAATTCGTTCAGTGGAAAACCCCTTGAAATTCGGATTCCTTCTGCCACTTTGAAGGAAGGAAGGTTATGGAATCGCTAATTTTCCCGCTGCTTCCGGTGCGTTTTCCCTTCGTGCTGCGGGGCACATCTGGATTTCAATGAAACTGCATATGGGTCGATTCCGGATCTCGGATGGTTCGCCTTCCATATGCGAGGCGCTTGTCATGCTTCGATCATATTCGATTGCGATAGAATATATCCCAACCATTCAGGACACTTCATGGCGCGCCGCGGCTCGATAACTGCATTGGGACAACTTGCAGAAGCCATCGCTTTGGTGTCTCAGGGTCAGCCCGGACATATTGTCGATACTCTGATCGCCGAGCGCGGGCAGAAGATTGTCCGAAATCCGCTCTGGCCGCTCATGCGCCCCTTTCTCTACACGCTGCTGCGCTACAACAAGGCGATCGAGTTCGCCGATGATGTCGCCAAACTTTCGGGCTTCCAGTGCTTCGAATATATGAGCGATCTGCTGAGGCTCGATATCGGCGTCACTCATGCCGATCGTATTCCGGCTAAGGGCGGCTTCATTCTCGTCAGCAATCATCCCACAGGCATCGCCGATGGCGTCGCCGTCTTCGACCTCCTGAAGTCGCGCCGGCCCGACATGATGATCTTTGCCAATCGCGATGCGGTGCGCGTCAACCCGCGCTTTGCCGAGATGATCATTCCGGTCGAATGGCGCGAGGAATATAAGAGCAAGCCGAAGACGCGCGAGACGTTGCAACTGACCAATCGCGCCGTGGCGGAAGGCAAGGTCACCGTGCTCTTCCCGTCCGGCCGCATCGCCTATTGGGCGAACGGCAAGCTGAACGAGCGGCCGTGGAAGACCTCTGCCGTGGGCCTAGCGCGCAAATACAATCTGCCGATCCTGCCGGTGCACCTGACGGCGCGCAATTCCGGCCTGTTCTATTGGTTCGCCAAATGGTCGACCGAGCTGCGTGACATGACCGTCTTCCACGAGCTGCTCAACAAGCGCGGCGACCGGTTCGATTTCCTCGTCGGCAATCTCATTCCCGTCGAACATCTGGATGGCGACGTCAACGAGGTGACGAAGGCGCTGGAAAAGCACACGGTCGTCGATCTTGCGGCCGACGGCAATGCGTCGTTCTCGCCGCTTGTTTCGCCCGAGCGGGACGAGCCCCTGGTTTCGCATTCTCTTTGATAGGGGAATCGGCTAAACCGCGTGGCATGCAGCTACGCTCCATGTTTGCCCGGAATTATCGCTCCCTGCGCTCGATCCGCATGGATCTTGCCGACGTCAATCTGTTCATCGGCGAAAATGGGGTGGGCAAATCTAACCTCTATCGTTCGCTGCAGCTCGTGCAGGCGGCGGTTCGCGGCCGGCTGGCGCATGAAATCTCCAGCGAAGGCGGGATGTTCTCGGCCATGTGGTCGGGCAAGCGGCGTTCGCATGAGTCTGCCCGCATCCGCTTCGATGTCGAGTTGCTCGACATCGAGCGGGCGGCGACCTTCCGCTACTGGATCGAGGCGGGCATGCGGCCGCCTTGTGCTTCCGCCGGATTTCCACTGGAGCCGCAGGTCAAGGCCGAGGAGCTTTCGGTCGAAACCGGGCGCAGGCCGGTGACGATGATGAAGCGCGATGGCCCCGGCATTTCCGTACGCGGCGAGAGCGGCCGCATGCAGGCCCATCCTGAAAATGCCCTGACCTCCGAAACGGCGGTCGCACTGCTGGGCGATGCCGGTTACCATCCCGAGGTCGGCACTTTTCGGCGGGCCGTTGACGCCTGGCGATTCTACCATGGCTTCCGAACCGATCGCGGCTCGCCGTTGCGCGCGCCTTGCCTTGCCGTGACGTCGCCCATGCTGGACGAGGATGGCGCCAATATCGCCGCCGTTTTCGCAACTCTTGTCCATACGCGCGAAGATACCGTCGAGCTGGACCGGGTTCTTGCCGCAGCGCTCGGCGGTGCCCGGCTTGTTGTGCCTGAACCGCAGGAAACTGCGGATTTCGGGCTGATGCTGCCCGAATTTCCCAACCGCGTCTTTCAGCCGCGCGAATTGTCGGACGGCCAAATCCGGTTTCTCGGTCTCGCCGCCGCCTTGATGTCCTACCGCCTACCGCCGCTGATCGCGCTCAACGAGCCGGAGGCTAGCCTGCATCCGGATATGCTGCCGCCGCTTGCCGACATGATCGCCGCGGCTGCGAAAACGAGCCAGATCTGGATCGTCACTCATTCCGAACGTCTGGCCGAAGCCGTGCGCGAGCGCTGCGGCGCGAAGCCGCGCAGGGTAATCCGCGAAGATGGTTCCACCTGGATCGACGGCATGCGGCTGACGGGCGAAATCGATGATGAGGACGAATAGCAGCGATCTACAGCGATGCCGACAAATCACATTGATCCCGCAATCGATATCGTGTATCACAATTGATGTACGTACATCAAATTTCGCCGGAGGAGCAATCAGTGAGGATCTGAGGTGTTCCATCGGGGCGAAGATACAAACGGGAACGATCTGGGGAGGTGGTTCATGGCAGCGTTACAACTCAATCCCGATTTCGCAATTGACGATGAACGGTCACTTCGCGAATTATTCGAGCCGACCCACTCTCTGGCTCTATTGAAGTGTCAGAATTCCCTGGGGGAGCATGCGCGAGAGTTCATCAGGCGCTCGCCGTTTCTATGTATAGGTTCCCAGCATCTGGACGGAAAGGCTGATGTCAGTCCTCGCGGTGATCCTCCGGGCTTCGTGAAGGTTCTTGATGAGCGCACGATTGCGATTCCGGATCGCCCGGGCAACAACCGTCTTGATACGCTTGCCAACATCATTGCCAATCCGAACGTCGGACTGCTCTTTGTCATTCCCGGCTTCGATGACATGTTGCGCATAAACGGACGGGCCGCTCTCACTCGTGACCCGGAACTTCTGAAAGATATGGCGATCGCTGGCCGCGTACCGAAACTTGCGATCATCGTAAGCATCAGCGAAGTTTTCCTGCATTGCGCCAAGGCGTTCAGGCGGTCCCGCCTGTGGAGCGCGGATCATTTTCAGGATCGCAGCGAGATGCCCTCGCTCATAAAGATGATCCTGGATGAGACGACAGGGGCTCCCACGGACCGGGATGAAATGCGAACGATGGACGAAGGGTTGGAGGAAGATTATCGGAGGACACTGTACTGACCGCGAGCGCGAGGTCTTTAATGCTGCCAAACTCAGCAAACCGCTCCCTATAGCTCGCACCGAGACAGCCCATATGACCCAGTTTCAGGATCCCGATATTACGGATCGCGCTTATATCGGCGCAACGGCCTATCATGCGATCAAGCGCTACTTTGCGCATGCGGAAGGACTACCTGCCGGCTATGATTTCGAGGCTCGTTACCGCGCTTATCTTGGAGAAGCTTTGGAAGCGCCAAATCGGAAAGCTTTTTCGCTGGCCACGATGCGCTTCTTCGCAAGTCTGCGAAATGGCCATACCTCTTTTTGGGATGAGAAATTAGGGCAGCAGGCCGGATCAATACCGTTCAGGATAAATCGGATCAACGGTCAGTGGACGGTCGTGCGGTCAAGAATGGTTCAGTTGCGTCCCGGTCAGGTGATCACCGAGGTTGACGCTAAACCCGTGGACGCATGGCTCGAGGCGGTGCGTGAACACATCGGTCAATCCAGCCTGGCGGCGCTGGATCGGATGACATGGCTGCGCCCTTTTTTGCTACCGCAGCGTTTCACAATCAGCACGGATGACGGTGGGCAAGTGCCAGTTGATTTGACCGAAGCGTCGATCGGACCGGAAAGCGGCCTTCCACTTGCAGCCGAAGTCGAAACCATCAGACGGACAGACGGAGTGGTGGTGATCCGTATTCCCGGCTTTGATGATCCGAAATACGAGGAAACCGCAATTACAGCCATTCAAAATGCAGGCGACGCTCACGCCATCCTCCTCGATCTGCGCGATAACGGCGGCGGCAGCTCGCCCGGCAACCTGCTTTCCGCCATTATGACAAATCCCTATCGGGGTACGTTGGTATCGACTCCCATGACGATTGCCAAATCCGATGCTTCCAACTCCTTTCACGGCAGCATCCCCGCATTGCCGACAATGATGATGCGGATCGGTCCGGAGACGACGCTGCCTTTTCCGGATGCATGGAAGGGAAAGATGGCGTTGCTCATCAATGGTGGCAGCGCTTCGGCTTGCGAGGATTTCGCCCTGCGCTTCAAGGATGGCATGCGAGGCCTTGTGCTCGGCGAGCCTAGTTTTGGATCGACGGGACAGCCTTACTTCGTGAGATTTCCGGAATTCGGAATGTCGTTCAGAATATCCACCAAACGCGAATATTTTCCCGATGGTCGCCAGTTCGAAGGCGTGGGCGTAAAGCCCAATAAGTCAATTCCTCTGACGCCCGACGAATTGAGGAGCGGTGTCGATACTCAGCTGGAACTTGCAGTCAAAACTGTATTAGCCGATTAGTGCGGCCACCAGTAGATTGGGTAAGGTCCGCATTAGGCCGGCCATGGGCATGTTTGGCATTGTCGGGTAAGACCGGACATTCACGGTACTTGCAGGCCATCCGTTTTTTGCGAGCGATCCTGCACCACTCCCGGGTTTCTTTTTCTGTCCGTCCGGGGCATGGTCTGGCGCAATGAGCAAAGATTCTTCCGATCTGTTCGGTGCGCTTTTCGAGGCCGCGCCCGCTAAGTCTGTGATGAGCCGTACCGTGCCCGTTCTCGTGCCGATGCCGGCGCCGAGGGCCTATTCCTATGCCGTGCCGGAGGGCATGGCGGTGGAGCCGGGTTCGGTCGTGCAGGTGCCGCTCGGGCCGCGGCAGGTGATCGGCGTCGTCTGGGATGGCGAGGACGACGGCGGTGTCGATCCGAAAAAGCTTCGGCCGATCAGCCATGTGTTCGACTGCCCGCCGCTCGGCAAGCATATGCGCGATTTCATCGATTGGGTTGCCGCCTATACGCTGTCGCCGCCGGGGCTGGTGGCGCGCATGGCGCTTCGAGCGCCGGCTGCCTTCGATCCCGAACCGATGATCGAGGGCCTGCGTTTCATCGGCGGCCAGCCGGAACGGATGACGCCGGCCCGCGTCAAGGTGATGGAGATCGCTGCCGGTGGGCTTTCCTGGACGCGGCTTGGTCTGGCGCATGCGGCCGGCGTTTCGACCAGCGTCGTCGACGGATTGATCTCGCAGGGTATTTTCGAGACGATCTTCCTGCCGCCGCCGCCGGTCGTCGCCAAGCCTGATCCGGAGTTCACCACGTCGCGGCTGCAGGGGCCGCAGAGGCAAGCGGCCGACGAGATCCTGGCTGACGTGCGCAAGGGCGAGTTCGCGGTTTCGCTGATCGACGGCGTTACCGGTTCCGGCAAGACCGAGGTCTATTTCGAGGCCGTCGCTGAAACGCTGAGGCGCGGCAAGCAGGTGCTGATCTTGCTACCGGAGATCGCGCTGACCGCAAGTTTCCTGGAGCGCTTTCAGGATCGCTTCGGCGCCAAGCCGGCCGAATGGCATTCCGATCTTGCGCCGAAAATGCGAGAGAAGGTCTGGCGCCAGGCTGTGACCGGCGAGGTGCGGGTTGTGGCCGGGGCACGTTCGGCGCTCTTCCTGCCTTTCGAGGATCTCGGGCTGATCGTTGTCGACGAAGAGCATGACCCTGCCTACAAGCAGGAGGATCGCGTCTATTATAATGCGCGCGATATGGCCGTGGTGCGCGGCCGCATCGGCGATTTTCCCGTCGTGCTGGTGTCGGCGACGCCATCGGTCGAGAGCCAGGTCAATGGCCAGAGCGGGCGCTACACCACAATCCATCTGCCGACTCGGTTTGGCGATGCGGCGCTTCCGGATCTGCACCTCATCGACATGCGGCGGCATTCGCCGGAGCGTGGCGGCTTCCTTTCGCCGGTCATGATCCGCGCGATCGGCAAGACGGTTGCTAAGGGCGAGCAGGCGCTGTTGTTCCTCAACAGGCGCGGTTATGCGCCGCTGACGCTCTGCCGCGTCTGCGGCCACCGGTTCCAGTGCCCGCAATGTTCGAGCTGGCTGGTGGAGCACCGGTTCCGCAACCAGATCCAGTGCCATCAATGCGGCTATGCCGAGCGCACGCCGGAGGCCTGCCCCGAATGCGGGACGCTTGACCATCTCGTTGCCTGCGGGCCGGGAGTGGAGCGCATCGCGGAGGAGGTGGAGCGGCATTTCCCGGAGGCGCGGACGATCGTGCTCTCCTCCGACATCATGGGCGGGGTCAAGCGACTGAGGCTGGAGCTCGATGCGATCGCCAAGGGCGAGGCCGATATCGTCATCGGTACGCAGCTCGTCGCGAAGGGACACAATTTCCCGCTGATGACGTTGGTCGGTATCGTCGATGCCGATCTTGGTCTGGCGAATGGCGATCCGCGCGCCGCCGAACGGACGTTCCAGCTTTTGTCGCAGGTGACGGGACGCGCCGGGCGAACGGGTCTCAAGAGCCACGGATTGCTGCAGACCTACCAGCCGCAGCATCCCGTCATGCAAGCGATCGTATCCGGCGATGCCAGCGCCTTTTATGAGCGCGAGATTTCAGAGCGGGAGAGGGCCGTCTTGCCGCCTTTCGGCCGGCTCGCGTCGATCATCGTTTCCGCCGATACAAGGCAGGATGCCGAGACCCATGCACGCGGCATGCGCAATGCCGCGCCGCAGGTTTCGGGTATTTCGGTGCTTGGTCCGGCAGAGGCGCCGATCGCGCTGGTGCGCGGCCGTCATCGTTTCCGCTTGCTCGTACATGGTCGGCGCAATTCCGACATGCAGGGCTTTCTTCGGGCCATGCTGGCGCAATCACCTAGGGAGCGCGGCTCTGTGCAGGTGCAGCTCGATATCGATCCGCAAAGCTTTCTGTGATTGGCGGGATAGATATCCAGTCTGCACCTTTCCCTTGCAATGCGGATCATGCCATAAGTCGGCCGTCTCACTTGACGTGATTTGCGCGCGGTTGATTTTGAGGGCGACGATGGAGCTTTATTTTCCGACCGAATTCGGCGAGCGGCTTGCCTACTGTTCGGCTGCCATTACGGCGCTGATCGGCATCTTCCTGATGTTCGCGCCAGGTTACACCTATCGCTTCCTCAAGCTGCAGGTGAAGGAAGGCCGTTCGGAAGCCTATGCCGAGGCGCGCTCGGCCGGCGGCTTCATGATCGGCTTCGGGCTGGTCGCGATCCTGCTGGCGCAGCCGATGATCTATCTCGCGCTCGGTGCCGCCTTCGGCGTTGCGGCGTTCGGCCGCATTCTCTCGCTTATGTCCGATCGGGGCAGCGTATTTTTGAGCCTTCTCCTTCTGGTTGTGCAGGCGATTCTTGCTGCGCTACCTTTTCTCTATGGTCTCGGCTATATTTGAGCGGAAAACGGCTCGGCGCGGCCATTTTTGCCTGCGGTATCCCCATGGTTTTCGAAATTTGCCATCATAAATTCGCCCGAATGGCGTATTCGTCGAATACGCGTGTTGCGAGTCTCAATATCCTATGTTAGACGAACCCCGAATTTCGGATGAGGCGGGAGAGCACTCCTGCTGATTTCTGGGGGAAATCAAAACGAATTCAAGGACATATCGCTTCCGTCACCCGGAAGTTTGGTTCTTGGGTTGAAATCAGGGAATTTTGTGCCCGTGGCAGACACATCCCAGCATGTTTCTGGTGTCGCAGAACGATATGCCTCGTCGCTGTTCGAATTGGCCCTTGAAGAGGGTGCCGTACCGGCAGTGACCGCCGATCTCGATCGGTTCCAAGCCATGCTCGACGAAAGCGATGATCTGAAGCGCTTCGTCCTCAGCCCGGTCTTTTCGGCTGAAGAGCAGGTCGGCGCGATCGAGGCGCTGGCGAAAAAGGCTGGCTTCGGCGCCTATGTCACCAATTTTCTGAAGCTTGTGGCCAGCAACCGGCGCCTTTTTGCGCTGCCGGGCATGATCAAGGCTTTCCGCATCATTGCCGCCCAGCACCGCGGCGAGATTTCAGCCGAGGTCACCTCGGCCCATGCGCTGACCCCTGCGCAGGAAGATGAATTGAAGGCGGCGCTGAAGGGCGTCACCGGCAAGGACGTGGCGATTGCCGTCACCGTCGATCCGTCGATCCTTGGCGGCCTGATCGTCAAGGTCGGTTCGCGTCAGATCGATACGTCCCTTCGCACCAAACTCTCCACCCTTAAGCTTGCATTGAAAGAGGTCGGCTGATGGATATCCGCGCCGCGGAAATTTCCGCAATTCTGAAAGATCAGATCAAAAACTTCGGCAAGGAAGCTGAAGTCTCCGAAGTCGGCCAGGTTCTCTCCGTCGGTGACGGTATCGCCCGCGTCTACGGTCTGGACAATGTTCAGGCCGGCGAAATGGTCGAATTCCCCGGCGGTATCCGCGGTATGGCGCTGAACCTCGAAGCCGACAATGTCGGCGTGGTTATCTTCGGCTCCGACCGCGACATCAAGGAAGGCGACACCGTCAAGCGCACCGGCGCGATCGTTGACGTTCCGGTCGGTCCGGAACTGCTCGGCCGCGTTGTCGACGCGCTCGGCAACCCGATCGACGGCAAGGGCCCGATCAACGCGACCCGCCGTTCGCGCGTCGACGTCAAGGCTCCGGGCATCATTCCGCGCAAGTCGGTTCATGAGCCGATGTCGACCGGCCTCAAGGCCATCGACGCTCTGATCCCGGTTGGCCGTGGCCAGCGCGAGCTTGTCATCGGCGACCGCCAGACCGGCAAGACCGCCATCATCCTCGACACGATCCTGAACCAGAAGTCCATTCAGGATAACGGTCCGGACAGCGAAAAGCTCTTCTGCGTCTACGTCGCCGTCGGCCAGAAGCGCTCGACCGTCGCCCAGTTCGTCAAGGTGCTCGAAGAGCGCGGCGCTCTGAAGTATTCGATCATCGTTGCTGCGACGGCTTCCGATCCGGCTCCGATGCAGTTCCTGGCTCCGTTTGCCGGCTGCGCCATGGGCGAATATTTCCGTGACAACGCCCAGCACGCCCTGATCGGCTATGACGACCTGTCCAAGCAGGCCGTTGCCTACCGTCAGATGTCGCTGTTGCTGCGCCGCCCGCCGGGCCGCGAAGCTTATCCGGGCGACGTCTTCTATCTGCACTCGCGTCTCCTCGAGCGCGCCGCAAAGATGAACGACGAGAAGGGTGCTGGCTCGCTCACCGCTCTCCCGGTCATCGAAACGCAGGGTAACGACGTTTCGGCCTTCATTCCGACCAACGTGATCTCGATCACCGATGGCCAGATCTTCCTCGAAACCGACCTGTTCTATCAGGGTATCCGTCCGGCCGTTAACGTCGGTCTGTCGGTTTCGCGCGTCGGCTCGTCTGCTCAGATCAAGGCGATGAAGCAGGTTGCAGGCTCGATCAAGGGCGAACTCGCCCAGTATCGTGAAATGGCCGCCTTCGCCCAGTTCGGTTCCGACCTCGATGCGGCAACGCAGCGCCTGCTGAACCGCGGTGCTCGCCTGACCGAACTCCTGAAGCAGCCGCAATTCTCGCCGCTGAAGACGGAAGAGCAGGTTGCGGTGATCTTCGCCGGCGTCAACGGCTACCTCGACAAGCTGCCTGTTGCTCAGGTCGGCAAGTTTGAGCAGGGCCTGCTGTCGTACCTCCGCTCGGAAGGCAAGGACATCCTCGACACCATCCGCTCCGAAAAGGCCATCAGCGACGCGACGAAGGGTAAGCTCACCGCTGCTCTCGACAGCTTCGCCAAGTCTTTCGCGTAATCGGGCCCAAGCTCTAGGACGGACCAAGGATGCCTTCACTCAAGGATCTGAAAAACCGGATCGCCTCCGTCAAGGCGACGCAGAAGATCACCAAGGCGATGAAAATGGTCGCCGCGGCGAAGCTTCGGCGTGCGCAGGAGGCGGCCGAGGCCGCCCGGCCTTACTCGCAGCGCATGGCCGCTGTTCTGGCCAATATTTCGGCTGCCGTCAGCGATGCCGACGGCGCACCGCTGCTGATGACCGGAACGGGCAAGAGCGATGTGCATCTGCTCGTCGTCTGCACGGCCGAACGCGGCCTTTGCGGCGGCTTCAATTCGCAGATCTCGCGCTTCGCCCGCGACCATGCCCGCAAGCTTCTGGCTGAAGGCAAGACGGTGAAGATCTTCACCGTCGGCAAGAAGGGCTACGACGTCCTTCGCCGCGAATATGCTTCGCTGATCGTCGAGCGCAAGGAACTGCGCGACGTCAAGCGCATCGGCTTCGACAATGCCGACGCCATCGGCAAGCGCATCATCGAGATGTTCGAAGCTGGCGAATTCGATGTCTGCACGCTGTTCTATTCCGAATTCAAATCGGTGATCAGCCAGATCCCGACGGCACAGCAGCTCATTCCGGCTTCGGCTCCCGCCGTCGTCGAAGAAGATGCAGCCCACAAGGGCGCCGTCTATGAATACGAGCCGGATGCGGCTTCGATCCTCGCGGACCTGATCCCGCGCAACATCTCCGTCCAGATCTTCCGCGCGTTGCTCGAAAACGTCGCCGGCGAGATGGGTGCCAAGATGAGCGCGATGGACAATGCGACGCGCAACGCTGGTGAGATGATCAACAAGCTGACGCTGAACTACAACCGTCAGCGCCAGGCACAGATCACCAAGGAATTGATTGAAATCATTTCGGGCGCGGAAGCGCTCTGAGGTTAGGGAAAGAGGGTAAGAAAATGGCTGACGCAGCTACCCCCGCAGGTTCTGTCGGTAAGGTTACTCAGGTTATCGGCGCCGTTGTGGACGTTGCTTTCGACGGCGAGCTCCCGGCGATCCTGAACGCGCTTGAGACCGACAATAATGGCAATCGTCTGGTTCTCGAAGTCGCACAGCACCTCGGCGAAAATTCCGTCCGCACCATCGCCATGGACTCGACCGAAGGTCTCGTTCGCGGCCAGCCGGTCAAGGACACGGGCGCGCCGATCTCGGTTCCGGTCGGACATGAGACGCTCGGTCGTATCATGAACGTCATCGGCGAGCCGGTCGACGAAGCAGGCCCGCTGAACACCTCCAAGAAGCGCGCCATCCACCAGGATGCTCCGTCCTACGTCGAGCAGTCCACGGAAGCGCAGATCCTCGTCACCGGCATCAAGGTCGTCGATCTGCTCGCTCCTTATGCAAAGGGCGGCAAGATCGGCCTCTTCGGCGGTGCAGGCGTCGGCAAGACCGTTCTCATCATGGAACTGATCAACAACGTCGCCAAGGCGCACGGTGGTTACTCGGTGTTCGCAGGCGTGGGTGAACGTACCCGCGAAGGCAACGACCTTTACCACGAAATGATCGAATCGGGCGTCAACAAGCACGGCGGCGGCGAAGGTTCCAAGGCTGCGCTCGTTTACGGCCAGATGAACGAACCGCCGGGCGCCCGCGCTCGTGTCGCTCTGACCGGTCTGACTGTTGCTGAAAACTTCCGCGATGAAGGCCAGGACGTTCTGTTCTTCGTCGACAACATCTTCCGCTTCACCCAGGCAGGTTCGGAAGTGTCGGCTCTGCTCGGCCGTATTCCTTCGGCCGTGGGCTATCAGCCGACGCTCGCCACCGACATGGGCCAGATGCAGGAACGCATCACCACGACGACGACGGGCTCGATCACCTCGGTTCAGGCCATTTACGTTCCGGCCGACGACTTGACCGACCCGGCACCGGCAACCTCGTTCGCCCATCTGGACGCAACGACGGTTCTATCGCGCTCGATCGCTGAAAAGGGCATCTACCCGGCCGTCGACCCGCTCGACTCCACCTCGCGCATGCTCGACCCGCTGGTTGTCGGCGAAGAGCACTACGAAATTGCTCGTAAGGTTCAGTCGACGCTGCAGCGCTACAAGGCCCTGCAGGACATCATCGCCATCCTGGGCATGGACGAACTTTCCGAAGACGACAAGCTGGCTGTCGCCCGCGCCCGCAAGATCGAGCGCTTCCTGTCGCAGCCGTTCTTCGTCGCCGAAGTCTTCACCGGCTCGCCGGGCAAGCTCGTCGCGCTCGAAGACACGATCAAGGGCTTCAAGGGCCTCGTCAACGGCGAATACGACCACCTGCCGGAAGCTGCCTTCTACATGGTCGGCTCGATCGAAGAAGCGATCGAAAAGGCCAAGAAGCTGGCTGCCTGATCAGGCCAATCCATCGGCGCGCGGCTTTGCCCGCGCGCCCTTGCCTTGCGAATAAGACAATCGAGAAGTGACGGGCCATGGCTGACAATTTCAATTTCGAACTGGTTTCTCCGGAGCGCCTGCTGCTGTCGGAACAGGTCATCGATGTCGTCATCCCCGCCAGCGAAGGCGAGATGACCGTCATGGCGAACCATGCGCCGACCATGACCACGATCAAGCCTGGTGTCGTCAAGGTGCATTCGGCTTCGGGCAAGAAGCAGGACTACGTCGTTTTCGGCGGCTTTGCTGACATCCTGCCGACCGGCTGCACGCTGCTGGCCGAATCCGCCGTTCCGGTAGAAGACATGAGCCGCGACGAGCTGGACCGCCGCATCAATGCCGCCAAGGCCGAACTCGAAGATGCCGAGCATCACGAGCACAAGTCGCGCCTGGAGCACTTCATCATGGAACTCTCGCATCTGCGCGGTTCGATCACGCAGGATTGATGAGATCCAAACATCGATGAGTGAGATGAAAGCGGTCCTACGGGCCGCTTTTTTGTTATCCGTATGCTCTCATTTGAAATATCATGCACTCACTAAGGCTGCTGAGTTTTGTCGATGAGCAGCCCTAAGTTGCCAGCGGGATTGAGAATATCAGGCACAATGTCATCGGTTGTGAACGGGATGCCGTCAGGCCCGACACTGCGAAGATAATAGTGATTGGCACCCGTGCGCTGATAGTAGAAGAGATTCTGGTTCGGCAGCGGACCGAGCTGGAAGGGGTCGGCCACGAAAATTGCATTGTTTTGTCCTGCTGCCTTTTGCAGCTCTTCCAAAGAGCTTGGATAGGATCCGTGTTGCAGCCGGTATAACTCTATGGCCGGAACCAAGGTGTTGAGTGTCTGCGATGCGAGTCGCTTCTTGAGATCATCGGCGATGCCGCCGTGCTCCACGAACCCCTTATAATAGAGACCTCCATAAAGGACGACGGTAACGAGTATTCCGAGCGTTCCAAGTGTCGCTAACAGCTGTCCTCCTTTCTTCCTGGTTAGCAATCCCCAAAGAATAGCTGTGATCCCAAAGGGTACGCCAAGGAGGGGAAAGAATGAAAATCCAGCAATGACATATGGCGCAGCGCCAAGCCGCTGCTGACTGTCTGTCATGGAAATGCCTCGCGCCAGGGCAGCAATAACGATGTTCGGCTCTTCTCGCGAACCTGCTGGAGGGTAAGATTCAGCTTGTTACGCCGGAAGTAACGCCCAACCTGGATTGTATGAGCCAGATTTAGACCGCTTGCAATATACATGGGAAACAACCGAACGGCATCTTGATGTGAACCGATTACAGTCGCGAACGGTTTCCACACTAGCGATTCTCCGACAAACGCACGATTTAGATTCTAGCGATTTTCTGCCAGCAGGAACCGGTGAAGCTGGGCCGCTTCCGGAGACAGCGAGCGAAAGCGCGGCGCGCCGAGATAATAGCCGAAGCCGCTCTCGACGCGATCATTGCCAACGGTGACGAGTGCGCCGGATTGCAGATGCTCCTCGATAAGACCGAGGCTGCCGAGCGCTATGCCTTCACCCCTGAGGGCCGCTTCTACTGCCATGATATAGGTCGAGAAGGACAGGCGCGGTCGCGGCAGCTTGCCCTTCAGCGGGTCGCCGACGCGGCCGAACCACTGGCGGAAGCTGATCCAGTGGGCGTTGGCGCGTTCGTAATCGATGAGATCGAGCCCGGCAATGTCGACCGCCGTCAGTGCCTGCGGGTCGAGACTGCGGGCTGCGAGGTAATCCGGCGAGGCGACCGGGACCAGCACCTCGTTGAAAAGTGGCGTCAGGCTCCAGCGCGGATGCTCTCCGGTGGAATAGATGATGATGAGATCGTTGTTCTCCGAGGCGAGTTCGGAGTGCACATCCGTCGTCAGCAGGCGCACGGAAATGCCAGGGTTCTCCTTGCCGAAGTCCCTGAGCAGCTGTCCGAGCCAGAGATGCGAGATCGACCCGCTCGCGGCAATCGAGATGATTTCGCCCGTGCCGGCGCGAAAGGGCTCCAGGCTTTCCTCCAGATATTCCAGCGTCGCGCGCACGCGCTGGAACAGCCGCTCGCCATCCGGCGTCAATGCGAGGTTGCGGCCGCGCCGGGTAAAGAGCGTCGCGCCGAGGTGATCTTCCAGCCCCTTGATGCGGCGACTAACGGCGGCCTGGGTGATGTTCAGTTCCCGACCGGCGCGGGAAAAATTCATGGCGCGCGCGGCCGCATCGAACACGCGGAAGGTTTCCAGCGGTATTTTCTCGAGCATCATCCCTCCATAACTTCAAGTCATCAATATTCCCGATAATTGCCCGGATTTGAAGATCTGAAATTGTGATGCAGGATTGTGGCATCATTTTCAGCCGCTTTTCCAAGGTGATTCCGCGTGTCCTTTTCCATTTCCGCCATTCCTGACATTCGCTTCGGCGAAGGTGCGCTCTCCGGCCTTCCCGCTGCGGTCAAATCCTTCGATGGCGTTGGCACGGTTTTGCTTGTCATCGATGCCTTCCTGGCGCACTCCGGTCTTGCCGCCAAGATCGGCGCTGAGCTCGCCGAAACGGGCGTGAAGACGTTGGTCTTTTCCGATTTTGCCGGCGAGCCAAAACTTGCGCATCTGCATGCGGCGATCGAAGCCGGGCAGGGGGCGGATATGGTGATCGGCATCGGCGGCGGCTCGGCGCTCGATATCGGCAAGATCGTCGCCTGCTGCATCGCTTCGGGCGAAGATCCGATGCATTATGCGCTGGCCGCCAACCCGTTGCCGAAGAATCCGCTGAAGAAGATCATGATACCCACAACGGCCGGCACGGGCTCGGAAACATCGGCGACGAATATCTTCGCGGGGCCTGAGGGCAAGAAGCTCTGGATCTGGGGACCGGAGACGAAGGCCGATCTCGTCATTCTCGATCCGGCGCTGACGAAAACCTTGCCCGCCAGCCTGACGGCGTGGTGCGGCCTGGACGCCTTCATTCATGCCTTTGAAGCGGCGACGAACCGCAACACCCATCGCGGCGCGCAATTCTATGCGCATCAGGCGCTGCGGCTGCTGACTGGTGCGCTGGAGACGGCCGTCAAGCATCCCGATGATATGACGGCGCGCGGCGACGTGCTGCTCGGTTCCTGCTTTGCCGGCATTGCCATCGACAATTGCGGCACGGCGATCGCCCACAATATCAGCCATGCGCTGGCGGGCCTTGGTCCCGTCCATCATGGGCTTGCAACCGCGCTCGGCTTCGAGGCGACGCTTCCGTGGCTCGTCGAAGCGGATACGGCAGATCTCAATGCCGCCGCCAAGGCCTGCGGCGTCGAGAGTGCCGCCGAGCTGCCCGCTTTCGTTTCAAACTGGATGGACCGCTGCGGTATCGTTCGCGCGCTGCCGGCTGCCTTCAAACCGTTCGATGCCTCCGATCTCGCCCGCGAGATGCGGGCGACCGAAAACCAGCCCATGCGGCGATCGACGATCCGCGACGTGACGGATGCCGATATCGATCGCTTTGCCGCCGTCGTCATGGCGCTGCCGAAAGGAATCTGAGATGACCAAGAATTACACGCGCGACTATTGGGAGAGCGTTCTTTCCGACCTCAAGCCAGAAGGTCGTCATTTCATCGACGGCTCGCATCATGCCGCCGCTTCAGGCGAAACTTTCACCCGTATCCGGCCGATGGATGGCAAAACGGGTGCGCAGCTTGCGCGCGGCAATGCAGCCGATGTCGATGCTGCCGTTGCCTCAGCTCGCGCTGCCTTCGAAAGCGGCATCTGGCGCAAGAAGGAGCCGCTGGAAAAGAAGAAGATCATGCTGAAATGGGCCGATCTCATTCGCGCCCACGGCGACGAGCTGGCCATGCTGGAGACGATCGATGTCGGCAAGCCGGTCATGGCGTCGCTGACGGTTGACGTGCGCCTCTGCGCCGACGGCATCCAGTTCTACGGCGAGATGATCGACAAGATGTATGACGAGATTGCGCCGACCGGTCCGAATGCACGCGCGCTAGTGCGCAAGGTGCCGCTCGGCGTCATCGGCGCGATCACGCCCTGGAACTATCCGATGATCATCGATGCCTGGAAGCTCGGGCCGGCGATTGCTGCCGGCAATTCCGTCGTGTTGAAGCCGGCCGAACAATCCTCGCTTTCGGCGATCCGCCTCGCCGAGCTCGCGATCGAAGCCGGCCTGCCGGCTGGCGTCTTCAACGTCGTCACGGGTTACGGCGAAGAGACCGGCAAGCCGCTGGCGCTGCACATGGATGTCGACATGATCGCCTTTACGGGCTCCACCGAAGTCGGCAAGCTGATCATGGGCTATGCGGCGCAATCGAACGTCAAGCGTGTGGCGCTGGAGCTCGGCGGCAAGTCGCCGCTGGTCGTCTTCGAAGATGCCGATCTCGATGCCGCCGCTGTCGCGGCTGCCTGGGGCTGTTTCTACAATTCCGGCGAAACCTGCCATGCCTCGACGCGCCTCATCGTTCAACGCTCGGTGCAGGACAAACTGATCGAGAAGATCGAGGCTGTCACCCGCTCCGATATCGCGCTCAAGCATCCGCTTGATCCCTCGGCGCAGATCGGCGCCCTGATCGAAGAAGAGCATATGATCAAGGTGCTGGCGATGATCGCGGCCGGCGAGAAGGAGGGCGCGCGCCGTGCCTTCGGGGCCGAACGCGTCTTGAGCGAAACCGGTGGCTATTATGTCTCGCCGGGCGTCTTCGTCGACATGACTAATGACATGAGCCTGGCGCGGCAGGAAATCTTTGGCCCGGTGCTGGCCGCCATTCCTTTCGATACCGAGGAGGAGGCGCTGAAGATCGCCAACGACACGATCTACGGGTTGGCCGGGGCCGTCTTTACCAAGGATATGGATCGCGCCCACCGCTTTTCCGAAGAGATCCATGCGGGTACGGTGTGGATCAACACTTACGATATGTCGAACTTCGCGACGCCGTTCGGCGGTTTCAAACAGTCCGGTTTTGGCCGCGACCGCTCGGTGCATGCGATCGACAAATATTGCGACTACAAGACCATTTGGCAGCAGTTCGGCTGAGGTTTGCGGGGAGGCACGACCATGAGCAAGATCGTTTCCATCGAGATCACCCATCACCGCCTGCCGCTCGATCCGGCATTCAAGGCGAGTTGGGATGGCCGCCCACGAAAGCATTTCGATGCGACCATCGTGCGCGTTCGAGACGATGAGGGGCGCGAAGGCATTGGCTCCGGCGACCTGATGAAAGGTTTCGAGGGGCACGAGGATCTGTTCATCGGGCAGGATCCGCGGCATGTCGAACGCCATTACGAAGTCCTGTCGCACATCAACTTCCACTATGGCCGCTGCTGGCCAATGGATCTGGCGCTGTGGGATCTCTCCGGGAAGATCACCGGCGAGCCGGTCTGGCGGATGCTCGGCGGGCGCGCCAGCCGCGTGCGGCTCTATGCGTCCTCCGGCGTGTTGCGCGAGCCCTCAGCCATGGCGGATCAGGCCGAGCGTTATATCGACGAAGGCTTCCCGGCCATGAAGGTGCGCTTCTCCTCGTCGTCGGGCGGCCGGGGCGGCTGGCGCGAAGACGTCAAGGCCTTGGAAGCGATCCGCGCCCGCGTCGGCGACCGGCTGGAGCTGATGGTCGACTGCAATCAGGGTTGGCGAATGCCCTGGGATACGACCTTGCCATGGACCTTCAAGGATGCGCTTGCTGTCGCCAGGGAGCTGGAGCGGCTCGGCGTCTACTGGATGGAAGAGCCGCTTCACCGCTCCGACCGCAAGGGCATGAAAGAGTTGAAACAGGCAACGTCGGTCCGGATCGCCGGCGGCGAGATGACGCGCGAGCTCTACGAGTTTCGCGATATCATCGAGGAGCGCGCTTTCGACGTTATCCAGCCGGATGTCGCGCTTGTCGGCGGTATCACCGGTTGCCGGCGGCTGGTCTATCAGGCGCGCGAGGCGGGCGTGCAGTTCACGCCGCATTCCTGGACGAACGGCATCGGGGTTCTTGCCAATGCGCATCTGACCGCCGGCGTCGCCGATGCCGCCTGGCTCGAATATCCCTATGACAATCCGGAGTGGAGCGAGGCCCGTCGCGACTATCCGATGGCGTCGCCGCTCAAGCACGATGCCGGCTGGCTGGATCTGGGGGGCGCACCGGGGCTCGGCATCGTCCTTGACGAGGAGCGGCTGAAGGCGACGCGAATCTAAAGGCGCTTGCGGAATTCGAGGCGATATCTGTCCTCGTGCTATCGCGCATTAGGCAATCGAATGTGAAGTGAAGTCGTTGCCGCGTCCTCCTTCTCCCCGAGGGGAGAAGGAACTGCTGCTCTGACATGCCTCACATGTGATGGCCCTACATTACGCCGTGGCTGGTCGCATGACTTTGTTTTCACGCGTCCGCGCCCATTGAATGACAGGGCGTTCGAGCAGGACATAGCTCAGCGTGCCGATGGCAAAAATGATGGCGGTTGCGATGAGGCTTGAAATTATCCAGCCGCCGAGAACGTCGTCGGAGCCTGCGCCGAAGGATGAGGGAAAGAGCTGCGGCATCAAGGTCAGCACGATATCCTGCCAGATGTAGACGCCGAAGGAGACAGTGGCGACATAACGGCACACAGGATTATCGAGCAGCTTTGCCAGCAATAGCGATTGAGGAAGCGCGCAAAGGGCGATCGCGACCGCGAGGGGCAGCAGCGGGAATTGATAGGGAATGCCGAGCCACGCATAGCCCTCCGCTGCGCCGCCGATCGACTGCGGCAGCTGCCACACGCCCATGACGATCGCGAGTGCACCGATGACGTCGTAGAACACCGAGCGCCGAGGCGGGAGGATGGTCTGGATGCCGGCAGCCAGCGCCCCGATCGCGAATATCGCGAAGAAGCCGACCGGGTTGTAGCGCGGCATCCATTCCTTGGCGCCGCCCTGGAAGCCATATTGCCATCCTCGCCCGACATTGTCGGTCGGTAAATAGGTCACCACGAGCCAATGGCAGACCAAAGACATGGCGATAATGCCGATCCAGAGCAGGCGGCTAACGAGCATGGAACGCGATCTCAGTTTCGGATGAAACAGCAGCAGGAAACCGATCGGCAGGAGAACATAGCAAGTCGTCTCGAAGGGGATCGACCATAAAGGCCCATCGCCCTGCACCGGGAAAAAGGTGCGCCAATGCCATTGGCTCATCAGGAAGAAACCGGAGACGTAGCGGCCAACCAGTTCTGCATCGAGCGGAAAGCCATAGATGGTGAAGCTGATCAGGAAGCCGACCGTCAGGGCAAACCAGAAACCCGGCAGGATGCGTGCGGCGCGGCGCATGGCATAGATCTTCAGCGAAGGTAGGGGTTGGGCTCTATCCAGCGCCAGCCAGAAGGGGCGTGCAAGCAGAAAGCCGCTGAGGACGAAGAAGACCGAGACGCCGTGATTGCCGAAGCGCGCGATTATGAAGGTCATGTCCAGATCCGGTGGGATCTTGTAGAAATTCATTCGGAGCACGAGATGGTGAACAAGCACCATCAGACATGCGACGGCGCGCATGAAATCCGCTCCTCCCAGCCGCTTGGCGTTCTCCATTGCCGTATCCGCCCAAAATCTCCCTCTATTGCGTTAGGTCATTGCGGCGGTTTCGGCAAGCGTGATCCTTGAAGGCAGGACGCCCGGACCCGTGGTGCCGGGTCCGGGCGTCGAACCGATCTCCCGCACCTGCCAGAAACGAGAGATCGGATTCCTATGTTCGGGATAAGGATCAGGCGGCGGCGGAGCGGTAGGGGCGTGTCGTGCGAGCCGGCTTCAGGGCGTTGCTCCACCACGTCAGCCGCGCAATCATGAGGACAAGCGATTTTCTGGCATCGAGCGGGTCTTCCAGCGTGCCATCCTCGGCAAATCTGCCCCAGGGATTGGCGAAGCTCACCGTATCGCGCACGGTGACCGTATGCAGTTCGGCAAAGACGAGCCGCAACTGTTCCACCGCGCGCAGGCCGCCGGAGATGCCGCCATAGGAGACGAAGGCGACGGGTTTGCCATGCCACGGCTCGTAGACGAGATCGAGCAGGAATTTCAGCGAGGCGGTGAAACTGTGATTGTATTCGGGCGTGACGATAATGAAGGCATCGGCATCCGTAAGCCGCTCCGACAGGGCAGCGACGCCGGGATGCTCGCGATTGTGCGCGGAAGGCAGATCGAATTCGAGAGGATCGATCAGGTCGATGTCGATGAGCGGATAGTGCGCCAATTCGCGGGCGACCCAGTTGACCACCCGGTCGCACAGCCGGCCCGGGCGCGTGCTGCCATAGATGATCGCCAGCCGGGTTCTTTCTGTCATGTCTTGCTCCTGCTTTACGCGGTTTGGAGCCAGGGTTATAAAACCTCAAGTAAAGTTGAGGTCAATAGCGAAAATGGGAAAAATAGATCCGGCTCAATTTCCGAAGCTGCTGACGGTCGGTGAGGTGGCGGCGCGCAGCGGCGTGGCCGTATCGGCGCTGCATTTCTATGAGGCGAAAGGCCTGATCGAGAGCCATCGCAGCCGCGGCAACCAGCGGCGCTACCCCCGCGAAGTGCTGCGGCGAGTTTCCATCATCAAGGTGGCGCAACGCGTCGGTATTCCGCTTGCCGAGGTTCAGGCGGCTCTTCAATCGCTGCCGCAGGGGCGCACGCCGACGGCATCCGACTGGAAGGCCCTTTCGGAGCGGTGGAAGGATGATCTCGACGCCCGCATCAAGCGCCTGCAGGGACTTCGCGATCAGCTGGACAGCTGCATCGGCTGCGGCTGCCTTTCGCTCGATAGCTGTCCCTTGCGCAATCCGTGGGATCAGCTTTCCGAAGAAGGCGCAGGCCCGCGGCTGCTCGATCCCGGAGAGTGAATTGGCCGCTCAAGCGTGGACGTGGCTCTCTGCCATATAGCTGTCGAGAGCTGCGGCTTCTTCCTTCGAAAGATAAAGACCCTTCTTGGAGCGGCGCCAGAGAACGTCTGCGGCACTATAGGCCCATTCCTGTTCTATCAGATAGCGCACTTCCGCCTCATAGAGATCGCTTCCGAAACAGCGGCCGAGGTCGGCGATCGTCTTTGCATTACCAAGGATCATGGCGGCGCGCGTGCCGTAGCGGCGGATGAGGCGGCGGCCATGCGGATCGGCAAGGAAGGGATAGCGTGACTTCAGCTTGGAGACTTCGGCCTCATAGCCGCGAACCGGAAAGTCGCCGCCCGGCAACGAGCTCCCTGCGGTCCAAGGCGTGCCCTTGAGGCCGATGGCTTCGCCGATCTTTTCCAGCGCATGTTCGCTCAGGCGGCGATAGGTGGTGAGCTTGCCGCCGAAGACATTGAGCAGCGGTGCCTGGCCCTCTTCGCCCTCGACCTTCAGCACGTAATCGCGCGTCGCTTCCTGCGCTTTCGAGGCGCCATCGTCATAGAGCGGGCGGACGGCCGAATAGGTCCAGACGATATCCTCGGGCTTTACCGGCTCCTTGAAATATTCGCTGGCGGCGTTGCAGAGATAGGTGGTTTCGCCCTCGGTGATCTTCACATCCTTCGGATCGTCCTTGTAGTCACGATCCGTGGTGCCAATCAGCGTGAAATCCTGCTCGTAGGGAATGGCGAAGATGATGCGGTTGTCCGGGTTCTGGAAGAAATAGGCGCGCGGGTCATCGAACTTCTTGCGCACGACAATATGGCTGCCCTGAACGAGACGGACATTGTGCACCTGGTTCTTGCCGAACGTACCGGACAGGACCTGATCGACCCAGGGACCTGCGGCATTGACCAGCATGCGCGAACGAAACTCGCTCTTCTCGCCGTTGATCGTATTCTCCGTTTCGATCGCCCAGACCGCGCCTTCGCGCCGGGCCGAGACCACCTTCGTCCGCGGCATGATCGTTGCGCCGCGGTCTGCCGCATCGCGGGCATTCAATACCACCATGCGGGCATCATCCACCCAGCCGTCGGAATATTCGAAAGCCTTGGTGAAGAGCGCCTTCAGTGGCTTGCCCGCCGGATCCTTCTTCATGTCCAGCGTCGCGGTAGGGGGCAGCAGCTTTCGTCCGCCGAGGTGGTCGTAGAGGAAAAGGCCGAGGCGGATAAGCCAGGCCGGACGGATGCCGCCCTTATGATAAGGCAGGACGAAGCGCATCGGCCAGATGATGTGCGGCGCCATGGCCCAGAGCACCTCGCGCTCCATCAGCGATTCGCGCACGAGGCGGAATTCGTAATGTTCGAGGTAGCGCAGGCCGCCATGGATGAGCTTTGTGGCGCCCGACGACGTGCCGGAGGCGAAGTCGTTCATCTCAGCGAGCGCGACCTTGTAGCCGCGCCCAACGGCATCGCGGGCAATGCCGCAGCCATTGATGCCGCCGCCGATAACGAAAATATCGTAGACCTGCTCGCTCACCCGCCCCTCCGCAAAGGTCAGCCATCCCTTGAAGATGGAAAATCGAAACTAATCCATCTAAAACGAAACAGATACGAATGTCAAACGAACGTTTTCTGACGGAAAGTGCGCCGGTCAGGCCGATCTGCGAGCGGTTTCAACGAGATGGACGTCATGTTCCGCGGCGATGGAGCGTACGGATTCGATACTGCATTCGTCGGTGACGAAGGTGTGGACTTGCGAGAGATGACCAATGCGAACCGGGGCGGTTCGTTCGAACTTGGTGCTGTCGGCAACGAGTATGACATGCCGGGCGTTGGCGATGATGGCCTGCGCGACTTTCACTTCGCGAAAGTCGAAATCCAGAAGCGCGCCGTCGGGATCGATCGCCGAGGCGCCGATGACGGCATAATCCACCTTGAACTGCTTGATGAAATCGACGGCAGCCTCGCCGACGATGCCGCCATCCGAGCCGCGCACGACACCGCCGGAAATGACGACCTCGATGGAGGGGAAAATGCGCAACTTGTTGGCAACGTTGATATTATTGGTGATGACCATCAGTTCGTGATGGCCAAGAAGCGCCTCGCCGACGGCTTCCGTCGTCGTGCCGATATTGATGAAAAGCGAGCTATTGTTGGGGATCAGGTTTGCTGCGGCGCGGCCGATCGCCTGCTTTTCGGGCGCGGCAATAGACCGTCTCGCCTCATATTTCACGTTCTCGGTTCCGCCGGGAAAGATTGCGCCGCCATGCACGCGCGATAGCACGCGCCCGTCGCAGAGATCGTTCAGATCCTTGCGGATGGTTTGCGGCGTGACCGAGAAACGCAACGCGAGTTCCTCCACAAGCACTCGCCCCTCCGCCTTGGCGATGTCGAGGATCTCTGTCTGACGCCCGGACAGGAACATGGTTTTCGCTCCCTTTCTTTCGTTTTTTCGTCATCATATGGTAAAGTGAAAATTCCGCAATTACCGGCGCGCGAATAGTGCGATTGGGGAGGTTATCGTGTTTCATCCGAAGCTATTCGAAAATCGCAACGTCGTGGTCACCGGCGCCGGCCGCGGCATCGGGCTGGAGGTCGCGCGCCAATTTCTCGATTGCGGCGCCCATGTCCTTGTCCATATCGGCCGCGATGCCGGGCGCGATTTGCCTGATTTCCTGATGGAAGCGGAGGCTGATCGCCGCGCCTTCCTGATCGCCGGTGATTTCGCAGCCGGCAATGGCACACGCGATTTCGTCAGCGCCGCCGGGGAGCGCTTCGACCGTATCGACGTGCTGGTCAACAATGCCGGCACCATGGTGGGGCGCTTTCCTGCCGGCGAACTAACGGACGAGCAATACGAGCAGATCGTTCATCTCAATCAAACTTCCGTCATGGAGGTGACGAGAGGGCTGTTGCCGCTGCTGCGGGCACCCGGGCGGGCGGCGATCGTCAACACGGTTTCGATCTCCGCGCTGACCGGCGGCAGCCCAGGATCGGCGATCTATTCCGCCTCGAAAGCCTTTGTCACAACCTACTCGAAAGCGCTGGCGCGCGAGCTGGCGCCTGACGGCATCCGGGTGAATTGCGTCTCCCCCGGCACGATCGCGACCGATTTTCATGAGCGTTATTCCTCGAGAGAGAAGCTGGAGCAGACGCGCAAATCGATCCCGCTTCAGCGCCTGGGAACCCCCGAAGATTGCGCGCCCGCCTATCTCTTTCTCGCAGCGCCCCTGCTTTCCGGCTACATCACCGGGCAGGTCATCGAGATCAATGGTGGGCAGCTTATCTGCTGATAAAACGGACCTTTTTTGGTTTTCCGCGTCTTTTTTGAATCAGCTTCTGATTTGATAATATTATAACCATTCCCTGGGGGAATTCTTATTAGAGGCTGTGATATGTCGTCGTCTCTACCGCAGGGCGGTGCAGCGGAACGTGATGTTGAGGAAATGACCGACAGGGCGCGGAAGGCGAGCGCCCTGCTGAAAGCGCTATCGCATGAGACCCGCCTGGCAATTCTCTTCATGCTTGCCAAGCACGAAAAAACGGTGATGGAGCTCGAGGCTCTTCTTGATCTGCCCCAGGCTGTCGTTTCGCAGCATCTGGCGCGCCTTCGTCTGGACAAGCTGGTGGATACGCGCCGCGAAGGACGTCTCATCCATTATGCCGTTGCGCGGTCGGAAATCTGCGCCGTCGTCGATTCGCTGCAGAAGGCTTTCTGTCAGACCGATCGTTGATCCCTGAAACCGCTTTGCATGTTGCGCTCGCCATGCTGCCGGTCTAACTCTTTCGTTGCGGGAGAGCGGGATGATCGACAAGCTGGAATTCTTCATAGCGCTGGCCAATCAGAAGCATTTTGGCCGCGCCGCGGAAGAATGCGGCGTGACGCAGCCGACCCTGTCTGCGGCGATCCGCCAGCTGGAGGACCAGCTCGGCGTGATGCTTGTCAGCCGTGGTTCGCGCTTTCAGGGACTGACGCCCGAGGGCCAGCGTGTCTTGGAATGGGCTCGCCGCATCGTCGGCGACAGCCGCACTATGCGCGAGGAGATGCGGGCTGCGCGCAAGGGCCTTGCCGGCCATATTCGGATCGCCGCCATTCCGACGGCGCTTGCCATGGTGCAGAAAATCACCACGCCTTTCCAGGAAAGACACCCGGACGTCACCTTCTCCATTTTATCGCGCAATTCGCTGCAGGTTCTGAGCCTGCTGGAAAATCTCGAGATCGATGCCGGCATTACCTATCTGGAAAACGAGCCGCTCGGCCGCGTCACCAGCGTGCCGCTCTATGCCGAGCGCTATCACCTCATCACCGCGGCAGGCAGCCCGTTTTCCGAGCGTGAGACGGTCACCTGGAAAGAGGTCGGCGATCTTCGGCTTTGTCTATTGACTGCCGACATGCAGAATCGCCGCATCATCAACCGGCACCTTGCCGAAGCAGGCGCAACGGCCAAGCCGACGCTGGAATCCAATTCGATGATCGTGCTGTTTTCGCATGTGCAGACCGGGCGCTGGGCGAGCATCATGCCAAAGAATATCGCCGATTCATTCGGTTTTCCGGCGGATATTCATAAGATCCCGATCACGGAGCCTGACGCCGAGCATCTTGTCGGCCTGGTCGCCACACATCGCGAACCCTTTACGCCGCTCGTGTCTGCCTTGTTGCACGAGGCGAGATTGCTCGCGGAAGAGAATAAAAATCGATAGAAAATTCCTATCGAATGACGGGACTGCCTTATTGATCCTTAGCCCTCTCCCTGCGAGCTTATCGTTGCGGCGCGTCGATCGCGCGCCAGGAGGAAATGCCGCATAGGTTTCGCGAAGATTCGCCTTCGATCTTCGGAGCTATGCGCGGGAGGCTGCTAATGAGTTTGAATCAGGCCGCGGGCGATATCGCAACCCGGGCCGGCACCATCATCGATAGCATGAAATCGATGGAGGGGCCGCTTTTGCCGATCCTGCACGGGATTCAGGACGAGTTCGGCTATGTACCGCAGGATGCGCTGCCGCTAATCGCCAAGGCGTTGAACCTCTCGCGCGCCGAAGTGCATGGCGTCATGACCTTCTATCATGACTATCGCGATCATCCTGCCGGCCGGCATGTTCTGAAGCTCTGTCGCGCCGAGGCCTGTCAGTCGACGGGAGGCGATGCGCTTGCCGAGCGTATCAAGGAGCTCCTGGGCATCGATTTCCATCAGACCACGCTCGATGGCAGCGTGACGCTGGAGCCGGTCTATTGTCTCGGGCTTTGCGCTTGCGCGCCGGCTGCGATGCTCGACGGCGAACTCTATGGACGGCTCGACGACGAAAGCGCGGACGACCTCGTGAAGGAGGCGCGCCAATGACCCTCACCATCTATATTCCCCGCGATGCGGCCGCCCTTTCGCTTGGTGCGGAAAAAGTGGCGAAATCGGTCGCGCAGGAAATCGCCAAGCGCGGGCTCGATGCGCGCATCGTGCGCAACGGCTCGCGCGGCATGTTCTGGCTTGAGCCCCTGGTCGAAGTCGAGATTGGCGGTAAGCGCATCGGCTATGGACCGGTGAAGGCAAAGGATGTCGCGGCGCTCTTTGACGCCGAGCTCGCCGAAGGTGGCGCGCATCCGCTCTGTCTTGGGGAGGTGGAAAACCTCCCATTCCTCAAAGAACAGACCCGCCTGACCTTCGCCCGCTGCGGCATTACCGACCCGCTTTCGCTGCAGGATTATGAAGCCCATGGCGGCCTGAAGGGGCTTCGCCGCGCCATCGATATGGCGGCTGGCGATATCGTCAAGGAAGTCACCGATTCCGGCCTGCGCGGCCGCGGCGGTGCAGGCTTCCCGACCGGCATCAAATGGAAGACGGTGCTCGATGCGCCAGGGACACGCAAATACATCGTCTGCAACGCCGACGAGGGCGATAGCGGCACTTTCGCCGACCGGATGATCATGGAGGGCGATCCCTTCGTGCTGATCGAAGGCATGGCGATTGCAGGCCTCGCGACGGGTGCGACCAAGGGCTTCGTCTATACGCGCTCGGAATATCCGCATGCGATTGCCGCGATGATTGAAGCGGTGGAGATCGCGCGCAAGGCCGGCATTCTCGGCGCCTCGGTTCTGGGTTCCGGCAAGGCCTTCGATATGGAAATTCGCACCGGTGCGGGCGCCTATGTCTGCGGCGAGGAAACGGCGCTCTTGAACAGCCTCGAGGGCAAGCGCGGCATCGTACGCGCCAAGCCGCCTCTGCCGGCGCATAAGGGGCTGTTTGGCTGCCCCACCGTCATCAACAATGTCATCTCGCTTGCCTCGGTCCCCATCATCATGGACAAGGGCGCTGCCTTCTATCGTGATTTCGGCATGGGTCGGTCGCGCGGCACGATCCCGCTGCAGATCGCCGGCAACGTCAAGCATGGCGGCCTTTATGAGACGGCCTTCGGCCTTTCGCTCGGCGATATCGTCGACAGGATCGGCGGCGGCACGGCGACGGGACGGCCGGTGAAGGCGGTGCAGGTGGGCGGGCCGCTCGGCGCGTACTTCCCGCGTGCGCTGTTCGACACGCCATTCGATTATGAGGCCTTCGCGGCGAAGGACGGTCTCATCGGCCATGCCGGCATTGTCGTTTTCGACGATACCGCCGACATGCTGAAACAGGCGCGGTTCGCGATGGAATTCTGTGCCGTCGAAAGTTGCGGCAAGTGCACTCCCTGTCGCATCGGCTCGACACGCGGCGTCGAGACGGCCGACAAGATCGCACAAGGGATCGAGCCCGAGAAGAACCGGGTTCTGCTTGCCGATCTCTGCAACACGATGAAGTTCGGTTCACTTTGCGCGCTCGGCGGCTTCACGCCCTATCCCGTCATGAGCGCGATGACCCATTTCCCGGAGGATTTTTCTCCGGCTCCCTTGATTGAAGCGGCGGAGTAAGATCCATGTCCCTCGTTCCAGAAATCGATTACGGCACGCCGGCCTCCACCTCCCAAACCATGGTGACGCTGACCATCGACGGCCGCCAGATCACGGTGCCCGAGGGCACGTCGATCATGCGTGCCTCGATGGAAGCAGGCATTCAGGTGCCGAAGCTCTGCGCCACCGACATGGTCGATGCCTTTGGCTCCTGCCGCCTCTGTCTCGTCGAGATCGAGGGCCGCAACGGTACGCCGGCCTCGTGCACGACACCGGTTGCCCCCGGCCTCGTCGTTCACACGCAGACTGGCCGGCTGAAGGATATCCGCCGTGGCGTGATGGAGCTCTATATCTCCGACCATCCGCTCGACTGTCTGACCTGCGCCGCCAACGGCGATTGCGAGCTGCAGGATATGGCGGGCGCTGTCGGCCTTCGCGACGTGCGCTATGGCTACGAGGGCGACAACCACGTAAAGGCGCGCAACAACGGCGACATCAATCTGAAATGGATGCCGAAAGACGAGTCCAATCCCTACTTCACCTATGATCCTTCGAAGTGCATCGTCTGCTCGCGTTGCGTGCGTGCCTGCGAGGAAGTGCAGGGTACGTTCGCTCTGACCATCGAGGGCCGCGGCTTCGGCTCCCGCGTCTCGCCCGGCATGCATGAGAGTTTCATCGACAGCGAGTGCGTTTCCTGCGGCGCCTGCGTGCAGGCTTGTCCGACCGCGACGCTGACCGAAAAGTCTGTCATATCGATCGGTCAGCCGGAGCATTCGGTCGTCACCACTTGCGCCTATTGCGGCGTCGGCTGCTCCTTCAAGGCGGAGATGCGCGGCGAAGAGCTGGTGCGTATGGTGCCCTGGAAGGACGGCCAGGCCAATCGCGGTCATTCCTGCGTCAAGGGCCGCTTTGCCTATGGCTATTCGACCCACCAGGACCGCATTCTCAACCCGATGGTGCGCGAGAAGGTGACCGATCCCTGGCGCGAAGTGAGCTGGGATGAGGCCTTTGCCCATATCGCCACCGAGTTCAAGCGGCTGCAATATCAGTATGGCCGCGATTCCATCGGCGGCATCACCTCCTCACGCTGCACCAATGAGGAAACCTATCTGGTGCAGAAACTGGTGCGCGCCGGCTTCGGCAACAACAATGTCGATACCTGCGCCCGCGTCTGCCATTCTCCCACAGGCTATGGCCTCGGCCAGGCCTTCGGCACCTCGGCCGGCACGCAGAATTTCGACAGCGTCGAGCATTCCGATGTCGTCATCGTCATCGGCGCCAATCCGACGGACGGTCATCCGGTCTTCGGCTCGCGCCTGAAAAAGCGGCTGCGCCAGGGCGCCAAGCTCATTGTCATCGATCCGCGCCGCATCGATCTGGTGCGCACGCCGCATGTCGAAGCCAGCTATCACCTGCCGCTGAAGCCGGGCACCAACGTCGCCATTCTGACGGCGCTGGCGCACGTGATCGTCACCGCAGGCCTGTTCGACGAGAAGTTCATCCGCGAACGCTGCGACTGGTCCGAATTCGAGGACTGGGCGGCCTTCGTTTCCGAGCCGCAGCATAGCCCGGAGGAAACGGAGAAATATACCGGCGTTTCTGCGGAACTCGTCCGCGGAGCCGCTCGTCTCTTTGCCAAGGGCGGCAACGGTGCGATCTACTACGGCCTCGGCGTTACCGAGCACAGCCAAGGCTCGACCACGGTCATGGCGATTGCCAATCTTGCCATGGTGACGGGCAATATCGGCCGTCCGGGTGTCGGCGTGAACCCGCTGCGCGGACAGAACAATGTGCAGGGCTCCTGTGACATGGGCTCCTTCCCGCACGAGCTGCCGGGCTATCGCCACATCTCCGACGATGCGACCCGCGATATCTTCGAAAAGCTCTGGGGCGTGAAGCTCAACAACGAGCCCGGCCTGCGCATCCCAAACATGCTGGATGCCGCCGTCGAAGGCACCTTCAAGGGCATCTACATTCAGGGCGAGGACATTCTCCAGTCCGACCCGGATACAAAGCATGTCGCAGCCGGCCTTGCCGCGATGGAATGCGTCGTCGTCCACGACCTCTTCCTGAACGAGACGGCCAACTACGCGCATGTCTTCCTGCCCGGTTCGACCTTCCTCGAAAAGGACGGCACCTTCACCAATGCCGAGCGCCGCATCAATCGCGTGCGCAAGGTCATGACCCCGCGCAACGGCTATGCCGATTGGGAAGTGACGCAGAAGATGGCGCAGGCCATGGGTCTCGGCTGGAACTACACGCATCCGTCTGAAATCATGGACGAGATCGCCGCAACAACACCGAGCTTCGCGCTCGTTTCCTACGACTATTTGGAGAAGATGGGCTCGGTGCAGTGGCCCTGCAACGAGAAGACGCCGCTCGGCTCGCCGATCATGCATGTCGATGGCTTCGTGCGCGGCAAGGGCAAGTTCATCCGCACGGAATATGTGCCGACGGACGAACGCACCGGCCCGCGCTTCCCGCTGCTGCTGACGACCGGGCGTATTCTCAGCCAATACAATGTCGGCGCGCAGACGAGGCGTACCGAGAATGTCGTCTGGCACGCAGAGGATCGCCTTGAGATCCATCCGCACGACGCCGAGCAGCGAGGCATCCGCGAGGGCGACTGGATCCGGCTCAGCAGCCGCTCCGGCGACACGACGCTTCGCGCGTTGATTACCGACCGCGTTGCGCCCGGCGTCGTCTACACGACCTTCCATCATCCGGACACGCAGGCGAACGTCATCACCACTGACTACACCGACTGGGCGACGAACTGCCCGGAATACAAGGTAACGGCCGTGCAGGTCTCGCCATCGAACGGCCCGTCGCAGTGGCAGGTCGAGTATGATGAGCAGGCGCGGCAGTCGCGGCGGATCGTTGGGAAGATGGAGGCAGCGGAGTGAGTCGGAGTATGGGGAAATATACCCCCCTCTGTCGCTTTCGCGACATCTCCCCCACAAGGGGGGAGATTGTTGGGAGTTTGCCGGTTGCTACTGGCAAGACAATAGGCAGCGATTTCAGCAGACTGGACGTTCGCTTGAGGCAAGAGAGTGCTGCGCGTTACCAATCTCCCCCCTTGTGGGGGAGATGTCACGAAGTGACAGAGGGGGGTATTCCACACCCGGTACCACAATGACCCAATTCACCCCCACCACCACCGTCCCTGAAACCGCCCGCCGCAACGGTCTGGTCCGCTCGGGCTCTCGCATCGTCCCCGAGGAAGTGCCGATCGCCTTTTCCTATGGCGGCACCTCGCATGCGGTCATGATGGGGACGCCCGCCGATATCGAAGATTTCGCCGTCGGCTTCAGCCTTACCGAGGGCATCATCACCGATATAAGTGAGATCGCCGCGATCGAGCCGATCGAAGACGCGCAGGGGATCGATGTGCAGATCGCTCTGGTCGACGATGCGGCAGACGCCTTGCGGCTGCGCCGCCGCCATATGGCGGGGCCTGTCGGCTGCGGCCTCTGCGGCATCGAATCGATCGAGCAGGCGGTGCGCAAGGTGCCTGACGTTTCCAAGGTTGCTTTAAAGCTCACGCAAAAGGACATCGTCCGCGCGGTCGCACTGCTTAATGATGCGCAGCCGCTGCATCGCGAGACGCGTGCCGTGCATGGCGCGGGCTTCTATATCCCGTCCGAGGGTCTGCTTGCCGCGCGCGAGGATGTCGGAAGGCACAATGCTCTCGACAAGCTCTGCGGCGCGGTCATTCGGTCTGGCCATAAGGGCGCGGAAGGGGTGGTCGCCGTCACCAGCCGCCTGTCGGTCGAGATGGTGCAGAAGGCGGCGATTGTAGGCAGTTCCGTCCTTGTAGCGATTTCCGCGCCGACGGCGCTTGCTATCCGTACTGCCGAGGAGGCCGGCATGACGCTGGTGGCGCTGGTGCGCGGCGACGATTTCGAGATTTTCACCCATCCGCATCGCATCATCACGGGGAGCATCGCCGATGTCGCCTGACGACACGCCGCACGGCAAGACCGAAACCAAGCTCATCTATATGGCGAACCAGATCGCCACCTTCTTCAAGACGCAGCCGGCAAACGAAGCGGTGCAGGGGGTTGCCACCCATATCAACAAATTCTGGGAGCCGCGTATGCGCCGCCAGCTTTTCGCGATCATCGATCACGGAGATAGCGGGCTGAACCCTTTGGTCTTGGAGGCGGCGTCGCTGATCCACAGGCCGGCGCCGGTCGAGGAAGTTAAGTCGGCTTAATACTAGCATTGATAGTGCATTGGGATGGAGAGTGGAGGCTCCATCATCGAATGCGATTCCCGTTTCGGGAAGGGGTGCCGGTCTTTGAAGCAAGGAGGAGTTGTTCATGACGGCTGCGGATACGAATATTTCCCGAGGAACGGCGACGGCGGGTCTGCTCGATCGTGAGCGCATCATTGCCAGGCCGGGCTTCAACCGGTGGCTCGTGCCGCCGGCGGCACTGGCGATCCATCTCTGCATCGGCATGGCCTATGGCTTCAGCGTGTTCTGGCTGCCGCTCTCCAAGGCGCTCGGCACCCCGGCACCGGCTCCGGCCGAGTGCGCAAACCTCAATCTTCTGACGGCCCTGTTCACGACAAGCTGCGACTGGCGCGTCAGCGATCTCGGCTGGATCTATACGCTCTTCTTCGTGCTGCTCGGCTCTTCCGCCGCCATCTGGGGCGGATGGCTCGAGAAGGTTGGGCCGCGCAAGGCCGGCGTGGTTGCTGCCTGCTGCTGGTGCGGCGGTATCCTGATTGCGGCGATCGGCGTCATCTTCCACCAGCTCTGGATCATGTGGATCGGTGCTGGCGTCATCGGTGGTATCGGGCTCGGGCTCGGCTATATCTCGCCGGTGTCGACCCTGATCAAATGGTTTCCCGACCGCCGCGGCATGGCGACCGGAATGGCGATCATGGGCTTCGGCGGCGGCGCGATGATCGGCGCGCCGCTTGCGAGCTTGCTGATGAACCACTTCCGTGATGACGGATCAGTGGGCGTCTGGCAGACTTTCATCGTCATGGCGGCGATCTATTTCGTCTTCATGATGGGCGGTGCCTTCGGCTATCGTCTGCCGCCGGCCGGCTGGCGTCCGGAAGGCTGGACGGCACCCGCTGCCCAGAGCTCAATGATTACGACGAAGCATGTGCATCTTCGCGATGCCCACAAAACCCCGCAGTTCTGGCTGATCTGGGCGGTATTGTGCCTCAACGTCTCGGCCGGCATCGGTGTCATCGGCATGGCCTCCCCGATGCTGCAGGAGATTTTCGGCGGAGCATTGATCGGCCTGCCTGATCTGAAATTCGCCGATCTCAGCAAGGACCAGATCGGGGCAGTGGCGGCCATCGCCGCCGGCTTTGCCGGGTTGCTGTCGCTTTTCAATATCGGCGGCCGCTTCTTCTGGGCGTCGCTATCAGACAGAATTGGCCGCAAGAACACCTATTACTGCTTTTTCGTGATCGGCATTGCGCTCTATGTCCTTGCTCCCTGGGCGGCAGGCATCCATAGCAAGGTGCTTTTCGTGGGTGCGCTCTGCATCATCCTGTCGATGTATGGCGGCGGTTTCGCTACCGTTCCTGCCTATCTCGCCGATATATTCGGCACGCAGTTCGTCGGCGCGATCCATGGCCGGCTGCTGACGGCCTGGGCGACGGCCGGGATCATCGGGCCTGTCGTGGTCAACTATATCCGCGAGGCGCAGAAGGCGGCTGGCGTCGAAGGCGCGCAGCTCTATACCTTCACCATGTATATTCTTGCGGTCATGCTGGCTGTGGGCTTGATTGCCAATTCGCTGGTCAAGCCGCTCTCGGACAAGTGGTTCATGTCGGACGAGGAGGTCGCCGCGCTGCAGGCAAAAACCGCTGCTGCCAATGCCGGTCCCACCGGCTCTTTCGGCATCGGCACGGGCGGTTTCGACGGCAAGGCTCTGATCGCCTGGGCGCTCGTCGGCATTCCGCTCCTCTGGGGTGTATGGGTGACGATCAAGAGCACTTACGCTCTGTTCGGCTAAACTATCCTCCGCAAGATCACGAAGCCGCTTCGACCTATCCGAGGCGGCTTCGTGCTGAAGGTTAATTGCGAGGGAGATCAAGCGGCGCGCCGCGTTACCATATCGTGGATCATCGAGTCGGCCAGGCGGAATTGGGCCAGCAGCGTGTGCAGCGCATCCGCCTCATTGGCGAGCCTGAGGCTTGCGGCGGTGCTTTCCTCGACCATCGCGGCATTCTGCTGGGTGGTCTGATCCAGCGAATTGATCGCCGAATTGATTTCTCGAAGGCCGATCGTCTGTTCCTTCGACGCCTTTACGATGGCAGCGACGTTGGTGTTGATATCGGCAACCTGGGTGACGATCTGTTCCAGCGCCTTGCCCGTCTGGCCGACCAGGCCGACACCGTTCTTGACATGCTCGCTCGATGTCGTGATCAGCGCCTTGATTTCCTTGGCGGCACTGGCCGAGCGCTGAGCAAGTTCGCGCACTTCCTGCGCCACGACGGCGAAGCCTTTGCCCGCCTCGCCGGCTCGTGCCGCCTCGACACCGGCATTCAGCGCCAGCAGGTTGGTCTGGAAAGCGATATCGTCGATGACCCCTATGATGTTGGTGATCTCGCGTGAGGATTTCTCGATCTGATCCATGGCGGCGACGGCGTTGCGGACTACCGTGCCGGATTCTTCGGCGCCGCGTTTGGTTTCGGCAACGAGACGCCCGGCTTCTTCCGCACGTTGGCTGGAATCAGCGACCGTGGTGGTGATTTCCTCCAGGGCAGCGGCCGTTTCCTCCACCGAGGCGGCCTGCTGCTCGGTACGCCTTGAAAAGGCTTCGGCTGAATCGCCAAGCTCGCGCGAGCCGGCGGCAATGGCGCTGGCATTGTGGCCGACGGTGGTCAGCGTCTCGGAAAGCCTCTCGATCGTTGCGTTGAAATCGTGGCGAAGCTGTTCCATGGAGGGCACGAAGGACCGCTGGAGCGTCTTCGTCAGGTCGCCTTCCGACAGGCTGCGGAGTGCGCCGGCAAGTTCGCTGATGGCGCTCATGCGCGAGGTGACATCGGTCGCGAATTTCACGACCTTGTAGACTCTGCCGTCGGCATCGACGATAGGGTTATAGGCCGCCTGGATCCAGATTTCCTTGCCGCCCTTGCCGTAGCGGACGAATTCGTTGGCGATGAACTCGCCCTGCGCCAGGCGCTGCCAGAAGCGCTTGTATTCCTCGGTGCGGGCATAGGCCGGATCACAGAAAATACTGTGATGCTTGCCGGCGATCTCGCTGGGCGCATAGCCCATGGCGTTGCAGAAATTTTCGTTCGCGGTCAGGATTTCGCCGGTCGGCAGGAATTCGATCACGGCCTGCGAGCGCGAGAGTGCCTGAAGCTTGCCGGCATCGTCGATCGCCTTCTTCTTGGCCTCGGTGACATCGACGGCGAATTTTACGACCTTAACCGGCTTGCCGTTGCGAAAGACGGGGTTGTAAGAGGCCTCTATCCAGATCTCACGATTGCCCTTGGCGAAACGCTTGTAGGTGCCGGCATCATATTCGCCGCGGCCGAGACGCGCCCAGAAATCATGATAGGCAGGGGTTGTCACATAGGCGGGATCGCAGAACATCCGGTGATGATTGCCGACGATTTCCTTCAGCTCATAGCCCAGCGCGCGGCAGAAATTCTCATTTGCGGTCAGTGCTTTACCCTGGAGATCGAATTCAATGATGGCCTGTGATTTGGAAACGGCGGAAAGAATGCGGCTGGCATCGGATGATAGACTGAACATTCCTATTCCCTCTTAGAAAGCTCACGTTTGTCGGGCGTGGATTAATGGCATCGAAGCGGGCCGCCGCGCTCGTCGGCACGCCGAAAACGGCGTTCCGCAAGGGATGGTCGGAATGTAGAGATTGTATTTTCTTTCCTCGCCTCACAATCGATGATGGAGTTGTCTCCGTTAATTTCGAGTAAAAATTAGATAATTAGAAATTATAATTTAAATAAAACATAACTAACTAAAGTACGGAAATAATAAAAAACCGCCGCGAGAGAACGGCGGTTTCTTAGAAAGACTATACGGCGAAGTTAAGCTGCAAGTTCGTCTGTTTCGTTTTCCTTGAACATCTTGGCGAGGTTCAGGAAGCAGATCATGCCATTCTCCGTGGCGATGATGCCTTCGCAATAGGCGCGATCGAAGGATGCGGTCACTTCCGGCACCGGCTGTACCTGGTTGGACGCGATCGTCAGGATGTCGGAGACGCGATCGACCAGCATGCCGATAACCATGTTATGGACTTCGGCGACGACAATGGCGCTGCGCTCATTGGCGACCGTGCTCTGCATGCCGAGCTTGTAGGCGAGGTCGATGATCGGGATCACCGAGCCGCGCAGGTTCATGACGCCGATGACATCGGCCGGCGCGTGCGGGATCGGCGTCGACGGAGCCCAGCCGCGGATTTCGCGGATCGTGGTGGTCTTGACGCAGAATTCCTGATCATGCAGCCGGAAGGCAATGATCTCCAGAGTATCGCCGCTGAAGCTGGTGGAATTGATCGTGGCCATGAATGTTCTTCCCATTGAACCCGTGACGCCGAATTCGACGTGTTATTGGCACGATAGAGCAAGAAGATTGCTTAAACCTAAATCTATACCAGCAGTTTCGACTGGATAGTCTTACGCCGTGATGTCGGGAAGGGGTCGCCCCGGAAAGGAATGGAGCCCCTTTAAGCGGCTCGGGTCGGGCGATCGAAGATGCGCCGACCGAAGAGGCTTGCCGCCATTTCCACGAGAACACGGGCGCTCTTGCCGCGATCGTCGAGGAACGGGTTGAGCTCGACGAGATCGAGCGATGAGACGAGGTTGCTGTCGGAGAGCATTTCCATGATGAGATGCGCTTCGCGATAGGTGGCGCCGCCCGGCACCGTGGTTCCGACACCCGGTGCGATATCCGGATCGAGGAAATCGACATCGAAGCTGACATGCAGCAGGCCGTTTGCTTCGCTGACGGTATCGAGCACCTTGCGCATGATGGCGGCGACGCCTTGCTCGTCGAGGGAGCGCATGTCGAAGACGTTGACGCCGTGTTCGCGGATTTCCTCGCGCTCGCGCGGATCCACGGAGCGGATGCCGACCTGGAAGACCTTCGTCGGATCGACCAGCGGTCGCCCGGCTGGCAGAACATCCTCGATCTCGGCCTCACCACAATAGTAGGCGACGGGCATGCCATGAATATTGCCCGAGGGTGAGGTGGCCGGCGAATTGAAATCGGAGTGAGCGTCGAGCCAGAGCACGAAGAGCGGGCGACCGACCTCCGCCGCATGGCGGGCCATGCCGGAGACGCTGCCCATGGAGAGACTGTGATCGCCGCCGAGGATCAGCGGGAAGCCGCCGGACGATGCGACATCATAGACCTTCGCTTCCAGCGCACGCGTGAAAGCGCCGACAATCTTCAGATTGTGAGCGTGGGGATGGTCCGGAAGATCCGCTGCCGGAACAGGATGCAAGTCGCCGCTATCCGTGACGCGATGGCCAAGTTCGGTCAGTGTGGTTTCGATGCCGGCGATGCGGAGCGCCGTCGGACCCATGCCAGCGCCGCGGCGGCCGGAACCTTCCTCCAGTGGAACGCCGATCAGGGTAACGGGAGTGGATAGCGTATTCATCAGCATTGCTCCGAGGGTTAGAGCGATTCCGGAAAAGTTAGCAGCAGCTTTCCGGAACGGGGTAAAAAACACAACGACATAGATCAGACCGGGCCAGGAAGAGCCGATCGGTCCGAATGATGTTGCCTTGCATTATCAATTGTCTGGATGACAGCAAAAAGATGGAAAATTGTCCAGAATCAGTCGGCTTTCGACAGATTGATCAATCCGATTGCGCAGAATGATAAGCCAACGGGCAATCTTCATGCGAGCTCGAGCTGCCCAACAATGCGCACATCTTCGTTTCCTCCTTGCCGCGGCGTGGCGCTCGGCAAACCACTCAACGATGGTCTGTTCTCGCGGGAGAGGTGTTCCTCAATATTCGTGCTCGTAGACGACGCCGGCTTCCCCGGCGCCGTCAGATCCCGCCGCGCCGCGCAGCTTCACGCCGCGACCGACGTTGAAATTGATGATGGCCTTGGTGTTGTTGGAGGCGCCCTGCTGTAGTTCGATATAGGTGCGTTTGTTCAGGTACTTGCCAGCGCCGACCTGTGCCTGACCGTTCGCATCCGTCGAGATGTCGAGATCGTCGACGCCGAGATGGCTGCGCAGGCCTTCGAAGAGCGACGTGGAACGTCCGCCGGCCAGCTGGCTGGCCGCATCGGCGAGCTGGGCGATCTGCATGGCTGAAAGCTTCGACATGGACTGGCCGAAGATCAGCTGCGCCAGCACCTCGTCCTGCGGCAGGGCCGGCGATGAAGAGAAGCCGATCTGCGGGTCGGTCGCCAGACCGGTGACATCGACGGTTATGGTGGTGGAGCCTGCGGTCGATGTCGCTTCCATGTTGAGCGCCGGCGTCAGGTCGCCGCCGAAGGTGATCTTGCTGCTATCGGTGAAATCCAGCCGGCGGCTCAAGATGGTCAGACGCCCGCGCCTCATGGTGAAACCGCCGGACACGATTGGTTCTGCTGCCGTGCCGCGCACCGTGATGTTGCCGCCAAGTTCGGCATCGATGCCACGGCCGCGCACGAAAATCTGCGAGGGAGCGTCGAGCTGCAGATCGATGCCGAGGGTCGTCGATTTGCTGCGCGGCGCCTCCGGCTTCTGGTCCTTGAACTGAGCATTGACCGCAGCCGGGGCGTTCTTGTGCTTGATGTTGATTTCCGAAAGCGAGGCCGGCAGTTTCTGCGGCAAGGTGATCGATGCCTTGTTGATCCTAAGATTGCCCGTCAGCATCGGTGCGGTCATCAGCGGTCCCTTGATGCCGAGCGTGCCGTTGACGGTCGCGGTCACGAGGGTTCCATCGACATAGGTCGCGTTGTTGAACTTCATCTGGATATCGGCTGGAAAGCCGCTATCCGGGGTAATGCCGACTGTGCCGCTGCCGGAGATGCTGCCGCCGCTGGTGAGATTGCCGCTCAGCCGTGAGATGACGGCTTGCCTGCCGTCGAGCGCAACAGTGACCGCAAGGCCGCTGAGCGTGAGGTTTCGCCGAACATCGACCAGCTTGGCGCCGTCGGTGGTAATCGTGCCTGATATGGCGGGTGCCGCCGTCGTGCCGCCGATCTGCATGTCGATTTTCGCCGTACCCGTCATGACCAGGCCCTGGGCGGCCAGCTGGCCTGCCAAAGCGTCGAACGGCAGATTACCGGCAAACTTCAGCGCCATCGCCTTGTTGCCGGCAATGGCGACGGTGCCGCCGCCATTCAGTGCCAAGCCGCTCTGGCCGGTCAGGTTGGTGTTGATGGTGACGACATTGTCGGCGAACTTGCCGTCGGCCTTGATGCCGAGCTGTGCGAGGCCGGCGGATTTCGTCTGGCTTGTTGCCGCGCCCGACCAGTTGGTCTGGAAAACAACGGCGGGCGAGGTCGCCTTGCCGGTGACCGCCACCGTGCCCGAGATGACGCCCTCCGCCGCCAGCGTCGGCGCAAAGACGTTGGCGAGGCTTGCGGGCAGGTTGGCGATCTTCGCATTGATGTTCAGGGCTTGCCCGGCAGTGCCGTCGACAGTCACCGAACCGCCACCGGTCTGAAGGGTCAGGCCGTTCATCGAGGCGATGCCGTCCTTGATGACGATCTTCGTCGGCGATGCGAGCTTCACTGGTATCGTGCGCGGCGCGCCGGCGAACGAATCAAGATTGACCGTCGTCTGACCGCCGGCCGTCTCGACGCTGCCATGTGTCGTCAGCGGCGCGTTGTCATAGGCCGATTTCAGATCGAAATCCGTGCGGCTGCCCTGCTGGGTGAAGGTCAGATTGAGTTCGGCGATGCGGTTGGCGCCGGAGGCGATCGTATCGGCGCGGATGCTGCCATTGGCGGAGAAGGCCCTGAGATCGTCGACGGCAAGCGCCACGGCCGGCTTGCCGATGACGAGATCGTCGCGGCGGATACCATTGCCATTGGCGTTGATCTTCAGGCCGATCTTGCCGTTGGTGCTGGCGATATCAAGCGAGCCCTTGAGGTCACCCTCGGCCTTCTGTCCGGCAAGCGCGGCCAGCAGGCTGAGATCCGGCAGGTCGAAGGTCAGTGTGCCGGTCGGCTTGAAGCTCGGCGACAGATCCAGCTTGCCCTGCAGCTTGTTGGTTCCGATTTCGGCTGCCAGTGACGGGATGCTGGTGCGGCCATCCTTGGAAACGGCGTCCGCGGTGATACGGATCGGCTTGCCGTCGATCGCCCCATTTGCCTGGATGTTTGCCTGCGGCGCCTTGGGATCGGCGGTGCCGGTCACGCCGATATCAAGCGTATCGAGCAGCCGTCCCGCCAGTTTGACATTGACGGCCTTGACGGTCGCGTCGATGCCGAGCGCGCTCAATGGCCCCTTGGCCTTGAGACCGATATCGGCCTGTCCTTGCGCGTTCGGGACGAGCTTGGAAAGGTCGAGCACCTTGCCGGATAGATCTGTGGTCAGCGATTGGTCGTTGAGCGCGACATTGCCATTGATTTCGGCGACATTGGATTTCACCGCAAGATTGGAGAGCGTCATCTTGGTGGGCACCGTGCCGGCGACCTGACCTTCCAGGGAGATCGTGCCCTCGAACTTGTTCGAGATACCATCCGGCAGAACTCCGGGCAGGGCGAAGAGCTTGAAATTGCCCGTCAGCGCCTTCGACGACAGCGTATATTTGCCGTTGACGGTGCCGCCGATGCTGGCGCTTTCCAATGTCGTATTGTTAAAGCCGATCGTGTCGGGCGAGAGCTGCAGCGGCGCAGTTAGGGCAATCGGCGCGCGGATCAGACGATTGAGGTCGGAGCTTACGAAAGCCGTCTGACCAACGACGAGGCGAAGCTGCAGCGGGCCGGACATGCCGGTGAGGTTGAAGGCATCGCTTCGGGCACTGAGATTGATCTGTCCGATATTGCCCTGCGGGGTACTGGCGCTGTCGAGTGCTGCCTTGGCATCGATCTTCACCGATTGGGCAGCACCCGTCAGCGCGATGTCGACCCGCGAGATCAGGGCGCGGGCCTCGCCATTTTCCATGGGCCACCGGAAATCGACGGGGCCGGAGGTGCCGATCAGATTGGCATTGAGGCTGTTGTTGCCGGCGGGATCGAGCGTGCCCGATGCGGCAAGCACGGCGCTGCCGGTGGCGAGATTGCCGGTCTGGATATCGATCTTGCCCTTGCCGTCGAAGGTCGCGGAAAGATCGATGGTGGTCTGGCCGGCAAAGAGCGCCCGCATGGTCGGCGGCAGGAGTGAATCGACATCGCCACCGCCTTTGACGTCGATGTGATGCAGGCCGTCGTTGGAGAGGCTGTGGTGACCGCTGATGGCGACGGTCGGCTTGCCGTCGAGGGCTGCCTGCAGCTTGCCGGCCCAGTTGGAAAGGGGGCCGTCGCCGGAAAGGTCGATGTTGACGGCCGGACCGCCCGGCAGGTGCAGCAGCCCGGCCAGCATGCCGTCGCGCGGCTCGGAAATCTGCGTCTTCAGTTTCAGCTTGTTATCGGCCGGCGCAAAGGCGATATCGGCGGAAAGCTTGGCATCGGGCACGTCATGGCGGCTGGCATTGATCATGAGCCCTATACTGCTGCTGTTTGCCTTGACGCCGCCGTCGGCGGCCAGAACAAAGTCCTGTCCGGCAACGGCCTGTCCGACGCGAAGATCAGGCAGGGCGATGGCGCCGATATCGATGGCGATGGGCAGGGAGAAACCGCTGGAGCTTGCTGGCTGCGTTGCCGGTGCGGGTGCGACCGTCGAAACTGGCAGCCGTTCGAAATCGACGACATCGGCTGCGACGCGATCGGCATGGAAAGTGCCTGTTAGCAAGGATAGCGGAGACCAGTCGATGGCAAGGTTCTGCACCTTGGCATAGGGGCCTTTCGTATCGGATACAGTGATCGAACCGACCCTCAGATTGCCGTTCAGCAGTCCCGAGGGCGCGGCGATGGCGATGGTGCGATCCGGCGTAGATGCGAGTTTTGCCACCTGATCGACGGCATAACCGGTTACGGAGGGTACCAAGCCGACGACGAGCACAGCCGCGATCACGAGCAAGAGGATCGCTACGACCGCATAGGCGATCCAGCGCACCAATTGCCCGAGAATTCGAATCAATATGCTCATGAAAGCGACAGTAGCCTCAATTTCGTAACCGTGTGCTGAAAGGCCCGCGACAACTCTGCGGTTTATCAGAAGGCCTGTCCGATGCCGGCATAGATGCCATAAGATGTGCCATTGTCATATTTCTTCAACGGCACGGCGACATCGAGCCTGATCGGACCGAAGGGCGTAGCGTAGCGCAAGCCCACGCCGGCGCCAATGCGCAGATCGGACGCGTCGGGCAAGACGCTGTCGGTAACGCTGCCCATATCGACGAAAGGTACGATGCCGATCGTATCGGTGATCTTCACCCGCGCTTCGAAAGAGGCGGTCACATAGGAACGTCCGCCCGTTTCGTCCCCATGGGAGTTGTAAGGCGAGATTTCCTGATAGCTGTAGCCGCGCACCGAGCCGCCGCCGCCGGCATAGAAACGCCGGGTGGCAGGAATGTCCTCAATGCTGTTTGCACCCAGCAGCGAGCCCGCGGCAAGCTTGCCGGCGAAGACCACGTTGTTGTTGGCGCCTAGGCCCTTGTAACCGGTGATCGAGCCCTCGAAGGAGCTGAAAACCGTGCCGCCCATTGCCTCATAGCTCGGCTTGGCGCCGATGGAGGCACGATAGCCTTCGGTAGGGTCCAGCTTGTTGTCGCGCGTATCGCGGACATATTCGAGTGGGATCGCGACCGTCAGATAATTCTGCTTTCCGAAGGCGTCGGTCGTGTCCTTTTCGTAGGACACTTCGCCACCAGCGGAAACGGTATCCTGATCGTTGATTTCGTAGGCGAGACCGGCGCTCGCCGTGGCGGTATCAGCGTCGTAAGCGTCGGGATGCAGGCTCTGCACCTTGAAGCCCGCCGTGAAGGTCGCCGAGGGGTAGAAGGTGGCCGGCCGGACATAGGTAATACCTGCGGTGTAATCCAGCTTGCCGGCATCCGTGGTCTCGCCGATGCGCGAGACAGATCCCTCGATACGCAGTGAATCCGCGCGCCCCGTCAGGTTGCGGTGGCCCCAATAGCCCTGCAGGCCAAAACCGTCGATGGTGGAATATTGTGCGCCGACACCGAAGAAGCGCTGCTTGCCTTCCGACACCTCAATGGTCGTCGGGATGCTGCCATCCGGCGCGAGCTTGTCCGCCTCGCGGATGGTGACGCTGGAAAAGACGCCGAGCTTTCTCAGGCGATCCGAGGCTTTCTTCAGCTCGTCGGGCGAGTAGGGCTTGCCTTCGTTGATGCGGGCATAGCGCTTGATGAAATCCGGATCGACCGATTTTTGGCCGGTGACGCCGACATTGCCGAAGGGAGCGACGGGACCGCTTTCGACCTTCAGCGAGACATCGACGGTATTGGTCGAATGATCGGCGACGACTTCGCGTTTGTCGAGCTTGGCAAGCGGATGACCCTCGTTCTTGAAGTCGGCGACCATCTTGTCACCTGCCTTCAGAATGGTCAGCGAGCCGGCATCGCCGCCGCGCACGAGGCCATAATTTGCCGGATCGAGCCTCGCGGCGTCGCCGAGCAGATTGATCCTGCCGAGTTTGAAGACCGGGCCGGGATCGACGCTGATCGTGACCGCAACAGGCTTGGTGCGGCTGAAAGTCGGTGTCGGCGGCAATGCGTCGAGGGCGGTGCCGTTGATGGTGATGGTGACCACGCCGCCATAGCGGGCCTTTTCATAAAGTGTGGCTATCAGGCGATCGCGGTCGTCACGCGCCTTCACGACGACGCCAAGGTCGCCGGATACGGGCTTCTTTTCATCGGAAACCAGCATCGAGCTATCGCTCAATGCGTCCTTGAGATCCTTGTCGAGATTGTCCGCCTTGAAATCGACCGTGTAGCGGACGGGATCGGAAACCTGATCCGCCGTTTCGTCTTCACCCCAGAGCTTGATGCCAAAGAGTTTGAATGCAAATGCATTTTGGGCGCACACCGGACCGAGCGCCAGCACTGCCGCAACCGCTGCCACGGTTCCTGCCTGCCGATACGCAATACTCTTTCTCGGTTCAGTTCTTTTATGCATACGCCGCTTTACGGTTACATGAGAACTTACTCAGTTTGACGTTTCCCGGGGGTTAACGCGCGGCCACCATAGAGGCAAAAGTCTCTTAGGTGTACCGTTTTGGAGTCAAAAACCGGGAAAATATGCCCATTAATGCGTGAAACGCTGAGGTTCTTGCCCGAGTTCTCATATATTCGAGTGGCCTGAAAAACACCCTCCTTTGGTTGTCAAAGCCATGCGACAACCAGGTCTCGCCGCGCTGTCAAAGACATTTGCCGCCTGAATAAAAAATCCCGGACTTGCGGCCCGGGATCTTCGAAATTCGATAAAAGACCGATCAATAGCCGCCGTAGCCGCCGCCATAACCACCGCGATAGCCGCCGCGCGGGCAATCGTCGATGTAGCGACGTCCGTAACGATCGCGGTAGTAGCACTGGCCGGGCTGTTCCTGGACGCTGCCGATGACGGCGCCGGAGACGCCACCGATCGCTGCGCCGACTGCCGCGCCACGGACGTTGCCGGTGACTGCGCCGCCGATGATTGCGCCGGATGCTGCGCCGATGCCTGCGCCCTGTTCGGTCGGCGTGCAGCTTGCGATAGACAAGCCGACCAATGCGAGCATAAGAACTTTCTTCATTTACTCTCTCCAACGTTAGTTAAGCCGAACCCGGCCAACGTCGTCCCAATTCTTCAGCTCCACCACGATGGGCTGTCTTTACAGTCCTGCAACGATAGAAAATATCGTGCAAAATATGATTGTCTATTGGTGGATAGCAGTTTTTTTATTGCTGAGAAAAGGCGGCATCCCGTCTGGAGAAGAAAACAGTTGGCCGCGAGGCAGAAAATCCATCTCCTCTCTAAAGTAGAGGTTGATTGGATTGCGAAAAAGTCAAATGATGCTCCTTGCCTCTGGAGGAGAGGCGAGGAGGAAAATATGGCAAAAGTGACTTTGACGGTGAACGGCCGTTCGGTCAGCGGCGAGTGCGAGGATCGCACGCTGCTTGTCCATTTCATCAGGGAAAAACTCGGCCTGACCGGAACCCATGTCGGCTGCGACACCAGCCAGTGCGGCGCCTGCGTCGTGCACATGGACGGCAAGTCGGTGAAGAGCTGTTCCATCCTGGCCGTTCAGGCTTCCGGCTCCAAGATCACAACCATCGAGGGTCTGGCCGCCAATGGCGAGCTGCATCCGGTTCAGGCCGCCTTCAAGGAGCATCATGGCCTGCAATGCGGCTTCTGCACGCCGGGCATGGTGATGACATCGGTCGACATGATCAATCGCCATGGCGGCAAGCTGGATGAGAAGACGGTGCGCAGCGAGCTTGAAGGCAATATCTGTCGATGCACCGGCTATCACAACATCGTCAAGGCGGTGCTTTCAGCCAATGCCGCAATGAACGCCGCAAGCCAAGCGGCCGAATAAATTCCACCGAGATCGTCTGGCTAAACGCTTGGACTGTGATCTTGGCGGATTGCCGGGCCCGGAACCCCAATGGAGGATGTGATGGGCGTTGAAGGCATTGGTGCGCGCGTGGCGCGCAAGGAAGACAAGCGATTTCTGACGGGCAAGGGGCGATACACCGACGATATGGTGGCGCCGGGCATGAAATATGCCTATTTCGTCCGTAGCCCGCATGCGCATGCGAAGATCAAGAGCATCGATGCGTCGGCGGCACTTTCCATGCCGGGCGTGATCGGGGTGCTCGACGGCAAGCAGCTGCTTGATGATGGCATCGGCAATCTGATCTGCGGCTGGATGATTCATTCCCGCGACGGCTCGCCCATGAAGATGGGCGCCTGGCGGCCGCTGGCGGTCGATACCGTCCGCTATGTCGGCGATGCCGTCGCGATCGTCGTTGCCGATAGTCTTGGCGAGGCACGCGATGCGGCTGAAGCCGTAACGGTCGATTATGAGGAGCTGCCTGCCGTCGTCGAGGCGGTTGACGCGCTGAAAGCCGGCGCACCGCAGATCCATCCAGAAGCGGCAAACAACCTGATTTTCGACTGGGAGCTTGGCGACGCGGCAGCGACCGACAAGGCGATCGCCGAGGCAGCCCATGTCACCGAAATCGAGATTCACAACAACAGGCTTTCGCCGAATGCCATGGAGCCGCGCGCCACGCTCGGCATCTATGATGCCGCCGAGGACCATTATACCTGCTACACCACAAGCCAGAACCCGCATGTGGCCCGGCTCGTCATGAGCGCCTTCTATAATGTCGCGCCGGAAAACAAGCTGCGCGTCATCGCGCCGGATGTCGGGGGCGGCTTCGGTTCGAAGATCTATATCTATCCGGAAGAAATTGTCTGTCTCTGGGCATCGAAGAAGACCGGCGTGCCTGTGAAATGGACGGCTGACCGCACGGAAGCTTTCCTCACCGACGCGCATGGCCGCGACCATGTTTCCAAGGTCAAGATGGCTTTCGATGCGCAAAACCGCATGACGGCACTGAAGGTTGATACGATCGCCAATCTCGGTGCCTATATGTCGCTCTTTTCCTCAGCCGTGCCAACCTATCTCTATGCGACGCTGCTGTCGGGCCAATATGCCATTCCGGCGATCCATGCCAATGTCCGCACGGTTTATACCAATACCGTGCCGGTCGACGCCTATCGCGGGGCAGGGCGGCCAGAGGCGACCTATCTGCTCGAGCGCACTGTGGAAACGGCGGCGCGCGAACTCGGCGTCTCACCGGCGGAGCTGAGAAGGATCAACTTCATCCGCTCCTTCCCGTATCAGACGCCCGTCATCATGAATTACGACGCGGGCGACTATGAGGCTTCGCTCAACGCCGCCATGCAGCAGGCGGATTGGGCCGGCTTCCCGGCCCGCAAGGCAGAGGCCACCCGTCGCGGCATGAAGCGTGGCATTGGCATGAGCTGCTACATCGAAGCGTGCGGCATCGCGCCGTCGCAGGCGGTGGGGTCGCTCGGAGCAGGCGTCGGCCTTTGGGAGTCGGCTGAAGTGCGGGTGAATGCGGTCGGGACCATCGAAGTGCTCACCGGCTCGCACAGCCATGGGCAGGGGCATGAGACCACCTTCGCGCAGCTCGTCGCCGACCGGCTCGGCGTATCGATCGACAGCGTTTCCATCGTCCATGGCGATACCGACAAGGTGCAGATGGGTATGGGCACCTATGGTTCCCGCTCGGGCGCCGTCGGCATGTCCGCCGTCGTCAAGGCGCTCGACAAGGTCGAGGCGAAGGCAAAGAAGATCGCCGCGCATCTGATGGAGGCGGACGAAAGCGATATCGTCATCGAGAATGGTGAGGTAAAGGTGGCGGGCACCGACAAGGCGCTGCCCTGGTTCCAGGTGGCGCTCGCCTCCTATACCGCCCACAATCTGCCCGCCGGCATGGAGCCGGGCCTGAAAGAAACCGCCTTCTACGATCCGGCGAACTTCACCTTCCCCGCCGGTTGCTACATCTGCGAGGTCGAGGTCGATCCGGAAACCGGCAAGACCGAGATCGTGCAGTTCGTCGCGGCCGACGACTTCGGCAATATCATCAATCCGATGATTGTCGAGGGACAGGTGCATGGCGGTATCGCGCAGGGAATCGGTCAGGCGCTTCTGGAAGGCGTGCATTACGATGAGAGCGGCCAGTTGCTGACGGCGAGTTTCATGGATTACACCATGCCGCGCGCCGACGACCTGCCGTCCTTCCAGCTTTCGCATCAGAACACGCCGTGTCCGAACAATCCGCTGGGGATCAAGGGATGCGGCGAGGCAGGCGCCATCGGCTCGCCGCCGGCGCTGATCAACGCCATCACCGATGCCATCGGCAACAACAGGCTGACCATGCCGGCAACCCCGCTCAAGGTTTGGGAAGCGGCGCGGGCTACGGCCTGAAACGAGAGGAGGATAGGACTATGTATGCAACGAATTACCATCGCGCCTCCTCGGTCGACGAAGCCGTCAAGCTTCTGTCTGATGCCGACGAAGGCAAATATGTCTCCGGCGGCATGACGCTGATCGCCACCATGAAGCAGCGTCTGGCATCGCCGAGCGATCTCGTCGATCTCAGGCATATCCCCTCGATCAAGGGGATACGCGTCGATGGCCGCAGGGTCACGATCGGGGCGGCAACCACCCATGCGGAGGTCGCCTCTTCGGCCGCGATCCGTGCGGTCTGTCCGGCGCTCTGCGACCTTGCCGGCATGATCGGCGACCCGCATGTCCGCCATATGGGCACGATCGGCGGGTCCGTTGCCAACAATGATCCGGCGGCGGATTATCCATCGGCAATGCTGGCGCTGAATGCCACCATCGTTACCGACCGGCGCCAGATCGCGGCCGACGACTTCTTCCGGGGCCTGTTCGAGACCGCGCTGGAAGGGGCGGAACTCATTACCTCGATCGCCTTCGACGCGCCGGAAAGGGCTGGCTATGCCAAGTTCCCCAATCCGGCCTCGCGTTACGCGATGACGGGTGTCTTCGTCGCCAAGGGGGCAGGCGGCGTTCGTGTTGCCGTGACTGGCGCAGGCGCGGACGGCGTGTTCCGCCATTCTGATCTGGAGCAGGCGTTTGCGGCGAATTGGCTGCCGGATGCGGTTACCGGCGTGACAGTGGACCCATCGGCGCTGCTGTCCGACCTGCACGCCACGGCCGAATATCGCGCCAATCTGATCAAGGTCATGGCCAAGCGCGCCGTGGCTGCCGCCTAGATTCGCCATGAACTAGCCCGGAGCGGCGGGGTTTACCCTCCGCTCCGGAGAGAGTGTTTCCAGCATGGTTTCGATTGTCAATTTGATGTGATTGGCTATTCTTGTCTGGAATTGTTCAAAATTAGGGGCCATTTGCCGCAGCGGGCGCGAAAGCAATGCGGAGGGGTTGACGTGTGAACCGGCATTCTCGAAAACGGTCGCACGGTACTGGAGCATATGATGGATTTCGAAGCATTTTTTAAAGGCGAGCTGGACGGTCTTCACAATGAGGGTCGTTATCGGGTCTTCGCAGATCTCGAACGCCGCCGTGGCAATTTCCCCCGCGCTGTCAGACATACGGCCAATGGCCCGCAGGAAGTGACCGTCTGGTGCTCCAACGACTATCTCGGCATGGGCCAGCATCCAAAAGTGATCGAGGCGATGAAGCAGGCGATCGATCACTGTGGCGCGGGTGCGGGAGGCACCCGGAATATTTCTGGCACCAACCACTACCATGTTCTGCTCGAGCAGGAGCTCGCTGATCTGCACGGCAAGGAATCCGCGCTGATTTTCACCTCGGGCTACATCTCCAACTGGGCGACGCTCGGCACGCTCGGCGCGCGCATTCCCGGCCTCATCATCTTCTCGGATGCGCTCAACCATGCGTCGATGATCGAAGGCATCCGTTATGCGAAGTGCGACAAGGTCATCTGGAAGCATAACGATCTGCACGATCTCGAGACCAAGCTGAAGGCTGCCGATCCCAAGGCGCCGAAGCTGATCGCTTTCGAATCTGTCTATTCGATGGATGGCGATATCGCCCCCATCAAGGAGATCTGCGATCTCGCCGACAAGTATGGCGCGATGACCTATCTCGACGAAGTGCATGCCGTCGGCATGTACGGCCCGCGCGGCGGCGGCATTGCCGAGCGCGAGGGATTGATGGATCGTCTGACCGTCATCGAAGGCACGCTTGGCAAGGCATTCGGCGTCATGGGCGGTTACATCGCTGCTTCCAGTGCGCTCTGCGATTTCATCCGGTCGTTTGCCTCCGGTTTCATCTTCACGACCTCGCTGCCCCCGGCTCTGGCTGCTGGTGCAGTCGCCTCGATCCAGCACCTCAAGGTCAGCCAGTTCGAGCGCATGCGCCATCAGGATCGCGTGCGCAAGCTGCGCGCCCAACTCGATGTATCAGGCATTCCGCATATGCCGAATCCGAGCCATGTCGTGCCGGTCATGGTCGGCGATGCCGCCAAGTGCAAGTGGATTTCCGATCTGCTGCTCGACGCCGGCGTCTATGTCCAGCCGATCAACTATCCGACAGTGCCGAAGAAGACCGAGCGCCTGCGCATCACGCCGACGCCGCTGCATTCCGATGGCGATATCGAACAGCTGGTCGGCGCGCTGCATGCGCTCTGGTCGCGCTGTGCGCTCGCAAGGGCCGTCGCGTAAGGGACGGCTTCCTCTCAGAGTCTGCTGCCGGGACACTGCGGGCTTCCGCCAAGAATTAAACAGCTGGCGAGCTAGGCGTGCTGTTTGGCCGCCATGAATCGTAAGTTTATGCTTACGCTTTACGCAGCTTTCTCCCGCTGGGCGACGAGCACGGCGGCACGGCTGCGTGCTTCTGCGTCCGCGGCAAAGACGGCATCCATGGTGTCGGCGCTGCCGGTTGCGATCATCTCGTCCATGACGGCTTCGGCAATATCGGCCATTTCGAGAAAGCCAATGCGGCCATCCACGAAGGCGTGGAAGGCGATCTCCTCGGCCGCATTCATGATGGCGCCCTGAAGGCCGCCGCGCTCCAGCGCCGTGCGGGCAAGGCGCAGTGCCGGGAAGCGAACCTCGTCCGGCGCTTCGAAATCGAGCCGGGCGAGCTTGGCGAAATCCAGGCGGTCGACGCTAAGCTTGGTGCGGGCGGGATAGGTCAGCGCATAGCCGATGGCGGTGCGCATGTCGGGACAGCCGAGCTGCGCCAGAATGGAGCCGTCCGTATAGCCGACCATGGAATGAATGACGGATTGCGGGTGGACCACGACCTCGATCTGATCAGGGCGCACGTTGAACAGGTGCTTGGCCTCGATCATCTCCAGCGCCTTATTAAACATGGAGGCGCTGCCGATCGAGATCTTGAAGCCCATCGACCAGTTGGGATGGGCGCGCGCGATTGCCGGCGTGACATTGGCCATCTGTTCGCGCGTCCAGGTGCGGAAGGGGCCGCCCGATGCGGTCAGGATGATGCGCTCCACCGCATGCTGCTGGTCGTCTTCCAGCGCCTGGAAAATGGCGCTGTGTTCGCTGTCGACCGGGATCAGCCGTCCCCCGCCTTCGGCAACGGCGCGCACGAAGAGATCGCCGGCGGAGACAAGGCATTCCTTGTTGGCGAGCGCAATATCGGCGCCCCGGCGGGCGGCGGCCAGCGTCGGCGCGAGACCGGCGGTGCCGACGATCGCCGCCATCGCCCAGTCGGACGGCATGGAGGCGGCTTCGATCAAGGCATTCTTGCCGGCGCCGACGGCAATGCCGGTGCCTGCAAGCGCATCCTTCAGATCCTGATAGCGCTCCTCATTGGCCGTCACCGCAAAAGCGGCGCCGCAGACCTTGGCCTGCTCGGCCAGCAGCTCGATATTGTCATGCCCGGTGATGGCGGCGATATCGAAGGCCTCACGTCCGCCCAGCTGGGCGATGACGTCGAGCGTATTCTGGCCGATGGAGCCGGTCGAACCCAATATCGTCAGGCGACGACGCGCCGTGCTGCCGGTGTTCATTCAGGTATCCGCATTTGCTGCTGTTCCCCATGGCTCTACAGGGGATTGCCCGAAGCGGCAAGTCCGGAGCCATGCAACTGCTCCTCCGCCGGTACACGCGAAAAGCGACCGTGTGAATTAGTCATATTTTTTTCAATCTCGATTGAACCAAATGCAAAGTGCTGCGTTTTCCGACCACTCGAATGCGGAGGGTCACGAATGGTTTTCAAGGCGGCAACGTTTCACGGCATGGAGCTCTATCTGGAAAACGAGCAGGCCAGGCGCTCGGCGCTGGAATCCGCCGTTGCCAATGCGCTCGCCGTTGCCGGCGGAATCGATGCTTCCGATGTCACCGTGATTGCCGCAGGCCAGGAAATCCGCCTGCACGGTTCGGTCGCGACCTATCAGGAGGTGAAGCGGGCGACCGCGGTTGCGGAATCCATTCCTGGCGTGCGACTGGTGAGGAACAGGATCGCGGTGGGGTGATGTTCGTGTTTTAAACTCACGTTCATACGACACCCGATAGGCCTCACGATAGGACGATCACATATGAGCGAAAGCTCCTTCTCCCCTAGGGGAGAAGGCGGATGCGGGAACGGCTTCACTTCATATAAACTTGCCCTGGGCTCACGGGGCACTCCGTGCTCGGGGTGAAGCGAATGAAAAAGATCATGGTAGCCGCCGCAATGTTGGGCATCCTCGCCGCCACAAGCGCCTCTGCGCAAGATCATCCCACAACATTCCGCGAATTCGCCTCCAATCCCGCTGCGAGCGCCGCCTTCAAGGCGATGGCGCAGGGGCATCGGCTGCCGGATTGGATCTACGGAAAGACCGTCGAATCCCCCCGGCATGAGATCATGTTCGGCGGAGACAAGGTCTATGTCATGAGCGCCTGCAAGCAACATGATTGCGGCTCGGAGCAGATCGCCGTGATGTACGATCCCGGCAAGAAGATCATGTATGGCGTGCTGCTAGTCGCCGATCCTGAGACCAGGGCGGAAAGGCTGACATGGATGAACCTCGGCGGCGGCAATGAAACGATCGATGGCAGGACGATTTTATATGCGGCGCTGACGGGCAGCTTGGGGAATCATCCGGATGCGTTTGATTATAAGTGAGTTGGCAGCCAAAAGGTGAGCTTCGATATGCTTTCGGGCCAAGTTTTGGTGTGGTCGACAATAAGTCGAGGTGCATTCAGGTTGCATTCTGAAGTAGGTAGGTGGTTTGTTTTTGAGCCGCAAGAATTGCAGCTCTTAAGGTCGTTATACAAAGCACGACTTGGTCAAGCGGCTCTAAATCTGAGATTTTTGCGGATTTCCCGTTCTTCTTCTGGCGATATAGTGCTGCAAAGGTATCATTAATTATGCTTCGATCAGTTGAGTGGAAACTAGCGTAAAAGTTCTTCGCCTCGACTTCGGTTAGCTTGGCATCGATAGTGTGAGCAAATTTATTGCGGATCCTTGCTAAGGTCTTCAGCGGCGTTGCCAACCTCGGATCAATCCCGAGCGCTATCAATAAGTTCACCTTCTGGTCGTACGTCAACTTCATGTCATACAGGGCGGTTGCGTCGAGAAAAGTCAAACGGAAGACTTCCTCCATCTCGCTTTCAACCACTATGGCCCCTTTGATTACCGCCTGGAATGGATCTAGAGCGGCCATCATCTCAAAAAAATCCGGGTCACTAAGTCGCTTTAATTGCTTTGCCATAATTTCTTTTCTTGGCGTCTTTGGCTGCTGATGAAACCTTATCTTTGTCTCTCCTCAACCAAGGTTCGTTACCGTTGAGTTTGCTTCTTGGTCCTGAATTCAGAATCGCCTCAAACGCGTCGTTTACGTGCAAATCTGTTATCGCGAGGGCAGCGCTCCAATCTGTCTGGTCGTTCGACTGAAACCTTGTTGAGAACACATCCGGCCAGGCTCGAATTAGACGATTGCCCCACTTGCTACTGTTATGCTTCAGCACATTTGCGAGAAGATGCACGCGTTCAAGATGCTGGCCGATCATGATGCCGTTTTCTTTGGCGCGATCGATCAAGTTGGGATGCCCAGGCTCCGTTGTGTGGCAATAAATTCGTATTGTTCGCTCCCAATAGTGATAGATTGCGAGCACGAAAGCCTTGCGCAACTCCACCACTGCCTCGGCCGATTCTTCCAAGTCCATCTCCAGAAGCGTTTCGCGATCCCAAAGGAGATACCCGTCCTCATCTCTCTCTCCAATCCATTTGCCACCATTATCTAATGAATGTTTATATTCCATCAGTTCGGCCTGGATCGCCTCCTTCTTTCGAAGGACACCGACCATGGCTGAGTCAAAGCTTTCCTTAAAGACCTGCAAGCCTTTTTCGAAACGATAACCGAGTATATTGAACGGAATTGGTGCCATGAAATTGCGTCCCTTAAAATCAAGAAACCACTATCTCTTTGCGAGAGTTTTTTAATAAAAAAACAATCATAGATACTAGATCGCGTCAAATCACCTTAGCCCGCAAGATGCTTCGCAACTTAGGCGACCGTCGTAACGTATCCCTCACGCTATTGATTTCATGTCCCAACCGAGCGCCACGGAATCCCCACTAACGTCAGAAAATGCCAGGAAATGCTGGTAAATCGGTGGCGCACGAAAATGAGCCAAGAACGACACTGAGTGCTTGAAAATAATGGTGATCTCGACGCGATTCGAACGCGTGACCCTCAGATTAGGAATCTGATGCTCTATCCTGCTGAGCTACGAGACCACTCGGCATGATCCATACAAAAGCAAAGGCCCGAAGCCAAGCCTTTTTGCGTCGTGGAGACAAACTGTCTTGAGCGCGCACCCCGCGCGGCTTTGATGGCTGCGCGGGGCTTCGAAGAAGCCTCAGGCATTGAGGCGCTGTTCGGCAAGTCGCACCCAGTAGGAAATGCCGTGGGCGATGGCTTCGTCGTTGAAGTCGTAGGCCGGGTTGTGCAGGCCGGCGCTGTCGCCATTGCCGACGAAGATGAAGGCGCCGGGGCGGGCGAGCAGCATGTAGGAGAAATCCTCACCGCCCATCATCGGGTCGATATTCGGGATGACATTGCCGGCGCCGGCGATCTCCTCTGCGACAGCAATCGCATGGTCGGTCTCGTCGGCGTGATTGAAGGTGACGGGGTAGTTGCGTTGGAACTCGATCTCGACTTCTGCGCCGTGGCTCGTCGCGATGCCTGTCACGATCTGCTTGAAGCGCTGCTCGGCAAGGTCGCGGATTTCGGGATCGAGCGTGCGCACGGTGCCGCCGAAGCTCGCATCGTTCGGGATGACGTTATGGGCGTTGCCGGCGTTGAACTTGGTGACGGAAACCACCACCGATTTCAGCGGGTTGGCGCTGCGCGAGGCGATGAGCTGCAGGTTGGAGACGATCTGTGCGCCGATGGCGATCGGATCGATCGTCTTGTGCGGCATGGCGGCATGGCCGCCGAGCCCCTTGATGGAGACGGTGAATTCATCCGTCGCCGCCATGATCGCGCCCTTGCGGATGGCGAAATGGCCGACCGGCAGGCCCGGCATGTTGTGCATGCCATAGACTTCGGCGATCTGGAAACGCTCCATCATGCCGTCCTTGACCATGGCGTCGCCGCCGGCACCGCCTTCTTCGGCCGGCTGGAAGATGACGGCGATGTTGCCATTGAAATTGCGGTTCTCGGCGAGGTATTTCGCCGCGCCCAGCAGCATGGCGGTGTGGCCGTCATGACCGCAGGCATGCATCTTGCCGGCAGTCTGGGATGCATAGGGCTTGCCGGTGATTTCGGTGAGCGGCAGGGCGTCCATATCGGCACGCAGACCGATCGTGCGTCCCTCGCCCTTGCCGCGGATCAGGCCGACGACGCCGGTGCGGCCTATGCCGGTCACGACTTCGTCGACGCCGAAGGCGCGCAGCTTCTCCGCCACGAAGGCGGCCGTATTCTCAACGGCATAGAGGAGTTCGGGATGCGCATGGATATGGCGGCGCCACTCGGTCACTTCGCCCTGGAGTTCTGCGGCTCTGTTCAAGATCGGCATATGCTGATTTTCCTGCTGCTCAATATCGATTCTGGTTCAACCTGCGGGTCCGTGACACTGCTTCGGCCAGCTTGTCGCGGCCCTTGCGGCGTGCCATCGGGAAATAAAGTCGTCAATCGCCTTTGCCTTCTCCTAGCCATATAGGTTAAATAGACGAAGCTTTCGAGAAAATTCCGGACTTCTGAAGGATAGATCGTGCCGACGAAGCAGAATCGTTTGTATGCCGCCCTGCGGCTCGTTCCTATGGCCGCAGCAGCATCCATGCTTTTCCTGTCGACCGCTGAGACGGCCGGAGCCAATCCGCATATTCTCGTCGATGTCAGCACCGGACGCGTCCTCGACCAGCAGGAGGCGTTTCGCCGCTGGTATCCCGCCTCGCTCACCAAGCTGATGACGACTTACGTTACCTTTCGTGCGCTTCAGTCCGGCCAGATCAAGCTTGATACGCCTGTCGTCATGTCGAAGCTTTCCGCCGCACAGCCGCCGGCCAAGATGTACTTCAAGCCGGGCCAGAAGATGACGCTCGACAACGCCTTGAAGATGATGCTGGTCAAATCGGCAAACGATCTTGCCATGGCCGTCGCCGAGACGGTCGGCGGTTCGCAGCAGGGCTTCGTGGCGCGGATGAATGCGGAAGCCGCGCGCCTCGGCATGCGCGATTCGCATTTCATCAATCCGAACGGTCTTCCCGGCAAGGGGCAATATACGACGGCGCGTGATCTTGCGATCTTGAGCGTCGCGCTGCGCCGCGAATTTCCGCAATATGCCGGCTATTTCTCGCTTGAGGGCTTCACCAACGGCGTGAAGCAGGTGCCGAACATCAATATGCTCATCGGCCGTTTCGACGGCGCCGACGGCATGAAGACCGGCTTCATCTGCGCGGCCGGCTTCAACCAGATCGCCTCCGCAACCCGCAACGGCCGTACGCTGATCTCGGTCGTCCTCGGCACGGACAGCCTGGCGGCACGCGCCGACGATTCCGCCAATCTTCTGGAAAAGGGCTTCCAGAACCAGCTGTCTACGCGCGACACGCTCGCAACCTTGAGACCAGACGCGCCGCTTGCGGCCGATGTCGCCGATGTCACGGCTGAGATCTGCAGCGCCAAGGGCGCACAGGCGCGCAGCGAAACCCGCGATCCCTTCGGCCGCACCAAGGTACAGTCGCCCTATATTCATGAAATGGATCATGAGCCCAATTTCGTCTATGCCGGCCTGATCGGCGGCCAGGACATCGCGACGGCCGCCAAGGGCGACAAGGACGATGCGACGGCCAGAGGCGACAAGGCAACCAGGGACAGCAAAATCGCCATCTCCGGCGGCGCATCCGGTGTGCCGATCCCGATGCCGCGGCCCACTTTCTAGAGCGCTTCAGCGTTTCACGGAAACTCTGCACCGCTCCATCTTTTGTTTTCACGCAATTCCGGACGGAAAACCGCTCCGCACTTTTCCTGGAATTGCTCTAATATCGGACAGGAATCATGAGCGTTTCGCAGCAAAGAGTGCCGGTTGCCATCCTGACCGGCTTCCTCGGTGCGGGTAAATCGACCCTGCTCAACCGCATCCTCAAGGATGAGGACATGCGCGATGCGGCCGTCATCATCAACGAGTTCGGCGATGTCGGCATCGATCATCTGCTGGTGGAAAGCTCCGGCGATTCCATCATCGAGCTTTCCGATGGCTGCCTGTGCTGCACGGTGCGCGGCGAGCTGGTGGATACGCTGGCAAATCTCATGGACGCCATGCAGACCGGGCGCATCCGGCCGTTGAAGCGTGTCGTCATCGAAACGACCGGCCTTGCCGATCCCGCTCCGGTCATGCAGTCGATCATGGGCAATCCGATCATTGCGACCAATTTCGATCTCGATGGCGTCATCACCGTCGTCGATGCGGTCAACGGGCTGCGGACGCTCGACAATCATGAAGAGGCGCGCAAGCAGGTGGCGGTCGCCGATCGGTTGATCGTGTCCAAGACCGGGATTGCCGGCGCCGTGCCGGAAGCGCAGCTGGAGAGTAGGCTAAGGGGGCTCAATCCGCGCGCGCAGATCCTGAATGCCGATAGCGACGAGGCCGGACGCGCCGCCATTCTGGTCAACGGCCTCTATGATCCGGCGTCGAAGATCGCCGATGTCGGCCGCTGGCTGCAGGACGAGCTTGAGGCGGACGACGATCACCATCACCATGATGAGCACGATCACCACGATCATGATCACCATCACGGCGATCATGGGCACCACCATCACCATCATGGGCACCACCACGGTCATCGGCACCAGCACGCTCACGATGTCACCCGCCATGACGGGTCGATCCGGTCGTTCTCGATCGTCGAGACCCAGCCTATCGATCCCACGGCGCTCGAAATGTTCATCGATCTCCTTCGTTCGGCGCATGGCGAGAAGCTCCTGCGCATGAAGGCGATCGTTGCGGTGTCCGATCGGCCGGAGCGTCCCGTCGTGCTGCACGGCGTGCAGAACATCTTCCATGCGCCGGTGCGGCTGCCAGCCTGGCCCGATCCAGAAGACCGGCGCACGCGCATGGTCATCATCACCAAGGATTTGCCCGAGGATTTCGTGAAGGGCCTGTTCGACGCCTTCCTCAGCAAGCCGCGCGTCGATACGCCTGACAGAGCGGCGCTGGAGGACAACCCGCTCGCTGTGCCGGGGATGAAGTTTTAGGGTTTCTACCTTCTCCCCGCTGGGGAGAAGGTGGCCCGAAGGGTCGGATGAGGGGGCGAGAAGCGATAGCTTCGAGTGCCTTGAGCGCGGACGAAGGGCGGCGGCTCTTGCCGTGGGGAGATACCCCCTCATCCGCCTGACGGCACCTTCTCCCCGCTGGGGAGAAGGGGTGTGCGGCAGCGTACCTGCCTCATGTACGATTGCCCTCATGGTGAGGCGGGAGCGTAGCGACCCTCGAACCACGAGGATGGCCTCCGTCGCAAATGGTCACCTCTTGCGGATCACGAAGCGATGGCCGCTGTCCGTCGTCTCACTCACGAGAAGCGTGTAACCCTTTTCGTTGCAGAGATGGGGAATGTCGATGACAGCGAGCGGATCCGTCGTCTCCACGGTCAATGTCGCGCCGGTTGCCATGCCGCGCAGGCGCTTTTCCGTCTTGATCGCCGGATAGGGGCATTTCAGGCCGCGCAGATCGTAGATCTCGGTATCCGGACTATTCACTCTTGGCCCAGAACTTCCAGAAAGGCGGCTTCTTGGCCTCGGTCTGCGCGGTCTCGACGGCCGGGGCTGGCGCATAGGCGAGCGCGTTGAGGCTGGGGTTCATGGGGTTTGCCGTCGGGATCGGCACGTTCGCGGGGGCGTTGGCCGCAACGACCGGGCCTGCCGCAGGCTGCTGCGCAGTTGCCACCGGGGCGCCTGTCGCAGGGCTTGCTGCCACCACGCGGATACTTGCCGTCGTGGGGTTGCCCGTCGGGCTCGCAACGGTGCCGCCACGTGCCACCTGCTGGGCCGACTGGTTGGACATCATCGATTCGAGGTCGGCAACCTTCATCATCTTGCCGGCGGCAAGGGCGGTGCCTGTGGGAGCATAGGCGATATCGTGGCCCTTGCGCTGCTTGGCGACGACAGCCTTGCGTTCGGCTTCGGTCGGATCGTACCAGGCCATGCCGTCAAACTTCTTAGAGGCGGCGGCATAGTCCGCCTGGTACTGCTTGTCATAGGTCGCAAGCGCCGTCTGCAGGGCAGGCGGTGTCGTCATGACAGGGCATTTGCCGCCGGCGTTGAACGGGCCGCTGGCCTGCTGGTTGAAGACGTATTTCTTCTCGCAGACCTCGACCTCGGGCGGCCGCTTGGTGACTTCGAAATTGTCGTAGCCGACCTTCAGCATCTTCCAGAATTCGATATTGGGGCTGAGGCGGTGCTTCCACATGTTTTCCGCCGTCATGCGGAAGGGGAAGGCTTCGAGCTGAACGGCCTTCTGGCCGCCCTTGAAGGCGTCGCGCGCAAAGGCATAGATTTCCAGCACCTGCTGGTCGGTCATCGAATAGCAACCGGACGACGAGCAGGCGCCGTGGATCATCAAATTGTTGCCGGAGCGGCCGTTGGCGGCATCATAGCGGTTCGGGAAGCCGGTGTTGATGGCGAGATAATATTTCGAATTCGGGTTCAGGTTGGCTGGCGTCAGCATGTAGAAGCCTTCGGGCGCCTGCCGGTCGCCTTCCTTCACCTTCGGGCCGAGACGGCCGGACCAGGCGCAGATCTTGTAATCCGCGATGACTTCGAAGCGGTTGCTCTGGTTCGCCTTCAGGATCTCCATCACGCCTTCTTCCTTGAAGATGCGGATCATGATCGGCGAGTTGCGGTCCATGCCCTTCTTGGTCATGTCGGCAAGGATATGGCTTGGAAGCGGCTGTTCGACCTTGTTCTTCACCTTCGACAGGTCGATCGACGCAGTGTCCAGCGCGTCGTTGCAGCCGGCGAGCGCCAGCGCCATCAGGGAAATATAGGCAAGGTGACGAATGCGCATTCTGACTTGGTCCATAAATGCGAAGAGTGGCAGTTCGATCTGTTTCGCCACTCCCCTCGAAGCATGAAACGGAATCATAGACGGCTTATACTTGAAAATTCCTTACCAGCCTATGACGTGCCCGCAGCGCGTCGGCAAGCTTTTCTTTGCCATAAAAGCTTCGATAACGGAAATGTGGCCAAGGTTTGGCCTCATTTCCGCTTTCAGCGATCACTTTTTCCGAATGCTGCTTAGAGATTGCGACCGATGTTGAGGAATTTCTGGCGGCGGTCGTTGCGCAATTGTTCGCCTGAACGGCCGGAAAGCTCTGCAAGCGCGTTCGCAATCGTCTCGCCGGCCGCGCTTATTACCGCGTTCGGATCGCGATGCGCGCCGCCGACAGGTTCAGAAATGATGCCGTCGATCACGCCGAGGCCTTTCAGATCATCGGCCGTTATCTTCATATTGGTTGCGGCTTCCTTGGCGCGCGTTGAATCGCGCCAGAGGATCGAGGCCGCGCCTTCGGGCGAAATCACGCTGTAGATCGAATGTTCGAGCATATAGACGCGGTTGCCGACGGCAATCGCGATGGCGCCGCCGGAGCCGCCTTCGCCGATGACGATGGAGACGATCGGCACCTTCACACCGAGACACATCTCGGTCGAGCGGGCGATCGCTTCGGCCTGGCCGCGTTCTTCGGCGCCGACACCCGGATAGGCGCCGGCGGTGTCGACCAGCGTGATGACGGGCAACTGGAAGCGGTCGGCCATTTCGAGGATACGGATCGCCTTGCGGTAGCCTTCCGGCCGGGCGCTGCCGAAATTATGCTTCAGGCGGCTCTTGGTGTCGTTGCCTTTTTCCTGGCCGATGAGGGCGACCGGCTGACCGCGGAAGCGGGCAAAGCCCGCCTGGATGGCGGCATCCTCGGAAAATTGGCGATCGCCGGCCAGCGGCGTGAATTCCGTAAACAGCGTACTGGCATAGTCGACGAAATGCGGGCGCTGCGGGTGGCGGGCGACCTGCGTCTTCTGCCAGGCGTTGAGTTTGGAATAGATGTCGACCATCGCCTCGCGGACGCGGATTTCAAGCCGCCCGACTTCCTCGGACGTATCGATGCTTTCGTCTTCGCTCGCCAGTTTCTTGAGCTCGTGAATCTTGCCTTCGAGATCCGAGATGGGTTTTTCGAAGTCCAGATAATTGTGCATGAGGTGCGTTTCCGATCCTTTTGCCCGTGACGAGAGATGGCGGCTTCAGCCTGTATGCCGGTCCTAATCCTGTTTTTTTGCCTGTTTGGCAAGGGGGTGATGTGTTTGGACCAGCTGATGAAGGCGTTCTTCCAGCACATGTGTGTAGATTTGCGTCGTCGAAATGTCCGAATGGCCGAGAAGTTCCTGCACGACGCGCAGGTCCGCGCCGTTGGCGAGAAGATGGCTCGCGAAGGCATGGCGCATCACATGCGGTGAGATCATCGAAGGCGTCAGGCCGGCCCGGATGGCAAGGTCCTTGAGATCGCGCGCAAAAACCTGACGCGGCAGGTAGCCCTGCCTGGAAGCGGCGGGGAAAAGCCATGGGCTTTCGGGGGCAGGGTTCTTGGCGTTTGCCGCAATCTCGGCCTGCAGCCGTCCATAGCTCCTCAGCGCCGAAATGGCCGACTGCGACAGCGGCACCAGCCGCTCCTTGTTGCCTTTGCCGCGGATCATCAGGAAGCGGCCTTCCTGATCCAAGACTTTCGCCGGCAGAGAGACGAGTTCGCTGACGCGCATGCCGGTGGCGTAGAGCATTTCCAGGAGCACCAGCATGCGCAGGCGCTGCAGCCGGTCCGGTCCATCGGCAGCGGCCTCTTTCTCCGCCTGGGTCAGAAGCCTCGTCACCTCATCGACGCCCATCGTCTTCGGAAGGGCACGGCCCTTCTTGGGGGCATCGAGGATCCCCGTCGGGTCGTCCGTGCGCAGACCTTCAGCATAGAGGAACTTATAGAATTGCCGCATGGCGGAGAGCCGGCGTGCCTGGGAGGATGGTTTGAAGCCCTGGCTCGACAGGCTGGAAAGATAGGTGCCCAGATCGCCGGAGCTGGCTTCCGTCAGGCGGACGTTCTGCCCGGAGAGGAATGAATGGAGATCATCGAGATCACGCTCGTAGGATTGCAGCGTGTTGACGGCAGCACCCCGCTCGGCGCTCATCATCTCCAGAAAGGCTTCCAGATGCACTCGCCCCAGATCCCTCTTGCCCGCTCGTACATTTTCGGCTTGCGCGCTCATGGTTTCAGCGAGCCTGTCGTCGGCGGGTTGAGGCGTTCGGGAGCAATGCGGATCGTCACATCGCGTGGCTGGGGATCGACGAAGAGCACCAGAGCCCACATCGCTCCATATATCGATCCGGCGATGACCGCACAGATGACAAGGAAGCGAAACAGGGTTGGCATTCGAAAACTCTCCTTCGCCGTTCATTGGCGCGGCGATGCGCAATAATTATGTCCTTCAAGGATTAGCTGAAGGATATTGCAGACATGTTTACGATAGCGGCGTCTTGACGCTACCGGCGCATTTGACGATACCGTTTCCAAAGAAATTGTGAATGGGCCGATGAGTGAACAAGTCCTGACCCTTGCCGAGAGCCTTAAAGACAGGGCGCGTGCTGCGCTCGGTCAGCGCAATCTCGTCTTCGTGGGATTGATGGGAGCAGGAAAATCCTCGATCGGCCGGCCCGTCGCGCAGCAGCTCGGCCTTCCCTTCGTCGATACGGATATCGAGATCGAGCGCGTGTCGCGCATGACGATCGCCGAACTATTTGCCGCCTATGGCGAGCAGGAGTTCCGGGCGCTGGAAACGCGTGTCATCAAGCGGCTCCTCAAGGGCGGCCCACGTGTCGTCTCGACGGGCGGCGGCGCGTTCATCAACGAAAGCACGCGGCTGCATGTCAAGCGCGGCAGTCTTTCCGTCTGGCTGAAGGCCGATCTCGACGTGCTGTGGGATCGGGTGAACAAGCGTGACACGCGCCCTCTGCTCAAGACAGAGAATCCGAAACAGACCCTCGAGAACCTGATGAATGCGCGTTATCCGATCTATGCGGAAGCCGATATCACGGTTCTCTCCCGCGACGTAAACAAGGATATCATGGTCAGGGAAGTCCTTGCCGCCATCGCCGAGGGAAAGAAAACAGAAAGCAAAATACCATGAATGCGATTACACCGGCTTCCGCCGAGCGTCTCGTGCGCGTGCCTCTCGGCGAGCGTGCCTATGACATCCTGATCGGTCCCGGCCTGATAGCCCGTGCGGGCCAGGAGATCGCAGCCCGGCTGAAGGGCCGCAAGGCCGCCGTCGTCACCGATGAAAATGTGGCGCCGCTCTATCTCGCTGCGTTGGTTGCCAGCCTTGAAGCGGCCGGCATCCAGGCGTCGAGCCTCGTTTTGCCCGCCGGTGAAAAGACAAAAAGTTTCGAGCATCTGATCACCGTTTGCGATGCGGTGCTGACGGCGCGTGTGGAGCGCAACGATGCGGTGATCGCGCTTGGCGGCGGCGTCATCGGCGATCTCTCGGGCTTTGCCGCCGGCATCGTGCGCCGCGGCGTTCGTTTCGTCCAGGTGCCGACCTCGCTGCTGTCGCAGGTGGATTCGTCGGTCGGCGGCAAGACCGGCATCAACACCCATCACGGCAAGAACCTCGTCGGCGTCTTCCATCAGCCGGACCTGGTGCTTGCCGATACCGATGTGCTGAATACGCTGAGCGAGCGCGAATTCCGCGCCGGCTATGCCGAAGTCGCCAAATACGGCCTGATCGACAAGCCGGATTTCTTCGCCTGGCTCGAGGCGAACTGGAGGCAAGTCTTTGCTGGTGGCGCGGCCCGCATCGAGGCGATTGCCGCGAGTTGTCAGGCGAAATCCGATGTCGTCGTTGCCGACGAACGTGAAAACGGGGCGCGGGCCTTGCTCAATCTCGGCCACACCTTCGGCCATGCGCTCGAAGCGGCAACCGCCTATGACAGCCGCCGGCTGGTGCACGGCGAGGGTGTGGCGATCGGCATGGTGCTGGCGCATGAATTTTCCGCGCGCCTCAATCTGGCGAGCCCCGATGAAGCCAAGCGTGTCGAGACGCATCTGAAGGCCGTAGGCTTGCCGACGCGGATGGGCGATATTCCGGGCGAGCTGCCGCCGGCCGAAGTGCTGATGGATGCGATCGCGCAGGACAAGAAGGTCAAGAGCGGCAAGCTCACCTTCATCCTCACGCATGGTATCGGCCAGTCCTTCGTTGCCGACGAGGTGCCGTCTTCCGAAGTCCTGAGTTTCCTGAAGGAAAAACATCCCTGATGACCGTCGAGGGCACGCTGGCTGTATTGCTCGAATATTGGCCCGAGATCATCTCGATCATCGTGCTCGTGTTGGTGTCGGCGTTTTTTTCCGGTTCGGAGACGGCACTTACCGCCGTCTCGCGTACCCGCATTCATACGCTGGAGGCCAATGGCGATGAAAGCGCAGGTATCGTGCGCCACCTCATCGAGCGTCGGGATCGGCTGATCGGCACCTTGCTTATCGGCAACAACCTCGCGAATATCTTGGCGTCTTCGCTGGCGACCAGCGTTTTCCTCGGTCTGTTCGGTAATTCGGGCGTGGCGCTGGCAACGGCAGCGATGACTGTCATTCTCGTCATCTTCGCTGAAGTCCTGCCGAAGAGTTGGGCGATTTCTACGCCGGATCGCTTTGCGCTCAATGTGGCGGCGCCGGTGCGGCTGTTTGTCGCGATCGTCGGCCCCGTATCGAGTTTCGTCAACGCCATCGTGCGCTGGATCCTTGGCCTGTTCGGCATCAACCTCTCCAAGGAGGTGTCTATGCTGTCGGCGCACGAGGAGCTGCGCGGCGCTGTCGATCTGCTCCACCGGGAGGGTTCGGTCGTCAAAGCCGACCGCGATCGCCTGGGCGGCGTCCTCGATCTCGGCGAGCTGGAACTGTCAGACATCATGGTGCACCGTACGGCGATGCGCGCCATCAATGCCGATGATCCGCCAGAGGTGGTCGTGCGTGCGATCCTCGACAGCCCCTATACGCGCATGCCGCTCTGGCGCGGCACCATCGACAACATCATCGGCGTCGTGCATGCCAAGGACCTGCTGCGAGCCTTGGCGGAACGCAATGTCGAGCCGGAAAATCTCGATATCGTCAAGATCGCGCAAAAGCCCTGGTTCGTGCCCGACAGCACCAACCTCGAAGATCAGCTCAACGCCTTTCTGCGCCGCAAGCAGCATTTCGCCGTCGTCGTCGACGAATATGGCGAGGTGCAGGGCATTGTCACCCTGGAAGACATTTTGGAGGAGATCGTCGGTGATATCGCCGACGAGCACGACCTCGATATCCAGGGCGTGCGGCAGGAGGCCGACGGCTCGATCGTCGTTGACGGCGTCGTACCGATTCGCGACCTGAACCGCGCGCTCGACTGGGATCTGCCTGACGAAGAGGCGACGACGATCGCCGGCCTCGTCATCCACGAATCGATGACCATCCCCGAAGAGCGGCAGGCCTTCACCTTTTATGGCAAGCGCTTCATCGTCATGAAGCGCGAAAAGAACCGCATCACCAAGCTGCGCATCCGCCCCGCCGAAACGGAAGAGGCAAAGCCGGGCCAGGCTTGATTCTCAAGAGATTAATTGTTTGGCAGGGGCATGAGGGGAATGCTTCTTGTTAGTTATGCCTGCACATCCTAATGTATTATGTACATCTATAGATGTACAATATATTAATATTTGCATTGCTTTAGCTACGCAAATAGCTTAAAATTGTACAGCTATAACTGGCAAACTGATACTGGCGACAAGCTGATGAATGTTAAGAAAACAATGGTGAAGCAATATGTTAGGCTGGTCGACAGGGCTGCGCACCAGCTCTGGAGTGACTTGCCGACTGAAGGCTGGATAACCACCATGAGGAAAGCGCTGGGAATGTCCGTACAGCAACTTGCGGATCGGCTAGGGGTAAGCCGTGGTGCGATTTACCAGGCGGAGCAAAATGAGCGTTTGAAGACGATCTCCATCGGGCAGCTGGAAAAGCTAGCGGAAGCGATGGGCGGGCGTTTCGTTTATGGCATTGTGCCGAAGGGCTCGGTCGAAGAGATGATTATGGATCAAGCGCGGATAAAGGCACGATCGATGATCTATCGGACAAATGCCCATATGGCCCTGGAGAAACAGGCCCTGCAGCCGGATAGTCTCAACGACGAGATCGAGAGTCTCGCCAGGGAAATCGCGGAAAAAAGACCATCGGATGTTTGGGCAGCGGATTGATGTTTCAGGAACCGGAGGGCGCGACGCCGCTTGGCGCTGACGATATCGAGGGACTGAAATTCAGGCACATAACCACTCGTCTGCAACTCGACGAGCTTGAAAGCGCCAACATCACGGCCGGTCTTCGATGGGTGGCGCGACGGCGGACGGGTGACATCCTGACGGACGAATTCGTAAGGACACTCCACAAGAGGTTGTTTGGCGATGTTTGGATATGGGCTGGAACCTATCGTTTGACCGAGAAAAACATCGGTATCGACCCATTTCAAATATCTGTTCAGCTTCGGATTCTTTTGGACGATGCGCGCTATTGGGCCGAGCATTTGGTTTTTCCGCCGAGGGAAGCCGCCGCCTACTTTCATCATAGAATGGTGCAGATACATCCCTTTCCGAATGGAAATGGCCGGCATGCTCGCATAGCGGCCGATATCTTCCTTCAAGACTATTTCGGGCATCCACCGATCGAGTGGGCGAGTGGTGTGGACCTCCAGGCTGATAGCCAAAGGCGGAATGCCTATATCCTTGCTCTTCGGGCGGCAGATGCCGGCGATATGAAGCCGCTTTTCAGCTTTGTCGGAGCATAGCGCAGTTGGGGCCGGCTTGGCCGATCTGCCGTCGAGGTCAGCCTACCAGCGCACCGCCTCTCCTGGAGCGGCGGGCTCTACCGCCAGTGCATGCAGACCCGCATCCAATTCCGGCTTCAAAAGCTCGTTGATCGCCCTGTGGCGAGCGAGGCGCGGCATGCCCGAGAACTTGGCGGACACGATGCGAACTCTTATATGAGTTTCGCCGGTTCCGGTCATGTCGGGCTGATGACCCGCATGCAGGTGGCTTTCGTTGATGACGGCAAGGCGCTCGGGCGCGAACGCGTCAGTGAGCTTCCGCTCAATGCGGGATTGCAGTGTCGTTTCCATATTCCCGCGTCGACCTCGCTTGCGAAAAAAAGGCTCCCACAAAGCCTATAACATTCCTGTTTGTCAATTCTTGTTGTGGGGTATCCAAGGCCCCATAATTAGGACGCCATGAGACTTGATTCAAAATATTTCGATCGTATCCGCACACGCCGCAAGCGCGCGCAGGAACCCGAACAGGGTCCGCCGACGTGTCAGTGGGACGGCTGCGACAAACACGGCACGCATCGCGCCCCGGTGGGGCGCAATGCGGAAGGACAGTTCTTTTTGTTCTGCTTCGAGCATGTCAAGGAATACAACAAGGGCTACAATTATTTCTCCGGCCTCTCGGACGGGGAGATCGCGCGCTACCAGAAGGAAGCCATCACCGGCCACCGTCCGACCTGGACGGTCGGTGTGAACAAGGCTGCCAAGAACAGTCCGCTTCAATCGGATATCCGCTCCGGTTCCTATTCCCGCGTTCGCGACCCCTTCGGCTTCGTTAGGGAAGGCGAGGGGCAGGGGCGGGGACCGCGTTTCCCGCAGCAGCGCAAGCTGAAAACGCTGGAAGCGAAGGCCTTCGATACGATGGGGCTTGGCGCCACCGCCACGGCGCCGGAGATCAAGCGTCGCTACAAGGAATTGGTGAAAATGCACCACCCCGATGCCAATGGCGGCGACCGCGGCTCGGAAGAGCGCTTCCGCGCGGTCATTCAGGCCTATCAATTATTGAAGCAGAACGGTTTTTGTTAATTCCCGTCCTTGCTCTCCGCCTTCAATCAGGTATGGTCCAAATCGGCTGAAGCTGCGGGCAACCGCGGCAGGGTGCGCATTTGGCTGGCTGCACCTCGGTCAACTTTCCGGACGCGGCGTTTCTTGTCCGGGGACTCTGTTCAAGGATGCTCGCAAGCGATCATATCATCGCGCCGAGATTTTGCTTTAGTCCCGGAGAAGTATCGCCGCTGTTCCGACCGAACGGATGCGGGCAACAAGCTGCGGCGTTTCGGAAAAAATCGGCTGAGTTTGATATGGCAGGGTGAGAGCCACCCGTCCTGGAGACATGATGAGCAAGATTGACCTTGATATTTCCGAAGTTCCCGACACCACCGTTTCGGTCCGTGAAGTCTTCGGCATCGATTCCGACATCCGCGTCCCTGCCTATAGCCAGGGTAGCGCCTACGTGCCCGATCTGGATACGGATTACCTTTTCGACCGCGAGACCACGCTCGCCATTCTCGCGGGCTTTGCTCATAACCGCCGCGTGATGATCTCGGGCTACCACGGTACCGGCAAGTCCTCCCATATCGAGCAGGTCGCCGCGCGTCTCAACTGGCCGTGCGTGCGTATCAACCTCGACAGCCACGTCAGCCGTATCGACCTCGTCGGCAAGGATGCCATCGTCGTCAAGGACGGGCTACAGGTCACCGAATTCAAGGACGGCATCCTGCCCTGGGCCTACCAGCACAATGTCGCGCTCGTCTTCGACGAATACGATGCCGGCCGTCCGGACGTGATGTTCGTCATCCAGCGCGTGCTGGAATCGTCGGGCCGCCTGACGCTGCTCGACCAGAGCCGCGTCATCCGTCCTCACCCGGCCTTCCGCCTGTTCGCGACGGCCAACACCATCGGTCTCGGTGATACCACAGGCCTCTATCACGGCACGCAGCAGATCAACCAGGCGCAGATGGACCGCTGGTCGATCGTGACGACGCTGAACTACCTGCCGCACAACAACGAAGTTGATATCGTGCTGGCGAAGGTGAAGTCCTTCCGCACCGACAAGGGCCGGGACACCGTTTCCAAGATGGTGCGTGTGGCTGATCTGACGCGTGCGGCCTTCATGAACGGCGATCTGTCGACCGTCATGAGCCCGCGTACCGTCATCACCTGGGCCGAGAATGCGGAAATCTTTGGTGATGTCGCCTTTGCCTTCCGCGTCACCTTCCTCAACAAGTGTGACGAGCTGGAGCGGCCGCTGGTCGCCGAGCACTATCAGCGCGCCTTCGGTGTCGAGCTGAAGGAAAGTGCCGCCAATATCGTGCTCGAAGCCTAGGGAAGAACTCACACATTATGTCAGGTCGCGGAGACAATTCCAAAGCGAAGCCGGGTGCACCGGTGGACATGGAGCCGTTGCGCCGGGCGATCACCGGCTGTGTGCGCTCGATCGCCGGCGATGCCGAGGTCGAGGTGGCTTTCGCCAACGAACGCCCGGGAATGACCGGCGAGCGCATTCGCCTGCCGGAACTTTCCAAACGGCCGACGGCCCATGAGTTGGCGGTGACCCGCGGCCTCGGTGATTCGATGGCCCTGCGGCTTGCCTGTCATGATGCCCGTGTCCACGCCGTCATGGCACCTCAGGGTACCGATGCTCGCAACATCTTCGATGCCGTCGAGCAGGCGCGTGTCGAATCGATCGGCTCGCTGCGCATGAGCGGCGTGGCCGCTAACCTCAATTCGATGAATACGGAAAAATACGCCAAGGCGAATTTCTCGGGCATCGAGCGGCAGGAAGACGCGCCGATCGGCGAAGCCATGGCAATGATCGTGCGCGAGAAGCTGACCGGCCAGAAGCCGCCGGAAAGCGCCGGCAAGGTGCTCGATCTCTGGCGCCCCTTCATCGAGGAAAAGACCGGCGGCCAACTCGACAACCTGCTGTCTGCCATCAACGACCAGCAGAGCTTTGCCCGTGTCGTGCGCAACATGCTGTCGGCCATGGAAATGGCCGAGGAATATGGCGACGAGCAATCCGAGCCCGACAGCGAGGAGCAGCCGAGCGAAGAAGACAAGCCGAACGGCGAGGACCAGGATAACGACGACGTCAAGGAAGACGAAGGTGCCGATGCCGCTCCGGCCGAGGACAGCGAAGCTTCCGACGAGCAGATGGAAGACGGCGCGACCGAAGACGGCGGCGAGATCTCCGACGATGATATGAGTGAAGAAGGCGAGGAAGATTCGGAAACGCCGGGCGAAACCCGCCGTCCGAACACGCCCTTCGCCGACTTCAACGAGAAGGTCGACTATCATGTCTATACGGAGGAGTTCGACGAGACCACGACCGCGCAGGAGCTGTGCGACGTGGCTGAACTCGAGCGCCTGCGGGCCTTCCTCGACAAGCAACTTGCGCATCTGCAAGGTGCCGTTGGCCGGCTTGCAAACCGGCTGCAGCGTCGCTTGATGGCGCAGCAGAACCGCTCCTGGGACTTCGATCTGGAGGAGGGCTATCTCGATCCGGCCCGCCTGCCGCGCCTGATCATCGACCCGACGCAGGCGCTGTCCTTCAAGATGGAGCGCGACACGCAGTTCCGCGATACGGTCGTGACCTTGCTGATCGACAATTCCGGCTCGATGCGCGGCCGTCCGATCACGGTTGCCGCCTCCTGCGCCGATATCCTTGCCCGTACGCTGGAGCGCTGCGGCGTGAAGGTCGAGATCCTCGGCTTCACCACCAAGGCGTGGAAGGGCGGCCAGGCGCGCGAGAAGTGGCTCGCCAGTGGCAAGCCGCAGACGCCGGGCCGTCTGAACGACCTGCGCCACATCATCTACAAGTCTGCCGACGAGCCCTATAGACGGTCTCGCAGCAATCTTGGCCTGATGATGCGCGAGGGCCTGCTCAAGGAAAATATCGACGGCGAGGCGCTGATCTGGGCGCATAACCGCCTGCTCGGTCGCCGCGAACAGCGCCGCATCCTGATGATGATATCGGACGGTGCGCCGGTCGATGATTCCACGCTGTCGGTCAATCCGGGCAACTATCTGGAACGGCATTTGCGCGCCGTGATCGACCAGATCGAGACGCGCTCGCCGGTGGAACTGTTGGCGATCGGTATCGGCCATGATGTGACGCGGTATTATCGCCGCGCCGTCACCATCGTCGATGCCGATGAACTGGCTGGAGCCATGACGGAACAGCTTGCCTCGCTGTTCGAGGATCAGACGAGCATGCCGCGCTCGCGCATGCGCCGCGCCAGCTGAGCCCGCTCAGGCTTTCCTTGGCATCGGCCTTGTGGCCGGTGCCTTTTCCGGGCAATGTCGCCGGTTTGCGGCGCTGGCCGGTAGCCGCGAAATCCGTGTGTCTCATTGCGATGCTCGCCGGACTGCTCTCAGGCTGCAGTTCCGGAAATGACGCCGATGAGCGAGGCCCGGCGGCAATTCAGGCGAAGATCATTTCCACCTTCAAGCGAGGCTCGGATCAAACGCGCTTCGGCGCTCTGGAATTTCTCGGCGGTCTTGAGTTCAGCTCGGATAATGCGCTTCTCGGCGCCGTTTCAGCCATCCGCTTTCGCGACGATCAACGCCATTTCATTTCGGTGCTGGATACCGGCCATTGGCTTACCGGCGCCATCGAACGCGACCAAGAGGGCCGGCTGACCGGCATCAGCGATGCGCGAATAGCGCCCATGATCGACCGCCTTGGCGAGAAGGATTCGGGCGATGGAGTTATGGATGCCGAAGGCTTGGCGCTGCGCGGCAATCACGTCCTCGTCAGCTATGAACAATATCATCGCGTCGATGCCTATCCCGATCCGGGTTTCGAGATTTCGCCGCCCGATGGCACCATGCCCATTCCCATCCCGCGATGGGGGCTGCGGTCCAATCGCAGCCTCGAGGCGCTGATGATCGCGCCACAGTCTAGCCCGCTTGCCGGCGGCACGGTGATCGTCGCCGAAGACAGTCTCGATGATCAGGGTAATTTGTTCGCCGCCGTTCTGGACGGGCCGCTGCAGGGACGCTTCACCGTGAGGCGCCATGGCGGCTTCAATGTCAGCGACGGTGCCTTTCTGCCGGATGGTGACCTATTGCTGCTGGAGCGGCGCTTCGGGCTGATCCATGGTCTCGGCGTGCGTATCCGCCGTATCGCCGGCGCGGATATCAAACCCGGTGCCGTCGTGGACGGCAAGGTGATCTTCGCGGCTGGCTCCGGAGATCAGATCGACAATATGGAGGGCCTGGATGTCTTCCGCGCAGCCGACAGCTCCCTGCATCTCGTCATGGTCTCGGATGACAACCATTCGATCCTGCAGCGCAACCTGATGCTGGAGTTCAAGCTGCATGACGACAATATCGTCAGCCAGAATTGAGAGTGGCGAGCGGCCTGGTTCTCGGCCGCGGCCATCCCTCTTTGTCAGGAAATGGTGCCGCGCGTCACATTGAGTCGCGCGGCGGATTATTTGGCCGTCAAGCCGTCGGAGCCTGCGGCATCGGCTTCAACATGTTCATCAGAGCGCCATAGGGCAGCAGCATGACGAGTCCGACGGTGACCTTGACCGAGAAATCGCCGATCGCCCAGGAAATCCAGCGCGGTGCCGAGGTGGAGAACGCGCCAAGGATCGGCGCCCATTCGATCGCGAAGGGATCGTTCGGTCCGAAGAAGACGAAGAAGGGCGCGAAGGCGAAGGAGAAGAAGATCAGCGTATCCAGCATCGAGCCGATGAGCGAGCCGAACAGCGGTGCGCGCCACCAGGCCATGCGGCGCAGGCGGTTGAAGACCGAGATGTCGAGCAGCTGGCCGGCGAGATAGGCTGATCCGGAGGCGATCGCGATGCGCGGCTGTGCCGTGTAAAACGACAGGGCGACACCAACGACGAAGCCGGCAAAAACGACCTTGCGCGCGGCCTTCGGGCCGAACTGGCGATTGGTCAGATCGGTGATAAGGAAGGCGACCGGATAGGTGAAAGCACCCCAGGTGAGGATATCCGCGAGATTGATGCCGGCGAGCGTCGCCTGCAGCGGATACTGCACGAGGATGTTGGAAGCGACGACAACCAGCGTCATCAGCAGAACGTAGATAAGGGTATGACGTATCGTCAGCATTTTTTTATCCTGGGAGATGCCACCAGTTGAAAGAAACTGGACATGGAAAAAGGCTTGTCCGGAGATGATCCGTGCAAGCCTCTTAGCCGGTATGAAATCGCGAAATGCTAGTGCTGCTTAGGCAGCAACGGCAGCTTCAGCGGACTTCTTGACGATCTGGCGACGCAGCAAGCGAGCGCGCATGCTGAGTTCGTTTTCGCTTGCCTTGATGAGGAAAGCGTCCAGACCACCGCGATGCTCGACCGAACGCAGCGCTGCAGCGGAAACGCGCAGACGGTAGCGCTGGCCGAGAACGTCGGAGATCAGCGTGACCTGGCAAAGGTTCGGCAGGAACCGACGCTTGGTCTTGTTGTTGGCGTGGCTAACGTTGTTGCCCACGAGGACGGCCTTGCCGGTCAATTCGCACATGCGGGACATGGTACACCTACTTTTGTTTTTCTCGGCCATCAGATAGACATCCCGGGCAAAACCCGACGCGCAATCCAACAGGCCATAATTGGAAAGTTGCGGTTCTATAGTCAGAGAGGCTGGCCGCGTCAAGCCAAACCTTGTGTTTTCCCGCAATTCCGTCAAAAAGCTGCTGTTGTCTGACGCTCGCAGCAGGTGAGCAAAGCAACTATATAACTTGCCTGATCCTCGTTGAAGGCCCTGATCATGGTTCAAATTCGGAAATGGCTTCTCATTTCAGCTATCGTTGCGTCGATGCCGTCCATGGCATTGGCCGATGTGCTGCGGCATGAAACGCGCTATCGCGTTTCGCTGGCAGGCCTGCCGATTGCCAGGGCGGATTTCAAGACCGAGGTCACCGGCAAGCAGTTCACCATTCGCGGCGATATCACCTCCGCGGGCCTTGCCGATCTTGTCACCTCCATCGACGCCAGGACGGATGTGACCGGCGTCGTCAACGACAGCAAGCTGCAGGCGACGCACTACACACTCTTCTACAAGAGCGGCAAGAGGGAGCGCACCTATGACGTTGCCTATACCAACGGCAATGTGACGTCGAATACGATCACGCCCGAGCCGAAACGGCCGGACACCTGGGTTCCGATCACGGAGAGCGACCTGAAGTCCGTGCTCGACCCCATATCGGGTATGATCTTTCCGATTACGCCCAGCCTCAACCTCTGCAATCAGACGCTGGCCGTCTTCGATGGTGAGATGCGCATGGATCTGAAGCTGTCGCCGAAGGGATCGCACCCTTTCTCGACGGAGGGTTTCAAGGGCAAGACCATCGCCTGCGGCGTGCGCTTCACGCCGAAGAGCGGCTATAAGAGCACGCGCAAGGATTATCTCTATCTTGCCAAGAGCGACAACATGGAAATCTGGTTTGCCAAGGCGGATACCATGAATGTCTACGCTCCTGTCTACGTCCGTATCCCGACGCAATATGGGACAGTGACGATCACGGCCGTAAAATACGGCAGCTAGATCGGGCTGCCGTTTCACAGAAATGCTTGACGCTTCCCGTCGTTGTTTCTACGCAATTTCCAGCGGAAAATTGCTGTGCATTTTCGTGGAATTGCGTTAGCGGGCAGGGGAGGTCCGCAGCAACGGGCTAAGGGCTGGGATGAAATTTCGCGCGACGTTGACGGGCTTTTCGGCCATTTTGATGTGGTCGTTTCTGGCGCTTCTGACCGTCGCGTCAGGCAAGATGCCGCCCTTTCAGCTGCTCGCCATCTGCTTTGCCATCGGCAGCATTCCCGGCATCGTCGTGCTGTTGCTGCGGCCGGAGCGTTTCCGGCTTCTACGCCAGCCCGCCAAGGTCTGGATAACAGGCATCACGGGCCTGTTCGGCTACCACTTTCTTTATTTCACGGCGCTGCGTCACGCGCCGGCGGTGGAGGCGGGCCTGATCGCCTATCTGTGGCCGCTGCTGATCGTCGTCGGCTCGGCGCTGCTGCCCGGAGAGCGGCTGCACTGGTACCACATCGTCGGCGCTCTGATGGGGCTCGCGGGCACGGTTCTAATCGTTGGCCGCAATGGCTTTCATTTCGAAGGCGCCTATGCCGTCGGCTATGGCGCGGCGTTCCTCTGTGCCTTCACCTGGTCCGGCTATTCCTTGATAACGCGCCGCTTCGAGGCCGTTTCCACCGATGTCGTCACTATCTTCTGTCTTGTGACATCGATTCTCTCCCTTTTCTGCCACCTTGGCCTTGAGGAGACCATCTGGCCGGAGAACCCGGCCCAGTGGATCGCCGTGCTGGGCCTTGGCCTTTTCCCTGTCGGGGCTGCCTTCTATGCCTGGGATTACGGCGTCAAGAACGGCGATATCCAGATCCTCGGCGCGGCAAGCTATGCCGCACCGCTGTTCTCGACGTTGATTCTGACACTGTTCGGTTTTGCCGAGCCGAGTTGGGGCATTGCGCTCGCCTGCCTGCTCGTGACTGGAGGCGCGGTACTGGCCGCCCATCGCATGATCCTGCGCCGGGGCGACGCAGAGCAAACGCGGGCGGAAGCGGCGGAATAGCTCCGCCGCCCTCGCTGCCATTTATTTCTTGAAGACTTCTTGCAGGAAGGCCACGAGCGATGGTCGCCAGACATCCATTTCGTGCTGGAGGTCTGGATATTCGTGATATTCGTGCTTGATCTTCTTGGCGTCGAGCGTCGCCTTCAAGCTCGCCACGTCCTTGCCGACGACCTGGTCCTTGCTGCCGACCGTTACCGTGAAGTTGTGCAAGGCCTTGTTGATCTTCTCCGGCTCGTTCAGCACGGCATCGACGGTCTTGTTGGGGACCGTCGTCGTGCTGACGCCGCTGAAGGTTGCGACCCAGCCGAAGGTATCCAGATGTGAAAGACCGGATACGAGGGCCTGATAGCCTCCCTGCGACAGTCCGGCCACAGCGCGGCCAGCAGTCTCGTTTCGCACCCGATAATGCTTCTTCATGTACGGGATGAGATCTTCGGTCAGTTCGCGATCGGCTGCCTCGGCGTTCGCGGGATAGAAATTCGCGCGGCGATCGGCGGCCGGAAAATTCTCGGCGATCGCATTCGGCACATCGGTTTCCGTATCCGGAATGACGACGATCATCGGCTCGATCTTCTTTTCGGCAAGGAGATTATCCAGGATCTGTGGCGCGCGGCCCTGGAGGACCCAGGACCCCACTGTATCGCCGAAGCCGTGATAGAGGTAGAGCACCGGCAGCGGCTTGGAGGAATCCGTATAGCCGGGCGGCGTGTAGACATACATCTGCCGTTCCGAATCGAGCGCCTTGGAATGCAGGGTCACCAGCCGCAGATCGCCATGCGGCACATTGCGGATATCAAGAATGCTGCCGGGCACCAGGATGAGGCTGGTATTGACCTGCCGTTGCGGCTTCGGCGCATTGGTGCCGGGATCGATGCTGCGGAAGCCGTCGACGTTGAAGTAATATTCGTAGAGATTCGGCTTCAGCACCTCCGTCTTCGCGCTCCATGTGCCATCGTCGCCGCGCTGCATGACGATGGGATCGCGCAAGCCCAAAGTGACGGAAACCGCCTTTGCCGCCGGCGCATAGAGGCGGAAGGTGATCGACCCATCCTTCTCGACCGACGTCACGAAGTTTTTCAGGGGCTTTTCGGCCGGCGGCGAGGCCGGGGCATCGAGGGCAAAGACAGGGGCGCTCATGACGCAGCCTGCTGCGACGAGCAAAGGAAACAACAAACGCACGAAAAAACCTCCTCCAGATGGATCAATTTCACTTCCCCCGTGTAAAGCTGACACAGCGCGTCGCTTTTTCAAGACCGTCGCTGCGCGCTGTCTGGCCGCATCCTGCGTGATGTCAATGAAAGGTAAAAAGGTTCAGCCTGAGGTGGGCTTCCAGTCCGGCGGTGCCATCTCGAAGCTCGAAAATTCGAAGCCCGGGGAAACCGTGCAGCCGACGAGCGTGAATTGCCCGAGGCTTTCGGCCGATTGCCACCAGTTGGCCGGAATAACCGCCTGCGGGCGCTCGCCCTTCGCCAGATCCATGCCGAGAACGAGTTTTTCACTCGCCTTGCCGTCGGCCGAGCGACGCAAGGCGAGAGGCGCGCCGGCATAGTAGTGCCAAACCTCGGCGGCATCGTGCACCCGATGCCAGTGCGAGCGCTCGCCCGCCTCGAGCAGATAGTAGATGGCGGTGGAGTGGCCTCTCGTGCCACCATTTTCGTCGCGGAAGGTCTGCACGTACCAGCCGCCCTCCGGATGCCGCTGCATGGAAAGCATTTCAATGATCTCTTTTGCCTGCATCAGAAATTGTCCTTGCGCTTGCGGATCTCGGCAAAGACTTCTTCGTTGCTGCGGCTTTCCATCAGCAGATGGCGGCGGATCGCCGGATCGGCGGCGCGCAGGAACGGATTGGTTTCCTTCTCGAGCGCCAGCGTCGTGGGGATGGTGAACTTACCTTCCGCTCTCAACGCTTCGATATCGGCGGCGCGCGCCTTCAGCCGCTCATTGCCGGGGTCGATGGTCAGCGCAAAACGCGCGTTGGAGAGCGTGTATTCATGGCCGAAATAGACAGCCGTTTCGTCCGGCAGGACCGCAAGCTTCTGGAGGGAGGCCCACATATCCGCTGCCGGCCGTTCGAACAGGCGGCCGCAGCCGAGCGCAAACAGCGTGTCGGCGGCGAAAAGCAGCTTGTCGTCGGCGAAGTGATAGCAGACGTGGCCGGCAGTATGGCCAGGCGTTTCGATGACATTGACCGTATGACCGGCAAACTCGAATGTATCGCCGTCCCCGACGGCGCGATCGAGGCCGGGAATGGCGACCGCCTCGTTGATCGGGCCGATGATCTCCAAGCCGAACTGTTCCTTCAGCGCCAGATTGCCCTCGACATGATCGGTATGATGATGGGTTGTCAGGATATGGCTGATCGTCCAGCCGCGCCGATCGGCGGCTTTCAGGACCGCATCTGCTTCCGGAGCGTCGATCGACGCCGTCAATCCGGTTTCGGGATCATGGACCAAGACGCCGAAATTGTCGGAACGGCAGATAAAAATCTCTAATTCCAATGGTTTCATGATCGAAATCGTCCTCGTCTTTTACGTTGGTGGAGAATGTAAGCCGTTCGGCCTTGAAGTCCAACGCTTGGCTGATAACATTTGTTTCGATGCACGCCGATATTGTCGATCTCCGCCAGTTTTATCATTCCGAGCTCGGTCGCTTGGCGGAGCAGTCGATCGCCATGGCGCTATCCTCCATCTGGGCGCGGATGCCCGAGGAGCGGCTTGTCGGCCTCGGCTATGCCGTGCCCTATCTCGATCGTTTCCGTGCCGACACCGAGCGTACCTTCGCCTTCATGCCGGCGGGGCAGGGTGCGGTGAACTGGCCGATGGGCTCGGCCTCGGCGACGGCGCTGATCTTCGATGAAGAATTGCCGTTGCCCGACAGTTCGATCGACCGTGTGCTGATGGTGCATTCGCTGGAATTTGCGGAAAGCCCGCGCGAGACGCTGAAGGAGCTTTGGCGCGTTCTGGCGCCCGGCGGCCGGCTGGTCATCGTCGTGCCGAACCGTACCGGCGTGTGGGCGCGCATGGAGCATACGCCATTTGGCTCCGGCCGGCCCTATTCACGCGGCCAGCTCACCTCGCTGCTGCGCGAAACCAATTTCACCCCCGGCGCGACCGCGGAGGCATTGTTCTTCCCGCCTTCGAAGCTGCGGACCGTGCTGCGGCTACGCCGCGCTTTCGAGCGGGTCGGGCGCACTCTATGGCCGGCATTTTCGGGTGTCATCATCGTCGAGGCGCAGAAGCGGCTCTATCAGGGCCTGCCCGTTGCCGTTCGCGCCTCGCGCCGTGTCTTCGTGCCGGTGCTGGCACCGCGGGGCATACCGACGACGCGCGATGGCGCGTGACGCTTTCGCCGTAGCGCCGACACTCGACAAATTTATCAATCCGCTTTAATGCGACGGGGTGTCATAAACCGGAATTTTCCGGTCTTTCCCAAGGTCGATCCCATGAGCATGGAAATGAGCAAGCCCGTCCCGCGTCCCGGCATCCTCGATATCGCCGCCTATGTGCCGGGCAAGGAGCATGCGCCGGGCGTTGCGCGCGTGTTCAAGCTCTCCTCGAACGAGACGCCGCTTGGCGCCAGCCCCAAGGCCATCGAAGCCTTCCGCGGCGCTGCCGGCAATCTCGAACGCTATCCCGACGGGCAGGCCAAGGAATTGCGGCAGGCGATCGCCGATGTGCATGGGCTGAACATGGCCAATATTCTCTGCGGCGCCGGCTCGGACGAGCTGCTCGGCCTGCTCTGCCACACCTATCTCGGCGTGGGCGACGAAGGCATCATCACCGAGCACGGCTTCCTGGTCTACAAAATCCAGATCATGGCCGCCGGCGCGACGCCGGTCACGGTCAAGGAAAAGGATTGCACAGTCGACGTCGACGCGATCCTCGCGGCGGTCACGGAAAAGACCAAGATGGTCTTCATTGCGAACCCTGCCAATCCCACTGGAACATACGTGCCGGTCAGCGAGATCCGCCGCCTGCAGGCGAGCCTGCCCAAGCACGTCATTCTCATCCTCGACGCTGCCTATGCCGAATATGTCCGCCGCAACGATTACGAGGCCGGCCTTGAACTCGTTTCGGCGAACCAGAATGTCGTCATGACCCGTACCTTCTCCAAGGTCTATGGCCTCGCGGCGCTTCGTATCGGCTGGATGTATGCCCCGGTCGATATCGTCGATGCGATCAACCGCGTGCGTGCTCCGTTCAATCTGAACGGCGCGGCCATTGCTGCCGGAGCGGCTGCCATTCGCGATCAGGCTTTCACGGAAAAGGCGGTCGCGCATAACACACTCTGGATCGAGAAGATGACGGCGGCGCTCGAAGCCTTGGGTCTCAGCGTGACGCCGTCGGTTGCGAATTTCGTGCTGATCCATTTTCCGGACGGCGCCGGCAAGCGTGCCGCCGAGGCCGATGATTTCCTCACGAGCCGCGGCTATATCCTGCGTGCTGTGCGCGCCTACGGCTTCCCGAATTCGCTGCGCTTGAGCATCGGCACCGAAGAGGCCAATCTCGGCGTCATCGACGCTCTGGCCGAATTTATGGGGCGCGAGGCATGAGCAACATCCAGTTCGACCGCATCGCCCTTATCGGCATCGGCCTTATCGGCTCTTCCATTGCACATGACATCAAGCGCCTTGGTATCGCAAAGGAAGTGGTGATCTCGACACGCAGCGCCGAGACGCTGAAGCGTGCCGAAGAGCTGAAGCTCGGCGACCGCTATACGCCGTCCTCGGCTGAAGCCGTGAAAGACGCCGATCTCGTCATCGTTTCCGTGCCGGTCGGCGCCTCGGAGAGCGTTGCCAAGGAAATCGCTGCGCATCTGAAGCCGGGCGCCATCGTCACCGATGTCGGCTCGACCAAGGCATCGGTCATTGCGCAGATGCAGCCGCATATGCCGCCCAACGTGCATTTCATTCCGGGTCATCCGCTCGCGGGAACGGAGAAATCCGGCCCGGATGCGGGCTTTCCGGGGCTGTTCAAGGGGCGCTGGTGTATCTTCACGCCCGTTCCAGGCACCGATGAGGCTGCGATCAAGACGCTTCGCGGCTTCTGGGAAACCCTGGGCTCCCGTGTCGACGAGATGGATCCCGAGCATCACGACAAGGTGCTGGCGATCGTCTCGCATCTGCCGCATCTGATCGCCTACAACATCGTCGGAACCGCCGACGATCTGGAAACGGTAACCGAATCGGAAGTCATCAAATATTCGGCCTCCGGCTTCCGTGACTTCACCCGTCTTGCCGCATCCGATCCGACCATGTGGCGCGACGTCTGCCTGCACAATCGCGATGCCATTCTGGAGATGCTGTCGCGCTTTTCCGAGGATCTGGCATCGCTGCAGCGCGCCATCCGCTGGGGTGACGGCGACAAAATCTTCGAACTTTTCACCCGTACGCGCGCCATTCGTCGATCGATCGTCGAAGCCGGCCAGGATGTCGACGTGCCTGACTTCGGCCGTCATGCGCTGGATGTGAAGGAATAGCCGCCTTTCTGCCTTCTCCCCTCGGGGAGAAGGTGCCCGAAAGGGCGGATGAGGGGGTGTTTGTGAGGACCACCCTCATCCGGCCACTCTCGGCTTCGTTTCACTTTGCCGTTCCTGTCCACCTTCTCCCCGCTGCGGCGAAGGTCTCAGTCTTCAGATCGGTGGGATCTTGCCGAGCGGGATGAAGCCGCTGAGCGAGAGGCGGCCGCGATCGGCGGTGAGATCGACGGAAACCTTGTCGCCGCCATTGGCGAGCGCCTTCAGCATCTTCGTGGCCGTCTTGATGATGTTCTTGGCGGCGGGAAGCGTCGTGGTCAGACTATCGCCCCAAGGCCCGATCTGATTGATTTCCAGTTTGAACTGGCCGGATAGAAAACCCTCATCGTCGAAATTGAAGGGGCCAGAAAGCGTCATGATGCGGCCGTCGCCGATGTCGATGACGGCTTGGTGCAGCACGCCTGCCGAGCCGCGAAGCCCTTCCCGGTCGCTGCCATCGAGCAGGCCGGCCTTGCCCGATAGCGTCACGTTGGCACTCGTGGATGCGGTCGGCAGGACCTGGGGAAAATCCTTGATCACGGCATTGGCATTTTCGACGCCGATCGCGAAATCTAGATCGCTGCCGCTCTGGCTGGCGTGCATCTCCGTGTGGGCGGCTGTGACATTGATACTCTGGCCGGTGACTGAGGAGACGATGCCCGCCTTCAGCCCATTGATAACAGTCTGGGTCTGCGCGACGCCACGGCCTTTGGCGACGAGGTTCGATTGCAGATCGGCCCATTCTGCCGATACGGTCAGGCCCTCCGTCGTCCGCAACTCGGCGGGAGATTTCAGGCTCCAGCTCACATGGTTGGGCTGGAAGACCGGCGCAGAGGCGCTGAGCCTGTCGAAATTGGTGGAGACGCCCCGCGTCTGGTTGTCGACCGTCACGGTGTCGCAGGTCAGGCCGATGGAGAAGGGGAAGCCGGTGAAGGCCATGTTCTCGCATTTGCCGGCAATGCCGGCGCTGTTCTGCTGGCCGAGCGCCTTCAGGACATTGCTCCTGACGAAACCGGTCGCATAGTACCAACCGCCGGTGTAAAGACCGGCCAGAACCACCACCAGCCCAAAAAGGATGAGCCACAGACGTTTGCCTCGACCGGTCGTTACGCTCTGGCTTGACGCTGCCATGTTGTTCTCCAATGGTTGGACTGAAGCTTCACAGTGATTTGGCGTTGGATATGGACGAATTTTGGGTGTTTGGCTACGGATCCCTCATGTGGAATCCGGGCTTTGGTTATGACGAGCGGGCCGAGGCCCTGATTTTCGGTTATCGTCGCTCGCTCTGCGTCCGTTCCTGGGTCCATCGCGGGACGGAAGAAAACCCCGGCCTCGTCCTCGGCCTCGATCGCGGCGGCTCTTGCCGTGGCATGGCCTTTCGGGTTCCGGTCTCCGATTGGGACGAGGTGCTGACCTATCTGCGCGAGCGCGAACTCGTCACCAACGTCTATCTGGAAAAGACCCTGCCGATCCGGCTCTCTGACGGGCGGCGCGTGACCGCCGTCGCCTATGTCGTCGATCGCAACCACAGGCAATATGCCGGCTCGCTGGATGCGATCGAGGCAGCGCATGTGGTGGAAGCTGCCATCGGCCGCTCCGGCCCGAACGATGCCTATCTCTTCAATACCCTGGCCCATCTGCGCGACATGGGCATCCGCGATCATTGGCTGGAGCAGGTTGCCGGCGAAGTGGAGCGGATGCGAAAGGCATCCTGAACCTGCCGCCGGGCATCGAGAGCTCGCTCAGACAGCGGCGGTAACGGGTTTTGCCTTGGCGATTTCCGCCAGACGCTGGACCGCGGTCGGAGGAAGCGGCAGGTTCGGGTTGTTGGCGACCATCTCGACCAGCAGCTCGTCGCTCGCTCTTTCCGTCTCCTCGATCAGGCGCGCGAAAAAGGCATCCGGGTCCATGCCGGGCTCGATCGGCGGCAGGATGCGCACCTTGATATGGCCGGGATATTTGCGGAACGTGCGGCGCGGCCAGAAGAGGCCGGGATGCATGGCAACGGCGACGACGGGGATGCCGAGGTCGCGATACATGCGGGCGATGCCGTATTTGTAGACCGGCTCGGCACCTGGCGGCCGGCGCGTCCCCTCGGGGTAGATGATGAGCTGGCGGCCGGTGGCGAGCTCTTCGCGCGTGCGCTTCAGGACATCGAACATGACCTTGCCGCGGGCGCCGCGATCGACCGGGATCATGCGCTGTTTACCGGCATACCAGCCGAACAATGGGATCCACATCAGCTCGCGCTTCAGGATATAGACCGGGTCGTCCAGATAGGGCAGCAGTGCGAATGTATCCCAGAAGGATTGATGCTTGGGCGCGAAAATGAAGCTGCCCTTGGGGATATTTTCCAAGCCCTCGATCTCGAAGGTGGTGCCGACGATCTTCTCCATCAGCCAGGTGCTGGATTTCGCCCACGCCTTGGGGATCGCATAGGCCGCCTTGCGCGGCATGAGGAAATAAATCGGCGCCAACACGATCATGCGAATGATCAGATTGGCATAGAAGGCCGTGTTGAACAGGATCGAACGCAAGATAATCATCGAGGCTTTTCCAATGCACCGGCTTGCGCCAGCATCCGAAGGTTTGCCTACACGATTACAGCGTCAATAAAAAGTCGGTCTTTGCGGGGTTTTCGCGTCTGCGTCGTTTGATACGGCGAGCCTCAGTCGTCGTCCTCAGTCGGCTGCCGCGAGCGCAGGCCTATCGGCCGCCCGAGGCCGGTCAGATTGCGGGCGCCGGCAAGGAGCACTTTCGCATATTCCGAGATCATCGTGCGCAGCGCATTCGGGTCCGTGAACCAGTTCTTGCTCTTCAGGTCGGAGTTGACGACCGGATAGGGGATGAAATCAGTCGAGGGATCGACATATTTCAGTTCCGCGAGACTGCGGGGCATATGGTAGTTGTTCGTGACAACGAGAACGCTCTTATAGCCCCTGGCGTGAATCCACTTTGCCGCTTCACGGGCATTGCCGATCGTATCGAGCGCATCGTAGCCGATGTCGACACAGCAGCTGAACAGGCTGGCGGAACTCTGCGTCAGCTTGCGGATCTGTGTCGGCGTGGTGGTCGGATGCGCGCCCGATATCAGCAGACGGTTGCCGGCACCGGTACGCAGCAGCTCCACTGCCTGATCGATCCGCTGATAGCCGCCCGTCAGCACGACGATGGCATCGGCTTTCGGCTCGAGCGGCGGTTTCAAGGTGGTGATCGAATCGGCGAAATGCAGGAAGCCGCCGAAAACGATGGCGACAAGGAAGATGAAAGCGAAGCCGCCCCAGCGCAGGAGACGCCGGAACAGGCTGCGGCGCATAGGTCTATCGCCGCGGGGGCGTGTCCGCAGCGACTGCAAACTCACGGACTTGCGAGTCGTCAGATCCATGCTCATGATTCGCTATTATACGCCAATTGCGGCAAGGAGCGGGCTGGCAAACGGTAAAAAAACATCGCTGAAGCGTCAATTCTGTACGCTATCCGTCCGTCCGGGATCGGAACGGATCAGATCGATCTCGTAGATCGTGCGCATGACGGTGAAACGTGCCGTCAGCGTCGTTAGCAGCGCGATGATGATCATGGTGGCGAGAATGCCGATATAACCGAGCGCGCCGACGGAGAAAGTCCCGAACAATGCCGTTGCCTGGTCGGTCTGCGGCGTGGCGATCGTATGGCTTTGCAGGAGGCCGGCTGTTGCAAATAAAAGCGCGGCAAGGGCACTGCCGGCGCCCGATCCTTTGAGGCTGATCTTCAGGAAATGCTTCTGGAACTCGTTGGCGACGAAGGTGCTTTCGGCGCCGACGAAATGCAGCACCTCGACGATATGCCGATTGCCTGACAATGCGCCGCGCGTGGCGAAAACCACAGTCAGGACCATGGCGGTGAAGACCAGCAACAGGACACCGGTACCGATGAGAACGGTGGTATGCGCCATCGACACGAGCCGGTCGACCCAGGTGCGATGATCGTCCAGCGTCGCTGGTGGGATCTGCGCCTTGAGCAATGCGCGCATCGCCTCGAAGTCAGGCGGATGCGTTTCGTCGATGGTGATGATGACGAGGCGCGGAACGGGCAGTTCCTTGATATCGAGGCCGGCGCCGAGCCACGGTTCGAGCAGGCGCGCGGTTGCCGCTTCATCGACGATCTGGCCGGACTTGGTGCCGACGAAGCTCAATGCGATATCGCGGGCGCTCGTGAGCGCCTTTTCCATGTCAAGATCGTTGTCCGGCTTGATCTGGATGGTGATCTCGCGGGAAATCTGGCTCTCCCAGCTTGCCGCCGTCGAGCGTACCATGCTGACCGCACCGAGTGTGAGGCAGGCGAGAAAGGCCATGATGGCGATGACGACAATGAGCGCATTGCCCTGAATGTTGGAGGACGGCACGATCGGCCCCGTCGGGCGAACGCGCATCTCCGGACGCTTGCGTTCTACAGGCGGTGTACCGGGCGCTTGCCGCGCTTGCGGCGCCCCGGCATTCGGGGCTGTCCTGCGGGGGCGGGGATCAGTCATAGATATCGAGATGCCCCCCCGATAGAATCATGCGTCTCGCCTCGATCTGGTCCATCAAAGCGAGATCGTGCGTGGCAATGACGACAGCGGTCCCGAGTCGGTTAAGCTCGAGAAAGAGATTGAGCAGGCGGCGCGCCATCGGCGGGTCGACGTTGCCCGTCGGTTCGTCGGCGAGCAGAATTTCCGGGCGGTCGATGAGGGCGCGCGCGATGGCGGCGCGTTGCTTCTCGCCGCCCGACAGAACCGGCGGCAGCACATTGATGCGCTCGCCGAGCCCTACCCATTTCAACAGTTCGAGGACGTCGGTGCGATAGGAGCTTTCATCCTTGCCGCGCACGCGGAGCGGCAACGCAACGTTTTCATAGGTCGTCAGATGCTCGAGCAGCCGGAAATCCTGGAAGACGATGCCGACGCGGCGGCGCAGCAGCGGCAGTTCATTGCGCGGGATCGAGGAAATCTCGCGGTCGAACATGCGGATCAACCCACGCGTCGGCTGCAGCGACATGAAGAGCAGCCGCAACAGCGTCGTCTTGCCGGCGCCGGAGGGGCCGGTCAGGAACTGGAACGATTTCCTCGGTATGTCGAAGCTCAGGTCGCGGAGGATTTCCGGACCCATGCCATAGCGCAAACCGACGTTCTCAAAGTGAATCAACGGGCAGTCCAGTCTTCCGCAGGGTTCAATCAGGCGACTTGTTAATCAATGGCATTAACAGCCGGTAAATTTTTCTGGAAAGGCGCCCTATTCATGGCGATCTTTGCGAAGCATTAACCAATAAAATTTACGACTGGGCAGGATTCGTTTCAATGCCCAGATTGGCAATGGGCGTCGAAACCATGTGGATCACCGCAACGGGAGGCCATCATGGGCGCTTTTCGCCACCGTCAACAACAGACGGGGCTGATTTATGACCTCATTCCGCCCGAACGCGGAGCGGGATCCCCTCAGGCGCATTACGTCATGCCGAAACCCGATATCGTGGATGCCGAATTCGTGACCGTTTTCGCCGCACGCGGGCGGGCGGCTTCGGGCGTGAACATGCGCTACGGAGGGCATGCCCGCTCGAAACCGCAGCCGGCGACGCGCAAAACTGCCTTCTCGCGCATCCTGTCCGTTCTGCGGGTGACCGAAGAGGTCTTGCAGCAGGCATCGCGGCGCAGTTTCGTCGCGCTCATCGTTTGCCTCGCAATCTTGATCTTCGGTCTTTCGGGCGGTTTTTCCGGTCTTTCCAACGCCCCAGCCGAGGCGACGTCCGATCCGCTGCAGTTCTCGCATGTGACGCTGACGCCTAGGGATGAGAACGGGCTGCCCGTCTTGAGATTGAACGGCATCATCGAAAATGTCAGTGGTGCCACCCTTTCAGTCCCGCAGGTGCGTGCCGATCTTTTCGCCGGTGGCCAACTGGTCAGGAGCATCGTGGTGGATACGCCCGTCAATCGCCTTGGGCCACATGAAAGCCGCGGATTCTCGACGCGATTGCAGCATCCCGGTGGAAAAACGCCAGAAGTTCGGCTTTCCTTCATGCCTTAGGGGGTGTGTTGGGCTTGCCGATTGTGCTACGGGCTACTGCTTTAGAGTGCTACAGCGACCTTTGCGCGTCTTATACAACGCGCGGCGCTGTAGAGCTTGATCGGCGGCCATGGGCCGCTTAGCCATGGAGCATGCCAATCAATGCCTGTCGTACGCGGGAAGAATATCGAGCCGCTTTTCACTGCCGAGCAGATTGCCGAGCGCAATCATGCCTTGGCGAAGGAAATCGCCAGCGGGCCGACGAAGGATCTCCTCGTCATCGCCATCCTCAAAGGCTCGTTCATCTTCGCAGCCGATTTGCTGCGCGCCCTGCATGAGACCGGACTTGCCCCTGAGGTCGAATTTATCACGCTCTCGAGCTATGGCGCCGGCACGACGTCCCAAGGCGTGCGCATCGTCAAGGACATCGACAGCGACGTTCGGGATCGCGACGTGCTGCTGATCGACGACATTCTGGAATCGGGCCGCACGCTGCGTTTTGCCAAGGAACTGCTCTATGAGCGCGGCGCCCGCAACGTCACGCTGGCCGTCCTGCTCGACAAGAGCGTCAAGCGCCAGGAAGAGCTCGAGGCCGATTATGTCGGCTTCGAATGCCCCGATTATTTCGTTGTCGGCTACGGCATGGATGTCGCCTACGCCTTCCGCGAATTGCCGTTCGTCGGTGTCGTCACGGGCGACGCCGAGGCCTGATCTTAAGTTAATGCAGGCGGCATGTCCGTCTGTCCCATTCTGCTCCAGAGATGACGAACCGTTAACCACGGAGCCCGATCGCCTCCCCCACGTTTACCTATCGCAAACGGAATTCTGGTGATTTCGGTCGCGGAACATGACGGACCAGGAGCACGGACCATGGCAAAAATTCTGATCACGGAAGACGAAGATTCGCTTCGCACCTTCGTCGCCCGCGCGCTGCGCTTGGACGGTCATGAGACCGAAGAGGCAGCCGACGGCGCGGAGGGCTTGGAGAAACTGAAGCAGGGCGGCTACGACCTTTTGCTGTCGGATATCCGCATGCCCGTGATGGACGGTATCGAGCTTGCGCATCAGGCACATTCGACGTGCCCGGGGATGAAAATCCTGCTAATGACCGGCTATGCGGAGCAGCGCGAGCGCGCTGACGACCTTATGGAAAAGATCGTCGACGTCGTCGCCAAGCCCTTCGCGCTGCCAGACATCCGCAAGGCCGTTGCCCGGGCTTTGGCTGCCTGACATTTCTCGACTATCGGCACGGTCGTTTCCTGTGCCGAGGTCATCATCATTTGCGGATAGGGCCGAAATCGTCATCTGGATAGTAGATGGTTTCTTCTCCCGGCTTTCTTGAGCCGACAACGATCATCGTCACCGCGGCGGCGGAAAGATTGAGCAAATGATGCGCATTCGGTTGCCCGGCCGGAAATCCCACGAAATCGCCGGGCCCGAGAATATGGTGACCGTTTTCGTCAACCAGCGTCGGCGTGCCTGTGAGAATATAGAGAAATTCGTCCTCCGCCATATGCCAGTGGCGTGATGAAGACATGCCTCCGGGATCGAGGGTGACGAGATTCACGCCAAATTGCGTGATGCCTACAGCTTTGGCCAGCCGAATCTCGTGCTTGCCGCTGAGCCTTACATCCGCGTCGGCAACGCCGGGCAGACCTGTCGTGACAGGCAGATCCGAAATATTGGCAAGCTTGGTCTCCATCTCATTCCATTTTGCGAAGTATGAAAGACGTAGCTTCGATGACAGACTGCGTTACTGACCCAGGTTCAGCAGACGTTCCAGATAACGCCGTTCTTCGCTGAGCGTGGGATTGTTGCTCAGCCGTTCGCGAATGGCGTCGAGAATTTGACGTGCGCGCTCTGCTTCAATGATGTCCGGCACCATGTTGTCATTGGGGTTGTCAGAGAAACCGCCGTCGTTGCGCGACCGGCCGAGCGGATCGCGGCCGTTTTGACCGCCTTGGCCCAACTGCCCCGGCATCTGTCCCTGACCCTGCCCCTGGCCTTGTCCTTGCTGCATCTGGGCCATAAGCTGGTTCATCATTTCGCGCGTGCCCTTGCGCAGAGCATCCAGCGCGCGTCCCTGGCCTTGCACGGCGCCTTCGCCATTGCCCTCGGCAAGCTGGCCTGAAGCGCCTTTCATCTCCTGTTGTGCCTTGCCGTAATTCTGGTTCGGCTTCATGCCGAGCGAGCCGAGGTTTTTCTGCAGTTCGCCGAGTTGCTTGCCGAGGTCCTCCTGCTGCTGGCGCAGTTGCTTCAGCGCGTCGCGCAGCTGATCGGCCGTCATGTTATCGGTGGGATCCTTGCCCTTCTCGCCCTGCTGGTTCTGGCCTTGCTGCTGATCCTGCTGGCCTTGGCTGCGCTGGCCCATATCCGGGCGCATCGGGTCGTTGAGGCCGGGCATGGGCTGATCCATCAGGCCGTCGCCGTCCTCGTTGGAATCGCCGCGCTGCATGCGATCGCGCATGGCCTGATCGAGCTTGAAGGTCTGATCCATCAGCTTCTGCTGATCGCGCATGATGCGGCCGAGCTTGTCCATCTGTTCGCGCATCTTGTCGTTGGCCTGGTTCTGCTGCTGCCCAGGCTGCGGCTTGCCCGCCTGCAGGCTGTTCATCAGCTGCTGCAGTTCGGAAAGCATCTGCTGTGCGGCCTGCCGATTGCCGGAGCGCGCGAGATTTTCGATCTGATCCATCATGCGCTGCAGATCCTGCTGGCGCAGGATATTGGCTGAGCGCTGGTTCGGCTGGGCCGGCATGTTGCGCATGCGCTCGGCCAGCTCCTTCATATAGGCGTCCATCGCCTTGCGCAGCTCGTCGGTCAGCTTCTTGATCTCGGCATCGGAAGCGTTGCGCTGGAGCGCGTCGGAGAGCTTCTGCTGGGCGTCGCGCAGGGCCTTTTCCGCATCGGTCAACTGCGCATCTTCCATGCCGAGCGCGATCTGCCAGAGATAATCGGCCGTATCCTTCAGCGAGGCTTCGCTGCTTGCGAGCTTCATGCGCGTCAGCGCCGATTTGAGCGCGAGATAGTTGCCGAGATCGGGGATTGTCTCTTCCGGGCGAATGGTCAGAGACTTGTTGAGCTCGATCGCCTCCGGCATCTTGCGCGTATCGAGCGCGAAGACCTGACGTTCTTCGGCCACGGCGGCAGCGAGCGGCTGGCTGAAATTACGGGACGGCAATACCATCTCATAGGGTGAGCTGCGGCCCGTCTGGCCCGCACCGTCCTTGGCGACGAGGGTGATGCGCACGCGCTTGCCGGCGAGCGGATCCTGCGTCAGATCGTGGCTCGCCAGACCCTTGCCATTGCGGCGGTCGCGGCGCGGCATTTCGAGCTTGAATTCCGGCAAGCCATAGAGCGGCGTCGCGGCAGGATCGGATTCCACCGGCACGATCTCGGCATAGGCTTCCTCGACGCCGTAATCATCCTTGACCTTGAAGCCGAGTTCCAGCGCGCCGCTCGCCGTCGCATGCGGAATGCCGTCGAAGGTGATCTCCGGCGGTTTATCGACGACTACGTTGAAGGACCAAGACTTGCCGTTGACGGTGAGTTCGCCACCCTTTTCCAGTTTGAGAACATGGGTACGGGCGACCATCCCGTCTGCAGCCGGGATATTGCCGGTGCCGTTTGCTGCGGGCGGCACGGCGGGAGGCGTTGCAGGTTTTGCGCCAGCCGGGCCCTGCTTGTCGGCATCAGCGGCCTGCTCGGGGATTTCGACGCCTTTTTCCGCGCCAGTTGCCTGGAACAGCACTTTCTCATCCGTCGCAGCACCCGAAACACGTACGGTGAGCTCGGAGAATTGCGGCACGTTCAAGCTATTGCCGGCATTGGTGACATTGCCCGTCAAATAGACCGGCGCTTCGCCGGTATAATAGGGCGGAGTGACCCAAGCATCGACACGGACATCCGGATTGCTCGATGTCGAGGTCCATGCCGTGAAGGCATCACTGAGCGAGCCGCCGCTGTTGGACATGGAAAAGCTGAAGGCCGTTACCAGCAACAGGGCTGGGACGGCACGCAATGCGAAGCGGTCGTAGCGCGTAATATCCGGCCTCGGCAGGCCGGCATCCAGGGCGGCGATGCGCTCGGCCATGCGCGTCTGGTGTTCCCGCCAGAGCGCGCGCGCAAACGGAGTGTCGAGCGCCGGCTCGTCTTCCTGCACCGTGACGGGCTGGTGAGCGAGGCCATTGCGCTCTTCCAACAGCCGGTCCGCCTCGACGGTGTTCGGCCAGCGCAGGCGGCGCAGCGGATAGAGAGATATGGCGAAGCCAACCGCGAAGACGGCAAGCAGCAGAAAGCGCAGAATATCCGGCGTAGTGCGGAAAATGCCGAACCATGCGACGGATAGGAAAAGGGCCAGAATGGACGCCGGCAGCAGCAATCGTGGCAACAGCTGTTCGCTGACGAGCACCAGCCGCGCAAAGAGACGCTTGACCGCAACCATGCGCGCCAGCGCCGGATGGGTGGCGAAAGCGCCCTTCTTAGGGTTGCTGGGGCTGGTCATCGGTCCGGTCTTCTCCCGATCTGACGTTGATGGCCAGAGCATGATGTCGAAAAGTGTGGACGTCTTTCGGACGACATCATGCTCTACTTCTTTGATTCTAGAGTGGATTCAGATTTTAGATCGATTCGATCTAAAATCATCCGGCTCCAGTCGCCCGTTTGGGTGGCGCAGCGTCCCACACGCTCGCGCACGCGGTGCCCGGCGAGACACCATTCAATCAAAGATAACATTCTTTGTGGCGAAGACGAGGGCAACGGGCGTGAAAGGCTGTTTTTTCACCGGACTTCGCCGAAACGTGATCGGGCAAGGCAGCTTTTGCGGTCCTGCCCGAAATTGTCGATGAAGCCGCTTATCCCTCAAGCCAGGCCGGGATCGAATCCAGGCCGATCAGCTCTTCGTAGGTCCCGCGCGGGCGGATGACGTGGAATTCATTGCCCTTGACCAGCACCTCTGGAACCAGAAGCCGGCTGTTGTAGGTGCCGGCCTGCACGGCGCCATAGGCACCGGCCGAGCCGACGGCCAGCAGATCGCCGGGCTTCGGCAGCGCCATATCGCGGTCGAGCGCCAGATAATCGCCCGTCTCGCAGACCGGGCCGACGACGTCCGCCTTGATGCGTGGTGTGCTGGCGTCGCCGACCGCAACCGGCCTGATCTCGTGATAGGCCTCATAAAGTGTCGGACGGATGAGGTCGTTCATGGCGCCGTCGACGATGACGAAGCTCTTGTCGCCGCCATCTTTCACATAGATGACTTCGGTCACGAGAATGCCGGCATTGCCGACGATCAGGCGGCCGGGCTCGGTGACGATCCGGCAATTGAGGCCGCGCAGCTGGTTCTTGACGATCTCGGCATAGGCGTCCGGCAGCGGCGGCGGATTGTTGTCGTCGCGATAGGGAATGCCGAGGCCGCCGCCGATATCGACATGATGGATATCGTGGCCATCGCCGCGCAGTGTTTCCACGAGGTCGCGCAGCAGCTTGAAGGCGTCGTCGAAGGGCTGCAGCTCGGTGATCTGGCTGCCGATATGCATATCGATGCCGGTGACCTTGATCCCAGGCAGGCTGGCGGCGCGTTCATAGACGGCGCGGGCGCGCTGCCACGAAATGCCGAACTTGTTTTCCTTCTTGCCCGTCGAAATCTTCGCATGCGTGCGTGCATCGACATCCGGGTTGATGCGGAAGGAAACGGGTGCCACCTTGCCGGCGCGGACGGCGCGCTGGTTCAGCACTTCCAGTTCCGGTTCGGATTCGACGTTGAAGCAGTAGATGCCGGCTTCGAGCGCCACGTCCATTTCCTGCGCCGTCTTGCCAACGCCGGAGAACATGATGCGGTTTGCCGGAATGCCCGCAGCCAGCGCGCGGCGAAGCTCACCGACGGAGACGACATCGACGCCGGCGCCGAGGCGGCCGAGTGTCTTCAGCACCGCCTGGTTGGAATTGGCCTTCATGGCGTAGCAGACCATGGCGTCGACATCTCCGAAGGCTTCCGCGAAGACGCGATAGTGGCGCTCCAGCGTTGCCGTCGAATAGACATAGAAGGGGGTGCCGACCGCCTTGGCGATCTCCGGAACCGGTACATCCTCGGCGTGGAGGATGCCGTCGCGATATTCAAAATGGTTCACGGTCGTCGCCTAATCAGAGAAGCGGGTCGAGGAAGAACTTCTTGTCCTCCGTGCCCGGCTCCTTCGTCGGCTTGGAGACGTCGCCGCCTTTGGTCGCATGAGCACTCGGCGGATCGAGAGGGCCTTTGCGGCCACATCCGACGACGGCAAGGCCGACGACCGAAAGCACGACGGTCAGGCGGATGATGTGCGGCATGTTGATCTGCATCGAAATCCTCTTGGGCGGCAAACGCGAAAGCAGTCCTTCATAGCGAAGTTTCCGAGCCTTGTGCACCCTGATTGTTGGTTGTGACTTTCGGCGATTTTCTCAGTTGCGGGCGCGCCAGAAGGCGATCTGCTTGCGCACTTCCGAGGGCGCCGTACCGCCAAAACTCTTGCGGCTGGCAACGGAGGCTTCGACCGTCAGGACATCGAAGATCTTGTCTGTGATATCGGGGTGGATCGCCTGTAGGTCCGCAAGCGAGAGTTCCGCCAGCTCGCAGGATTTGCTTTCGGCAAGCGCCACGGCACGCCCCGTCACGTGGTGGGCATCGCGGAAGGGCAGGCCGGCTTCGCGCACCAGCCAATCGGCGAGATCGGTGGCGGTGGAATAGCCTGAGCCGGCGGCGGCCTTCATGCGGGCGGTGTTGATCGTCATGTCGCGCATCATGCCGGTCATGGCGGCAATGGCGAGTTCCAAGCTTTCGGCAGCGTCGAAGACCTGCTCCTTGTCTTCCTGCATGTCCTTGGAATAGGCGAGCGGCAGGCCCTTCATGATGGTCAGCAGTGCCACCAGCGAGCCGTTGATGCGGCCGGTCTTAGCGCGCACGAGTTCGGCGGCATCCGGGTTCTTCTTCTGCGGCATGATGGAGGAGCCGGTGGAGAAGGCGTCGGAGAGACGCACGAAGCCGAATTGCGGCGTCGACCAGATGACGATCTCTTCGGCAAGCCGCGACAGATGCATGCCGGCGATCGCTGCAATCGACAGGAATTCCAGAGCAAAATCGCGGTCGGAGACGGTGTCGATCGAGTTGCGGGTCGGCTCGCGGAAGCCGAGCGCCTTGGCCGTCATATGGCGGTCGATCGGGAAGCCGGTGCCGGCAAGGGCAGCGGCGCCGATCGGCGATTCGTCCATATGCTCGATGGCGTGGCGCACGCGCGAACGGTCGCGGCCGAACATTTCGACATAGGCCATGCAGTGATGGCCGAAGGTGACGGGCTGCGCCGTCTGCAGGTGGGTGAAGCCCGGCATGACGGTTTCGGCATGTTCCTCGGCGCGGTCGAGGAAGGCAGAGATGAGCTCGGTCAGCGCCTGCTCGCACTTCTGCAGCTCTTCCTTCACCCAGAGGCGGAAATCGAGCGCCACCTGGTCGTTGCGCGAGCGGGCGGTGTGCAGACGGCCGGCAGCCGGGCCGATCAGGGTTGCAAGCCGCGCCTCGACGTTCATGTGGATGTCTTCGAGGCGGCGCGAGAATTCGAAATTGCCGCTTTCGATCTCTGACAGGATCGTGTTCAACCCGTGAACGATCTTGTCTTTATCCTCGGTTGAAATGATGCCTTGATTGGCGAGCATGCTCGCATGCGCGATTGAGCCGCGGATGTCCTGGGCAAACAGCTTCTTGTCGAAATCGATCGAGGCATTTATCTCCTCCATGATTGCCGCGGGGCCGGAAGCGAAACGCCCGCCCCACATCTGGTTGGAGGATTTGGTGTCCGTGCCGTCAGTCATGAGATGCCCACCTGGAGAATGTAATGACAGCAAAGAAGCCGTTCGGTCTGCCGTCCATGAAACTTGTTATGCTTGCCGCCGTCGCCGGGGTTATTGCCGGTGCGGCAGCGGTATACGTGAAGGAGGCAGGGTATGGCAATGGCATTGGTGAAACGGTCTCGGCCGATCAATGCGGGACCGCCAGGGATCGCGCTGCTGCCCTGACGCCATTCACCAAGGGGCAGGTCGCCGCCATGAGCGTGCCGCCGGCGCCGATCTTGCTTCAGGGTGTTTCCTTCAAGGGGGCTGACGGGCAGTCGCTGTCGATGAGTAATTTCGCCGGCAAGACCGTGCTCTTGAATGTCTGGGCGACATGGTGCGTGCCGTGCCGGGAGGAAATGCCGGCGCTGAATGCGCTTGAGAAGAGCGTCGGCAGCGACAAGTTCGAAGTGGTCGCCGTCAACATCGATACGGGCGACGATGAAAAGACCAAGGCCTTCCGCACGGAATATGCGATCGACAAGCTTGGCTACTACCGCGACAACACCATGGGCGTGTTCAATGCGCTGAAGAAACAGGGTCTGGCCTTCGGCCTGCCGGTGACGTTGCTCATCGACGACAAGGGCTGCCTCCTATCGGCCATGAACGGTCCGGCGGCCTGGGACAGCGAGGATGCGAAGAACTTGGTGAAGGCTGCTGCGGGGATTTGATTTTCCTCCTTCTCCCCTCGGGGAGAAGGTGCCCGATAGGGCGGATGAGGGGGAGTGTGTCATAACAAACGCGTCGCTGGGTAAAGCAGCACCGTCTTGCCGGTAACGCCCCCTCACCCCGCGCTGTCGCGCGACCCTCTCCCCGCTGGGGCGAGGGTGTTTTACCGCGTCGGAACGGGCGTTTCGCCGCGATAGTCATAGAAGCCGCGGCCGGATTTGCGGCCGAGCCAGCCGGCTTCGACATATTTTACCAGCAGCGGGCAGGGGCGATATTTGGAGTCGGCGAGCCCGTCATGCAGCACCTGCATGATCGAAAGGCAGGTGTCGAGGCCGATGAAGTCGGCAAGCTGCAGCGGGCCCATCGGGTGGTTGGCGCCGAGCCGCATGGCAGTATCGATGGCATCGACGGTGCCCACGCCTTCATAGAGCGTGTAGATCGCCTCGTTGATCATCGGCAGCAGGATGCGATTGACGATAAAGGCGGGGAAGTCTTCGGCGACGGTGATCGTCTTTTCCAGCGAGGAGACGTAGTCCTTGGCCGCGGAGAAAGTCGATTCTTCAGTCGCGATGCCGCGTACCAGCTCCACGAGCTTCATGACCGGAACCGGGTTCATGAAGTGGATGCCCATGAAGCGTTCGGGACGGTCGGTGGCGGAGGCAAGGCGGGTGATCGAGAGCGACGAGGTATTCGTTGCCAGCAGCGCTTCGGGCTTCAGCACGGGACATACCTGCGCATAGATCTTGCGCTTGACGCTTTCGTCTTCCGTCGCAGCCTCGATGGCGAGATCGACCTGGGCGAGATCGTTGAGATCGGCCGAGCCGGTGATGCGGGAGAGCGCTGCCTTGCGCTCTTCGTCGGTTGTCTTGCCGGATGCGACCTGGCGGGCGAGATTGCCGTTGATGGTGGCAAGGCCGCTTTCAATGCGATCCTGCGAGAGATCGTAGATATGGACCTTGTAGCCGGCCATGGCGGACACATGGGCAATGCCGCAGCCCATCTGGCCCGCGCCGATAATACCGATCGTCTTCAGCGAACTCATTGCCAACTCCCCGGCGCGCTCCTGGCGATGCGCTATGCTCTTAATTCAAATTTGCCGGGCCATTTCTAGCCCGGCAAAGATTGATAGACCTATAAGAGACGATTTTCCAGTCTCTCGCAACTGCGAGAAACCGGATTGGTGCGGTCAGAGCGCCTTCTGGAGTTCCGGCAGCGCTTCGAAGAGGTCAGCGACCAGGCCGTAGTCGGCGATCTGGAAGATCGGGGCTTCCTCGTCCTTATTGATGGCGACAATGACCTTCGAATCCTTCATGCCGGCCAGATGCTGGATGGCGCCGGATATGCCGCAGGCGATGTAGAGCTGCGGTGCGACCACCTTGCCGGTCTGACCGACCTGCCAGTCGTTCGGCGCGTAGCCGGCATCGACGGCAGCGCGGGAAGCGCCGACGGCAGCGCCGAGCTTGTCGGCAACCGGCAGGATCACTTCGCGGAACTTCTCGGCAGAGCCGAGTGCACGGCCGCCCGAGATGATGATCTTGGCGGAGGTCAGCTCCGGACGGTCCGATGTCGACAGTGCATCGCCGACGAAGGTGGACAGCGCCGGATCAGCAGCCGCAGAGATCGTCTCGATTGCAGCCGAACCCCCTTCAGAGGCGGAGGCGAACGAGGCCGTGCGCACGGTGATCACCTTCTTGGCGTCGGTGGATTGCACCGTCTGGATGGCATTGCCGGCATAGATCGGCCGCTTGAAGGTGTCGGGGGAAACGACTTCGATGATTTCCGAGACCTGGGCGACATCGAGCAGGGCGGCAACGCGCGGCAGCACGTTCTTGCCGACCGAGGTCGCGGCGCCGATGATCACGTCGTAGGAACCGGCAAGCGATACGATCAGTGCCGCTAGCGGTTCTGCGAGATTGTTGGCGAGGCTTGCATCCTCGGCAACCAGCACCTTGGAGACGCCGGCAAGCTTTGCCGCCTGCTCGGCCGCAGCCTTGGCGCCCGCGCCGGCAGCGAGCACATGCACATCGCCGCCGATCTTGGAGGCAGCCGTCAGCGCCTTAGCGGTCTGGTCGGAGAGGTGGGCATTGTCATGATCAGCCAGAAGAAGAATGGCCATAGGTCTTATCCTTTCCTATCCTCAGAGCACGCCGGCTTCGGTCTTGAGCTTTTCGACAAGCTCAGCAACCGAGCCCACCTTGACGCCGGCCTTGCGGCCAGACGGCTCTTCGGTCTTCAGCACCTTCAGGCGCGGCTCGGTCGAGACGCCGAAATCGGCGGGGCTCTTCTTGTCGAGCGGCTTCTTCTTGGCCTTCATGATGTTCGGCAGCGAGGCGTAGCGCGGCTCGTTCAGGCGCAGGTCGGTCGTGACGACCGCCGGAAGCTTGACCTCGATGGTCTGCAGGCCGCCATCGACTTCGCGGGTGACCTTGGCGCCACCATCACCGATCTCGATCTTCGAGGCGAAGGTCGCCTGCGCCGTGCCGAGCAGGGCCGCCAACATCTGGCCGGTCTGGTTGGAGTCGTCATCGATCGCCTGCTTGCCGACGATGACGAGGCCCGGCTGTTCGGCCTCGGCGACGCCCTTCAGGATCTTGGCGACGGCGAGCGGCTCGACGGCATCATCGGTTTCGACCAGGATGGCGCGATCCGCACCCATGGCGAGCGCCGTGCGCAGCGTTTCTTCAGCCTTAGCAGGTCCGATCGATACGACCACCACTTCCTCGGCCTTGCCGGCTTCCTTCAGGCGCAGCGCCTCTTCGACCGAGATCTCGTCGAACGGGTTCATCGACATCTTCACGTTCGAAAGCTCAACGCCGGAACCATCCGGCTTCACGCGAATCTTGACGTTGTAGTCAACAACCCGCTTGACGGGGACGAGAATCTTCATGGAATCCTTCCTTCAACATGACCGCCCGAGAACATGCGCTGTTTAGCGCCATTCCATTTGTCGAATGGCGACATGGATACGCGTTTTTTTCCCAATTACAACGCTTCCAGGCCGCCGAGAGACGAATTGCTTGAAAGGCATAAATAACGTTTACGTCAACGTCAATATGTACGCCCTGGTGATTGGCATGTGCCGCTATCGATTCTTGCCGGGAACCCAGAGCACATCGCCTCGGCCCTTATCGTTCGCGTGGCGCGCCGCAACGAAAAGCAAATCGGAGAGCCGGTTGACGTATTTCAGCGCCGCCAGGCTGACGCGTTCGCCTTGTTCACGCGACAGTGCCACCATCAGTCGCTCGGCACGTCTGGCAATGGTGCGGGCGAGGTGCAGATGCGCGGAGGCGGCGCTTCCGGCCGGCAGAACGAAGGATTTCAGCGGATCGAGATCGGCATTGAGCAAGTCGATATCATGTTCCAAGCGTTCGACCTGATGGTCGGTGATGCGCAAGGGTTCATAGGGTAGGGGTTCGTCCGCTTCGGGCGTCGAAAGATCGGCGCCGAGATCGAAGAGATCGTTCTGGATCCGCATCAGCATGGCGTCGATCTCGGGCATGTCTGACATGTGTAGCCGCGCGACGCCGATTGCGGAATTGGTCTCGTCGACCGTGCCGTAGCTTTCGACGCGCAAATCGTGTTTCAGCCGCCTCGGACCGGCGGCAAGGCCTGTGGTGCCATCGTCGCCGGTCTTGGTATAGATCTTGTTGAGCTTGACCATCGTGTTCCTGTGGTTAGGCCGGGCGGCCGCCGCCCGTCAGCCAGAGCGTCAGCATGATCAGGATCACCGCCACTGCCTGCAGCAGCACGCGCAGCTGCATCAGCCGGTTCGAAAGGTTCGGGTTGTCGCCTTTCATCATGTTCAGCAGGCCGCGAATGAGAACGATCGCGACAAGTCCCATGACAATGATGGCGGCAACATAAGTAACGGTAGACATGGCTCCTCCATCCTTGTCTTCTTTTAAGCAATCCCAAGCGGAAAAGGCGCTTTGCCCATTCGTGGGTTGCTCTAATCCAGCCGGCGCATCAGACGATAGAAAAGGTTAGCCGGCAATAGCCTTTTCAAGAGCACGCCCTGCTTGGCGGGTGTCGTTACCAGATAGTGCGGGCGTGGATTTCTCACGTTCAGAGCGGATTTTAGCACATCATAGACCGCTTCAGGACCCAATTTATGTTTATTGATCGGGCCTGATCCATCAAGCCGTTTCAGTTGCCTGCGGTATTCCACCACATGGGGCGAGCCTTCGAGGTCGATATGCTCGTGGATCTTGGCGAGCGCATTGGCGGTAAACTTCGTCGCGATCGGGCCGGGCTCGATGAGGCTCACATGGATGCCGCTATCCTGCAGCTCCATTCTGAGCGTGATCGTCAGCCCTTCCAGCGCGAATTTCGAGGCCGTGTAGGCGCCGCGGAAACGGTAGGGAACGAGTCCCAGAATGGACGAGCAATTGACGATACGGCCATGCTCCTGTTTGCGCATCAGCGGCAGGATCTGGCGCGTCAGCTCGTGCCAGCCGAAAAAATTGGTTTCGAACTGTTCACGCAGCACATCGGTTGTCAGATCCTCGACGGCGCCCGGCTGTCCATAGGCGCCATTGTTGAAGAGAGCATCGATGCGGTCACCCGTGCGCTCGCGCACTGTCGCCACCGTGGCGGAAATGGTCTCGGGCCTTGTGTAGTCGAGGAGCAGCGCTTCGATGCCCTCGGCCTCGAGCGGAGCGAGATCTTCGTGCTTGCGCACAGTGGCGAATACGCGCCATCCGTCGGCTTTCAGCGCCCGTGCGCAATAAGCACCGATGCCGGAGGAGCAACCAGTGACGAGGATCGTGCGTTGTTCCGTCATGGAAAGATGATTCCTGTACAAACCGGGACTCGTTTCCCATATTCAGGAACCCGATACAATCGACAACCGGCGGTATCAGCCGGATGAATGCCGACGCCGAGCGGAGATGGTATGCCGACAGCCCTGCGGACGACTTACAAGGTGATCTACGACGCAGTGTTCCATTTCGTCGAAGATGACGGGTTCGCCATGGCAAGCCATGTGGCGCTGTCGACACTGCTGGCGGTTTTTCCTTTCCTGATCTTCGGCACGGCGCTCGCAAGCTTTCTCGGCGCCAGTCAGTTTTCGTCGACGGCCGTGCATCTGATCTTCGACACCTGGCCGGAGGCGATCGCCAAGCCTCTCGCCGATCAGGTCGTGCAGGTGCTGACCATTCCGCGCGGCGGGCTATTGACGATCTCGGTGCTTGCTGCTGCCTATTTCGCGTCGAACGGCGTCGAGGCGCTGCGCATATCGCTGAACCGCGCCTATCGCGTGCCCGAGACCCGACCTTGGTATTTCAACCGTCTCGCCAGCCTTGGCTATGTGCTCATTGCCGTGCTGATCTTCGCAATCCTCAGTATCCTGCTCGTCGCCGTGCCGCTCGCGCTCAATTACACAAGGCAATGGCTGCCGAAGCTCGCCGATATCCTCGAGATCGTCTTCAGCTGGCGGATCTACGGCACGATCTTTCTGCTGCTGGCGGGCCTGATGATCCTGCATCTGTGGCTGGCGGCCGGGCGCAGGCGGGTGTTCGACGTGATCCCCGGCGTGATATTGACGCTGGTCTTCTGGTCGATCGGCGCTGTGCTCTTTGCCTATTATCTCTCGACCTTCGCCAACTATACCGCCACCTATGCCGGTCTGGCGTCCGTGATGATCGTGCTGATTTTTCTCTATATGCTCGCAGTGATCTTTATCATGGGAGCGGAGATCAATGCGGCGCTGATGAAATTCCGCGTGCGCCGCCTGCTGTTCGGCAAGGTGGCGAGCCGCGCGGCCGCCGAGGTAGCTTCGGAAAAGATACCCTCAGAACCAAGGGCCGAGCCAGGAGCCAAATCAGAGGCCGATGCGGCGGCGAAGCTCCGCCGGTGAGAGACCCTGCCGGCGCCATTCGGCAATGCCGGTATCACCCAGGCTCTTGGACAGCTTTTTTTTGTCCTCTCCGAGGACGAGGCGGTGGTGATGATAGAGCGGCTCCGGCCGGCCAAGCAGCGTCTGCAGCAGGCGATGGATCGAAGTGGCGTGGAAGAGGTCCAGCCCGCGCACGACATGGGTGATGCCCTGCACGGCGTCGTCGACGACAACGGAAAGATGATAGCTCGAGGGTGCATCCGAGCGCGACAGCACGACATCGCCCCAGGCGGCCGGATCGGCTGGAATAATGCCCGTCTCGCCGTCGCCGCTTTCTTGCCAGTGCAATGGTTCGTCCACTGTCGCTAGCGCCTTTTCCATATCGAGACGCCAGGCATGCTTCATGCCCGATGCCAGCAGGCGCTGCCGCTCGGCATCGCTGCGCTCGCGATCGTCGGGTGGATAGAGCGGTGTGCCGTCCGGGTCGCGCGGCCATGATTTGCCATCCGCCTCGAAAGCGGCGACGAGCGATTTGACCTCGCCGCGGGTCAGGAAGGCGGGATAAACGAGGCCACGTGCGATAAGCGTCTGCAGGGCCTGCTGATAGGCCGGGAAATGTTCCGATTGCCGACGCACCGGCTCCTGCCAGCTGAGGCCGAGCCAGGAGAGATCTCTATAGATGCCCTCTTCGAAATCGGGTGTGCAGCGCGCCTGATCTATGTCTTCGATGCGCAGCAGGAAATCGCCGCCGGCTTTCTGCGCCATGTCGTGATTGAGGATGGCCGATAGTGCATGGCCGAGATGCAGTGGGCCATTGGGGCTCGGGGCAAAACGGAATTTCGGCTTTTGACGGGGAATCTCGATCATGCTTTCTTCTGCCACGAATTTGAACCGGGGGCCACGAGACGTCATGCAGATCATTCGCGACGAGCGCGATATCGAACGGGGGCTTGCTGCCTTGCTGGAACTCGATCCGCGCCTGCGGCCCGTTGCCGCTGAGGCGGGCACTTTGCCTTTGCGCCTGCGTGAACCGGGCTTCGAGGGCCTCGCCCATATCATCGTTTCGCAGGTCGTCTCCCGCGCCAGCGCCGATGCGATCTGGGGGAAGATGATCGCCGGGATGGGGCAGGTGACTGCAAGAGGCTATGTTGGGCTGGAGCCGGAGGCATGGCGGACCTTCGGCCTGTCGCGAATCAAGCACGAGACACTGGCGCGCGTAGCCGAAGCGGTCGCTGGAGGCAGCCTCGATCTTTATGCGCTCAGTGCTGAATCACCTGAAAAGGCGCTCGCCGAGCTGACGTCGATCAAGGGAATCGGCCCCTGGACGGCGGAAGTCTACCTGATGTTCTGCGGCGGTCACGCAGATGTGTTTCCGGCCGGCGACGTGGCGCTGCAGGCGGCCGTCGGCATGGCTTTCGGCCATGAAGTCAGGCCCTTGGCCAAGGCCATTGCCCGCGAAGCAGCGGTTTGGGCGCCTTGGCGCTCGGTCGCGGCCCGGCTCTTCTGGGCTTATTATGCCGTGAAAACACGCCGGGATGCGCTGCCTATAGTTTAATCGGCCGCCTCCCTGAAATCGCCTTTATGCACTGAATTTATTGGACTTCACAATCCTGTAACAACCGGCCTAATATACAGGTGCAGATGCCGAATCGATCAGGAGGGTTCCTTGACGATTGCAGTCTCCCCGCAGTCCTTGCCGGCGCTCGTGCTGAACGCTGACTACAGACCGCTGAGTTACTATCCCTTGTCGCTCTGGTCCTGGCAGGACGCGATCAAGGCGGTTTTTCTTGACCGTGTGAACATCATCGCAGAATACGATCAGTGTGTGTCCTCACCGAGCTTCTCGATGCGGCTGCCGAGCGTCGTATGCCTGAAGACATATGTGCAGCCGTCCCGCAATCCCGCCTTCACCCGCTTCAACGTCTTCCTACGCGACAAGTTCGAATGCCAGTATTGCGGCTCCCACGACGACCTGACCTTCGACCACGTCATCCCGCGCGCCCATGGCGGCGAGACCACCTGGGAGAACGTCGTGGCCGCCTGTTCCCCGTGCAATCTGCGCAAGGGCAGCAAGCTGCCGAAGCAGGCCGGCATGTTCCCGGCGCAGAAGCCATACCAGCCGACCGTGCAGGACCTGCACAATAACGGCCGCCTGTTCCCGCCGAACTATCTGCACGACAGCTGGCTCGACTATCTCTACTGGGATTCGGAACTGCAGCCGTAGGATTTCCTTCTCCCCTCGGGGAGAAGGTGGCCCGAAGGGTCGGATGAGGGGGAGCGGCGGCACGCAAATTTGCGTTTCGCTTGCCGCTCAAGGCCCTCGTCGCTTCGCTTCTCGTCCCCCTCATCCGGCCGTTCGCAGTTTCGCTTTGCTCACCTGCTCGCGTCCACCTTCTCTCCGCGGGAGAGAAGGGTTTAAGCAGCCTTCTTCGCCCCTACAAAAGCAATCGCCGCCAGGATCACGCTGGCGATCACGTTCCAGCCGGCCATCGATAGGCCGAGGATGCGAAGGGCCGCTTCCGTGCAGGACGGCCCTTTGATGGTGTTCAGCTGGCCGAGTAGGTCGCCGGCATTCTGCGTGACGCTGCTTGCCGTCGTCGAGCAGGTAGTCGGGCCTTCCCAGAAATGCCATTCGACGCCCGCGTGATAGACACCGATGCCGCCGCCGACCACCATCATCAGGCCGGCGATGATGAGGAGCCCGCGGGTGATCCAGGAGGGCAGACCGGCAACCGCCGTCAGCACGGCGATGATGGCGACAGGGATGCCGTAATAATAGGGTTGGCGCTGGTCCAGGCAGAGCGCGCAGGGGATATAGCCGCCGATATATTGGAAGCCGAGCGCCGAGCCGATGACGACGATCATGCCAATCGTCAGCAGGGCGCCATAGCCGAGGCCGGCGCGGGAGGAAGGCGAAGTCGTGGACATGCGTTGAGGGCTCCTTGGTCAGCTCGCCAGGGCAAAATGGAAGACGGCGTAGAGGGCGATGAGAATGGCGGCGGCGATCATGGTGATCTGGCCGAGGCGCTTCTCGATGAAATGGCGGATGGATTCGCCATAACGGCGCAAAAGGAAGGCCAGGAAGAAGAAGCGGGCGCCACGGGCGACGATGGCCGAGATGATGAACAAGCCGAGATCGATATGGGCGACGCCGGAGAGGATCGTCACCACCTTGATCGGCGGCAGGTGCGCCAGGCCCGATGTGACCAGGAGCAGCAGGATCCATTCATAGGTGACGCCGGCGCTCATCTGGTTGAAGGCGTCGAGCTTGCCATAGAATTCGAGGATCGGCTTGGCGATGGTCTCGAAGGCATAATAGCCGAGCGCCCAGCCGGCAATGCCGCCAAGCACGGAAGCAACCGTCGCCGTCAGCGCATAGCGCCAGGCACGTTCGGGCTTGGCAAGCGACATCGGCAGGAAAAGCACGTCCGCCGGAACGAGAAAGATGGAGCTCTCGACGAAGGCGATCACGGCCAACCAGATTTCCGCCGATTTGCGGCCGGCGAGCGACATGGTCCAGTCGTACAGTCTACGAAGCATAGGGCCCCCTTTTTGCTGCGTTGCAAACCTTTAGGGGGCAGGATTATGGCTGTAAATGGTCAGGGAGTCGCGGAAATGGCGGAAAGGCAAAATTTTTCGTGATGGGGTGGGGGTGAACATGAAGTACTTGCAGCAGTTTTTGAGGTCTGCTGAAGGGAAGCATATCAAATGATAGTGGTTTTTGGTGCCCCATGCCGGAGTCGAACCAGCACTTCTTTCGAAACTCGATTTTGAGTCGAGCGCGTCTACCAATTCCGCCAATGGGGCAACGGGGTACTGACGAGGCGGCTGTCTAGCATGTGACCGGCGGGGCGCGCAAGCCGGGTGCGGCAGATATTGCGAGTGTTTCCGCAGGGTTGCGGTTTGGCCCATGGCGTGGGTGGACGCCATGGGCTTTTTGCCGTTTGAGGCTCAGTGCGCCATGGCCGGACCTTTGCTGGTGGAGCCGGACTTTTGCAGCGTGATCGCCAGGATCGCGGCGAGCAGGCAGAAGGCGCCGGCGACGAAGAAGGCGGGGAGGTAAGTGTTCAGCTCCGTGCGGGTCAGGCCGGCGCCATAGGCGGCGGTGGCGGCACCCAGCTGGTGGCCGGCGAAGACCCAGCCGAAGACGAGGCCGGCCTTTTCGCGGCCGAAGCGGTCGGCGGCGATCTTGACGGTCGGCGGTACGGTGGCGATCCAGTCGAGGCCATAGAAGACGGCGAAGATCGACAGGCCGTAGAAGGTGAAATCGCTGAAGGGCAGGTAGACCAGCGACAGGCCGCGCAGGCCGTAATACCAGAAAAGCAGCCAGCGATTGTCGAAGCGGTCGGAGAGCCAGCCAGAGCCGATCGTGCCGAAGAAGTCGAAGATGCCCATGACGGCAAGGACGCTGGCGGCCGCGACAGGCACGATGCCGAAATCGCCGCAAAGCGTAACGAAGTGCGTCTGGATCAGACCGTTGGTCGACAGGCCGCAGATGAAGAAGGTGGCGAACAGGATCCAGAAGGTGGATGTCGTGGAGACTTCCCGCAGGATCGCGATCGGCGAGGCGAGTGCTGCCTTCAGGTTCCTGGTGGCGGCCGGCGGCGGAGTGATGTGGATCTCGCCGACGAGCGGCAGATTGACGTCCGAGGGACGGTCACGCATCAGAAGCAGCACGATGAAGGCGGCGACGACGATCATGCCGCAGACGAAAAGCACGGTGGTGCGCCAGCCATAGCGCGTCGTCAGCTCTGCCATCAGCGGCAGGAAGACGAGCTGTCCCGTGGCTGAGCTTGCCGAAAGCATGCCGATGACGAGGCCGCGATGCTTGGTGAACCAGCGCGTGGAAACCGTCGCAGCCAGCACCATGGCGGTGAGGCCGGTGCCGAAGCCGATGATGATGCCCCAGCAGAGCAGCAGCTGCCAGACCTGCGTCATGTAAAGCGAGCCAATGAAGCCGACGCATATGGTGCCCAGCGCGAAGACGATGACCTTGCGCACGCCGAAATGGTTCATGAAGGCGGCGGCAAAGGGACCCATGAGGCCGAACAGCACGAGGCGGACGGCAAGCGCGGACGAAATCGAGGAAGTGCTCCAGCCGAATTCATCCTCCAGCGGCTTGATGAGCACGCCGGGCGCGCCCATGGCGCCGGCCGTGACCAGCATGGTGAGAAAGGTGGCGGCGACGACGACCCATCCGTAATGGATGTTGCGCCGGGCGAGCGTCGAGGCAAGGGCAGTGGAAACCATGAGCTGCGTTCCAATCAGGTTGGGTATCGTGCCGTCAGGCCGGACTTGCGAAAACACCGGATCGCGGACAGTCGGGGGTACCGTACCACGTCTAGCGCCCTGCCGTTCTCCAGGCTTGAACGTTTGTGCAAAGGCATTTACATGATTGTTATCATATTTGTTGCGTATTGATGATGGTCATCATATAAATTGTCAATACAGATTTATTGATGCTCTGATGGAGTTTTTTGATGAGAGTGAGCCGGGAGAAATTCGCCGAGAATCGCGAGAAGATCCTTGCCGTGGCAGGCGAACTCTTCCGCGAGAAGGGTTTTGACGGCATCGGCGTCGCCGAGATCATGAAGGCGGCCGGGCTGACGCATGGCGGCTTTTACGGCCATTTCGATTCGAAGGACGAGCTTGCCTGCGAGGCGAGCAAAGCGCTGGTGGCGCGTTCGCTGGAGCGCTGGAAGGAAGTGGCGTCAAGCTCGCCCGACCAGCCGCTGGAAGCGCTGCTCGCCCATTATCTCTCGCATCGCAACGTTGTGGAACATGCGACCGGTTGCGTCTTTGCGGCCCTGACGCAGGAGGTCAGCCGCCATGGCCCCAAAATGCAGTCCACCTTCACCGGCGGCCTGATGGGGCTGGTCGAGGTGCTGGAAGAAATCGTTCCCGGCGAAACGCCGGAGGATCGCCGGCGCAGGGCATTTGCCAGCCTTTCGGCCATGGTCGGCGCCGTCATCCTGGCACGCGCGATGGACAATTCCGAATTGTCGCAAGAATTCCTGTCGGCGACCCGGCAGGAGCTGTCGCCACCGCCGGGCAACGAAAACAGCTGATCTAGTCCCGGAAGGCGAGCAGCCCGTTCGCCTCGACGACCTCCCTGAACTTGCCGTCGGGTGCGGCCGCCAGCAGTTCCGCGCGCAGTGCTGCCTCGAAATCGGCCGCCTTGTCCCCCAGCGCCTGCGGCGAGGTCGACGACATCGAGAAGATGCGGCCGACGATCTCTTCGATATCCCGCTCATATTCCGAGACGATGCCGATCCGTTCCAGATTGCGGAAGGGCGAGGCGAGCAACATGGCTTCGTGCGGTGCCCATTCCTTGCTCCGGCGCATCTGCCGCTCCGCGCTGCGCTCGGGCGAATAGGTTTCCATCAGTGGTTCAAGGATGCCCCGCCAGTTCGGCTCCGCCAGAATGCCTTTATCGTGGAAGAGGACAACGGCGCCGCTCGGCTCGATCAGCTTATCGAGGGCCTCAAGCGTTGCCGGCCTGTCCATCCAATGGAAGGAGCGGCCCATGACGCAGAGGTGCAGCCTGCCGATATCAGGGCCGAGATCGTAGGAGGAGCCTTGGCGGATGCTGATATCAACGCCGGCTGCCTTCGCGCCGAGCGCGGCTTCGGCGAGCATTTCCGGTTCCGGATCCATGGCGGTGACAGCCGCGCCCTGCAGCCGCGCAAAGGCTATGCCGAGCTGGCCGGGACCGCAGCCGAGATCGAGCACATGATCGCCGGGCTTCAGCCCGCTGCGCTCGGCGACGCGGGTAATCAGCCTGTCAGGATAGGGAATGCGATAGCGCAGATAATAGGCCGCGGTCGATTGAAAGCGCCGCGCTTCGAAGGGGACTGTGATCATGGGCTGTCATCCTGGGGTAGGGAACCACCACCTGTTAAGCCTCAACTGTGACCCGTTCGTGAAGTCACTTTTGCGCGATTTACCGTAGGGACAATCGGCTTCAGAGGATGTGAGTGCCCCTCACTTCCTTCTCCCCTCGGGGANNGGGCCACCTTCTCCCCGCTGAGGAGAAGGAGTTGCGCGGCAACCACTTCATTTCATATGCGGATTGCTCTGCCGGAAGAGAGTTGAGGGGCCAGGCAGACAGCTAACCGCAATATCACCAGCCCAACCTGACCACTCCAAAACCTCCTTATTTGAACCCAGCAACCCCGTGCGGAACATAAGGGCTCTCCAGCGCCTCGACTTCCTCCGGCGTCAATTTGACCTCCAGGGAGGCGACGGCATCCGTGATGTGGCCGGGCTTGGAGGCGCCGATGATCGGGGCGGTGACGGCGCTCTTTTGCAGGATCCAGGCGGTTGCGACCTGCGCGCGCGGGATACCGCGGGCCTTGGCGACGGTGCCGACGGCATCGACGATCTTGCGGTCGGCTTCGAGCGCCTGGGTGTAGAGCGTCTTACCGAATTCATCGGACTCCGTGCGGGCAGTGGCCTCATCCCAATCGCGGGTGAGCCGGCCGCGGGCGAGCGGGCTCCAGGGGATGACGGCGATCTTCTGGTCCTCGCAGAAGGGCAGCATTTCGCGCTCCTCCTCGCGGTAGAGCAGGTTCAGGTGGTCCTGCATGCTGACGAACTCCGTCCAGCCGTTGAGGCGCGAGGTGTAGATCGCCTTGGCGAATTGCCAGGCATACATGGAGGAGGCGCCGATATAGCGGGCCTTACCGGCCTTGACGACATCGTGCAGTGCTTCCAGCGTTTCCTCGATCGGTGTCGTATAGTCCCAACGATGGATCTGGTAGAGATCGACATAGTCGGTGCCGAGGCGGCGCAGGCTGTTGTCGATCTCGTCGAAGATCGCCTTGCGCGACAGGCCGGCGCCGTTCGGGCCGGGGCGCATGCGGTTGAAGACCTTGGTGGCAAGCACGATATCGTCGCGCTTGGCGAAATCCTTGATGGCGCGGCCGACGATCTCCTCCGAGGAGCCGTTGGAATAGGTGTTGGCCGTATCGAGGAAGTTGATGCCGGCCTCGATCGCCTGGCGCAGCAGCGGACGGCTGTCTTCCTCCTTCAACGACCAGGCATGCGTACCCTTGTTGGGATCGCCATAGGTCATGCAACCCAGGCAGATGCGTGAAACTTCAAGACCGGTCCGGCCAAGCTTTACGTATTCCATCGATATTCTCCGTCCATTCGATTATCCGGCGCAAAGAGGCCCGCCGCCCTGAGGGGGGCGGAATGCGTGCGTCACCAAATTAATCCGGCGTGTCAGGTTTGCCGCCGATCGGTGCGTCAGTTCGTGAAGAGCTTCGAAGTATTCTTCGATAAATAAGGCAAATCGTTTGGCAGGGAAGACGGCAATCTCAAATGTTTCCTTGAACCATGCGGGCGACAGGTGTTAGCTGCGCCGCACCATTTTCTGGAAATGCGCATGAAATTGCCCCCGCGTGATACTTATGAAGCCCTCTATCGCGACTTTCGTTGGGAGATTCCGGCGAAATTCAACATAGGACATGCTGTTTGCGATGCCTGGGCCGAACGCGAGCCCGACCGGATCTGCCTTCAGCATTTCAATCCGGACGGCAATCAGTTTTCCATGAGCTACGGCGAGTTGCGCGATCGTTCCGCCTCTTTCGCCAATGCGCTTGTCGCGCTTGGAGTGCGGGCGGGAGATCGGGTGGCGCTGCTGCTGCCGCAGAGCTTCGAGACTGTTGTCGCGCATGTGGCGATTTACAAGATGGGGGCGATCGCCCTGCCGCTGGCCTTGCTGTTCGGCGCCGAGGCGCTGGAATATCGGTTGAAGACATCAGGTGCTTCGGCAATCGTCACCAATCGGTTCGGTCTCGAGCGGCTGCGTCCGATCCGGGACCGGCTGCCTGGACTTGCGCAAGTGATCAGCATCGATGGCGCCGAAGAGGGCATTGCCGGCTTTGCCGATCTGGTCGTCGCGCATCCGCCCTTGTTCGAGGTGGCGGACACCGGCCCGGATGATCCGGCATTGATGATCTTTACCTCGGGCACGACCGGGCCGCCCAAGGGTGCGCTGCATGGCCATCGCGTGTTGCCGGGCCATATTCCGGGCATGCAATTCGCCCATGAGGGCTTTCCTCAGGCCGGCGACCGGCTCTGGACGCCGTCGGACTGGGCCTGGGCCGGCGGTCTCCTGAATGCGCTGTTGCCGAGCCTGATGCTCGGCGTTCCCGTCGTTTCGTCGCCGGCGCAGAAGTTCGATCCGCATATGGCTTTCCGCATCATGGCGGAAATGGAGGTGCGCAATGCCTTCATTCCGCCGACGGCACTGCGCCTGCTGAAGTCGGTCGACAATCCGCGGGCGCATTACGATCTCAAGCTGCGTACCATCGGTTCGGCCGGCGAAGCGCTTGGCCGCGAAACCTTCGAATGGGCGCGGTCCGTGCTCGGGGTCAGCGTCAACGAATTCTTTGGCCAGACGGAGTGCAATTTCGTCCTTTCTTCCAGCGAGGCCTTCGGTGTCAGCCGTGGCGGGGCGACGGGCAAGCCCGCTCCCGGCCATCGCGTGGCGATCGTCGATGCCGATGGCGTCGAGGTTGCGGTAGGGGAGACGGGGCAGATCGCGATCAAGCGGCCTGATCCGGTGATGTTCCTCGGCTATTGGCAGAATGAGGCGGCCACCGAGGCGAAATTCGCCAATGACTGGCTGCTGACCGGCGATATCGGCCGACAGGATGCGGATGGCTACATTTCCTTTGTCGGCCGCGACGACGATGTCATCACCTCGTCGGGCTATCGTATCGGACCGAGCGAGATCGAGGATTGCCTTGGCGGTCATCCCGCCGTGCTGCTTGCCGCCGCCGTCGGCAAGCCGGATGCGGTGCGAACGGAAATCGTCAAGGCCTATGTCGTCCTCGTACCGGGTCGCGAACCGAGTGACAAACTGGCGATCGAGATTCGCGAATGGGTGAAGACCCGGCTTTCCATGCACGAATATCCGCGCGAGATCGAATTCGTCGATGCGCTGCCGCTGACGACATCAGGCAAGGTGATCCGTCGCCTCCTGCGCGAGCGGGCGATCGCTGAGGTCAGCGCTTCGTAAGCGACAGGATCTTTTCGCGCAGCAGCTTCGCCATGTTGCGCGTGCTGCGATACATATGCAGCTGCGTGGTCACCTGACGCACGTCGCGGTCGCCGTTCGGCGTCAGGCCGATAATGAGCGTGCCCATATCCTCGCGTTCATGCCAGAAGCGGCTCATGATCGGATGATCCGGCACGGCGCAGGAATCGGAGCGGACAACGTTGGCGTCGTCGAGATGCCATTCCGTCAGCTCGCCCATCAAGAGCTTGCCCGGCGAATAGCGGGCATAGGCCTCGTCGAATGCCGTCTTCCACGTATAGGCTTCGCCGCCCATGATCAGCACGATCATCGAGGCGACAGCCTTACCATTGAGATCGATGGTGTGGATGCGCACCGCGTCGATGGCTGCAAGATTAGAAATTGCCTCACGGGCGAAGGCGGCATGGTGGCGGTCGGTGACGAGCGCCGAGCGCTTCTTGCCCTTCCAGCCGCTTGCTTCCAGCGCCAGGAATTCTTCCATGCGCCTATGAATATCGCGAGGCTGACGCGCGACGCTGTAGGTGACTTCGCCATGGCTTTCCAGCAGCCGCCATTGGCGGCGCATTTCCCGCAAGTGCGCGTTGGAAATCGTCCGCCTGAGGTAGGTAAGCGCGTCGTCATTGCTCTGGAGCATCGGGCGTTGGAATGGGTTGGCGACGGCGATCGGCAGGTTCCGGCCGATGGCGATGACCTTGGCCATCTGGACGAAGTGACCGTTGAGACGGACATCCGGCAATACGAGCGTGCTTGGCAGATGCAGTTCCGGCCGGGAGAGTGCTTCGAGGAGGTTGTCGAGCGTTTCGCCGGCATCCTCGGCGTCGAGCAAGGGCGTGCCGAGCGGGCCGAAGGAGTTCGACCAGACCCGGATAATGGACGGGCCGATCGCAAAGCCAGGCTTGTCGACCGTGAAGGGCATCAGCAGCCGGATGCGGCTGCGCGTGCTGCTGTTGTCGCGCATGAGCGCCAGACGCACCTGCCGATCCTCAAGGCGCGGCATGGCGGGTGCGAGAAAGCGCCCGGAGAAGAAGACGTTCGGCTCCATGGCGCGATTGGACAGGAAGTCCAGCTCGTCCTGCAGCTCGTAGCCGAGCTTGCCGGGATAGAGGCAGAGTTCGCGGCCGGCACGGCCGACCTCGACGCGGGCTTCGGCTTTCGGTGTTTCGAAATGCAGCGCTGCGAGCGTATGGGTCAGGGCGTTCACTTGGCTGTCGGTGGTTTCGGTGTAGGGGGGACGTGCCATAATCAGAAAACCCTCGTTGCCGATGAGGCCGACGAGCGTCGGAGGAGGGCGAATAGGGTGATGCCGAGCGCACGGCGGACGGCGATGTGCAGGAGCAGCGCTTCGATCGCCATGGCGGTGGCGCCGGCAATTGCCGCGCCTTCGATACCGAGATGAGGAATGAGCGCGACGTTGAGGCCGACGTTGGCAACGAGCGCTACAGCATAGAGATAGACGCAGAGCATCTGCTTGTCCGCCATGGTCAGGAGCACTTCGGCAGGGCCGACGAGCGCTCTCGCAAGAATTCCGGCAAGCAGGATCGCCATCACGATCTGGCCCTCGGTGAAGGCGGCGCCGAACAGCGACAGCAGGAGCTGCCCCGCCGCCAGCACCACGAGGCCGAGGGCAAGTGCCGGAAAGAAGGACCAGCGCGTCGCCTCGGTTGCGAAGGCTGCGAGCTTGCTCCGGTCGCCTTCGGCGAGGATCGCCGCAAAGCGCGGGCCGATAGCCGCCCTGACGGCGAAGGAGACGAAGAGCACCAGGGCCATTGTCTTGGCGGCGGCGAAGTAGACGGCGACTTCATCCGGATCGAGGAAGATGCCGACGACGATGACGTCGGAATTGGTGAGCAGGTAACCCACGCCTTCGACCAGGAAGATCGGCAGTGCCACGGCCGTCCAGGCGTTGAATTCGGTGGCTTTCGGACCGCTTGGGTAATGGCGGCGCAGACGGAACGTCACCGCGAGATATTGCAGCAGGACACTGGCGAAGGCGCCGGCGAGCGCCGCGGCCATGGCGGTGACGGCATCGCGTGGCGCGCCGGCGAGGATCGCAGCCACCATGAAGAGCAAGATCAGGGTCGGGCGGATCAGGAAGGTTGGGCTGAGCGCCATGATCGGCCAGTGCTTGGCGCGGGCCGTACCATCCAGCACGTCTCCGAGCGAAATCATCGGCACGGCAATCAGGCCGAGGAAGATCGGCATGACATAATAGTGCTCGACCATGCCGTGGAAGGCGAAGAGCAGCAGCGCGCCGATCAGCGCGAGCGTGCCCGAGACGGCGACCACGAACAAGCGTGCCGTGGCGTTCAGGCCGCGAATGGCATCATGATTGCCGCTGGCGTCATACTGCGGCAGGAAACGGATGACGGCGGTTGGGAAGCCGAGGCAGGCGAGATTGCCGAACAGGATCATCAGGACCCAGACGAAGACGAAGATGCCGTATTCGAACCGTCCCATCAGGCGGGCCAGAATGATCTGCGAGAGAAAGGCAAGCGCCGCGCCTGCAACGCGGATCGTGAAGGCGATCAGCGCCATGCGCTGCGAGACTGCCTTTTCGTCCCGGCCGGTGAGCATAGCGGCGACTTTGCGCAGATACGGCGATAGCGCGGCCCGCAATGCGGACGGCAACATTCTTTCCGCTGTTTGAAAGACCGCCATGATCGATACGCAATACTTTAAGTATGATCCCAAACTCGCGTTAGTCTTGGCAGAGGAGAGTTAAGAATCGGTTCTTACGACACGTAAAAGTGGCTTTGCCGAAGTGGAGGGTTGCTTATCAAGCGTGCGGGAAAGCAACCATGAGACGCAATTGGCCCTCAGATTGCCGCGTCATGCTGCCGGCGCAGGAAACGGGTGGCGGAGGTTTGGTCGGTATGTAGAATTCAGGATCTATCGGAGGAGGATTTCATGCTCATACTTCACGATTATTTGCCGTCGCAGAATGGCTGGAAGGCCAGAGTTCTGTTCGGATTGCTTGATATCCCCTATCAGACCCGCCTGGTGTCCATCTTCGAGGGCGATGGGCGCACGGATGCCTTCTTCGAGATCAATCCGGCAGGAGGCATCCCCGTTCTCGAACTGGAGGATGGGCGAACGATTGCGGAATCGAATGCTATTCTCACCTATGTTGCCGAGGGCACGCGGTTTCTTCCGGCGGATCGCTATCTGCACGCCAAGGTCATGCAGTGGCTATTCTTCGAACAATATCATGTCGAACCGGTCATCGGCACGCTGCGCTTCTGGACGCTGACGGGGCGGCTCGAATCCAACGCCGTCATGGCAGAAGCCAAGCGCTCGGCCGGCCTCCGTGCGCTTGCAGCGCTTGAGCGCGGGCTGAAGAACGTGCCGTTCCTCGTTGGTGAGGAGTTCTCGATCGCGGATATAGCGGTTTATGCCTACGCCCACAGAGCGGCGGATTGCGGCTTTGATCTTGCCGATTATCCCGCGTTCACAGCTTGGCTCGATCGTGTGCTTGATGTCATCGGACCAGGCTACCCGGTCCATCTCTACAGTGAAGATCCGCATTCCGCTGTCTGAACGCGGTGGGCGTGCCTGAGACGTTTGCCGGCGGCGCCTGTCGGCGAATTGTTGTGATCTCTGATCGTTGCAAACAAAAATGCCGCCCGAAGGCGGCATTTTTGTTCATTGCTATCGATTGCACGGCTCAGACCACTTCGCTGCTTTCGAAGGCGCCGTGGCAGTGCTTGTACTTTTTGCCGGAGCCGCAGGGGCAAGCCTCGTTGCGGCCGACGCGGCCCCAGGTGGCCGGATTGCGCGGATCACGATTTTCCGGTGCCACAGCGCTCTCATTTGCAAGCGTGAACGGTGAGAATTCGTCCTCACCGGTCGTCGCGTCGATATGACGGGCCTGCATCGGCGGTGTTTCCCGCTCGGCCGGCTGCTGCACCAGTTCAACGCGTGAAAGCTGCGCGGTCACGGCCTGGCGGAGATTATTCAACAGCGCCTGGAACAGCTCGAAAGCCTCGGCCTTGTATTCCTGCAGCGGATCGCGCTGAGCATAGCCGCGGAAGCCGATGACCGAGCGGAGATGATCGAGGTTGACGATGTGCTCGCGCCAGAGATTGTCCAGCGTCTGCAGCACGATGGAGCGCTCGACATAGGTCATGATCTCGGGGCCGAAGCGTTCGGCCTTTTCGGCCGCAGCCTTTTCGGCGGCTTCCGTCAGGCGGGCGCGGATATCGTCTTCAGCGATGCCTTCTTCCTTGACCCAGTCATGAATGGGCAGGTCGAGATCGAAGAAGTTGGCGACAGCCGTCTTCAGGCCGTCGGCATCCCACTGTTCGGCATAGGCGCGCTCCGGAATATGTCTAGCGACGAGATCCTCGATGACGTCATGGCGCATGTCGCCGACGAATTCGGACAGGTCCTTCGATTCCATCAGCTCGACGCGCTGGTCGAAGATGACCTTGCGCTGATCGTTCAGCACGTCGTCGTACTTCAGAACGTTCTTGCGGATGTCGAAGTTGCGGGCCTCGACCTTCTTCTGCGCGCGTTCAACCGCCTTGTTGATCCAGGGGTGGACGATGGCTTCGCCTTCCTTGAGGCCGAGCTTCTGCAGCATGCCGTCCATGCGGTCGGAGCCGAAGATGCGCATCAGGTCGTCCTGGAGCGACAGGTAGAATTTCGAGCGGCCCGGATCGCCCTGGCGGCCGGAACGGCCACGCAGCTGGTTGTCGATACGGCGGCTTTCATGGCGCTCGGAAGCGATGACGTAGAGGCCGCCGGCAGCGATCGATTTCTGCTTGAGCTCCTTGATCTCTTCGGCAATGCGGGCAATGGCCGCGTCGCGTTCCGGACCTGGCTCCATTTCGTGCAGGTCGCGCTCGACCCGCATTTCCAGATTGCCGCCGAGCTGGATGTCGGTGCCGCGGCCGGCCATGTTGGTGGCGATCGTCACCGCGCCGGGAACGCCGGCCTGGGCGACGATGTAGGCTTCCTGCTCGTGGTAGCGTGCGTTCAGAACCTGGAAGTTGGAGAAGCCGCGCTTGCGCATGAGATCGGCGAGAAGTTCGGACTTCTCGATCGACGTCGTGCCGACCAGCACCGGCTGGCCGCGCTTGTGCGCATCGAGGATCTCGTTGATGATGGCGTTATATTTCTCGGCATGCGTACGATAGACCTCGTCGTCCTCATCGATACGCTGGATCGGCAGGTTGGTCGGCACCTCGATCACGTCGAGGCCGTAGATGTTGCCGAATTCCTCCGCTTCCGTCGATGCCGTACCGGTCATGCCGGCGAGCTTTTCGTACATGCGGAAATAGTTCTGGAAGGTGATCTGTGCCAGCGTCTGGTTTTCCGGCTGGATCTGCACATGTTCCTTGGCTTCCAGTGCTTGGTGCTGACCGTCCGAATAGCGGCGGCCCGGCATCATGCGGCCGGTGAATTCGTCGATGATGACGACTTCGCCGTTGCGGACGATATAGTCCTTGTCGCGCTGGAACAGCTTGTGCGCCTTGAGCGCATTATTGATGTGGTGGACGATCGCGACGTTCTCGACGTCGTAGAGCGATTCACCCTTCAAGAGGCCTGCTTCGCGCAGCATGTTTTCCAGCTTCTCGGTGCCTTCCTCGGAGAAGTTGGCAGAGCGCTGCTTTTCATCGATTTCGTAGTCTTCCTTCGCCAGGCGGGGAATGAAGGCGTCGATGGTGATATAGAGATCGGAGCGGTCGTCGAGCGGACCGGAGATGATCAGCGGCGTGCGCGCTTCGTCGACGAGGATCGAGTCCACTTCGTCGACGATCGCGAAGCTATGGCCGCGCTGAACCATCTGGGCGCGCTCATATTTCATGTTGTCGCGCAGATAGTCGAAGCCAAGCTCGTTGTTGGTGGCGTAGGTGATGTCGCAGGCATAGGCGTCGTGCCGCTGTTCATCCGACAGCCCGTGGACGATGACGCCCGTCGTCAGGCCGAGGAAGCTGTAGAGGCGTCCCATGGTGCCGCTGTCGCGCTGCGCCAGGTAATCGTTGACGGTAACGACATGCACGCCCTTGCCGGCCAGCGCGTTCAGATAGACCGGCAGGGTTGCAACCAGGGTCTTACCTTCACCGGTCTTCATTTCGGCGATGGCATTGGAATGAAGGATCATGCCGCCGATCAACTGCACGTCAAAGGGTCGCATGCCGAGAACGCGGCGCGATGCTTCGCGGGCGACCGCGAAGGCGGGCACAAGGATATCGTCCAGCGTCTTGCCTTCCGCGAGCTGCTGGCGGAACTCAACCGTCTTGGCGGCCAGAGCTTCATCGGACAGCGCACGCATCTCCGGTTCGAGCGCATTGATTGCGGCTACTTTCGGCTGGAACGATTTGACCCGGCGGTCGTTGGACGAGCCGAACAACTTGCGGGCAATTCCACCTAGGCTGACCATGTGACTGGTCCTTTCTGAGATTTCATCCTGCCGTTTCCTGCTTTATCCCTTCCCGAAAAAAACGGGAGTATAGCACAAAACGGCCGGAAACTGTTCTGGACGCGAGGTTGCGTGACAGATAAGAGGGGGGTCGATTGATGTCAACGGGATTTGGCCGATACAGAAAGGCCACATTCTCCTGCTGAAGGCTTTTTCACGCCGGATTCACATCTGTCGAGCCGGTCGAGATCACCGAAGGGTTATTTTATGTTGAAGTATAACAAACTTGCTGCGGTTGCTTTCGCAACAATCGTTACCTTCCAGGCTCCGGTCTTCGCGGCCGACGCCAAGGATCCCGTTGTCGCCAAGGTCGGCGATGTCGAAATCCATCAATCCGAACTCGATCTGGCAATCGCCAATCTCGATCCGCAGCTCGGCCAGCTTCCAGACGACCAGAAGAAGGTCGCAGCGCTTTCGGCCTCGGTCGACGTGAAACTGCTGTCGCAGAAGGCTGCCGCTGAGAAGCTCGACCAGACGCCGGATTTCCAGGCTCACATGGCCTATCTGCGCGACCGCGAGCTGCACAATGCTTACTTCAAGGCTCACGTTGCCGACTCCATCAAGGATGATGAAGTCAAGGCTCGCTACGACAAGGAAGTCGCAGCCCTGCCGAAGCAGGAAGAAGTTCATGCCCGCCACATTCTGGTAAAGACCGAGGATGAAGCCAAGGCGATCATCAAGGAACTCGATGCCGGCAAGGATTTTGCCGCACTTGCCAAGGAAAAGTCCACGGATCCGAACAAGGCTGACGGCGGCGATCTCGGCTATTTCGGCCATGGCCGCATGGTCAAGGAATTCGAAGACGCGGCTTTCGCGCTGCCGGTCGGCACTTATACCAAGACGCCGGTCAAGACCGATTTCGGCTGGCACATCATCAAGGTCGAAGACAAGCGCAATGCTCCTCCTCCGCCGTTCGACCAGGTCAAGGACCAGGTTCGTCAGCTCGTCATGCGCGACAAGTATCTTGAGCTTCTGAACAAGGCCAAGACGGACACCAAAGTCGTTATCAACGACCCGGCGCTCAGCAAGGCCTATGACGATGCGCAGAAGCAGCAGGACGCGGCACCGGCCGACGACGCCATTGCGCCTGCTGATGGTGCAGCAGCGCCCGACGCGCAGCCGCAGCAGTAAGTCGTCGCAAGCAGAATCAATAGGGCCCGGTTTTTTCCGGGCCCTTCACTATTAGGTGGCTCTCATGTCCGGTTCCGTCTCTCCGCTCGCTCCTAAAACCTTTGCTGCCATGCCCGCCCTTCGCGGCGTGCGCATGACCACGGCATCCGCCGGTATCAAGTACAAGAACCGGACCGACGTCCTGCTGATGGTCTTCGACAAGCCGGCGGCCGTTGCCGGTGTCTTCACCCGTTCGAAGTGCCCTTCGGCTCCGGTCGATTTCTGCCGTAAGAATCTCGCACACGGCAGCGCGCGCGCCGTCGTCGTCAATTCAGGCAATGCCAATGCCTTCACTGGCCTGAAGGGCCGTCAGGCGACGGAACTGACCGCCAAGTCCGCGGCCGCCGCCGTCGGCTGCGGTGAAAACGAAGTTTATCTTGCCTCCACCGGCGTCATCGGCGAGCCGCTCGACGCCACCAAGTTTGCCGGCGTGCTCGACACGATGGCCAAGGACGCCGTCAGCGACTTCTGGTTCGAGGCCGCCAAGGCGATCATGACCACGGATACCTATCCGAAGGTCGCGACCCGCGCAGCCGAGATCGGCGGCGTCAAGGTGACCATCAATGGCATCGCCAAGGGTGCCGGCATGATCGCCCCAGACATGGCGACGATGCTCTCTTTCGTGGTCACCGATGCCGATATTTCCTCGACCGCGTTGCAGACGCTGCTGTCTGAAGGCGTCGGCCCGAGCTTCAACTCCATGACCGTCGACAGCGATACCTCGACCTCCGATACGCTGATGCTCTTTGCCACCGGCGCCGCTGCGGCTGACGGGCAGGCTCATATCGAGCGTGCCGACGATCCGAAGCTTGCCGCCTTCCGCGTGGCACTCAATGAGCTGCTGAAGGATCTTGCCATCCAGGTCGTGCGTGATGGCGAAGGCGCGACCAAGATGCTCGAAATCACCGTGACCGGTGCCGAAAGCGATGCGGCTGCCAAACGCATAGCCCTTTCGATTGCCAATTCGCCGCTGGTCAAGACCGCCGCCGCCGGCGAAGACGCCAATTGGGGCCGCGTCGTCATGGCTGTCGGCAAGGCCGGTGAAATGGCGGATCGCGACAAGCTTGCCATCTGGTTCGGTGATGTCCGCGTCGCCGTCAATGGCGAGCGTGACGCTTCCTATTCGGAAGAAGCCGCCTCGAATGTCATGAAGCAGCAGGATATTCCCGTGAAGGTCGATCTCGGCCTCGGCAATGGCCGCGCAACGGTCTGGACCTGCGACCTCACCAAGGAATATGTTGCTATCAATGGCGACTACCGGAGCTGATATCTCGCTGATGCATGCGCAGTCCACGATAAACAAGCTGCCCCTGGTGCGCAGGCTGGAAGCCGTCGGCTTCCGGGCCTGGCCCGCCTCGTCGGTGCAGTATGATGGCAGCTGGCAGATTCGGCTAACGGCGGGTCATCCGTCGAAGCGGCTGAATTCTGTCGTGCCGCTCGATCCCTCAGACCATCGCGATCTCGAAATCCGACTGGCTAAGGCACAGCGCAAGTTCGAGGCCTATGGCAGGCCGATGGTCGTGCGCGAGACGCCTCTCGCCTCGCCGAAGCTCATCGATCTGCTACGGGAGCGCGGCTGGACATGTTTCGACGAAACGATCGTCATGACCGCCAATCTGGTCGATCTCGAACTGCCTGACATGCTGGATCATCTGCCGAGCCATGATGTCGGCCGTTTTGTCGATGCGAGTCTCGTCGTCGATGAGGCCGATCCGGCGCTGAAGCCGGCATTGGCCGAGGTGGTGAGCGGCATCAAGCCGCCATCGGGCCTCTTCGTCATCGAGGATGCCGAAGCAGGTCCTTTGGCAACGACGCTTTGTGTGCAGGACAATGATCTTGCCGGCGTCATGTCGGTTGCCGTCTCGCCGCAGCATCGGCGCAAGGGGCTGGGTGTCGAAATCCTGACCTCTGCTTTGCGCTGGGCACGCATGCGCAGCGCTAAAACCGCCTGGCTTCAGGTCAGCGCCGACAATGCTCCGGCTCTGGCGCTCTACGTCCGTTTCGGCTTCCGCGAAGCCTATCGCTATTGCTATTGGCAACCGCCGGGGGCTGCATGAACGAGGCTGGCCGCAAGATCGTTCTCGTCGCCGCCTGCGCGCTTATCGACACGGATGGCCGCATCCTGTTGGCGCAGCGTCCCGAGGGAAAATCGCTCGCCGGGCTCTGGGAATTTCCCGGCGGCAAGGTGGAAGCCGGTGAAACGCCGGAGGAGACCCTGGTGCGCGAGCTTCAGGAAGAGCTGGGCATCCAGACGAAGATCGCCTGCCTTGCGCCCCTGACCTTTGCCAGCCACACCTACGAAACCTTCCATCTGCTGATGCCGCTATACATCTGCCGGCGTTACGAAGGAATCCCGCATGGCCGGGAAGGGCAGGCGATCAAATGGGTGCGGCCGCAAGCTTTGCGTGATTACCCGATGCCGCCGGCCGACGAGCCGTTGATCCCGTTCCTGCAGGATCTGCTTTAGCTTCTATGGCAAGGGCTGAGACAGCGCTGCCTTCCGGCGGCGTCGTGCCATGTCTAGATATTCTTGAATTTGAAAGTTGATTTTGCGAGCTGATCGAGGGGGAGACGCCGGGCTCTCTGAGGGACGCATCCCGCAACCCAAGACAACAAAATATAGCTTTGGCGATATATCAGGGCTAGCAAGTGCCAATCTCTACTATTTGATGTATCCAGGAAATTTTCTTGCATCGCATGCGTCTGCGAAGCGAATTTGATATTCCGTAGCGGGGCGGGCTTTTTTCGGGTTTACGCAATGACGGTATGAGATGCGTTAAGGCACCACATCGCATTTATGGTTAACGACAATTAGCTATTTAATATCAGTCTTATAGCCCGAATCACGCACTGTCCCAGAACTTTACGTCTCATTAATTTGCATGTGGATATTAAGGGATCGTTTATGACCTTCTGGCATTCAATTCTCTCAATCAAGCGGGTTGTTGGGTGCGTTAAAGAAGGCTTGACATAATGGACGACGATTTCTGGAAAGCTGTTCAGGAAAAAGAGCAGTCCTATTCCACGTCGCGCAGGACGGGCGCGTTGAATATCGCTTTGCTGTTCGGTACGGCGGCGGTAGCGCTTTCGCTTATTCTGACCCCGATGCTATCAGACAAATCCAAGTCGCGCGTGCTTGCAAGCGCGCCGGATATCGACAATATTGCCACAGGTTCGATCCCGCAGACCGAAAACGGCAAGCGATATACGATCCGCCGCAGCGTTCTGCAGCAGGAACCGGGCTCGGTCTGCATCGTCCAGGGTTATGGTGCCGATAACGGCTGCCAATAGCGCATTTCCAGGAAAAGTGCGCAGCGGTTTTCCGTCCGGAATGCGTAAGGAAAAAATAGAGCGTTTTCGCGCATCGAAGAAAAGCGGAAATGCTATAGTGCATGAGCATAGCCTGCCGGATGCCATGACGAGCATCGGATTCATCAGTTGTCCAATGCTGGGAGCTTCGAGCTTATGCGTTCCGTTCGGCGTATTTTTACCGATAAGACCGGTGCCACGGTCATTGAATACGGCCTCATTGCAGCCCTGATGTCGGCTGCAATCATCAGCGGTGTCGGCGCTTTCGGCGGCAGCCTATCAAGTACATTCAACCTTCTGTCCAATACGATACAGAATTCGGCGGCGTCCCAGAACTGATACGGCCGGTAAATCTTTGGCTACTGTTTGAGCTTGTGCTCTTCAACCTTGAGCGCATCGGCCAAACGCGCCTTGGCCGAACCCGGCCGCAGCGGCTTCTGCTGGCTCTCATGCGGCGTCCAGCCTGAGACATAAATGATCGAGAATGTTGCCCTGATCCGCCCGTCCGGATCGGAATAGCGTTCGGCATAAAGTTCGGCTGCGCGCAAGAAGAAGGCGCGCGTCAGCGGTTTGCGGCTGCGGTCGACGAGCGGATTGGTCATGCCCATGGCGCGCAGGTCGCGCATCAAGGCAAAGAGATTATCGTAGCGCACTGTATAGGTCTCAGCGTCGATGACGGGCAGTGTAAAGCCGGCACGCTGAAGAAGACCGCCGACATCGCGGACATCGGCAAAGGGGATGACGCGCGGGCTTGCGCCACCCGTCAGCTCGATTTCGGTTGCGAGCAGCACATCGCGCAATTCCTGCAGGGTTCCCGAGCCGGGGATCGCCGCCAGGAAAAGGCCATCCGCCTTCAGCGCTCGGCGGATCTGAATGAAGACGCCGGGCGTGTCGTTGGTGACATGCAGGCTGAGCGGGGAGAGCACGAGGTTGACCGATTCCGGCGCGAGCGGCAGCTCCTCCGGCGGCGCCTCAATGATAGTCTCGCCGGTTGCCGCAAAGCCCTTCTCGCTTTCGATCCGTTTCAGGTGACCGATCTTGCCCGTCTCCAGGGCCAGGCGCGCGGCAATGCCGGTCGCGCCGTGCAGCTCGACCGCTTCGTCAAAATGGCGTTCGGTGACAGCAAGCCGTTCCGCCAGTTCGCCGGCGGCAATGTCAAGCAGAAAGGCCGCTTTCGGGTCGCCTTGTCTCAAGGCCCGGCGCTTGCGGGCTGCAAGCAGCGATTGGTCGAACACGATTTCCATGGTGGTTTCCTGCGATATCATCAATTCAGCTGGGCACGTCGGGCACACGCGTTTCTGTCGCGCAATTCCGGGCGGAAAATCGCTATACACTTTTCCTGGAATTGCTAGTCTCAATCATATGGGGATGATGGGACGCGAAATCACCTTGTCTATGCTGGGCGCCGGGCTGAAAAGGCCGTGGGTGGCGCTTGCCGATCTCGTCTATCCGCCGGCGTGCCCAGGCTGCGGAGTTTCCGTCGGCGCGCATCGCGGTCTTTGCCCCGCATGCTGGTCCGCCATCCGCTTCATCGAGCGGCCTTATTGCGAAGTGCTCGGCAGCCCGTTTTCTCATGATCTCGGCGTGGGAATTCTGAGCGCCGAGGCGATTGCCGATCCGCCAGTCTTCGACCGCCTGCGTTCTGCTGCCGTTCATGACGGCATCGTGCGGGATCTCGTTCTCAGCCTGAAATATCGCGATCGTACCGATCTCGCGCCGATGATGGCCGGCTGGATGCTGCGCGCCAGCGATGGCACGATTGCGGATTGCGATGCGATCATTCCGGTGCCGCTGCACCGGGCGCGGCTGTTTGCGCGCAAGTACAATCAGGCGGCCGAGCTTGCTCGGCATATCGCCCGCCTTTCGGGCAAGCCGCTGCTGGCGGCAACGCTCCTGCGCGTCAAACGCACGAGCCAGCAGGTGGGTTTGGGAGCCAAGGCGCGGCAGGACAATGTGCGCGGCGCTTTCGCCGTTTCCGAGCATCGGGCCGCCGATATATTCGGGCGGCGCATCGTTCTCGTCGACGACGTTTATACGACCGGCGCCACGGTTGCCGCGGCCACGCGCGCGCTGAAGAAAGCAGGTGCTGCCGATGTCACTGTTTTGACCTTTGCAAGGGTCGTCGGCCATCTTATATGACAGTCAATATAGGCTTTTCCGGAGTGGATCATGGCATCCGTCGTTATCTATACGCGTGAATTCTGCGGCTATTGCGCCCGTGCAAAATCCCTGCTCGAATCCAAGGGCGTCGATTATGTCGAGCACAACGCCACTTATTCGCCCGAAATGCGGCAGGAGATGATCGCCAAGGCAAATGGCGCTTCGACCTTTCCGCAGATCTTCATCAATGGCGAGCATGTCGGCGGCTGCGACGACATCCACGCACTCGACCGGGCCGGCAAGCTCGATCCGATGCTGGCTGCCTGATCCATAGACGAGGGAGAGACCGATGAGCTTCAAGGCTGCTGCCATCCAGATGTGTTCCGGCGTCGATCCGGTGAGGAATGCGGCTGATATGGCGCGTTTGGTGCGGGATGCAGCCTCCAAGGGTGCGATCTACGTGCAGACGCCGGAGATGACCGGTGCCGTGCAGAAGGATCGGCCGGCCATGCGTGCCGTGCTGCAAGACGAGCCGAACGATATCATCGTGAAGACGGCCTCCGAACTGGCGAAGGAACTCGGCATCCATCTGCATATCGGTTCGACCGCCATTGCGCTCGATGACGGCAAGATCGCCAATCGCGGTTTCCTCTTCGGTCCAGACGGCAAGCTTATCAATCGCTACGACAAGATCCATATGTTCGACGTCGATCTCGACAATGGCGAAAGCTGGCGCGAAAGCGCCGTCTATCGGCCGGGCTCGGAGGCGCGCATCGCGTCGTTGCCGTTCGCCGAGCTCGGCTTTTCCATCTGCTACGATGTCCGCTTTCCGCAGCTCTTCCGCGCCCAGGCCGTTGCCGGCGCCGAGGTGATGACGGTGCCTGCTGCCTTCACCAAGCAGACGGGCGAGGCGCATTGGGAAATACTTCTCCGCGCCCGCGCCATCGAAAACGGCATGTTCGTCATTGCCGCCGCTCAGGCCGGCAAGCATGAGGACGGCCGTGAAACCTTCGGCCATTCGATGATTATCGATCCCTGGGGCAAGGTGCTGGCATCGGCCGGCGGTACGGGCGAGGCTGTCGTCATCGCCGAGATCGATATAGCCGCAGTCAAATCAGCCCATGACAAGATACCGAACCTGAAGAATGCGCGTGAATTTTCGCTGGAGAAGATCGCGACGCCGGCGGCTGGAGGCGTCGCTGCTTGATCCGTTATTCGCTTACCTGTGACAATGCCCATGAGTTCGAGGGCTGGTTTTCTGAAAGTGCCGATTTCGACCGCCAGGTCGCAAGCGGTTTCCTCACCTGTCCGGTCTGCAATTCGGCTGCGATCTCCAAGCAGCTGATGGCGCCTTCGGTTTCGACGGCGCGCAAGAAGGACGAGATGCAGACGCTCGCCATGGATGCGGCGCGTAAAGAGGCGATGACCAAGCTCAAGGAAGCGGTCGACGCCATTAAGGCGAATGCCGAGGATGTCGGCACGAAATTTCCGGAAGAAGCCCGTAAGATCCATTACGGCGAGGCGGATGCGCGCGGGATCATCGGCAAGGCGACGCCGGACGAGGCACAGGCACTCGTCGAGGAAGGCATCGAGATCGCTGCCATTCCCGTACTCCCCGACGATATCAACTGATGCCGGTCGCCGGCAGCAAACATCTCGCCATGTATAATTTCGGGCTGCATGTCGCAGCCTATGAAAGCCCCGCAGTCGAGGGATTTCGGCTGCGAGAAGCGGCAAATTTCGAGGCGGCCGCGCGTGCTCAAGGTTTCATTGGCCGCTCCGGCTATGCCGGCGAGCCTGGTACTGCCTGTTGGGGCGAGCAGGTCTTTCCGCGTTTCATAGAGGGCAGCGGTTTTCAGACCGCGCCGTCATCACTATCGCTCTGGGCCGATATCGAATCGCTGATGGCGTTCACCTATAGCGGCGTGCATGCCGACGCCCTCAAAGGCGCGCGACACTGGAACCTCAGGCAGATCTGGCCGCCGCTTGTCCTTTGGTGGGTGGGTCGCGGGACCATTCCGGAATGGAGGGATGGCGTCGAGCGCCTGGAACATTTGCACGATCATGGTGCCGGCCCGGCTGCCTTCTCGTTCAAGCAGCCGTACGGGCCTGATGGTCGGCCTCAGGAGATCGACCGCCTTCGTATTAAAGAGATCGTTGCTCGCAATGCCGTAGGCCAGAGTGAGTTGCTGGCGCATGTGCTGACATTGAAAGTTTGAAACGAAGGTCTGAGGCAGGTTTGCAGTCGCGCGATCAGCTCAGGTTCGCGCGTTTCGCCAACAGCATATAGTTGACGTCCATATCCTTGGAGAGATTCCAGCGGTCCTGCAGCGGTGAATAGAAGACGCCGGTGCGGGCGGTGATCTCGAGACCACTTGCGGCAAGCGGCTTTTCGATTTCTTCCGGACGCACGAGCTTTTCATACTGGTGGGTGCCGCGTGGCAGCCAGCGCAGAACATTTTCGGCAGCGAAGATCGCAAGGGCCGCTGCCTTCATGGTGCGGTTGATGGTCGCAACGAACATCAAGCCGCCGGGTCGCACCATTTTTGCGCAGGTCGACAGGAAGAATTCGACGTCGGCGACATGCTCGACCACTTCCATGTTCAGCACGATATCGAAGGTTTCGCCGGCCTCGGCTAATTGTTCGGCGGTGACGGCGCGATAATCGACCGGAACGCCCGAAGCTTTCGCGTGCGTCGAGGCGATGCCGATGTTCTTTTCGGAAGGGTCGGCACCGATGACGGTGGCGCCCATGCGCGCCACCGGCTCGGACAGCAGGCCGCCGCCGCAGCCGATGTCGAGCACGCGCAAGCCCTCAAGCGGTCGGCTGCTCTTCGGGTCGCGGTCGAAATTCTCGCAGGCGCGGTCGCGGATATAGGCGAGGCGCACCGGATTGAACTTGTGAAGCGGTTTGAACTTGCCGGTCGGGCTCCACCACTCGGCCGCCATGGCGGAGAAACGGTCCACTTCGCTCTGGTCGATCGTGCTCTTTGCCGTTTCGCTCATGGCTCACTCCATCATTTGGGTCGTTCCGCGGTTCGGACGACTGCAAGCAATAATTCTACCCGAAGGGTGAAGTCGGACGATCGATGCACGATGTCAAGGGCCTGCGGCCACCGATCGGCTGTGGGCATCTCGATCGCGAGATGCGTATTGCGATGCGGAGGTTGACATGGAGGTATCTTATGGCCGATCAATCGCCGGGCTGTGAAATGACTTTCGGAACCGGGATCGATTGCGATCGACTGGCCTGTAGAGGAGCTCCTCATGAGACCACTCCGTCTCGCGACGATCGTCGCCATGGGCTGGCTTGCGGCCAGCCATGCAAATGCCGGGGACGGCAAGGGGTTCCGCCTGACGATCGATGGAGTAAGCGTCGGCATCAATCCCGGCGATACGCTAGAAGTCACCATGAAGGATGGCCGCAAGGTCCCGGTGGAGCTGCAGCGCAGCGAGACGGTGACCTTCACCGGCGGCAAATTCTCCTTCGATCATGACGGCAAGTTCACGGTCGCAAAGACGGATCTCGGCGACGGCGTGCAGCAATATGCGCTGATGACGCCGATCGGCACAGGCATCATCGTGCAGGTCTATAAGGGTCTCAACCCTTCCAGCTATACCGATGTCGTACTCCAGCAGATGGTGCAGGAGAGCATCAATGGCGGCGCGAAAATCAGCAAGCGAGCGACCCAGCGCACATTGCCGAGCGGCACCGTGCTGAAGGGCGTAAAGGCCGAGACGACCACGGACGGCGACGTCATGGAGTATGAGATCGTCGCGACCGGCCGGCCGGAAGGCGGCGTGCTTGTCGCCACCTTCCTCAACAAAGAAAATATCCCCAAGGAAGGGGGCATTCTCGACAAGCTCTGGTCGACCTTAAAAGTGGATTTTTAGGGTAAACTTTTCATCGCCTCTGGCGTCCGATGCTATTGCGCCTGCCCGACAAACTCGCTAAGAGACGGCCCCATTGAGATCACGCTTTTCCGGCTACCGAACCGGGAGGGCGATTTTGCATGTCGGGCTTTCCGCATTCGGCCGCCCGGCGCAGGGTACTGGTAGAGGCACATGGCACGCATCGTGATGAAATTCGGCGGGACCTCCGTCGCGGATCTGGACCGTATCAAGAACGTCGCACGCCATGTGAAACGCGAGGTCGATGCCGGTCACGAAGTGGCAGTCGTCGTTTCCGCCATGTCCGGCAAGACCAACGAGCTTGTTGGATGGGTCCAGAACATGCCCAAGGTCGCCGGCGCCAATCATTCGATCTATGATGCGCGTGAATATGATGCCGTCGTGGCTTCGGGCGAGCAGGTCACGTCTGGCCTTCTGGCGATTGCCCTGCAGGCGATGGGCATCAACGCCCGCTCCTGGCAGGGCTGGCAGATCCCGATCCGCACCGACAACGCCCATGGGGCCGCCCGTATTCTCGAGATCGAGGGCGAGGACATCATCCGCCGCATGGGTGAGGGCCAGGTTGCCGTCGTCGCCGGCTTCCAGGGGCTCGGCCCCGACAACCGCCTCTCGACGCTCGGCCGTGGCGGCTCCGACACCTCGGCCGTTGCGATCGCCGCCGCGGTGAAGGCCGATCGATGCGATATCTACACGGATGTCGACGGCGTCTACACGACAGATCCGCGCATCGAGCCGAAGGCGCGCCGGCTCAAGAAGATCGCTTTCGAGGAAATGCTCGAAATGGCGTCTCTCGGCGCGAAGGTACTGCAGGTGCGCTCGGTCGAGCTCGCCATGGTGTTCAAGGTCCGCACTTTCGTGCGCTCTTCTTTCGAGGATCCCGATGCTCCGGGCATGGGCGATCTGCTTAATCCGCCCGGAACGCTGATTTGTGACGAGGAAGAAATCGTGGAACAGGAAGTAGTCACCGGCATTGCCTATGCCAAGGATGAGGCTCAGATCTCGCTGCGTCGTCTTGCCGACCGGCCGGGTGTTTCCGCCGCGATCTTCGGGCCGCTGGCCGAAAACCACATCAACGTCGACATGATCGTCCAGAACATTTCCGAAGACGGCTCCAAGACCGATATGACCTTCACGGTCCCCTCGGGGGACGTCGAGAAGGCGCTGCGCGTTCTCGGCGAAAACAAGGAAAAGATCGGCTACGACGTTGTCCAGAGCGAATCAGGTCTGGTCAAGGTTTCGGTCATCGGTATCGGCATGCGCTCGCATGCGGGCGTGGCTGCGACCGCTTTCAGGGCACTTGCCGAAAAAGGCATCAACATCAAGGCCATTACGACGTCAGAAATCAAGATTTCCATCCTGATCGACGGTCCTTATGCAGAACTCGCAGTCAGGACTTTGCATTCCTGCTACGGTCTGGATAAGAGTTGAGTCACGACTGCTGACGACGGACCGTGACGGAGGCGAGTTTCGGCCGGCCCTGACGTGGGCAAGACGGGCATGACATCTTGATTCGGGAGCTAGTGGCGCAATGAGAGACCTATCCGGCGGTCCACGCGTTCTGCTCAAGCGGCTACGCGAATTGATGGCGGAGCCGCTGGAGCCGCAGGAGCGCCTTGACCGGATCGTCCGCCAGATTGCCAGCAACATGGTTGCCGAGGTTTGCTCGGTCTATGTGCTGCGCGCCGACGGTGTCCTTGAACTTTATGCCACCGAGGGCTTGAATAAAGAGGCCGTCCACCTTTCGCAATTGAAGATGGGGCAAGGCCTCGTCGGTACGATTGCGGCTTCCGCCCAGCCTCTCAATCTTTCGGACGCGCAATCGCATCCCGCCTATCGCTACCTGCCGGAAACCGGCGAAGAGATTTATCATTCCTTCCTGGGCGTGCCGATCCTGCGCACCGGGCGGTCGCTCGGCGTTCTCGTCGTTCAGAACAAGGCGAGCCGCAATTATCGCGAGGAAGAGCTGGAGGCGCTCGAAACGACGGCCATGGTGCTGGCCGAGATGATCGCGACCGGCGAGCTGAAGAAGATCACCAAGCCCGGCCTGGAACTCGATCTTACCCGCTCCGTCACCATCGATGGCGACAGCTACAATGAAGGCATCGGCCTCGGTTATGTCGTGCTGCACGAGCCGCGCATCGTCGTCACCAACCTGCTGAACGAGGATGCCGACAAGGAAATCGGCCGTCTCGCCGAGGCACTCGGTTCGCTGCGTATTTCGATCGACGACATGCTGTCGCGCCGCGACGTGTCCATGGAAGGTGAGCATCGCGAGGTGCTTGAGACCTATCGCATGTTCGCGCACGACCAGGGCTGGGTACGCAAGCTGGAGGAAGCTGTCCGCAACGGCCTGACCGCCGAAGCTGCCGTCGAAAAGGTGCAGAGCGACACAAAGGCGCGCATGATGCGCCTGACCGATCCCTATCTGCGCGAACGCATGCACGATTTCGAAGATCTGGCGAACCGGCTGCTTCGGCAGCTCATCGGCCATTCGGGCCGCACCAGCGCCGAAGGCTTCCCCAACGATGCGGTCATCTTCGCGCGCGCCATGGGTGCGGCAGAGCTGCTCGATTATCCGCGCGCCAATATCCGCGGTCTTGTGCTGGAAGAGGGCGCGGTCACGAGCCATGTCGTCATCGTGGCGCGTGCCATGGGCATTCCGGTCGTTGGACAGGCGGTCGGCGTTGTCGCGCTGGCGGAAAACGGCGATCCGGTCATCATCGATGGCGATGGCGGTCATGTGCATCTGCGGCCGATGGCCGATCATCAACGCTCCTATGAGGAAAAGGTGCGGTTCCGCGCCCGTCGGCAGGAGCAGTTCCGTGCGCTGCGTTCCGTCGAGCCGGTGACCAAGGACGGGCAGCGCATTTCTCTGCTGATGAATGCCGGTCTTTTGGTCGACCTGCCGCAGCTTTCCGAATCAGGCGCCGAGGGTATCGGCCTGTTCCGCACCGAGCTGCAATTCATGATCGCTTCGACCATGCCGAAGGCGGATGAGCAGGAAGCCTTCTATCGCAATGTCATGAAGCAGGCCGGCGGGCGCGTCGTCACCTTCCGCACGCTCGACATCGGCGGCGACAAGGTCGTTCCTTATTTCCGCGCGCATGAGGAAGAAAATCCCGCGCTCGGCTGGCGCGCCATCCGCCTCTCGCTCGATCGTCCCGGCCTGTTGCGCACACAGCTGAGGGCCATGCTGAAAGCTGCAGCCGACAACGAATTGAAGATGATGGTGCCGATGGTTACGGAAGTCTCCGAGATCAGGGCGGTGCGCGAACTCCTGCAGAAGGAAGTGCAGCACCTCTCGCGCTTCGGGCATGGCCTGCCGCGCAAGCTGCAGTTCGGCGCCATGCTTGAGGTGCCAGCGCTCTTGTGGCAGCTGGATGAGCTGATGGCGGAAGTCGATTTCGTCTCCGTGGGCTCCAACGACCTGTTCCAGTTCTCGATGGCTGTCGATCGCGGCAATGCCCGCGTTTCGGATCGCTTCGATCCGCTCGAGCGGCCGTTCCTGCGCATCCTGCGCGATATTGTGCGCGCTGGCGAACGCAACAAGACGCCGGTGACGCTTTGCGGCGAACTGGCGGGCAAGACGATTTCGGCCATGGCCCTGCTCGGCATCGGTTTCCGCTCGGTTTCGATGTCGCCGGCCTCGATCGGGCCGGTCAAGGCAATGCTGCTTGGACTTGATCTCAAAGCTCTGTCCGAGGTCATGGAGGCCGCACTTGATGACAAGCAGCCGACGAGTTCCATGCGGGATATCCTTGTACGCTTTGCCGAGAGCCACAATATTCCGCTTTAGCGCGTGATCCTGAAAAACACGAAGCGGTTTGCAGGCAGTATCATGCGCATCACAACATCAAAGCAGAGATAATAAGAAGAATTGGAGTAGAGGGTGCCGAAGCTCCCCGTTGAAAAAATGCGCGAATTGGAACGCCGCTTCGGCGAGATCGAGGCGCGCATGTCCGCCGGTCCGGCCGCGGATGTCTATGTGAAGCTTGCTTCCGAATATTCCGAACTGCAGCCGGTCGTCATCAAGATCCGCGACTATGAGCGCGCCCTTGCCGAGGCTGCTGATCTCGAAACCATGCTCTCCGACAAGTCGGTCGATCGCGAGATGCGCGATCTTGCCGAGATGGAACTGCCTGAGGTCAAGGAGCGCATCGAGACGCTGGAAAAGGACATCCAGATCGAGCTTCTGCCGAAGGATGCCGCCGACGAGAAGAGCGCGATCCTGGAAATCCGCGCCGGCACCGGCGGCTCCGAAGCGGCCCTTTTCGCTGGCGATCTCTTCCGCATGTATGAACGTTTCGCGGCCGCCAATGGCTGGAAGGTGGAGGTTCTCTCCGCCAGCGACGGCGAAGCGGGCGGCTTTAAGGAAATCATTGCCACCATCAGCGGCAAGGGCGTGTTTTCCCGGTTGAAGTTCGAATCCGGCGTCCATCGCGTACAGCGCGTGCCGGAAACCGAAGCCAGTGGCCGTATCCACACCTCGGCGGCGACCGTCGCCGTGTTGCCGGAAGCCGAAGAAATCGATATCGAGATTCGACCCGAGGATATCCGCATCGACACCATGCGCTCTTCGGGTGCCGGCGGCCAGCACGTCAATACGACCGACTCTGCGGTGCGTATCACGCATCTTCCCTCCGGCATCGTCGTCACGAGCTCGGAAAAGTCGCAACACCAGAACCGCGCCAAGGCCATGCAGGTGCTGCGTTCGCGCCTCTTTGACATGGAGCGTCAGCGCGCCGATAGCGAGCGTTCCGCCGACCGCAAGAGCCAGGTCGGCTCCGGCGACCGCTCCGAACGCATCCGCACCTATAATTTCCCGCAGGGGCGAGTCACCGATCACCGCATCAACCTGACGCTCTACAAGCTCGATCGGATGATGGTGGGCGAGATCGACGAGGTGGTCGATGCGCTGCTGGCGGATTACCAGGCGAGCCAGCTCGCCCAGCTCGGCGAACAGGCATGAGCGGCGGGCAGGGGCCAACCATATCCGGGCTCCTGCAGGAGGCGCGCGTGCGTTTTGCCGAGGCCGATCTCGATGATCCCGCCACGGAAGCACGCATTCTTGTCGGCGGTCTTCTGCATCTTTCCGCAACGGGGCTCGTGACGGACGGTTCCAGGCCCGTGTCTGAGGATGATACGGTGATGATACGCGCGGCGATCGCCCGCCGGCTCAATCACGAGCCCGTCTATCGCATTCTCGGCGCGCGGGAATTCTATGGCCTGCCGCTGCGGCTTTCGGCTGCGACGCTCGAACCGCGGCCCGATACGGAAATTCTCGTCGATACGATGCTGCCGCATATCAGGCGTCTTGAATCCCAGATCGGCAATATCCATATACTTGACATCGGAACGGGAACCGGGGCCATTTGTCTGGCTCTGCTTCATGAATGCCCCAAAGCGACGGGTGTAGGTTCCGACATTTCCAGCGAAGCGCTGGAAACCGCTCGCGGGAATGCGGAGCGAAATGGCTTGGCGGCGCGGTTCAGAACTGCGCAGGGAAGCTGGTTTGAAGCCATCCACGAACGTTTTCATGTGATTGTCTCAAATCCGCCCTATATTGCGTCTAGTGTCATTTCCACTCTCGCTCCAGAAGTAAAGGATTTCGATCCTCCCACGGCCCTTGATGGGGGCTTTGACGGGCTGGATGCATACAGGGCGATCGCAAAGGATGCGGCTCGATTTCTATATCAGAATGGTATGATTGGTGTGGAGATCGGCTACGATCAGCGTGAAACGGTGACTTCGGTTTTTGAAGGAGCAGGATTTTCCCTTGTCGAGGCGGCTCGTGACTACGGCCAGAACGACCGGGTTCTTGTGTTTGAATTTCAACATTAACGCGACGTTTTGCAGCGGATTTGTGGGACCCTGTTGTTATCGCAAAGAAAAAGCTTGGATTTCCTGAGGAAGCAATATAGGTTGCGCTCACGCGTTGGGCGGCTGGGAATGAGCGAGACGATTCGCTTATCTTGGACAGCCTCGGGGATCCGCTCTTTGGTAAGAGTGTCAAAGGTTGAAGATAACCCAATGCGTGATCAGTTTAATCTGACGTAGTCGAGCGGCAGACCGGCGCTAAAGCGCAGTTTGCTTGCGGCACGCAGGCCCTGGTTCGGGAATGTCCGAACCGCGGCAGCAGGTGTCGTGTATGATTTTTATCCCAACGAAGAGAATTCAGGTGAAGGATCTATGAGGCCAGGACAGCAGAACAAGCGCGGTCGGGGGCGTGGTAATAACAACAACGGCGGCGGCGGCGGAAATAACAACAACAATTTCAACCGCAAGGGCTCGAACCCGCTGACCAGGACTTACGACAGCTCCGGTCCCGATGTGAAAATCCGCGGAACCGCACAGCACATCGCCGAGAAGTACGCGGCCTTGGCTCGCGATGCTCAAAGCTCCGGCGACCGCGTTATGGCGGAAAACTACCTGCAGCATGCCGAGCACTACAATCGGATCATTGCCAGCGCGCAGGCGCAGATGCAGGAGCGCTACCAGCGCGACGATCATCACAACTACAATGACCGCGATAATGCCGAGCGCGACATCGACGATATGGATGCGCAGGAGATCGACGATCAACCGCAGATGGCTCAGCCTCACGTTCGCCAGCAGCAGGCTGCTCCAGCCGTTGTTGCGGCGCCTGCTCGCGAGCCCGAAACCATCAACGGTACGGGTCCGCAACCGGTAATCGAAGGCATCCCGGCCGAAGTGGCGATCGAAGAGGAAACCCCGGCAGTGGCCGCAACCGAGCGTCAGCCGCGTCGCCGTAGTGCAGGCGGCAATCGCCCGCGCCGCCAGCCGCGCCGCAGCGCTGCATCGGGCGAAGGCGAAGATCAGGGCGAAGCCGCCTCGGGCGACACTCCTGCTCTGGCGGATGTTGCCTCGGAATAAGGCCCGTGCGCTTTCGGGCGCGGACGGTAGAAATTGAAACGGCAACGGCAGCGCGAGATGCGCTGCCGTTGCCGTTTTGCTAAGGGCGTATGAAAAGGACGAAGTGATCATCAGGTAGCGAGAGGGAACGAGTCGCTATCGTCGAACTGTCGAAGCCAAGGTTCAGCTGGGTGAACTGGCCAATAAGCCACGCGCCTTTTTCGCGTTTTGCACCCTTTAAACTCTTCAAATACCCTCCCATATTCTCTCCAGTTGTCTTGCCGCAAATCTCAATGGCGGAAAGGCGGGGCCTGCCTCTAGAGGGGGCTCAATCTCAATCATCGGTCTGTGCCGGATCCGGGCAGAGCGATTCATGGAGGTCTCATATGAATATTGAAAAATACTCCGAGCGGGTACGCGGTTTCCTGCAATCCGCCCAAACTAATGCGCTTGCACAGGGTAATCAGCAGTTCACGCCCGAGCACGTTCTCAAGGTGCTGTTGGACGACGACCAGGGTATGGCTGCCTCGTTGATCGAACGGGCCGGCGGCGATGCCAAGGCTGCCCGCATTGCCAATGATGCCGCGCTTGCCAAGCTGCCGAAGGTTTCCGGTGGCGACGGCCAGGTCTATCTCTCACAGCCGCTCGCCAAGGTCTTCGCCACTGCCGAAGATGCCGCGAAGAAGTCGGGTGACAGTTTCGTCACCGTTGAGCGTCTTTTGCAGGCACTGGCGATCGAGCCTACGGCTTCAACCTCGGCGACGCTGAAAAATGCAGGCGTAACGCCTGTTGCCCTCAATCAGGTCATCAACGATATCCGCAAGGGGCGCACGGCTGACTCCGCCAATGCGGAGCAGGGCTTCGATTCCCTGAAGAAATATGCGCGCGACCTCACCGCCGAGGCCCGCGAAGGCAAGCTCGACCCGGTTATCGGTCGTGACGACGAAATTCGCCGCACGATCCAGGTCCTTTCCCGCCGCACGAAGAACAATCCCGTGCTGATCGGCGAGCCCGGCGTCGGCAAGACGGCGATCGTCGAAGGCCTGGCGTTACGTATTGTCAATGGCGATGTGCCGGAATCCTTGAAGGACAAGAAGCTTATGGCGCTCGACATGGGCGCGCTGATTGCCGGTGCGAAGTTCCGCGGTGAATTTGAAGAGCGGCTGAAGGCTGTGCTCAACGAAGTGCAGTCGGAAAACGGTGAGATCATCCTGTTCATCGACGAGATGCACACGCTGGTCGGTGCCGGCAAGGCGGATGGCGCGATGGATGCGTCCAACCTCCTGAAACCGGCCCTTGCGCGTGGCGAACTTCACTGCGTCGGCGCGACCACGCTCGATGAATATCGCAAGCATGTCGAGAAGGATCCGGCCCTTGCCCGCCGCTTCCAGCCCGTCATGGTCGACGAACCGACGGTCGAAGACACGATCTCGATCCTGCGCGGCTTGAAGGAAAAATACGAACAGCATCACAAGGTGCGCATCGCCGATGCCGCGCTGGTGGCTGCTGCCACCCTGTCGAACCGCTACATCACCGACCGTTTCCTGCCGGACAAGGCCATTGACCTGATGGACGAAGCTGCAGCGCGTCTGCGTATGCAGGTGGATTCGAAGCCGGAAGAGCTCGACGAACTCGATCGTCGCATCATCCAGCTGAAGATCGAGCGCGAGGCGCTGAAGAAGGAAACCGACCAGTCTTCCGCCGACCGGCTGAAGAGGTTGGAAACGGATCTTGCTTCGCTGGAAGAGGAAGCCGATGCGCTGACCGCGCGCTGGCAGGCCGAAAAGCAGAAGCTCGGTCTTGCCGCCGATCTGAAGAAGCAGCTCGACGACGCCCGCAACGAACTCGCCATCGCCCAGCGCAAGGGGGAATTCCAGCGTGCCGGCGAGCTCGCCTATGGCGTGATCCCCAATCTTGAGAAGGAACTTCACACCGCGGAAGAGCAGGATAGTGCCCGCGATTCCATGGTGCAGGAAGTCGTCACTGCCGACAACATCGCCCAGGTGGTTTCCCGCTGGACCGGGATTCCCGTGGACAAGATGCTGGAAGGTGAGCGCGACAAGCTGCTTCGGATGGAAGACGAACTGGCGAAGTGGGTCGTCGGTCAGGGCGACGCCGTTCAGGCCGTTTCCCGTGCCGTCCGCCGCTCGCGGGCCGGCCTGCAGGATCCGAACCGGCCGATCGGCTCGTTCATCTTCCTTGGCCCGACCGGCGTCGGCAAGACGGAGTTGACGAAGGCGCTTGCCCGCTTCCTCTTCGACGATGACACCGCGATGGTGCGTATCGACATGTCCGAGTACATGGAGAAGCATTCCGTGGCTCGGTTGATCGGTGCTCCTCCGGGCTACGTCGGCTATGAGGAAGGCGGCGCGCTCACCGAAGCCGTCCGTCGCCGACCCTATCAGGTCGTGCTGTTCGACGAGATCGAGAAGGCGCATCCAGATGTCTTCAATATCCTGCTCCAGGTTCTGGATGACGGGCGTTTGACGGACGGGCAGGGCCGCACGGTCGACTTCCGCAACACGATGATTATCATGACCTCCAATCTGGGTGCCGAATATCTGACCCAGCTGAAGGATGGCGATGACAGCGATCTGGTGCGCGAGCAGGTGATGGACGTTGTCCGGTCGCATTTCCGGCCGGAATTCCTGAACCGTATCGACGAGATCATCCTGTTCCACCGCCTGAAGCGTGATGAGATGGGCGCGATCGTCGATATCCAGCTGGAACGACTGCTGAAGCTGCTGTCGGAGCGCAAGATCACGCTCGAACTCGATGACGATGCCCGCAACTGGCTCGCTAACAAGGGTTACGATCCGGTCTATGGCGCACGGCCACTGAAGCGGGTGATCCAGAAATACGTCCAGGATCCGCTCGCCGAACAGATCCTTTCGGGTCAAATTCCGGATGGTTCGCTCGTCAAGGTCACCAGCGGTTCGGACCGGCTGTTGTTCCGTGCGCGCCAGGCGGTAAACGAAGCGGCCTAAGCTGCGGCGATTGAATAAATGCGGATGGCGGTCCTCGGGCCGCCATTTTGCTATCGGCCGCAGCGCAGCCCCAGCATGAAGTGGCCGAGCGGCTGCAGCTATTTGCTGGCGATCTGCTTCGTCTTCTCGTCGGTCAGCAGTGTATCGATGCGCTTGCGCTCTTCCTGGAATTTGGCAAGCGGATCGCCTTCAAGCGATTTGCCGCCGGGAAGGCGGATGCGCAACGGGTCGACCTTCGTACCGTTGACGATCAGCTCATAGTGCAGGTGGGGGCCCGTCGCGAGACCCGTCGAGCCGATGAAGCCGATCACCTGTCCCTGCACCACCTTTGCGCCGGGGACCACGCCCTTGGCGATGGCACTCTGGTGATTGTAGGAGGAGACGTAGCCGTTCGCATGCCGGATCAAGGTCTGATTGCCAAAGCCGCCGGAATCCCAACCGGCCTTTTCGACAATGCCGTTGCCGGCAGCGATGATCGGCGTGCCGCGCGGTGCGGACCAGTCTACACCGGTATGCATGCGGGCAAAGCCTAGGATCGGGTGGCGGCGCATGCCGAAGCCGGATTTGAAGACGCCGGTGGGAACAGGATTGCGCAGCAGGAACTGCCGGATGCTCTTGCCGTTTTCGTCGAAGTAATCGATCGAGTGATCCGTCGGATCCTCGAAGCGGTAGAAGCGGGTCACGTTATCGCCGAACCGGGCGTTGACGTAGAGCAGTTCGGAATCGGCCGTCGCCTGTCCCTTGTCGTCTGTGACCGAGAAGAAGGCTTCCAGTGAATCCGTCGGCTTCAATTGTGCCTGGAAATCGACGTTGCTCGCAAGCAGCTTGACGATCTGCGCCACCATCTCCTTGGTCATGCCGTAGGAAAGGGCGGCGCGATAGATGCCGTCATAGACACTCGGCAGGTCGCGGCCGGCCGCCAGGGCGGGCGCGTCGTTGTCGAAAGCCGTCGAGATGGCATCGAGCATCGGCGGTGCGTTGCCGGCAACGAAGTCGCCTCGGTCGTTCTGCGCGACTGTCAGCAGGTGTTTCGTGCCGCGATAGATGCTGGCGCGGATGATTTTTGCCTGCTCGCCCTTCTGCAGAATGCCGATGCGCAGCACGTCGCCGGCAGAGACGTCGGCCGAACCGAAGAGCGGCTGGATCTTGGCTGCGACATCGTCCGCGTCGGCCTTGAGGTAACCGGATCCGGTCAGCGCTGTGGCAATCGACATGTTTTCGCGGACGGGAATAATGTCGTCGGCAAATTCTTCCGTCTGCGCGGTCACGGCTTCTGGGGCGGAAACGGACATGTTCTCTTCCACGATGCGGGCAGCAAGGCCCGCCGTCAGGTCGACATCGGAATCATCATTGGCGAAACGGCGCGGGTCGACATAATAGAGCGCGGAAAGCTGGGTGTTCCCGTCGGCCAGCACCGAGCCGTTGGAACGGACATTCTCCTCGACCTCATCGAGCGACATGGAGCCGGCGAGCTGGAAGGGAATATCCTTGGTGGGAAAGGCAATCGTTTTCAGGCTGACTTCGGATTCGACGTCCGATCCGTAGATGGCTCCGGTCTTGTTGGCCGGCTGCGGTATGTTGTCGTCCGTCGAAAAGATTGCCAAAGGATCGAAGGGCGGGTAGCTCTCGCTGGCGATGCGGTTGGTGGCGAGGGCAATCTTCACATGGGCGAAAGGCTGGCGGCGCACCACCTCCTTGTCGCCATCGCGCACAACGGTCGACACTTCCAGAATATTGCGGTCGGAAGGTTTTGAGGCGATTGCCGTGGAAATCAGCCGGCCACCGCGTGTGACCTGATCATCGGCAGCATTATGACTATCGACCGTCGCATAGGCTTCCGCAGGGATGGCGAGTTGCTGCCGGCCGTCGAGCGCGGCAAACAATGCCACCCCCATCAGGATGCTTGACGTGACGCCGGTCAGAAAGGTGCCGGAAAGCCAACGGAGAGAAACCTCGCGCCGATCCGGTGCCCGCCGGCCATCCGCCAGGATTGGCGGCTCGTTGCCGAGCGATCGGAGCATCATCTTGTCCGTCATCATGCCGATCGTGATCCGCTTCCTTCATGCGAGCCCGCAGGCTGGGGGCGAAGATGTGCATATTTATGACAGGAGTGTCAAATCAACCAGCCGCTTTTTGAGCCATTCCGTGCCCTGTTTCCCATAAATGCCAAGCGTCATGGGACGGAGATCTGATGTCGAGATGCAGCTCTTGGGCCGGCTCCGCCATTTTGCTGCCCCGCCTCACTTGATCTGATGGATATCTACCGGTGTTTTGGGGTATTTTTACGAAGCTCACAGGGGTATTCATAAAACTCACATAAGAATCAATTAGTTATGTGTTTTTTGATTTTTTTCAAAATAGGCCTGTTGACTTGGTTCGGAGGT
>UCII01000005.1 GCA_900472485.1 Hyphomicrobiales bacterium
CTACGCACTTTTCCTGGAATAGCTCTAATTCGGCCTGCTATCGTCTCCCTCGACATAGAGCTTGAGGTTGTCGAAGCCGATTTCCGTACCCATCAGCCGCGAGCCGTTGTCGCTGTAGCCGTCGAGGAAAACGACCTGTTCGGTAAAGGTCATCTTCGTGCCGCCGGGCTCGGGGGCGAAGCTGACTGTTGCCAGCGATACCGAGATTCTGACGTCGTCGAGCATCATGTCGAAGGCGTAAATGAAGCGCTCGTTCTGAACGACGTCGATATAGCGCGCCTGATAGGCATGCACGACGCCATCCGTGGAGGCAGTACGGTTGCTTTCGCTGCCGCCAGTGCGGAAATCGAGCTGGAAATCCAACTGCTTCCAATCATCATGACAGCCGAACCATTGCCGCTTCTCCTCCGGTATTGCCCAGGCATTGAAGACCTTGGGCAATGGTGCTTTGAAATGACGCTCTATGGTGATCGTCGTATGATCTGTGGATCTTATGCTCATTCGTCCGTCGTCTCCGTCGATGTATCAGTGAGAAAGAGGTCGAGGCGGTCGAAGGCCCTGTTCCAAGATGCCTTGCGCTCGGCGATCCAGCGCTCGATGGCTGCCAGCGCCTCCTTGCGCAGGTGATAGGTGCGCACTCGTCCGGCCTTTTGCGACAGCACCAGTCCGCTCGTCTCAAGCACCTGCAGATGTTTCATCACAGTTGGCAGTGCCATGTCGAGCGGCTGTGCCAGTTCCGTGACTGAGGCCGGTCCACGTCCGAGCCGGTCGATCATGCCGCGCCGGCTCTGGTCGGAGAGGGCCTGGAACATGCGGTCGAGCGCCTGTGTTTCCTCAAGCATTCGGCTTTCCCGGCCGGAACGGCGCCGGCAGCTTGTCGCTATATGGGTACATATGGAAATAAGGCATTGCTTCCTGCAGGACGCGGGCGAAGGAGGGGCGCTCAAGGAGGCGCCGATAATAGGCCTTCAGCCGGCCATGCTCCTCGCCGAAGGGAACGAGCGTTTCGGCGTAAAATAGGGCCGGTGCGGCGGCGCAATCCGCCATGGTCACATTGTCTCCGGTGATCCAAGTTTTTCCGTCCAGCTGTTTTTCGATCATGCCATAAGCAGTGCGCAGCAAGGTCTCGGCTTCGGCGACGCTTTGCGGGCGTTGGTCCTGTTCCGCCCGGCGCACGTCGGCGACAATCGCTTGCATCGGCTCCTGCACATACAGGTCGAAAAAGCGATCCCAGAGCCTGACGCACAGGGCGTCCGAAAGTTCGGTCGGCAACAGCTGCGTTGCGCCGGGATAATGCCGGTCGAGATATTCGATGATGATACTGGTCTCGGGAACGGTGCTGTCGAGTGCTTCATCGCGCAGGACTGGAAACTTGGCGAGAGGCCAGAGGCGCACAAGCGAGGCGCGCGATTCCGCATTGCCGAGATCGATGATACGGCTTTTGAATGGCGTCCCGTTTTCATAGAGCGCCATCAACACCTTGTGGCAGAACGAGGCGAGGGGATGCTGGTAGAGAATAAGGGACATGCGGCGACCTTTCCGATATCAAGGTTCGAGCTGATACTTACCAGAATGGCTAAGTATCAGCTCGCCGGTTGCCGCGCAAGGAAATAGTTATCCAAATGGGTAACTATTTTCGATGTGATGTATTTCGCCTCAATCGGCGAGACGACGGGCGATGACCAGATGACCCGGCGTCGGCTGGCCATCTTCCATGCGGACGTTGATGTCGGTGATTTCGACGAGTTCGAAGCCGGTCGCACTCAGCCGCTCGCGCACATAGGCTTCCGAATGGGCGAAGCGCTGATGCGGGCCGACCATATAGGGGCGTCCGGCCATGACCGCCTCAGGCAGGGTTTCCGAAGAGAAGATGAAGAGGCCACCTGGCGTCATGTTTTCGGCTGTGCCGAAGAAGAGAGGCTCCAGCGCGCCGAGATAGGGCAGGACATCCGTCGCGGTGATGAGATCGAAGGCATCCTCATCGTTGTCGTCGAGGAAATCCTCGACCTCAGCGACGAAGAGTGTCTCGTAGATGTCCTTCTCATGGGCGACTTCGACCATGTTCTCGGAAATGTCGATGCCGGTGATATCCTCGACGATATCGCGCAGAGTGCCGCCCGTCAGCCCCGTGCCGCAGCCGAGGTCGAGCATGCGCTTGAAGGGGCCGAGGCCGAGGGCTTGCAGGCGCTGGCGAACGAGGACTGGAACATGGTAGCCGAGCTGCTCCACCAGCACATCCTCGAAAACCTCAGCATGCTGATCGAAGAGCGTCTCGACATAGGCGTCCGGCGCCTTCACCGGCGTCTCGCCGCGGCCCATGGAGGCTATGCGGACGGCCGCGCCGCCATGGTCTTCGGGGTCGAGGGCCAGCACCTTCTCATAGGCCTGAACCGCAGCGTCGATATCGCCCGCCTTCTCCAGTTCCAGTGCCCGGTTATAGGCTTCCGCAAGCGCGTCTTCGTCGATCTTCTTCTTTGCCATGAGTGACAGCCCTTCCATTCGTCACGCAGGCATTAAGGCGCTTGATCGGCTTTTGCAATGCTTGCCGTCTCGCCCAATCGGCGCACCGGTGTGCCAAAGGCTCAACGCGGCTAGTGCAGGATGAATTCGCCCTTCACAGCTCGCCATTCGGTCGCTGAAATCAGCTTGCGATGGACATAGCGCACGGAATGCAGCGGGCCATCCAGCGTTTCCTGCCAGAATTTCAAGAAGCCGCGCATTTCCGGGAAGTTCGGGGCGAGATCATAATCCTGCCAGATATAGGTCTGCAGGAATTGCGGATGATCGGGCAGGCGGTAGAAGATCTGCGCCGTCGTCAACCCATAACCCTGCAACTGCTTTTGCATGTCGTTATGCATGAGCTTTCTCTTTCCGTTCCCATTCTTGTTCGTGACTCATGGTCACTCAAATATGGAAACAGGAGATGGTAAACTCAAGCTTTATAAAAATGTCATGAAGGAAATTTATTCACAGAAATCAATGCATTAGCAGCGACTGTATGGGAGTGCTGCCAAGGCTGCGCCCAGGCGCAGCCTTGGCGGGATCAGCGCTTGAGGTGCCGTGTCAGCCCGCGTTCCATCCATGCCCAGCCGTTTCGCATGAGTTCGACGATCACGAGATAGAAGATCGCCGCCCAGAGATAGATCTGGTAGTCGTAGGTCCGCGAGAAGGCGTAGCGTGTTTCGCCCATCAGGTCTAAGACCGTGATAATGGAAACGGTTGCCGAACTCTTGATCAGCAGAATGATCTCATTGCCATAGGGGCGCAGCGCCACGATGAGCGCCTGGGGAATGATAATCTTGCGGAAGGCAATCCAGGTATGGATACCAAGCGCACTGGCCGCTTCCCGCTGGCCTTTCGGCACGCTCTGAATGGCGCCCCGGACGATTTCCGTCTGATAGGCGGCCGTATTCAACGTCATGGCGAAGACGCCGCAATAGAAGGGGTCCTTGAAGAACCACCAGAGGCCGACATCCTCGAAAAACCAGCGAAAGCTCGGAAAGCCGTAATAGACCATGAAAATCTGCGCCAGCAGCGGCGTGCCGCGAAACAGATAGACATAGCAATAGGTCAGCGTGCTCAGAAATTTGTTGCTCGACATGCGGGCGAAAGCCAGCGGTATCGAGAGGATCGCGCCTAGGATAAAGGATGTGGCGACCAGCTCGACGGTGATCCAGAGACCGTTGCGAAGCCTGGGTCCATATGTCATGACCTTATCGAGATCCCAGCCGAAGACGATCATTGCCAGCAGCGAAATACCGAGAATGGCCCAGAGGGTCAGAAAGAAATAACCGGCGATACGCGCCTTGGACAGCTTCGTGACCGTCTTCGGGGGTGCCGGCTGCGCGGCGATCAGAACTTCAGCATGGCTCATCGATGGACCTCCGCACGTTTAGCCCATCGATCGAGATAGAAGAGGCCGACGGAAGAGATGACGGCCAGCGTCAGATAAAACAGGCAGGCGATGGAATAGAAGGTGAAGGGCGCCTTGGTGGCACGGACGGCGATCCCTGTCTGCCTGATGATGTCGGCGAGACCGATGATGGACACGTAAGACGTATCCTTCAGCAGGTTCATCCAGAGGTTCCCGAGATTTGGCAGGGAAATACGCACGAGTTGCGGCACGATGATAAGCCGCATGGTTCGGGCCCTGTGGAATCCAAGGGCGTCGCCTGCCTCATACTGGCCTTTGGGAATGGCCTTGAAGGCAGAGAGGAGGACTTCCGAGCAATAGGCGGAAAAGACGATTGCCAGCGCCACCATGCCGGCCGCGAAGGCATTGATTTCAACGGGTCCGTTATAACCGAATTTGGCGAGCACGGACTGCAAGAGGATCTGCATGCCATAGTAGATGATGAAGAGCGTCAGCAGCTCCGGCAGACCACGGAAAATCGTCGTGAAGACACCGGCGGCGAGCCGCAGCGATTTCTCTTCAGATTGCTGCGCGAGCGCCACGAAGAAGCCGATGACGATGCCAAGCGGCAGCGTTAGAACCGAAACGGTGATGGTAATCTTCAACCCGCCGGCAAGCTCATCGCCCCATCCTGTGTCACCGCAGGCGAGCATCGTATTCTGACCGAACAGAGTGAACAGTCCGGCCGGACCACATAACGGGTCAAAAATCGTACTCAACCAGGTCCACAAGGAACCAAGGGCGGAAAACAATCCGCTCATGCTGTATTTCCCCTAGCGGCTTTTGCCGCGTTTCTGCTTATATTCTTCTCGTTGTCAAACAAAAACGGCGGAAGGGCAAGCTTCCGCCGTCGTCTTTTCCCAGGGAATCGACGGGCGATCAATCGCCGTAGACGTCGAAATCGAAATACTTGTCCTGGATCTTCTTGTAGGTGCCGTCGGCGCGGATCGCGGCGATCGCGGCGTTCAGCTTATCCTTGAGGGCTGTATCGCCCTTGCGGATGGCAATGCCCGCACCGACGCCGTTGATGACCGGGTCGCTTTTCAGCGTGCCGAGCATCTTGCAGCAATTACCTGCATCGGACTTCACCCATTCGGACAGCACGACGACGTCATCGATGGCTGCATCGATGCGGCCGTTGCTGAGGTCGAGCTTGTATTCATCGGCCGACGGATAGAGCTTGAGTTCGGCATCCTTCAGGTGGGCAGACGCATAGTTGGCATGGGTCGTGGAGGACTGTGCGCCGATCGTCTTGCCCTTCAGGGCTTCGTCGGTCGCTTCCTTGAGCGCGGAGTCCTTCGGAACAGCGATTGCCGGCGGCGTGTTGTAGATCTTGTTGGTGAAGTCGACGATCTTCTCGCGCTCGGGCGTGATCGACATGGACGAGATGATCGCGTCGAACTTCTTGGCCTGCAGGGCCGGAATGATGCCGTCGAAATCCTGGTTCACGAAGGTGCACTTGACCTTCATCTGATCGCAAAGCGCATTGGTTATATCGATGTCGAAGCCGATGAACTTGCCGCCGGCGTCAAGCGATTCGAAAGGCGGGTAGGTCGCGTCCGTGCCGAAGACGATCGTGTCGCCGTCGGCAAGTGCCGCACCGGCGACGAGCGACATTGCGGCGAAGGACGCGGCGGCAAGAAGACGAGTGGAGATGCGCATATTGACCCTCTCTGTTGGTGGCCGGCAGCCGATTATTGTTTTTGGCAGACGGCTCGAGTGGAGCGGGCCGGTGGCCCGCCTTGCGGCGATATTCGTACTTTTTTTCTGGAAAATGCAACTGGAATTACGAAGGCAATCTGCCTTTGCGCAATGCCGTCGCAATGCAAGCCCGCCACAGGGAAATCTGAACGAAAACCATCCGCTGCGTTCAGCCAGGGTTAATTGCGGCAACCTAATAGTGCGGGAACATATAGCGGCTTGCCGCGATTCAGCCTCATGAGAACCGAAAATTGGCCGGGTTCCTGAGGCAATCGCCTTGCCGCTGAGATTCGCAATTCGGCGGACAAAGATCATAAGAGGAGACCCCTATGGGAAAGCGATCCAGACTATTTGCCAGCGCCGCGTTTCCGCTGCTTTCGCTATCGCTCGCCTTCGAGCCGGCAGCAGCGGCGGCCCTTCGTGAACAGCCCATCGCACCGCCTAGCAATGGCATCGTCGACGTAGCCGCGACTGCTGCAGACGCAAGTTTCGAAGTAGCCCAACAGGAGGCGCCTGCAGCTCAGCCGGATGAAGAGCAGCTCAAGCACAAAAAGCCCGCTGAAGGTGGAGAGGGGCAGAAGCATCAAGGTGGCGGCGAGCAGCAGCACCAGATGAAGCAGGCCGAGCCAGAAGGCGAGCCGCAGCAGAAGGCGCCGAAGCAGCAACAGCCGGAAGCCCAGCCGCCGAAGGCCGAACACCAGCAGCCCGCGGAGCAGGAGCAGCCGAAGCCGCAGAAGCAGCAGCCGGCCGCAGAGGCTCCGCCCGAACCGAAGAAGCAGCGACAGCAACCGGCCGAACAGCAGCCTCAGGCACAGCCCGAAGCTAAACCGCAGCCTAAGGCAGTCGCTCCCCAGGCAGAGCCAGAAGCACCGCAGCCGAAGTCGAAGGCCAAGCAGCCTGAAGCCAAGCAGCCGGCCGAAGCGCCGCAGCCGAAGGTAGAGCAGCAGCCTGCTACGGAAGCACAGCCGGAAGCTCAGCCGCCGAAGACCAAGCCTGGTGCGAAGGCACAGCAACCGGCGCCGGCCGAGAAGCAAGCTCCCGCCGCCAGCGAACAGCCGAATCAGGAGGCCCAGCCTGGAAAGCAGGCACAGCCCGAACAGAACGCCCATCCTAAGCCGGAAGGTCAGACCGAGGCGCCGGCAAAGCAACCCGCCGAGCAGCAGCCGGCGCCCGCCGGTGAACCCGCTCAGGGACACAAGGCACAGCCGGGAACGCAGGCACAGCCTGAAGCCCAGCCCGGGACGCCGGCGACTCCTGGCTCCCAGCAGGGGCAGAAGCAGGGTGGCGATAAAACTCACGGCAAACAGCCGCTAAATCAGCAGCAGGGCGAGCAGCCCACCACCAATCCGCAGCAGCCAGCCCAACAGGGCACGCCGCAGGGACAACCCGCACAGGCTGGTAACCCGGCAACGCCGCAGCCCGGCAAGCAGCAGCCGGCCAATGGCGCCGCAACGCCGGCACAGGGTGGCGCAACGCCTCCTGCCGCCAATGGCAATGCTCAGCAGGCCGGCGAAATCCAGGTACCTCCGGCCGAGCAGGTTTCGCCGCAGGAACTGGAACGCCGCAAGAAGATCGCCGAGAACCCGGCTTCCGCCAACGGCCCGGTCATCCTACCGGTCGAAAACGGCAGCGCGGTTCTCGACAGCCAGAAGGGGGCGGTTCGTCGGGGCGATCACCTGAACAATGGTCAAAATCCCGGTGCTCCGGGTGCGCAGGGTGGTCGCGGACAGGCGGGACAGGTCCAACCGAACGGGCAGGCTCAGAATGCCCCGGCTCAACAGCCGCCGGCCGCTTACACCAAGCCGCCGACTTCTGACGCCGAGGCGCAGCGCGCGGCAGCCGGCGGTCAGCCGCAACCTCCAGTCAAAATGGAAGCCGTGACCAGCGAGCAGGGTCGCCGCATCGATCGCCGGCCGGATTTCGTCCCGCCGCAGGGAACGACGGTCCAGACCGTCATCAATCAGGACAACCGGACCATCGTGAATGTCGACAACACCTATGTCGTTCGCCACGATGATAGCGAGCGCTTCATTCGAGGCGGCGAGCGGCCGGTCTACGAACAACTGCCGCGTGACCGCTATCGCGAGACAATCGATCAGCCCGACGGCGATCGCGTCGTGACGATCCGCAACCGCTACGGCGACATCATCCAGCGCTCGCGCATTGACTCCAGCGGTCGCGAATATGTGCTGTTCTACTCGCCGGAACTGGAAAATCGTCCTGACAATGACGACTACTACCGCGATCCGGGTGAAGATCTGCCGCCGATGCGCCTGCTTATTCCGCTGAGCCAGTACATCATCGATACGGCATCGAATCGCAATGCCGACTATTACGACTTCCTGCGCGAGCCGCCGGTCGAGCCGGTCGAGCGTATCTATTCGGTCAACGAAGTCCGCTACTCGGCTCGTATCCGAGACAAGATCCGCCGTATCGACCTCGACACGATCACCTTCGCAACGGGCAGCGCCGAAATTCCGATGTCGCAGGCGAGCACCCTTCGCGGTGTCGCCGATGGCATGTCGAAGATCATCAAGCGCGATCCGACAGAAACCTTCCTGATCGAGGGTCATACGGATGCCGTGGGTTCGGCCCAGAGCAATCTGATCCTGTCGGACCAACGCGCGGAATCGGTCGCCAACGTGCTGACGGATGTCTACGGCATTCCGGCCGAAAACCTGGTCACCCAGGGCTACGGCGAGCAGTATCTCAAGGTGAATACGCTCGGTCCGTCGCAGGAAAACCGCCGCGTCACCATTCGCCGCATCACGCCGCTGGTGCGCCCGGTCGCGTCCAACCAGTAAGCATCAGACCACATTAAGGGCAGGGCCGTCGGGAAACCGGCGGCCTTTCTCATTTTGGCGGGCTGTCGAGGCTGACTTTTACGGCGATGAAATCGGCGATGGCAACCGTGTCGTCGAGGTCGAAAACGGCGAGCGAACCGGCGTCTTCAACTTGATGATCGGCAGCAATGGCCACGATGTGGGGGTCTTGCGGAGCGAGCGGTTCGCGCTTTGCCGCTTCCAGCCGGCGCGCCTCGATCTTCGGTATGGGTTCGCGCTTGTAACCTTCGATCAGAACGAGGTCGCAGGGGGCGAGACGCGCCAATATTTCTTCAAAACTCGGTTCGGGGGCGCCGCGCAATTCGTGCATGATGGCATAGCGCGTGCCTGAAACGATGGTGACCTCATGCGCGCCCGCCTCGCGATGACGAAAACTGTCGGCGCCCACCTTGTCGATATCGAAATCATGATGCGCATGCTTGATGGTCGAGATGCGATAGCCGCGCCGGGTGAATTCCGTGACCAGCCTTACGGCAAGCCCCGTCTTGCCGGAATTCTTCCAGCCGGCGATGCCGAAGATCTTGGGCCGAAATTTCGTCATGACGTGCGTTCCAAAGCTGTCAGCCATGTCTCCGCTTCGGCGAGATCGGCTGGTGTATTGATGTTGAAGAAGGGGTCGAGAGGCCCGATTGCCGTTTCGATCGCGGGAAACTTCACCCGCCACACCTTATGCCTGGCGAGGAAATCTCTCACGCGCCGCTTTTCGTCGGAAGCGATCCATTGTTCCAGATCTGCGGCTGCGGAAACGGGCCAGAGACCGAAAACAGGATGATCCTGACCAAGGGATGCAGCAATGGCAATCTCGTCGGGGCCATGAAGGACATCGGCAAGGCGCTGGACAAGGTCGGAAGGAAAGAAAGGGCTGTCTATGGGGATGGTGGCAATATGCGAGATCTCAGGGTAGCGCAACAGCGCGTCCTGCAGCGCGGTGAGCACACCTGCAAGCGGCCCTATCTTACCGGGAATTCTGTCCGGAATGAGCCGCATTCCTATGGCGTCAGGCCAATCGGCATCCGCATTCAGTGCGATCGGTTTGCGTTGCCGCTGCCCGATCTTCGACGCGATACGAACGAGCAAGCTTTCGCCGGCGAGTCGTGCAAAGGCCTTATTCGCGCCCATGCGGCTGGAGCGGCCGCCGGCAAGCAGAACGACGGGAATATCTTCCGGGTTGGAGATGAAGTCGGACATGATTGCAACCTTAGGCGGGAACGCGGGGTTCTGATTCCTGCGCGATGGGTTCCGCCGCCCGCCGTTTGCTTTCGCGATAGAAAGTATAGATACCGGAGGCGATGACAATCGTCGCGCCGAAGACAGACCATCCGTCCGGCACTTCGCCGAAGGCGATCAATCCGAGCAGGGCCGACCAGATGAGACTGAGATAACGGAACGGCGCGACGAAAGAGATTTCGCCGGTGCGCATGGCCAATATGACGCCCTGGTAGCCGATCAGCACCAGAACGGAGGCCAGCAGGATCTGCAGCAGCGATGTCGTGCTCACCGGCTGCCAGCCGCCGAAGGGGATGATGCACAATGCTCCGAATATGGAAATGGAAACTGCGGTGCAGAGCGTGACCATGAGCGAAGGCACATTTTTGTCTATGCAGCGTGTCGCCAGATCGCGGGCAGCGGTTGCAAACATGCAGGCGATAGCAAGGAGGGCTGCCGTCGTGAACCCGTCACGGCCGGGCCTGATGATGATCAGCACGCCGACGAAGCCTACGGCGATGGCCGTCCATCGCCTCCATCCCACTGGCTCCTTCAAGAAAATCATCGCGCCAAGCGTCACGGCAAGCGGAACAGCCTGCTGGATAGCGGAGGCATTGGCGATCGGCATCATTCCAAGAGCGGTGATGTAGGTTGCTGCCGCCAGAGCTTCGCAGGCGATGCGCAATGCAATCATCGGCTGCAGGATGACGCGCCAATTGCGCAGGCCACCCATTCGCCGAGCGAGCAGGTAGACGAAAAAACTCGTGAACAAGCCGCGGATGAAGATGATCTCGCCTGCATTCATCGTGGCGATGACCGTCTTGGACAGCGCATCGCTGCAGGAGAAGCCGGCCATGGAGGCCGCCATGAAGAGCGCGCCCTGCGTGTTCTTGGTCAGTTGCATGAGAAAGATGAGTCCCCCGATATACCCATCTGGATTAGCGCCGTTTTCAGCAAATTGGAATCGGCTGTGTTTCGGCCGAAGTTGAAATCAGTTGAGCGGCAGTCAAATTCCATTGTGCATTGCGGGAGATCTGTCATCTATCGACGTAATTTTTCGCGCTGTGGTCGCGGAATGATACAGCGGTTGCATATTTTTTGCCGATGCAAAGGCTTTTAGGTCGGAGATTAATGCTTATTCAATCTTATTTCCCGAGGCTCTCTGCGGTTTTGCATGAGGCAGAAGCACCTACCGCAGCGCAGCAGGAATGACGATCCCGCCTTCGCTGGAGATTTTTATAATCCCGTTGAGGCGCCGCATGTTTTTCATTGATCGTCTTTTGCAAGGCCGCAGGATTGTCACCAAAGTCCTTATTTTCGTGGTGCCTCTGGTGGTTCTCATCGCTGGCGTCGGCCTGGTGGGCTATCACACGGCCAATATTCTGAACGGTCATATGACCGTGACGCGCGCCACGATCGAAAATATCAGCGACTTCGAGAACCTGCAGGCCGCCCTGCAGGAATTCACCGGGTCGCCTTCGGAAGAGACACGCCAGGCGCTGGCCGACAAGATCGACGCGCAGGAACAGGGCGTGCGCCGCTTAAGCGGGTTGCTCAGTGACGATCAACGCGCCAAGATCACTCCGGTCACCGAGCTCGCCGCCAAGATGCGCACGCAGGAAGCGACGCTCTGGTCCATCAGGCAGAAGCAGGATGGCGATATCCAAACCATCCAGAAGGCGGTGCAGAATATCGAGGCGACCGCAAAGGCGGCCGGCAAGCAGATCGACATCATCCGCAAGGATTTCAGTGACAAGGAAACCTTCGCAAAGGAGCTGCTCTACGATGCCGCCGCCTATAAGGGCCTGTCGGAGAAGATGAGCAATCTGCGCATCCAGGTGCAGATGGCTGCCGACTCCACCGAGGAGATTTCGGACGCGCGCACCTATGCCGATGCCATCCTGAAGCAGGTGACAGTCTCCAAGGCGCTGGTTTCCAAGCGCGGCGCCAGCCTCGTCGCCAATGCCTCCGATGCTGCAGACAAGCTCGATGCCGTATTGAAGGGCTCCGGCACGCCCGACCAGAAGGTCGAGGCGATGGGGCCGATCCTGCAGAGCTTCGTGAAGATCGAAGGCGAGATGACCCTGCAGTCGGCCAAGAACAGCGATACCGCCGCCGATCGTTTTGTCAGCCTGGACAAGATCATCGATGGCCAAAAGGAGCTTCTGGATCATGTCGATCAGGCGCTTAGTCTCGTCGATCGCCTGATATTGCATGCCTCGCGCATGGAAAACGTTCGCGATGCAGCCTCACGCGAACCGGTACTTGCGGATCTCAAGGATCTGCAGAGCATAGCTGCAAGGATTTCGGAGCTCGGCCCGACCAACGCCACCATGCGTGATTTTGCGGCTCACATGAAACCGCTGATCGAGGGCTTGACCAATGGATCGGCCGATCTGCTGCAGACGGCAGCCGACTGGAAGACGACGCGCATTCAGTCCAACAGCCTGCTGGCCGATGCGATGACCTCGTTGCGTGGTTTCGTTGCCCAGGCACAGGAACTCGGCAAGGAAGATAGCGAGCGCTCGGCCAATGTCTCGGTCATCGCCATGATCGTCGGCACGCTGCTTGCCATCATCGGCGGCCTCATGCTCGTGGAAACCCTGCGCGGTCCGCTGAAGCGCGTCGCCGACGTTATGACGCGCCTTGCAAGCGGCGACCTGGAAGTCGCGATCGACGGCCGCAATCGCGGTGACGAGATCGGCGACATGGTGCGCTCCGTCAGCGTGTTCCGCGATGCCGCGCTTGAAAATGTCCGGCTGGAGCGCGAGGCCGAAAGCGCCCGTGCGCTCTCTGCTGAAGAGGCCGCGCGCCGCGCCGCCGAGCGCGCCCGCATCGAAGCCGAGCAGAAGCAGGCGCTCAATGCGCTGGCCGACGTTCTCGCCAAGCTTGCCGACGGCAATCTGGAAGAGGGCATGCGCGAGGACCTTTCGGCTGACTTCGTGGAAATGGCCTTCACCTACAATCACGCGGTCGAGGCGCTGCGTGAGACCCTGACGGACGTGCGCTACACGGCCGAGGAGATCAAGGGCGGCACCGGCAATCTTGCCATGTCGGCCGACGACCTCGCTCGGCGCACCGAGCAGCAGGCGGCCGCCCTCGAGGAAAGCTCGCGGGCACTGCATCGCCTCAGCGACGTTGTACGCTCGACCGCCGATCGCGCACGGCAGACGGCGACCTCCGTCAACGAGACGCAGGCCTATGCGACCCAATCGGGCGAAGTCGTTGCCAAGGCTGTGGGTGCCATGAGCGAGATCAACCGTTCGTCGGAGAAGATCGCCACTATCATCGGGGTCATCGACGAGATCGCCTTCCAGACTAACCTCCTCGCTCTGAATGCCGGCGTCGAGGCTGCCCGTGCCGGCGAGGCGGGTCGCGGCTTTGCTGTTGTCGCTCAGGAGGTGCGTGAACTTGCGCAACGCTGTGCCAATGCGGCGAAGGAGATCAAGGGCTTGATTTCCGCAAGCTCCACCCAGGTGCGGAACGGCGTTCATCTGGTCGAGCAGACCGGCGCAGCTCTGACCGAGATCATCAACCATGTCACCGGCGTTCAGAGGCTCGTTGCCGACATTTCGTCGGCGACCACCGAGCAATCGACCGGTATCGAGGAAGTCACCCGCGCGGTTTCCGAAGTCGAGCTGATCACGCAGCGCAACGCGGCGATGGTCGAAGAGAACAATGCGGAGATCCACGGCCTGCGCCAGCGCGTCGACATGCTGTCGGAAAAGATCGATCGCTTCCGCACCGGCGACGGAGAGGTGGAATATGCGAGCTATGGCAATGCGGATGCACGTTACCGCGCTGCGTAAGGCTGCATCGATAGAAAGACCATCATGAATCGAAAAGCGCCGGGCCAATGGTCCGGCGCTTTCGATTGAAGCTTGCTATCGCGACGGATGAATTGCGAACAATTACCAACCGAGATTGAGCGTCTCGCCATCGGCGGGAATGAGCAGCCGCGAGGGATCGAGACCGCCTGCCTCTGCGGTTTGGCGAAGATCCTGGCGCGTGATGGTCGCGTGATCGAGTGCTTCCATGTGAGTTGCGACGATAGTCGCTTGCGGGGCGAGGCGGCTGACTTCGAGCGTCTGTTTGTCGTCCATGACGATCAGGTCGCCATCCCAACGGGCGCCACAGGAATGGGTGACGATGATATCGGGGGAGAATTCACTGATCGTTTCGACGACCGAAGGGTAAAGCACGGTATCACCAGCCCAATAGACAGTGGGTTCGCCGACAGCTTCCAGCGTGAGGCCGATGACCGGTCCCATTTTCTCCACCACTGGCCCGACACCGTGGCTGCCCTGCCGCGGCGTGATTGTCAGCCCTTGCCAAACGATCGATTGCGCAAGCGGCGTGACGCTCGTGAAGCCGGCGTCGCGGATACGTCCTTCGTCGCCGGGTTGGCAAAGGATCGGCAGTGTTTTCGGCACACGCTCCTTGGCCACGGCATCGAAATGATCGGTATGCAGATGCGATACGATCACCAGCTCGACGCCCTGGAGAATGTCGTCGATCGAACGCGGCAGTTCCGTCATCGGGTTGGGGGAGCGGCCGGTGAAAGAAGGGAGGCTGTGGCGCGGTGCAAAGTAAGGGTCGATCAGCAACACCTGGCCGCCATAGGTGATCTTCAGCGTCGCGTTGCGAATAAGCTCAAGCTGCATGTAGATTGTCTCGATTTAATTCAGCCGCCGGTGACGCTCATGTGGCGCGCGACCGCTGGGCGGTTGTGCGTGCGGTCGATGATGAAGTCATGGCCCTTGGGCTTGCGCGTAATGGCTTCGTCTATCGCGGCATGGAGCAGGGCGTCATCGCCGCTCGCGCGCAACGCCGTGCGCAGGTCGGCCGCGTCGTTTTGCCCGAGGCACATATAGAGCGTGCCCGTGCAGGTGAGCCGCACGCGATTGCAGCTCTCGCAGAAATTATGGGTCATCGGCGTGATGAAGCCGAGGCGACCGCCGGTCTCTGTGACTTCGACGTAACGGGCAGGGCCGCCCGTCTGGTAGGGGATGTCCGTCAGCGTGAACTGACGCTCGAGATCAGCGCGCAACTGGGAGAGCGGGAGATATTGATCGGTGCGATCCTCGTCGATCTCGCCCATAGGCATGGTCTCGATGACGGTCAGGTCCATTCCGCGGCCATGCGCGAACCGCAGCAGGTCGGGAATTTCGGTATCGTTGAAGCCCTTGAGCGCGACGGCATTGAGCTTGATCTTCAGGCCGGCCTTCTGCGCTGCGTCGATGCCTTCCATGACCTTGGAGAAATCTCCCCAGCGGGTGATCGTGCGGAATTTATCGGGATCCAGTGTATCGAGCGACACGTTGATGCGCCGGACGCCGCTATCGTAAAGCTCTTCGGCGTGGCGGGCGAGCTGCGAGCCGTTTGTCGTGAGGGTCAATTCGTCAAGCGCGCCGTTCTGCACGCTCTCGCCGAGCTTGCGGACCAGAAACATGATGTTCTTGCGCACCAGAGGTTCGCCGCCGGTGAGCCTGATCTTGCGCACGCCCTTGGCGATGAAGGCGGAACAGAGCCGGTCGAGTTCTTCGAGCGTCAGCAGATCCTTCTTGGGCAGGAAGGTCATGTGCTCGGCCATGCAGTAGGTGCAGCGGAAATCGCAGCGGTCGGTGACGGAAACACGCAAATAGGTGACCGCGCGCCCGAAAGGGTCAATCATCGGGTTCTTGTCCGCAGCCAGCGGCGAGGCGCCGCCTATCGTACCAACAATGCTATTCACTCAAATCTCCATCACACTGCTAATGTGTGCATAGGCGATTGTTGCGTCAAGGAAAATGCCTTTCAATTATGCTTGCGTGTGAACGTGTAGCGGCATAATTCTCGGAAACACACTGAAAGACATGGGAAATTCGATGAGTGACGTTTGGCCGACCGAATTGCGGGTCTCTAAGGACCGCCATCACCTGCTGGTGACGTTCGACAACGGTGTGAGCTTCGATTTGCCGGCGGAGATGCTGCGGGTGCTGTCCCCCTCCGCGGAGGTTCAGGGACATGGACCGGGACAGAAGGTTACCGTGCCGGGCAAGCGCAACGTCGGCATCATGTCCATGACGCCGACCGGCAATTATGCCGTCCGCATCGGGTTCGACGACATGCACGACACAGGCATTTTCACATGGTCCTATTTGCGCGAGCTTGGAGAAAAGGGCCAGGAGCTTTTCGCGGCGTATGAGGCTGAGTTGAAGGAAAAAGGTCTCAGCCGCGACCCGGTTGGAAGGTCGCACTAGCAAACTCCAGTAACGGACGGGGACGCAAGCATGATCCTTGGGGGTAGGGAAAACTGGCTTCGCGCCAAGGGCAGCAAGAACGAGAGCAAGGTTTCCTTCGTCGAGCTGTTTTTCGACCTGGTCTTCGTTTTCTCGATTTCCCAGTTGGCGCATGCGCTGGCCGAGCATTTCACCCCATTAGGGGCGCTTGAGGCCATCATGCTGATCTTCGCGGTATGGTGGGTTTGGGTTTTCACCGCCTGGGTGACGAACTGGCTCGATCCGGACCGCATGCCGGTGCGCATCATGCTGTTTACGCTGATGTTTGCGGGACTTATTCTCTCTGCCGCTATTCCCGAGGCTTTTGGCGAGAAGGCGATTTTTTTTGCTGGCGCCTATGTCTTCATGCAGGTCGGGCGTTCGCTGTTCACCGTCTACGCTCTCAAGAATGCCAGCGCAGCCAACCATCGCAATTTTCTGCGCATCACCAGCTGGCTGATCCTGTCCGGCATCTTCTGGATATCAGGCGCGCTGATGGAAGGCGCGGCTCGTATTGGGCTTTGGCTGATCGCTCTCGTCATAGAATATTCGGCCCCTGCACTCGGCTTCCGGGTCCCCGGGCTTGGCAAATCGACGACGGCGGACTGGAATGTGTCGGGCGCGCATCTGGCCGAACGTTGCGCACTCTTCATCATCATCTGCCTCGGCGAAGCGGTGCTGCAGGCCGGCAAGACCTTTGCCGAGCAGCCGGTGACGCCCTTGATCGTCGCGGTGTTCGTCATTGCTTTCGTCGGTACGGTCGCACTTTGGTGGATCTATTTTCAGTTTGGTCATGAAAGGGCGGCTCATCGCATCGAACATGACGATACGCCCGGCAGCCTCGCGCGGCAGGCATTCACCTACGCGCATATTCCGATCCTCGCCGGCATTATCCTGAGCGTCGTCGGCGACGAATTGCTGTTCGCACATCCCCGCGACGCGGCCGACATGCACGCCGCGGCTGCCATTCTGGGCGGACCGGCGGTCTTCCTGCTCGGAAATCTGTGGTTCAAAGGGGTGACCACCGGCCGGCCGCCGCTATCGCATATGGCGGGCCTTGTCGGGCTAGCGCTATCGCTGCTTACCTTGCCAATGGTCGTGGTCTATCAGCTCGGCATTCTGGCGACGGCCGTGCTCGTCGTCGTTGCGATCTGGGAATTTGCCTCGTTGAACCGGGTCGTTCCGTCCGCACGTTCGACTGGCGATCATTGATCGTCAACGGGCTCCAGCGGTTCACGCTCTTCCTGCATCAGGAGGCTGACGACGCGCTCCATATGCACAGTGATCGCTTCGCACTCTTCGATCGGCGCATCCGAGAGCATCCGGTCGATGAGCGCGGTCTGGATGGTCATGGCTTCCTCAGTCACGCGCCGCCCTTCTTCGGTCAGGTAGAGGCGGAGCACCCGCTTGTCGAGACGATCGCCCCGCCGTTCGATCAGTCCCCGCTTTTCCATCTGCGGCAACAGCATGCTCATGTTGGAGCGACCGACCAATAGTTTGCGCGCAAGCTCCTGCTGGGAGATGCCTTCAAAGCGAAACAGGTTGACGAGAATGTCGAGGTGCGGCGGCTTGATGTCGAGATGCGCCAATGCCCGTCCGAGTGATTGTTGCATCAGCTGGCAGGCGCGCGCCACGGCGATCCAGCTTCGAAAACGCGGATGGTCCCAGGGAAGGGATTGATTTTTGTTCATCGTTGTACTTTATTGTTCATAGTTGAACATTATCGGATTCCCACTATGCCATCCTTTGCGCTCAAGGTCACCCGGTCGGGTCTCGCCGGTCTTGAAAGGCTGTCTCCGCGGCTCGCCGGCAAGGTGGCTTTCCGGCTTTTCTGTCTGACGCCATCGCGTCGGCCGCGTGGCTCGAAGGCCAAGGCGGCGCATATGGAGGGCAGGCAGCGTCTTCTCGCGGCAGAGCAGGTGATGCTGCCGTTTCCGGGCGGCCGCGCTATGGCTTACCGTTTCAATGGCGGCGCCAAGGGACCGCGCAGGCGCTATCTCGTGGTCCATGGCTGGGGCTCCAGCAGTGAATACATGTCTGAACTGGCTGCATTCCTTGCCGATAGTGGAGCGGAAGTGATCTCACTCGATCTGCCCGGCCACGGTCGCTCGGGCGGGCGGTTCTTGAATGTGCGTTTGGCCGTCTCCGCCATTGCCGCGGCGTCGGCCCGTTTCGGAGCCTTCGATGCCGTGATCGGGCATTCTTTTGGGGGTGCATCCCTGGCGCTGGCATCTGCAGGCTTTCTGCCTGATATCGAGCCGATTCGGCCAGGCAAACTGGTGTTGATCGGTGCGCCGAGCGCCATGGGCTGGCTGTTCAAGGATTTTGGCCGTCTGATGCGGCTCGGGCCTGCGACCCAGGCGGCCCTGGAAGACGAGGTTCGCCTGATAACGGGCAGGACACTTGCTTCCTATGACCAGAAGCACGGCCGGCTCGATCCAAGCCGGCCGGTTCTCATCATCCATGCCGAGGACGACAAGGAGGTGAGCCCTGAGCATGCGCGCAGCTATGCCGCCGAAGGCGCTCATGTCCGTCTCTTCTGGGCCAATGGCTTCGGGCACCGGCGCATCGTCAGCGCCGCACCCGTGTTTGACGCCATCCAGAGCTTCCTTGCTGAAGACCTCGATGAGGAAAATCCGCTCGAAAATCATGACGGTACGGTGCTATCGTTTTACCGGACGCCGCTGCGCCGCTCGTCATAATAATGTCTGCGCCGCCCCCGGATCCGAGTGGAATGCCACAGAGAAGCGTGAGGCCGCATGCACATCGTCACATCCGTCGAGGAACTGAAGCAGCTCTATGGTGACGCCGGCGAGGCGTCGATCACCAAGGTCACGAGCGTCCTGACACCGCTCTATCGCAGGATGATCGAAGCATCGCCATTCATGGCGCTGGCAACGGTCGGGCCTGAGGGGCTTGATTGCTCGCCGCGTGGTGACTTGGGCGGAGTCGTTCGCGTCGAAAACGAAAAGACGCTGCTTCTGCCGGATTGGCGCGGCAACAACCGCGTCGACTCTCTTGCGAATATCGTGCGCGACCCGCGCGTAGCGCTGATGTTTCTCATTCCGGGATCGAATACGACGATGCGGCTCAATGGCCGGGCAGTCGTCTCGATCGACCCGGTCTTGCTCGCCAGTTTCGAGATGGATGGCAAGCATCCGCGCTGCGTTGTCGTCATCACGATCGAGGAAGTCTATTTCCAGTGCGCGCGGGCAGTGATGCGGGCCGAGCTGTGGAATGCGGAACGGTTCGTCGATCCAGCAAGCCTGCCGAGCCCAGGCATGATGCTCAAGGCCGCAAAGGCCGATTTCGACCAGGAAACCTATGACCGCGAGGCGCCGGTGCGGGCGGCCAAGACGCTCTGGTAAACGAGCCGCCGGCATGCCTGGGAAAGCAGCGCCGGCGGTTGGTTGGCTTCGCTTCTAATTCTTGTAGATGAGCCAACTTTTGGTGAAGTCCTTCTGCATGCCATCCTGATAAATGCTGCTGCAGTTGCGGCCGGCATTCTTGGCGCAGTAAAGCGCCAGATCGGCCTTGTTATACAGCTCTCCTGAATCGGCTGCTTCAGAAGCCATGCAGATACCGAGCGAGAGAGTGATCGGACCATAGTCGACCCTGGTGCGCGAATTCTTGAACGGCGTCGCCTCCAGACTGCGACGTATCCGTTCGCAAACCGTCGTAACTGCCTCGACACTGGTGGCTTCCAGAATGAGAGCGAATTCCTCGCCTCCGACGCGGGCGACGAAAACGTCGCGGCGTACATTGGCGCGGATGATGGAGGCGACGGTGGCGAGAATCTTGTCGCCGACCGGGTGGCCGAACGTGTCGTTGACCCGCTTGAAGTGATCAATATCAGCAAGAACCAGAGCGGTCGTCGGCCGGGTAAGCTGGTTGTCGAAGATGGAGATCAGCCGATCCTCGAAGGCGCGGCGGTTGGAAAGCCGGGTTAGCGAATCGGTGTTGGCGATGCGCTTGTATTCGTCCAACTCCTTGCGGACCAGATCCATTTCCTGGCTGCGCTCCACGACATGCTCGACGGTCTTTTCACCGTGAGCCATGGTGTCGCCTGTCGCTGCGGCGAGCATGTCGATGGCGCCGCGCAGCAGTTCGGCGCTGTGGTGGCTTCTGGAGCTTATGCTTTGGCTGGTTTCGCCGAGCAGCCGATTATAGCTTTCGAGTGTTGTCTGTTCCTGACGCAGTGCACGCAGGACGGCATCGAGTTCGGAGGCGAGGCGGGAATGCGCCTCGTCGAAGACGCGATCTGCATGATGCGGAAAATACTTGGCGCCGATCTCGTCCAGCTCTTCCTGGGTGGCGCTCTTGCCGAGAGCTGCCAGTTCACGGGTGAGAGCAAGATTGGAGCCGATATAGGCTTCGTAGAAAAGTTCGTAATTGCGAGGAATAGGTGCGACCCCCATGGATCGCATGGCGTAGGTAATTTGCCCTGCCACGTCGGGAATTTGCGCCTTCGGCGCAATCGCCGTACTCATCGGTGAGCTCCGTAACATGTATTTGTTAAATCTCTTCTTTATCTATGCAAAGATTCTTTGAGAAAATATTAAGAATGCGATTATGAAAAATCCTCTGTCACCATGGTTTTATTCAAAAATAATACAATTGAAGATGGTTTTACAGAAAGGGGCGCCGATGCGCCCCTTTTGATATACTCAATCCAAAGTAGCTATTCTATCCAAGGTTAAGTTCCTGAAAGAAATCATTGCCCTTGTCGTCAATGACGATAAAGGCGGGAAAATCTTCGACCTCGATCTTCCATACCGCTTCCATGCCGAGTTCCGGGTATTCGAGAACCTCTACCTTCTTGATGCAATCCTGGGCAAGGCGCGCAGCCGGCCCACCGATCGAACCAAGGTAGAAGCCGCCATATGTCTTGCAGGCATCCCGTACGGCGCGCGAGCGGTTGCCCTTGGCGAGCATGACCATGGAGCCGCCGAAGGATTGGAACTGGTCGACGTAGCTGTCCATGCGGCCCGCGGTCGTCGGGCCAAAGGAGCCGGAGGCATAGCCGGCTGGCGTCTTTGCCGGGCCGGCGTAATAGACCGGATGGTTCTTCAGGTATTCCGGCATGCCTTCGCCCTTTTCCAGGCGCTCGCGGATCTTGGCATGGGCAAGATCGCGCGCGACGATGATGGTGCCGGTGAGGGACAGGCGCGTTTTTACGGGATGTGCGGACAGTTCTGCCAGGATATCCGCCATCGGCCGGTTGAGGTCGATGCGGACCATGGATTCCGAGAGCTTCGCTTCGTCGATCTCCGGCATGTACTTGGACGGGTCGGTCTCGAGCTGTTCGATGAAGATGCCGTCACGGGTGATCTTGCCCTTGGCCTGGCGGTCGGCGGAGCAGGAGACGCCGAGGCCGATCGGCAGCGAGGCGCCGTGGCGGGGCAGGCGGATGACGCGGACATCGTGGCAAAAATACTTGCCGCCGAACTGTGCGCCGACGCCTAGGCTCTGCGTGAGCTTATGGATTTCCTTCTCCATTTCGATATCCCGGAAGGCATGTCCGCTTTCGGAACCTTCCGTGGGAAGACAGTCGAGATATCGCGTCGAGGCGAGCTTGACTGTCTTGAGGTTCATTTCCGCCGAGGTGCCGCCGATGACGATGGCGAGATGGTAGGGAGGACAGGCAGCCGTGCCGAGCGTCAGGATCTTTTCCTTGAGGAAATCCAGCATGCGGTCGTGGGTCAGCAGCGACGGTGTACCCTGATACAGGAAGGTCTTGTTGGCCGAACCGCCGCCCTTGGCGACGAAGAGGAATTCGTAGGCGTCAGTGCCTTCCTCGTAGATGTCGATCTGCGCCGGCAGATTGTTCTTGGTGTTCTTTTCCTCGAACATCTTGATCGGTGCGAGTTGCGAGTAGCGCAAGTTCTTCTTCTCATAGGCGTCGAGCACGCCCTTGGCCAGTGCGCCGCTGTCGCCGCCTTCGGTCCAGACGCGGCGGCCCTTCTTGGCCATGATGATGGCGGTACCGGTGTCCTGGCACATGGGAAGCACGCCGCCGGCGGCGATATTGGCATTCTTCAGCAGATCGTAAGCGACGAAGCGGTCGTTATCGGTCGCCTCGGGGTCTTCCAGGATGGAGGCGAGCTGCTTCAGATGGCCGGGGCGCAGCAGGTGGTTGATGTCGGCAAAAGCCGTTTCAGCCAGCAGGCGGATGCCTTCGGGATCGACGGTCAGGATTTCCTGGCCCTTAAAGGTGTCGACGGAAACATAATCACCGGAAATCTTGCGATAGTGGGTCGTGTCGTCGCCGAGGGGAAACAGATCGTCAGCCATATGGGAAACCTTTCAAGCCGGATGGCGGGGAAGATGTTTGGAAACGATCTAAATCCGGCTTGCGGCAAAAGCAATTGTTTGGCTGCTGGTCGAAATCTCAAAATGGGAGATTGTCGATGGGGCGATGCGCAGGACGGGTGAGTCTTTTGATGCTGAAGCCCTGTGCCCGGCCCCTCACCCTAGCCCTCTCCCCGCGTGCGGGGAGAGGGAACATGTTCCGCATTTGCAGCACTGACTGAAGCTGCTGATCTTGCACGATAAACTCCCTCTCCCCGCAGGAGCGGGGAGAGGGTTGGGGTGAGGGGCCACGCACATGGCTGCGACATTGGAGGATTATGCCGGCAATCGCTGAAGGAGGAACTTACTTCGGACCGATCATCGTTTCCGGCCGGACGATGGCGTCATATTCTTCCGATGATACCAGCCCGCTCGCCAGGGCTTCTTCCTTCAGGGTCGTGCCATTCTTATGCGCCGTCTTGGCGATCTTGGCGGCATTGTCGTAGCCGATCTTTGGCGCCAGCGCGGTCACCAGCATCAGGGAGCGCTCCAGACCGGCCTTGATGTTGTCTTCGCGCGCCTCGATGCCGACGACGCAATTATCCGTGAAGGAGACGGCGGCATCGCCGAGCAACTGCACAGACTGCAGGAAGTTGTAGGCCATCATCGGATTGTAGACGTTGAGCTCGAAATGGCCCTGGCTGCCGGCAAAGGTGAGGGCGGCATTGTTGCCGAAGATGTGGATGCAAACCTGCGTCAATGCCTCGCACTGGGTCGGATTGACCTTGCCCGGCATGATCGACGAGCCCGGCTCGTTTTCCGGCAGCGCTAGTTCGCCGAGACCGGAGCGCGGGCCGGAGCCGAGCAGGCGGATGTCGTTGGCGATCTTGAACAGAGCAGCGGCGGCGGCATTAATGGCGCCATGGCTGAAGACCATCGAATCATGGGCGGCCAGCGCCTCGAACTTGTTCGGCGCGGTAACGAAAGGCAGGCCGGTAATCTTGGCGATCTCGTCGGCGACCTTCTCGGCAAAGCCGATCGGTGCATTGAGTCCGGTTCCGACCGCGGTACCGCCCTGAGCGAGTTCGCAAAGGCCCGGCAGCGTCAGCTCGATGCGCTTGATCGAGGAGGCGACCTGGGCGGCATAGCCGGAAAATTCCTGGCCGAGCGTCAGCGGCGTTGCGTCCTGCGTGTGGGTGCGGCCGATCTTGATGATATGGGCGAAGTCGGCGACCTTCTTTTCCAGCGCCGCATGCAAATGCCTGAGCGCTGGCAGCAGGTGATGGACGATCTGTTCGGCGCAGGCGATGTGCATGGCCGTCGGATAGGTGTCGTTCGACGACTGACTCATGTTCACATGATCGTTCGGGTGCACGGGCTTCTTCGAGCCCATGACGCCGCCGAGCATCTCGATCGCACGGTTGGAGATCACTTCGTTGGCATTCATGTTCGACTGCGTGCCCGAGCCGGTCTGCCAGACGACAAGCGGAAAATGGTCATTGAGTTTTCCGTCTATGACTTCCTGCGCCGCCGCAACGATCGCTTTGCCGAGGGCCGGATCCAACTGGCCGAGCTCCATGTTGGCGCGTGCGGCTGCCTGCTTGACGATGCCAAGGGCACGCACGACCGATAGTGGCTGCTTTTCCCAGCCGATCTTGAAATTGCCGAGCGAGCGCTGTGCCTGCGCGCCCCAATAGCGGTCGCTGGCGACTTCGATCGGGCCAAATGTATCGGTTTCGGTGCGAGTGGACGTCATCTTCCTGGTCCTGCTTTCCGTTGAGACAGATAGCAGCTCATATAGGTCCGAAAGGGCCTCATGAAAATACCAAAGCGCCATTTGGTGACAATTTTAGTCATGTTTTACTTGGTGCGGCGTGCTCTTTTTAACACGCTGCGCATATATTAACGGACACGCATTTTCGGCGCTTAAAAAGTCTTCGAAAATTCAATAAAGCGTTAACCAATAATTTCATATTTTTGTGTGGACTGAGCCGCGAAAGACGCCACCGCTTCGTCACATGAAGTTGAGGCATTGAACGAAAGGCGGGCCTCGCCGTTTTCATAGTGTGAGTATACGATGTCGAAGACATCGCGGCAGAGTTGAAAACAGCACCGTCAAGCTCGAAGTTACCGCACGATACAGGGACTGATTAGAGAATGAAACTTGCGTCCAAAGCCACAGCCTCCGTCCTGGCTCTTTCCTGTTGCCTTTCCTCGATAGGCGCAACCTCTGCAAGTGCCATGACCCTCATGGATTTCATCCGTGGCGGTCAGGGTCGTCAGCAGAGCACGCAGGTTTCGGCTCCGGTTCCCGTCAACCCGGCACAGACGCTGAACTCCGTTGAGCCTCCGCGGGCAAAGCAGCCGCTGCCAACCGTCGATGCGCCGAAATACTATACTTACAAGGCCGACCAGATGCGTCTGGTGTCGACGGTGCATTTCGCCGATCCGGTGGTGACCGGCGCCGTTGCTGACGCCTCTCCCACGCCGGTTGCTGTCGATGCCGAGGTCTCGCAGCGCCGCTATCTCGCGGATGCGCGCGTCATGGCGACCAACGACATCGCTAAGGCGATCGAGTCTTATTACGCCGATCCGAGCAAGCCGCTTCTCTGGGTTGCCGACCATGCCGTCAGTGACAAGGCGAAAGCCGCCATGGCGGTTCTTGCCGATGCCGGTTCCGTCGGCCTCGACCCTGCCGATTATGCGGTGACGCTGCCGAGTGTCGACGCGGCAAATGCCGACCCGGTGATGCGCGATCGCGCGCTCATGCAGTTCGAACTCGCGCTGTCGAGCAAGATATTGATGTTCGTTCAGGATACGGTTCGTGGTCGTCTCGACCCGAACAAGATCTCCGGCTATCACGACTTCAAGCGCAAGGACGTCAATCTGACGGCCATGCTCGATGTGCTGCGCGCCAGCCCCGATATCGCCGCTTATATCAACAGCCGCAACCCCTCCAATCCGCAATTCATGGAATTGAAGGCGGAGTTGGCCAAGCTGCGCTCCGAGTCTGGAACGGACGGCAGTCACATTTCCGTTTCCCTGACCGGCACGCTGAAGCCAGGCGATAGCTCGCCGGAAATGGCCAATATCGTCAAGGCGATCGAGCATCGCGGCTCGGATGCACTGAAGGCGGCTCACGCCGATCTTTTCTCCGCCTATCTGGGCACGCCGAGCTATACGCCCGAGCTCGTGTCGCTGGTCGAGGACTTCCAGCGCGAAAAGGGTCTGACGGCCGACGGCGTGATCGGCCCGTCCTCCGTTCGCGCCATGGTCGGCGAGAACAACGATGTGAAGATCCAGAAGCTCGTCATCGCCATGGAGCAGCTGCGCTGGCTGCCGGACGAACTAGGCCCGCGCTACGTCTTCATCAATCAGCCGGCCTTCATGGTCTATTACTACAATAACAACCAGGAGCAGCTGTCGATGCGTGTCGTCGTCGGCAGCAAGCAGCACCAGACCTTCTTCTTCGAAAATCAGGTGCAGACGGTCGAATTCAATCCGTTCTGGGGCGTTCCACAGTCGATCATCATCAACGAGATGCTGCCGAAGCTGCGTTCCGATCCGAACTATCTCGATCGCATGGGCTATCAGGTCGAAGTCGGCGGCCGCGCCGTCGCTTCGTCCAGCGTCGACTGGTACGGCTCGACGAAGAGCATCTCGGTTCGCCAGCCGCCTAGCAGCGACAACGCGCTCGGCGAATTGAAAATCCTCTTTCCGAATTCGCATGCGATCTACATGCACGACACGCCGCAGAAGAGCTTCTTCAAGAAGGATATGCGCGCACTCAGCCACGGTTGCGTCCGTCTTGCCGATCCGCGCGCGATGGCGGCTGCCGTGCTGAACACCACGGTTGACGACGTCGCCAAGCAGATCGCCGCTGGCCAGAACAAGGCTGTGGCCGTGCCGCAGAAATTCCCGATCTACATCGCCTATTTCACCGCCTGGCCGAACAAGGACGGCGTCATCCAATACTTCAACGACGTCTACGATCGCGATGCTGCCACACTGAAGGCGCTCGATGCGACCTCAAAGGCACGCACTGCACAGATCTGAGTTTGGTCGGTCAGGAAATACAAAAACGGGCGGCCGTCGGTCGCCCTTTTTGTTGGCTTTCGTATGAGAATGTCACTCAATGTCAGCGGGCAATTCAGTTCAATTCTTCGCCTCGATCCGCCACTCCCGGCTGCCGAAGGTGACGTCGAAGCGCGAGAGGAAGGAACGACCGAGCAGCCCGTCGACTTCAGTGCCAAGCGCCGTGTCGTCGTCGAGAACCACGGCCGTGATATCGCTAGCCTGGACATGCCCGACCTTCACGGTAGTCGCCGTTGTGCGTGTGGCTTGAGAAACGCCGTTTGCCGTTTGGAGAGATATTCCATTGTTGCCGTTGGCCGGCAGCTTAGCTCGTGCGGCGAAGGCTTTGCTCACCGCCACGAAGCTTGCACCGGTGTCGACGATGAACACGCCCTCCGTGCCATTGACCGAGACCTTGGCAAGGATGACGTTCTTGCCCTGCGTCGGAAATCGATCGCTGCCAGTGGCATAGATCGAGGCGCATTTGCCCATCGTTTCATAGAGCTTGATGATCCCACGCACGACCGCTGTGTCGTTACGGTCGGGATTGGTGGAAACCCAAAGCTGAAGCGGCCCGATCGCCTCGCAATATTCACCAAGTTCGCGGTAGCTGGCGGAGATTCCCTCAAATACGGCGCTGTTCAGCATCGCGATATTGTCGGTAAGGCCGATGACCGAATAATAGTCATCGATGGCCTCCCGATATTTCTTGGCATTTTGGCGAATTCGCGCACGCTGGAAATAGAAATCGGGCATTCCAGGTGACATTGCTATCACTTGGTTCGAGACTTTCAGGGCTTCGTCGAAGTCGCTGAGATCGTCCAGAATTTGGGCGGCTGAACTCAAGGCGATATTCGACGGCTTGCACTTGTTGGAGAAGGCAGTGAAGACTTTGGCCGCTTCGCGGCGATAGCCCTGCTTCGTTAGCTCATCTGCGAATTTGTAGACTGCATTCCAATCACAATGCTCTCGGCGCAACATATCGAGATCGGCTGCCATCGCAGGTCTGCCTGCAACAATGTTCGGCAAAGGTGCGATGTCGAAATTCTCATAGACCGCGGTCAGAGCGGGATCGGATTTGGCACCAGCTCCGGTTTCTGTCTCGACGTACCCTATAATGCGGTCGCCGTAGATGTAGAACCAAATACCTGCGCATAGTGCACCACAGATGATCAGTGTTCGGACAATAGGGGCAAACCACCCTCTGCGGCTTGGCAATCTACCGGCGTTACGGTCTTCGGGATCTGCTACGAGCAAGGGGGAGTGCTCCGCTGTCGAGTGATCGTCCCACCTCGGCAACATCGCACAGCGGGGCTTTCCCTCGCGCGGTCATGGTACTGATAGTAGAACCTCGATAAGTTGTGGCGGAAGCGCGTGAATCACGCAAGGCCCGTTACAACCGCGCCGTTCGAACCAACAGGGATTTTAGTATTTTCAGGCTGCCAGCAGCCCTTCGACCAGCTCCGGCGTCAGCTCATCATAGTGATAGATGATGCGGTTCGGGCCTAGCGTTTCGATGCCGACATCGGAGTAACCGAAAGGGACTGCGATCGAGGGAACGCCGGCATTGCGGGCGACGAGGATGTCGTTGATGCTGTCGCCGATCATGATCGTCCGGGCGATGTCGCCGCCGGCGCGTTCGACTGTGCCGATCAGATGCTCGGCATTCGGCTTGCGGACGGTGAAGGTGTCGCCGCCGGTAATGGCCTCGAAGTAATGGGTCAGCTTCAGTCGTTCGAGCAGGGTACGTGCCAGCGATTCCATCTTGTTGGTGCAGACGGCGAGCTTATAGCCCTGGCTTCTCAGCGTATCGAGGGCTGCGAGCAGACCCGGGTAAGGCTGCGTGACGCCGGGCATGGTTTCGGAATAGTGAGTGATGAAGCGCTGCAGGAGGGCAGGCAATTCTTCCGATGTCAGCATATAGCCATGCAGCTTGCAGGCCCGCTCGATCATGACCTGCGCGCCGTTGCCGACGAGATGCGTCACGTCGTCGTAGCTGACCGGCGGAAGCTTGAGTGCGTCGATCGTATGATTCAGGCTGACGATCAGGTCCGCATGCGTGTCGAGCAGCGTGCCGTCGAGATCGAATACGACAAGGGGAGATTTCACGAGGAATCGGCCTTTGCAGAGAAAAGAGTGCGTCTTCCGGAGTTAAAAGATCGCGCGGGCAATTGCAACTGAAGTGCCGGAAAGCCTAGGCGGGAAGGCGCCGGGGATTTCTATATCATGCCGTTATTTTGGCTTTCGTTTGGCTGGAGAGCCGTGTAAACAGCAGACCAACGTAACAATGGGAGCAGGTGGCGCATGGACGCCCGCCAGATGAAAATCGAGGCTGCGAGAGCTGCGCTCGCCTATGTCGAAAGCGGCATGCGGCTCGGGATCGGCACCGGCAGCACGGCGGAGGAGTTCGTTCGTCTGCTGGCTGAAAAGGTCGCAGCCGGCCTCTCGATCCAGGGCGTTCCCACGTCTGAAAGAACGGCCAAGCTCTGCGACGAACTCGGTGTACCGTTGAAGTCGCTCGACGAGCTTCCGGAACTCGATCTCACCATCGATGGCGCCGATGAGCTTGATAGTGCGCTGACGCTGATCAAGGGTGGTGGCGGTGCGCTGCTGCGAGAGAAGATCGTTGCGGCTTCCTCAGCCCGCATGATCGTCATCGCGGATCAAAGCAAGGTTGTCGAGACGCTCGGCGCATATCCACTGCCGATCGAAGTCAATCCCTTCGGTCTCGTTTCCACCCGCATCCTCATCGAGAAGGCCGCATCGCGTATTGGGCTCTCGGGCGCGCTCAACATGCGCCGCTCCGGTGACAGCCTCTTTGTGACCGATGGGGGGCACTACATCGTCGATGCATCTTTCGGCCGCATTCCTGATGCAGAGGCGCTGTCGAGCGAGCTCTATTCGATTCCCGGCGTTGTCGAACACGGGCTCTTTATCCATATGGCGACACAAGCGATCATTGCCGGCCCTGCCGGTGCGCGCACGTTGCAGGCGAACAATACATAGGAGCACTCATCTCATGATCAAATTTGCGGGTCTTGGCCGTCTTGCCGCTGCAACCATCCTTCTTTCCGGCATTGCTTTCGGTTCCGTCAACGCTCAGGAAGTGTCCGAGGATCAGATCAAGGCTGCGCGCGCCGCGATCAACGCTCTCGGCATCACCAACCAGTTCGACAATATCTTGCCCAATCTCGCCGAGCAGCTGAAGAGCACGATGATCCAGGCAAACCCGAATTTCGGCGATGCCATCAACTCGACCGTCGATGCGACCGCGCTCGCGCTCGCACCGCGTCGTGCCGATCTGGAGCGTGAAGCTGCCATCACCTATGCCAAGGCCTTCTCGGCCGACGAACTGAAGGCGATCGCCGATTTCTACGGTTCGCCGGCAGGCAAAAAGCTTCTCAAGGATGGTCCGCTCGCCACCCGCGAACTCTACAAGGCTGCCGATATCTGGAGCCAGGGCATTTCGCGCGATCTCGCAAAGCAGAGCAACGACGCCCTGCAGAAGGTCGTCAAGCAGCCGGTCATCACGCCGGATGCCGGTGCTGCTGCTCAGACCGCACCGAAGCAGTAAGCGACGGATCGTTGTCGCACTTGTTCCGGAAGGCAAGTTTCGTCTTTCGGCGTAAGCGTCAAACGGTTGCAAATTCGAAGCCCGGATCGATTCCGGGCTTTTCTTTTTATGTCTCGGCTCCCTATATGAGTGCGACCCCCATTGGCGCTTCGCGCGCATCTGACGTCTACAGGAGCGATCCATGCCTTCGTTTGATTTCGACCTTTTCGTGATTGGCGGCGGCTCCGGCGGCGTGCGCAGCGCGCGCGTGGCCGCATCGCTCGGCAAGAAGGTCGGCATCGCCGAGGAGTATCGCTATGGCGGTACCTGCGTCATTCGCGGTTGCGTGCCGAAGAAGCTCTTCGTCTATGCCTCGCAGTATAGCGAGCACTTCGAGGACGCGGCCGGCTTCGGCTGGACGGTCGGTGAAAGCAGCTTCGACTGGAAGAAGCTGATCGAGGCTAAGGACAAGGAAATCGCCCGGCTGGAAGGCCTCTATCGCAAGGGGCTCGACAATGCCAAGGCTGACATTTTCGATACACGCGCAGAGCTGGTGGATGCCCATACGATCAAGCTGCTGAAGACAGGCCAGACCATCACGGCCGAAACCATCGTGATTGCAACCGGCGGTCGGCCGAACCTGCATACGGCACTGCCCGGCCACGAGCTCTGCATCTCCTCGAACGAGGCCTTCCACCTTAAGGAGCTGCCGAAGTCGATCCTGATTGCCGGCGGCGGGTATATCGCCGTCGAGTTCGCCAATATCTTCCGCGGCCTCGGAGTCGAGACGACGCTGATCTATCGTGGTGCCGAGATCCTGTCACGCTTCGATCACGACCTGCGCAAAGGCCTGCATGAGGCCATGGAGGAGAAGGGCATCCGCATTCTCTGCCATGACATCATCGAGCACGTCGAGAAGGCAGAGGGCAGGCTCAGCGTTCGGACGAAGAACGACAAGTCCCTGACCGTCGATACCGTCATGCTGGCGCTGGGCCGTATGCCGAACACCGAAAGCCTCGGGCTGGAAGCGGCCGGCGTCGCGATCAACGAGCAGGGCGCTGTTATCGTCGACGAATATTCGCGGACTTCCGTTCCGAATATCTTCGCTCTCGGCGACGTCACCGATCGGGTACAGCTGACGCCCGTGGCGATCCACGAGGCCATGTGCTTCATCGAGACCGTCTACAAGGATAATCCGACACGGCCGGACCACGAACTCATCCCCACGGCCGTCTTCTCGCAGCCGGAGATCGGTACCGTCGGCCTGACCGAGGAGGATGCTGCCAAGCGCTATCCTGAACTCGAGGTCTATCGCGCCCAGTTCCGGCCCATGAAGGCGACGCTTTCGGGCCGAGCCGAGAAGATGATCATGAAGCTGATCGTCAATGCGGCGGACCGCAAGGTGATCGGCGCTCATATTCTCGGCCATGATGCTGGCGAGATGGCGCAGCTTCTCGGCATCACGCTGAAGGCCGGCTGCACCAAGGACGATTTCGACCGCACCATGGCGGTGCATCCGACGGCGGCGGAAGAATTGGTGACGATGTATTCGCCGAGCTACCGAATCCGCAACGGCGAGCGCGTGTAACACGCCTGTTTTGGCGCGGAGATCGACTGCACCATAAAAGATTCGCACAGTAGTTTGCCGCCTTTGCAAGTGGGCGGCAAAGGTTTATAAGCGCGCGTTATTTACGATGACGGGACGCCCGACCAAGATCGGGCGCACAAGCAGGTGAGTGAGATGGCACAGAATTGGACACCGAGCAGTTGGCGGCAGAAACCGATCCAGCAGGTGCCGGATTTTCCGGACAAGGCAGCGCTGGCAGAGACCGAAGCCCAGCTTGCAAGCTATCCGCCGCTTGTTTTTGCCGGTGAAGCTCGTCGCCTGAAGGCTCATCTCGCCAATGTTGCCGAGGGTAACGGCTTTCTGCTGCAAGGTGGCGATTGTGCCGAAAGCTTCGCCGAGCATGGCGCCGATACGATCCGCGACTTCTTCCGCGCCTTCCTGCAGATGGCTGTCGTCCTGACCTTCGGCGCGCAGTTGCCGGTCGTCAAGGTCGGCCGCATTGCCGGTCAGTTCGCCAAGCCGCGCTCGTCGAACATCGAAACGCAGAACGGCATCTCGCTACCGAGCTATCGCGGCGACATCATCAACGGCATCGATTTCACCGAAGAGGCACGCATTCCCAATCCCGAGCGTCAGATGATGGCTTACCGCCAGTCTGCCGCGACGCTGAACCTGCTACGCGCCTTCGCGATGGGCGGCTATGCCAACCTTGAAAACGTGCAGAAGTGGATGCTCGGCTTCGTCAAGGACAGCCCGCAGGGCGAGCGCTACCGCAAGCTTGCCGATCGCATCGGCGAGACCATGGATTTCATGCGCGCGATCGGCATCACCGCCGAGAGCAATGCGAGCCTGCGCGAAACCGATTTCTTCACCAGCCACGAAGCGCTGCTGCTTGGCTATGAAGAAGCCTTTACCCGCGTCGATTCCACGACCGGCGATTGGTACGCGACCTCGGGCCACATGCTGTGGATCGGCGACCGCACGCGCCAGGCCGACCACGCCCATGTCGAATATTTCCGTGGCATCAAGAACCCGATCGGTCTGAAGTGCGGTCCTTCGCTACAGGCCGACGATCTGCTTAACCTGATCGATATTCTGAACCCGCAGAACGAAGCCGGCCGCCTGACGCTGATCTGCCGTTTCGGTCACGACAAGGTCGCCGATAACCTGCCGCGTCTCATCCGCGCCGTCGAAAAGGAAGGCCGCAAGGTCGTCTGGTCCTGCGACCCGATGCATGGGAACACGATCACGCTCAACAACTACAAGACGCGCCCATTCGAGCGCATCCTGTCGGAAGTCGAGAGCTTCTTCCAGATCCACCGTGCCGAAGGCACGCATCCGGGCGGCATCCACATCGAGATGACCGGCAAGGACGTGACCGAATGCACGGGCGGTGCTCGCGCAGTCGGTGCCGAGGACCTGCAGGATCGCTATCACACCCATTGCGATCCCCGTCTCAATGCCGACCAGGCGCTGGAACTTGCCTTCCTGCTCGCCGAGCGGATGAAGGGTGGCCGAGACGAGAAGCGGATGCGCGCACACGGCTGAGGAAAGCCGCATCCATGACTTATCGAACGGGCCGGTCTAACGCCGGCCCGTTGCTTTTTGGCTGGACCGATCAATCCAGCTGAAAGACGCTTCATTTCTTTGAAATTGACCCGAATGCCGTTCTCGGGAAGGCTGCCTCAAAACAGAGGGAGCGATGATGGGCAACGAACACACGGGAGCCTGCCTTTGCGGCAGCGTACGTTTCACGACACGCGGCAAGCTGCGTGAGGTCGTCGCCTGCCATTGTTCGCAGTGCCGCAAGCAGACCGGTCTCTATTACGCCGCAACCAACGTCGCGCGCGAAAATCTCGTCATCGAGGGGGAAGAGGCGATCAGCTGGTATCGTGCCAGCACATTCGCTCGGCGGGGTTTCTGCAAGATCTGCGGCTCGGCCCTGTTCTGGGTCGCCGATAGCGCCGATGAAATATCCATTATGGCCGGTCTGTTCGACCAGCCGAGCGGCCTCGAGATAGCTTATCACATCTATTGTGCCGACAAGGGCGACTATTACGAGATCGACGACGGGCTGCCGCAATATCGGCAGGGGCGACCGGGATTGCTGACGGCCGGCCTCTCCGATTGACCCTCAGATGCTGCCTTTTTCGGCAACAAGTTTGCTCAGTTTGGCGAGCTCTTCCCGCACCACCGCAAGCTCGGTCAACACCTGCATATCAATCTTCTGATGCAGGGACAGCACTTCCAGCTCGGACTTGAGATTGACCTCGTAATCCTTGGCCGCCTCGAAGCGATCCCGTTCCGCCTGCCGGTTCTGGGACATCATGATGATCGGCGCCTGGATCGCGGCGAGCATGGAGAGGACGAGGTTCAGGAAGATGAAGGGGTAGGGGTCGAAGGCGTTGGTGGTGAGTAGGATGGTGTTGACAACGCACCAGAAGACCAGAAACAGCAGGAAGGCGATGATGAAGGACCAGGAACCGCCGACGCGGGCAATGCCATCAGCCAGACGCTCTCCCCTGGATGATTCCGCCGAGATGGCTGCATTGATATCGGTGGAGATGACCTTTCGCTCGTGCGCCTTTTTAAGAACGCGCTTTTCGATGTCGCCGAGCTGATCGGCTGTCTTGTCAAAATGCAGATGAACGAAGTTGGGAAGATTATGCATTGGGAGGGCTCCGAGGTCCAAGTGGCATTGAATGCAACTATTCGCCCAACGGGTTAAAATACAACGAGGGAAGGGTTTCAAACTCCATGACACGCATGGAGCCGATGCGTGTGCCCCTATCACGGACCGTAGCTCGAACCCTAGCCTGCGAACGCGCTAACTAGTCTCTTGGCCCACTAGCTCCGCATGTGACGGAAAGAAGCGTTCCAACCCATATTGGCGGCCGAACATCACGTCGTGCTGCAGATAACGATAGTCGCGCACCAATGGGTCAAGCTCCTGCTCCTTGCGCGCCCAATCGGGGAAGGCCTGATTGTCGCGGCTTGCAAGCTGGTAGCGGTCGACGATGGTATATTTCTTCTGCACGCGGCCGAGGAGGCCCGTGTAGAAAGGATGCTCGTATCCGGCTGTTTTTAGCAAGTGGTACGGCAGTTGTGAGGGGCTGATGGTGCCGATGTCCTTGCGGGCACCCTTCTTGCTCGACCAGATGACGAGCGGCGTCTCATGTTCCCGTTTCATGACGTCGAGCGGCGCCTTGCGGGTCGCCACCTGCTGCGGCATGTAGCCTGTGTTGGGATAGACGTTGCCGAGCGGCGGCAGATGATCTCCCCAGAGGACGATGATGGTTTCGCGGTCGCGCTTTTCGGCCCAATCCACCAGCATCTTCAGGCTATCATCGGCTTCGCGAACGCCCTGCGCATAGGTGGAGAGCGCGGCACGGTCGTCATCACTCAGATCTCCACCGATATTGACGGTATTCTCAGCATAGCGGTCGGCTTCATAAGGTCCATGTCCCTGCAGGGTGACGGCAAAGAAGAAGAAGGGGCGCTCGGCGGCGTCTCCTTCGCGCATGATTTCCTTCATCAGGGAATCGTCGGCGGCGAACATGCCGCGCTTGTCCATTGGCGGCAGGGTTTCCTGCGTATGAAACTCCTCGAAGCCGAAAGCCTTGTAGACCTCGTTGCGGTTCCAGAACCAGCCGCTGAAGGGATGAAGGGCGCGCGCCATATAGCCTTCGCCGCGGAAGAAGGTCGCAAGCGACGGCATCGGACGACGTACATATTGCTGATAGGGAATGCTGCCATAGGGAAGGAAGGCATTGGAAAAGCCCGTCAGTGCCTCGAACTCGACATTGGCGGTCATGCCGCCGAATTCCGGCGAGAAGACATATCCGGATTGTCTGGCGCGGATCGTCGGCATCGGATCGGGCGTAAAGGCGAGCTTGGAAAGCCGCGTCGGATCCCAAAGAGATTCGCTCATCAGCATGATCACGTCGGGCTTTTGGCGCGGACCGGAGAGATAGCCGTAGTTTCTTGCGGGCATGGCATCGATGGCGCCGGGGCCGTATCCGGCCGGTGACTTGACGTCCGCCATGGGCAGGTTCAGTGCGAAGGCGAGGGTGAAGCCGTTATGGTTGTAATTTTCCGTCTGATCCCAGACGATCGGAATGATGCTCAGCTTCTCGCGAACATAGGAATATTGTGTAGGGTCCATCTGCGAGGCGAAAAGTGCTGCCAGCGGCAAGCAGACCGAAAGCCGGCCGAGGCGCTCGTTTCGCGAAAGCGCAACCGTGTGGCTACGGATATACCGCCAGAGCAGGATCATGGCACCGGTACTCGCGATGATGCCGATTGCCAATGCCATGGCCGTCCAAGGGCGATCGCGCACCATGACCGGCATCAGCTCCACGATTTGCCGACCGAACAGGAAGTCCGAAGGGTAGAGCGGATCGGAGAGAAAATTCTGCTTCTGGCTCGAAATGAAGGCCGGGACGATCAGCAGCGGCGCGACAATCAAAGCGGACAGGTGCGCACGACCGATCAAGGCATCCAGCATCAGCATGGCCAGCATGACAATGCCGATGGTGGCGAGGCCGGGGCGGGACGGGGAAAGGAGATAAGTCCAAGCCGAGGCGAATTCGCTGCGTGCGACCCATTCGACTGTCATGACGATGGACAGGGAGAAAAGCAGGGTCAGCGCGAGGCTCAGAAGCAGACGCAGAGCGGCGGACTTCTGTCTCGCGTCGCCGATCTTCTGGAAAAGGGCAAGCTTGCCCGCCAAGGCGGACCCGATGACCAATGCGACCAATGCTGTCTCCAAAAGCTACAAAATATTCATATAAGTGTCACGTTTCTGTCATGAATGCTGCATGAACCGCAAGTCTGACTTGGTATTCTTCCGGGCAAAAATACCGCCTATGCGAGTAGTGAGATCTTTGATGCGTGTGCGGGGAGGAAGGCGGTTGCGGAAGGAAGATGGCATCGCTAAATGTATGGCATGACAGAGCAAAGCCAGATTACCAACACCATCCGCATCGCTGTCGCGCAGCTCAATCCGACAGTCGGCGACGTCTCCGGCAATCTCGCCAAGGCGCGTGACGCCCGCGCCGAAGCGGCGCGCGAAGGCGCGCAGCTCTTATTGCTGACGGAATTGTTCATTTCCGGGTATCCGCCGGAAGATCTCGTGTTGAAGCCGGCCTTCATTCGTGCCTGCTGGAAAGCGGTCGAAGCTCTGGCCGCCGACACGGCCGATGGTGGTCCGGGTGTCATCATCGGCTTTCCCCGGCAGGATGACACCGGACGTTATAATTCGATTGCCGTGCTTGATGGCGGCAAGGTGATCGCCGTCCGTGACAAAGTAGACCTGCCAAACTACGGCGAGTTCGACGAGAAGCGCGTCTTCGATCAGGGCGCCATGCCCGGTCCGGTCAATTTCCGCGGCGTTAGGCTAGGTATTCCGATCTGTGAGGACATCTGGGGCGAACTCGGCGTTTGCGAAACGCTGGCCGAAAGCGGTGCTGAAATGCTTCTCTCGCCGAATGGCTCGCCGTACTATCGCGGCAAGGTCGACGTGCGCCATCAGGTCGTGCTGAAGCAGGTCATCGAGACGGGCCTGCCGATGATCTATGCCGCCCAGCTTGGCGGCCAGGACGAACTGGTTTTCGATGGCGCCAGCTTCGGCTTCAACGCAGACAAGACGCTGGCCTTCCAGATGAGCCAGTTCGAAACTGCCTTGGCGGTCACCACATGGAAGAAGAACGGCGATGGCTGGCACTGCGCCGAAGGCCCGATGGCTCATATTCCGGAAGGCGAGGAGGCGGATTATCGCGCTTGCCTGCTGGGATTCCGCGATTATGTCAACAAGAACGGCTTCAAGTCGGTCGTGCTTGGTCTATCCGGCGGCATCGACTCGGCGATCTGCGCTGCGATTGCCGTCGATGCGCTGGGCGAAGAGCGTGTGCGCACCGTCATGCTGCCTTATCGCTATACCTCGCAGGATTCGTTGAAGGATGCGGCCGATTGCGCCAAAGCGCTTGGCTGCCGTTATGACATCGTACCGATCGAAGATCCCGTCACCGGCTTCACCTCGGCCTTGTCCGATCTCTTTGAGGGCACGGAAAGCGGCATCACCGAGGAAAACCTGCAGAGCCGCGCCCGCGGCACAATTCTCATGGCGATCTCCAACAAGTTCGGTTCGATGGTGGTGACGACGGGCAACAAGTCGGAGATGTCCGTTGGCTACGCCACGCTTTATGGCGATATGAACGGCGGCTTCAACCCGATCAAGGATCTCTACAAGATGCAGGTTTATGCGCTGTCGCGCTGGCGAAATCTGCATGTACCCCCCGGTGCGCTCGGGCCCTCCGGCGAGGTCATTCCCCACAACATCATCGACAAGGCGCCTTCGGCGGAACTGAGGCCGAACCAGACGGACCAGGATTCGCTGCCGCCCTATCCAGTGCTCGACGATATCCTCGAATGCCTGGTTGAGAAGGAAATGTCGGTCGAGGAAATCGTAGCGCGCGGCCATGATGTTGCGACCGTACATCGCATCGAGCATCTGCTCTATCTCGCAGAATACAAGCGCCGCCAGTCGGCGCCGGGCGTGAAGATCACCAAGAAGAATTTCGGTCGCGACCGCCGCTATCCGATCACCAATCGCTTCCGCGATCGCTGATCGCGGTATCCAGCCGCAAGGGAGAGGAAGAATGCGCAGCTCGGTCGAGATCTATAATATCCGCACGGGTGCTAACCGGATCGTCTGGCAAACGGACCAACTGATCGAGGCGCCGAACTATTCGCCCGACGGTCGATATCTGCTGCTGAACGGCGATGGGCTGCTCTATCGGTTGCCGCTGGATGGCAGCGGCATCGCCCAGGTCGATACCGGCTTTGCGACCCAGTGCAACAACGATCACGGCATTTCCCCGGATGGGGCGCTGATCGCCATTTCCGACAAGACCCAGCACGGCAAGTCCTGCATCTATGTTCTGCCGGCAGAGGGCGGTACGCCAAGGCAGGTGACGACCAATCTGCCGTCTTACTGGCATGGCTGGTCGCCGGACGGAAAGCGCTTCTCCTATTGCGGCATCCGCAACGATGTCTTCGATATCTATACGATCTCGATCGATGGCGGCGAGGAGACCCGGCTGACGCATGGCGAGGGCCGCAATGACGGACCTGATTTCTCCGCTGATGGGCAATGGATCTACTTCAATTCGAGCCGCACCGGCCTGATGCAGATTTGGCGCATCCATCCGGACGGCACCGGCCTGCAGCAGGTGACCGACGACAATTACGGCAACTGGTTCGCGCATCCCTCGCCGAAGAACGACAAGGTCGTGCTGATCTCCTACGATCCCGATGTCTTCGATCACCCGCGGGATCTGAATGTTCGCATGCGGCTGATGGACATGGATGGCGGCAATATCACGACGCTGTTCGAGCTCTTCGGCGGGCAGGGATCGATCAATGTGCCTAACTGGTCACCGGATGGGGACGAGTTCGCCTATGTCCGCTATGAGCCGGCTTGAGCTCTGGACAGATCGCAACCGACACGATAGATCTGGAGGCGTTCTCAGGGCGCATCCGATCCGCGGGAAGGGCTAGGCCCACCTGATGCATATAAAGTGAGACTGCCACACCTCTTTTCAGTCTGTGGGCGCGGATACCGGACATAAATGGAAGGAGGTCTATCGTGACCACGCGCTCTTTGGCTGTCGACGCCACTCTCGATTCCCTGAAAAAGCAGGCCAAGTCTTTCCTCAAGGCCGTCCAAGCCGGCGATGCTTCGGCACATAGTCGCGTTGCGCCCTATTTTGCCGACGTCGCAGATGTGGGGCTGCAGGACATTCAGCTCGTTCTTGCCCGCGAATTCGGCTTTTCCAGCTGGACGAAGCTCAAGGCGCATCTCGAAAGCGACGATCGCAAGCATGTTCCACGGGATCAGCTCGCCAACCGTTTCCTGTCACTGGCGACGGTTTCTTACTTTGCCAATATTCCCGCCGATCCCGCGCGCTTCGATGAGGCGTTGCGACTGCTTGAAGACAATCCGGAAATTGCCGATGAAAGCATTCACGTCGCTGCTGCGCTTGGCGGTGCCGACCGTGTAAGTCGCTGGCTTGATCGTCAGCCACAGCTTCTCGATCGCAAGGGCGGGCCGCATGATTTAACTCCGCTGATGTGGGCGGCCTATGCTCGCGTGCCGGGTCGTTCCAGCCTGCCGGCAGCCCGCGAGCTGGTCAGGCGCGGGGCCGACGTCAACGCTTTCTTCCTCGATGCCGGCCAATATCGCTTCACCGTTTTGACCGGCGTCTTCGGCGAAGGCGAGGCGGGGAAGGATCGCCAGCCTCAGCATCCGGAATGCGTGGCATTCGCGCGATTGCTGCTCGATGCCGGCGCGGAGGCGAATGACAGCCAGGCGCTCTACAACCGCATGTTCGAACCCGACGATACATGCCTGAAATTGCTGATCGAATATGGCTTGTCCGCTGGAGATAAGAACAATTGGCTCGTGCGCGAGGATGGCAGGTTCGTCGAGAACTCGCAGACTGTTTTCGACTATCAGCTTGCCTGGGCGCTGGAACATCGCATGGGCGAGCGGGTGCGCCTGCTGGTGGATCATGGCGCTGATATTCACAAGCCGACTAACGGCAGGACTCCCTACGAATGGGCGCGGCTAGGCAATGACAAGGATCTCACATTATATCTCGTTCAGCAGGGAGCTGTAGCGGTTCGTCTGAAAGACGAGGATCAGGTCTATATCCAAATACATCAGAAGCCCCGAAAAAAGGCGATCGCTCCGGCGGTAGCCGGCAAACACATGGCGTCATTCATTAAACATATAAAGAGACTTGCGGGCGATGGTGATATCGCAGCGGCGATGCGTAAGGCTCATCCGGCCATGCTCCACGACGCTGCCGGGGAAAACGACCTTGGAGCCGTCCGCCGAATGCTGGCCCTGGGCCTCGACGTTAACGCGATGACAAGCCGCACGCCGCTGCATGAGGCGGCGCTGCATGGCCATATGGAGATGGCGAAACTGCTGATCGAGCATGGAGCCGATACCACTATTCGCGATCCCAATTTTTATGCGCCGCCAATCGGTTGGGCCGAATATAACGGCAAGGATGAGATGGTCGAGTTTCTGAAAGCCTACCCGCTCGATATTTTCGCGGCGGCCGCTTTCGGCACAATCGATCAGCTAGCTGCCATTCTCAATAAGCATCCGGAACAGGTGAATATCCGCTTCGGTGAATTTCGCCCGCATGGGCAGTCCACCGATCGCGATTGGATGACGCCGCTCGGGTTTGCCATCGTCAATCGGTGCGGTGAGGCGGTGCGCTTTCTGCTGGTGAAGGGTGCGGATCGCTCGCTCAGGGATGCCTCCGGACGATCTTACCGCGATCTTGCGCAGGAGACGGGTGACGAAGCCATTGCTTCCTTGCTGCGTCAGCCGGCAACGATCTGAAAATAGGGAGGCAGGGCGGTCAGACGGAGATGAGAAGCGTCTGGCCGTGTATTATTGCGTCGGCTGCGGCCCGGCCTCTTTTGGATGCTTGAGATCGATGCTGCCCTGGTCGGTCGCGAGGAATTGCGGGCCGACCTGGCGCACCTTATGGGCCGAAGGATCATAGGGGCGATCCGGCGGAAATTGCTGCGGCTGCGCCTGTGTTATCTTGGGAACCGTCGCGGGCGCCTGCTTTTGTTCGAGGCTGGAATTCTTTTGGAGCCTTGGCGTCTCGATGACGGTGATGGAGCTTTCAGGCTTTGCTAGGGACTGCTCCTGCGGTGCATAGGCATCCATCTTCGTGTGGGTATCGATCACGATATCCGGGGTTGCCGAAGCCGGCAGGCTGCAGCCGTTGCGCTGCATCGTATCCAGCAACTGTCGGCGCTGCATGGCAACGGCATCGACGCGGCCGACGCTTTGCTCGCGCTGATCCATCAGCAGGGAGAGATCCTGCCGCATCTGATCGATCGATTGCCTGATGTCATCGCAGACGCCCTGATTGTCCTGGCCCCCAAATACGCCATCGTCGCCTTCGGCGCAGCCCTGGTTACGGAGGTCGCTCATCGTCCGGCGGATCATCAGGTTCTGCTGCACGATGGCGCGCGAGAGCTGGCGTGTTTCCTGGCTGGCGCCGATCACTTCGTTGATGTCGACATAGCGGCCGCGCAGCTCGTCGCAGAGATCGGCCTGTGCGAGGGCCGGCGTGGCCGCCAGCAGGGAAAAGAGGGCAATGGAAGCTTGTTTTATGCCGTGGTTCACGGTGCTGCTCTCGAAAGCGGTTTTAAGTCGCTAAAGATTACACGCTGCAGCTTAACAACGTATCCATGAAAAAGCACGGATTTCGAGAGGATTTTCGTGAAATTGCAGCTTGCAGCCGCCGATAGCCAGGAGAGGGGCGGCACCGCGATTGCATGAAACGCGGTACCGTTCTGACGGCGGCAGCGAGGCGCAGTATCAGGCGATCTGTGAGGCCTCGACGACGGCGAGCGCCGCCATGTTGACCACGCCGCGGGAAGTGACCGACGGCGAGAGAATATGGGCCGGAAGCGCCGTCCCAAGCAGGATGGGACCGACATGCAGACCATCGGTCATGGTCTTGACCACGCCCAGCGTGATATTGGCTGCATCGAGATTGGGGAAGACCAGTAGATTGGCTTCGCCGGAAAGCGCGCTGTCCGGCATTACGTGGCGGCGCAGGCTCTCGGAAATGGCGCTGTCGCCATGCATTTCTCCATCGACCTCCAGATCCGGCGCTGCCTCGCGAATGAGAGCCAGCGCTTCGCGCATCTTCGTGGCGCTTTCCGACTCCCGGGAGCCGAAGTTGGAATGCGAGACGAGGGCGGCGCGCGGCTCGATGCCGAAGCGCTTGATTTCCTCGGCAGCCAGCCAGGTGGATTCCGCGATTTCCTCGGCGGACGGGTTAAACGTCACATAGGTATCGGTGTAGAAGGTCGCGCCGCGCTGCGAGATGAGTAGGCTCAGCGCGGAGAAATCGCGAACGTCGGGCCGCTTGCCGATGACCTGGCGAACGATACGCAAATGACGCTCATAACGGCCTTCAAGGCCGCAGATGAGCGCATCGGCTTCGCCGCGCTTCAGGGCAAGTGCGCCGATGACGGTCGTGTTGGTGCGAACGATGGTGCGCGCTGCTTCGGGAATAACACCTGCGCGACCGACCAGCGAGAAATAGAGCTCGACATATTCGCGGAAGCGGGGATCGTCTTCCGGATTGATGACGGCAAAATCCGTATGCGGGCGGATCTTCAGACCGTAGCGCTTCAGGCGCGTCTCGATGACGGACGGACGGCCAATCAGGATCGGAATGGCCGTGCCTTCCTCGAGCAGGACCTGGGCGGCGCGCAGCACGCGCTCGTCTTCGCCTTCGGAAAAGACGACGCGCTTGCGCTCGGCAATCTTCGCGGCCGCAAAGATCGGCTTCATGACGAAGCCGGAGCGGAAGACGAAGCGGTTGAGTTCGTCCATATAGGCGTCGAAATCCTTGATCGGACGCAGGGCGACGCCGCTGTCTGCGGCTGCCTTCGCCACGGCCGGCGCAATGCGCAGGATGAGGCGCGGGTCGAAGGGCGAAGGGATCAGGTAGTTAGGCCCGAAGACCGGAGTTTCACCGGTATAGGCCCGCGCCGCGACATCGGAAGGCTCCTCGCGGGCAAGCGCGGCGATGGCGCGCACCGCGGCCATCTTCATCTCTTCGTTGATCGTTTTGGCGCCGCAATCGAGCGCGCCGCGGAAAATATAGGGGAAGCAGAGGACGTTGTTGACCTGGTTCGGGAAATCCGAGCGGCCGGTGCAGATCATCGCGTCGGGGCGGGCGGCACGGGCGAGGTCCGGCATGATTTCCGGCGTCGGGTTGGCGAGCGCCATGATCAGCGGCTTTTCGGCCATCTGCGCCAGAAGTTCGGGTTTTAGCACGCCGGCGGCGGACAGGCCGAGGAAGACGTCGGCGCCCGGAATGGATTCAGCAAGCACGCGCTTGTCGCTGTCCTGGGCGTAGACGGATTTCCACTCGTCCATCAGGACGTTGCGGTCCTTGTAGACCAAGCCTTCGATATCGTGGACCCAGATGTTTTCGCGCTTGGCGCCGAGAATGACAAGCAGGTTGAGGCAGGCGAGTGCGGCCGCACCCGCGCCGGAGGCGACGATCTTGACTTCTTCGATCTTCTTGCCGGCCAGTTCCAGTCCGTTGAGGATGGCGGCGGCGACGATGATGGCGGTGCCGTGCTGATCGTCGTGAAAGACCGGAATTTCCATCTTCTCGCGCAGGCGGCGTTCGACGTCGAAGCATTCCGGCGCCTTGATGTCTTCGAGATTGATGCCGCCGAAGGTCGGCTCGAGCGCCGAAACGGTGTTGACCATCTCATCGACCGTCGGTGCTGCGATTTCGATGTCGAAGACGTCGATGCCGGCGAATTTCTTGAAGAGGACGGCCTTGCCTTCCATGACGGGCTTCGAGGCGAGCGGACCGATATTGCCGAGGCCGAGTACCGCCGAACCGTTCGAAATCACGGCAACGAGATTGGCGCGGGACGTATAGTCGGCTGCCGTTTCCGGGTTGTCACGGATGGCGATGCAGGGGGCGGCGACGCCGGGCGAATAGGCAAGCGCCAGATCGCGCTGATTGCCCAGCGGCTTGGTCGCCTGAATTTCCAGCTTGCCGGGGCGTGGATAACGATGGAAATAAAGCGCCTGTTCGTCGAAGTTTCCGCTCGCCATGTTCTTGGCTGCTTTCGAAGTGTCGTTCGTATCCAACTTGCGTCTCCATTCCTGCCTGCGCTTTGAGTCTTCTGCATACATCAATCGCTTCGCCTTCACAGTATGGAATTGAGGTCGCAAAGCGTTTTTGTCGTGGCGAAACTGAATTGCCTTTTTTGCGTGAATCAAGCGGCGCACGTCCTTTGGATCGAACGCTGCGCTCCGGGCTGGCCATGTTTCGCCTTGGTATCGCCAGCTTTACAAGCGATCGTCCTGACCTTGCCGTCGCTGCGAGACGCGGTTGAACCTCGCCGCCGAGCCGCCAAGCACAGGGTTTGTCATCTTCCTGAAACACGAGTCTGGTTTTGGAATAGCCAAGGTAGGATAGGGCACGGACATTAAAGTTCGTGAATGAAAACATGGACCCCCGGCATTTCCGAACGCTATTCATTTCTGACGTGCACCTCGGCTCGAAGGCCGCCAAGGCGGATTACCTGCTCGATTTTCTCCGTTACCACGACGCCGAAACGATCTTTCTGGTCGGCGATATCGTGGATGGCTGGAGGCTGAAGCGGAACTGGTACTGGCCGCAGGATTGCAACGACGTGGTCCAGAAGCTCCTGCGCAAGGCGCGCAAGGGTACGCGCATCGTTTATATCCCCGGCAATCACGACGAATTCCTGCGTGACTTCCCCGGAATGCACTTCGGCGGTATCGAGGTGGCACAGCGCGCCATGCACGAAACGGCCGACGGCAAGAAATATCTCGTGCTGCATGGCGATGAATTCGACGTCGTCGTCCGCAATGCCCGCCTGCTCGCCTATCTCGGCGACTGGGCCTATGACATGGCCATCCTGATCAATATCGGCCTTGCTGCGGTGCGCCGCCGCCTGAACATGCCCTATTGGTCCTTCTCGGCCTGGGCGAAGCTGCAGGTCAAGCACGCCGTCAATTTCATCGGCGAATTTCAGCGTGTCGTCGCCGAAGAGGCCAAGCGTAACGATGCCGATGGCGTCATCTGCGGGCACATCCACCATGCGGTCATTGAGGATCTCGACGGCGTGCGCTACATCAATACCGGCGACTGGGTGGAAAGCTGCACGGCAATCGCCGAGCATGAGGACGGCACGTTCGAGCTGATCACCTGGCGGACTATTCTCGAGACGCAGCCGGTGGATTCTCCGGTCGGAGAATTGCCGCGGCCGATCGGTGCCCAGGCGGCGTAATTCCTGCGCATCTTCACGTGGCTGATAATGGCTTGTCATAATTATTGATCGCCGCGGGACCGCCCTGGCTTCGGATTTTTCCGAAACGTTACGGTTTTGGCCATTTCTCGCCATAGTCGTATTCTCGATAGCATGATAGGGACGAATAAGTTCCCCTTCAGGTCTGTCATGATTCCCGCGATCAAGTCCTTCCAGGGCGAGGGTGCGCCTCCATATTTCCGCCTGCGCACCGCCTTGTCCTATTGCGCTCCGTTGTTCGTCAACGGAATTGCCCTGCCGTTTTTTCCCGTCTGGTTGGCGGGGCTGAATTTCAACGATCATGAGATCGGCCTGGTGCTCGCCATTCCCATGGTGGTGCGCGTCCTCGTGACGCCCATCATCGCGGTGCTCGCCGATCATATGAGCGAGCGAGCCGATGTATTGTTGTGGTCGGGTGCCTTGTCACTGCTGACGGCAATCGCGCTCTACTGGACGAGCGACTTCTGGCCGGTGCTTCTAGTCTACGGCATTCAGGGCGCTACCTATGCGCCTTACGTGCCGGTGGTCGAATCGATCGCCATGTCGGGCGTGCGCCGCTGGGGCTTCGATTATGGTTCCATGCGGGTCTGGGGCTCGATCACCTTTATCCTGTCGACCCTTCTCGGTGGCCAGCTGATCGGCGTGTGGGGCGGTGCGACAGTATTGCCCGTGATGGTGGCGGGGTTCATTCTGACGACGCTGATGGGCTTTTTCGCACCGCGTATCGGGCCGACGCGCCGGCGCAATCAACCGATCAATCTGCAATCACCGACCGGAAATCTGCGCTCGCCGCAATTGCTTATCACCATGATCGGCGTGTCGATACAGCAATCGAGCCATGCGATGCTCTATACCTTTGCGTCGATCTACTGGCATAAGCTCGGTTTTTCTGGCGCACAAATTGCTGTCCTATGGAGCATCGGCGTTGCGGCCGAGGTTATGGTTTTCTTTCTGTCGAAGAGGCTCGGTCGGCGGTTCAGCGCCTGGACGTTGATCTTTTTCGGCGCGACTATGTGTATCCTGCGCTGGATCCTGTTTCCGATCAATTTCGGCTTCCTCGGCTATTTCATCCTGCAGTGTTTTCATTCCTGCACCTATGCCTGCGTCCACACAGGCATTCAGCGTCGCATCGTGGCTTCAGTGCACGAAACGCAGGAATCATCTGCCCAGGGGGCCTATTATTTTTACAATGGCATGTTCCTGGGGTTGATGACGCTTGCATCCGGCTATCTCTACGCCTGGCTTGACCTGGCGAGTTACTACGTCATGGCCGGCATCGCCGCCTTCGGCCTTGCCATGGTCGTTTTCGCCTATGGGATGCAGGCGAGAAAGCCGGCAATCGGCGGAGGCGCTCACGGCGTATCCTGACGCGGTGCAACAAATTCATTTGGATATCAAAAAGCCGTGACATATGTTGGCGCCGGCGCGAGATGGAAATTCCATGCATAGTCGGTGTATTAAGCACTGACCATGCGGGCTCACCGAGTCGGCGTATGTTGTGCCAGATTTGAAAGACGCATGAGTTTGAAAGCAGCCGAGCAAAGGTCCGATGCACCGAAGATCGATGATGCGCCCGAGGGCGCAGGCCATCGCTATCGGCTGGAGGGCAATTGGCGCAGCGCCAATGTGCACGGTGTGCTGCGCCAGATCGAGCAGCTGTCCAAGCGCAGTTCCGGCGGCGAAGTCGTGATCGATCTTTCCGGTCTTTCCGATGTCGATACGGCGGGCGCGCTGCTGATCCGCCGGCTGAAGGAAAGCCAGGAAGCGCATAAGGCCCATGTCACGATCGAGGGCTCCAATTCGCATATCGATGAATTGCTGACCGCATTTGACGCGCATCCGGACGATGAGGCGGCCATTGCAAAGCCGCGGACATCATTGGCGGAGCGCATATTGGCACCCATCGGCAAAACCGTCTACGAGATCTGGGGCAATCTCGTCGCCGCCATGTATATTCTGGGTTCCGCAGTGCGCGGCGCACAGCTCAAATTCGGCCGCGGCAGTGGTGTTTCGCCGGCGTCGATCATCAATCAGATCGATCACATGGCAGTGCGCGCCGTTCCGATCATCCTGCTGATGTCGTCGCTGATCGGTGCGATCATCGCTCAGCAGGGCGCTTTCCAGCTGCGCTATTTCGGGGCGGAAATCTTCGTGGTCGATCTCGTCGGCATCCTGCAATTGCGCGAAATCGGCGTGCTTCTGACCGCGATCATGATCGCCGGCCGTTCCGGCAGCGCGATTACGGCCGAAATCGGCTCCATGAAGATGCGCGAGGAGGTGGATGCGCTGAAAGTCATGGGTCTCAATCCCATCGGTGTCCTGATTTTCCCCCGGCTGGTGGCGCTGACGGTCGCTCTACCGCTGCTGACCGTTATTGCCAATTTCGCCGCGCTTTTCGGTGCTGCCGTGGTGTCCTGGGCATATTCCGGCATTACCTTTGCGACCTTCATCTCGCGACTGCACGAGGCCGTCAGCCTCTCTACGGTCATTTCGGGCATGATCAAGGCGCCGTTCATGGCGCTGGTTATCGGCATCGTCGCGGCGGTCGAGGGATTGAAGGTGGGAGGCAGTGCCGAGTCTCTCGGTCAGCATGTGACGTCATCGGTGGTGAAGTCGATCTTCGTCGTTATCCTCATGGACGGGCTCTTCGCCATGTTCTATGCGGCAATCGATTTCTGAGGGACGATAACGATGAGCGCGCTTCACTCGGAAATCCCGTTGGAAAAGGATGAGCAGGGCAGGGACATCGTGCTGTCGGCACGGGATGTCACCGTCGGCTTTGGATCGAAAATCGTCCTCGACAAACTGAACCTGAATATCTATCGCGGCGAGATCCTCGGTTTCGTCGGTGCTTCCGGCGCGGGTAAGTCCGTGCTGCTGCGCACTGTGCTGCGGCTGTTGCCGCGCCGCTCGGGCAAGATCGAGATCCTCGGCGAAGATTACGACAAGCTCGACGAAGAGGACCGCAACCGCCTGGACATGCGGCTCGGCGTCCTCTTCCAGCAAGGTGCGCTGTTTTCCTCACTAACGGTCAAGGAAAACATCCAGGTGCCGATGCGGGAATATCTGGACCTGCCCAAGGAGATGATGGACGAGCTGGCGCTGATGAAGATCCGCATGGTAGGTCTCGCCGCTGACGCCGCCGACAAATATCCTTCCGAACTTTCCGGCGGCATGATCAAGCGCGCGGCGCTTGCCAGAGCCCTGGCGCTCGACCCCGATCTCGTTTTCCTCGATGAGCCGACATCGGGTCTCGATCCGATCGGTGCGTCGGAATTCGACGAACTGATCGCCAAGCTGCGCGACACGCTCGGCCTGACCGTTTATATGGTGACTCACGACCTCGACAGCCTGTTTTCCGTCTGTGACCGTATTGCTGTCCTCGGACAGAAGCGGGTATTGGTGGAAGGTACGGTTGAGGACATGCTCGCCTGTGATGATCCCTGGGTGCAATCCTACTTCAGGGGCAAACGCGCACGTTCGATCGTGCCGCGCGAGGACATCAAGGGGCACAACGACGACAAAGGCGCAAGCGCCCACGGCCGCGAGAAGTGACTGGAGACAATGGAAACCAAAGCCAATTATACGATCGTTGGGTTCTTCACGCTGCTCGTCATCGCGGCTGCCTTCGGTTTCGTCTACTGGATGGCCGAGTATGGCCGCGGCGGCCCGATGGTCGAGCTTGTCGTGCGCATTCCGGGTTCCGCAAATGGTTTGAGCGTCGGCTCGCCGGTTCGCTTCAACGGTATTCAGGTCGGTTCTGTGCAGGGTCTGTCGATCGATGCCGATGATCCGAACTATTCGCTTGCCTTTACACAGGTGCGTGCCGATGCGCCGGTCTATACCTCGACCAAGGCCATCCTTGAGATCCAGGGTCTGACGGGAGCGGCCTATATCGAGCTTTCCGGCGGACGCAATGGCGACGAGAATATTTTGAAGCGTTCGATCGATACTGGTAAGCGGGCGGTGTTGCTTGCGGATCAATCGAGCGTGACCAATTTGTTGACGACGGCCGACAAGATCCTGAACCGCGCCAACGACACGATTGGCGATATTCAGGGCTTCGTCTCGGATTCACGTGGGCCGTTGACGGATACAGTGCGCAATGCGCAGAAATTCTCGAAGGCCATCGCCGACAATTCCGACAATATCGACAAGTTCCTGGCAAGCGTCGGGCAGCTTTCCGATACCTTCAAGACAGTTTCGGTCCGCGTCGACTCGACGCTGGATGCGATCGAAAAACTGGTGCGCGCGGTCGATGCGCAGAAGGTCAACGACGTTATTGCCAATGCCGACAAGATCACGGCCAATGTTGCCGACGCGACGACCGACCTGAAGGCAACGATTGCAAGTTTCAAGCAGACGGCCGACACCTATACGACGTTTGGTCAGAACGCTCAAAAGACGCTTGATCGGGTCGATGCGATCGTCGCGCAGATCGATCCGGCCAAGATCAAGGGATCGGTTGACGATATCGCAGACGTGACGAAACAGGCGCGCACAGCGGTCGCATCGATCCGTGACGTCGCCAATTCCGTTGCCGCGCATCAGCAGGATATCGACCAGACAATCGCCAATGCCCGCGACATCTCCACCAAGCTCAACGCGGCGTCCGGCAAGGTCGACGGGATCCTGACCAAGGTCAATTCCCTGCTCGGCGATGACAGCACGAAATCGCTGTTCGCAGAGGCCAAGGACACGCTCGAATCCTTCAAGAAGATGGCGGACAATCTCAATTCGCGCATCGGTCCGATCGCCGACAACTTGCAGAAATTTTCCAGCGGCGGCTTGCGCGATGCCCAGACCCTCATCAACGACATGCGGGGCACGGTTGACAACCTGAATAGTACAATCACTAACTTCGACCGCAATCCGCAGCGATTGATCTTCGGCGGGGATACGGTCAAAACTTATGACGGCCGCGCGCGGCATTGATGAATAGCGATATCTGGTCTCCAGGGGATAAGCGAAATATGGTCGGTTGCGTGTCGAGTGAGCGTCATCAGGTGTGGAAAGCTGTGATCGCGTTGCCGTTGCTCGCAGTCTTGCTGGGAGGCTGCGGAACCTCCTCCAACAACGATACCTACGATCTTTCCGCGTCGGCGAAGGCGAATGGACCTTCGGTCAAGAGCCGCCAGATCCTCATTCCACCGCCGACCGCGCTGCAGGCGCTGGACAGCAATCAGATCGTCATTCGTGTCTCGCCCTCGGAAATTCAATATCTCGGCAAATCGCAATGGAGCGACAAGCTGAGCAAGATGGTGCAATCGAAACTGGTCGAAGCCTTCGAAAACACCGGCAAGCTCGGTGGTGTCGGCGTGCCAGGGCAGGGGCTTGCGATCGACTATCAGATCGTCACCGATATCCGCTCCTTCGAGATCAATGCGTCCGGCGGCCACAAGACGGCAATCGTCGAAATCTCGGAAAAGATCCTGAACGATCGCACCGGCACGGTGAAGGCCCAGAACGTGTTCCGGAAGGTGGTGCCGGTCAGCGGCGGCAGCAATCCCGATTTCGTGCGGGCGCTCGATGCCGCATTTGCCGGTGTGACAGGCGAACTGGTCGATTGGACGTTGCGCTCGCTGTAAGGGCGATCAGCGTTCCATCAATTCCTTCAGTGTCTTCAGATCGCGCATGACATGCGCGGCATCGGCTGCGAATTGTGCTTCCTCCATGCTTGGTAGCTGGAGCACGGTGAACATGACCTCGCAACCGTCACTGTTCGGTACGACGCGCAAGGCATTGTAGACCTGCAGATCGGATTCGAGCGTTACCCAATGATCGATAACGCCGAAGTCATTGCGAGGCGCGAAGCGCACCCGCGCAGTGCCTAGCGCGCCTTCGGCGATCCAATCATCCCCATCCTGTATCAGTCCCGTTGCCAGACCCGAGGCCCAGAAAGGCATGTTTTCCGGACGGCTGGCGTAGTCGTAGACCTCCCTCCAGTCGCGATCGATGGAGATATGCACGATCTTCGCATTCATGGTCGACATGGTGTTTTCCTCCTCTATATCACCGTCAAGGGACTGAGACCGGCTGAACAAGCCAGGGTTCCCACGTGAATGAATCGCCAATTCGGCAACATTGTTGCACAGTCCTGCAAAGGGAACGATTCACGGCTTTCGAAGGCTTGCCGTTTTCCGTCCGGAGTGCAACAACAGCCCCAACGCAGGGCTGCCGCCCGTCGCGCCGAGCGTCGGCGGCATTGCGTCACATCGGATGTTGCTGCGTCTTCAGGGTGGGCTGGGCGCAGTGAACGACTCATTGGAGGATTGTCGTGGAAAAGGCAGAAATCGGGCTGATCGGTCTCGCGGTGATGGGATCGAATCTGGCGCTCAACATCGCTGAAAAAGGCAACAAGATCGCGGTGTTCAACCGTACACCTCAGGTGACGGATGAATTCTATGCGAATGCCGGCGCGCTCAAGGACAAGATCATTCCCTGCAAGACGATCGAGGAATTCGTCGAGGCGATCCGCCCGCCGCGGCCGATCATCATCATGATCAAGGCCGGCGAGCCGGTCGATCAGCAGATGGCGGCCTTGCAGCCCTATCTCGACAAGGGCGACATCATGATCGATGCCGGCAACGCCAATTTCCGCGACACGATCTCCCGCTTCGACCGCCTCAAGGACACCGGCCTGACCTTCATCGGCATGGGCGTGTCCGGCGGCGAGGAAGGTGCGCGCCACGGCCCGTCGATCATGGTCGGCGGCACGGAAGACTCCTACAAGCGCGTCGAGAAGGTGCTGACCTCGATCGCTGCGAAATACAACGACGATCCATGCGTTGCCTGGCTCGGCAATGACGGCGCCGGCCATTTCGTCAAGACCATCCATAACGGCATCGAATATGCCGACATGCAGATGATCGCCGAAATCTACGGCATCCTGCGTGACGGTCTCGGCAAGAGCGCGGCCGAGATCAGCTCGATCTTCGGCGAATGGAACAAGGGACGCCTCAACTCCTACCTCATCGAGATCACCGAGAAAGTTCTTGCCGCGAAAGACCCGGCAACCGGCAGCGCCATGCCGGATATCATCCTCGACAAGGCTGGCCAGAAAGGCACCGGCAAGTGGTCTGCCATCGAAGCGCAGAACATGGGCATTCCGGCAACTGCGATCGAGGCTGCCGTTGCAGCCCGCAGTCTCTCGGCCATCAAGAGCCAGCGCGAAGCAGCCGAGAAGATTTTCGGCACGCCGGACTATAAGTTCCCGATCGCCTTTGGCCCCGACCTGCTGAAGGATCTGGAACTGGCGCTGTTTGCAGCGAAGATCGGTGCCTACGCGCAAGGCTTTGCCGTCATGGCCGAAGCCTCGAAGGAGTTCAACTGGTCGCTGCCGATGCCCGTCATCGCCAAGATCTGGCGTGCCGGCTGCATCATCCGCTCGCAGTTCCTCGACGAGATCACCAGTGCCTTTACCAAGACCCCGGATGCGGCGAACCTGATCGTCACCCCGGCCTTTGCCGAGATGGTTAAGGAATCGATCCCGTCGCTGCGCCGCATCGTTTCGGCAGCAACGGCATCCGGTCTGCCGGTTCCCGCGCTCGCTTCGGCGCTGACCTATTTCGATGCCTATCGTCAGGCGCGCGGCACCGCCAACCTGATCCAGGCCCAGCGCGACTTCTTCGGCGCGCACGGTTTCGATCGTGTCGACGGCAAGGACATCCATCACGGCCCATGGGGCAGCGGCGCTCAGGGCTGACGGGTTTACTATCGCTTCAATAGGGAAAGCTCGCCGGACCGGTTCGGTGAGCTTTTTCCGTTGCCAGCTCGTCTGGCCAGACGGGCGAGCTGATGCTTTGCAGCAGTTCCGGTTCCACACCGTCGATACGGGCGATGACCGCCTTGGCGAGTTCCCGGCCGGCGTGGCGGAAATCCTCCGATACCGTGATGATCTCGGGCCTGATCCAGCTGAGGACGTCAGTCGATTGCTTGGCGACCATGTCGATATCGCGACCCAGGCGGAAGCCGGCTGCCTCGATGCCGGCATTGACGGCAATCGCGCCGCCGCTGCTGGAGCAAACGATCCCGTCAGGCGCATGCGGCGAGCGCATCAGAGCCTCGACCGTGTCCTTGATATCGGCAAGAGCGTTGTCGGTGGTGATCCTGAGCGGGATTTCCTCGGCACCATATTGGTGCAAGCCGGTTTGGAAACCGATGCGGGTGTGCGAATAATAGGTCAGCTTGCTGGAGGGCTGCAGCAACGCCAGGCGGCGCCGACCTCTTGCGACCAGTTCCCGCACGGCCTCATGCGCGAAGGCCTCGTTGTCGAAGTCATGGAAGGGGTGGATGATGCCCATATCCGTCCGCCCATGCGTTGAGAAAGGCATGCCGCGTTCATGCATGAGCTCGACGCGCGGATCATCCGGCTCCGTACGCGATATGATGACACCGTCGGCAGAGCCGGTGTCGAGAATGTAGCGCACCGGCACCAATGGATCCTTGCTGTGCGAATGCGGCGTGATGACCAGATGATATTGCGTGCCGGCGAGAACTTCCGAAATGCCGAAGACGATGTGGCTGGTGAAGCCCATGATTTCTTCATCGATGCTCAGCACCAGGGCAATCACATTGGTCTTGCCGGTTCTCAGGCGCACGCCCGCGCGGTTCGGTTGATAACCCAATTGTCGGGCGACCATGCGCACCCGTTCCTTGGTCTCGGCGCCGATATCGGGGGCATCCTTCAATGCGCGGGAAACGGTGGTGATCCCTAATCCCGTCATGAAGGCGATTGTTTTCAATGTCGGCCGTTCGGGAGCGGATGGCGCTCCGCTCCCTGACATTTTCTTATTATCCATTTCGCTCACGCTTGCCTCCCGGCCGCCTCCCGCAGCCAATCCGCTTATATTGCCCATATGCCCGCCGCAAGCATAGACGCCATGCGGTTTCGCCAATGCAACGAGAAAAACTGTAACGATACAGTTGAAAAGTCGAGCCTTATTTTGACGATGATTTTCATGTCCATTCCCTTGGTTGTATTCGCGATCCCTGTCTCGAAAATTGAGCGGGCCAAGATCATGTGGGATGGCTGGATGAGCGTGACCTTATAATAAAGAATTTTATATCAAATACTTATAAGTCTATTCCAGGTTTTCTGAAGACCGATGTCGCGATGGAATGAAGTTATCTTCCACAGGCAATATGTAATCAGTGATTGTATATTCGGACAGTCATAAAAAATTTGCGGCCAAGCGGTTGCGTGTCGAAAATGATTCGACTACGTTTTTCCGGCAACGTTTCAGTGAGGGAGGAGAACTCATGAATATTCGTTTGATGGCTGCCGCTTTGCTCGCATCTGTCGCGATTCCCGCTTTCTCAGCAAATGCGACCGATCTTGAGGTAACGCATTGGTGGACATCGGGCGGCGAAGCAGCTGCCGTGAAGGTTCTGGCTGATCAGTACAACGCGCTTGGCAACAATCACTGGGTCGACGGCGCGATCGCCGGGTCCGGTTCCACGGCAACGCCGCTGATCGTCAGCCGCATCCTAGGCGGCAATCCCATGGGCGCAACGCAGCTCAACACGGGCCGCGACGCCGAAGAGCTCGTCAAGGCCGGCCTGATGACCGATCTGACCGATCTTGCCGAGAAGGAACACTGGAAGGACATCATTCGCCCGGCCAGCCTTCTCAATTCCTGCACCTATGAAGGCCGCATCTATTGCGTGCCGCTCAACATCCATTCCTGGCAGTGGATGTGGGTCAACCGTCACGTCTTCGAAGACAATGGCATGAAAGTCCCGGCCAACTGGGATGAATTCGTGGCCGATGCGCCGAAGCTGCGCGAGAAGGGCATTACCCCGCTTGCGACCGGCGCTCCGTGGCAGGTCGACGGCATCCGCAACGTCATGCAGATCGGCATCGGCGGCAAGGAAACCTATCTGGCGATCTATCAGAAGAAAGACGCAGACGCTGTGAAGAGCCCCGAAAACCGCAAGGTCTGGGACGCTTTCTCGCAGGCTCGCGATCTGGTCGATGAGAGTTATTCCGGCCGCGACTGGAACGTCGCCACCAATATGGTCATCACAGGCAAGGCTGCCGCGCAGATCATGGGCGACTGGGCGCAGGGCGAGTTTGGCGTTGCCAAGCAGGTTGCCGGCAAGGACTATGATTGCCTTCCGGGCCTCGGCTTCCATGGTCTGCTCGATACCGGCGGCGATAGCTTCTACTTCCCGAAGAACAGCAATCCCGACATCACCAAGGCGCAGCTCGAACTTGCGAGCATGCTGGTTTCCAAGGAAACCCAGGTCAAGTTCAACCTCGCCAAGGGGTCGCTGCCGGTGCGTGGCGATATCGATCTGAGCGCGGCCAGCAGCTGCATGAAGAAGGGTCTGGAAATCCTGAAGAATCCGGACAACGTGGTGCCGGGCGTCACCCAGCTGATCGACCCGGATACGCGTGGACAGATGACCGATCTCGGACTGCAATTCTTCTCGTCGAAGATGACCGTGGATGAGGCGATCGAAAAGCAGGCCGCCATCTTCAAGCAGGCGCAGTAAGCAAGACGACCATCTATCAATCGCGATGGCCGGCATCGGGACAGGCGAGGGATCTCGCCTGTCCTGTGCAGGTCACCAACGGAGGTATCGATGGCTAACGCTGTCCGGCCACTGGGTCTGTTCCGCAACCTCAATGCGAAGATCGCCGCCATTCCGATGGTGCTGACGGTGATCGTCGTCTTCGTCGGTTGCACGCTCTGGACCGTCATCTATTCGTTCACGGATTCAAGGCTGCTGCCGAGCTCCAATTTTGTCGGTCTGGCGCAGTATCAGCGCCTGTGGGGCACTGATCGCTGGAACATCTCGATCGGCAATCTTGCGACATATGGCATTCTCAGCCTGGTTTTCGCTTTCGTCGTCGGCTTCTTTCTGGCCGTGCTGATGGACCAGAAAATCCGCTTCGAGAATACGTTCCGAACCATTTTCCTTTATCCCTTCGCTCTGTCCTTTATCGTGACCGGTCTCGTCTGGCAGTGGATCCTCGATCCTGCGCTCGGGCTGCCGAAGCTGATGCAGGATATGGGCTTTACGTGGTTTAATTTCGCGCTGCTCGGCAATCAGAAGACCGTGCTTTATGCGCTCGTCATTGCCGGCCTCTGGCAGGGCACCGGCCTCGTCATGGTGCTGATGCTGGCAGGCCTGAGGGGGATTGACGGCGAGATCTGGAAGGCGTCGCGTGTTGACGGCATTCCAGCCTGGCGGACCTATATCTTCGTCGTCATTCCGATGATGCGCGGTGTCTTCGTCACCACGCTCGTCATCGTCGCTTCGGGCATCGTGCGCGTCTACGATCTCGTTGTCGCCATGACATCAGGCGGGCCGGGCTTCGCGTCCGAAATGCCGGCCAAATATGTCTATGACTTCATGTTCCAGCGCTCCAATCTCGGTCAGGCGCTTTCCGCCTCCACCGTCATGCTGGTGACCGTGTTCATCTTCGTCGTGCCGTGGGCTCTCATCGAGTTCCGCCAGAAACGCCGGTAAGGGAGGAAACCATGGCACTTGCCGCTACCATCGAACCTTCGGGCACCAAGCCCAGGCGCCGCTTTGCCCCGCGCACGATCATGCTCTATGGCATTCTCGGGCTGGCCGCGCTCTACTATCTCCTGCCGCTCTATGTGATGGTCGTCACTTCGCTCAAGGGCATGCCGGAAATTCGCATGGGCAATATCTTTGCTCCGCCCATGGAGATCACCTTCGAGCCCTGGGTGAAAGCCTGGTCGCAAGCCTGCACCGGCCTTTACTGCCACGGCATCCAGGTCGGCTTCTGGAATTCGGTGAAGATCCTCGTTCCGAGCGTCATCGTCTCGATCGCCATTGCGTCGGTTAACGGCTATGCGCTCGCCAACTGGCGCTTCAAGGGATCGGAAATCTTCTTCACGATCCTGCTGTTCGGCGCCTTCATTCCCTATCAGGTCATGCTCTATCCGCTCGTCATGGTGCTACGCGAGCTTGGGCTGTTCTCGACGCTCGGCGGCATCGTCCTCGTGCACACGATCTTCGGCATGCCGATCAACACGCTGTTGTTCCGCAACTACTTCGCCTCGCTTCCGCCTGAACTCTTCAAGGCAGCGCGCGTCGATGGCGCGGGCTTCTGGCAGATCTTCCTGCGCATCATGCTGCCCATGTCGCTGCCGATCTTCGTCGTCGGCATGATCATCCAGATCACCGGCATCTGGAACGACTTCCTGTTCGGCGTCATTTTCGCCGGCACGCAGAACTATCCAATGACCGTGCAGCTGAACAACGTCGTCAACGCCGTGCAGGGTGTCAAGGAATACAACGTCAACATGGCCGCAACGCTGCTGACCGGCGCGGTGCCGCTTATCGTCTATTTCGTGTCCGGGCGGCTCTTCGTCCGCGGCATCGCCGCCGGTGCAGTGAAGGGGTGATCCATGAACAGTAGCGTTTCCATCAAAGACCTTTCGCTGAATTTCGGTGCGGTCAACGTTCTGAAAAATCTCAATCTCGAGATCAACGACGGCGAATTCCTGGTGCTTCTCGGCTCGTCGGGCTGCGGTAAGTCGACCTTGCTGAACTGCATTGCCGGCCTGCTCGATATCAGCGAGGGACAGATCTTCATCAAGGGCAAGAACGTCACCTGGGAAGAGCCCAAGGATCGCGGCATTGGGATGGTGTTCCAGTCCTATGCGCTCTATCCGCAGATGTCGGTCGAGAAGAACCTTTCCTTCGGCCTGCGCGTCGCCAAGGTGCCGCAGGACGAGATCAACAAGCGCATTGCTCGGGCCGCCGAGATCCTGCAGATCGAACCGCTCCTTAAGCGCAAGCCGGCCGAGCTTTCCGGCGGCCAGCGTCAGCGCGTCGCGATCGGCCGTGCCCTGGTGCGCGACGTCGATGTCTTCCTCTTCGACGAGCCGCTGTCGAACCTCGATGCCAAGCTGCGCTCGGAGCTGCGTGTGGAAATCAAGCGGCTGCACCAGTCGCTGAAGAACACGATGATCTACGTCACCCACGACCAGATCGAGGCGCTGACGCTTGCCGACCGCATCGCGATCATGAAGAACGGCGTCATCATGCAGCTCGATGATCCCACGACGATCTATAACGCGCCGCGCAATCTCTTCGTCGCCGGTTTCATCGGTTCGCCATCGATGAACTTCCTCAAGGGCGAGCTGGTCAACCGTGAGGGCAAGGTCGTATTCGCGACCAATGACGTGCTGTTTTCGCTCGATGGCTACAAGGCAGGCGAGGCGTTGCAGGCCGGCCGCAAGGTCGTGCTCGGCGTTCGTCCCGAGCACATCAAGGTCAATGAAGCGACCGCCCCCGGCGCGGAGGTTCACGATGCCACGGTGGATATCGAGGAGCCGATGGGTGCCGATAATCTGCTGTGGCTGAAGCATGCCGGCCATACGATGTCGGTTCGCGTCAACGGTGCCCGGCGCTTTGGCCCCGGTTCAGCCGTAAAGCTTAGCTTTGATATGTCTCTCGCATCGCTCTTTGATGCGCAGACAGAACTCAGAATATGATCCCATGCCCGGAGGCGGTCCGACCGCCTCCTTCTTTGCAGCGGTCCGGGGAGGTCCGATGTCGTCTTCGATCAATGATAATCTTGCCATCGATCTCGTCGGTTCGTGGAGGCTGACCTCTCCCGACAGCGATCATTCGCTCTCCATGTCGCTGCCCGGCGATATTCATTCCGCGCTACATGCCGAAGGGCTTATTCCCGATCCCTATTTCGCGCGCAACGAAGAAGTCGTGCAATGGGTCGCCCGGCAGGATTGGGAGCTGACGCGCAGCTTCACGCTCGATGATATCGGCGGCGACTGGTATCTCGATATCGACTATCTCGACACCGTCGCCAGCGTCTATGTCAACGATATGCTCGTGCTGGAGGCCAACAACTGCTTCCAGCGCTATCGCCCTGATGTCTCGAAAGCACTGAAAACGGGCGAAAATACCATTCGCATCGTCCTGCATTCGAGCATTTCGGCTGGCGCTGCCCTTCAGGCGAAACAGCCTTTCTACATTCCCTACAGCACCGGAAATTCACCGATCCCGAACGGCAACATGCTGCGCAAGCCGCAATGCCATTTCGGCTGGGACTGGAACATCGCGATCGCGCCCCTCGGTCTCTACGGCACCATCGCGCTGAAGAAGCTCGAGATCGCCCGTATCGAGAATGTCGTCACGCAACAGATCCACAATGACGACGGCTCGGTCGACCTCAAGGTAACGGTGGCGCTATTTGCCAAGGGAACGGGGATCGCGCAGCTCTATTTCTCGCTTGACGACGAGCGTGTGCGCCTCGATGTCGGCGTCAATACCGGTGAGACATCGATCACCCACTTCTTCCATATCGACAAGCCCCGGCTCTGGTGGCCGGCCGGCAATGGCGAGCAGGCGCTCTATGCGCTTTCGGTGGAGACCAATTTCGAAACCGTCACCCGACAGATCGGCCTGCGCACGGTCGAGCTGATCACCACAGAGGATGAAGCTGGCAGCCGTTTTGCCTTGAAGGTCAATGGCCGCGAAATCTTTGCCCGTGGCGCGAACTGGATTCCTGCCGACGCGCTGTTTTCACGCTCCAACCCGGCGGCGACCGAGGACCTGCTGCAATCGGCGGCCGATGCCAATATGAATGCGATCCGCGTCTGGGGCGGCGGTTTCTACGAGCATGACTGGTTTTACGACACTTGCGACCGCTTGGGGCTGATGGTGTGGCAGGACTTCATGTTCGCCTGCAACCTCTATCCGTCGACGGGTGATTTCCTCGAGAATGTCGAGGAGGAGGTCGGCTATCAGGTTCGCCGGCTTGCGACGCATCCTTCCATCGTTCTCTGGTGCGGTGACAATGAACTGGTGGGCGCGCTCACCTGGTTCGAGGAGTCCCGTAAAGATCGCGACCGCTATCTCGTCTCCTACGATCGCCTGAACAGGACGATCGAGACGGCTATGAAGAAGGCGCTACCGGATGCGATCTGGTGGCCGTCGAGCCCGGCTTCGGGCTATCTCAATTTCGGTGACGCGTGGCATGCCGATGGTTCCGGCGACATGCATTACTGGTCGGTCTGGCACGAGAACAAGTCCTTCGACAATTACCGTTCCGTGCGACCGCGCTTCTGCTCGGAATTCGGTTTCCAGTCCTACACCTCGCTGCCTGTTATCAAGACCTATGCCGAGGCGAAGGATATGAACATCGCTTCTCCGGTCATGGAGCTGCACCAGAAGAATGCCGGCGGCAACGAGCGCATTGCCGGCACGATGTTCCGCTATTTTCGTTTCCCGAAGGATTTCCCAAATTTCGTCTATCTGAGCCAGGTCCAGCAGGGTCTCGCGATCAAGACGGCCGTTGAATATTGGAGGTCGTTGAAGCCGCATTGCATGGGCACGATCTACTGGCAGCTCAACGACACCTGGCCTGTCGCCTCGTGGTCCAGTCTCGATTACGGCGGCCGGTGGAAGGTGATGCACTATCTGGTGCGGCGCTTCTTCCAGCCGGTATCGGTCGCCGCAATTCCCTCCGGAGACAACAAGACGATCCGCTTCTCCCTGGTCAACGATACGAACGCCGATGTCACGGCCGATATCTCCGTCTCGCTGTTGAAGCTTAATGGCGAGCGCGTGCCGCTGACGGCGGCGCATGCCGTGTGCACGCCGGATGCCGCCGTCACGGCGTTGTCGATCGATGCGGATCAGGTTCCCACCGATTGCCTGCTGGCGTGGCGCTTCACCGCATCGAACGGCATGGGTGGCGAGGGGCACTATGTCCACGGCACCTATAAGGCGCTCGAGCTTCAGCCCGCCGGCCTGACGGTGCTGCGGGAGGAGAAAGAGGAAAACGGGACGGTGGAACTCACCGTCACCGCAAAGGGACTTGCGTTGTTCGTGATGATCGAGAGCGAGGTCGAGGGGCGTTATTCCGACAACGCCTTCGATCTTGCCGCCGGCGAAAACCGCCGCATCGTCTTCACGCCGGCCAAGCCCATTGCGGGCGGCGTTCCTGCCTTCCGCATCTACGATTTGCAATCCAGCCAGTCGGTGGCCAGCTAGCCGGTGGCCAGCAACCGACGGATTGAGCTATCGCGCCGCAGTGGCGGCGCTTTCGGGGCCACAAGCCCAAGACAGACGGCCCGGAGGCCATTGGAGGACTATCGATGACGAAACTTGGATTTCAGCTTTATAGCGCCCGCAATTTCCAGCCCTATTCGGAGATCTTCGTCAAGCTCGGCAAGGCTGGCTACGCCGAAGTCGAGGGTTTTGGCGGCATCTATGCCGATCTCGACGAGACCGGCCTCAAGAACCTGCGCGCCGAACTCGACAAGAACGGCCTGCGGATGGCGAGCGGTCATTTCAGCCCGGATTTCCTTGACGGGGAAGTGCAGAAGTCGCTGACCATCGCCAAGACCCTCGGCATGGATTCGATCTATGCGCCCCATATCGGCGCCGATCAGCGCCCGAAGGATGCCGCCGGCTGGCTCGCCTTCGGCAAGCGCCTGCATGAAATGAGCAAGCCCTATAAGGATGCAGGCTTCGAATTCGGCTGGCACAACCACGATTTCGAATTCGTCAAGCAGGCTGACGGCTCGCTGCCGATCGAACAGATCTTCGAAGGCGCTCCGGATATTTCCTGGGAAGCCGATATCGCCTGGGTCATCCGCGGCGGCGGCGATCCCTTTGCCTGGATCGAAAAGCTCGGCCCGCGCATCACTGCCGTTCACGTCAAGGATATTGCGCCGGCTGGCGAGAACAAGAATGAAGACGGCTGGGCCGATGTCGGTCACGGCACCGTTCCATGGGCAAAGTTGCTCAAGGCGCTCGCCGGCACAAAGGCCAAGCACTTCGTCGTCGAACATGACAATCCGAGCGATGTCGATCGCCTGATCACGCGCTCCATCGCATCCTTCAAGAGCTTTTGAGGCACTTCCACATGGCTAAGGAACTTGGCGTCGGCATCATCGGATGCGGCAATATCTCAACCACCTACTTCTCGCTCGCACCGCTCTTCAAGGGGCTGAAGGTGCTGGCCTGCGCTGATATCAACATGGATGCGGCGCGGGCGCGCGCCGAGGAATACAAGGTCAAGGCCCAGACCATCGACGAACTGCTCGCCGATAACGAGCTCGACGTCATCGTCAACCTGACCATTCCAGATGCGCATTTTCCGGTTTCCAAGCGCATCCTGGAAGCAGGCAAGCATGTCTACTCCGAAAAGCCGCTGGTGCTAACGCTGGAGCAGGGCGAAGAGCTGCGCCGCATCGCCAAGGAAAAGGAGCTGGCGGTCGGCTGCGCTCCGGACACCTTCCTCGGCGGTGCCCATCAGCTCGCCCGCAAATTCATCGATGACGGCGGTATCGGGCGTGTCACTTCGGGCTCTTGCCACGTGATGAGCCCGGGTATGGAAATGTGGCATCCGAATCCGGACTTCTTCTTCCTGCCCGGCGGCGGCCCGATCCTCGATCTCGGCCCCTATTATGTCGCCAACCTCATCAACCTGATCGGTCCCGTGAAGCGTGTCGGTGCGATGACCTCGATGGCATCGCCGACCCGCACCATCACCAGCCAGCCGCGCAACGGCGAGATCATCCCGGTGAAGACGCCGACGACCATCCAGGCGCTGCTCGAATTCGTCAGCGGCGCGCGGATCACGCTGACGGCAAGCTGGGATGTCTGGTCGCACCGCCATGCCAATATGGAGCTCTACGGCACCGAAGGCTCGCTCTACGTGCCCGATCCGAACTTCTTCGGCGGCACTGTCGAGGCAAGTGGCCGCGACAAGGACATCAAACCGTTGGAAAACTGGGCGCATCCGTTCGGTATCGTCAATCAGGAAAGCCCGAGCGGTTCGCGCGCCAACTATCGCACGGCCGGGCTTGCTGACATGGCGGCATCGCTGATCGACGGCCGGGATGCGCGTTGCTCGCTCGACCGCACTTTGCACGGCGTCGACGTCATGACCTCGATCCTGAAGTCTGGCGAGGAGGGCCGCTTCATCGATCTCAGTACGACCTGCACGCAGCCGGCGGCCCTCGGCATCGAAGAGGCACAAGCGCTCTTGAAGTAAGCGCGGGAAGAGCTAGTTTGCGCGCGGGTGACCAACCCGCGCGCTTTTCATCTCGAAGGAATTCCATCATGGCCTGGCAACCGGCATCCGATCGTTATTCAAAAATGAAATACAACAGGACCGGCCGTTCCGGTCTGAAGCTGCCGGCGGTCTCGCTGGGGCTCTGGCATAATTTCGGCGGCGACACGCCGCATGACCGTAAGGTCGACATGTGCCGCACGGCCTTCGACCTCGGCATCACCCATTTCGATCTCGCCAATAATTACGGACCGCCTCCCGGCAGCGCCGAGACCGCGTTCGGTGAGATCCTGTGTACCGATTTCGCAGGGCTGCGCGACGAGCTCATCATCTCCTCCAAGGCCGGCTACGACATGTGGCCGGGTCCTTATGGCGAGTGGGGCAGCCGCAAGTATCTGATCGCCTCCTGCGACCAAAGCCTGAAGCGCATGGGCCTCGACTATGTCGATATCTTCTATTCGCACCGCTTCGACCCGGATACGCCGCTTGAAGAAACCTGCGGCGCGCTCGACCATATCGTCCGTTCGGGCAGGGCGCTCTATGTCGGCATATCCTCCTACAACTCGCAGCGCACGCGCGAGGCTGCCGCCATCCTCAAGGATCTTGGCACCCCATGCCTGATCCATCAGCCGAGCTACTCCATGCTCAACCGCTGGGTCGAGGATGACGGTCTGGTCGATACGCTCGAAGATCTCGGCATCGGTTCGATCGTCTTCTCGCCGCTGGCTCAGGGCATGCTCTCGACCAAGTATCTCGGCGGTATTCCAGACGACAGCCGCGCCGCGCAGAACCACTTCCTGAAGCGCGACTTCATCCGCCCGTCGATCGTCGACAATATAAGAAAGCTCAACGAGATCGCCGAGAAGCGTGGCCAGACGCTGGCGCAGATGGCGATCGCTTGGGTTCTGCGCGGCGGCCGTATCACCTCGGCGCTGATCGGCGCCAGCCGTTCGTCGCAGATCGTCGATTGCGTCAAGGGGCTCGATAATCTCGACTTCACGGCCGAAGAGCTGAAACAGATCGATGTCTATGCCAAAGAGGCCGACATCAATCTCTGGGCCAAGTCGGCCGAACGCGATTGATCATCCTAAAACGCTCGGAACTGGTTTCCGGGCGTTTTTCTTATTGCCGCTTGCCGTGGTCTCCGGAGGAGAGAGTTCATTATCCGCAATCCGATCCTGCCGGGTTTCAACCCCGACCCGTCCATCTGCCGCGTCGGCGAGGACTATTATATCGCCACTTCGACATTCGAATGGTATCCGGGCGTGCAGATCCATCATTCGCGCGATCTCGTGAACTGGACGCTCGTAAGGCGGCCGCTGGAGCGCGCTTCGCAGCTCGACATGCGCGGCGAACCCGATAGCTGCGGCATCTGGGCGCCTTGCCTCTCCTATGCGGATGGGCGGTTCTGGCTCGTCTATACCGACGTCAAGCGCTATGATGGCAACTTCAAGGACGCGCATAATTACATCGTGACTTCGCCGACCATCGAAGGCGAATGGTCCGAGCCGGCTTATGTGAACTCCTCCGGTTTCGATCCATCCCTGTTCCACGACGACGATGGCCGCAAGTGGTTCGTCAACATGCAATGGAACCATCGCACGCAGAGCTATGGCGGCTCGCCGAAGACGCCGGCCTTCGACGGTATTCTGCTGCAGGAATGGGATCCGGCGACGAAATCCTTGAAGGGACCGATCAGGAACATCTTTGCCGGCACGGAGCTGGGACTGGTCGAAGGGCCGCATCTCTTCAAGCGTAACGGCTTTTATTATCTGACCACGGCGGAAGGCGGCACTGGTTACGATCATGCCGTGACCATGGCCCGATCCCGCGACATTGGCGGGCCGTACGAACTGCATCCGAACAAATACCTGATCACGTCGAAGGACCACCCGGAAGCGGCATTGCAGCGCGCCGGCCACGGACAATATGTCGAGACGCATGACGGACAATTCTATCATACGCATCTTTGCGGACGGCCTCTGCCTCCGCATCGCCGCTGCACGCTCGGTCGGGAGACCGCTCTACAGAAATGCGTCTGGAAAGAGGACGGCTGGCTCTATCTTGAAAATGGCACCGGTGTTCCCGATGTCGATGTCTCTGGCCTGAACGGTGCCCAGCGCATCGAAAAACCCCGGCGCAGCGGTTACAATTTCGATGAGCGCAAATTGCCGGCGGATTTCCAGTGGTTGCGCACGCCGCAACCGGAGCGCATCTTCAGCCTGACGGATCGCCCCGGCCATTTGCGGCTTTTCGCCCGCGAGAGCATCGGTTCCTGGTTCGAGCAGGCGCTCGTCGCCCGCCGTCAGGAGCATCACAGTTTTCGCGCCGAAACGGTCGTCGATTTCCAGCCCGATACCTACCAGCAGGTTGCTGGTCTCACCCATTACTACAATCGCTTCAAACTGCATGCCATCGCCGTGACCTTGCATGAGAAGCTCGGCCGCTGCGTCACTATCATGACCTGCCCGGGCGACTATCCGAACGGTCGCCTGACATTTCCGATCGAGGGCGGCGTCGCAGTGCCGGACGGGCGGATCCAGCTTGCCATGGAGGTGCGGGACAACGACCTGCAATTCTACTGGCAAGCCGAAGGCATGGGCTCATGGCAGGCGATCGGGCCTGTCCTCGACGCCGGCGTCATCTCGGATGAGGGCGGGCGCGGCGAGCACGGCTCCTTCACCGGCGCTTTTGCCGGCATGTTTGCCTTCGATACCTCGGGGCGGGCGAAGACGGCGGATTTCGACTGGTTCAACTACGATGAGCTATAAGATTTCCAGCGGAGCAGGCGCCTGGCCGAACCGATCGCGTCCATTACGGAATTGTAATTCGACTGTCAGACTCGTTTCATGTCTGTCACGATAAGTTCGCGTGCAGAGTCTGAAATGAGGAAACAACCAATGAGAAAAATCTTCACTGTCCTTCTTGCTGCATCTATTCTCGGGATGCCGCTGGCGGCGGCAGCGCAGGTCAAGCCTGCTCCCGCCGGCAAGCAGACTGTTGTTCAGAAAGAGGTGGTGAAGAAGAAGGTCGTCATCCGCAAGGGCGGCTGGGTCAAGGGACGCCGCCTATCGGCTTCCGACCGCCGCCGCGCAACGGAAATAGACTATCGCGTCTATCAGCTGTCCACGCCCCCGCGCGGCTATCACTGGGTTCGCCTCAAGAACAATTTCCTCCTTGTGGGTATTACCAGCGGTTTGATCTCGAAGGTACATGAGGCGCGATAAGCCGGGCGGAGCTGCTACCAAACAAAGCAAGGGCGGCTGAGCCGCCCATTTTCATACCATAAGATCCAAGAAATACCTTGAATCAAAATCCCCGGCATTTCTGCCGAGGATCAGTTATTCGTCCACTGCCTATCTCAGCTCAGGCGGCCCGCTGCGTGCGCCAGCATGGTGTAGACCTTGCCGGTATCCGATGTGAGATAGGATTGTGTGGCCGTCTTGTCGCGATCGGTGCGAGCAACGTCGGTGAGCAGCTTTTCGAAATCGGCGATGTAGCGATCCACTGCGGTGCGGAATTCTGGTTCGCGGTCGTATTTGCGCTTGATCTCATCGAAGGTCTGCTGGCCCTTTAGTGTATAGAGGCGGCGCGTGAACACGTCACGTTCGCCACGCTGGTAACGGCGCCATAGATCGACCGAGGCGTCATGATCGATTGCGCGGGCGATATCGACCGAAAGCGAGTTCAGCGATTCCACGACATGGCGGGGGTTGCGTGCGGCAGGGGCAGGAGCCTGTTCCGCCGGTGCTTTCGCAGTCGGCTGACGTGCGGGCTGCAGACCGGCGTTTTCGTCACGCGAAGCGCCGCGAAGCAGATCGCTGATCCAGCCGCCGCCTGCTGCTTCCTGACGGGCAGGAGCTGCTGTTTCCGCCGGACGCTCGGCCGGGATCGACCCACGCAAGCCGAGCGACTCGATCGAAGGCTGCTGCGGCTGCGGTGCCGGCCGCTGAACGGGCTGCTGGGTGACCGGCGGCTGTTGTTGCGGAGCAGCTTGTTGCGGCCGCGGGGTAGGTGCGGCAGGCTGCGGGCGCGGAGCGGGCTGTGCATCGGCCAGAGCACGGGCTGCAGGCTCGGAAATCTCCAGCTGCTGCGTCGAGCGGCCAACGATCTGCGAGATATCCTGCAGGGCCTTGATCTGTTCGGCAACGGCGCGACGCATGGCTGCGGCGCTTTCCTTTGCCTCTTCCGGAAGGTCGAAGGCACCGCGCTTCAGTTCGCTGCGGGTGAGGTCGAGCTCGCGGCGGATGTCGCCGGCCGAGCGGCGGATTTCGTCCGTCGCACCGGCGAAGCGGCCGATCGCGTCATCGACTGCAACGCGCAGCGTCTCCCGCAGCTGTTGGGCGGCTGTATCGGAGGTCTTTCCGGCGTCGGCGAGCATCTGCTCGACCTCGGACAGTGAGGCCGTCAAGCCGCCGCGCAGGCGATTGGTGAGATCGCTGGAACGGCGCTCGGCATTGGCGAATGTGTTTTCGATTGCCTGGTTCGCTTCCTCGCCGGCCTTCTGCAATGCGGAGCGCATGTTTTCCGCCGCATCTTCGGCGCGCTTCTCCGCGTCGGAGAGAACGCGGCCGATATCGCCGAAGGAAGACTGCACGCTCTGGCGGAGATTGCCGGTCACCTGGTTCGACCGCTGCTCCGCCCGGTCGAAGGCCGTTTCCACCATCGAGCCGAGGGCGCGCATGGTGTTCTCGATCTCTTCCGAGCGCTGAACGAGGCCAACGGCGAGGTTCTGCAGTGCCGTTTCGCGCTCTTCCAGCGTCGAGACGAGGTTCGACTGAGCGGCCCCCAGAAGCTGGGATGCCTGCGTCAGCACCTTGGAATGATCGTCGAAACGACCAACGATGCTGCCGACCTGCGACAGGGTCTGGCCGGTGATTTCGGACAGCTTATCGACCTTGCCTTCGAGAAGACGGCTCGAGGCCGAGACCATCTCGCCTGCCTTCGCGGCAGATTCGGCGAAGCGCGAGGAGGTTGCGGTGAGGCGATCGTCGACGTTTGCGAATTCGGTGGCCGCGTTGGACAGCAGGCCGGCAATCGCCGAGTTATTGTCCGCCAGCCGGGCAATGATGCCGTTGACGCTTGCAAGCAGGTTGTTTTCAAGTGCGCTGACCGTGTTGACCGCGTGCTCGGTGCGCGATGAGATCGCGTTGATGAGGGCGGCGTTTTCAGCGCGCAAGCGTTCCGTGCTTTCCTGAGCTGCCGCAGAGATGAGGGCTGCGGCTTCCTGACCTGTTGCTGCGTATCGATCGACGATCGGGCGAGCCTTTTCGTCGATGAGGCGCGACAGCTCGGTAGAACGTCCGGCAAGCATCGAATTCAGCTCGCGGGTACGCTCGTCAAGCGAGGTGCGGATGGAGGTGCCACGGGCTTCCAGCGCCTTGTCGACATCGGCAAGCGTCGAGCCGATTTCACGGGCGCGCTCTTCCAGAGAGCTGCGGATCGCCGTGCTGCGCTCGTCGAGCGCGCGCTCCACCTGAGCCATGGAGGCAGCAATCTGCTCGCTGCCGCCGGCAAGCGTGTTGCGAATAGCTGCGCCGCGGGCTTCCAGCGACTGTTCCGCGGAAGAGAGCGCCTGCGAGATCGTATTGACCTGATTGCTGACGAGGCCCTCGGCTTCGGCGACCTTGTTGACGATCGCATTGCCTGCTTCCGAGAAGGTCTGGGCGACGGCCGCAGCCTGGCTTGCCAACCGGTTCTGCGTTTCCGAGACGCGGTTGACGAGGTCGTTGGAGCGCTCGGTCATTGCACGTGCGAAGGCATCGCTGTGGTTGCCGAGGTTTTCGGCGAATTGCTGGCCAGTGTTCGCGAGCAGCTCGGCCGTACGCGTCGCTTCCGTGTCCATGCCTTGCGCGGCGTCGGCAACGGCTGTGCGCAGCGTGGTGGCCAGATTGGCGGCCTTGCCTTCGATCGTGCGATTGACGGCTTCGAGACCGACATTGAGGGCACGGTCCATAGTTGAAAGGCGCTCTTCGATGCGGGCGGATGCCTGGCTGCCGCTGTCGTCGATCTTTGCCGCGCCGCTCGCCAGCGTATCGGAGAGGCGGTTGCCGGCAGCGTCGACCTGGGCGGCAACGCCGGTAACGCCTTCATTGATGCGGTTTTCAAGAGCCGACAGGCTGGCCTCGACCCGCGAGCCGGTCTCGGCAAAGCGGTTCGTCATGCCGTCGATCGACTGGTTGAGGTTGGACGAGAAGGTTTCGGCCGAGCGTGCGATGTCGCCGGCGGCCTGCTGGATACGGCCGGCAATGTCGCCAGCACCGCTGTTCAGGCGCTCTTCCAGCGTCCTTGCGCTCGTGTCGATGGTCTGGCGCAGAGAAGCCTCGCGATCCTCGAGCGACATTTCCAGCATGCTCGCGCTGGTGGCGATCGAGGTGCCGATAGCGGTCGTCTGCTCCATCAGCGTGTTGTCGATCTGCGCATGCGCGTCGCGCAGGGCAAGATTGATCGCATTGCTACGGTCTTCCAGCGTGGAGCGCATACGTTCATAGGCCGACGCCAGGTTCTGATCCATCTGTGACAGACCGGCGCCGAGGGTGTTTTCGAGCTGACGGGTGGTGGTGCCGAGAATGGTCTCTACGCGATCGCTGTTGCTGCCGAGCATTTCGGAAAGAGCGCTCGTGTGGGCAGCGAGCGAGCGGTCAAGGCGATCCTGGTTTTCGCTATAGGCGGCACGAATGGCATCCGCCTTGTCGCCAAAGGCGCCGGCGACGCGGGACTCTGCGCCGGAGACGCTGTCGAGAAGTGCGTTGGCCCGGTCTTCCAGCGCGCTTTCGAAACGGTTCTGGTTTTCGGCGAGCGAGATCGCGAAGGCCATGCTCTTGTCATCGAGCGTGTTGGTCAGTGCCTCATGACCGCTGGTGACGGTATGGGCAATGGCCTTGGCGCTGTTGGAAAGAGTGTCTTCGAGCTTCGCATGGCCTTCCGAAAGGGCGATAGCCAGGGCCATCGTCCGGTCGTCGAGGCTGTTGACAATCTTGTCGTGAGTGCCGGCAACGGTTTCGGATAGAGCGTCGAGACGGCTCGACACCGCATCCTCAAGCCGCGATTGGGTGTCTGAGAGCGAAATGGCAAGAGCCATCGCCTTGTCGTCCAGTGCGTCGGCCAGCGCGTTGTGGTTGCTGCTAAATGCGTTGGTGATCGCCTCGGCGCGGTTGGCAAGCGTTGCTTCAAGGCGCGACTGGCCCGAGGTCAGCGCATCGGAGAGCGCCCGCGTCTTGCCTTCGAGCGTATCGGCCACACGTTCGGCGTGGCCGGAGACGGTATCTTCGAGACGGGCCTGGGCTTCCGACAGCGCGATGGCCAGCGCCATCGTCTTGTCGTCCAGTGTGGCGCCGACGCTTTCCGCATGGCCGGAAACGGCGTTTTCAAGGCGGGCCTGGCTTTCGGAGAGGGCAACGGCCAAGGCCATCGTCTTGTCATCCAAAGTGCTTGCAACGCTTTCCGCGTGTCCGGCTATGGTGCTTTCCATGCGGGATTGGCTTTCACTCAGCGCGATGGCGAGTGCCATCGTTCTGCCGTCCAGCGCTTCGGCCAAAGCATTGTGGTTGCCTGCAAATGCCTTGATGATCGCCTCGGCGCGGTTGGCGAGGGTTTCTTCGAGGCGAGATTGGCCGGAGGTCAGGGCGGCCGCGAGCGCACTGGTCTTGCCTTCGAACGTGTCGGCGACGCGGTCGGCGTGACCGGCAACGGTTTCCTCCAGCCGGGCCTGGCTCTCGGAGAGCGCGATAGCGAGCGCCATCGTCCTGTCGTCGAGGGCATTGGTGACGCTTTCGGCGTGACCGGAAACGGTGCTTTCGAGACGCGCCTGACCCTCGGCGAGCGCACGCGCAAGGTCCTTGGTCTTCGCATCCAGCGTGCCGGCAACGTGTTCAGCATGACCGGAAACGGTGTCTTCCAGGCGGGATTGGCCTTCGGAAAGCGCAATAGCGAGCGCCATCGTCTTGTCGTCGAGCGTGTCGGCCAGCTTGCTATGGGTGTCGGCCATGGCGCTGTTGATGGCATCGGCGCGGCTCGCCAGCGTGTTTTCGAGGCGCAACTGGCTTTCGGCCAGCGAAATGGCCAGCATCGAGGTGCGTTCGTCGAGGGCGGCGGTCAGATGCTCATGAGAACCGCTGATGGCATTGGTGATCGCTTCCGAACGCTCGGCAAGCGTCTGCTCGAAACGAGACTGGTTGTCTGCCAGTGCGCCGAAAAGCGCGCTGCTGCGAGCGGCCATCACGGCGTCGACGCGCTCATGGGCGGAACCCAAAGCCTGCGTGATCTCGCTGGTGCGGGCCGAGAGAGTATTATTGATGTCATTGGCGCGGCCGGTGAAGGCCGAGGTCAGTTCTTCCGTGCCACTTTGCAGGGCGGCGGAGACGTCGCGCGTGACACCCTGCACGGCGGAGGTGAAGGCGCCGGCATGCGACGCAAGCGTCGTGTTGAGTTCGCTCGTGCCCGAGGTGAGGGCCGAGGAAATGCCCGTCGTGGCGTTCTGCAGTGCCGACGTGATCTCGTTCGCCTTGGAACCGATGGCGCTTTCCAGCACTTCCTGTCCGGTTGCTAGCGTCGTTGCCAGTGCGAGGGACTGATCGGTAAGATGCGAACCCAGGCGCTCGATGCTGGAGGTCAGGATGCCTTCCAGCGCATCGGAATTGCTGCCGAGCGATTGATTGATGCGGGCGAGGCTTTCCGTGAGCTTGGTGTCCAGGGTGCCGGCGCGCTTGTCGAAGGCCGAGGTGAATTCCGATACGCGCTCGTCGAACGCCGTCGAAAGCTGCGCGATGGTCGACTGGAAGCGCTCGTCGAAGAAGCCGGAGCGCAGATCGATGTCCATGATGGCATCATCTGCGGTCGACTGTAGGCTTTGACGGAAGCTCGCGCCCTTTTCGTCGAGGGCCGTGTTGAGGCGCGACAGAACATTGTCGAGCGTGCCGGTAATGGAGCGCTCGCCGCCAGTGAGGCTCTCGCTGATTTCACGGGTGCGGGCAACCAGCGTCTCGTTGAGCTGGCGCGCACGTTCATTCAGTGCAGAGTTCAGCTTTTCGGTGTTCGCATCGAGTGTCGACGCGCGCGTTTCGAATTGGCCCAGCAGCGCGTTGCCGCGTTCGGCGAGGGTCGACGACAGCGATTCCAGGCGGGTGTCGAATTCGTGGCTGAGAGCGAGGCCCGAGGCGTTGAGGTTCTGCAGCAGGCTGTCGGTCTTGGCGGAAAGCAGGGTGCCGAGGGCCTGGACGGCGGAATCCGACTTCTCCATGAGTGCCGCCGCACGCGTGTCGATCATCGATGCGAAGGCTTCCCCCGAAGTGGAGAGGCGCACGGCGATTTCTTCGGTCGCCAGCGAGAGGTCTTCCTTGATCTGATCGTGTACGCCTGAGATCGACGAGCGGATCCGTTCGGCGTGATTGACGATAGCGTCGCGCTCGGTACCCAGCTCGTGGACCAGGCTGCGCACGCGCAATTCGTTGTCGGCGTAGCTGCGCTCCAGCGCATTGACTTCGGTATGGACGAGGGTTTCGAGCTCGGTGGCGCGCGCAATGGTGCGTTCGATGCCTTCGTTCATGGCCGAGACTTCACGGCGTACGGCTTGGCCGACCGTCATAATGCGCTCGGATGCAACGGTTTCCGGCTCGACGAGACGCAGGGCGACTTCCGCCATGGAGCGGGCTGCATTGCGCATGTCGTGCGCACGCGAAATCATCATGCCGAAAGCATAGAAGAGCAGCACCGGAACGATGATGCCGACGATGCAGGCGATGACGCCTGGAAGGGCTGCGAGATCCGCGATCGAATGGATGTTTCGGATCTGCGTGCCGTAGAGCATGAAGGCGAGGCCGGCGCCGCCGATGATCCAGAACAGCGAGAAGATCGTGGCGTTTCGCACCGCGTGGCTCTGCGAGGCTCCGTCGAGCGCTCTCAATATGCTTGCGGAACTCGCCCGGCTGCCGTCATTGGCGGCGGCAAGGTTCGGGTTCTTCGGCGCCTCGGCGGGGCGGGGCGGGATAGCAGGGGCGGCAGTGCTGCGTGCGCCGCCATTCTTGCGGGCATCATCCCTGGTCTGCTTTATCGGCTGTTTCGGCGGCTCAGACACATTTCGCTCCGGGACATCGGGCGTAGTGCCGCTGCGAGACTCCAAGCTCTCGTCACTGAAATCGATCTGCAGAGCTTCGTCCAATGCCTGAAAGGCCTTGTCCTCGACCGACTCGATGTACTTTTTGTTCGCCATACGGTTACGCCTCGTTACAACTCACTCGGGCTTGCCGTGTCTTTTCCGGTAATTCCGCCGCGTCCGGAAAAGACGACCCCTGCCTCCCGCGGGTCTTCCGTCTTCGATCAACATCGAATTTGGATTTCCCATTACATTCAGAGTGGATAACTGGTTTTTCAAACGGATGTTATGAAAACATTACCATCATCCACTTCCGGGGCAAAGGCATGTGCCATCTACCCAATTTACTAGTATCGTAGTGACACATTCCCCCAGTCATGACAATTAATTCCACCTTAAAGCCAGTGGATCGTTAAGGTGGCATTAACCCTGTTTACCTGTTCAACGCCATGAAAACCTAAGATTTTGAGCATGTTTAACGCACGTTAACCATGTCTGGAGTTTTCGGCCCTCAATGTGCCAAAATTTAACTGGATGGCCATGCCCGGGCCGCAACTATGCGGCAGGTCCATAAAACAGTCATAGATAAATGACGGGAGCATTGGCACATGGCAGCTTTGAACATCGCATTTGAATCTCCTGATAATTCGCGGGGCGCGGCCCCGTCGCGGGAGCGGGCGATCGATCTCGTCCACCTCGGCAAGCAGACTATGGGCGACAAGGCGCTTGAGGTCGAGGTGCTGCAGATGTTCGCAAGGCAGGCCCGCTCCTGCCTGCAGGAGATCGGCAGCGGCGATCCCAAGCGGATGGAGGCCGCATCGCACAAGCTGAAGGGCGCTGCCAGCGCCATTGGCGCTTTCCGCGTGGCGGATGCGGCCGGAGCACTCGAAAGCAATGTCGGCGACGCCACTCACATGGCAGCGGTCACAACCAGCGTCATCGAGGCCGAAAACTTCATTTTGAAGCTTTCGCGCTGAGCCGATCGGCTCGAAGATCAATAATGTGTACCCTTGCGCCGCCAGACGGGATGAACCGTTTCGGCGGCGCAAATGTTGACTGCCCCAGCGATTTGTTGGAAGTAAAATTCCGATCACCCTTCATTCACGAAATATCGGAATTCACCCACATGACCAAATTGACCATCGTCGCCTTCGACGGCACGCGCTTTGACCTCAATGTCGACGAGGGCTCCACAGTGATGGAAAATGCCGTACGCAACTCCGTCCCGGGCATCGAAGCGGAATGCGGCGGCGCGTGCGCTTGTGCCACCTGTCATGTCTATGTCGACGAGGAATGGACCGAAAAGGTCGGCGGCCCTGAAGCTATGGAAGAAGATATGCTCGACTTCGCTTTCGACGTCCGTCCGAACTCGCGCCTCTCCTGTCAGATCAAGATGAAAAGCGCCCTGGACGGCCTTGTCGTCCACGTGCCGGAGCGCCAGGCCTGACACCCGACCTCGGGCGCGTCCCGTCCGATCCGTTGCGATAATCCCGCGGAAGGTTAATGCCCAAAAAAGATGCCCCGCTCAGCTGGTGCAGCGAGCGAGGCGAGGCGGGCGCATCACCGCAGGCAAGGGAGGAAACACCTGCGGCTTCAGGACGCGCCAGGAGAACACTTAGCGCATGCTTTGAGAAACAAACCCCGACTGCGCCGAAGAGCGAAGAAACCCGCCAACGCAGGTACTCAAAATCGATCCTTTTGCGACATCCGCCCGGTCTTCTTCGAATCAACCAGTGCGTTTGTCTCTGTAATTGATAGGAAAAACCTATTTCAGATTCTCGTAAAGTTCAAAGAGCGGCGAGATCAGACGATTCACAGGAATAGTGACGGATTTCCCACAGTTGGCGCTGCTGATGGCTTTTTGCGCCGAAGAGTAGTTTTTCGAAAGGCTACTGCCGGGCGCCTTGGCGGCTGCGATAGTAGAGCAGCCTCTGCATCCGGCTCGTGAAATTGATCGCTTCGATGCGGTCGAAACGCGCCTGATCGGCATCGTGCCGGTCTGTTTCCCGCGACGTTACCTCGTTTGCCTTTTCCTGAAGCGCATCACAATTGCTGGCTGACGGCAGAGAGAGGATCTGCTTTTCCATCTGCCGCGCATGTTGACGGGCGATTTCGACATGCCGGTCCTCATGGCGCCGGATGTCGGCAGCCAAGGTATCCCAGATCATGGAAAGTTGCTTGCTGGCATGCCGCCGGTCGCGCCAGCGCGGCAGAATGATTTCCGTATCGACCGTAACCTTGACGCTGGAAATATAGCAGCGGCCATTCGCTTCGCTGTAGGTCGCATTGCCGCCGAAGCGGATCCTCGTCGCACCGGGATGGTGACTGCTGGAGCCGATCGCCAGCGGCCCGCGCTGGTTCAGGGCGGCATCGAGCTCGTCGGCGGTGCTGCCCTTGATGTCGAAATAGGAAATGGATTTGCGGGCGATGACTTCCGCACCGGCGACATCGGGTATGCAGAACGCGAGTAGCAACGCACACGAAAGACTGAACTTATGGGATGCAAGCGGCATTCGTGTCGCTACCATGTTGAACTTCTGCGAACCTTGCGGCATAGCCACTGTGAGCGCAATATTAAGCGCGAGTTTTTTTCCTTTTCAATGGGATGGACGGTTCGTGACGGAGCTTCGCAGCCAAACCTGGCATGTCGCGCATGGCCGCAGTATCAATGTCGGCGGACAAAGCGTCATCATGGCTATCGTCAATGTGACGCCGGATTCCTTTTCCGATGGCGGTCACTATGAGGCGGTCGATGCGGCTGTTGCCCATGCGCTTGCCTGCGTCGAGGACGGGGCTGCCATCATCGATATCGGCGGCGAATCGACAAAGCCAGGTGCTGCCGTCGTCAATGCCAGCGAAGAACAGGGGCGGGTGCTGCCTGTCATCGAAGCCTTGCGCGGCAGGACCGATGCGCTGATCTCGGTCGATACCTACCGCGCCGATACGGCCCGGCTGGCGATCGGAGCCGGCGCACATATCGTCAATGACGTTTTCGGCCTGCAGCGCGAGCCTGATATTGCCACCGTGGCGGCGCAAACGGGCGCCGGTCTCTGCATCATGCATACGGGGCGCGACCGGCAGAAGCTGCCTGATGTCATCGATGACCAGCTTTTCTTTCTCAATCGCTCGCTGGAGATTGCGGCTGCGTCCGGCGTCGACAGGCAGACGATCGTGCTCGATCCGGGTTTTGGCTTTGCCAAGGAGAATGCCGAGGAAAATCTGGAGCTGATGGCGCGTTTCAATGCTCTGTTGCGCTTTGAGCTGCCCCTGTTGGTCGGCACCTCGCGCAAGCGGTTCATCGGCACCATAACGGGTCGCGACGCGGCTGATCGCGATGTCGGCACCGCGGCAACCAGCGCGATCCTGCGGTTGCAGGGGGCTGCGATATTCCGCGTACACAATGTCGCAATCAACAGGGACGCGCTGGCGGTTGCGGATGCTATTCTCAGGACGCGCGCGAGACTTAAAACATAATGCTCGGATCCAGGGAGCGGTTTTCGGACCCGATCGCGCCTGTTCGAAAGGGAGAGACGCCATGAGCGCTGTGACATACACCATTACTCTGCAGAATTGCGCCTTCTTTGCCCGGCATGGCGTTCATGACGAGGAGGAATTCCTTGGCCAGCGCTTCTTCGTCGATGCCGAACTCGATGTCGAAGCCGGCGATGCGCTGGAGCGTGATTCGATCGACGATACCGTCAATTACGGCATCGCATTCAGTGTCATCGAGGAAATCGTAACCGGGCGTCGACGCTATCTGATCGAGGCGCTGGCGCTCGACGTGGCGAAGGAACTATGCCGTCGTTTTCCGGGTATCCGTCGCGCCAAAATCACGGTACGCAAGCCCAATGCCCCGGTTCCGGGCGTTCTCGATTATGTGCAGGTGAGTATTGAGCATTTTGCCTGAAGATGTAGCCGTGCGGACGACGCTCGGTTTGGGTGGCAATCTGGACAACCCGGTCCGCGCCATGGCATTCGCCTTGCGCACGCTGGATGCTCGCGCCGATTGTCAGGTGGTTTCGGTATCGCGGCTTTACCGCACGCCGCCCTGGGGCAAGACGGACCAATCTTTTTTCTACAATTCCTGTGCTGCCGTCGATACGACGCTTTCGCCGGAAGCCCTGCTCGACGTGTGCCTCGATATAGAGCGGCAGATGAAGCGAGTGCGGATCGAGCGCTGGGGGCCGCGAACGATCGATATCGATGTGCTGACCTATGGAGATCTGGAACGGGCCGAGCCGCTGCTCACCATTCCGCATCCGCGAATGGTCGAGCGTGGTTTCGTGCTGATGCCGCTTGCCGATTTCGCCGGGGATCTGGTGGTCAAGGGTAGGTCGATCTCGGATTGGCTGCAGGATGTTGATGTCGAAGGTATCGAGGTCGCGGACGAAAGCCGTGACTGGTGGTGGACGGCCTGAACTGGACCATATGACTATATAAAGAGAAAGGCCGACGAAATCGCCGGCCTTTCTCTTTATGAATTGTTGTCCAATGCTTACTGGATCGATCCAACCGCCATCTGGTCGACGTCGGCGCGCTTCAGCGTGACGCCGATGACAGGCACCATCTGGTCGCCGACCTTCACCGAGATTGTGACGTTCATCGACTTGTTGTCCGCAACGCGGGCGATCATGGCGCCGTTGAGCTTCTGGCGGATCAGTCCGAGAACGACGGTGTTGTCGTTGACCGCGCCGGACGTCACATCGAGGCCCTTGCCGGCTGCGCCATCCAGGAATTTTCCGCTGTAGGAACCGCCGTTCTGCGTGATTTCGGCCGACATCGGCTGCTGGAAGACGCCGACGCGGCAGGTGCCGTCGAGCTTGACGCCGGCGCTGCTGCCATCGGATGGCTTGCCCGTGAGATTGCAGGTGAACTTCGTGCCCTTGTACTTGCCGGCGACAATCTCGCCCGGGCCGCTCCATGTGCCTGAGATCGACTGGAAGAAGGCCTTGTCGCGGGGTGCCGCATCGGCTGATTGCGTCCAGACGCCGGTGGAGATGGCTGCGGCGGCAAGGCTGCTTACAAGAAGAAATCGACGCGAAAACATGGACATTCCCTAGCGAGGCGAAACCGTGAAACTGGTTGTCACTTTTGCCCTAGAATGGTTAATGCTTGGTTTCCGGAGGTGCTGAAGCCCCTAATTTGCAGGTCATCACACCGGGTTGCGGCCGGTGACATTCGGCGTGAGGTCGCCGGCGAAATCGGTAATGCCCGGTCGCTTGAGCGCCTTGAAAGGCAGCGGTCGGCAGAGATCCATGGCGGCTATTCCGATCCTTGCAGTCATCATGCCGTTGACGACGCCCTCTCCAAGACGCGCTGACAGTTTCGACGCCAGTCCGTGGCCGATCAGCTGCTGTACGATGCTGTCGCCGACGGCGATGGAGCCGGTGACGGCGAGGTGGGCAATCACATCTCGCATCAGCCTGACCATGCCGAGCGTGCCGGGTCTGCCGCCATAGAGTTCGGCCATGGCGCGGACCAGTTTGGCCGCTTCATAGAGAACATAGAGAATATCGACGAGGGCGCGGGGACTGACGGCTGTTACGACCGACACGCGTTTCGACGCGCCGAGGATCAGCGCCCGGGCGCGGCGGTCGAGCGGGCCGAGCAGCTCGCGTTCGGCAAGATCAATGAGCTGAGGCGCATCGATGATGTCGTCTTCTGCTGCCTTGAGGGTCGCGCGGCCTCTTGCCGTGTCTGGATTGGCTTCGAGTAGAGTGCAGAGCCGCTTGACCAATGCTTTGGCGCGCGCCGGTCGGGTTTCGACGATGGCAGCTTCCGCCTCCGCCTTGATGGTCTGCACGGCGGCGAGCCGCATCATTCCGGCAGTTTCGCGGATAACGATGGCGAGCACGGCCAGAATGCCGATGGCGACGACCGCAAGGGCGGTATAGCCAAGCCAGTCGGCTCGGCTGAATAGGTCGCGGATGAGCTGATCCGTCCAGAGACCGAAGGCGAGCGACACCAGAATGCCAAGCGCACCGAGCGCCACCTTGCCAAAGGAGAATCCCTTGCGGCGGGGCTTGGCGATGGCAGTTGCATCCGAATCGGCGCCGAGGGCCGGATTGATAAACGGATCTTCCGCGTCGGGCGTCAGCACGATGTCGGTATCGAAGCTCTGCGGCTTGCGAACCGCTGGCGGAGTTGCCTCTTTTCTGGAGGTTTCCGGTTCCACCGTGAAGGCACCGGGACGACGATCACCGTTCGGCTCGTTTTCGGTCGATTTCGTCATGCGAGACGGTCTCCGAACAGGAACTGCATGGCGCGGTCGAGGCGGATATGCGGCACCGAGAGCTTGATGCCTTCACCGGTTTCGTCGAGCTCCGGCGGGCGAAACCGGACAACGTTCACCTCGGGCAGATGGACCTTCGCCCCATCCGATTCAAGGGCTTCGAACAGCCAGCGCGGGTTTTCCGGCAAATCGCCGGGGAAGACCGCCGTCTTGCGATTGCCGTCGAAGGTCTCGCCGGCGATGGTTTCCCCATCCATCGGCGTGCCGACGATGACGGGAAGCGTCTGGCCGTCGCGGGTCACGGTTGCCTCGCGAGTTGCGCGCACGGAAGCGATGGCCATGACATCGATGCCGGCACCGGCCATGCCGATGCGCTCTATGGCACGGTCGACGAGACGGCGAGTCAATGCCTCCAGCCGGTCATGGCTTTCATGATGGAGATGGTCGGCCTTGGTCGCCGCGACCAGCACGCGATCGATGCGGCGGCCGAGCAGCGAGGATAGGAGGGAGTTGGTGCCTGGGCGGAAACAGGCCAGCACATCCGTCAGCGCTCGTTCCAGATCCTGCACGGCTTCCGGGCCGCGATTGATGGCCTGCAGGGCATCGACCAAAACGATCTGCCGGTCGAGGCGGGCGAAATGCTCGCGGAAGAAGGGTTTGACGACAACGGACTTGTAGGCCTCGTAGCGGCGCTCCATCATCGCCCATAGAGAACCCTTCGGTGCATTGCCCTCCGCAGGCAGCTTCAGCGGTGCGAAGGTGAGGGCCGGCGAGCCGTCGAGATCGCCAGGCAGCAGGAAACGGCCGGGCGGCAATGTCGAGAGCGAGCGCTCATCGGATTTGCAGGCTTTGAGATAATCGGCAAAGGCGGCAGCGAGGTCGCGTGCCTTCATCTCATCCGCGGGTTCAGCGATATCTGCCGCTCCCGTTATGCCAAGCCAATGACGTGAAAGCTCGGCGCGGATGCCGGTCTCCGCCAGAGCCAGCGTTTCCTCGCTGAAGGTGCGGAAATCCTTTGCGAGCAGCGGCAGGTCGAGCAACCATTCGCCGGGATAATCGACGATATCGATGGAGAGGCGACCGGGCGAAAACAGGCGGTTCCAGCCGCTGGCGCTTTGATAATCCAGCGTGATGCGCAGCTCGGAGATGGCACGCGTCGAATCCGGCCAGATGCGGTCTTTAACTAGCGCACGGATGTGGTCCTCATATTGAAAACGCGGCACGGCATCGTCCGGCTGCGGCTCGAGGCGAACGGCGGAGACACGACCGGACTGCACCGGCTCGAACAGCGGCAGACGTCCGCCATTCAGCAGATTATGTACCAGCGAGGAGATGAAGACGGTCTTGCCCGAACGGGAGAGGCCTGTGACACCCAGACGGATCGTCGGATTGACGAGGCCGGCGGCGCGATCGGCAAGATTGTCAAATGCAATGAGGGCGTCGTCGGTGAAAGAGGTCAGGCTCGGGGGCAAGGCGGGATCCCTGGATGACAGCGTGGCCGTGAATATAGGGATGGAAACTTGCGCCGAAAAGATGAGCGGATATGTGTCTGCAACGGCGAGGGCGGTCGCCGCACATATCGGCAAAGTCTCTATTCGGTGACAAAGTCGAGCAGCACCCAGCCCGATGGCGTCGAACCGACTATGGCAAGGCCGGCTGTCGGAAAGCCGCGTGGCAGAGCGCCGGCCAGAGCCTCGCGTCCGATTAAGGCCGCAAGCGTCAGTTCGATGACCGGGTTATGCGCGATTAGCATGACCGAGTCCTGATCGGTCTGCGCGGCGATGAGTGACAGATAGACATCCGGTGAGCCGTTATAGAGTTCGTCGACAAAGCGGAATTCCGTCGACGGCGTCACGACGCGGCGTATAGCCTCGGCGGTCTGGCGGCAGCGCAGCGCGGTGGAGGAAATGACGAGGTCGGGCTTGTAGCCTTTATCGGCTGCCTCGTCGGCGACAATCTCGGCTGCGGCGTAGCCATTGTCGCTCAAGGGACGGTCGAAATCTCTTTGCCCGGGTACAGCCTGTAGGGCCTCGGCGTGGCGCAGAAGATAGATCCGCGAGGGCGGCGGCGAAATGCTGATCATGGCAAGATCCCGAGGCTCCATTTCACTCAAGAGGTAACGTCTCTTCATCGGTGCCGTCAACTGCTGCGCGATCCGTCAGAAGGCGAAATGCTCCATCATCACGGGAAGGTTACGAGAGGCGCGAATCTGGCTCGATGAGAAGAAGTGATGAAAAAATAGACCCTTAGCCGAATTTTATGACAAATTTAAAAATCAGTTGACAGCATCTATTTGGCTTGAATCGGCACTATCGGTTGGGATATACAGCCCAGCCATATGAGATGTTCTTCAGGAGAATCGCGTTGAGTGAGAAGATCGATCTTAGCAATTATGTACCCTCGGAAGACGAGGAGTTCATGAATCTGAACCAGCGAGCTTATTTTCGAGCGAAGCTGGTAGCATGGAAAAACGATATCCTTAGAGAAGCGCGCGAGACCCTGGATCATCTGGCAGAAGAAAGCGCAAATCATCCCGATCTTGCTGATCGGGCATCTTCGGAAACAGATAGAGCCATCGAGCTTCGGGCTCGCGATCGCCAGCGTAAACTCATCTCCAAGATCGATGCCGCCTTGCAGCGTATTGAAGACGGTACTTACGGCTATTGCGAAGAAACCGGCGAGCCGATCGGCTTGAAGCGTCTGGACGCTCGTCCCATCGCCACTTTGTCGATCGAAGCACAGGAACGCCACGAGCGCCGCGAGAAGGTTTATCGCGACGAGTGAATGGTGGTTCGGTTTCGACCGGGCTTATAGAACAAAGGCACGATGGATATCCATCGTGCCTTTTTCGATTCCGGTGTTTGAGAGGCCGCGCCCTATTTGTCGCGGCTGACGCTCATTTCCCCGAAGATGCGAGCGACTTCTTTCTGAAGGGCGCTGTCGGCTCCGGTCAGCGGTGCAAGTTCGGGTTCCACGCGTTTTACCGGGCTTGGGATTGGGGATGGCGCGGCATTTGGCTGCTGCTGCACCTGCCGTGGCGCCGGCGCGTTCGGAATGATCCGTTCGGCGGTCAGGTTCTTCGACATTTCAGCTTCCAGTATGCGCTGGAAATCATTGTCGGGCTCGGCAGCAGGCGTCGGCGCCGGTGCGACGGGGTCGACTGCCGCCTGGCGCGCCGGAGCAGGCTGCTGCTGCGGCAGGACAACGTGACGAGCGGCATCCAGTATATCGGCTGCTTCAGCCTCGCTGATTGCCGGAGTGGGCTGAGGAGTCGGTTGCGGCGGCTTGACCGCGGCGGCGGCTTGTGGGTGCTCGGCCACCTGCGGCACTGGAGCGGGTTCCGGTGCAGGCGCAAGGCGGGGTTCGTTGCGCAAATAGGCTTCAATCTTGTCTTCGGCGGATTGTTGGCGTTGCGGAAGCGCTGCGGGAGGAGCTTCCACCGCAGTCGCCTTCTGCTGCTGCGGCTGCCGCTCTTCAAATGCCATGGGGATCCCGACCGGCGTCGCGACGGTTCCAGCCCGGGTGGCATCGGAAATGCCTGATTCGATGACGATGTCGGTCGGGCCGCCGATCATGATCAGATGCTCGATTCCATCGCGTCGCACGAGCACGAGACGGCGGCGAGCATCGACGGCGGCGGCATCCAGCACCTGCAGGCGAGGCTGACGGTTCTTGCCGCCGCGCACGAAGGGGGAAGGCGCTCGGTTGCGCATGATCCACAGAATGCCGATGAGCACGAGCAGAGCAATGCCAACTCCACCGGCTGCGAGAAAGAAACGGCTGCCATAGGCTCCGGCGATATCGTCCAACATATCGAGATACTCCGTAATTGTCCCCGATGTCGCGGTTTACAGCGCCGTGCGTCACATGTGACGCACAAAGATCGCTGTAGTGCTTTAAATCCGCTGCATAATTTTATCCTTAAATCGAATCCTATTTAAGGAATTATGCAACAGGCGCAACTGTTGCGGGTAATGCTTTGACCGTGACCCTTCTATACGGTGATCATATGAACAGGATTGCGCCGGAGACAAGATGCGATTGCGGGCTGTTGTATTCTATTGCTTGTGAATTCAAGCCTTTCTGGCCTGGCAAAGCTTTTTGCGGATGACGCAAATTGATAAAGAAGATTCGAAAGGTCCGACTCCGGCGACCCCCAACGTGTATGACATGTCGCGAGGAGAACGGCTGATACGAGGGGTTTATGACGAAGCAGCGTCCATCCGACGAGTATAGCGTGCCGCTGGTGGATCGCGGGGTTCGTTCGGGAACCGTGCTGCGCATCATCCTGCTTGCGCTCGTGCTCGTGGCCGCGGCAGCGGCCTTTGTCGTCTTCAAGAACCAGCTCGACAATGAAGCGGTTCTCGGCGGTCTCGGCATTCTTGCCATGGTCGGCATCTTCTTCCTGGTCTCCTCGATCATCGGTTTCGTCGAGGTCATGCCGCAGCCGCAGTCTGACAGTCTGGCGCGCTCCTTCCTCAACAGCCATCCCGACGGGACGCTGATCACTGACGAGAAGGGCCGTATCGTCTACGCAAATACCGCTTACGGCCGCCTGACCGGTGCGACGAAGGCGACGGAAGTGCAGTCGCTGGAAATGCTGCTATCGCGAAATCGCGAGTCCAACGAGGCTCTCTACCGTCTTGCCAATGGCCTGCGCGACGGCAATGAGGGATCGGAAGAGTTCCGCCTGCTGAAGCCGCTCGGTCCGGTGGACGGAAGCGGCAATGGTGCGCACTGGTACCGGCTGAAGGCGCGGGTGCTGCCGCCGGAGCAAGGCAGCAGCAAGGTACTGCATATCTGGCAGGTCACCGACATCACCTCCGAACGTGACGATCAGGAACGCTTCTTCAAGGAATTGCAGAATGCGATCGACTATCTCGACCACGCGCCGGCCGGCTTTTTCTCCGCCGGACGCAAGGGCGAGATCTTCTATCTCAATGCGACGCTTGCCGAATGGCTGGGCCTCGATTTGACCAAGTTCGTGCCGGGCTCGATGACCATAGGCGATCTCGTCGCCGGTGAGGGGCTGGCGCTGATCCAATCGGTACAGGCGGAACCGGGTCTCAAGAAGACGGTGACGCTCGATCTCGATCTGCGCCGGTCCAATGGCCAGAGCCTGCCGGTTCAGATCGTCCACAGCGTCACGTCGATGCGCGACGGCGCTCCCGGCGAGAGCCGCACCATCGTCCTGACCCGACAGAACGGCGCGGATACCGAGCAATCAGCCTCGGCCGCTGCGATGCGCTTCAGCCGCTTCTTCAACAATACGCCGATGGCGATCGCATCAGTCGATGGCAATGGCCGTATTCTTAGGACGAATGCGCCCTTCCTCAAGCTCTTCTCGGATTTAGTCTCGCGTGATGATATCGAGCGCGGTGCTGCCCTCGAGAGCGTCGTCAACGAAAGTGACCGGCCGCAACTACAGCAGGCGCTGGCGGCCGCCAAGGATCGGCAGGGCGACATTCCGCCGATCGATTCCCGCAATCCGAAAGACGAAACGCGGCATTTCCGCTTCTACGTCAATGCCGTCATCGACCAAACCGACGAGGCGCCGGAAGAGGCTGCCATCGTCTATGCGGTCGAGGTGACCGAGCAGAAGGCGCTCGAGACCCAGATGGCGCAGACGCAGAAGCTCAATGCCGTCGGCACGCTTGCTGGCGGCATCGCGCATGACTTCAACAACGTTCTGACCGCAATCCTTCTGTCTTCCGACCATCTCCTGCTACAGGCGCGACCTTCGGACGCCAGCTTTGCGGATTTGATGGAAATCAAGCGCAATGCCAATCGTGCGGCGGTGCTGGTGCGGCAGTTGCTCGCCTTCTCGCGCAAGCAGACCATGCGGCCGACGATCCTGAACCTGACAGACGTGATCGGCGATCTGCGCATGCTGGTTGATCGGCTGCTGTCCGGTACGCATGTCAAACTCGACGTCGATTACGGGCGCGACCTGTGGCCCGTGAAAACCGATCTCTCACAGTTCGAGCAGGTGCTGATCAACCTCTGCGTCAATGCCCGCGATGCCATGCCGGGCGGCGGCACGCTGACGCTGCGCACCCGCAATCTGCTTGCGGCCGATGTCAGTGCGTTCAACTATCCCTACCTTCCGCATGAAGATATGGTGCTTGTCGAGGTCAGCGATACCGGAACCGGTATCGCGCCTGAGATCATGGACAAGATTTTCGAGCCCTTCTTCACGACCAAGGAAGTCGGCAAGGGCACCGGTCTCGGCCTTGCGATGGTCTATGGCATCATCAAACAGTCCGGGGGTTATATCCAACCGGAATCGGAAGTAGGCAAGGGAACGACCTTCCGCATCTTCCTGCCGCGTCACATCGTCGAAATGCCTGCCGTGACGGAAGCGAAAGTGGCGGAGAGCCGCGATGTCACGGCCATGGACCAGGGTGCGGGTGTCGCCGCGTCTCCGGAAGAACCGGCCGATCTTACAGGCAAGTCCGCTGTCGTGCTGCTTGTCGAGGACGAAGAGGCGGTACGCCGCGGTGGCAAGCGCATGCTTGAGACGCGAGGCTATACCGTCCACGAGGCCGGCTCCGGCGTCGAGGCGCTCGACATTATGGAGGAGCTCGACGGCCAGGTCGATGTCGTCGTCTCCGATGTCGTCATGCCTGAGATGGACGGGCCGTCGCTGCTGCGCGAACTGCGCAAGAAATATCCGGATCTGAAGTTCATCTTCGTTTCGGGGTATGCCGAGGATGCCTTCGCGCGCAACCTGCCAGCGGATGCCCAATTCGGCTTCCTGCCGAAGCCATTCTCGCTGAAGCAGCTTGCCGTCGTCGTGCGCGAGACGCTGGACAAGAATTAAGTGAGGGGCGTTTTGCGCCTCTCCATGTTGCCGATTACGGCGCAACGGTGTAATCAACCGCCCATGATCGACCTTGCCAAGCTCGTTTTCCAAATGTGGTGGCGCTCCTTCTAGGAGCGGCAGTCGTCATGTCTTGACATCGACCCTGCCGCCGTGATCCGGCAGGCATGGTCCATTTCCGTTTTTCCCTTCCCGATTGCGGCGGCTCCTTTTGCGGAGCTAAAGAATGCATTCCGATACCAATATTCGTCCCGTCATCCTGACGGGCGACCGGACTACTGGTCCACTTCACCTTGGTCACTATGTCGGCTCGCTGAAAAGCCGCGTTGCACTTCAGCACAGCCATGAGCAATTCCTGCTGCTGGCGGATACGCAGGCACTGACCGACAATGCGCATGATCCCGAAAAGGTCCGGCGCAATGTTCTGGAAGTCGCGATCGACTACCTCGCGGTCGGCATCGATCCGACACTGACGACGATCTGCGTTCAATCGGCCTTGCCGGCGTTGGCGGAGCTGACGATGCTCTACCTGAATTTCGTCACGGTCAGCCGTCTCGAGCGCAACCCGACGATCAAGACGGAGATCCAGCTGCGCGGTTTCGTACGCGATGTGCCGGCCGGCTTTCTCTGCTACCCGGTGGCGCAGGCCGCCGATATCACCGCCTTCAAGGCGACGGTCGTTCCTGTCGGCGAGGATCAGGCGCCATTGATCGAGCAGACCAACGAGATCGTTCGCCGCCTCAACCGGCAGATCGGGCGAGACGTTCTGATGGAGGCTGCAGCGATGGTGCCCACGGTGGGACGTCTGCCCGCCGTCGACGGCAAGGCGAAGATGAGCAAGTCGCAGGGCAATGCGATCCCGCTTTCGGCGTCGCCCGATGAGATCAGGGATGCCGTCCGGCGAATGTATACCGATCCGGATCACTTGCGTGTCAGCGATCCCGGCAAGATCGAGGGAAATGTGGTCTTCACCTATCTGGATGCCTTCTGTGAGGATCGGCAGCTGGTCGAAGAGCTGAAGGTGCATTATCGCGGCGGCGGGCTTGGTGACGTCACCTTGAAGAGACATCTTGAGGATGTCCTCCAGGAGCTGCTCGCGCCGATCCGGGGACGCCGCGTGCAATATGCTGCCGAGCCGGATTATATCATGGAGATCGTGCGTGAGGGGACGCGAAAGGCGAGGGAGCGAACGGAGGCAACGCTTGCCGAATTGCGGTCTGCTCTGGGTCTGTTCGTCCTGACCTGAAACGAAAAGAACGGCCAGGCGATTGCGTACCCGGCCGTTCCTGTGATTAGGGCTTTGATTATTTGATTAGTCTGCGAGAGCGACGGCGATTTCCGCGGCCAGGCGCGCATTGTTTTCGACAAGCGCGATATTGGTCTTGAGGCTGCGGCCTTCGGTGATGTCGAAGATCGTGCTCAGCAGATAAGGCGTAACCGCCTTGCCGGTGATCTCGTCGCGCTCGGCACTGTCGAGGGCCCGCTCGATATAGATTTCCATCTCCTCGCGCGGGATCTCGTCGGCTTCCGGAACCGGATTGGCGATCAGCATGCCGCCATCGATGCCGAGCTGTTCGCGCGTCGTCTGGAAGTTGGCGATGGCTGCCGGGCTGTTCAGCGTCAGCGGGCTCGTCAGACCGGACGAGCGCGACCAGAAGGCCGGGAATTCGGTGCTGTCGTAGGTGACGACCGGAACGCCGCGGGTTTCCAGCACTTCCAGCGTCTTCGGAATATCGAGGATCGCCTTGGCGCCGGCGCAAACGACGATGACGCCGGTGCGGGAAAGCTCTTCAAGATCCGCCGAAATATCGAAGCTCTCTTCGGCGCCGCGATGCACGCCGCCGATGCCGCCGGTGGCGAAAACCTTGATGCCGGCGCGGGCGGCCGCGATCATCGTGGCGGCAACGGTGGTCGCACCGGTGCGGCGTTCGGCGATCGCAAAGGCGATGTCGGCGCGCGAGACCTTCATCGCACCTTCCGTCTTGGCCAGTGCTTCCAGCTCTTCCGGCTCTAGGCCGATATGCAGGGTGCCATGGATGACGGCGATGGTAGCCGGCACCGCGCCTTCCTGCCGGATGATCGCTTCGACGCTGCGGGCCATCTCGATATTGCCTGGATAAGGCATGCCGTGGGTGATGATCGTCGATTCCAGGGCGACGATCGGCGCACCACGCAGCTTGGCGGCGGCGATTTCCTTCGAATAGGAGATCGGAAGCAGGGGCGAGATAGGCTGGGTCATTGTCGTTTCCAATTCACTGAAACAATATATGCGTCTTGAGCAGGCTTCATGACAGAATTTCGGCCTCGGGAACAAGGGCCAGGGCCGCGTTTAGCAGCTCGGGAGAGAGATTTTCTGCCGTTGCATAGGGAGACTGGACGGTGATTGCCGCTGCCGCCGCGCCATGACGTATGGCTTCCGCGAGATCGTAGCCGGCCATCAGCGCTGACAGAACGCCGGAGGCAAGCGAATCTCCCGCACCGGTGACATCGGCGACGTCCTCGACGATAGGCGGCTGCAAGCTGACCACGATATCACGCGAGAATGCGATCAGGGGGCGTTTCCCGCGCGTGATCACGCCGTTGCGCAGATTGAGCGCGCGCAGAGCGCTCACCCATTCGCGCGGATCCTCCGGACGGATTTCAGTCAACGCCGCGGCTTCGGCTTCGTTGAGGAACAGGTGGTCGATGCCGGCAAGGCTTGGCTTGAGCCGCACCACTTTTGCCGGCGAAATGGCGATAGCGGCGACCGGCTTTCCGTATAGGGCAGCTCTTGCCGCAATCGCGCCTAAGGTTTCGGCAGGCAGATTGGCGTCGCAGAGAATGAGGTCGGTCTCATCGAAGGCATCGCGAACGGCGCGAATCGCCAGGCGTCGCGGAACGAAGAGTTTGTAGAGCTCCATATCCGCGAGCGCGATGACAAGATTGCCGTCATTCTCAAGAATGGCCGTATAGCTCGGCGTTTTGCGATCGAGGAAGACGAAGGGCTTATCGTCGATGCCGGCGTGGCTTGCAGCCTCGGCCACCATCTCGCCGGAGGGATCGCCGCCGCGCGGCGAGATCAGCTTTACGTCAAAGCCCAGGCGGGCAAGATTTCGGGCCGCATTGAAGCCGCCGCCGCCGGGCTCCTCGAACCATGCGCCGGGGTTGCTGGCGCCGGGTGCCGTGTCGCCGAAGATGCGGCCGCGACGATCGATATGGGCGCCACCAAGAACGAGAATCTTTTTCACCATAGGGTTATCCTCAGCAGCCGAAAAGGCGAATCGAGCGAGCCGCAAACATCTCGCAATTCACCGTTTCGGGCATGTAAGTGCCTGGGAAGAAAGAAGAAAACAAAAATAGAACAGAATTCATTTTACCTTTTTCTTTCAATCGCTTGTTGTGCTCTTGCGATGTGAGAACAAATCGAGTACACAATTCTCATCGGCGGCGACATTGCTAGAGCGGCTTCAATAACCTAAAGGTGGATCGAATGTCTCAGAATTCTTTGCGGCTTGTAGAGGACAAATCGGTGGATAAAAGCAAGGCACTTGAAGCGGCACTCTCTCAAATTGAGCGGTCGTTCGGCAAGGGCTCGATCATGAAGCTCGGCTCTAACGAGAACGTGGTCGAAATCGAAACGGTCTCCACCGGCTCTCTGAGCCTCGATATTGCCCTCGGCATTGGCGGCTTGCCGAAGGGGCGCATCATCGAAATCTACGGGCCGGAAAGCTCGGGTAAGACGACCCTGGCGCTGCAGACCATTGCAGAAGCCCAGAAGAAGGGTGGCATCTGCGCCTTCGTGGACGCGGAACATGCGCTCGATCCGGTCTATGCCCGCAAGCTCGGCGTCGACCTGCAGAACCTTCTGATCTCGCAGCCCGATACCGGCGAACAGGCGCTCGAAATCACCGATACGCTGGTGCGCTCCGGCGCGATCGACGTTCTCGTCGTCGACTCCGTTGCGGCCCTGACGCCGCGCGCCGAAATCGAAGGCGAGATGGGCGACAGCCTGCCGGGCCTGCAGGCCCGCCTGATGAGCCAGGCGCTGCGCAAGCTTACGGCTTCGATCTCGAAGTCCAACTGCATGGTGATCTTCATCAACCAGATCCGCATGAAGATCGGCGTCATGTTCGGCTCGCCGGAAACGACGACGGGCGGTAACGCGCTGAAGTTCTATGCCTCGGTCCGCCTCGATATCCGCCGCATCGGCGCGGTCAAGGAGCGCGAAGAGGTGATCGGCAACCAGACCCGCGTCAAGGTCGTCAAGAACAAGATGGCGCCTCCCTTCAAGCAGGTCGAGTTCGACATCATGTATGGCGAAGGCGTTTCCAAGACTGGCGAACTGGTCGATCTTGGCGTCAAGGCCGGTATCGTCGAAAAGTCCGGCGCCTGGTTCTCCTATAACAGCCAGCGCCTAGGCCAGGGCCGCGAGAATGCGAAAATCTTCCTGCGCGACAATCCGGATCTCGCCCGCGAGATCGAGTTGTCGCTGCGCCAGAATGCCGGCTTGATCGCCGATCGCTTCCTGCAGAATGGCGGTCCCGATTCCGGCGACGACGGCGATGCTTCCGGCGAATAAGGATTTTCGGGAGCAATTCCCGGCTTAAGACTGAAGCTAAAAAATCGAAACCGGCCGTATTGTCCAAGGGATGTGCGGCCGGTTTTGTTCGTGCGGCTGGACAGCGCCGGGAGCGGACGATAAAAGCCACTGACTTTGATGCAAGTTGCTGAGCGCAGGACTGAAGGGCCCCATATGAGCGGTGTGAATGAAATCCGGTCGACCTTCCTCGACTATTTTAAGAAAAACGGTCACGAGATCGTGCCGTCGAGCCCGCTGGTGCCGCGCAACGATCCGACATTGATGTTCACTAATGCCGGCATGGTGCAATTCAAAAACGTGTTCACTGGCCTGGAGCAGCGTCCCTATACGACGGCTTCGACCGCGCAGAAATGCGTTCGCGCCGGCGGCAAGCATAATGACCTCGACAATGTCGGCTACACCGCGCGCCATCACACCTTCTTCGAGATGCTCGGCAACTTCTCCTTTGGCGATTACTTCAAGGAGCGCGCCATCGAGCTTGCCTGGAACCTGATCACCAAGGAATTCGGCCTCGACGCTAAGCGCCTGCTGGTCACGGTCTATCATACCGATGACGACGCCTTTAACCTGTGGAAGAAGATTGCCGGCCTTTCCGACGACCGGATCATCCGCATCGCCACCAGCGACAATTTCTGGGCGATGGGCGATACCGGTCCGTGCGGCCCTTGTTCCGAAATCTTCTACGATCACGGCGATCACATCTGGGGTGGCCCTCCCGGCTCTCCGGAAGAAGACGGCGACCGCTTCATCGAGATCTGGAATCTCGTCTTCATGCAGTTCGAGCAGATCACCAAGGAACAGCGCGTCGACCTGCCGCGTCCGTCGATCGACACTGGCATGGGCCTCGAGCGTGTTGCCGCCGTGCTGCAAGGCAAGCATGACAACTATGACATCGATCTGTTCCGCGCGCTGATCGAAGCTTCGGAAGAGGCAACGGGCGTGAAGGCCGAGGGTGAGCACCGCGCCAGCCATCGCGTCATCGCCGATCACCTGCGTTCCTCCGCTTTCCTGATCGCCGATGGCGTGCTGCCGTCGAATGAAGGCCGTGGCTACGTGCTTCGCCGCATTATGCGCCGCGCCATGCGCCACGCGCAGCTGCTCGGCGCCAAGGAACCGTTGATGTGGAAGCTGCTGCCGGCGCTGATCCAACAGATGGGCCGTGCCTATCCGGAGCTGGTGCGCGCCGAGGCGCTGACTTCCGAAACGCTGAAGCTTGAAGAAACCCGTTTCCGCAAGACGCTGGAACGCGGTCTGTCGCTGCTCAACGATGCCACGTCGGACCTGCACAAGGGCGACAGCCTGGACGGCGAAACCGCCTTCAAGCTTTACGACACCTATGGTTTCCCGCTCGACCTGACGCAGGACGCGCTGCGTGCTCGTGGCATCGGCGTCGACATTTCCAGTTTCACGGATGCCATGGAGCGGCAGAAGGCCGAAGCGCGCTCGCATTGGACCGGCTCCGGCGACAAGGCGACCGAAACCATCTGGTTCGAGCTCAAGGAAAAGAACGGCGCGACCGAATTCCTAGGCTATGACACGGAATCTGCGGAAGGCGTGATCCAGGCGATCGTCAGGGATGGCGTCGCCGTTGACAGCGCCTCTGCCGGCGACAAGGTGCAGATCGTGGTCAACCAGACGCCGTTTTACGGCGAGTCCGGTGGCCAGATGGGTGATACCGGTGTGATCTCCAGCGACCATGGCAAGCTTGTAGTCGGCGATACGCAGAAGAAGGGCGAGGGCCTCTTCGTTCACAGCTCCGAAGTTTCGGAAGGCAAGATCAAGGTTGGCGATGCCGTCGTCCTGACGGTCGATCACAACAGGCGCTCGCGCCTGCGCGCCAACCACTCTGCGACCCATCTGCTGCACGAGGCACTTCGCGAAGTGCTCGGCACCCATGTCGCGCAGAAGGGATCGCTGGTCGCGCCCGAGCGCCTGCGTTTCGACGTTTCGCATCCGAAGCCGATGTCGGCCGAAGAGCTGAAGGTCGTCGAAGAGATGGCCAACGAGATCATCCTACAGAACTCTCCGGTCACGACCCGTCTGATGAGCGTCGATGATGCCATCGCGGAAGGCGCAATGGCGCTGTTCGGCGAGAAGTATGGCGACGAAGTCCGCGTCGTGTCGATGGGGCAGGGTGTTCGCGGTGCAAAGTCCGGCAAGCCTTACTCGGTCGAACTTTGCGGCGGCACGCATGTCTCCGCTACCGGCCAGATCGGTCTCGTGCGCATTCTCGGCGAAAGCGCCGTCGGTGCCGGCGTGCGCCGCATCGAAGCCGTGACCGGTGAAACCGCGCGTGATTATCTCGCCGAACAGGATGACCGCGTAAAGAGCCTTGCCTCGACGCTCAAAGTTCAGCCGGGCGAAGTCGTTTCCCGCGTCGAAGCGCTGATGGACGAGCGCCGCAAGCTGGAGCGCGAATTGGCGGATGCCAAGCGCAAGCTCGCCATGGGCGGCAGCCAAGACGGCTCCGCTGATGCGGTCCGTGAAGTCAACGGCGTCAAATTCCTCGGCAAGCCCGTTTCCGGCGTCGACCCCAAGGACCTCAAGGGTCTGGCGGATGAGGCGAAGGCGAGCCTCGGATCAGGCGTCGTGGCGCTGATCGGCGTCTCGGATGATGGCAAGGCCAGCGCCGTCGTCGCCGTCACGGAGGATCTGGTTGGCCGCTTCAGCGCTGTCGATCTCGTGCGCGTTGCCTCGGCTGCGCTCGGCGGCAAGGGCGGTGGCGGCCGTCCCGACATGGCGCAGGCCGGAGGCCCTGATGGTGCCAAGGCCGACGACGCCATTGAGGCGATTGCTGCGGCGCTTGCTGGCTAAGACGCTGAATTCCGATTGGTAATCATGGATGGCGGATGCTTCGGTGTCCGCCATTTTCTTTGTCCGAACAACTCCGCAGGATTTGTCAAATCGGGTTATGCTCTTGTCGGGCCGGTCGATTTGCAAGAGGTTTGACATGAGTGGCGGAACGGCGTGGACGCTTTACGAGACCCGGTTGCGGCGGGTTTCGGCCTATATCCATGAGCATCTGGACGATGAACTCGATATGGAAAAGCTCGCCGAGATCGCCTGCATGTCCAGCTATCACTGGCACAGGATTTATCGGGCGATCTACGGTGAGACGGCGGCGGCGACCGTCAAGCGGCTGCGGCTGCATCGTGCCGCCGGCGATCTCGTCAACACCCGTCTATCTATCAGCGACATTGCAAAGCGGTCGGGCTATCCCAACCTCCAGTCGTTCAACCGCATCTTCAGATCCGTCTACGGCATGCCGCCGGCGCGATATCGGAATGAGGGAAGCCATACGATCTTCGAACCCAGTACCCAAGGAAGGATCACGGTCATGTTCGACGTTACGCTTCGCACCATCTCTCCGATGTCACTGATCGGTGTCGCCCATCGCGGCTCCTATATGCAAATCGGCCAGGCATTCGAAACACTCTTTGGCACCATCTTTGCCCGCGGCCTTGCCGGGCCGGACATGCGCATGATCGGTGTCTATCTCGATGATCCGGATGTGGTGGAAGCGGACAAACTGCGCTCCTATGCCTGCGTCACCGCTGGCGAGGCCGTCGTTGCCAATGCTCCGCTGGAGCGGCGTTCGCTCGACGGCGGCGAGTACGCCGTGCTGCGCCACAAAGGGCCTTATGCAAACATGCATAAGGCCTATCAGTGGCTCTATGCGCAGTGGCTTCCGGCTTCCGGGCGGCAGCTGCGCGATGCCGTGATGTTCGAGGAATATATCAACCATCCGCGCGACGTCCCGCCGACAGAGCTTTTGACCGATATCTATATGGCGCTGCAATAGCGGCATATGAGCGCGATCGAAGATATCCTCTTAGTGCTTTGTATTGTCAGGTATTACAGCGCCGCGCGTCATGGATGACGCGCAAAGGTCGCTGTAACAATATTAATCTGCTGCATAATTTTATCCTTAAATCGATTCCGATTTAAGGAATTATGCAGTAGCCGGCTTCGGCATGGCTGCATTGTCAATCTCGTTGCCGCGCCGATAGGCGTCGCGGTCGCTGACGCGGCTCCAGTAGTCGACGAATGCCGGCCGTTTTTCGATGGTACCGAAATTAAGGCCCCAGCCGACATGCGAACCGACATAGACGTCGGCTGCCGTAAAGCGGTCGCCGGCGATGAACGGCGAGGTCGTGACGGCGTACTCCATCGCATCAAGCACATTCGCAAAGCTGCCGTAGCCGGCCATGCGCAGGCGTTCCGGCGGGACTTCGAAGCCGAGGGCGCGATTGGTGATCGCCATCTCGAACGGCCCGGCCGCAAAGAACATCCAGCGGAAATAGCGGCCGCGCTCGGCAGCCGTCGGAGCAAGCCCCGCCTGCGGAAAAGTTTCGGCCAGATAGGCACAGATGGCGGCACCTTCGGTGACGACGGTATCGCCATGCTTGATGGCCGGTACCTTGCCCATCGGGTTGACCGCGAGATATTCCGGCGATTTCATCGTCGTGCCGTAGTCGAGATATTCGGTGCGGTAGGGCTGGCCGATTTCCTCGAGCATCCAGCGGGCGATGCGTCCGCGCGACATCGGATTGGTATAGAAAACGAGTTCTTCAGCCATCTGCCTCTCCCCTTTGTTGCGGGCATTTTTGCCACCGGTTCGCCCCGGCGGCAAGATTCAGCGCAAAAGAAAACCCGGCGTTGAGGCCGGGTTTTCGTGTCTGCTCATGTCGGCAAGGCTTAGGCAGCCATGGCCTTCTTGAGGTTTTCGTCGATCTTGTCGAGGAAGGCGGTGGTCGAGAGCCACGGTTGATCGGGGCCGATCAGCAGCGCCAGGTCCTTGGTCATGTAGCCGGCTTCAACCGTGTCGACGCAAACCTTTTCGAGCGTGGAAGCGAACTTCGCGAGTTCTGCATTGTCGTCCAGCTTGGCGCGATGAGCGAGGCCGCGGGTCCAGGCGAAGATCGAGGCGATCGAGTTCGTCGAGGTTTCCTGGCCCTTCTGGTGCTGGCGATAGTGGCGGGTCACCGTGCCGTGTGCGGCTTCGGCTTCGACCGTCTTGCCATCCGGCGTCAGGAGAACCGAGGTCATCAGGCCGAGCGAGCCGAAGCCCTGGGCAACTGTATCCGACTGGACGTCGCCGTCGTAGTTCTTGCAGGCCCAGACGTAGCCGCCGGACCACTTGAGGGCGGAGGCGACCATGTCGTCGATCAGGCGGTGTTCATAGGTGATGCCGGCTTCGTCGAACTGAGCCTTGAACTCGTTCTGGTAGACTTCTTCGAAGATGTCCTTGAAGCGGCCGTCATAAGCCTTGAGGATGGTGTTCTTTGTGGAGAGGTAGACCGGCCACTTGCGCATCAGGCCGTACATCATCGAGGCGCGGGCGAATTCGCGGATCGACTCGTCGAGGTTGTACATGGCCATTGCAACGCCGGCGCCCGGAGCGTTGAAGACTTCCTTTTCGATGACTTCGCCATCTTCGCCGACGAACTTGATGGTCAGCTTGCCCTTGCCGGGGAACTTGAAATCGGTCGCGCGGTACTGGTCGCCGAAGGCGTGACGGCCGACGACGATCGGCTTGGTCCAGCCGGGAACGAGGCGCGGAACGTTCTTGCAGATGATCGGCTCGCGGAAGATGACGCCGCCGAGGATGTTGCGGATGGTGCCGTTCGGGCTCTTCCACATCTGCTTCAGGTTGAATTCCTTGACGCGATCTTCATCCGGAGTGATCGTCGCGCACTTGATGCCGACACCATGCTTCTTGATGGCGTTGGCGGCGTCGATCGTGACCTGGTCGTTGGTCGCGTCGCGGTTTTCGACCGAAAGGTCGTAATAGTCGATATCGATGTCGAGGTAGGGGTAGATCAGTTTGTCTTTGATAAACTGCCAGATGATGCGAGTCATTTCATCGCCATCGAGATCGGCAACGGGATTTGCGACCTTGATCTTCTTCATACTTCTGCCTCGTCTAAGCTAATGGGACCGTATAGTCCTGTGGGTAATGTGAAGTCCCGAGCGCTATAGCACCGCAAGTGCGGAACGCAAAGCCGATAGAGCCTCCGGCGTCGCGTTTTTGATCATTCGTGACATCACCTGCTTTTTACGATCCGGCCATTGTCAAAACGGTCCATGGGTCTAATGTCGCGCAGGTTTTGCCCGTTGGCCCCGTGTCATGGAATCACGTCATGCATAAATTTGCTGCCTCCGCTTTTGCCCTTACGCTTTTTCAGTTCTCGCTTGGCGCGCATATGGCGTTTGCGGCCGATGCAACGGTACCGGTCAAAGCCATCATGGATGCGACCGTCTCGAACTGGGCGGGCGGCGATAGCGACTGGCAGGATATCTTCGGCGAGGACAAGCTCAAGGAAATCTACAGCAAGGATTTTGGAGCGAAATACCAGGCAGCGGCGCAATTTCCCGCCGCCGACGAGGATGGTATCTCGCCTTTCGACTACGATGTCATCGTCAATGCGCAGGACGCGTGTCCGCTGGAGGACGTGAAGATTGCCGCCCAGCCGCCGAAGAACAATGTGACAGAGGTGCTGGCGACGTTCAAGAAATCGACCTGCATGGGCTCCGACGCCGATTATCAGAAGGTGACGACGGTTCGCTTCGAGGTCATTGAAGAGGGCGGCAGGCCCGTTGTCGATGATATCGTCACCAACGACGACAATGGCAATCCAAGCTCGCTCAAGAGCGTGATGGTGGATCTTGTCAAACAGCAGCAGCAACAGCCGACAGACCAGACGCAGCAACCGTCGGATCAGCAGAAGCCGGCCAATCCGCAATAATCGGGCGGGATTCGTTCTGCCGTTCAAGCGCAAAAACCTTGCCGATCGGCTGGCGTCTCGCTATTGCGACCCATGATTTGCGCGAGAAGGTTCGCGCGCGGAGAGCAAGACATCATGGCAGGCACGAACAGCGAGCGTCAACTTTTGGCCGAAGGGCCGGCCATCATTCTGGTCGAGCCGCAGATGGGCGAGAATATCGGCATGGTGGCGCGCGCCATGGCGAATTTCGGCCTTGCCGAATTGCGCCTCGTCAATCCTCGCGATGGCTGGCCGAACGAAAGGGCGCAGGCGACGGCTTCGAAGGCGGATCATATCATCGAGGCGACCAAGGTCTACGAGACGCTGGAACAGGCGATATCAGACCTCAACTTCGTTTATGCAACGACGGCGCGCGAGCGGGATGGCTACAAGCCGGTGCGTTCGCCAGTCGTTGCGGCCGAGACCCTTCGCGCCAAATTCAAGGCGGGCGAGGGCACCGGCATTCTCTTCGGCAGGGAGCGCTGGGGCCTGACGAACGAGGAAGTAGCGCTGGCAGACGAGATCGTCACCTTTCCCGTCAATCCTGCTTTCGCCTCGCTGAACATAGCCCAGGCCGTGCTGTTGATGTCCTATGAGTGGATGAAATCGGGCATGGAGGATCTGGGCGATGTGCCTTTCCAGGCGATCGAGCAGCGGCCTTCGACCAAGGAGCAGCTTTTCGGCCTGTTCGACCAGCTCGAGGAAGCGCTGGATGCGCGCAATTATTTCCATCCTGCCGGGAAAAAGCCGAAAATGGTCGACAATCTTCGGGCCGTCCTCTCGCGCCGGGCCTTCACCGAACAGGAAATCAGCGTCTTGCGCGGGGTGATCTCATCTCTTGACCGCTTCTCGCGGAAGTCTCCGCGCGGCAGCGGCTCGCATCCCAGATCCTCGAAAGTACCGAAGGAAGCCCCAAGCGATGACAGCAGCGGCGAATGAGCTGAAACCGGTCCTCGTCTTCGATTCAGGGATCGGCGGTTTGACCGTGCTGCGCGAAGCACGCGTGCTGATGCCGGAGCGGGGATTTATCTATATCGCCGACGATGCCGGCTTTCCCTATGGCAGTTGGGAAGAAGCAGCGCTGAAGGAGCGCATCGTCGATCTCTTCGCAAAGCTACTCGCGCAATATGATCCGGAAGTCTGCATCATCGCCTGCAATACGGCGTTCACGCTGGCAGGCGCCGATCTCCGTGCGGCTTTTCCGCAGATGACCTTCGTGGGCACCGTGCCGGCAATCAAGCCGGCTGCGGAGCGCACGCGCTCCGGATTGGTCTCCGTGTTGGCGACCCCCGGCACTGTCAAGCGCGCCTATACGCGCGACCTGATCCAGTCTTTTGCCACGCAATGCCATGTGCGGCTCGTCGGATCGCAGGACCTAGCACGTCTGGCGGAAGCCTATATTCGCGGTGATGTCGTCAGCGATGAGGCAGTCATGACCGAGATCGAGCAGTGCTTCGTCGAGATGGATGGCCGCAAGACCGATATTGTTGTGCTGGCCTGCACGCATTATCCCTTCATGGCGAATATTTTCCGCAGGCTTGCGCCTTGGCCGGTCGACTGGCTCGATCCGGCCGAAGCCATCGCAAGGCGTGCCCGCAGTCTCGTGCCGCAGGTGGCCGATGCCATCCATCCCGATAATCTCGACTTTGCGGTCTTCACCTCCGGTGCGCCGGATTTCCCCACCCGCCGGCTGATGCAGGGCTTTGGGCTCAGAGCTTGATGATGAAAGACAAGGTTTCGCTGCGTAAACTCGATCTCATAGACATGCCGGCTGCTGCGGCCGTTCATCGCGCTTCCTTCAATGAACGGCTGCCGACGCTTGCCGGACTTCATACGCCGGAAGAGGATGTCGGTTTCTGGAGCGCTGTGGTCTTCAAAGACTGCCAGATCTGGGGCGCGGAAGAGGGCGGTCGCCTGGTCGGCGTCATTGCCTTCCTCGAGGATTGGATCGATCAGCTCTACGTTCTGCCCGAGGCGCAGGGGCGTGGTATAGGCAGCCGCCTGCTGGATATCGCCAAGTCGACCTATCCGGCGCTGTCGCTCTGGACATTCCAGAGAAACGAGCCGGCGCGCCGCTTTTACGAAAAGCACGGCTTCTTCGTGGTTGACGAGTCCGACGGGGCAGGCAATGAGGAAAAGGAGCCGGATGTGCTTTACAAATGGGAAGCACATTTGCACCGGCTGTAATGCAGGATTTGACTGGGCGGCGGGATATTGGGAGGTCGATATTGATGTCTTTTGAGATTGATTGCAGCGTTGTCGGGGCAAGCCATGCGTCTGCGTGAGTGCCACAACTTCCATGATTTTCGTCTTCTTGCGAAAAAGCGTCTTCCCGGCCCGATCTTCAACTATATCGACGGCGCAGCCGATGACGAGGTGACGCTGCGGCGAAACACGTCAAGCTTTGAAAGCTGCGATCTCGTGCCCAACGTTCTGCGCGGGGTCAGCGAGATCGACATGTCTGTCACCGTTATGGGACAAAAGCTCGCGACACCCTTTTACTGCTCGCCGACGGCACTGCAGCGTCTCTTCCATCATCAGGGCGAGAATGCGGTGGCCGCCGCGGCTTCCTCGCTCGGCACTATGTTCGGCGTCTCCTCGCTTGGCACTGTCAGTCTTGAGGAAATCCGCAAGAAGCATCAAGGGCCGCAGGTCTACCAGTTCTATTTCCACAAGGACCGCGGCTTGAATCGGGCAATGATGGAGCGGGCCAAGGAAGCCGGCGTTAACGTTATGATGCTGACTGTCGACAGCATTACCGGCGGCAATCGCGAGCGCGATCTTCGCACCGGGTTCTCCATTCCGTTCAAGCTCAATCTGGCGGGCCTCACCCAGTTCGCCATCAAGCCTGCCTGGGCGGTGAACTATGTCACGCACGAGAAGTTTCGCCTGCCGCAGCTCGATGAGCATGTCGACATGAGCGGCGGCGCCATGTCGATCGGCAAATATTTCACCGAGATGCTCGATCCATCGATGAACTGGAACGACGTCGCCGAGATGGTGAAGCACTGGAACGGGCAGTTCTGCCTGAAGGGTATCATGTCGGTCGAGGACGCCAAGCGCGCCGTCGATATTGGATGCACCGGCGTCGTGCTGTCGAACCATGGCGGTCGGCAGCTGGACGGCTCGCGTTCCGCGTTCGATCAGTTGGCGGAGATCGTGGACGCCGTCGGCCATCGCATCGATGTTATGATGGATGGCGGCGTGCAGCGCGGCACGCATGTGCTGAAGGCTCTGTCACTCGGCGCCAAGGCGGTCGGTCTCGGGCGCTTCTATCTCTATCCGCTCGCCGCTGCCGGTCAGGCGGGTGTGGAGCGGGCGCTGAGGCATTTGCGCACCGAAGTCGAGCGCGACATGAAGCTGATGGGCTGCACCTCGGTCAGCGAACTGTCGCGGGCTAATCTGCGCTTCAGATAGGCCTCGCAATCGCCTGTGGGTTTTTTCAATCCACGGGCGCGAAGCTTGGAAATCTTTGCTAGACGGAGACGCGTCCTTTCAGAAAGATGGGACGTATCCACAATTGATTCTCGCTCATAGGGGAAGTGCATTGCAGGTCGGCATCGACATGGGAACGGCGTCCGGCGGGACCAGCGCCCAGCTCGATATCGAGGAGCTGCTGGCGACCCGTCTCTTGGTGCAGGGCAATTCCGGCTCCGGAAAATCTCATCTTCTACGGCGGTTGCTGGAACAGTCGGCGCAGTGGGTGCAGCAGGTCATCATCGATCCGGAAGGCGATTTCGTCACCTTGGCCGATAAGTTCGGTCATGTGGTCGTCGAGGGCGAGCGCACGGAAGCCGAGCTTGCCGGCATCGCCAATCGCATCCGCCAGCACCGCGTCTCCTGCGTGCTGACGCTCGAGGGGCTCGATATCGAGCAGCAAATGCGCGCCGCAGCCGCCTTCCTGAATGGCATGTTCGATGCCGACCGCGAATTCTGGTATCCGGTGCTTGTGGTGGTCGACGAGGCGCAGATGTTTGCGCCATCGGTCGGCGGCGACGTTTCGGAAGATGCACGCAAGATGTCGCTCGGCGCCATGACCAATCTGATGTGCCGCGGCCGAAAGCGCGGCCTTGCCGGCGTCATCGCGACGCAGCGCCTCGCGAAGCTCGCCAAGAACGTTGCGGCGGAAGCTTCCAATTTCCTCATGGGCCGTACCTTCCTCGATATCGACATGGCGCGTGCCGCCGATCTGCTCGGCATGGATCGCAGGCAGGCGGAAATGTTCCGCGACCTGAAGCGCGGCAATTTCGTAGCTCTCGGGCCGGCACTTTCGCGCCGTCCGCTGCCGATCGCCATCGGCACTGTGGAAACTTCGGCGCGCTCTTCCAGCCCGAAGCTGATGCCGCTGCCGGATGCGCCGCAGGATGTCGAAGATCTGATTTTCACGCCGGACCCGGAAGAGTTTGCGAGGCCAGTCGTTCGCCGCACGACGCCGGCGCCGCGGCCGACGACTGATATTCTGGCTGAGCTTTCCCGCTCCATGCCGGCGGCAAGCCCGGCACCTTCGGAGCCGAAGGTCAGCCAGCCGGAACTATCGAGCGAGGATCGCGAGGCGAGAGTGAGCGCGGTGCTCTCCGAAATCCTCGATGATCCCGCCTCCGGCTTCCGAACGGATTCGGTGCTTTATCAGGAGTTTCTTGTACGCTTGCGCATGCGCCGCGTTCCCGGCGCACCCATGAGCCTTTCGGAATTCCGCCGTCGTGTGGCGATCGTGCGCTCCGGTGCGGACGAAGAGGTCATGGCGACGGATCAATGGGCAACGGCGCTTGCGCTGTCCGCCAGTGTCACCGACGATCTGCAGGGCGTATTCCTGATGCTCGCCAAGGCCGCGATCAGCGGCGAGCCGTGCCCGTCCGACGCCCGCATTGCCCGCGCCTATGGCACCCATTCGGCCAGACGCGCACGGCGACTATTGAGCTATTTCGAGGAACAGGGCAGCGTCGTCGTCCACACGGATTTCTCCGGCAAACGGATCGTCGCCTTCCCGGATATGGGTTCGCAGACCGCGCCTGGCGATGCTAATGCGCCGGATATCGAAGGTGGCGATCAGGCGGCGGCGGAATAGCGGAAAATACGGCACTCTTGATCCGTATCCCGGATACGCCTATATTTATCTCTGCAGGAGATGAATTCATGGCCGCGCGTGATAGGATCCAGCGATATAGGGAAAGTGGTGGAGCGTCCGACCTAGTGAGGGTGGAGGTTCTAGTTCCGGCAGCGTGCCGTAATGATATCCTGTCGCAAGCGGCGAAAATGCGCGCAGAACATCGACAAAGGAAAGAGCGTCTTCGAGAGAATGTCGAAGAAGCGCTTGACCGCTATGGCACCCGCCTCCTTGACAATATCGATCTGGATCGGCTGCCCGATTTGGCACAGAAGGCAAGGGTGATAGCCAGCGCCTTGATGGAGCGCGGCGATGCACGCGCCTTTGTACTGGGGCGTCGCATGCTTGACGAGGTAGGGCGATAAGCGATGGCGCTGACGAAGCTACAAAAAGAGATTATGGCGTCCATCGCCAAAAATCGCTCGGAAACCAGCTATGTCGCGGGTGGGCTTGTCCTTAATATGAATTGGCCTCGTCTGTCCGACGATATCGATATCTTCCAAGATACCGACGAGGAAATCGGTCCTGTTGCCGAGCGGGACATGGAAACGCTCAGAACTGATGGTTTCCGTGTTTCTGTCGAGGTCAATGTCTATGGCTGCGTCGAGGCCGAAGTCTCCAAGGCGCAGGAGAATACGCTCATTCAATGGATGAGCGAATCTCGAACCCGGTTTCTCCCGCTTATTCGAGACAAGGAGTGGGGCGCAAGGCTTCACCCAGCGGACCTTGCCGTGAATAAGGTTTTGGCGGCATCAACCCGGACAAAGCCACGGGATTTCGTCGATTTGTTAATGATCGACGAAAGGTTGGCTCCGCTTGGTGCGGTTGTCGTCGCAGCCTCGGGAAAGCCACCTCATTATTCTCCAATCAGGATAATTGATGAAATTCGGCGAAGAGGGCTATCGGTTTCGACCGAGGATTATGATTCCGTGAGAGGTCTTCCAGTCGATTTTACGGCCAGCGTCATTCGCGACAGGCTTGTGGAGGTGCTGAATGGAGCGGAGCGCTACGTTCGATCCGCGCCACCGGATATAGTCGGTCTGCTTGCGGTCAACGCCAGCGGCATCCCAATTCAGATATCGGCTTTGACCGACGATGGCGTGCAGTTTCGAAAGGCGACATCCGAGCTGGATCTGATGCCGTCGTTGCCGGATGTGCCGGAGGACTGGCGCGGCCTGGGGCGTGCGGAATGAAACTGCGCTTCTCGCCGATCCTGCTGTTGACATTTTCATGACGACCCCTTACAGACCGCGCCAACGCCGGGCAGAAATGTCCGGTGTTTCATTTGACATGTCCCGTGGCTTCGTCCGTTCGCTAACGTGAGAAGCCTGTCAGAGCTCGAAAACGGAGTTCAGAGGAGGGCGTGTTTCCTTCGCGGTTCGGCAACGGGCCGCCATAACACTTGAAAGGAAATGCGATGAGCAAGCGCGAATCGTCCAAGTACAAAATTGACCGCCGTATGGGCGAAAACATCTGGGGCCGTCCGAAGTCCCCGGTTAACCGCCGCGAATACGGCCCGGGCCAGCACGGCCAGCGCCGCAAGGGCAAGCTCTCGGACTTCGGCGTGCAGCTGCGCGCCAAGCAGAAGCTGAAGGGCTACTACGGCGACCTGCGTGAAAAGCAGTTCCGCGCCACCTTCGACGAAGCCAACCGCCGCAAGGGCGACACCTCGGAAAACCTGATCGGCCTGCTCGAATCGCGTCTCGACGCGATCGTCTACCGCGCCAAGTTCGTTCCGACGGTCTTCGCCGCCCGTCAGTTCGTCAACCACGGCCACGTCACGGTCAACGGCGTTCGCGTCAACATCGGTTCGTACCGCTGCAAGGCTGGCGACGTTATCGAAGTTCGCGAGAAGTCCAAGCAGCTCGTAACCGTTCTGGAATCGGTTTCTCTCGCTGAGCGAGACGTTCCGGATTACATCGAAGTCGATCACAACAAGATGGTTGCGACCTTCGCTCGCGTTCCGGCTCTCGCCGACGTGCCGTACGCCGTCGTCATGGAACCGCATCTGGTCGTCGAATTCTATTCGCGTTAATAAGCGGATAACTTTCTTAATGAATGAAAAGCCGCTCGGTTTGAGCGGCTTTTTTGTCTTTGGAGCGCCTCATGACGGATTTGCAGGCCATTCTCGACGGCATTCATGCGGAGCTTTCGCCGCGCATCGGCGAAGGCAAGGTTGCCGATTACATTCCCGAGCTGGCAAAGGTCGATCCGAAGCAGTTCGGAATGGCAATCGCAACGGTCGACGGCAAAATCTACTGCATCGGCGACGCGGGCGTCCCTTTCTCCATCCAGAGTATCTCCAAGGTCTTCATGCTGACCCTGGCGCTGGGCAAAGTCGGCGAGAGCCTGTGGAATCGCGTAGGGCGTGAGCCATCCGGTACGGCTTTCAATTCCATCGTCCAACTGGAGCGCGAAGAGGGCATTCCGCGCAATCCCTTCGTCAATGCCGGTGCCATCGCCGTCAGCGATGTCGTACTCGCTGGACACGAGCCGCGCGAGGCGATAGGCGAGTTGCTGCGCTTCGTGCGCTATGTGGCCGACGACGAGACGATTAGCATCGATGACAAGGTCGCGCGTTCGGAGACGCAGACGGGCTTTCGCAATTTCGCGCTTGCCAATTTCATGCGCGCCTACGGCAATATTCATCACCCTGTTGAGCATGTGCTTGGTGTTTATTTCCATCAGTGCGCGCTTTCCATGAGCTGCCTGCAGCTTGCCAAGGCGGGGCTCTATCTCGCTGCGCGCGGCAGCAATCCCATCACAGGTCACTCCGTCGTCTCGCCGAAGCGGGCGCGGCGCATCAATGCGCTGATGCTGACTTGCGGCCATTATGATGGCTCGGGGGACTTCGCCTATCATGTCGGCCTGCCGGGCAAGAGTGGTGTCGGCGGCGGCATTCTGGCCGTGGCGCCGGGCATCGGCTCCATTGCCGTCTGGTCGCCGGGACTGAACAAGGTCGGCAATTCGCAGCTCGGCGCTGTTGCGCTGGAAATGCTGGCGGCGCGCACTGGCTGGTCCGTATTCGGGGATTGATACCCATGTCTTCTCGAGCCGCTTTCTGCTATCAGCGTGGCGAGATGCAAGGAATGATCGAATGAATATCGCGACGACTGTAAAGGACGACATCGATATCGAGGTTGAGGATAGCGGTTCCGCCGCGCATCCGATGTTTTCCGATGCGCCGCGTTCGGTCTCCTTCAACAAGCTTCGCAAGCGCCTGTTGCGGCAGGTGCGCCAGGCCATGGAAGACTTCCAGATGCTGAAGGGCCAGAAGCGCTGGCTCGTCGGCCTTTCCGGCGGCAAGGATTCCTATGGGCTGCTTGCACTGCTGCTCGATCTGAAATGGCGCGGCCTGCTGCCGGTGGAGCTGGTCGCCTGCAATCTGGATCAGGGTCAGCCGAATTTCCCGAAGCATATTCTGCCCGAATATCTGACGAAGATCGGTGTCACGCATCGCATCGAATATCGCGACACCTATTCGATCGTGAAGGAAAAGGTGCCGGAGGGGGCAACCTATTGTTCGCTCTGTTCGCGCCTGCGTCGCGGCAATCTTTATCGCATCGCTCGCGAGGAAGGTTGCGATGCGCTCGTGCTTGGCCATCACCGCGAGGATATTCTCGAGACCTTCTTTATGAACTTCTTCCATGGCGGCCGGCTGGCCTCCATGCCGGCGAAGTTGCTCAATGACGAGGGCGACTTGATGCTGTTGCGCCCACTGGCCTATGCGGCAGAAGACGACCTCGCCAAGTTCGCTGCGGCCATGCAGTTCCCGATCATTCCCTGCGATCTCTGTGGCTCGCAGGACGGATTGCAGCGCAATGCCATGAAGGACATGCTCGCCGATATCGAGCGGCGCATGCCGGGGCGCAAGGATACGATGCTGCGCGCTCTGGCGCATGTGAACCCGTCACACCTGCTCGACCCGAAATTATTCGATTTCGCTGGATTGATGACACAGGGATCTTCCGGCGATCCAGCGTAATTCAGTGCTTTTGCCACACCGATGTCATCGAATCGGGCATAAGAGGAAGCCCTTACAAAACAGAGGCTTCCTATGAATTTCTCCGATACTGATTTCGACTATGTGACGACGATCGTTGCCGAAGCGGCGTCAAAGGAAATCATGCCGCGCTTCCGCAATCTGGACGCTGGCGACATATCGGAAAAGACGTCGGCTATCGACCTCGTGACCGAGGCGGATCTTCTGGCAGAACGGCACATCACCGCGGCACTGAAGGTGCGTTTTCCGAAAGCTGTGATCGTCGGTGAAGAGGCCTATGAGGCTGACAAGTCCGTCGTGCCGGCGCTGGCGCATGCGGAATTGGCCTTTACCATCGACCCGGTGGATGGCACCTTCAATTTCGCGGCCGGACTGCCTGTTTTCGGGACGATCGTCGCCGTCGTCGCCAATGGCGAAACGATCGCCAGCATCATCCACGATCCCGTGCTTGGCGACACCCTGACCTCCATGAAAGGCGGCGGCACTTTCCTGCGCCGGCAAACCGGGCAGGCGAGGCGGCTTGCCGTTGCCGCACCTGCCCCTTTGAGCGCGATGACGGGCGCCATATCCTGGGGTCATATGGATGAGCCAGACCGGTCGCGGATCAACGCAAATCTATCGAAGGCCCGCATGGCTTTTTCGCTCAATTGTTCGGCTTACGAATATTGGATGGTGGCGTCGGGCAAATGGCATTTCATCGGCCATTCCAAGCTAATGCCATGGGATCATCTTGCCGGCGTGCTGGCGCATCAGGAGGCGGGCGGCTATACCGCCAAGTTCGATGGTACCCCCTACAAGCCCGGTGAAACGACGGGCGGCATCATTTCTGCGCCTGACGAGGAAAGCTGGCGGATGATCCGCCGCGAGATCATCGGCGCCTGACGCGAAAGGAAAAAGCATGACATCGCTCGTTGACGTTACCACGCTTGCTCATGTGCTGCGCCGTGCGGCACAGACGGAGATCCTGCCTCGTTTCCGCAGGCTCGGCAGCGACGATATCCGCGCCAAGAGCGAGGCGACGGATCTGGTGACGGAAGCCGACGAGCGGGCCGAGCATATGATAAAGGCAGAGGTTGCGCGGCTCTGGCCCGAGGCACTGTTCATCGGTGAGGAATCGGTTGCGGCCGACCCGTCGCTACTGAAGAAGCTGGCGGACGCTGACCTTGCCATCATCGTCGATCCCGTCGACGGCACGTTCAATTTTGCTGCCGGCATTCCAGCCTTCGGCGTCATGGCCTCGATCGTCTCGAAAGGCGAAACCGTTGCCGGTATCATCTTCGATCCGATGGGTGATGACTGGGTGCTTGCGGAGCGCGGAAGCGGCGCATGGCTGCGTCGACCGGATGGCGAGACGCTGCGTCTCAACGTTGCTCCGTCCGTCCCGCTGGAAGAGCTGGTCGGCATGGCGGCCACCGGCTTTCTGCCGAAGGAAAAGCGTGCGGAGGTCATGGGCAATCTCGCCAAGGTGCGCTACACGACCTGCTATCGCTGCGCGGCGCATGAGTATCGCACGCTCGCGGGCGGCTATGTGCATTATCTCATGTACAACAAGCTGATGCCTTGGGATCACTTGGCGGGATCGCTGATCTCGGCCGAATCCGGAGCCTATGTCCGCCGTTTCGACGGCTCGCCCTATCTGCCGCATCATTTCGACGGCGGGCTGTTGATCGCGGCGGACAAGGATACCTGGGAGCTGTTGCGGCGCGAAGTCTTCACTCTTTGAGGGGAACCACGCCACGATAGCCGGCGCGGCCTCTTGGAAAGTAACGGCTGGAGGGCTATCTTTGCTGCAACAGGCAAGAGCCTTGGTCGGCGCTTGCCGCGGGGATGAGACAGATGTCCGAGACGAGCCGCAAGCTGACCACTATCTTCTGCGCCGATGTACAGGATTACACGCGCCTTATGGGGAAGGATGAAGAGGGGACGCTGTCCACTCTTCGCCGTTACCGCGATGCGATGAAACGGCTCATCGAAGCCCATGGCGGCCGTGTCATCAACACCTGGGGCGATGGCGTCTTTGCCGAGTTTCCAAGCGTCGTCGAAGCCGTGCGCGCTGCAATCGACACGCAGAACGAGCTTGCCGGCTATAATGCCGTGACCGACCCCGATAGGCAGATGCTCTTTCGCATCGGCCTCAATCTCGGCGATGTGATCGCGGATGGCGATGACCTCTATGGTGACGGCGTCAATATTGCGGCCCGGCTGCAGTCGCGCGCTGCGCCGGGTGGTATCGTCATTTCCAACACGGTCTACGATCAGGTCCGCAATAAGGTCGCGGTCGGCTTCGATTTCCTTGGCCAGCTGGAAGTCAAGAATATCGATGGCGGTGTGCCGAGCTATGCGGTGCGGATCGGCGGCGTGCGGGTTGTCGATACCACGTCCGATTATCGGTCGGCCCCGGAGCCCACTCCTGCGCGGGCACCCGAGCCGGCGATGCGGGAACCCTTTCCGCAAGACTGGCGGCGGAGTTATGGTGCTGCCCTAGTCGTGTGCATCGGCCTTGCCGTGCTCAACGGCCTGACCTGGCATGGCGAGTTCTGGGCGAAATGGCCCATACTCGCGATTTTGTGGGTCAACGCGTATCGTTACGTCCGTAGTAACCCGCCGATCGATATGGCGATCGCGAGCCTTGTCATCACGGGCATCGGGATCGTTGCCATCAACCTTTTCACCTGGCATGGAACACCATGGGCGATGTGGCCGCTCTTCGGGCTTGCGATCGCTGCAGCGGTGCGCTGGGTCAGTCGACCGCGCAGCGGCGCCTAAGGAAGGCACCTCGTCAGACGTGCCCCATGCCCGGCTCCAGCGCCGGCGTATCGCCGGGATGGGTGAAGAGCTTGCCGCGTTCCGCCCACAGCGTTGCGACGATCGACAGCGCGCCAAATACCGTGAAGCCGGCAAGCAGCGGCTGTGCCGTCCCGTCGAACATCTGGCCGACAATGCCGCCGAGCAGGACACCGACCGTCGTGGAGATCGAGCTGGTGATGGCCGCTGCCGTGCCCGCCAGATGTCCCATTGGCTCAAGGCTGATTGCCATGCAATTGGTGGTGATCACTGCAAACATCATCAGCATCACCGAGATCAGCACATAAATGAAGGTGAAGCTCGGTTGGCCGAACATGCCGACGATGTAGCCGATGGCGCCCAAAGCGGTGAAAACGATCATGGCGGCATGGGAAATGCGGCGCATGCCGAAGCTGCGCACGAAATAGCCATTGGCGAACTGTGCGACGGCGGTGCCGGCTGCCGTTGCCGCGAAGGCGATCGGGAAGGTTTCGCCGAGGCCGTAGACCTCGCCGAAGACTTGCTGCACAGAAACGATGTAGGCGCAGATGATGCCGGTGTAGAGCGTCAGACCGATCATGTAGCCGCAGGTGATGCGGTTGGTCAGCACGGTCTTGAAACCGGACAGCACGGAAGCGACCGAGAGTGGCAAGCGCTCTTCAACGGGCAGCGTCTCCTTCATGCGGAAGAAGGCGACCAGGAAAAGGCCGGCGCTGACGATGCCGAGCAGAATGAAAATCCACTGCCAGTTCGAATAGGCGACGATCATCTGGCCGACGAAGGGCGCAACCATCGGCATGATCATGAAGACGATCATGATATAGGACATCACGCGGGCCATTTCGCGACCGCCGAAGCAGTCGCGGACGATAGCGAGCGTGGTGATGCGCACGGCCGCGGCGCCGACGCCCTGCGCAAAACGCATCGCCAGCAGGGCAAACAGGCTGCCGCTCCAGGCTGCGGCAAACAAGGTCACCGTATAGAAGGCCAGACCGCCGAGCAGGATGTACCGCCGGCCATAGGTGTCCGACAGGCTGCCGAAGAAAAGCTGACAGATGCCGAAACCGAGGAAATAGACGCCGATAACGAGCTGGGTGTCGTTCGGATTGGCAACATGAAGCGACTGGCCGATATTCGGCAGCGCCGGCAGCATGCTGTCGATGCCCATCGAAATGCTGGCCGTCATCAGGGCAATCGTGAGGATGAATTCCACGATGCCCAGGCCGATGCGGCTGGAGCCGGACTGTGCAGGCTGCTGGGATTGAGGCGGGGTCGTCATTCGAATATGCCTGTCAATGTAAAGCGAGAGACTGGTCGGCCGGAGGCGGCGCGTTGTGCGGGCGGAACAGCTTTCCCTTTTCGGCAATCAGCACGAAGACGACGCCGATGAGGGAAACGGTGAAATAGCCGATGACCATCGGTGTCGCCGTGCCGTTATAGAACTGCCCGATGCAAGCGCCGATCGATGCGCCGCCGACCGTGCTCATGAAGCCGAGTACGGAGGATGCCGTGCCCGCAACATGGCCAAGAGGTTCCATCGCGAGAGAGTTGAAGTTGGAACCAATCCAGCCGAATTGAAACATGGCCAGTGCGAAAAAGACCATAAATAGGGGGAACGGCATCGGTGATGGTCCGTAAAGCTGCACCAGCAGCCAACAGAAGGTGATGGCGACAAAGCCCAGCAGGGCCGTGTGCGACAGCCGGCGCATGCCGAAGCGGCCGACAAACTGAGAGTTGACGAAGGACGACAGAGCCATGAACGCCGCCACGCCGCCGAATGCCAGCGGCGTATAGACGCCAAGGCCGTAGATGTTGTTGTAGATCTGCTGGGCAGAATTGATGAAGCCGAACAACGCGCCGAAGAGGAATGTGCTGGCAAGGGTGTAACAGAGTGCTACGCGGTCCGTCAGAACGATCTTGAAGCCGGCAGCGACAGACTTCACGGTCAATGGGCGGATATTTTCAGGCTTCAGCGTCTCTGGAAGCCGGAAATACATCCAGAGGCCGACGAGTGTTGCCATGGCGCCGATGAAGACGAAGATCATGTGCCAGGTGCTGACCAGCAGGATGATCTGCCCGCTTCCCGGTGCAATGACCGGAACGATCATGAAGACCATCATGATGAGCGACATCACCTCGGCCATCAGGCGGCCGCCGAAGACGTCGCGGACGATGGAGACGGTGATGACGCGGGTGGCCGCCGAACCGAGGCCCTGAATGAAGCGGAGCGCCAGCAGACCTGCGAAAGACGGGATGAGGGCAATGCCGAATGCCGAAATCACGTAGATGGTGATGCCGATCAAGAGTGGCATGCGGCGGCCGAAGCGATCCGACAGGGGGCCATAGATAAGCTGGGCCGAGCCGAAGCCGATCAGATATGCTGTTACGACATATTGCCGATGGTTTTCGTTCATCACGCCGAGGCTGGAACCGATCTGCTGCAGCGCGGGAAGCATGATGTCGATTGCGAGTGAGTTAATCGCCATCAGGAAGGCCGCGAGTGCGATGAACTCGCGTTTGCCCATGGGCAGTTGCCCATGGGACATGGCCTGGGATGAAGTCGTCACGGTTTTATTCCCATAAACATGTCAAGGGCGCCGCCCGGCGGCAGCGCCATATCGATCAAATTGAACTATGGAAACCGGACGGGGAGCCCGGTACCCGGTCAGGCGGCGCCGCGAACGCTGATGCCGTGTTCTTGAAAGTGTTGCTGCAACTCGCCCGCCTGGAACATTTCGCGCACGATGTCACAGCCGCCGATGAACTCGCCCTTTACGTAAAGCTGCGGAATGGTCGGCCAGTTGGAATAGTCCTTGATGCCCTGACGGATTTCAGCGTCGGCCAGGACATTGATGCCCTTATAATCGACGCCGATATAGTCGAGAATCTGGACCACCTGGCCGGAGAAACCACACTGCGGGAACTGGGGAGTGCCCTTCATGAAGAGAACGACGTCGTTGTTCTTAACTTCGTTGGCGATGAATTCCTGAATGCCGCTCATTGTCCAGTTCCTTTCACATGCGGGGTCAAGGTCCGCAGCGTTACATCTGTCCCTTAAATAGCAAGCGTCCGGCTTGATTTCCAGCCGCAAAACGAAGCTGCCGTCTTTTTCATCGCATGAATAGATTTCCGGCATCAGTCGTTAACAGGAACGTCCGGAAAGTGTCGATTGGCGGTCTTTTTTGAACAGTGCGTTTTGAAATCGCCTCTTCAACTCCAAGCCTGAACAACACACATCAACTTATAATCAAGGGACGATGAATATTAGTATGCTACCTAATTTACAAACCAACGGTATGTTTGTTAGAGTCTGCCGATTGATGCGATTTGGCGCGTATCGGTCCCTTGTCGGCATTGCATTCGCATATTTCTTGAGGGAGCGGACTCCATGAGCCACCATCACTATTCCGAAGGGCAGGTTGGGGAAGAGCGGGAATTTTATAGCTCTGAAGATACGAGTGAAGGGGAGCGGGAATATTACGAGCATGTACGCACACCACGAGCATCGATCCTGAACAGTACCGTGACCGTGAGTGCCATCGTGCTTATTCTGAGCATCGCTTTCGGTTACCGGGCCTCGACAGCACCGACGCCGCAATCGACCACACCGCCGGCCGTCGAGAAAATCATAACTGCGCCGTCGGTGGACTCCTGTGCCGATATCTCTCCCTATCCGCGCCGGGAATGCTGATATATCGGAATTCGGATTTTACCCTTGGTACGGCGAACAAGCCGGCTGAGGGTGGTTGTGTATCCGTCATGCGGGCTGAAGCGGTTATAAACGTTTGATCCTATGTTTTTGTTTTTTGGATGATTTATTGCAGCCTGCCATGAAAAAGCCGGCAGGCCATGGTCTTGGCGATGTTCAGATTTTATCAGTGCGTTGGCGCGTCCCGGGGACAGACTACAATATGAATCCTATCAAGAAGAGGGTGGTTCTCCACTTCCCTGGCTTCGAGCCGCTGGATGCTGCCGCACATCGGGCTCGTTATGACCGTTCCGCCCGGCAGAGCGGCGGCGCCTGGGATTTTGCCGCCTCGGTGGGGGAGTTGAAGAATTTTGGCCGGGCACCGTATTTCGATGTCACCGCGACGACTGCGGATTGGCATACCCAAAGTCGCATTCATATCGTCGATCATAACGATCTGGTTGCTACGCTGAATGGGAGGCCATTCTTCACGCGGCTCATCCAGGGCTATCTTGCTGCCGCAAGGGTTGCCATTTCCGGCGGTATGGCCGGCTATTTCCGTCATGCGTGGCGCTTCGGCCTGTTCTTCATCTTTCCCTTTCTGCTGATGCTGGTGGGGCTGGTTCTCAGCCTATCGATCGCGTTTACGCCGATCCTGTTCGGGCTGCCGGCATGGAGCCATATCGGCAGCATCGCGCTCGCGGTCGCCTTCTTCGTCTATGTCTTCCTGCCGCAGGCCGAGAAGCTGCATACTTTGCATCTCTTCTCCGATTGGGAAATGGCGGTCGCGATGGCGGGGTTGAACGGAATAGGTGCCGAACAGTGGCTGGAAGCGAGCGCCGTCAGCGTCCGGCAAGCCCTGGATGAGCCCGACGTCGAAGAATTCGTCATCTCCTCGCATAGTATGGGCTCGTCGGTGGCGGCCCACGTGGTCGGCCTGTTGCTCGAGCGCGAGCCGGACCTGCTGCAGGGCAAGCGCGTGGTGTTTACGACGCTTGGTAGTGCCATCCTGCAATGCGCCCTCATGCGGCCGGCAAAGGTGCTGCGCTCACGTGTGGGATTGATCGCACGCTGCAAGGATATCTTCTGGCTCGACGTTCACTGTCTGACCGATGCAATCCATTTTTATAAGACGAAGGTCGCGACTGTTTGCGGGCATGAGGATGCCCAACAGGCTTCGATCCTGTTCATACGCTTCAAACAGATGCTGTCGGAAAAGCATTACAAGAAGATCAAGCGGGATTTCCTGCGGGTTCACCGGCAATATGTGCTCGGTCCCGATCTCAGGGCCTTCTTCGATTTCACGCTGATGACGTCCGGTCCGCTGCCGGCCTCCGATTTCGCTGAATTCTCACCGAAGAGATTGCCGGAGCTGCGCTTCAACTCCGGCGCAGAGGCGCAGGCGCTTTCAGTCGGGGGCTGACGTCTGCAGCGCAAGGGCGTGCAGCACGCCGCCCATATTGCCTTTCAGGGCGTCATAGACCATCTGGTGTTGCTGCACGCGGCTCTTGCCGCGGAAGGCTTCCGCGACAACTTCGGCTGCATAGTGATCGCCATCCCCGGCCAGGTCGCGAATCGTCACCTTGGCGCCGGGAATGCCGGCCTTGATCATGTCTTCGATATCGCCGGGGTTCATGGGCATGAGTGGTACCTCGATTATTCCGCGGCAGCGAGCGCGCTGCCGTCCATAAAGGCAGGAAACCACGATTCATGCGCATCGCGCAACTGTTCAACCGGAAGCGTTAACAGGCCGTCGACGACGAGTGCGTCACCGCCAACCGTACCTAGGCGGCGGAAGGGTACGCCGGCGCTTTCCGCGTTGATGCAGACGAAATCGGCGACATCGGCCGGAACGGCGATGACGTAGCGAGCCTGATCTTCCCCGAAAAGTGCTGCATGCGGCAGCGTCCGGCCTTCGCTGAGGTCGATGCGCAGGCCCTTGCCGGACGACATCGCCATTTCTGCCAGAGCGAGTGCGAGACCACCTGAGGAAATGTCGTGGCAGGCCGTGACCTGACCATTGCGGATGGCGGAGCGGACGAAATCGCCATTGCGGCGTTCGGCGAAGAGATCGACTTCCGGAGCAGGGCCATCCGTCGAGCCGATGATATCGCGAAGATAGATCGACGAGCCGAGATGACTGCCGTCGAGGCCGATCATCAGCACGCGGTCGCCTTCGGAGGCGGAGCCGATGCGGGCCATCGCCTTCCAGTCCGGAAGGAGACCGACGCCGGCAATGGTCGGGGTCGGCAGGATCGCGACGCCGTTGGTCTCGTTGTAGAGCGAGACGTTGCCGGAGACGATCGGAAAATCCAGCGCGCGGCAGGCTTCGCCGATGCCTTTGATGGCGCCGACGAACTGGCCCATGATTTCAGGCTTTTCCGGATTGCCGAAGTTCAGGTTGTCCGTCGCGGCCAGCGGCTCGGCGCCGGTTGCCGTGATGTTGCGCCAGCATTCGGCGACGGCCTGCTTGCCGCCTTCGAACGGATCGGCTTCGACATAACGTGGCGTGACGTCCGAGGAGAAGGCGAGAGCCTTGGTCGGATGGCCCTCGACGCGCACGACACCGGCGTCGCCGCCGGGAAGCTGCAGCGAATTGCCCTGGATCAGCGTATCGTACTGTTCATAGACCCAGCGGCGGCTGGACTGGTTGGCGGAGCCAACGAGCGTCAGCAGCGCCTGACCGTAGTCTTCCGGCGCGGCAACGAGGTCGGCCGGCAGCGCGGCGCGCTTGTCGGATTCCCGCCACGGACGGTCATATTCCGGAGCCTGGTCGCCGAGATCCTTGATCGGCAGGTTGGCGACTTCCTCGCCCTGATGGATAACGCGGAAACGCAGGTCGTCGGTCGTCTTGCCGACGATGGCGAAATCCAGGCCCCACTTGACGAAGATTGCCTTGGCGACGGCTTCCTTTTCCGGCTGCAGCACCATGAGCATGCGCTCCTGGCTTTCCGACAGCATCATTTCATAGGCCGTCATCCGCTCTTCGCGCACCGGCACCTTGTCGAGGTCGAGCTCGATGCCGAGGTCGCCCTTGGCGCCCATTTCGACGGCGGAGCAGGTGAGGCCGGCGGCACCCATGTCCTGGATGGCGATGACGGCACCCGTCTGCATCAGCTCGAGGCAGGCTTCCAGCAGGCACTTTTCGGTGAAGGGGTCACCAACCTGAACGGTCGGGCGTTTTTCCTCGATCGATTCGTCGAATTCGGCGGACGCCATGGTCGCGCCGCCGACGCCATCGCGGCCGGTCTTGGCGCCGAGATAGACGACCGGCAGGCCGACCCCTTTGGCTTCCGACAGGAAAATGGCATTGGATTTGGCAAGGCCGGCCGCAAAGGCGTTGACCAGGATATTGCCGTTGTAGCGTGCGTCGAACTCGACTTCGCCACCGACCGTGGGAACACCGAAGGAATTGCCATAACCGCCCACGCCGGCGACGACGCCGGAGACGAGGTGGCGGGTCTTCGGATGATCCGGCTCGCCGAAACGCAGGGCGTTCATGGCGGCGACTGGGCGGGCGCCCATGGTGAAGACGTCACGCAGGATGCCGCCGACGCCGGTCGCAGCACCCTGATACGGCTCGATGTAGGAGGGGTGATTGTGGCTTTCCATCTTGAAGACAACGCAATCACCATCATCGATATCGACGACACCGGCATTTTCGCCCGGGCCTTGGATGACGCGCGGTCCCTTGGTCGGCAGGGTGCGCAACCACTTCTTGGAGGACTTGTATGAGCAGTGCTCGTTCCACATGGCCGAGAAGATGCCAAGCTCGGTGAAAGTGGGCTCGCGGCCGATCAGATCCAGAATGCGCTGATATTCATCCGGCTTGAGGCCGTGGGCGGCAATCAGTTCGGGGGTGATCTGGATCGAATTGGAAATGGTCATGGGCGCTCGAGTGTCCTTGCCTGTAAAGGATTGGAAGACCGGTCAGGGATCGGGGTCTCTTTAGCGCAACTCTCCCTGTCGTGCGACAGGAAAATCACCGGCGTTCACAACACGCCGGCGTAGATGCAGCGAAAATCCAAGCGCGCGGCTATGGGCGGCGGCTTCGCAGAGGTCAGAATTTATAGCCGACCATGATGCCGGCGCGTGTCATGCCGCCGTTAGGCCCGTCACAAAGATTGGCATGCGACGAATGCGCGATCTGCGCCATCACGTTCCAGTGGCTGTCGAAATTGTAGCCGAGGCCGGCATATTCGTGGAAGAGCAGGCGACAGCCAAGCATCGGACCATGCTCCCGCCAGTCGTCCAGGTTGCCGGTGTGCACTGTGCCGCCGAAGCCGAGTTCGGTGAAGATGCCGTTGCTATGCGTAAGCGTCCAGGAGAGGCCGCCATAGACTTGCGTCGCAGAGCCTGACGTGCCGATCGATGTGCCGACGTGAATACGCGGATGGGTCAACTGATCCTTCCAGTCGGCGGTTGGATTGTAGCCGAACGGATTGAAGAGGACCTGGACATCCGGGAATACGCCGCTCTCGTGCTCGTTGCCGCTCTGGATGGAGCCGCTCGCGCCAAAACGCAGTTCGTCGAAAATCTTGACTGGAGCGGGGGGAGTAGCCGTCACCGCATCTGCGGCGGTTGCGGCCGATTGACCTGCAACAAATACCGAACTGATTGCCAGAAAACTCGAAACTAAACGCTTGCTGAAAAAGCTTGCAATAGCCATGCACTCCCCCTGGTGTGGCGGGCGAATCCTCGTTTTTTATTGATAGAATGGTAGCATGCTAAGAGTCGAGACGGCGAAATCGCATTTGCGCAAGATGTCTGTCGATAAATTAATAAGGCTTGCTTAAATGTGACTATCGTATCCCGACGAGCCGTTTTCCAGCAACCTGCGTAATGTCATGAAGCCCGCCGCGACATCTTCTCGCTGTGGGGGCGACGAAAAAGCGATGCGGACCCTGTGGAAAACCCGTTCGATTCGCGCCGCCTTGAACTCGTCTTCGTCATCGATCAACACCCCCTCGGTAAGGGCGGCGTTCTTGAATGTGCCTGACAGCCAGGGTTCGGGCAGCTTCAGCCACAGGAACGGCAGATGCGGATGCGAATTGAACTCAAAGCCCGCCAATGCCTCGCGCGCCAGCTGCTCGCGTGCCTTGATTTCCTCAACCGCTTTGCGACGCAATTCCAATGCGTGACCGCCAAGGACGAGCCGCGCGCAGGTTTCGGCCAGGATGAAGGGCAGGCCGCCTGTTGTCATCTTATGGGTGACTTTGATGCGTTGGGCGAAATGCGGCGGGCAGGCGACCCAGCCGCCGCGCACGCCGGCTGTCACCGATTTAGACAAGCTGCTGACGACGAACGTCCGCTCCGGCGCAATGGTGGCCATAAGCGGGTTCTGGTCACCGGTCATGCCGCCATAGAGATCGTCTTCGATCAGCCACACACTGTGGCGGCGCGCAATAGCGGCAATCGCGCGGCGCCTGGATTCCGGCATTGTCACCAGGGTAGGATTATGGGCCGTCGGCATCAGGAAGGCGAGGCGTGGATGCTGCTGCTGGCAGAGACGCTCGAAATCCTCGGGGATCATTCCGTGCTCGTCCGAATCCACCAGGATCGTGCGGCGTCCGAGCAAGCGTGCGGCACGGCTGATCTGCGTATAGGTGAGGTTCTCGAAGACGATCTTGTCGCCCGGCGAGGTGACGGCCGAAATGACGGCAATGGCGGCGGCATGGGCGCCGAGCGTCAGTACGATCGTCTCGATTGCCGGCTGCCAGCCGTTGCGGGCAAGCCAGATCTGTCCCGCCTCAAACCAGCTCGCCGGGAAGTTCCTTGAATAGGAAGAGATCTCCGTCTGGTGCTCACTGCTGATGTCGGCGAAGAGCTTGCCGATGATCACGCCCTGGCCGATGTCGGGAGCGGCGGTCGTATCGAAGCGGATCTTGGCATCGGGCGTATTCAGGCCGCGGGTGCCGGCAAGTGCCTGCGTGATCGGATCCACGAGTTCGATCTGCTTGCCGTTCGAACGTTCCAGAACATAGGTGCCGCGGCCGACTTCGCCGGCCACGAGACCGCGTTCATGCACGAGGGCATAGGCCCGGCTGACCGTGCCGATGGTCACGCCGATATCATAGGCGAGATTGCGCTGCGGCGGCAATTTGGTGCCGGGCGGCAATACGCCATGGGTAATGGCGTGTTCGATGGCGTCGGCGACGCGGATATAGACCGGGCCGGTTCCGCTGGAAATGTCTGGAAGCCAATTTGTCATAATGACAATTTCCTAGATTGTCCCTGTCATTGAGTCAAGAGTATGAGTCAATTTGTATCGTTTGGCTCGATACTCGAAAATTGTCACCCTCATACGAGAATAAAGATGAGCGCAATAGATACAATCTGCTCGGCTAAGGCGCAATCTGCGTCCTTGGCAAGCGCAAAGGCCGGGGCGGCGGCGCCAAAGCTGCCCCCAATGCGTCGGCTTTGGGCCGTTTATCTGCATTGGCTGGAGAAGCGTGAGAGCCGCTGGGTTCTGCGGGGCCTAACGGACGATCAGTTGAACGACATCGGCCTGACCCGGCGCGAAGCGGCAGCGGAAGCAAAGAAGTCGTTTTTCTGGGAGTGAGCGGGCTGAGCCGCATATCAAGCTAACGAGCCTCTTATTCAGCCATTTCACATCCTTGACATCACGCAGCGTGTGAACGAGTCTGCAGTGGCTGCGCGACTGGCGGATTATGATGGAAAACCATCGTGGAACGCAGCCTTATATGCCGACCGCCTGGGCCTCACTGAGAAATGCGATGGAGGCTCATATGCGCTTGGATATCGATCGAATCGAAATCGCTGCCACGACCATACACAAGGTCTTTCGGCATACACCGCAATACGTCTGTGAAAGTTTGAGCCGGGCGCTGGGCTGCCGGGTCGTTCTCAAGGTCGAAACGATGAATCCTGTGCGCTGCTTCAAGGGGCGTGGCACCGAGATGGTTTTGGCGAGGCTCCAGTCACAAGGTGACAAGAAATCGGTCGTTTGCGCCAGCGCGGGCAATCTCGGCCAGGCACTCGCTTATGGCGGTCGACTGAGAAACTTTGATGTTACGGTAACGGCGTCCGTCGCCGCAAATGCCTTGAAGGTGGAAAAGATGCGGCTACTTGGAGCAAATGTCGTGTTGGTCGAAGGGGAGATCGAAGCCGCGCTCCAGGCAGCCTCGGATATCGCCGAAGAAACGGGTGCCTTCCTCGTGGAGGACAGTAAAAATCTTGACACTTGTGAAGGTGCCGCGACAATCGGACTCGAGCTTTCCGAATTTCCTCAGGCGCTGGACGCCGTCTTGGTTTCTCTGGGGGCTGGGGCAATGGCGACGGGCATCGGCTATGCCCTGAAGTGCCGGCGGCCGAATGTGGAGATAATCACGGTCCAGCCCCGAAATGCACCGGCTATGACTCTTTCCTTCAAGGCGAAGCGGATCGTGGACGCGGGCGCCCCGAACACCATCGCCGATGGTGTAGCCGGACGCTATGTGATCCCGGAAGTTCTCGATGACCTATTGGTCGTTGCCGATGACGCCCTTTTGGTCGGAGAGGACAGTATCAAGGAGGGGATGCGACTTCTATACTTTCATTCGGGACTTGTCGTGGAGCCCGCAGCCGCCCTTGGCGTCGCCGCCATTCTTGAGAATCCACAGCGTTTCGCCGGCAAGACCGTGGCAACCGTTCTCTGTGGCGGCAATGTCGAATCCAAGGCGTTCGAAGCGTGGATTGGGAAACCCTAAAGGTGCGCTTGTTTCAAGCCGAGCGACATCGGCCTGATGCGGCTCGAGGCGGCGACGGAAGCCAAGAAGTCGTTCTTCTGGGACTGAGCGGGCGGATGAACCTGGGCAGCCCTGTCTGTCAGTCACTTATTCGAAGTCCAGAATGGAATATATGAAGTCAGCGCGCTCCTCGATGCCGATTTTCGGAAGAACGTGCACCTCATAGCCGAGCGCGGGATAGGCGGTGCTCAATCGGTCATACTCCGCAACCGCCGCCGTAAAATCGTGCCTTCTTTCGCCGTCGCTGACATAGATTTCCGGCCATGGCGGCGTCAGGAAGACATGTCGGTTGTAGCGATGCAATTGGCCAAGCGGAGCCAGGGCCGGTTCGCCCTTCATATGTTCGAGCGCCGATGCGGCGTCGATCAAGCCTCTGTCGAAGAAGACAATCCCAGGAAGCGCTATCGCTTTCTCGCGATCTGCGAGCGACACGGCGATTGCCCGGCGCGCGAAGGCCGGTCCATCCACCCATGGCAAAGCGGAGCCGCCGCTCTCCAATTCCTCGATGACGATGCGTCGCCCCGGCTCTTCGATAACCTGGTGCCCGCGGCGCTTGAGCGCTCCCAATAATTTGGATTTCCCGCCGCCGGAGCAGCCGGAAAGAATGACGAACCTATCCATGACAATGATCCCTGAGCGTGCGGGGACGTCATGCGCCGGTGCGGTATGTCGCCCAAGGCGAAGAATAGCCTCAGGCCATCGGCCTAATTGCAGGCCTTCGAGCCCGCAGCCCAGCGATTGACGTCGCCCGTGATGCGACCACCGGCAGCGCCTGCCATCATCGGACCGAAGGCCTGCAGCTGTGCGGGATTGCCTTCCGCTTGCACAACGAGAGACGGCCGGCCCGTCGGATGCTTCTTGTCGACCACGAGGATGCGCGGGCGACCGGTGAAGGAGTTGAGCTCCGGAGCGAGCTGATAACTCACGAAAGCCGGGTCCGAAGACTTGAACCAGCAGGTATTGGCATTGAGCATGATGCGCTCCATCGTCGACAGGGCGCTGTGATCGGTTGCGGTGATGGCCGGCGGACGCGGGCCGCAAGAGGTGACCAGCAGCCCAAGCATCGCGATAGCGGCGGCGGAGTAAAGTCCTGTCAGGAGGCGAGGGCGCATCAATCTCTTTCCAATAAGGCGGTGGGGCTGGTCTGCCGGGTCGCATTCCGGCGCCCTGCTGTTCGATCCAAAAACGCCGATTTTATGGTTCTGATAGCGGGCTGGCCTATCAGGCCGCTATCACGCCAAGCGCGGACGCAAACAGACCGCGACCGTCGCTGCCGCCATGGGCCGCCTCGATCAGATTTTCCGGATGCGGCATCATGCCAAGCACATTGCCCTTGGCGTTCATGACGCCGGCGATGTCGTTGACCGAGCCGTTCGGGTTGGTGCCTTCGGCATAGCGGAAGACCACCTGGCCATTATCCTCGATCGCCTTCAGCGTTTCGGCATCGGCAAAATAGTTGCCGTCGTGATGCGCCACCGGGCTGCGGATGACCTGGCCCTTGGCATAGGCGGCCGTGAAGTCGGTTTCGGCATTGACGACTTCCAGCTTCACTTCGCGGCAGACGAACTTCAGCGAGGCGTTGCGCATCAGCGCGCCCGGCAGCATGCCTGCTTCCAGAAGGATCTGGAAACCGTTGCAAACGCCCAAAACTTTGACGCCCTTGTCGGCCTTGTCTCTGATCGCCTGCATGATCGGCATGCGGGCGGCAATCGCGCCGCAGCGCAGATAATCGCCGTAAGAGAAGCCGCCTGGAATGACGATAAGGTCGACATCCGGGATCTCGGTCTCCGTCTGCCAGACCGTTACGGGCGCATGGCCGGAAATCTTGGTCAGCGCCGCGATCATGTCGCGATCGCGATTGAGGCCGGGGAGTTGGACGACTGCAGATTTCATGATGCTGTTCCCGCAATAGGCAAAGGTATAATCGCTGGAAGTGCTTCGTGAGCCATATCCCATTGCCTCAGACAAGGGAAGGATGGCTCGCGAAAGAGGACAATCAGTCGATCGAAATGCTGAAGTTCTCGATGACCGTATTGGCGAGAAGCTTCTCGCACATGGCCTTCAGATCGGCTTCTGCCTTGTTCTTGTCGGTGCCTTCAAGCTCGAGATCGAAGACCTTGCCCTGGCGGACCTGATGGACGCCGTCAAAGCCGAGGGCGTCGAGCGCGCCTTCGATTGCCTTGCCCTGCGGATCGAGAACGCCGTTCTTCAGCGTGACGGTTACACGAGCCTTGATCACGATTGTCCTTTCTGAACTTACTTAACGAGAACTGGGCCCGTGCCGCGCACGGGTTCGTTTTCATTGATGATGCCGAGGCGGCGAGCCACTTCGGAATAGGCTTCGAGCAGGCCGCCCAGATCGCGACGAAAGCGGTCCTTGTCCATCTTCTCGCGGGTTTCGATGTCCCAGAGACGGCAAGAGTCCGGCGAGATTTCGTCGGCGAGAATGATGCGCATCATGTCGCCTTCGAAGAGGCGGCCGCATTCGATCTTGAAATCGACCAGCTGGATGCCGACGCCGAGGAAAAGACCGGTCATGAAGTCGTTGACGCGGATGGCAAGCGCCATGATGTCATCGAGCTCTGCCGGATTGGCCCAGCCGAAGGCAGTGATGTGCTCTTCGGAGACCAATGGGTCCTCGAGAGCGTCGGACTTGTAGTAGAACTCGATGATCGAACGTGGCAGGACTACGCCTTCCTCGATGCCGAGGCGTTTGGCGAGCGAGCCGGCGGCAACGTTGCGCACCACGATCTGGAGCGGAATCATCTCCACTTCCCTGATCAGCTGCTCGCGCATGTTGAGGCGGCGGATGAAATGGGTGGGAATGCCGATCTTGTTCAGATGGCTGAAAATATACTCGCAGATGCGATTGTTCAGAACGCCCTTGCCATCTATGACTTCGTGCTTCTTCTTGTTGAAGGCGGTGGCGTCGTCCTTGAAGAACTGGATCAGCGTGCCCGGCTCAGGTCCTTCATAAAGGATCTTGGCCTTGCCCTCGTAAATACGGCGGCGACGGTTCATTGGTATTGTTCTCTGTCTTTGGCGCTCATGGGACAGCGCAAGTGGATCGTATGTGGGCGTCCCCATAACGGATAAGAAGCGAATTCACAATCCGCCTGCGCCTCCTTCCTTGGAATTCCGGCCTTAGCGGGATGCCAATGCCAGATTCGGGGTCCAGTCATGACCTGTTTTACAGGTTTTTATCTGATGATGGAATGAAGGCGCCCTGTACTTCACAGGCTAGTGAGGCGAGGCATGCCTCTATCCATGATCATTTAGCGATGATACTACGGCTTCAGCTGGCTGAGAAACTTTGCAAAGACCATCGTGCCCTCCGGCCAGGGGCCGTGACCGGATTCGGTGTTGATATGGCCAGCTTCGCCGGCATCGATCAGCATCGAACCCCAGCTATTGGCGATATCGTCCGCATGCTCGTAGCTGCCGAAGGGATCGTTGCGGCTGGCAATCGTGATCGACGGAAATGGCAGGGGATCGCGCGGATAGGGGCCGAACGTCATCAGATGCTTCGGCCGGATGTCGGGATTGGCGACATCGGGCGGTGCGACGAAGAATGCGCCTGCGACCTTATTGCGGAAATGCGGGATTGCATGGATCACCGAGGGTACGCCGAGGGAGTGCGCGACCAGCACGACGGGCTTGTCCGACGCATTCACTTCTTCCGCAATGCGGGCCACCCAATCGTCGCGCACGGGCTTCGACCATTCCGCCTGTTCCACGCGCCGTGCGGTCGAGAGCTTCTGCTCCCAGCGCGTCTGCCAGTGGTCGGGGCCGGAATTCGTGTAGCCGGGAATGATGAGGATGTTTGCGTCGGAGGCTTTCATGATTTCGCCGATGTGGAAAAGGGGAACCCAACTGTCAAGGGAAAAGGCGACAATTGCGGCAAAATTTGCTAGGATTGCCGTTGCCGGTAGCGAATGACGATGTCGGCGACCCGTTTTGCCGCCATCCAGCACCGCCAACCGAGCACCACGGTTGAGGAGGAGAGCATTATGACGGCCTTTCACGTCATGGTTGGAGCAGACCACACTTTTACGCGTCCCGCCATCCGTAAGATCGCTATCGCCGATCTCGTCGATGCCCTGAAAATGGGACTGGACGATTTCAGCGAAAAACCATCCCATTATGTCTTCCTGTGCCTAATGTATCCGATTGCCGGCATCGCCCTGGCGATCTGGAGCACCGACCAGAATCTGCTGCCATTGCTGTTTCCGCTGATGTCCGGTTTTGCCCTGCTTGGACCCTTGGCCGCGATCGGCCTCTATGAGATCAGCAGGCGGCGGGAAAAGGGGCTGGATACGTCGTGGAGCCATGCGTTCGACGTGCGCTTCTCATCAGCCTTGCCGTCGATCATTGTTGCCGGCCTCATGCTGTTCGGCCTGTTCATCGTCTGGCTCTTCGTGGCGAGGAATATCTATTTCATCTATTTTGGCGATGGTGTTCCCCCGACGCTTCCATCCTTCGTGTCGAGCGTACTGACGACGCGGGAAGGCATGGCCATGATGCTTTGGGGCGATCTGATCGGCTTTGTCTTTGCGCTCGTGGCCCTGGCGACCACTGTCGTTGCGTTCCAGCTGCTGTTGGACCGTGACATCGGTGTCGTCGCCGCGATCGATGCGAGTATCCGGGCGACGCTGACCAATCCGGTGCCCATCGCCGTCTGGGGCTTGATCGTGGCGGCGCTGCTCGTCATCGGCACCATCCCGATCTTTGCCGGGCTGGCGGTCGTCATGCCGATCCTCGGCCATGCATCCTGGCATCTCTATCGCAAGCTGATTGTGACTGAAAGCTAGACCAAGCCGGCATAGGCGGAAGCCTGCATCATTGGAACCGCGGGGCGGTTTTCACGTTGATCCGCATCATAAGGAGATGCGGATCATGGCGCGGCTTACTCATATTTTCACCCGTTTCGCAGTCGTGGTTTCGGAATGGACCGGCAAGCCGGCCATTTTCGTGCTGGCGCTGCTTTCGGTGGTTCTTTGGGGAGCCACCGGGCCGATCTTCGGTTACTCCGACACATGGCAGCTGGTCATCAACACCAGCACGACGATCGTCACCTTCCTGATGGTTTTTCTGCTCCAGAATGCACAGACGCGCGATACGCGGGCCATCCAGGCCAAGCTCAACGAACTTATTCTGACGAGCGCGGCCGAGAACCGCTTCATCGGGATCGAAAATCTTGACGAAGAGGATTTGAAGCACCTCGACCGGCTGGTCGAAAAGGCGGCAAAGCGCGAACCTGAACAACATCAGGGCAAGGCTGGCGAGAGCATCGAGCATAATCGCGCTATCGCGGCCACATCCGCCAGCAACAGAAAAAGGCGGCGCGTCAGCCGCACCGCCTCAAGCAAAGCAAAATCGGAAACGGAAAACTCTAGCCGAAAACCCGCTTGAAGATCGTGTCGACATGCTTGGTGTGATAGCCAAGGTCGAACTTTTCGCGGATATCTGCTTCCGAGAGAGCCGCACGCACTTCCTGGTCGGCCAGCAGTTCCTCGAGGAAGTCCTTGCCTTCCTCCCAAACCTTCATGGCGTTGCGCTGGACGAGCCGATAGGAATCCTCGCGGGAGACGCCGGCCTGGGTCAGCGCCAGCAGCACGCGCTGCGAATGAACAAGTCCACGGAACTTGTTCAGATTCTTCATCATATTGTCCGGATAAACGAGCAGTTTGTCGATGACGCTTGTCATCCGGGCCAGCGCGAAATCGAGAGTGACGGTTGCGTCCGGGCCGATCATGCGTTCGACGGAGGAGTGCGAGATATCGCGTTCGTGCCAGAGAGCGACATTCTCCATAGCCGGGATCGAATAGGAGCGGACCATGCGGGCGAGGCCCGTCAGGTTTTCCGTCAGTACCGGATTGCGCTTGTGCGGCATGGCGGAAGAGCCCTTCTGGCCGGGAGAGAAATATTCTTCGGCTTCCAGAACTTCTGTGCGCTGCAGATGGCGGATTTCGGTGGCGAGACGTTCAATCGAGGAGGCGACGACACCAAGCGTGGCGAAGAACATTGCGTGACGGTCGCGCGGGATGACCTGCGTCGAGACCGGCTCCGGCTTCAGGCCGAGGGCTGCTGCGACATGCTCTTCGACGCGTGGGTCGATATTGGCGAAGGTGCCGACGGCGCCGGAGATCGCGCAGGTGGCGACTTCCTCGCGGGCTGCGATCAGGCGCTGCTTGCAGCGCTCGAATTCGGCATAGGCGAGCGCCAGCTTGACGCCGAAGGTGGTGGGTTCGGCATGGATGCCATGCGAACGGCCGATGGTGACGGTGTCCTTATGCTCGAAGGCACGGCGCTTCAGGGCTTCCAGCAGCTTGTCAATATCGGCGATGAGCAGGTCGCTGGCGCGCACGAGCTGGACGTTGAAGCAGGTATCGAGCACGTCCGAGGAGGTCATGCCCTGGTGGACGAAGCGGGCGTCCGGCCCGACGATTTCGGCAAGATGCGTCAGGAAGGCGATGACATCGTGCTTGGTAACGGCTTCGATCTCGTCGATGCGGGCAACGTCGAACGTGGCCTTGCCACCCTTTTCCCAAATGGTATCCGCCGCTGACTTCGGAATGACGCCGAGCGCGGCCAGCGCATCACAGGCATGGGCCTCGATCTCGAACCAGATACGGAATTTGGTTTCGGGAGACCAGATGGCGACCATTTCCGGTCGGGAGTAGCGCGGGATCATAGGCTCAAAGCTTTCTTGGCTGACGGAAAGGGAAAACTCGGCGCCCCCATAACAAAGACGGGCGGCAATCACAATGTTTCAGAGGCACAATGTTTCAGGGCCTCAATCTCTCTGCCGCGCAAGATAGGCCGAAACAACGATCAGGCATAGCAGGCCGAGCGGCAAAAACAGGGCGAGGCCGAGGACGGCGAACTGGTAGACGGCGCTGGCGCCGGTGAACAGGAACTGGAAGATCCAGATGAGCGAGCCGAATGGTGCATGCCAGCGCGAATAGAACCAACGATAGTCCATGGCGAAAAGGAAGGCTGTCATCGCGGCGGTGCCTACGGAGAGGGCCAGAAAGAAGGCGGTAAAACGCGCGCTGGTCGGCCGCTGGCGGGCAAAACGCTGAGTGAGCGGCACAAGGATGAGCCAGGAGAGGGCGCCGCCGAAGAAGTAGATGAGGGTAAGCGCGCCAAGATGGCTCGTCAGTAGCCCGTTGCGCAAATAGAGCGCCGCGATCGCCGAGGCGGCCATGGCCGCACCCCAGCAGATCGCACTGCCCAGAACTTCAAGGCAATGCGAGGCGACGGTCCGTATCCGGCCCGTCGTCGCGATGAAGGCGTTGGTCGGGTTAGTTTGATCCAATGCGGCCTCGTTCGGCCGCCGCCCGGAGATCGCCGATCGTCTGCCTGTAGGCCTCGACCGATTCGCCCTTGAAGATCGCCGAACCGGCGACGAGGACGTTAGCACCGGAAGCGGTGATCAGGGGGGCCGTTTCAACGGAGACGCCGCCATCGACTTCCAGTTCGATCGGACGGTCACCGATCAGGGACTTGGCGTTGTGGATCTTGTCGGCCATGGCAGGGATGAACTTCTGGCCGCCAAAGCCCGGATTGACCGACATGATCAGGATCAGGTCGATATCGTCGAGCACGTTTTCCAGCACGGAAAGCGGGGTTGCCGGATTGAGGGTGACGCCGACCTTCTTGCCGAGATGGCGGATCGTCTGCAGCGAGCGATGCAGATGCACGCCGGCTTCGGCATGGACCGTGATGCGGTCGCAGCCGGCCTTGGCGAAGGCTTCGAGATAGGGATCGGCCGGCGAGATCATCAGATGGCAGTCGAAAGTGGCTGTCGTGTAAGGGCGCAGCGCTTTGATGACATCGGCGCCGAAGGAGATGTTCGGCACGAAATGGCCGTCCATGACATCGAGATGGATCCAATCGGCGCCGGCTTCGGTCACATCCTTGACCTCCTGCCCGAGCTTGGCGAAGTCGGCAGCGAGAATGGAAGGGGCAATGCGGATCGGCAAGGTCATGGGTAGCTGAGCTCCAACTGATTATTTCGCGCCTGGATTACCACCGCTGCAACGGGCAAACAACCGCCAGAACGGCTTGCCTCAGTTCGATGGCGTCACCGGCACGAAGGCATTGCCCCGCCATTCCAGCAGGCGATAGGGGTTTTCGGTCAATTCGTGGTTCTTTCCGAACGAGATAGGGCCGATCATTGTCTGGAAAACCGTTCCCATGAGCTTTTCGGCAATGGGTTTATTGTCCGCCTTGGCGCCGTCCGCGGCCTGGCTGGCGATCTGAGCCGCTGCTGCGGCCGGCAGGGTATAGCCGTCGGGTTCGATACCGCCCGCACGCATCGCCTGTACCGTAGACTGGGCTGCCGGCAGGCTGGTATAATCGGGTAGCGCAATCGCCTGCACACCCTCCAGCAAGGGAAGGGGCTGATCTGCTGCGCGCATGGCGTCGCCGCCCATCAGGACCAGCGGGATGTTCTCGTTCTTCGCGTCGCGGGCAATTACGGCGACATCGCTGCGGTCGCCGCCGACGAAGACGCGAGTTGCGCCCGCTTTCTTCAGACGGCGTACAAGCGCGATCTGCTGGTCCTGGCCGGGACGGTACGTATCGGTGAAAACGGGCTTCAGCCCCTTTTCCTCCAGTGCGTTGCGGATAGCGCCGACCAATTCGCGGCCGTGTATCGTGCCGTCATCGATCAGCGCCATCGGTTCCGCAGCCCAATTTTTCAGGATGGTATCGATCGCCACGGCCGCCTCGGCGCTATCGACCGGCGCCAGGCGAAAGAGCGGCCAACCATTTTTCAACGCGTCTTCCATGAGGATGCGCGAGCGCACGGAAACGGTGATGACGGGAATGCCGGCATCCTTGAGGCGCGGTAGCGCGCCCTCCAGGGTCTCTGTGCAGAGAAAGCCGATTGCAACTTGTGCTTTGGCAGCCACCAGCGCTTCAGCGGCGGCTCGTCCGCCATCCTCCGTGCAAGGCTCGTTGACCACGGTGGCCGTATCCTTTTGGGCCTGGATCTCGAAATTTGCGCCGGCGGTTATCTCCGCTCCGAGCGTTGCGAAATTACCGTCCTGCGGTGCAACCACGCCGATGTGAATTCCTGCGGCATAGCTGCTGCCGGCCGCCGAAAGCAGCGCAAGCAGGAGCGGAAGGCGACGCAGAACGTTCATCGATGGAGTATCCCGGACAATTTTCCTGCCTTATTTATCCGTCTGCGAGGCATCGTCAAAGAAAAAGCAGCAAAATCGCTCTGTTTTCAATAATGCTATTGTAGAAAAGCTAACACCTGACCGTCATATAGAATGTTAGGCGAGCACGACTCAATAAAGGAGACGGTGGTGCTAGACAGGCAGCGTATGGACCCGGCGCTTTATCGCGATGCCATGAGCCGTTATGCGGGGCATGTGCAACTGGTGACGACGGCGCTCGGTGCGGAGCGACGGGGCGTCACGATCACAGCCGCTTGCTCGGTGTCGGATAGCCCGGCGACGGTTCTGATCTGCCTCAACAACAGCAACGAGAAAAACGAGATCTTCTTCAAAAGCGGCGTCTTCGCTCTGAATACGCTCGGCGCGGATCATCAAGCCCTGGCCGATGCCTTTTCCGGCAAGACGCAGCTGACCGTCGATGAGCGCTTCGCTGCCGGCAAGTTCGAGACGCTGGCGACGGGTGCGCCGGTGCTTGCCGATGCTCTTGCCGCCTTCGATTGCCGCGTGCTCGAGATCAAGCAGGCCTCCACGCACAACATCATCTTTGGCGAAGTGATGGCCATACGCTACAGCGAACCGAAGCCGGCATTGCTCTATATGAACCGGGGCTATCACACGCTATAACCCCTGCAAGGGAGTTATCATGGCGGATCAAACATTACCTTCGCTGCCGAGTTCGATCGATGAGACGATGGCGTTGCTCGGCGCCCATGACTATCTGGGCGGACGCGCGCTCGGCACGGTTTTGTTTCTCGCATTGAAGATGAAGCGGCCGCTCTTTCTGGAGGGCGAGGCCGGCGTCGGCAAAACGGAGATCGCCAAGGTGCTCTCGAAGGCGCTTGACCGGCCGCTCATCCGGCTGCAGTGCTATGAAGGGCTGGATGTCTCCTCGGCCGTCTATGAATGGAACTATCCGGCGCAGATGCTGGAAATCCGTCTCGCGGAAGCCTCCGGTCTGACCGATCGCGACCGCATCGAGGCCGATATCTTCTCCGAGCGTTATCTGATTCGCCGGCCGGTGCTGCAGGCACTGTCGGCTGTTGGCGGTCGGGCGCCAGTCTTTCTGATTGATGAATTGGATCGCACCGACGAGGCTTTCGAGGCATTTCTGCTGGAGGTGCTGTCCGATTTTCAGGTGACGGTGCCGGAGCTCGGGACCATCCGGGCCGCCGAACCGCCCATCGTTATCATCACCACGAACCGGACACGCGAGGTGCATGACGCCTTGAAACGGCGCTGTCTCTATCATTGGGTCGATTATCCTGAGGCCGAGCAGGAGCTTGAGATCATCCGCCGCAAGGTGCCTGGCTGCAACGAAGCGCTATCGCGCCAGATCGTCGCCTATGTGCAGAGGCTGCGCATGATCGACCTTTTCAAGAACCCGGGTGTCGCCGAGACGATCGACTGGGCGACCGCCTTGACTGAACTCGATCGGCTGGCGCTCGATCCGGAGACTGTTTCGGATACGCTTGGGACGTTGCTGAAATATCAGGACGATATCGCCCGTATTCAGGGCGCCGAAGGCAAGCGTGTGTTGGACGAAGTCAAATCCGAACTGCTGGCGGCGGGATGAGCCATGGAGCCGAGCGCTCAGGATGGCATCGTCGTTGCGCCGTCACCGGCCGGTGACGGGCGCCTGGCCGACAACATCGTGCTGTTCGGCCGGGTGTTGCGCAAGGCCGGGCTTAAGATCGGACCTGGGGCGATTGCCGATGCCATCGAGGCGGTCGAAGCGATCGGCATCGGTTCCCGCGAGGAATTTCACGCTGCCCTCTGTTCTATCTTCGTCAAGCGGCATGAGGATCTTGCCGTCTTCGACGAGGCGTTCCGGCTGTTCTGGCGCTCGCGCGATCTCGTTGCAAAGATGATCGCAATGATGTCGCCGGTTGCGCCCGACGACCGGCAGAAGGAAAAGCCGAAACCGGGCGAGAGCCGTGCAAGCGATGCCTTGCTCAGTGACCGCGATGAACGGCGTCCGCAGCGCGAGGCGCCCGATATCGAAATAGATTCGCGATTTACCAGCTCCGGCAGCGAGGTTCTGCGCTATCTGGATTTCGCCCAGATGTCGGCAGCGGAAATTGCCGTCGCCAAGAAGGAGTTGGGAAAGCTGCAATTGCCGCTGGACCGTGTGCGCACGCGACGTTTCGCGCCGTCTCGCACAGTGGCCAAGGTCGATCCGCGCGCCACAATGCGCTCGGCCCTGCGTACGGGAGGAGCGCTGATCCTTCCGCGCTTCCGGAAGCCGAAGGAAATCCAGCCGCCGCTGGTCGTGCTGGCCGATATCTCCGGTTCGATGAGCCAGTACACGCGTATCTTCCTGCATTTCCTGCACGTGCTCACCGAACGGCGGCGGCGTGTTCATACGTTTCTATTCGGAACGCGCCTTACCAACGTGACCAGGGCAATGCGCCACAAGGACCCGGATCAGGCGTTGGACGAATGTGCGGCTATTGTGCGCGACTGGTCGGGCGGGACGCGGATCGGCGAGACGCTGAAAGAGTTCAATAGACTATGGGCGCGCCGGGTGCTGGGGCAGGGCGCCATCGTGCTGTTGATCACCGATGGGCTGGAGCGCGAAGGCGTTGAGTTGCTCGCGCAAGAGATGGATCGCATGCATCGCTCCTGTCGGCGGCTGATCTGGCTCAATCCACTTTTGCGGTTCGAGGGTTTCGAGGCGCGCGCCCGCGGTGTAAAAGCGATGCTCCCGCATGTTGACGAATTCCGTCCCGTTCACAATCTATTATCTCTGGCCGATCTCGTATCGGCTCTCACCGCCGGCCGCGCAGATACCTATGATCCCAGGCGGTTTCTCGGCAAGCAATGAGGCTCCGATGTCTGATATATCCGAAAGTCTGGATCCGCTCGTGATCGCGGAGGAATGGGTGTCGGCAGGCCGCAACGTGGCCATGGCGACCGTTGTCGATACATGGGGTTCCGCACCACGGCCCTCGGGCAGTCATCTCGTGATCGACGGTGAAGGCAATTTTCATGGGTCCGTTTCCGGCGGCTGCGTCGAAGGCGCCGTCATTACCGAGGCGCTTGACGTCATCGAAACGGGCAAGTCGCGCATGCTGGAATTCGGCGTCGCCGATGAGACCGCGTGGCGGGTCGGCCTGTCCTGCGGCGGCCGCATCCGCGTCTATGTCGAAAGGCTCGGCTGATGGACCGGCAGATACTGGTGCGGCTGAACGAGATGCGGCGCAGGCGGCGGGCGGCGATCCTCGTCACCGATCTGTCCGGAGGGCCGGATCGGCTCATCGTTGAAGGCGATGCGCTGGAAGGCGCGCTCACCGATGCTGCTTCAGCCGCATTCCGTTCGGGCAAGTCCACAGCGCTTGATATCGATGGGCAGAGCCTGTTCTTCAACGTGCATCTGCCACCGCCGCGCATCGTTATCATCGGCGCTGTCCATATCAGTCAGGTTCTGGCGCGGATGGCGGCCCTTGCCGACTTCGACGTGACGATCATCGATCCGCGCACCGCCTTTGCCACCCCGGAACGCTTCGAAGGCATCGACCTGATTGCCGATTGGCCAGTCGATGCGCTGAAAGAGCGGCCGCTCGACAGCTATATGGCGCTCGTCGCCGTGACCCATGATCCCAAGATCGATGACGAGCCGATTATTCAGGCGTTGAAGACGGGCTGTTTTTATGTCGGTGCCCTTGGCAGCCGCAAGACGCATGCCGGCCGCCTGGAGCGCTTGAGGCGGGAAGGCTTGAGCGAAGCCGAGCTTGCACGCATCCATGCGCCGATCGGGCTTCCCATCGGTGCCGCAAGCCCGGCCGAGATTGCGGTTGCCATTCTGGCAGAGATCATCGCTTCGCTCCGCGGGCGAGATGTCTCATCGCCAAAAGGCGCGGCGCTATGATCTTCGGTGAGTTCTTCACAGCGGAGGCGGAGGGCGCGGTTCTCGCGCATTCCGTCCGGCTGGCCGATGGCAGTTTTTCGAAAGGACATAAGCTCACGGGCAGAGACATCGAGCGGCTCGCCGCCGCTGGAATCGACCGCGTTATTGCCGCGCGCATCGAACCGGGCGACCTCATGGAAGATGAGGCGGCCGAGCAGCTGGCGCGGGCTGTCGCGCCCGATCATCTGACTTTTTCTGAAGCCGCGACGGGACGGGTGAACGTCCATAGCGCCGTCGACGGCCTGTTCGTTGCAAATCGCATAGCAGTCGATCGTGTCAACAATCTCGATCCGGCGATCACCCTTGCCTGTCTTGCAGACCATGTACCTGTGCGAGCAGGCGACATGGTGGCGACCTTCAAGATCATTCCGCTTGCCGTTTCCGGAGCCAAAATCGCTGCTGGTGTCGAAATTCTCCGGCGGATGCCGGTTTTCGAGGTCAAGCCCTTCATGCCGCATGCCGTTTCGCTTGTCGCCACGGAGCTGCCATCGCTGAAGGCCTCGGTCATGGACAAGACTGCACGCATCCTGTCGCAGCGGCTGCAGCCTTCAAGCAGTGTGCTGCAGCGGGAAGAGCGTGTCGCCCATAAGGCAGACGCGGTTGCCGATGCGATCCGTCGGGCTCTCGCGGCCCAGGATCGGCTTGCGAAGCTGGTAATCGTTTTCGGCGCGTCGGCGGTCATCGATGCCGGCGACGTCATTCCGGAGGCGATCCGGCTTGCCGGCGGCGAGGTCATTCAGGTCGGCATGCCTGTCGATCCGGGCAATCTACTGGTGCTGGGCAGGGTGGGCGACGTTTATGTCGTCGGGGCGCCGGGATGCGCGCGCAGCCCGAAGGAGAATGGCTTCGACTGGGTGTTGGATCGTATATTAGCCGGCGAACGACCGGCGCCGCAGGATATCAGCGGCATGGGCGTCGGAGGGCTGCTCATGGAAATTCAATCGCGCCCGCGGCCGCGTGACATCGTCAACAAGCCGCCGTCGGCGATATCGGTTGCCATCGTCCTGCTGGCTGCGGGAAAAGCAAGCCGCATGGGCGAAGGTGGCTCGCACAAGCTTTTGGCGGAATTCGATGGCGTGCCGCTCGTTCGCCGTTCGGCATCCATCGCCATCGCAAGCGGCGTATCGGATATCGTTGCCGTCACAGGGCACCGGCGCGATGAGATCGAAATCGCACTAAACGGCCTTGCCGTCGAGGTCGTATTCAATCCGGATTACGCCTCGGGGATGGCGAGTTCGCTGGTTGCTGGTGTCGGTATGCGGGCCGCTCAAAAGGCCGATGGCGTCCTTGTCATGCTCGCCGACATGCCCGGTGTCACGAGCGACGATCTGAAAACCTTGATATCAGCCTTTCGCGAGACGAACGGCCAGGCGATCGTGCGGGCGGTATCGGGCGGCAAGCGTGGCAATCCCGTCATCCTGCCGCGGTCCGTGTTGAACGCCGTGATGCGGCTGGAGGGCGATGTGGGGGCACGGCATATCATCGAGACATCGGGACTTACGGTCGTTGACGTCGAGATCGGCGAGGCGGCACATCTCGATGTTGATACGCCTGAGGCCGTTGTCGCGGCGGGTGGCATTTTGAAGGGGTAGGGAATGGACAATATCGATATCGAGGAGATGTTTCAGTCGCTCGGGCCGATCACCATCAAACGGATGTTCGGCGGTAAGGGGATTTACCATATGGGTCGCATCCTGGCGCTCGAGGTAGATGACGAGATTCTTCTGAAAGCAGACGATGCCAGCGCTTCCGAATTCGAGGCGGCCGGCGCGCGGCGCTGGGCCTATGAGGGCAAAAAGGGGAAGGCCGTCAACATGCCCTATTGGTCGATACCCGAGGATGCGTTCGATGACCCGGATGAAATGGCGCGTTGGGTGCGGCTTGCCTATGAGGCGGCGCTTCGCTCGGAGAAGTAGGTCTCAGCGAAAATCTTCTTCGCTCAAATGGGCGATGGTTGCCTTGGCGAACTCGGAAAGCTGAGCAGGCAACTCGCCGCGGCCGAACCAGCCGAAATCGGAGAGCTTGTCCGGCTCCATCAATCGTGGTTCGCCGGAAAAGTCTCTGCAGATATAGATGAGCGAGATCCAGTGCTGCTGATCGGCCTCGATGATGACTTCCTCAGTGCAGAGATAGTCGATCCTACCGATGGAAAGGCCGCTTTCCTCTTCCGCTTCGCGGATCGCGGCCCTGGCGGCGGGCTCCATGTGATCGACCTTGCCGCCGACAATGCTCCATAGACCTGCTTCCGGTGCCTTGAGGCGCCGGTAGAGCAAGAGCTTGCCGTCCCGCAAGATTGCGAGACCGGTTCCTAGTCCTGGGAAATCGATGCCGGGCTTGCCCATGCCGGGATTCCGAGATTTGCCGCGACTTCCGGCGCAGTGGTTCGGATCGGCGGCAGATGGAGATTGTCAGCCCTTGGCGTTTGCCACGATGAGCATGAAAGCCGGAATATCGTCGCCGAAGCCAACCGGCGTCGGGCCGTCGTCCTGATCGCGATAGCGATTGCGGCGCTCGCGGTGATCGTCATTGGCAGCAGGGAAGGGCCGGTGGCTGTTGCGAGAACCGTTATGGGATCTGTTATTGTTGTTCTCAGACTTGCGCTCGTTCTTCACGCTTTCGGCCTTTGCTGGTGCTGCTTCGATCGCTATGACGTCATTATCCTCGACGTCGATATCAGATTTATGACTCGAGGCGTTGCGGCCTCCGCGGCTGCGATCCCGATCGCGGCCCTTGCCCTTCTGATCGCGGCGGCGGGACGAACGGTTGTCGTCACCGCTCTCATCAGCGGGCGGCAGAGCCGAAAGATCGCCGTTCAGCCATTGGACATCTTCGCCGATCAGCTTCTCGATCGCGTCGACATGCTTCGTGTCACGCTTCGTCACGATAGTGAATGCAGCGCCGGAGCGACCGGCGCGACCGGTGCGGCCGATACGATGGACATAGTCTTCCGAATGGATCGGAACATCGAAATTGAAGACGTGACCGACATCGGGAAGATCGAGACCCCGAGCTGCGACGTCGGAGGCGACGAGAAGCTGGATCTGTCCGTCACGGAAGTTCTGCAACATCGTCGTGCGCGAGCGTTGGTCCATGTCGCCATGCAACGCACCGACAGAAAAGCCATGGCGTTCGAGCGAACGGAAGAGATCGGCCACATCCTTCTTGCGATTGCAGAAGATGATCGCGTTCTTCAAATCCGTCTGGGCGCGGATGAGATCGCGCAGCGTGGCGCGCTTCTCATAATCCTTGCCATGCGAGGCAACGAAGCGCTGCGTCACGGTCTTGGCGGTCGATGCCGGCTTGGCGACTTCGACGCGTTCCGGGTTCTGCAGGAAGCGATCGGCCAGCTTCTGGATTTCCGGCGGCATCGTTGCCGAGAAGAACAGGGTCTGGCGCGTGAAGGGGATGAGCTTGGCGATGCGTTCGATATCCGGGATGAAGCCCATGTCGAGCATGCGGTCGGCTTCGTCGATCACGAAGATCTCGACGGCGCTCATCAGCAGCTTGCCGCGTTCGAAATGGTCCAGCAGGCGACCGGGCGTGCAGATCAGTACATCGGCGCCACGCTCAAGCTTGCGATCCTGCTCTTCGAAGGAAACGCCGCCAATCAGAAGGGCGATGTTCAGGCGGTGGTTCTTGCCGTACTTCTCGAAGTTTTCGGCGACCTGCGCTGCGAGTTCGCGCGTTGGCTCCAGAATGAGCGTGCGCGGCATGCGAGCGCGAGCGCGGCCCTTTTCGAGCAGTGTCAGCATCGGCAGCACAAAGGAGGCCGTCTTGCCGGTCCCTGTCTGGGCAATGCCGCAGATGTCGCGGCGCTGAAGCGCAAAGGGGATTGCACCGGCCTGGATAGGAGTCGGTGTGGTGTAGCCCGCGTCAGTCACCGCGGAAAGGACTTTTTGGCTCAGGCCAAGGTCAGCAAATGTTGTCAAAGGGAAATCTAATTCCGTCTTGGTTCAGTCGAACACCATGAGTCGACACACAGGAGCGTGCCGCAATGCAGCGCGACATAGAACCAAATACCCGGGAAGTCAAGGAAAGCAGAAGCTTCAACAGGCCTGAAGTTCATTCATAACGCAATTTTCGGATTAGTGCCATCTTTGTTGCGCGTTTGTCACAATTCCCGCAGCTAAATTGCGCCCAATCCGCTGATGTAACTTGCGAGTTTCGTGCCGGCGCCAATGAAATACATCGGGTCTATGGCATGTCCGTTCTCGCGCACTTCATAATGCAGATGAGTTCCTGTCGAGCGCCCCGTACTGCCGGCCAGACCGATCGCATCGCCGGCGCCAACCTTGTCGCCGACTTTGACGAGCACCTGTTCCATATGTCCATAGCGGGTGGAGATGCCGTCGCCGTGGTCGATCTCCACCATGTTGCCGTACCCGCCAGTCCAGCCCGCCGAAACCACTTTGCCGGGGGCGGTGGCCTTGATCCTCTCACCGGGGCTGAAATGAAAATCCGTGCCGGTGTGGAGGGCCAGCGTGCCAAAGAAGGGATCCTTGCGGTTACCGAAAGGGCTGGTAATGAGCTTGCCCGGCGCCGGATTGCGGAATGGCAGGCTTTCGGCGGCACCCCGCACCGTCTCCAGATGCGTCAAAGCGGTATCGAGCTCCGCCATGGACTGTTCGAACTGATTGACATTCTCAGGCGGCACATAAGGCCCCCCAACGCCGCCATCCGTGTCTTCACGAGCAGCATTGGCGACCTCGTTCGGAACCCTGATCCCGACGTTCTGCATAATCGATTGGATCTCGTTGGCGGTTTCTGACGCACCAGCGGTGAGATTGCGGATGCGGGACAATTGATCCTGCTCAATGTGCTTCAGCGACAGCGTCACCTTGGAGAAGACCCGATCGGCACGGTCGGCGACGGTTTCGGGGGCAGGGACATAGGCGAGCGTGGAGTTGTCGGGTGTGGCGTCAGCCGGCTTGCCGCTCAGGAGAAGCTTTTCGATTGCCTTTGGTGAGGTCAGTTGGGCATGTTCATTCTTTGGCACGGCAGCGTTGGCATCTGGATGCACGCTCTTGTCGGTCAGGCCGGAATTCTCTGCCCGGTCGAGAAGAGTGCTGAGCTTGCCGTTGCGTGAGGAAAGTTGCTGCTGCTGTTCGATCAGCTTGTCGACCTTCTCCTCCACGACCTGCTGATCCAGGAGTTGGCGCGAGGTGACGCGGTCGACTTGGGCACGCAGCGCGGCGATGCGATCTTCATAGTCATATTGCATGCGCGCCTGGCGGGCCATCGTGGCACCGATGAGATCATCACGCAGGACCAGGTAGGACGTGGCAAGAAGATAGCCGATCGAAAAAATCCCGACCATACAGATGGCGACGGCTGCCATCCAAGGGCGCACGGTCATATGTCGCACCGTATCGCCGCTAGCGAGGATAATAGTGTGATGTCGCTTTTGCTTGCCGAAAACCCGGTTTTGAGGCTTTGCTGTCACCGAGACTCTCCCAATCGGTGCGTTCTGGCACCCAATGGAAGTACACGGCATTATGGTTAACGAATGCTTTCTATTGCAGTATTAGATGCCGGAAAAGGTGCTTGTTATTAGTATATCAAGCATTGCTTGTAGACGTCAGTGAACGGTAGAAGGAGGGTGTGAGCCCCGCTTCCGCCCGAGCTATATCGTTGAACGGGGCTTTCAATGAACCGCGGAAGTTGGCGCGCACCAGTTCCTGGAAGGTTCGGGCCGGATCGCGCTTCTCCCGGGCACAGAGGAAGCGGAACCATTTCGCACCGACGGCAACATGGCCTTTCTCGTCATTGTAGATGACATCCAGGATGGCGGCGCTTTCGAGATCGCCGGTTTCGCGCATTTTCGCCTGAAGGGCCGGCGTCACGTCGAGCCCCCTGGCTTCAAGAATCAGCGGCACGACGGCCAGGCGCGCGGTCAGATCGGTGCGAGTGGCATGGGCCGCCTGCCAGAGGCCATCATGCGCGGGCAAATCGCCATAGTCTGCGCCCAGTTCGCGTAGGCGCGCCCGCACCATTCGAAAATGCTTGGCTTCCTCGAAGGCGACCTGCATCCAGCCGTCAAAGAAGGAATTGGGGACCGGTCCCGTCGCAAAACGCGCGACAATGTCGAGCGCCAGATCGACTGCATTCAGCTCGATATGGGCAATAGCATGCAAGAGCGCGATGCGGCCTTTCAGCGTATGCAGCGAGCGCTTCTCCATGTTTTTCGGCGGCACAAGCTCTGGCTTTTCCGGCCGGCCAGGCCGATCGGCGAGCGGCGGATCTAGCGGCGAACGCAGTGATAGGCTGCGGGCAAACCAGCGTCTTGCCGATTCCTGAGCCAGCTCGGTCTTCAGATCGAGATCGGCCGAACGGATCGCGGCGATGGCGCCGCCGCGCAGCGACGTGATGATTTCGGGACTGCCGGACATACCGTCAAAGTTCCCTGGCAGCGGCCAGGACGGCTTCGGCGTGTCCGGCGACCTTAACCTTGTCCCATATTGCCGCGATGCGCCCATCGGCGCTGATCAGGAAGGTTGAGCGCACCACACCCATATAGGTGCGGCCATACATGCTTTTTTCGCGCCAGACGCCATAGGCCGTTGCCATGATCTTTTCTTCGTCTGAGGCGAGCGGCACGGAAAGCGCATGCTTTTTGACGAATTTGTCGTGGCTTTTCACCGTGTCCGGCGAGACGCCGAGGAGGGCGACGCCGAGCTTTGCAAAATCGGCTGACAGTGCCGTGAAGGTAATCGATTCTGTCGTGCAGGCGGTCGTATCGTCCTTCGGGTAGAAATAGATCACCAGCGGCTTGCCGGCAAAATCGGCAAGGCGAACGCGCTCGCCGCCATCGCGCGGGAGATCGAAATCCGGTGCCTTGTCGCCGATGTTCAGTTGAATCGGAAAAACTTCCGCCACGGGAAAACCTTTCTTTTGCCGGTTTTTTAGATGACACTTGAGGGAAGGCATATATACTGCTCGCGTGTGCCGTCCAATGGGACGCAGCGTCACCAACAAAATTGTATAAGCGAAAGGCACGCGCAGGAGTGATCCGAGGCGAAAAGGTAACATTCCGCAAAAAGGATCTCGTGTCGCTCGACCATCTGCCGTCCGCTCAGGTCGAAGATCCGTTGATCGTGCATGTGCCGGAGCGCGTTCGCCGCAAGCGCTCGCATGTTTGGCACGTCTGCCGCATGACGCTGGTTTTCTTCACCTTTCTCGCCATCATTCTCGGTGCCGTCATCGCGACCATCGAAGGCGGCATCTTCGATGCGCCGCTGTCCCAGAAAGCGCAAACCGCCCTCGATCAGGCGATCGGCCCGCGTTACAAGGCAGAGGTCGGCGCGACCGTGATCCGCTTTACCTCCGACCTGCGCCTGGCGCTGGAGGCACGCGACGTCAATGTCGTCGATCAGGAGAGCGGCAAGCATCTGTCGACGATGTCAGCCGTCAACATGGAGCTGGACCCGCTGGCCCTCATCGAGGGCAGGGTGGAAGTGGCAAGCGTTGCGGCGGAGGGGATCGCGCTCGATACTTCGCTGCTGCCGCAAGGCGACCCGGTGGATTTGACCGCCTTGCGCGTCGACGCCTTGCCCAAGGCCCTGAACGCAGCCTTCGACAATCTCGATTTTCTCGAACATTTCGTCCAGCGAGGCGGCACGAATTCCGTGCGCATTTCCGGCTTCTCGATGAAGCTGGCGCGACAGGAGGGTGAGCCGATCTCCCTCGTCGTCGACAACCTTACATTCGAGCGGGCGGCGCCGAATTCTCTCCATCTCTATGGCCAGGTCGCGCTCAATGGGTCCGTGGCGCTCCTGGATGTGAGGGCGGATCAAAATGAGGCCGGTCATAGCTCGTCGCTGGCGGCCAGGATATCCAATCTCGATCTCAAGCCCCTCACGATGACCTATGACCCGAACGGGACACCACGGCAGGGTCTGACGACCTTCGGAGAGGTCACGCTTTCGGCCGTCAAGGGCGAGGCAGGCGTCGATCCGAAGCTGAGCGCCACCATCCATGTCCAGCCCGGCGTCCTCTATATGGACCATGATGCGCAGGAATTGACGCAGGCCAATATCAACCTCGCGTACAACTTCGATCACCAGACCCTGGAGATTGCGCCTTCGAAAGCGCAGTTTCTCCGGACGATCGCACCCTTTTCCGGTGCGATCATCGATCTCGATCGTGTCGACGCCAATGCAGGCAAGGGTTTCGGTATCGATTTCGTGATCAAGGACGGCGTCGCCGCTTCATCTCTCTCCGGGGAGAAGCCCGTCAGCTTCGACGGTCGCGCCACGGGGCGGTTCTTTTCTGCGACCAAGGAATTTCAGTTCGACAATCTCGGCATATCGACGCCGCAGGGCGCGCTTTTCGGCTCCCTGCATATGAAGCTCGGTGATAGTTCGCCGGAGATCAGTTTCGGTGGCCGTGCGGACAAGCTGGATACGGCTGTTGTCAAACAGCTGTGGCCTTTCTGGATGGCTTCGAAACCCAGGATCTGGGTCGAGGGCAATCTTTTCGGTGGCTCGGTAACCAATGCCGCCATATCGGTCTTCATTCCGGCTGGCCGGCTGCGAGAGGCGGCACAGACCGGCAAGCTGCAGCTTGGCAAAAACGAGCTGCATATTGCCTTCGATATCGACGGCGCGCGGATGAATATTCCAGGCGAAATCCCGCCGTTGCGCGATACCAAGGCGCATTTCGATCTGACCGGTCCGAATATGGTCGTCAATATCGCCACGGCCACGTCCTATTTTCCGACAGGCCGCACGATCACGCTGAGTGACAGCAGCTTCTCGATCCCGGCGACTTACGACAAGCCGCTGATGGCCGATCTTGATTTGACGATTTCAGGCTCCGGCGATGCGATCGGCGAACTTCTGACCTATAAGCCTCTTGAGGTCCTGCAGCGGACCGAATTCAAGCCGGAGGATTTCAACGGCAAGATCGTCGCCAAGGTCGATGCCAGGATAGGGCTTATCAAGGATCAGCAGCCGCCTCCGCCGGACTGGCAGGCAAAGCTCAATCTCGACAATGTCGATCTCTTGAAGCCGATGAACAATCGCAAGATCGACAATCTGACCGGTGTGATTTCGGCCGATCCGCAATCCGTGCATCTGCAAGCTCAGGCCCAGATCGACAGTATTCCGGCCCAGATCGACATGGTGGAACCGACCGACAGCAAATCGACCGTCAAGCGCGCCCGCGTGATCACGGCGACACTGACCGATGCGCAGCGCAACACCGTTCTGCCCGGGCTTCGGGACATAGTTGACGGGCCTGTCAAAGTGGAGTTGACTCGCATCGACGATGATCGCCAGGGCGTCAAGGTCGATCTCGGCAAAGCGGCTCTGACCGTGCCTTGGGTCGGCTGGTCGAAGGGCAGCGGCATTGCGGCGACTGCGCAGTTCGAGGCATCCGGTCCGGACAGCCAGACGACGCTCAAGAATTTCACGCTCAAGGGGGATGGGTTCGGCGCCAGCGGCGATCTTCTGATCAGCAAGGGGAGTCTCACCTCGGCAAGCTTCGACAGCGTGAAGCTCTCGGCGCTGGATGATTTCGCGCTTTCGCTGAAGCGGGGCAAGAGTGGCGGCTACGACGTCGCGATATCGGGCAATTCCGCCGACATACGTCCGATCCTTGCGCGCCTGAAGGCGTCCACATCGGGCGGCCAGCAGAGTTCGGACGGAGACGCTTCGGCGAGCGCAACCGTTCGCGCCAATCTCGACAAGGTCATCGGCTTTAATGACGAGACGATCGGCAATGTCAAAGGCGTCTATTCGATCTCCGGCGGCAAGACGACAGCTGCCGATTTTTCCGGCATAACCCGTAGCGGCGAAGCGCTCGTCACCCAGATGAGCAAAGGCGCCAATGGCGTCATCCGTATCACAAGCGGCGACGCCGGTGCGGTTGCGCGCTTCACCGACCTCTACAAACATTTGCAAGGTGGGCTGCTCAATCTGTCGCTGCGCTCGATCGGGCAGGATGACTGGGACGGCTCGCTCGACATCCGCAACTTCTCCATCATCGATGACAAGAAACTCTCGACCATCGTATCGACGCCGAGCGGAAAGAACGGCAAAAGCCTGAATTCGGCTGTGAAGCAGAATATCGATACGCGTTCGCAGAATTTCGAGCGCGGCTTTGCGCGGCTGGTGATGCGCGATGGGGTGCTCTCCGTCGAAAATGGCATCGTCCGGGGCGTGCAGGTCGGGGCAACCTTCCAGGGCGTGCTGAAGGATGCCAACGGCAAGATGGACATGACGGGAACCTTCATGCCGGCTTACGGCTTGAACCGACTGTTCGCGGAAGTTCCGATCGTCGGCTTCATCCTGGGCAATGGTAGCGATCGCGGCTTGATCGGTATTACATTCAGGCTGACCGGCACGATCGAGAAATCGAACCTGCAGATCAATCCTCTCTCGATCATCGCGCCAGGTGTTTTCAGGCAGATATTTGAATATTGAGGAAGCGCGAAGCCGAGGCTGCTGCCTTTCGATAGTGGAGAGGTAGGTGGACTATCTTTCTTCCGCCAGTCGCTCGCGTATGCGCTCCGGCCCACCGCTCATGCGCTTGGCGAATGGTCGATCAGGGTCCACGATGCGCCAGAATGGAGCCGTGCCGCTCTGGCTGATCTGAACCAGATGTCGCTGAACAGTGACAGGGCAGCAGGCATCCGCGCCATACCGCCTGGCAAGTGCCTGTCTCAAGTCCGCAATGTCAGACAATAGCCCCGGCGGTGCCGCCCAGAGTGCGCGGATGATCATGCCTTCGCTTGGAATCAGCATGCTTTGCGTAAGGTTTCGGCCTTTACGCCTCGTTTTGATCACCGGCAATTCATCCATAAGTCACCTCCATGCACACGGTCTGAGCTGAGGACGAATGGGCAGGCCGCAATCCGACATGGGAATTAAAAAATCATCCGGCCAGCGTTGATAATACTATGCATCCGCGCTGGCCCAAATGATAAAGCCGGCGAGAGGGCGCCGGCTTTGTTTGTTGTCCGTGTATTGGCCTTCAGGCGGCCGGGCGGATCAGGATGTGCTTCTTCTTGCCGAGCGAGAGCTTGATGACGCCATCGGCGGTGACTTCGCCGCTGCCGATGATCTTGCGTTCGTCGCTGATGGGCTGGTCGTTGATGCGCACTGCGCCGCCCTGGACGTGGCGGCGAGCTTCGCCGTTCGAACCGGCAAGGCCGGCGCGCACGATCAGGGCCAGCAGGCCGATGCCAGCTTCGAGTTCGGATGCGGGAACATCGATCGACGGCAGATTTTCCGAAAGACCGCCTTCCTCGAAGGTCTTGCGCGCGGTTTCGGCAGCCTGCTCGGCTGCCGCGCGGCCGTGAAGGATTGCGGTGACTTCGGTCGCAAGGATCTTCTTGACTTCGTTGATCTCCGAACCGGCAAGCGCGGAGAGGCGAGCGATCTCATCCATCGGCAGCGTCGTGTAGAGCTTCAAGAAGCGCGAAACGTCGGCGTCCTCGGTGTTGCGCCAGTACTGCCAGAAGTCATAGGCCGAGAGCAGGTCGGCATTCAGCCAGACCGCGCCGGTGGCGGACTTGCCCATTTTGGCGCCGGAGGCTGTTGTCAGCAACGGCGACGTCAAGGCGAAGAGTTGCTTTGTCCCCATACGGTGACCGAGATCGATGCCGTTGACGATATTGCCCCACTGATCCGAGCCGCCCATCTGCAGGCGGCAATCGTAACGCTTGGCCAGTTCGACGAAGTCGTAGGCCTGCAGGATCATGTAGTTGAATTCGAGGAACGACAGCGACTGTTCGCGGTCAAGTCTCGTCTTCACGCTGTCGAAGGACATCATGCGGTTGACGGAAAAATGCCGGCCGACATCGCGCAGGAATTCGAGATAATTCAGTGAGCGCAGCCATTCGGCGTTGTTGATCATCAACGCGTCCTTCGGACCCTCGCCATAGGTGAGGTAGTTCGAGAAGCAGCGCTTGATCGAAGCAATATTGTTCTCGATCGTGTCGATCGTCATGAGCTGGCGGGACTCTTCCTTGAAGGATGGGTCGCCGACCATGCCGGTGCCGCCACCCATCAGGGAAATTGGCCGATGGCCGGTCGCCTGCATCCAGTGCAGCATCATGATCTGGATCAGTGAGCCTGCATGCAGGCTCGATGCCGTTGGATCGAAGCCGATATAGGCAGTCACGGTTTCCTTGGCGAAAAGATCGTCGAGGCCGGCTTCATCGGAAATCTGATGAATGAAGCCGCGCTCTTGCAGGGTGCGCAGGAAATCGGATTTGAACTCAGCCATGATCTTGGTCTCTCGAGGCCGCAACCTTGGAGGATGCGGTGAAGTCGCTATTGTTTGATGTCGCGGGGCGCGTTTAGCACCGATTTACGCACGCGTCATCATTTTGGTGGGGAAGACGACAAGTTTCGGCGCTGGCGAGATGTGTAAACGAGCGCTTCTGAACGTCAATAGATCGTAACATGGTCGCGAAGCTGCCGGGAATAAGCCGCGCATTCGCCCGAATCAAATCCTAGTGATTTCCCGTTGATCCCCGTACGCACCTCATGTTTCGCGAAAGAAACCGGTATGTCGCCTCTGCTTTCGAAGATGGGATTGTCATCCACAAAGATGATCTGGGCATTTTTTGCCATGATGTTGGTTTTGGCCGGTATTGCTGCTGCGAATCCGGCCGAAGCTCAGGGTTCCCCTGAAAAGAGAATAGCGTTTGTCGTGGGTAATGCCGCCTACACAGTGGGCGCGCTTCCGACGCCGGCCAACGATGCCGGCCTGATCGCACAAACGCTGCAAGCCGCGGGCTTCGATGTGATCGGCGCGCGCGACCTCGACCAGAACGGGTTGCGCGATGCCATGCGCGACTTTCTGACGAAAGCCAACGCGTCAGGCCCTAACACCGTCGTCTTCGTCTATCTGGCGGGCTACGGTGTCCAATATCAGGGCGACAATTATTTCGTGCCTATCGATGCGCAGATCGCCAATGCCACGGATGTCCCCGTTCAGGCGGTCCGCGTGAGCGACTTCACCAAATCGCTGTCGGCCATCAACAATCGCGGCAGCATTGTCGTGCTGGATGCGGCGAGGGCCAATCCCTTCGTACAGTCCAGTCAGCCGCTGGCCGGCGGTCTGGCGCTGGTCGATCCCGATGCCAATCAGTTGATCGCGTTCAATGCCGCGCCCGGCACAGTCGCACCGCAGGAGGCCGGTCCCTATGGTTCCTACGCGCATGCGCTGGCTGAGATGATCCGTGTTGGCGGCCTTTCGCTTGATGACGTCTTCGATCGCACACGGTTGCGGGTCGGCGACTTGACCAAGGGCGCCGAGATTTCCTGGGATGCCTCCAAATTCAAGAACGCCTTCACTTTCTTCGATCGCGGTCCGAATGCGCCGGCTGCTGCTGTGCCGAGCACCGAGGATGTGGCAAACCGGACGAAGCCCATTCGCGATTTCGACGAGCGTGATGCCTATTTCGCCGCGCTCGATCGCGACACGCTGCAGGGCTATGAGGATTTCCTCGCTGCCTATCCGAACGATTCCATGGTCAGGCGTGTCCGCGCCATTGTCGCCGCCCGCCGCGAGGCTATCACCTGGCGCGAGACCTGGATTGCTGATACGCCCGAGGCCTATTGGTCCTATCTCAGTCGTTATCCGCGTGGTCCCCACGTCTGGGATGCCCGCCGCCGTCTCGAACATTTCGAGGCAGCCCTCGAGCCGCCGCCGTCCTTCACCGTGATCGAGTATGATGTGCCGCCGCCGCCACCGCCGGAAGTGGTCTATGTCGACCGTCCCGTGCTTTATTTCGATGATGCCGATTTCGGTTATGCCCCGCCGCCGCCCGTCGTCTTCCTGGCACCGCCGCCGCCGGATTTCGTCGTGCTGCCGCCGCCGCAGCCCGCGGTCGATCTCTACGTGTTGCCGGCGCCGACCTACGTTCCGGTCCCTGATTGGGTGGAGCCGCCCCGTGATGTCGCGCCGCCGGAAAACAACGTCATCTTCAACAACATCCACAATACGGTCGTGAACAACACGACGGTCATCAACAACAATACCACTACCACGACCAACGAAAATGGAGCTGCACCGGCAACTCCGGGATTGACGACAGGGCAGAAGATCGCCGGAGCCGCTGTCCTTGCCGGCGCGGGTGCCGCGGCACTGCATGTTGCCCTGCCGCCATCGGTGCAGAAGAAGGCCGCTGTTATACAAAGGCAGAATCCCGCCGCGGCCGTCAAGACGGTGCCTGGAGTTGCTCCGGCGGCGGCGGCGTCGGCGCAGCCGCAAGGCGGAAATGCCGCTGCCCACGTGCTTCCTGGCGCCAATGGTCAGCCGCTGCCGGCTGGTGGCAAGCCGCCCGTCAATCAGGGAACGGCTCAGACGAAGCAGGGGCAATCGCCGCAAACTGCGCCGAATGCGGTGCATAATCCGGCTGTTGCCACTCAACCTGCCCAGCAAGGCACAAATGCCAATGCGCACGCGCTTCCGGGTGCGAATGGTCAGCCTTTGCCAGCCACGGGCAAGCCAGCCAACCCTGGCGCGGCGCAGACGAAACAGGCTCAACAGCCTCAGACGACACCGAACGCCAACACACATGCGCTTCCCGGTGCCAAGGGACAACCGCTGCCGGCCGTTGGTAATGCGCCTGCCGTGAAGGGGCAAAACCAGATCGCCAAGACACCGGCACCGCAAGCAATGCCGGGCGGCAAACCGAATCCGGTTGCCGCTGCACCGAAGCCCAATGTGCATACCCCGGCAGCGCCGGCTGTCGCCGCCAGAACTCCGGCGAAGCCCAAGGCGATCCCCAACAATCCGCCTCGGGTCAACAATCAGCCGCATGTTGCTGCTGCGCCGCCCCGGCAAGCCAATCCGGCTCCTGCGCAACCCAAACCCGCGCCCCATGTGGTGGCGCAGGCACCAAAGCCACAGGCTCAGCCGAAGCCGCAGGCTCAACCCAGGCCGCAACCGCAGCCGCAGCCGAAGGTCGTGCAGCAGCAGGCGAAGAGACCACCTCCGCCTCCGCCGCAGAAGCCTCCGGAAAAGAAGAAATGCGGCGCTCCCGGCCTGCCGGCATGTCACTGACGGATGATACCAGGCGATAATCTGAAGGCCCGCTTCGGCGGGCTTTCGCACGCGATATTGTCGCTTGATCGACTTGTTGAAATCAGCCTGAGCGGTTAGCACTGATCGGCCGGTTGTCAATCGGGGTCGCCATACACGTTACGGCAGGAAGCAGATCCATCAGGAATACAGGCAAGGCAGATGAGTCAAACCATCATACTCGAAACCCCACGCCTCGTTCTGACGATGTGGGACAAGGGTGATGCCGAAGCGATTCGGCAATTGCATTCTACGATCGAGACCACGCGCTATCTCTCGGGCGCGGCTCCTTGGACGCTGGAGAACGCTGAGGAGCGGCTAAGGAGCTGGTTTGGCGAGCAGGAGCGCGACGGCGTGACCAAGTACAAGATGCTGCGGCGTGGGGACGGACGCTTTATCGGTCGCGCCGGCTTTTCGCGCTTTCAGGAGAGGGGGCGGGGCGAGTTCGAACTCGGCTATTCGCTTCGGCAGGACGCCTGGGGCAACGGTTACGCCACGGAGATCGCCGGCGCACTCGCGCAGTGGTTTTTCCGCCGCGGCTTTGCTGACCGGTTCATCGCATTCAGGCATCCGGAAAACGTTGCTTCGCAGCGGGTGCTACAAAAAATCGGCATGCAGTACGAAGCGCCGATCGTTGTCAGCGGCACTGCAGGCCTTTGCTTCAGGATGTCACGCTAGCAGCAGTTCCGGCAAAAATGCGCAGCGGATTTTCGACTGGAATGCGTAAAACAGCAAGATTGAGCGTTTCCGTGTTTCAAAGAACGGCGGAAACGCTCTGAGAGGGCGCTGCTTCTTAGCGAATGCGCTTGGCAGCCGGTTCCGGCACCAGTTCGCCGTTCAGGCGACGATCGAGATAATCCTCACATTCGCCGAGGAGCGTTTCGACCTGGCCGTTGAAGAAGTGGTTGGCTCCCGGAACCACCTTGTGCGTGATCAGGATGCCCTTCTGGGTCTTCAGCTTCTCGACGAGCCCGTTGACGTCCTTTTCAGGCGCGACCTTGTCGGCATCGCCGTTGATGATCAGGCCGGACGAGGGGCAGGGTGCCAAGAAGGAGAAGTCATAAATGTTCGGCTGTGGCGCGATCGACATGAAGCCTTCGATTTCCGGACGGCGCATCAGCAGCTGCATGCCGATCCAGGCGCCAAAGGAGTAGCCGGCAACCCAACAGCTCTTCGAATCAGGATGAAGGCTCTGAACCCAGTCGAGCGCCGACGCCGCATCGGAAAGTTCGCCGGCACCGTGGTCGAATTCGCCCTGGCTGCGGCCGATGCCGCGGAAATTGAAGCGGAGCGTGGTGAAGCCGCGCTTCTGGAACATATAGAAGAGCTGGTAGACCACCTGATTGTTCATCGTACCGCCGAACTGCGGATGGGGATGAAGGATAATCGCGATCGGGGCGCTCTTTTCCTTGGAGGGCTGATAGCGGCCTTCAAGGCGACCCGCGGGGCCGTTGAAAATTACTTCGGGCATCGATACTCCGGCTCTTCTTTTTCTGCGTTCAAACCTTACGGCACGCAGCAAGTTGACTTGACGAATGCGCTCATCTTTTCTAGAACGCAGTTTAGAACAATTCGAAACTTGATGCGGTGGTCCGCGCGTTGTTTGCGCAACGGTTTGTGGAACGTGTCATAAGGCATGCCCGGCTGAAATTTCAAGGAAAATGAGCCGGTCGCAGCAAAGCAAAGTCGCGCAGGAAGAAGATTATGGCTGCAACACGCCTCTATCTCGACTGGAATGCTACCGCGCCGCTCCATCCGGCGGCCCGCGAAGCCATGCTGCGTGCGATGGATATTCAAGGCAACCCCAATTCCGTTCACGGCGAAGGTAGGGCAGCGCGCGCAGCTGTCGAGGCCGCACGCCGGCAAGTTGCAAGCCTGACGGGCGCGGAGCCTGCCCATATGGTTTTTACAAGCGGCGCCACCGAGGCGGCGAATATGGTGCTGACGCCGGAATTCCGCATGGGGCGCACGCCGCTTGTCGTCAACCACCTTTATATATCGGCTGTCGAGCATCCGGCCGTGCGCGAAGGCGGGCGATTTGCCAGGGATAATGTCAGCGAAATACCGGTGACATCGGACGGTACGGTCGATCTTGCTGCACTGGAGGCCATGCTCGCTGCCCACGACAAGGCGAGCGGCTTGCCGATGGTGGCGATCATGCTTGCCAACAACGAGACCGGAATTCTCCAGCCTGTCGTTGAGGCGGCAAAGCTTGTTCAGACTGCCGGCGGGCTCTTCGTGGTCGATGCGGTTCAGGCGGCTGGCCGCGTTCCGCTCGATATCAATGCGATCGGCGCGGATTTTCTGATTTTATCCTCGCACAAGATCGGCGGCCCTAAAGGCGTTGGCGCGCTCGTCTCGCGCGGCGAGGTGCTGATGCCGAAGCCGTTGATCCATGGCGGCGGCCAGGAAAAGGGCCATCGCTCGGGCACGGAAAACACGCTTGCCATCGTCGGCTTCGGTGTGGCAGCCGAGGCTGCTGCGGCAGATTTCGAGGTTCGCAATGCTGCGATCGCTTCATTGCGCGACCGGCTGGAGGCGGGCATGGAGCTTGCGGCACCGGATGTCATCATTCACGGAAAGAATGGCCCACGCGTTCCGAACACCAGCTTCTTCACGCTGCCGGGACTGAAATCCGAAACCGGCCAGATCGCCTTCGATCTTGAAGGGGTTGCCATATCGGCGGGCTCAGCCTGCTCGTCGGGCAAGGTGGGAGAAAGCCATGTGCTCGTGGCGATGGGGTGCGACCCGAAGCTCGGGGCTCTCCGTATTTCGCTGGGGCCGAGCACGACCGAAGCCGATATCGATCGCGCAGTCGCTGCGTTTGCCCGCATAGCGGCAAGGCGCAAGCTCGCGGGCGCGGCGGCCTAAGGGCCACAATTTTGCGGAAACCGAAATTTCCGCTTGCCAATCGGGGTGAAAAGTCCCTTTTGGCCGACTACATAGAGGGCAGACATAAGTCTGCCGCAACGTTGACAAGCTGCCGGACCTTGGATCCGGCGAGATTGGAGAACGAAATGCCTGCAGTCCAGGAAACGGTCGATCAGGTTCGCCAGATCGACGTGGACCAGTATAAGTATGGTTTCGAGACCACGATCGAGGTGGAAAAGGCTCCCAAGGGTCTTTCCGAAGACATCATCCGCTTCATCTCCGCCAAGAAGCAGGAGCCGGATTGGATGCTCGAATGGCGCCTTGAAGCCTATCGCCGTTGGCTGACGCTGGAAGAGCCCACATGGGCGCGCGTCGACTACCCGAAGATCGACTTCAACGACATTCACTATTACGCTGCGCCGAAGAAGTTCGCCGGCCCGAAGTCGCTCGACGACGTCGATCCGGAACTTCTGAAGACCTATGAGAAGCTTGGCATTCCGCTACGCGAGCAGGAGATCCTTGCCGGCGTCGAAAAGCCGAAGATCGCGGTCGATGCGGTGTTCGATTCCGTCTCGGTCGTGACGACCTTCAAGGAAGAGCTGAAGAAGGCCGGCGTGATCTTCATGTCGATCTCGGAAGCCATCCGCGAGCATCCGGAACTGGTGCGCAAATATCTCGGCTCCGTCGTGCCGACCTCGGATAATTTCTATGCGACGCTGAATTCGGCCGTCTTCACCGATGGCTCCTTCGTCTTCGTGCCGAAGGGTGTCCGTTGCCCGATGGAGCTGTCGACCTACTTCCGCATCAACGAGAAGAACACCGGTCAGTTCGAGCGCACGCTGATCATCGCCGAAGAGGGAGCCTACGTCTCCTATCTCGAAGGCTGCACGGCGCCGCAGCGCGACGAAAACCAGCTGCATGCCGCCGTCGTCGAACTGGTTGCGCTCGATGATGCCGAGATCAAGTATTCGACCGTCCAGAACTGGTATCCGGGCGACAAGAACGGCAAGGGCGGCATCTACAACTTCGTCACCAAGCGTGGCGATTGCCGCGGCCACCGCTCCAAGATCTCCTGGACGCAGGTCGAGACCGGTTCGGCGATCACCTGGAAGTATCCGTCCTGCATTCTGCGCGGCGACGACAGCCGTGGCGAGTTCTACTCGATCGCGGTTTCGAACGGCCATCAGCAAGTCGACAGCGGCACCAAGATGATCCATCTCGGCAAGAACACCTCGAGCCGCATCGTTTCGAAGGGCATCGCCGCCGGCGTCTCGCAGAACACCTATCGCGGCCAGGTTTCGGCTCACCGCAAGGCGTCGAACGCACGTAACTTCACGCAGTGCGACTCACTGCTCATCGGCGACAAGTGCGGTGCGCATACGGTGCCTTATATCGAGGCGAAGAACTCGTCCGCTCAGTTCGAGCACGAAGCCACGACGTCGAAGATCTCCGAGGATCAGCTGTTCTATTGCCTGCAGCGTGGCATCCCAACCGAAGCGGCGATCGCGCTGATCGTCAACGGCTTCGTCAAGGAAGTGCTGCAGGAGCTGCCGATGGAATTTGCCGTCGAAGCACAGAAGCTGATCGGCATCTCGCTCGAAGGCAGCGTCGGCTGACGCACTCGAAACAGAATTAGCTTTGGCGCGCCGCGCGCGCCGCACCTTCATTCCTGCGATAGGATACTAAAATGCTTGAAATCAAGAACCTGCACGCCCGTATCGCCGAAGACGGCACCGAGATCATTCGCGGCCTGAACCTGACTGTGAAGGCAGGCGAAGTCGCCGCTATCATGGGCCCGAACGGCTCCGGCAAGTCGACGCTCTCCTACATTCTCGCCGGCCGCGAGGACTATGAAGTCACCGAGGGTGATATCCTCTATAACGGCGAGAGCATCCTGGAGCTCGATGCTGCTGAGCGCGCCGCCAAGGGCATCTTCCTGGCGTTTCAGTATCCCGTGGAAATCCCCGGCGTCGCCACCATGCAGTTCCTCAAGGTTGCTCTGAACGAGCAGCGTAAGGCACGTGGCGAAGACGAGCTGACGACGCCGGATTTCCTGCGTCGCGTCAAGGACGCTGCCGCTAAGCTGCAGATCAACATGGACATGCTGAAGCGTCCGTTGAACGTCGGCTTTTCCGGCGGTGAAAAGAAGCGCGCTGAAATCCTGCAGATGGCGCTCTTGGAGCCGCAGCTTTGCGTGCTCGACGAAACCGATTCCGGCCTCGACATCGACGCGCTCAAGATCGTTGCCGATGGCGTCAACGCGCTGCGTTCTCCGGACCGCGCCGTCATCGTCATCACCCACTATCAGCGCCTGCTCGACTACATCGTTCCAGACACCGTTCACGTCCTCTACAAGGGCCAGGTGATCAAGTCCGGCGACAAGACGCTGGCGCATGAACTCGAAGCCAATGGCTATGCCGATATCATCGGTGCTGCAGCCTGATCGAGGCGGAAAGGACAGTCGATGAACATTCAGACGACGAACCGCCTCACCGCCGCGGAGACGGCGCTGATCGAGGCGTATAACGACCAGATGGGCGATCTGCCCGGTGACGGCGAAGTCTTTGCAGTCCGCGATCGCCTGCTGGACGAGCTGAAGACCGCCGGCCTGCCGACGCGCCGCGTCGAGGCTTGGCACTATACCGATTTCAAGAACCTGCTGCGCCTGGTTCCGAGCGATATCGGCAAGGGCCTTGTCGAAGCGTTGTCGGCGACAGTCGAAGGATCGCCTGTCATCGCGGTTCTGCAGGGCAAGGCAAGTGATAAGGCTTCGGTGAAGAATCTGACCGTTGCACGCTACGCCGACAGCCTGATCAACGGCACGGCCGCCGTCGGACTCGAAGCGCTTGGCAAGGATGACGCTATCGGGCGCATCAATGCGAGCTTCGTGCGTGACGGCTATGTCATCGATTTTCCTGACGGCACCGAACTCGATGCGCCGCTCGAAGTGCAGTTCATCCATGCCGGCGGCCAGATCCACAGCCGCCTGCCGGTTACTTTCGGTGCCGACGTCAAGGCGACCTTTATCGAGCGTCATCAGGCGGTCGAAGGTGCAGCTGCGCTGGTTTCCTCGGTCAGCGAAGTCAAGATCGGCAAAGGGTCCGAAATCACCTGGATTATCCTGCAGGAGCAGGGCAGCGAAGATACCCATCTCGGCCAGCTCCGGATCGATCTCGGAGAAGATGCCAAGCTGAAGCTGTTCGTCATCAACGCCGGCGGCAAGCTGGTGCGCCAAGAGCTGTACATCAAGGTAGCGGGCGAGGGCGCCGATCTGACGCTGCGCGGGATCAACCTGCTCGGCGGCGATACGCATACAGACGTGACGATGGTGCTTGGTCATGATGTTCCGAACACAGGTTCCACGGAAGTTATCCGTAATGTCGTGTTCGACCGCGCTCGCGGCGTCTTCCAGGGCATGATCCGGGTCGCACCGGATGCGCAGAAGACCGACGCCAAGATGGCCTGCAACACGCTGCTGATGTCCGACGATGCCGAGTTTTCGGTGAAGCCGGAGCTTGAAATCTTCGCTGATGACGTACAGTGCGGCCATGGCGCCACTGTCGCGGATATCGACGGCAACCATCTCTACTATCTGATGGCGCGCGGCATTCCGGAGAAAAAGGCGCGGGCCATGCTCGTCAACGCCTTTGTGGCCGAGATCGTCGAGGAACTGGAAGACGAAGCCCTGGTCGAGGCGCTGGAAGGCGTTATCTCGGCCTGGCTGGAAAAGCACGCCTGATTGGAGGCAAAGCCCGTGGACAAGATCGTGCCGGCAACGGCCTATGATGTCGAAGCCATTCGCCGGGATTTCCCGATCCTTGCGAAGACGGTGCATGGCAAGCCGCTCGTCTATCTCGACAATGGCGCCTCAGCGCAGAAGCCGCAGGTCGTCATCGATGCCATCTCGCATGCCTATTCCAACGAATATGCGAATGTGCATCGTGGCCTGCATTTCCTCTCCAATGCCGCCACGGAAGCCTATGAGGCGGCTCGCGAAAAGGTGCGCCGCTTCCTGAATGCGCCGTCGGTCGACGACATCGTCTTCACCAAGAACTCGACGGAAGCCATCAACACGGTCGCCTACGGCTGGGGTATGCCAAAGATTGGCGAGGGCGACGAGATTGTCGTCTCCATCATGGAGCATCACTCCAATATCGTTCCGTGGCATTTCATTCGCGAGCGTCAGGGCGCGAAGCTCGTCTGGGTGCCAGTCGACGACGAGGGCGCGTTCCATATCGAGGATTTCGAAAAGAGCCTGACGGAGCGTACGAAGCTCGTCGCCATCACGCATATGTCGAATGCGCTTGGAACTGTCGTTCCAGTGAAGGAAGTGTGCCGCATCGCCCATGAGCGCGGCATTCCCGTCTTGATCGACGGTTCGCAGGGTGCTGTGCATATGCCTGTCGACGTGCAGGATATCGATTGCGACTGGTACGTCATGACCGGCCACAAGCTCTACGGCCCCTCGGGCATCGGCGTTCTCTACGGCAAGAAGGAGCGGCTCGCCGAGATGCGGCCGTTCCAGGGCGGCGGCGAGATGATCTTCGACGTCACCGAGGAAAACGTGACCTATAACGAGCCGCCGCATCGTTTCGAAGCGGGAACGCCGCCGATCGTTCAAGCGATCGGTCTTGGCTATGCGCTTGATTACATGGACAGTATCGGCCGTGAGGCGATTGCGCGCCATGAGGCCGATCTTGCCGCCTATGCGGCGGAGCGGTTGCGCGATATCAATTCGCTGCGCGTCATCGGCACGGCGCCCGGCAAGGGTGGCATCTTCTCCTTCGAGCTGGCGGGAATACACTCCCACGACGTCTCGATGGTGATCGACCGCCAGGGTGTGGCGGTTCGCGCGGGTACGCATTGCGCCCAGCCGCTCTTGAAACGCTTCGGCGTCACCTCCACATGCCGTGCATCGTTCGGCATGTACAATACGCGAGCCGAGGTGGATGCCTTGGCCGATGCACTGGAATATGCACGGAAATTCTTTGCCTGAGGAGGCAAGCGATGTCACTCGACGAAAGCGAACAGAAGATCGACGTACGCGAAGGGATCGTGCATTCCAGCATCCCCGCAGATGAACTGGCGCGCCTCAGCGACGACATCATCTCTGCGCTGAAAACGGTCTACGATCCGGAAATTCCCGCCGATATCTTCGAACTTGGCCTGGTCTACAAGATCGATATCGAAGACGACCGCATGGTGAAGATCGTCATGACGCTGACTGCACCGGGTTGCCCGGTTGCCGGCGAAATGCCGGGCTGGGTCGAAAATGCCGTCGGCGCCGTGGAAGGCGTTTCCGGTGTCGACGTCAGCATGACCTTCGACCCGCCATGGACGCCGGATCGCATGTCGGAAGAGGCACAGGTTGCCGTCGGCTGGTATTGAAGCTTTAAGCCGCCGGCTTTACATTAAGACTCGAAGCGCCGGATCTTGACCCCGGTTGTGGAAGGAGAATGAGCCCATGGGCTTCGCAATCATGAGCATGACAGATGCGGCAGCAGCCCGCGTCAAGGCGATCGTCGAGAATTCCGGTCCCGATGCCAAGGGCGTTCGCGTCGGCATCAAGAAGGGCGGCTGTGCCGGCATGGAATATACCATCGACCTGGTAACCGAGCCGAATCCCAAAGACGACCTGATCGAGCGCGATGGCGCCAAGGTCTGGGTGGAGCCCTCGGCGGTGCTTTATCTGCTAGGCACGGAAATGGGCTTTGAGACGACGACATTGCGCTCGGGCTTCATCTTCACCAATCCCAATCAGACATCCGCTTGCGGCTGCGGCGAATCCGTTGAATTGAAGCCTGCCGATCTCGCCGCTCTGGCTGCTCAACGACAGGCAGCGCAACCCGCTTAAAGCTGGCTCTCCATATTTCACCGCCATGCGTTTCGTGCTTTGATCAGCAGACGCCTCGATTTATCCGCGACCTCTTTGGCTCCCGGCCAAACTGGATAAAGTCGTTGGTGCGCGCGGTGGGGGAATTTTATGGCGGCTGCGGCATGGGTTTATACATTGATCCCGGCAGGTGCTGCGATTGTGGGTGCCGCGGTTGCGGTGAATACGCGACCAGGCCCCAATCTTGTCAGCGCAATCCAGCATTTTGCAGCCGGCGTCGTGTTTGCGGCTGCCGCCGGAGAAATTCTGCCTGATGTCATGCATCGCGGCTATCCCCTGGCGACGGTGATCGGCGGCGCTATTGGTGTTGGCGTGATGTTGCTGGTCAAGCAATTGGAAAATTGGGCCAAAGGGCCGGTCGGTCTTCTGGCTGCCATCGGCATCGATATCCTGATCGACGGCCTCGTGCTTGGCATCGGCTTTGCGGCCGGCCCGAAAGTCGGCTTGCTGCTGACGATCGCCCTGACGATCGAGGTGCTGTTTCTCGGTCTGACGGTGGCGAATGAGCTTGGTGAGAGTGTTCGCTCTCGATCCAGGATCGTCGCGATCACGGCAGCGCTTGCGCTGCTGCTGCCGATCGGCGCCTTGCTGGGAGCGCCGATCGCTTCATTGCCCGACCCGATTCTGACTGGCTTCTTTGCGTTCGGGCTGATTGCGCTTCTCTATCTCGTCACCGAGGAGCTGCTGGTCGAAGCCCATGAAACACCCGACCGCCCCTGGGTGACCGCTATGTTCTTTGCGGGCTTTCTCGTGTTGCTTCTGCTTGAGGAGGCGATCGGCTAGCGGCTGAAAGTTTCAGTTAGCTGCCGAAACGGGCGTCAGCTTGAGGCCAAGCGCCCTGACGACTTTCAAGATCGTTGCAAATTCGGGATTGCCGTCGCCGCTGAGCGCGCGATAAAGCGCCGAACGGTTCATGCCGACATCTTTGGCGAGCTTGCTCATGTTGCGCGTGCGTGCCACTTCACCCAGCGCCTTGGCGATCGAGGCCGGATCGTCGGTTTCGAAGGCGGCGGCGATGTAGTTGTCGGGATTGTCCACGTCGAATCGTTCCGGCATAAATCTGAATTCCAAAGCCCCACTGTGGCGTCATCAAAAACGCCGCGCATCCTTTCGGACACGCGGCGTTTTCATAGACAAGTTTCACAATAGATTTATGTCTGTTTCCAGCGAAGCGACTGAACCGCTTCGCTTTTTTGCAAAAATCCTATTCTGCGGCCTCGGCGTAGGATTCCAGCGGCGGGCAAGTGCAGATCAGGTTGCGGTCGCCATAGACATTGTCGATGCGGTTGACCGGCGACCAGTATTTGTCGACGCGGAAGGCGCCGGGCGGGAAGCAGGCCTGTTCGCGCGAATAGGGGCGATCCCATTCGCCGACAAGGTCTTCCACCGTGTGCGGAGCGTTCTTCAACGGATTGTTGGCCTTGTCCATCCGCCCGTCCTCAATGGCGCGGGCTTCCTCGCGGATAGCCAGCATTGCCTCGCAGAAGCGGTCGAGTTCGGCCTTCGTTTCCGATTCGGTCGGCTCGATCATCAGCGTGCCGGCAACCGGCCAACTCATGGTCGGTGCGTGGAAGCCGCAATCGATTAGGCGCTTGGCGACATCGTCGACCGTCACGCCGGCGCTTGCAGCCAGCGGACGGGTGTCGATGATGCATTCATGCGCGACGCGTCCGTCCTTGGACTTATAGAGCACGTCATAGGCGCCCTTCAGCCGGGCAGCGATGTAGTTGGCGTTGAGGATCGCCACCTTCGTTGCCTGCGTCAGGCCTTCGCCGCCCATCATCAGGCAATAGCTCCAGGAGATCGGCAGGATCGAGGCCGAACCGAAGGCTGCTGCTGAGACCGCACCGCTGCGGCCGTCCGTTTCCGGATGGCCGGGCAGGTGAGGCGCCAGATGCGCCTTGACGCCGATCGGACCCATGCCGGGCCCGCCGCCGCCATGCGGGATGCAGAAGGTCTTGTGCAGGTTCAGGTGGCTGACATCGGAGCCGATATCGCCGGGACGCGACAGGCCGACCATAGCGTTCATGTTGGCACCGTCGAGATAGACCTGACCGCCATGCTTATGCACGAGATCGCAAATCTCCTTCACCGTCTCCTCGAACACGCCATGCGTCGAAGGGTAGGTGATCATGCAGCAGGAGAGGCTGTCGGCATATTGCTCGGTCTTGGCGCGGAAGTCGGCCATATCGATATCGCCATCGTCGCTGACCTTGACCACTACAACCTTCATGCCCGCCATCTGTGCCGAGGCGGGGTTGGTGCCGTGCGCGGAAGTCGGGATGAGGCAGATGTCGCGATGACCCTCGCCATTGGCAATGTGATAGTTGCGGATGGTCAGCAGGCCCGCATATTCGCCCTGCGCGCCGGAATTCGGCTGCATGGAGAAGGTGTCATAGCCTGTTACGGCGCAGAGCTTTTCCGTCAGGTCATCGATCATTTCGCGGTAGCCGAGCGCCTGATCGGCCGGGACGAACGGATGGATATCCGAGAATTCCGGCCAGGTGATCGGCAGCATTTCCGCCGTCGCATTGAGCTTCATGGTGCATGAGCCGAGCGGGATCATTGAGCGGTCGAGCGCCAGGTCGCGGTCAGAGAGACGACGAATGTAACGCGTCATCTCGCTTTCGGCACGGTTCATGTGGAAGATCGGATGCGAGAGGTATTCGCTGGTGCGCAGCAGGGTCTTCGGCAGGCGGTAAGACGGCTCGAAATCGGCGATGCGGAAATTGCCGCCGAATGCGCGCCAGACGGCTTCCACTGTTGCCGGGCGCGTGCGCTCGTCCAGGCTGATGCCGATCTTGGTTTCACCGACCTTGCGCAGGTTGACGCCTTCGGCGACGGCTGCACGCAGGATCAGACCCTGCATGTGGCCGACTTCGACGGTGATCGTGTCGAAGAAAGTCTCCGGCTCGACTGAGTAGCCCAGCTTTTCCAAACCCTTGGCCATTAGCACGGCCTTCTGGTGGACCTGTTGTGCGATCGCCTTCAGGCCCTGCGGACCATGGAAGACCGCATACATCGAAGCCATGACCGCGAGGAGCACCTGGGCGGTGCATATATTCGACGTCGCCTTTTCGCGGCGGATATGCTGCTCGCGAGTCTGCAGCGACAGGCGATAGGCGCGATTGCCGCGTGCGTCGACTGAAACACCGACAAGACGACCGGGCATTGAACGCTTGTAGTCGTCCTTGACGGCCATAAACGCGGCATGCGGCCCGCCATAACCAACCGGAACGCCGAAGCGCTGGGAGGAGCCGATAGCGATATCCGCACCCATCTCACCCGGGGATTTCAGCAGGGTCAATGCTAATAGATCGGTCGCCATGATGGCGATAGCGCCGGTCTGGTGCAGACGGGCGATCAGGCCACTGAAATCGTTGATGTGGCCGTGCGTGCCCGGATACTGGAAGATCGCGCCGAAGACATCCACCGGATCAAGATCGGTGAAGGGATTGCCGACGATGACAGTCCAGCCGAGCGGCTCGGCGCGGGTCTTGATAAGCGCGATAGTCTGCGGATGGCAGGCGGCATCGACGAAGAAGGCCTTTGCCTTGGACTTGGCGACGCGTTCCGCCATCGCCATGCCTTCGGCTGCAGCCGTTGCTTCATCGAGTAGGGACGCGTTGGCGACATCGAGACCGGTGAGGTCGCTGATCATCGTCTGGTAGTTCAGCAGTGCCTCGAGGCGGCCCTGGCTGATCTCAGGCTGGTATGGCGTATAGGCGGTGTACCAGGCCGGATTTTCCAGGATGTTGCGCTGGATGACGGGCGGCGTGATCGTGCCATAATAGCCTTGGCCGATGAGCGAAACGAGAACCTTGTTCTTGTTGGCGGTCTCGCGCAGACGGTCGAGCGCCTCGCGCTCCGTCATTGGCGCTCCCCAGGCGAGCGGTGCCTTCTGGCGGATGGCCGGCGGCAGCGTCGCGTCGATCAGGCCGTCGAGGCTCTTATAGCCGATCACCTTGAGCATATCGGCCATCTCCGACGGAGACGGGCCGATATGGCGGCGATTGGCAAAATCGTATGGCTGGTAATCGGTGAAGGTGAATTCCGTAGGCGTCGTCATTATCCGATCAGCTCCTTGTAACCGGATTCATCAAGCAGACCATCGAGATCGCCGACATTCTTCAGTTTCAGCTTGAAGAACCAGCCAGCACCCATCGGATCGGAATTGACGAGGGCAGGATCGGCGGTGATGGCTTCGTTGATTTCCGTGATCTCTCCGTCGAGCGGACAATAGACTTCGGAGGCTGCCTTGACCGACTCGACGGTTGCCGCGTCGGCTCCCTTGGAGAAGCTGGCACCGACCTCGGGCAACTCCACGAAAACGAGATCGCCGAGCTGTTCGGCGGCATGGGCCGTAATGCCCACGATTGCGACATCGCCTTCGACCTTCAGCCACTCATGTTCTTCGGTGAATTTCAGCATGGATAATCCTCTCTGGAAAAGACCTTCAGCGTTTGTAGGTGGGTTTGATGAAAGGCAGCGTGCTGACAACGACGGGCAGATATTTGCCGCGCACTTCAGCGTAAACGGTGTTGCCGGGGGCCGTGAATTCGGTCGGCACGTAGCCCATGGCAACCGGGGATTCGACGCTCGGGCCAAAACCACCCGAAGTGACTTCGCCAATCTCCGTTTTGCCTTCGGCATCGGCATAAAGCTTGGAATGGCCGCGTACCGGCGCCTTGCCCTCCGGCTTCAGGCCGACACGACGGCGCGATGTGCCGCCATCGAGTTCGCTGAGGATGCGGGTCGCGCCGGGAAAGCCGCCGGCGCGGTCGCCGCCGGTCTTTCGGGCTTTCTGGATCGCCCATTCGAGTGCGCCTTCGATCGGCGTCGTCGTCTGGTCGATATCGTTGCCATAAAGGCAGAGGCCGGCCTCCAGGCGCAGGGAGTCACGGGCGCCAAGGCCGATCGGCTGCACATCCGGATGCTCCAGCAGCCGCTTGGCGATATCCTCGGCTTTGTCCGGCGGCACGGAGATTTCGAAACCGTCTTCACCGCTATAGCCGGAGCGCGACACAAGGCAGGAGACATCGTGCAGGCGGCAATGGCGCACGTCCATGAATTTCATATAGGCGATATCAGCCCAGAGCTCGGCAAGCACGTCGACGGCGCGCGGTCCCTGCAGGGCAATGAGCGCGCGATCGAGTAATGTAACTTCGCAGCTATCGCCGATATGATCTTGAAGATGCTTGAAATCCTGCTCTTTGCAGGCGGCGTTGACCACGACGAAAAGATAGTCGTCCATATGGGCGATCATCAGATCGTCGAGGATGCCGCCCTTGTCGTCGGTGAAGAAGCCATAGCGCTGGCGATTTTCGGCAAGGCCGAGAATATCGACCGGCACCAGGCTCTCGAGTGCCAGCGCCGCATCCTCATATTTGCCTGAGCGTGCGCGGATCGTCAGCTGCCCCATGTGCGACACGTCGAACAGGCCGGCAGAGGATCGAGTCCAAAGATGTTCCTTCAGAACGCCGGGCGCATATTGCACGGGCATGTCGTAGCCAGCGAACGGCACCATGCGGGCGCCGAGGGACACATGCAGGGCATGAAGGGGGGTGGTCTTGAGGGCAGCGGTCTCGTCCAAATGACGCCTCCGGGTTTTGCGCTCGTTTCGAAGCGCAGAGCTCACAATTTCGGCGCGGTAGCGCCTGACGATGAGCCCCCTCTGTCTGTTTGCCTGAGATTGTTATCCCTTCGGCGAACGCTTGCGCGCTTCTCTCCAGAGTTCCGTCTGCCCCTTGCTGGTCCTTTGGCCTGAGAGTTTCCGGGGCGGTTGCTCCTTCGGCACCGGCTCGCGCCGGATTCTCCCAACAAGGTTGAAAGTCATTATCCGGTCCCGGCCGAAGATGGCAAGGGGCAAATGTCGTCGCTGAACAAATTTTTGTCGCGCCGATCAATCTTGTGTTTCCCAATGAATACGAGCCTTTGCATCAGGCATGGGAGAGGCTATCCCTTGTCATCGACTGAGGAGCCGGGCAGGAGACAAAGATGATCCGCAACTACACAGCCGCATTGCTGATGTCCATTGGCGCATTTTCGCTTCCTTCCAGTGAAGCAATGGCTGAGGATAGCGGCACGATGAAATCCATGCCCAGTATGCACATGGACGCGGGTGCGGCACCTTCCGGCTCCGCGACTGCCAAACTTGCCGATCTCGATATCAGCGGCGGCTATGTTCGCGCCATGCTTCCCGGCCAGCCCGTCGGCGGCGGTTACATCACCATCCACAACACTGGCAAGATCGACGATAAGCTGACCTCAGTGACCTCCTCGGCGGCCGGTAAGGTGGAACTGCACGAGATGAAAATGGAAGGCGAGATCATGAAGATGCGCGAGGTGAAAGGCGGCATCGCCATCCCCGCCGGCGCGACCGTCACGCTTGCGCCCAGCACGATGCATATGATGTTCAGGCAAGTGAAAGCGCCCTTCAAGCAAGGTGGCAAGGTACCCGTGATGCTGATGTTCGACAAGGCGGGCATGATCGACATCAATCTGCCTGTCGTCTCCGCCAAGGGAAACTAAGCCAGAAAATTATCCTTCCGTATAATTCCAGTTTCCACTTTTCCTCGAATGCTCTAAAGCCACGTCAAAAGGCCAGGAAGTCTCCGGCCGCGGGGCAGATCGTCCTATTGTCTGAAAATTCGCATGATCCCACCGAACGAGTTTTGGCAACGCCTGGGACATGCTGCGGTATTTGAAAGAAGAAGAATGGCCGGGATTGAGCATATTAAGGTCGAGCCTGACGAGGCCGGCATGCGCCTCGACCGCTGGTTCAAGGTGCATTTTCCAGGACTCGGCTTTGGTCAGTTACAGAAGCTTCTGCGCTCGGGCCAGGTGCGTGTCGATGGTGGCCGCGTTAAGACGGACGCCCGCGTGCAGCCGGGGCAGATGGTGCGCGTGCCGCCGCTCGATGTCGACGCCAAGGGACCGAAAGGCGGCCCTATTGCCAGCAATGACCTGAAACACTCCGGCGACGCCGAACTTCTTGCGCGCATGCTGCTGCATGAAGACGACAAGGTCTATGTGTTGAACAAGCCAGCCGGCCTCGCGGTGCAGGGCGGTTCCGGCCTGACTCGTCATATCGACAAGATGCTCGAGGCATGGACCAGCAAGAAAGGCGAAAAACCGCGCCTGGTGCATCGTCTCGACCGCGACACGTCAGGCGTCCTCGTCGTTGCCCGTACACGGGGTGCCGCGCAGAAGCTGACGGCGGCGTTCCGCGAGCGCGATACCAAGAAGACCTACTGGTCGCTGGTCAAGGGCGTGCCGCGCAAGCACGAGGACAAGATTTCCACCTGGCTGGTGAAGGAAGCCACACCGGATGGCGATCGCATGCGCATCGCCAAGCATGGAGAGGAGGGCGCAGATCACGCCATCTCCTACTATCGCGTGCTCGAGACCGCAGCGCAGAGCCTAGCCTGGCTGGAAATGGAGCCCTATACCGGCCGTACCCACCAGTTGCGTGTCCACGCGCTGCATATGGGCCATCCGATCATTGGCGACCCCAAATATTTCGATGACGATCCTAACTGGGATTTTCCGGGCGGTGTCCAGAAGCGCCTGCATCTGCATGCGCGTCATATCGATATCCCGCATCCGAGCGGCGGACGTCTGCGCGTCACCGCGCCTTTGCCGCCGCACATGGTGCAGACCTGGAACCTTCTCGGCTTCGATATGGAATCGGCAGGGGAGCCGGACGACGAATGAAGCTGGTATTATTCGATTGTGACGGCACGCTGGTCGACAGCGCGCGGCTGATCCACGAGGTCATGGCGCGCACCTTCGTAGCCTTCGGCTACAAGCGTCCCGATGTTTCTGCGACGAAATCGATCATCGGCCTGACGCTCGATATCGCCATTGCCCGCCTGCAGGGCAAGCCGCATGTCGACGACGAAGCGATTGCCATGACGGCGCATTACAAGTCGATCTTTCCGGAGGTGCGAGACGAGGCTGATATGCAGACGCCGCTCTTCGACGGCATCAAGCCGCTGATCGAGACGCTTGCGGCCCGTGATGAGCTGCTGATCGGCGCAGTCACGGGTAAATCCCGCCGCGGTTTGACCCATATCCTTGAGGTCAACGACTTCACGCCCTATTTTATCGTCTCGCGCACCGCCGACGATTGCCCGTCGAAACCGCATCCGGCGATGGTGACGGAATGCTGCGACGAGACTGGCATGGATCCGCATGACACGATCGTGATCGGCGATGCGATCTACGACATGCAGATGGCAAAGGCGGCTGGTGCGACTGCCATTGGTGTGGCCTGGGGCTATGCTTCCGTCGAGGAGTTGCTGGCGGCGGGAGCGGATGCCATCGCCCACCATCCGAACGATTTGTTGAGCCATATTCTCTGAGGTGACGCCATGCGCGACCTGTTGAACGATCTTTCCGAAGGTCTCAGCCATCCCGATCCGATCCGCCGCGCGCAGATCCAGATGAAGAAGCCGCTGCCCAAGCGCTTCTACAAGGATGTGACGATCAACGAGGAACATGGCGGCCATGCTATCGCTCTCGATGGCAAGGTGGTGAAGACGCCGGCGCGGCACTCCCTGGCTCTGCCGACGGAAGCGCTTGCCGGATTGGTGGCCGCCGAGTGGGCACGTCAAGTCGACGTCATCGATCCGGCCACCATGCCGGTAACGCGCCTCGTCAACACGGCCATCGATGGCGTTGCGACGGAAAGCCAGGCCGTATTCGACGAAATCGTCCGCTTCTCCGGCAGCGATCTGCTCTGCTACCGCGCCGATGGTCCCGAGCGCCTCGTCGAGCGGCAGTCGGAGCGCTGGAATCCGGTGATCGAATGGGCCGCGCGCGACCTAGGCGCCCGCTTCATCCTGGCCGAAGGCGTCATGCACCAGGAACAGCCTAAAGAGGCTATCGCGGCCTTCGCCGCTGCTTTGCGCGAGTTTGACACACCGATGGAACTCGCGAGCTTGCACACGATCACCACACTGACTGGTTCGGCGATCCTGGCGCTGGCTTTTGCGAAAGGTTTCCTGCCGCTTGCCGAGATCTGGTCGCTCGCTCATCTCGACGAGGATTGGACAATCGAGCATTGGGGCAGCGACGAAGAGGCCGAGCAGCGTCGTGCACAACGTTTTGAAGAGTTTCAGGCCGCGGCCGAGGTTTTTTCCGCGCTTCGCAGTTGAATATTGTTGATTTCCAGTCCTTTATATCGATCTGCATATCTTGCAAATTCGAAAGTCGGGGCAGGGATCATGTTGTTGTGGAGGCCGAGAGCCATACCGGCGCTCGTGGGAATTCTGGCATTGGCCGCTTGCTCGAGTTGGTCCGTCGATCCTCCGCCCCCAACCTATGCCGTGCGCAGCGCAACCGTCGTAGCCGATCAGGCACTGCCGCCGGTGTCGCCGGCACTGGTTGTAGCCGTCAATGATCGCGTCAACGCCGCGATCGCCGCTACGAGCTTCAGTCCGCAATTGCCACAGGTTGCCATCACAGTTCGACTGAGCGACGTCCGCAAGGCGCGCGGCTTCAATCGCGACCGCAGCAGCGCCAAGATCAATATCGATGCCGCGGCAGCCGATGGCGGCGCTGTGATTGCGATGGCATCTTTCGAGACCAGAACCGTTGCTCCCGATCCCGCGACCGCGGATGAGCTGATGGCGGAAGATATCGCCGCGCGGGTTCGTTCCATCTTTTCGCTGAACACGCCACGGCTCACAAACTAAGCCAACAGCTTCAAACAAGGCTCGCGCCATGCTAAGCCCGAGCGATGATGGAGAGAGGGCCGCATGAAGGAAATCCTGCAGGAACTGGAACGCCGTCGTGAGATCGCAAGGCTTGGCGGCGGGCAAGTTCGCATCGACGCGCAGCATGCCCGCGGCAAGCTGACGGCGCGCGAGCGCATCGATATCTTCCTCGACGAGGGCTCTTTCGAAGAATTCGATATGTTCGTCGAGCATCGCTCGACCGATTTCGGCATGGACAAGAGCAAGATTGCCGGCGACGGCGTCGTGACCGGCTGGGGCACGGTCAACGGACGAACCGTCTTCATTTTTGCCAAAGATTTCACAGTCTTCGGTGGATCTCTTTCAGAAGCACATGCGGAAAAGATCACCAAGGTGCAGGATATGGCGCTGAAGAACCGGGCGCCGATCATCGGAATCTACGATGCCGGCGGCGCCCGCATTCAGGAAGGCGTGGCCGCACTTGGCGGTTATGCTGAGGTGTTCCAACGCAATGTGCTTGCCTCCGGTGTCATTCCGCAGATTTCGGTCATCATGGGCCCTTGTGCCGGCGGCGACGTCTATTCTCCAGCCATGACCGACTTCATCTTCATGGTGCGCGACACATCCTACATGTTCGTCACCGGGCCGGATGTGGTGAAGACCGTTACCAATGAGACCGTGACATCCGAGCAGCTCGGCGGTGCCTCGGTGCACACGACGAAGTCTTCGATTGCGGACGCGGCCTACGACAATGATGTCGATACACTTTTGCAGGTGCGCCGCCTCGTCGATTTCCTGCCGCAATCGAACACGGCAGCGGTGCCGGAAATTGAGTGCTATCAATCGGTGACGGAACCGGATAATTCGCTCGATACGCTGATCCCAGCCAATGCCAACAAGCCCTACGACATCAAGGAGCTGATCCTGAAAGTCGCGGATGAGGGCGATTTCTTCGAGATCCAGGAAAGCTTCGCCAAGAACATCGTTTGCGGTTTCGGCCGCATCGAGGGCGCCACGGTCGGCTTCGTCGCCAATCAGCCGATGGTGCTTGCCGGCGTGCTCGACAGCGACGCGTCGCGGAAGGCTGCGCGTTTCGTGCGTTTCTGCGATTGCTTCAATATCCCGATCGTCACCTTCGTCGACGTGCCGGGCTTCCTGCCAGGAACGGCACAGGAATACGGCGGCCTGATCAAGCACGGCGCCAAGCTGCTCTTCGCCTATGCCGAGGCGACCGTGCCTAAGCTGACGGTCATTACGCGTAAGGCCTTCGGCGGCGCCTATGACGTCATGGCATCGAAACATCTCCGCGGCGATCTCAACTATGCCTGGCCGACGGCGCAGATCGCCGTCATGGGCGCCAAGGGCGCCGTCGAGATCATCTTCCGCAAGGATATTGCCGATCCCGGGAAGATCGCGGCCCACACCAAGATGTATGAGGACCGATTCCTGTCGCCTTTCGTTGCCGCAGAGCGCGGCTACATTGACGAAGTGATCATGCCGCGCTCGACGCGGCGACGGCTGGCACAGGGGCTTAGAATGCTGCGCAACAAGGATCTGACCAATCCCTGGAAGAAGCACGACAACATCCCGTTGTGAGCATGTGACAACAAGTCACGGATTTAACACGGAAAATTGATTGAGCGTCAGAATCCGTGTTTTCACGTTCCTGCCCGTGCGCTCTATTGCTTCCTCGTGGGGGAGTTAAAACTGGAGTTTAACATGGCGCTTTCCGATCGGCTGAATCAGTATCAGCCCTATGCTCTTACCGTGCTGCGTATCGTCACCGGTGTATTGTTCATCGAACATGGTCTGCAAAAGCTCGTTGGCTTTCCGGCCGGCGGTCAGTTCCCAAGCCCGTTGCCGACCCTGCTTCTGGTTCAGGGTATCATCGAAATCGTTGGCGGATTGGCCACGATCGTCGGTTTCTTCACCCGTCCAGTCGCGTTCATTCTCTGCGGCAACATGGCGGTCGCCTATTTCATGGCGCATTATCCGAAGAATTTCTTCCCGGCCAATAATGGCGGTGATGCGGCGATCCTCTACTGCTTCGTCTTCCTGTTCCTGATCTTCGCAGGCCCGGGCCTGCTGGCGATCGACAACAATAAGAAGTAACCAGCTTCTCCGTGGGGCTCGGTTGAATTGCCGGGTCCGGCGAATAAATTGGTCTCTCGCGTGTTCACTTCGTTATCAGCGAAGCGAGAGCACTTTCGACAGGATCTCCTTCGCATCCCCTATCGAACGGAGATCCGCATGTCCCTTTCCGAGCGCTTGTCGCCTTATCAGCCCGCCGCCCTTACCGTCTTGCGAGTCGTGACAGCGCTTTTGTTCGTCGAACATGGCACGCAGAAGGTCTTCGGCTTTCCGCCGGCGCCTTATGAAATCACGACGCTGTTCTTCGTGGCGGGAATTATTGAACTTGTCGGCGGCATCTTTGTCCTGCTCGGGCTTTTCACTCGGCCGATCGCCTTTCTCTTGAGCGGCGAAATGGCGATCGCCTACTTCATGGTGCATATGCAGATCGACTTCTTCCCGGCCAACAATCAGGGAGACGGGGCGATCCTGTTCTGCTTCATCTTCCTGTTTCTGGTGTTCGCCGGACCGGGAATCTGGGCGCTGGACAATCGCCAGCGCGGATGAGATCAGTCAGGCGGTGAGCTTGAGACCGGCGATGCCTGCAACGATCAAGCCGATGCAGAGCAGCCGCACAAGGGTCGCGGGATCACCGAGCAACCAGATGCCAAGCAGAACCGTACCGACTGTGCCGATGCCGGTCCAGACCGCGTAGGCCGTGCCCATCGGCAGGGTCTTTACGGCTAGGCCGAGCAGCACGACGCTGACGACCATGGAAACGACGGTGAGAATTGTCGGCATCGGCCGCGTGAACCCATCGGTATATTTCAGCCCGACGGCCCAGCCAATTTCGAACAAGCCTGCGAGGAAAAGCAGGAACCAAGCCATTTTACGCTCCTTTGTTAAGAGCGAGGCCGTCCCCGCGATATCTACGACCGGTCTGGTTGCCGGCCGCCGCAGTCGTCTGCGTATTTCCTATATGCCTTTGTCGACTGCCTATTTCAAGGCGATGACGCTACCTTTACTTTTCCAGACGTTCAGCATGCCACTTCAGGTGATCGTCCATGAAGGTTGAGATAAAGTAGTAGGAATGATCGTAACGCTCGTGCATGCGCAGCGTCAGGCCGATGCCGGTTCCCTTGATCGCGTCTTCGAACAGCCCGGGGCGCAGTCCGTTTTCGAGGAAGCTGTCGGCCTTCCCCTGATCGATCAGGAACTCGGGGAAGCGGGCGCCGTCTTCGACGAGCGCGCAGGCGTCATAGCGGCGCCATGCAGTCTTATCGCTTCCCAAATATTTCTCCAGCGCAGGTGCCGACCAATCGGCCGTCGACGGCTGCACGATCGGCGCGAAGGCGGAGCAGCTCTTGAAGCGCTCCGGATTCTTCAATGCGATCGTCATGGCGCCGTGGCCGCCCATGGAATGGCCGAAGATGCCCTGGCGGCTCATATCGGCGCGGAATTGCTTGGCGATGAGGGCGGGCAGCTCCTCGGTAATGTAGCTGTACATCTGATAGTTTTCGGCCCAGGGCGTCTCGGTGGCGTCGAGATAGAAGCCCGCACCTTTGCCCATCTGCCAGTTGGTCAGCTCATCCGGCACGTCATTGCCGCGCGGGCTGGTGTCCGGGCAGACGATGATGAGGCCGAGCTCGGCAGCCATGCGGCGATATTCGCCCTTTTCCATGACATTGGCATGGGTGCAGGTGAGGCCGGAGAGATACCAGAGGACCGGTCGGGGCTCCTTGATCGCCTGCGGTGGCACGAAGACGGCAAAGGTCATGTCGCATTTGCAGGCGTCCGACTCGTGAGAAAAGACGCCCTGCATGCCGCCGAAGGCCGTGTTCTGGGAAATGATGTTCACGGCTGGCCTCCAGGCGTTTGATTGGTTTTTGAACGCCGGCAGAGCCGGTCGAAGGTTTCGAGAAAGGCGGAGCGGTCGCGCGGCGAGAAGGCGGCATTATAGCCCTTGCTCTCACCGGTTTCGCGAAGATGTGCGCCGAGGTCGCGCATGGCCGTTGCCATGCCGATATTGCTCTTGTCGAAAATGCGGCCGGTCGGTCCCGTCACGAGCGCTCCTGTCGCAACGCAACGGCCAGCGAGCGGCACGTCGGCGGTGACGACGATGTCGCCAGCACCTGCGTGTTCGGCGATCCAGTTGTCGGCGGCGTCGAAGGCGTTGGAGACGATGACGTTGTGCACCATCGGGTCCCGCGACGGGCGCAATCCCGAATTGGCGACGAAGGTCACCTCGATGCCGTGGCGTTCGGCGACCTTCAGGATTTCCGGCTTGACTGGGCAAGCGTCGGCATCGACATAAATCATGATATCAAATCTTTTCAGCTATATGCGGCGCATTTCTCACGCGCCGCATACGTCTCGCCGAGTGGCTTTCTGTGTCAGTAGAGCACGACGCTGCGGATGCTTTCGCCCGAATGCATGAGCTCAAAGCCCTTGTTGATATCCTCGAGCGGCATGGTGTGGGTGATCATCGGATCGATCTCGATCTTGCCCTCCATGTACCAGTCGACGATCTTGGGAACGTCTGTGCGGCCACGGGCGCCGCCGAAGGCCGTCCCCATCCACGAGCGGCCCGTCACCAGCTGGAACGGACGCGTCGAGATCTCCTGGCCGGCGCCGGCAACGCCGATGACCACCGACTTGCCCCAGCCGCGATGGCTTGCTTCGAGAGCCTGGCGCATGACTTTGGTGTTGCCGGTGCAGTCGAAGGTATAGTCGGCGCCGCCGATCTGGTCGGCCCCGCGCTTCGTCATGTTGACGAGATAGGGCACGATGTCGTCGCCGACCTCCTTCGGATTGACGAAATGCGTCATGCCGAAGCGTTCGCCCCAGGCCTTCTTGTCATTGTTGAGATCGACACCGATGATCATGTCGGCACCGGCAAGCTTCAGGCCCTGGATAACGTTAAGCCCGATGCCGCCGAGGCCGAAGACGATTGCCGTTGCGCCCATCTCCACCTTGGCGGTGTTGATGACCGCGCCGATGCCTGTCGTCACGCCGCAGCCGATATAGCAGATCTTGTCGAAGGGGGCGTCGGGATTGACCTTGGCGACGGCAATCTCCGGCAGCACGGTATAATTGGCGAAGGTCGAGCAGCCCATGTAATGATGGATCTTGTCCTTGCCGATCGAGAAGCGCGAGGTGCCGTCCGGCATCAGGCCCTGGCCCTGGGTCGAGCGGATCGCGGTGCACAGATTGGTCTTGCGGCTGAGGCAGGACGGGCATTCGCGGCATTCGGGCGTATAGAGCGGAATGACGTGATCGCCCTTCCTGACAGAAGTCACGCCCGGCCCGACATCGACGACGATGCCGGCGCCCTCATGGCCGAGGATCGCCGGGAACAGGCCTTCCGGATCGGCGCCCGAGAGCGTGAAATCATCGGTGTGGCAGATGCCGGTCGCCTTGACCTCGATCAGCACTTCGCCGGCTCTCGGCCCCTCAAGCTGAACCGTCATCACCTCAAGCGGCTTGCCCGCCGCAACCGCGACCGCTGCTCTTACGTCCATGATCTCGTCCCTTCCTGCTATGATTTGGTCCGCGCGACATTGGCATGGGCGCACGGGGCGGCTCAAGCCAAAATCAGACACTTAGCGTCGCAATTATCATGTTTTAGCCGAGTGATCGCCGCGCAGCTTTTTCCATATGGACGCGATGGCGAAAGCTTCTCGGTCAGGCGAATTCCATGATCACGGCGTCGACGGCGAGGCTTTCGCCCGGCTTGGCGTTGATCTTGCCGATGATCAGATCGCGTTCGGCGCGCAGGACATTTTCCATCTTCATTGCCTCGACAATGGCCAGCGTTTCGCCTGCCTTCACTTCCTGTCCCTCGGCAACAGCGATGGCGACCACCAAGCCCGGCATGGGGCAGAGCAGCAGCTTCGACGTATCGGGTGGCAATTTGACCGGCATCAGCTTGTCGAGCTCGGCCTGACGCGGCGTAAACACCCTAGTCCGGACGGAAATACCCTGCCAATCGATGCGCAGACCATTGAGCACAGTGCGGATCTGGGCTGTCAGCTTGCGGCGGCCGACGGTGCCGGCCCATACGGAATCGCCGGGACGCCAGTCGGTTGCGACAGTTACGGTTTGGGCGCCGATCTGCATGTCCATCTCGAAGGGAATGATCACCACGCCTTCAAGCAATGTCACAGGCAGATAGGCGGCACCAAGCTTGACGACCCAGCTCTCCCGCAGCGGCGCGGCGGCTGGACGTAAGCGGTCGGCATAGCGCTCGCGGCGGTTGGACTCGATCAGGCTGCAGGAAAGGGCGATTGCTGACAGCAAAGCGGTTTGGCCCGCGTCCGGTGTCACCGGCGCAAAGCCGTCGGGATATTCTTCGGCAATGAAGCCCGTGGAGAGGCGGCCTTCGCGCCAGCGTGGATGTTTCATCAGCGCGGAGAGGAACGGCATATTGTGCTCGATGCCATCGACAACAAAGCCATCTAGGGCTTCGCCCATCGCTTCGATCGCCTCCAGCCTTGTCGGAGCCCAGGTGCAGAGCTTGGCGATCATCGGATCGTAATACATGGAGATTTCGGCGCCCTCGAAGACGCCGGTGTCGTTGCGCACGACCGATGTCTCCGTCTTGCCCTCGCGCGGCGGACGATAGCGCGTCAGACGGCCGATCGAGGGCAGGAAGTTGCGATAGGGATCCTCCGCATACAAGCGGCTTTCGATCGCCCAGCCATTGAGCTTGATATCCGCCTGCTTGAACGGCAGTTTTTCGCCGGCTGCGACCCGGATCATCTGCTCGACGAGATCGATACCGGTCACGAGCTCCGTCGCGGGATGCTCGACCTGCAGGCGGGTATTCATTTCGAGGAAATAGAAATTCCTGTCGCGATCGACGATGAATTCGACCGTGCCGGCACTTTGGTAATCGACGGCCTTGGCGAGCGCCACGGACTGCTCACCCATGGCCTTGCGCGTCGCTTCGTCCAGGAAAGGCGAGGGTGCTTCTTCGACGACCTTCTGGTTTCGGCGCTGGATGGAGCATTCACGCTCGCCGAGATAGACGACATTGCCATGGGCATCGGCCAACACCTGGATCTCGATGTGCCTGGGGTCGACGACAAATTTTTCGATGAAGACGCGGTCGTCGCCGAAGGAGCTTTTGGCCTCCGAACGGGCACGCTCGAAACCGTCGCGCACTTCGTCCTTGCTCCAGGCGATACGCATGCCCTTGCCGCCGCCGCCGGCGGACGCTTTGATCATGACAGGATAGCCGATCTCGGCGGCGATTCTTTCAGCATGATCGGCATCATCGATGATGCCGAGATGGCCCGGAACGGTGGAAACCTTGGCCGCATTGGCGAATTTCTTCGATTCGATCTTGTCGCCCATGGCTTCGATCGCCTTCGGCTTCGGGCCGATGAAGACGATGCCTTCCTTCTCCAGTGCCGCGCAGAAGGAGGCGCGCTCGGACAGAAAGCCGTAGCCAGGATGAACCGCCTCCGCGCCCGTCTCCTTGCAGGCAGCGATGATCTTGTCGGCGACGAGATAGCTTTCGGCTGCGGGAGCGGGGCCGATATGGACGGATTCATCGGCCATTTCGACATGCAGAGCATCCCGATCGGCATCGGAATAGACGGCGACCGTCAGGATGCCCATACGGCGCGCGGTCTTGATCACGCGGCAGGCGATCTCGCCGCGATTGGCGATCAGGATTTTCTTGAACATGCAATCTCCGCCCAAATACCCTATTCAGTCAGTGTTTTAGCCATAAATTGCTTGCCTGGTCCATGCGCAAGATGTCGGCGCTTACGTCGTTTTTTCCAAACTCGACTGCATTCGCTCCCGCCAGATGATGAAGAGGCCGGAGCCGACGATAATGGCAATGCCGATCCATTTGGAAAGATTGGGAAAATCGCCAAAGATCGCGTAGCCGAGGACGGTGGCGGAAATGATCTCGAAATATTGGAATGGAGCGAGCAGGGACAAGGGCGCCAGCCGGAAGGCTCTGACGACGAGCATATGCGCGTAGCCCGATATCGAACCGAGAATCAGCAGAAGCGCCAGTCCCAGCATCGAGCCGGGCAGGGACGGCTCAAAATCCGCAATACCGGCAGAGGAGCCGGCAAACAGAGCTACGGCCATGAACATAGTGCCGCCAAGACCCGCCATGATCTGCATCGTCAGCGGCGAGTCCGCCTCGCCGACGGCGCGGTTCATGAAAAGATACAGCGCATAGAGAAATGCACAGGCGACCGGCAGCAGCGCCTTTAATCCGAAAATCGCAAAACTCGGCTGAATGACGATCATTGCGCCGCCGAAGCCAATGACGATCGCCAGCCACCGCCGCCAGCCGACCTTATCGCCAAGAAACAAGGCGGAAAGCGCCGTCAACATGAACGGTTCGACGAAATAGATGGCGAAGACATCGGCAAGCGGCATGTACTTGACCGCGGCGAAAAAGAGCAAGCTCGCAGCGCCATGCAGCGCGCCCCGCAACAGATTCAACCAGGGACGCTTTGCCGAAAAGGCCGACCGCCCGGTTACGGTCGCAAGCAGCGGCAGCATGCACACAAGCTGAAAGAAGAAGCGATAGAAGGTCACCTGGCCAGGCGACATGCTTTCGAAGCTCGCCATGTATTTCGCGATCGCATCCATCGTCGGCAGCAGGATCATGGCGCTTGCCATGATAGTCATACCTCGAAGTGGGTTCTGCTGCGTGGAAACGACGGAAGAAACGGGCATGCACGAACATCAAACACAGGAAAGGCATGCAATCAAGACGCGCTCGAAAGCAGGTTGCAAGACGTGGTGGCAGTTATCCGCAAATGCCGTACTTTTCCAAATGGGACAGATCTCCCTGGCGAGATGACGCCCTTAGACCTATCTGGAGCTTTGGAACCGGCTAAAACATGAATGCGCGGCACAAAATCGCCGACGCAACCAGGAAAGGGATCGCACCGATGTTCAAACCAGAACAAGAGACGACCGTTTTTTCGGATGAAGGCGATGATACGCTTGGAGGGCGCTTGTCCATGGCGCGCGATGCCGCGGGAATCAGTCTCGAAACGCTGGCCGGACAGCTTGGCGTCAGCGAGGAGACAATGCTCGCGTGGGAATCCGATCGCGCCGAACCCAATCCCTCCGCGCTGGCCAAGATGTCAGCTCTTTTCGATGTTTCTCCGGCGTGGCTGATGACCGGATCGGGCGACGGACCTGGGGAGGACAGCGACGAGCGCGCCCTGGAAGCCGTCAGGAACGAGCTATCGCGGCTGCGCACGGCCTATCAGGAGATCGGCCGGCTGATAGAGACGACGACAAAGCAGCTCGAACGCCTCGACCATCAGATCCGGCTGCGCAATCTCAGCAAGGATGTGGCGCATTGAGCGCGGTTTCCCACGTGCCGCGGCTTAGGTACTTCTAGCTTAATCTGGCAATCGTATCGTCGAGGGTGTCGATCGCGAGTTGTTCACGGGCGATCATGTCGTCAAGATCGATGACCTCTCCGATCTGTTTCGCGTCAATGCCCTGCGTCTTCATCGCCAGCAGTTCGTTGCGATGGGCGATCTTTTCGCCTCGGATTTTGATAAGCTTCAAGCGAAAATCATCATTCATCTCCAATTCCTCCGTTTGGAATGAATTATCGCCATTTTCGGGCTGTCATCGTTCTCCCAGCTCGTCTCCTTCAACCTCAATCGTGTCCACGGCCGCGATAGGTGGTTGGGACACCGGCTTTCTCATGGCATTGCGCGAGGGTTTCCAGCCACTCCGCCAACCCTTCCGGGACTTTGGCATTTCCAGCTTCCAGCGCCTCCACCCATGACAGGTCACATTGCAGAGCGCTCGCCAGATTGATGGGCGTCCAGCGTATATGCAGAAGGCATTCTGAAAAGCGTTCCGGCGTCATCCATTTTCCCATGTCTGAAGACGTTCACGGTGCCAGAGAGGGGCGCGAAGTCAAGTGACCATGGAAATACGACGGCTGTTCCGGCCTAGAACTGCCTCTTGGCATGAACTTCATGAACAACTTGTTTGGTTAAGGGGGCAGCACCGCAATATTCCCGACGCTTTGATCGGCTTGCATGCCGTCGGCAAGGTGGAGGATGGCATGCGGGATAACATCGCGCTGAAACAAGCGTTGGCTAGGTATTGTTTTAAAAACAAAAAACCCGGCCAAAGCCGGGTTCTTGGTGCGGTCGAGAAGACTCGAACTTCCACGGGTTGCCCCACAGCGACCTCAACGCTGCGCGTCTACCAATTCCGCCACGACCGCATCGTGGTAGGCCAGATTGCTCCGGCGCGGCTGCATGTAGCAAAAGCATTCGGGGGGCACAAGAGCGATATGTCAGTTTTTTTAAATTCCTTCACAGCTCGTCCGATCGAGCTGGTCCGGATGCAGCGGAAACGCCTTACATGTTTGAATTCCCGCCCGAATAGCGCCATATGTGGAAACCCGTTGGCACGCAGGTTTTCCACATATGCGGCCGGCGCGGCGCGCAAAGGACTGCCATATGCTTCGCACCGAACTTTCTCACCAAATGTTTCCCGTTCAAGGCACGCCGCCGGTCCGCTGGCGGATCAGCGATGGCCTCGTGCCATATGAAGAGGCCGTAGCCACGATGGAGGCGGAAGTGGCCGCGATTGCCGAGGGGCGGGCGCCGGAGCTCGTCTGGCTGGTCGAGCATCCGCCGCTCTATACTGCAGGCACCAGTGCCAATGCCGCCGATCTGATCGAGCCGGATCGATTCCCGGTCTTTGCGACCGGACGCGGCGGCGAATATACCTATCACGGGCCAGGTCAGCGCGTCGCCTATGTCATACTGGACCTCAAGTGTCGGCGGCAGGATATCCGAGCCTTCGTCGGCGCGCTCGAAGAGGTCATCATCCGCACGCTCGATTCAATGAATGTGCGCGGCGAGCGGCGAGAGGATCGAGTCGGCGTTTGGGTCAGGCGCCCGGAGAAGCCGATTCTGGCTGACGGCACTGTGGCCGAGGATAAAATTGCAGCTCTTGGCATCCGCGTGCGCAAATGGGTGACGTTTCACGGCCTGTCGCTGAACGTCGATCCCGATCTCGGGCATTTCACCGGTATCATTCCTTGCGGAATCTCGGCCTATGGCGTCACTAGCCTCGTCGATCTCGGTCTGCCAGTCATGATGGCGGATGTCGATATTCGCCTGCGTGAGGCGTTCGAACAGGTCTTCGGCGAAACCATCAATGACCCGTGAAGGTGATTGGCGATTGCCCGAAGACCATGCCGGAGGCTGCGCTGAATTCTAACGCTGAGCAGGACAGGTCAAACGACCTGTCCGGATTCATGGCGAAAACTGCTATAACTCACGCGAGCGCTCTTCTGCCAAGGGCAGTTCCGGTTCATCCAGAACGAACCGTTTCGATTTCTCCAAGAGATCGATCCTGTCTTCCGCCTTGAGAAGATCATGCAGTTTCTGATCGCTCAGGATATTATCGCTATCATGCGAGGTCATGCGGGTAACTCCTTGACCTCTGCAGGCGAGAGTAATCATCTCTCTCAGCCGATGGCGCCTACGGGTTCGGTAGCCAACGGTGAAGACAGCCTACGCCCATTTGGGAGATGTGGCGAATCATTTGGTGCGATGGTCCATTTTCGTTGCACGCTCCGCTCGACAGGAAAAGTGCCTTGAAAGAAAAATGCCCTGGAAGGGAGAGCATCCAGGGCACAGAGAGGGGAACTGCATAACCGAAACTAGGGCGAGGCGCTCGCACTTCAAGACCGAAGCTCACGACAGGTTGTATTTGGTCTGGAATCGCCCTTATGCATCGCTGACGTGCAAATAGCAGAAGCAAGATTGCAATATGAATCGGCACCATCGATTCTTCCATCTCCGGATGAACTCAGCGCGCCGATGAACCGCCATCCGGGATTGTCACTACAGTCAAGCCACTCTTTTTGATGGCTATTTTTGTACAGTTTGCGTTCATGTTCGTCCGCATATGGTGTCTTCCGTCGCCCCCAGATCGCGCGTCGATTGACAATCGATATGGACGATACGATTAATAGTTTCGACATTCGTCATAGAGCGGAGGATATGCCAATGACAAGTCGTGCCATCCTGTTGATGTCTCTTGCGTCTCTCACAGTTGTAGGCTCGATGGGCCTCGCTTCTTCGGCTTCTGCGCTAACCATGAAAGAGTGCAGCGCCAAATACCAGGCGGCCAAGACCGCTGGTACCTTGAACGGCCAGAAGTGGAATGACTTCCGCACAACGCAGTGCAGTGCGGACGCCAGCGCCACTACGACGACCACCGCTCCCGCAGCCACCGCACCAGCGGCTACGACGCCTGCCAAGCCGGCGAAGACCACTGCGGCAGCCAAGGTCGACGCCAGCGAACCCGATGCCACCAAGCCGCCGGCAGCAGAACCGGCAAAGCCGACCACGGCTGCTCCGGCTGGTGTAACCTTCCCGGCAAAGGTCGATCCCAAATATGCTACCGAGACGCCCGGCAAGGGCCGCTTCCACACCTGCGTAGACGCCTATAATGCCGCCAAGACCAGCAATTCGCTCGGCGGCCTGAAGTGGATCCAGAAGGGCGGCGGCTACTACAGCCTCTGCAATTCCAAGCTCAAGGGCTGATTGCGAAGCTGACGAACTACGAAACGGGTGCCTTCGGGCGCCCGTTTTCTTTTGCTTATATCAATCCCGCATCTTCTCCCATTTTTTGACGAGCCGGTCGCGCTTGAGCTTGGAAAGCCGCTGCAGCCAGAAAATGCCGTCCAACTGGTCGATCTCGTGCTGGATGCAAATGGCCAGAAAGTCATGCGCCTCCGCTTCATGGGTTTCGCCGGCGACATCCCGATAGCGAAACCGGATCGATTTCGGCCTGACGATCTCCTCCGTCGCTCCGGGCATCGAAACGCTGCCCTCCATATGCCGCATGGTCTCCGCCGATGACCATAGGATTTCCGGATTGATATAGGTACGCACGCCATCCTCGCGGCTGAGTTCGATCACAACGACTCGCTTGAGGACGCCGATATGCGCGCCGGTGATGCCGACGCCGGGCGCGGCCCGCATCGTATCCAGCAGGTCGTTGACGAGCACTCGCAGATCGTCGTCGAAGGCCGTGACGGCAGTGCAGGCGGTTCGTAATAGCGGATTCGGAAAGCGGATGATGGGGCGGGCGGACACGGCACTCTCTATGGAGGACATTGGGTAGGAGGCTGCCAAGATAAGGAGAAGACGACGGCAATGCCACCCCTTAACAGCTGAGCTTCCCTATGAGCTTTTTCCATCATCCAATTGTTTTTATCGATTTTAAGTGAACCCAATTCGGGACGTTGGGCGAGCCGGAGGCCTTCCAGTCGAATGATGTCTGCCATTCTATTCCACCATTTCGTACTTCCATCGCATTGATTCGCACATCGCATGGCTTAGGCGTCTGCGGTCTTTATGACCATTCCCATCGAATTTTCGGGAAATTTCGCCCTCTCAGGCCTTGTGAGCCTGCTTTTGTGCTGCACTAGCGGGTCGGGAACTGACTGCAACCCGTGAAAATTGACTATTACGTAAAAGTCAATATTATCATGGGGAGTAGATAGGGGCGGATTCTTGGTCGACGGATACTATAGCATAACGGAGCTCACTCGGGAATTCGGCGTTTCGACCCGAACCCTTAGGTTCTATGAGGACGAAGGCCTCATTCACCCCGAGCGCAGGGGCCGCACGCGTCTGTTCCGTCCGGCCGACCGGCGTCTCATCATGGAAATCCTGCGCGGCCGCCGCATCGGCTTCACGATCGCCGAAATTCGCGAAATCATCCAGGTCTACAAGGAGCCTCCGGGTGAAATCGGCCAGCTGAAGCTGCTGATGAAGCGCGTCGATGAAAAGCGCGACGAACTGCGTCAGAAGCGCAAGGATATCGACGATACGCTGAGCGAACTCGACAATGTCGAAGAGGCTTGTCTCGGCCGGCTGGCCGAAATCGGCGTGGGAACTTGATCCGCTATTAAGCGCTCAGCTTCTCAAAGCCAGCGCCGCGTGTGCTTGCAGTAAAATTCGAATTCGCAGCCGAATCGCGAGAGGAGATGCATCTCCTCGCAGCGGATGACGAGCAAGGTCGTCAAGGCGGCGGCGGCTGCCGCCATGGCCAGGAACCAGAGATTGCCGATCAGAAGACCGAGGCCTGCGGTCAGCAAGGTATAGCCGAGATAGGTTGGATTGCGGGTGAAGCGAAAGGGGCCGGAGGTCACGAGATGCGCGCTGCAGCGTTGGGTCAGAATGGTCGTACGGCGTTCCATCAGTGTCTTGACGGCCCAGACATTCAACGTCACCGCAAAGGCGGTCAAAAGCGCGCCGACCACCCATGAAACCAGCGCCCAGATGAAGGGCAAAGGCAGAGGATACAACCGCTGCAGAGACAGCGCCGCCATGATGGCGAGGCTATAGAGCAGCGGCGGCCACGGAAAACTCAGCGACTTCGAACGATAGGCATTCATAGAATAACCCTGTCATTGCGCTTCATCCGTGCATTGTATCGCGATTCGGCTTACGCGTTCATCGCTATCTGCTTTGATCGCCCCAGATTCCAATGGTTTGAAGAGATTTTGAGTCTGCAACTTGTCGAGCGTGCATTGGCAGAAGCTGCGGCACATGGCTTCGCTTCCCGATCGAGTGCATGAGGCCACGCATTGCCTGATATAGCCGGCGGTCGCGTCCTGCGGCGGAGCCGGTGCGACCAGTGACAAAAGGTAGACGAGGCCGAAAAGCACCGGCTGATGAAGCAGATAGAAGATCAGGCTGTGCCGACCGGCGCGGGCGATGAGATTGCGGCCGGGGTCGAATTTCGCCAAAGACTTAAGCCAGCCAAGAGATGTCGCCAATTGCGCCACGCCAAGGCCGAACAGGAATGGCGTCATCCATGGAAAAAGGGGCACATAGTCATTCGAGCGCTGAATATTTTCCGAAAGCCCCACCCACCAGAGCCAGGGCGCGTCAAAAAATGTCGAATGCAGCGATAGGGGCGCAATCATATTGTCGACGACAATGCCGGCGGTAAGCACTATCGCGACGAGAAGTGTGGCAAATGCCGGCAGACGCAGGAAGAGGAGCCCAATGAGGCTCGCGGCCGCAATGCTGTGGAGGATGCCGAAAAATATCCATTCGTCGCGCATGCCGATGAAGGTGACGAGAGAGATGGCAGCGGCCGCCGCGACGATCATGCCTAGTCGTCGCCAATAAGAGCGCCAGCGGATTTCCGGCGTATTGGCAAGCACGAGGCTGACCCCTGCCAGGAACAGGAAAGTGCTGGCGATGACGCGGGCGTAAAGCTTCAGCCAGCCTGTTTCCGCCGTGCCGGAATCGAGATAGCCGAAGAATTCGAAATCCCAGGTGCAGTGATAGCTTGCCATGGCCAAGAGCGCGACGCCGCGCGCCGTGTCCAGAATGCCGATGCGGGGCGTCTTTTGCGGTGCATCGGCACTCTCGGCGATAGCGACCATTGGCGGGTCCTTCCAGGCATGAACTCAGATCACGAGCGCCGCTTGAGACGACGCGGGCATGTCATGGCACATCGCTATCCATAATGGCCAGACGGGCATCGGAAAAAAACTGCCGGCGAACCAGCACGATGATGATGAACATGGTCGTGACCATGAAAACGTAAGGGCTTAGAAACCAGCCGAGATAGCCGATCGACAGGAAGATTGCCCTGAGGCCGGCGTTGAAATTGCGCGCCGCGATAATGTTCATACGCACCACCCGCTCGGCGGCTCTTTCCGCACCCGCGGGATCGAGAAGAGCGTCCTCGCGCATCGGCAGGGAACCGAAGAGAATGGTGCAATAGTTGAACAGGCGGTAAGCCCAGCCGAACTTGAAGAAGGCATAGCCGAAGAGGCAGGCAAGCCCGGCCACCTTGATTTCGAAGGCTGTGCGACCACCGTTGAGAATGAAGGGCATATCCGAAAAAAAGGCGTTGATCTTATCTGTGGCGCCAAGAAGTGCAAAGCAGCTGCCGATGGCGAAGATCGATGTGGAGGCAAAGAAGCCGGTGCCGTTCTGCAGGCCCGAGAGGATCTGTGTATCTATCATTTTCAGGTCGCGGCGCAGCGAGTTGTAGATCCATTCGCGCCGGCGCGCATTCATCGCCAGCGTCAGGCTTGTGCGATTGAAGAAGCTGGCGCTGCTGGTGATCCAGTTCAGCGCGACCCAGAGAAAGATGAAGAGGGCGAGGGCGACATAGTCGGCAGTCGTCATAAAGGGAGATTCTCCAGATCAATCCGGTGTGGACTGTAGCGCAGCGCGTGGCGCATGCAATGGCCTTCTGTTTGCTTCCCCGAATGCCTATATGTAATGTCGCTGCCATGAAATCCGATGTCGGCAAATCGCCGTGCAAGCTTGCCCCGATAGCGTAGCCTTGCCGGAAATCGATTTGCCTGGAGGCACCAAAGGTCCATGTTTCTCTCAGTTTTCGATGTGTTCAAGATCGGTGTGGGACCGTCCAGCTCGCACACGATGGGGCCTATGTCGGCCGCGAATCGCTTCCTCGATCTCGTTCTTTCGAACGAATGGCCACGCCCGTCTTCGAATGTGCATGTAGAGTCGATCAAGGTCAGCCTGCACGGGTCGCTGGCGCATACGGGTATCGGCCATGGCACGGGCAGGGCGGTTATTCTCGGCCTGATGGGCGAGAGGCCTGATAGCGTCGATCCCGACCATATGGATGCCATTATCGACGAAGTGGAGCGCAGCGGGCGCATCATGCCACCGGGCCATCCGGCCTATCGGTTCCAGCCCAAGACCGACCTCATCTTCGACAAGAAAGTGCCACTGCCCGGTCATGCCAACGGCATGAGCTTCTCCGCCTTCGATAAGGATGAGCGGCTGCTGGTCAAGCGCATATATTATTCCGTCGGCGGCGGCTTCGTCGTCACCGATACCGAATTGGAGCAGATGAAGGCCGACCGGAAAAAGCCTGTCCCGGCCGGCGAGCGCGTGCCGTTCCCCTTTGCCAGCGCTAAGCAGATGCTCGAAATGTCCGAGCGTTCCGGCCTTTCGATTGCGCAGATGAAACGCGCCAATGAAGAGACGCATATGAGCGGCGAGGAGCTGGATGCCGGCCTCGACCGCATATGGGCGGCCATGAGCAGCTGCATCGATCGCGGCCTCAAGGTCGATGGCATCATGCCAGGCGGCCTGAAGGTGCGCCGGCGTGCGCGCGCCATCCATGATAAATTGCAGGAAGAGTGGCGCAGCAACCGCATCAATCCGTTGCTCGCCAACGACTGGCTGAGCGTCTACGCCATGGCCGTCAATGAAGAGAATGCGGCCGGTGGCCGCGTGGTCACCGCACCGACCAATGGAGCGGCGGGCGTCATCCCGGCAACGATCCGCTATTATCAGCATTTCCACGAGGATTGGGATCAGGACGGCATTCGCAACTATCTTCTGACGGCTGCCGCCGTCGGCGGCATCATCAAGCACAATGCCTCGATCTCTGGCGCAGAAGTCGGCTGTCAGGGCGAGGTGGGCTCGGCGGCCGCGATGGCGGCTGCGGGACTTGCCGCTGTCATGGGGGCGACGCCGGAGCAGATCGAGAATGCTGCGGAAATCGCACTTGAACATCATCTCGGCATGACCTGTGACCCGATCGCCGGCCTGGTCCAGGTGCCATGCATCGAGCGAAATGCTCTCGGCGCGGTCAAGGCGGTTACCGCCGCTTCGCTTGCGATCAAGGGCGACGGCCAGCATTTCGTACCGCTCGACGCCTGCATCGAAACCATGCGCCAGACGGGTCATGATATGAGCGAGAAATACAAGGAAACCTCCACGGGCGGCCTGGCCGTCAATGTCGTGGAGTGCTGAGTGTGGACGCCTGATCTAAAAGCTTGACGCTGCCGGTCAAAAGGACTTCAACGGCATTATGGCTTTGCATCTCATTAAATTGTGCGTTGGCGCGGATTCGCTTGATGATCTGCGCGAATGGGTTTCCGAGCGGGCGATGAACGCCATCGCTGCTGGGCTTGAGCCGCATACAACCCACACGACGCGCATGGTGCCGAAACGGATAGACGAGCTTTTGGACGGCGGCTCGCTTTATTGGGTGATCAAGGGGCAGGTGCAGGCTCGGCAAAAATTGCTTGGCATCGAGACCTTTACCGACGCTGATGGTATTCAGCGCTGCCGACTTATTCTCGACCCGAGCGTTGTCGAGACGACAGGGCAGCCGAAGCGGCCATTTCAGGGCTGGCGGTACCTGCCGCAGGACGACGTGCCGCGCGATCTCGACAGTCTCGGCGCGGCAGCCGAATTGCCCGCCGATCTGCGGCGGGAACTTTCCGAACTCGGGTTGCTTTAGAGCAATTCCAGGAAAAGTGCGTAGCGGTTTTCCGTCCGGAATTGCGTGAAAACAAAGAGCTAGAGCGGTTCAGAGATTCTGTGAAAAGCTGAACCGCTTTAGCGCAGCCGCATCATGATCGGCGCACGGCCGGTCGGGGCGGTGATGTGCAGATGAATATGGGCTTCCGGCTGCGAATAGCGCCAGGCGCGAGCGCCGTGGCAAAGTAGAACGCCGATCAAGTCTTTCGTCTTGTTGCGCGAGCGTGAGCGGCTGAGACCCAGGTCCGCCAGCCGCATCGCTGCCTCATGCAGCGGATGAAGAGCAAAGCCCTTCGGTTTCATCTTGCCCCCGCTATCGAGCGAGAAACCGGGAAAGTTCTCGTTCATTGCCATTTCAAAACCCCGTACACGTTACAAACTCAGGGCCGGCCCGTTTGACAATCGGAACCGGAAGATCAGGGCCATAGAAGGCCTGACCAATTTTCACATCATGCGGCGTGAAAACACCCGCCACATGCCTATTCCATACTCGCCCAGCACTTCACGCCGGCACGCTTGAGCGCCTTGCAGGCATTCACCGCTTCGCTCTGATCTTCAAAACCGCCAAAACGGGCGCGGTATCCGCCGTCGAAGGCAACCGCATAGGGCTTGGCTGAACGCAATGCCTTGCCGGCCTTGCTCTTCGCGGTATCAAGCAGGTCTGTCGCACCGTCCTTGCTGGAGGAAACGCCAATCTGAACGATCCAGCCGGTAGGTCCGCGCTCAGCTTTTTCAGCCTTTGCGACCTTTTCAGATTTCTCGGCTCGCTGCAGCTTGACGAGTTTCGTATCGCTCTTGGAGGTCGATGCGGTCGTTACGGTATCGATCTCATCCTCATCAGCATCGTCCGTAGATCCGGTGGAGGCTGTTTCGTCATAGGCGGATCGCTTCGCGGGCTCCGATTTCGTTGAAAGCAGCGGATTGGAGGAGGAAGATTGCGGCGTTACTGCTGCGAAGGCCGCCGCACTGGAAGGGCTGGAATCGGCGACTTCGGTAGTTCCGTTATTCTTGATATTCGCGCGGCTGATATCCGCCATGCGCCCGCTGGCCGCCTTCACATTGGGGGATGCGGCTGGCACCTGCGCGATCACATTGGAATCAATATGCCTCGTCGACGCCTTGGGCAGATAATCAGCGATTAGCTTACGCATCTGATTGTCGCGAGCTGGCGTCGAAGCGCCGCCAAGGACCACACCGACGATGGAGCGGCCATCGACTTTCACGGACGTCGCGAGATTATAGCCGGCGGCACGCGTGTAACCGGTCTTGATGCCATCGACGCCGCGTACAGAACCGACCAGACGATTGTGACCAAGGATCGTGCGATTGCCGAGCCGGAAGCTCGTTTCGGAGAAGAAGCCGTAATATTCCGGGAAATGCTCGCGCAAGGCGATGCCAAGGCGGGCCTGATCGCGCGCCGTCGTCATCTGCGCTGTGTTTGGCAGGCCGTTCGGGTTGCGATAGGTCGTGCGCGTCATGCCGAGCGCACGCGCTTTGTCGTTCATCATGCGGGCGAAGCCTTCCTCCGAACCGCCAAGCATCTCGCCAAGCGCCATTGCGGCATCGTTGGCAGACTTTGTGACGATGCCGAGGATCGCCTCGCGGACAGTCACGGAGCGGCCAGGGCCAATGCCGAGCTTGGTCGGCGCCTGTGCTGCGGCGTTCTTCGAAAACACAACCGGGGTATCAAGGGTGATGCGGCCGGCTTCAAGCGCTTCGAAGGTCAGATAGACCGTCATCATCTTCGTCAGCGAGGCCGGATAGTGCAGCGTGTCGGCGTTTTCACTGTAGAGAACATTGCCGGTATTGGCATCGATGACGATGCCGGCGTATTTCGGACCGGCCGCGCTTGCGTCAACGACAGTCACCGCGACTGTCGCCGTTGCAATCGAAAAACCAAGAAGCGCTCTCGCCAGAATCTTACCGGTTTGAGACGACGAAACGGAAAGAATGGATCTGGACACTAAATCACTCTCTGCTTGCATTTACATTCTCGATTATTCGGCCGCCGCCTCCATGAACGGCCATTCCGTTCAACAGTAGAGGCTTAGCGTTACCAATCGGTTTATGATGAACAGTTGGTTTCATGTTTCTGCGCCATTTTAGCGGCCGCCCACAGCTGTCGCCGCAGGCGCGGCATTATCCACAAGGTGGATATTGACGAAGTTCTGGACGGCTGCATCCATCGCACGCCAATCACCCAGCTGATTGCTGGAAAAACGGTAGAGAACGCTCAAATCCCTACCGACCTTGATGTCCCTTTGACAGTCGCCGCTGGTTGCCAGTGCGGGCGAAGAGGGCAGGAGGCAGCGCACGACATAATCGGTCTCACCGGGCCGCGGCGCCGTCAAAAGAATTTCGTCGTTATAGCCGGCATCCGCGCGAAGCCGATGTGCCGTCAGGCCGAAGGGCCCGCCATGGGCTGCCCCATCCATCAGCTGCGAATAGATCGGGCCGAGCCGGCCAGACATGTCGTGGGACATCGTGCTCTGGCTGATTTGCAGGAAGATCAATGAGGACGATTGCGAGATATCGTCGAAGCGCATGCGATCAGCTTCGGTGTAACCTTGCATCTGCGGCCAGGTCAGATAGAGATCGACGCGCTCGGCCGTACCGTCCGAACGCTCGCTTGGAAAGCGGATGGTGTTTGCAGCCAGACGCATTGTGTCGTCGCCGATCGTGACGGAGATGGGCTTGGTATCCGTCGTATGGCCTGCAAGCGAAATTTTCCCGCCAAGCCAGCGTCCACCAACGGATATGGCGACGGTCAGGGCTGCCAGAATGGCGACGCCTGCTGTGAGCCGATAGACAAAGCCGCTCGATATCAGCGGTCTTTCGTCGATCATTGCGGCGGATGACAGAGGAGGAGCCATACTCTTGCCTTCATTTCCTTCCGCTCCGGGTGCCGTCATCGACGACAAAGCCTCGCGGTGCCTGACTTTTTTGAGTCTCGTTGGAAATGATGATTGGCGCCACGATGGTTAATCGACGGTTAAATATGCATCGCAAGCCATGCTAATGATAGACTTAAATTCTCTGGATATTTTCAGACTTGGCTTTGGAGCCAGTTACAAAACGAAAAAGAGCCGTTCCCCGGGACAGTGGGAACGGCTCAGAGGCACCGGCCTGGACAGAAATCAGGGGACGAGACCGGGCCTCTGACTTTGACCATCGGCGCTAGGTCGCCGATGATCCTGTGTGAAGAACGCTTATTTCAAGCTGCCGACCGCGACGGCGCGGCCATCCTGGATCTTGACCCAGCGAGCGGGATGATCGGCGGACTGGCGCTTGAGGAAGGTATACTCGGTCTCGGACCAGAGCTTCACCTTGTTGCGCATGTTATCGAGAATGAAATCGCCGCGATCCGTGCGTACCGTCAGCACGGCATGACCTTCGCCGTTCGGCTGCAGCACGACGGTCATGAGCAAGTCGGAAGGCGAGAAGCCGGCATCGATGAGTTCTTTGCGCTTCAGAAGCGCAAAATCTTCGCAGTCGCCGGCGGTGGTCGGGATCGCCCACTTCTCCTCGACGCCGTAAAGTTCCATATCGGTCATCGGCTTGATGGTCGTGTTGACCGTGTAATTGACCTTCAGGATCGTCTTCCAGCTATCCTGGTTCAGGATCATGGGGCCTGCGTCACCGCCGGAATAGGCGCAGTCCCGCGGGTTCTCCTTGCAGAACTCATAGTGACCGATCGGAGGGGCGGCGTCGCCGGTTATCGACATGTTGGCGGGTGCTGCCTGAGCAGGAGCGAAGAAGCCAAGAGTGGAAAGCGCCAGAGCGGCAAAGCCCCGAAGTACGATTTGAAAGTTCATGTCCCTGTCCCTGTTTTTATTGGGATCAGAATGACACGCGTGATTTTACCTGACGCAAAATTGCACAGTTAAATTAATGGCTTAGTTGAATCAAATCTGGAGAAAATTCTCATAAAACACGCAGAAAACTTGATTCAAGTTCTCGGCAAATTCGATTAAAATTTGAGTAATTTCAGTATGGAGTGCAGCGATGCAAAAATTTGATATCCGGCTGTTTCGGAACGGTTTTCAACAATGAGGATCGTTAACGTCCGGGCACCGATTTGGGCAGCAACCGTATTCTATTGATACAGAACGCGCCCGGCGATGGGCCTGCCAAGTGCTGGAAATGACGACAAGAACCTCAACCTGTGCCATTTTGGGAAAGCCGGCTCAAAAAATATTTTTGATTTTTATCGCTTGAAATCGCGGCGAAGCCCGTCAGTTGCGCGGATGATTGCGGCAGCCATCTCCGCGACGGCCGGCGAGTGAGCTGCGTTCGCGACGACCACTAGTTCCGCCTCTGGCCATGCTTGCGACAATTCCCAGGCGGTTATCAGCGGCGCCTCGAGGTCCATGCGGCCCTGGATCATTGTGCAGGGGATTCCGGCGAGCCGATGGATGTCGCGCAGGATCTGCCGCTCCTCGAGCCAGGCCAGATGGTGGAAGTAGTGGGTGATGATCCGGGCGCGGGCTGCCAGATAGTGCGGATCGGACCAGCGCGATGACAGGGCCGCGCGGGGATCGATCAGGATCGAGGCGCCCTCCCATTCGTGCCAGTCTCTGGCAGCTCTCACGTGGATTGCGGGATCTGGATCAAGCAGAAGGCGATAATAGGCAGCGACGAGATCACCATCACGATCCTCTTCGGGCACGGTAGCGCGAAAGCGTGCCCATTGCTCCGGAAAGAAGCGACCGAGACCTTGATAGAGCCAATCGATTTCCGATCGTCTCGTCATGGTAATGCCGACGAGGAGCAAGCCTTCCACTCGTTGCGCATGGGTTTCGGCATAGACGAGCGCAAGTGTGCAGCCCCCAGGAATTGCCGAATACGATCCAGCTTTGAACGCCGAGGTGCAACCGCAATTGCTCGATATCGGCAATCGTATGCCATGTCGTGTTGGCCGAGAGATCGATCGCCGGTTCCGACGCATGCGGAAGGCTGCCACCGCAGCCGCGCTGATCGAACTGAATGATTCGATAATAATGCGGGTCAAAATAACGTCGCGTTCCGGCGGAACTTCCTGACCCTGGACCGCCGTGCAGGATAAGAACGGGCCTGCCTTGGCGGTTGCCTGATTGCGTCCAATAGATCCGCTGGCCGTCACCGACCTCAAGCAGGTCCTCGTCAAAAGGAATTGTGTCCGGGTAAAGCATTTGCCGTCACGCGCTGAGGAGAAGACAGGCATCGCTGTTTCGCGACGCCGCGTGACAGGAGGATGACAATATCAGAGAAATTCGCGCAAGGTCTCGCGCGACTGCAGCGAAAGGAATTCGATCGCCACACCCTCCATGAAATGGCGGACGACGCGCCCACGCATATTGCCGAGGCGCACCGGCATTCCGATCGTGGGGCGTATCTCGACATCGACGGCTGCGCCCGAGAGCGAGAGGTCCATGATGCGGCAAACATATTGCGTGCCGTCTTCGAGCGTGAGCTCGCTGCGGGTGTTGCGCGGTGTCAGGCGATCGTGGCGGCGATCTTCCGGCAGGCCGAGTTCATGCTTGTTGGCAAGCCAGGTCAATTGGGCGGCAAGCTTTTCGCGTTTCCGTTCGGTCGCATTGATCGACATGGTGAAACCGCGCCCATCGATGGCCACGACATTGCCCTCGACGCGGCCGAGGTGATCGATATAGGCGATGACGCGCTCGTCGGCGCGCGGACGTCCCAGGCAGGTGACATGAAGGTCACCCGGCGACATCTCTGTGACCAGGCACTCGAATTCCTCGTAGTTAGCCAGCATCAGGCGGCCCTGCATATTGATCGGAACCCGTTGAAAGGTCCGCTGATCATTGCGAACGGCATTGCCTGTCATTTGGTTGGGCCGCGTCGCATGGGCCGGCTGGAATGAGTGCATGAAGCGTCTTGAACCCTATTGCGTCTCTTCCAACTATTAGCCGCAACTCCTTAAAGTAAGGTTGTCTTTCGCAAGGCTTGACTTAGAGATGATCATCGATTTTGTTCCGAGCTGGGTCAATTCCGGTTCTCTCGCGCCCATTTTTTGCTTGAATTAATTTTCGGCGCATCCATTCGCCCAGGCTGGTGCTTCCCTGATGCGGCAGAAGATCTGTCGGATCGGGATGGGGCGGCGTATCCACGAGCCGGACAGGGCGGTCGCGAAGGAGGCGGCTGCGATCCAGCGCCAGAAATTCCAGGCGCTCGTTGCCGAGCCATGTCGCGTAAACGGTAGGCGTCAGACAGCCGAGCAGTCTGTCGCAAGTGTCGCTCGATGTGCGAACCGGCAGCAATATCAGTTCGAAGGTCATGCTGCGGCCGCTGATGCAATAGCCCGTCGCATGGATCGATGCGGGAACCACGTGCCTCATCACGCCGGCGGCGATGCGCATCGGATCGTCCTGCTGGCTGCCAGCCCAGAGCGCTGCGAAATGCTCGCCGCGGAGTTCGCGCCCCATGAGGTTGCAGATCGCCGTGCCGGCCAGGCGGAAGCGTGGATTGTCGTCGGCCGTATTTTCCAGGATGAACAGTTCGGGAAGAATATGGCCGATCGCCGATGGTTGTATCAAATTGCGCAAGGGGGCATCCGCGTTGCCGCGTATGTGCTCCCAATAGGTAAATATATCGATGCTCGTCTTCTGGCGCATAATGCGTCCGTGTCCCATTTCATTTCAAATACAAAGGCATTCATTGCCTTCGACTCCGACGTTGCGAATTCCATGCCAGAACCGGGCCATTAGGGTTAACAAGGAGTTTTAGTTGCTCTGCCGGATGGTGGGTGTAAGGCTTTGTTCATCACTTCACGAAGTGACCTTCAGCACGAATTTCCTGGCCGCCGGACGGGCCATCGAGGTCCAATCCGGAGAGGAGCATCCCGGCACGCCGCCCCCATATTGCGGGCGGCTTTTTTTTTGATTTTTGCTGCGGTATGTGTCGATGACTTCCGGAGCCTTTCCGCTTTTCTTCAAATCGTGAAAACGCTCCATCCCTTTGTTTTACGCAATTCCGGACGGAAAAACGCTTCGCACTTTTCCTGGAATTGCTCTATCGACAAGCAGAGCAAGACATGGACGATGAACAGCTGCCGCGCCCAGAGCCGGAAAATCCGCGGCCGCAGCAGCATGTGCCGGCCTTCAACCTGCCTCCCGCGATTTTGGCGAGCCTTGCTGTTCTGATCGTCATTTTTGCGGTCATGAACCTTCCTTGGTGGTCGGACGATACGCTGAACTGGATTTATTTCGCTTTCAGCTTCATCCCGGCCCGCTATGCCTTTCCGTTGTCGCAGCAGGGGCTGGAATGGCTTTGGACGCCGGTCACCTACTCGCTGCTGCATGGCGGGATCGAGCATATCGTCTTCAACAGCCTTTGGCTGATGGTCTTTGCCGCGCCCGTGGCGCGACGCATCGGTGCACTGCGCTATGTGATTTTCTGGATTTTCTCGTCCGCGGCCTCCGCCTTCCTGCATGCGGCGCTCTATTGGGGAGACCAGACGCTTTTGATCGGGGCATCGGGCGTGGTCTCGGCGTTGATGGGGGCGGCTTGCCGCTTTGCGTTTCCGGCCATGGACGGTCGCAGAGTTTCCATGCGGCAGGCGCATCTCAACCCGTGTCTCAGCATTTTCCAGTCGCTTCGAAGCCGCACCGTCGTCGCCTATATCGTCATGTGGGTCGCCGGTAATGCACTCGTCGCTTTCGGCATCAACCTTGCGGGGCACAGCTCGCAGCCGGTGGCCTGGGATGCTCATATCGGCGGATTCCTGTTCGGATTCCTGCTTTTCGCACCCTTCGACCGGCAGCCGCCCGTGGAAGCTCAGGAAGCTTTACCACCCGATGAATGAGCTGTTGCTTTCTTACTGACACTGGCGCACCATTACTATCCGTCGGTCGTGGGATGAGGAGATCGACCGACCGACGGGCAAGGCGCCGGTTTGAGCTCCGGGGGTAATTTCGGAACATATCGGACGCTTCAGGTGTTCATCATGCTTTCGAGATGGGAGGATCGAATGTCAGTTTCCGTAAGGGCCATACTTGAAGCCAAGGGCCGCGACGTCGTGACGACGGGCGGTAATACGACCGTTGCCGAGGCCGCGAAGATTCTCAACGAGAATCGCATCGGCGCCATCGTGGTCGTCGGACCTGGCGGCAAGATTTCCGGCATCTTCACCGAGCGGGATGTGGTCAATGCAGTTGCCAAGCAGGGGCAGGAATGCCTCGACAAGCCGATTGCATCGATGATGACGGCCAAGGTGCACCGCTGCAAGGAAGATACGACCACCGACGAATTGATGGAGCTGATGACGATGCGCCGCTTCCGTCACGTTCCTGTCGAGGAGAAAGGTAAGCTTTCCGGCATCATCTCCATCGGTGACGTCGTCAAATGGCGCATCCGCGAGATCGAACTCGAGGCCGAGCAGATCAAGGCCTATATCGCCGGATAAGAAGCGGTTCGGCGTCGCCGCGGCAATCGGCGCGGTGGGTCGCTTGCAGCAAGCAACGGCCTGAACTCCAAGCAAAGCGCCGATTGTGCAGGGTTAGCGGAGCCTCCCCTCGGTTGAGGGATTTACTGAGCTGCCGGTTTATCACAGCTCAACGCGCGTAGGCTTCCTGCATGCGCCGGATTTCGGTCAATCTTGCGGATGTTTCCTCGTAGCCACGTTCTATCGCCTCGCCAGCACGATGAAATTCCGAAAGGCCGATATCGCTGAGGCGCGGATGCAGCGCCAGATCGGGCGGATCGCCGGCGAGGCGCGCACGCGCAATTCGATCCTGTATTATGTTGAAAGCCTGCACCATGACACCCGTCATGCCGAGTTTCATGGCGGGCGCATCTTCGCGACGCAGAAGATCGCCATTGGGCGAGCCGACATTGTGCTTGACCACCGCGGACCGGCCATAGAGATCGTAGTGGAGGTTTACCGCAACCACCAATGGCTGCTCATAAGTTCGGCAGACGGAAACCGGCACCGGATTGACCAGGGCGCCATCGACCAGCGTACGGCCGTTGGAGCGCACCGGCTCGAAGATGCCGGGCAGGGCATAGGATGCCCTGAGTGCAGTGATGAGAGAGCCATTGGCAATCCAGACTTCATGGCCTGTGTTCAGCTCCGACGCGACGGCGACGAAGGGGCGGTCGAGATCCTCGATGGAAAATCCTTCCAGATGTTCCTGCATGCGCTTGGTGAGCCGCATGCCGCCGAACAATCCGCTTCCGCCGATGGTGAGGTCGAGCAGGCTGGCGATGCGCCGCATGGTCAGCGAACGCGCGAACGCCTCGAGTTCGTCAAGCTTGCCCGCAAGATAGCAGCCACCGACGAGGGCGCCGATCGACGTGCCGGCAATCATGCCGACTGCGATGCCGGCTTCATCGAGCGCGCGCAAAACACCGATATGCGCCCAGCCGCGCGCAGCGCCACCGCCAAGCGCCAAGGCAATCTTCACTTTCTTAGGAGGAGCAGGAGGGAGAAGCGGGGTAGACGTATCCTGCGTAAGGCCTGAACCGGTCGAGCTCTGTGCGCCGATGTGACGATTCAACCCCCAATTCAGCATTTTTCGCCTCCTCCGAGGCTCCGTGTGCCTCGGCTAAAATACTGTCCCTTTTTCGTTTCCAAATCGTATACTGGTTGTGGCTTGTTGAAACACCATCACCGATAGGTCTACTGCTTGTAGACTTCTTCCGGATTGAAATGCAGGTGATCGTCGACCACGCTCAGCACCGGCTTACCATCTTCGAGCTCGACCGTTCGGTAGAAGCAGGAACGGCGGCCAGTATGGCACGTCGCATCATGTCCGGCGACCTCCACTTTCAGCCAGATTGCATCCTGATCGCAATCCGTTCGGATTTCCTTCACCGTCTGAAGGTTTCCGGAGGTTTCGCCCTTTTTCCAGATCTTGCCGCGCGAGCGGCTGAAATAGTGCGCGGTGCCGGTCTTGATCGTCAGCGCGAGCGCCTCGGCGTTCATATGCGCGACCATCAGTAACTCGCCGTCATGCGCATCCGTCACGATCGCGGTGATCAGGCCGCGATCGTCGAAACGGGGCGTGAAATCGCCTGCATCCTCCAACTCGGATTTATCTTCGGAAGGAGCATTGAAAATCAGGTTCATTTCCCGCTCTTTCGTTGAAGCCCGGTCAGCGACCCCGGACCAAGGACATGAAACGGGCCTGCTCGGCCGGATCGGCCTTGAAGGCACCCGTGAAGGTCATCGTCAGCGTCGAGGAGCCTTGCTTCTTTATGCCGCGCATCGACATGCACATATGTTCGGCGTCGATCATCACGGCGACGCCACGCGGACGCAGGGACTCGTCGATAGCATTGGCGATCTGGGCCGTCATGGCTTCCTGCGTCTGCAGGCGGCGGGCAAAAATATCGACCACACGGGCGATTTTCGACAGGCCAAGGACACGACCGCTCGGCAGATAGGCGACATGCGCCTTGCCGATGATCGGCACCATGTGATGTTCGCAATGCGAGTAGAACGGGACATCCCGCTCAAGAACGATGTCGTCGTAGCCTGAGACCTCTTCGAAAGTGCGGCCGAGCACATCCTCGGGATTAAGCTCGTAGCCGCCAAAGAGCTCGCGATAGGCCTTGGCGACGCGCGCAGGCGTATCGAGCAGACCTTCGCGACGCGGATCATCGCCGGCCCAGCGAAGGAGAACCCGGATTGCGTCTTCAGCTTCCTGCTGCGACGGGCGTTCGGAATCAGTGACTTGCGGAAAGTTCTTTACAATGGCGTCCATTACCTGTGGTTCTCCTAATCCGCTGTGCGGATGTCATCTTGTCGGACTCGCCACTGGCATTCCCCGAGGTACGGAGATTTTGTACCTTTGGCGGGCTCCGGGGCGTTCTGGCTGGCGGACAAGCCTGCCGTCCTGCACGGTTTCCCATCAAACTTACAGAAGACCATTGCATTTCGATGATCTTCGAACGACATACATATAGTATGGCATTGTCCCTGTGAAAGTGTCCTAAACGGACACGCTGTGTTTTTTGTTACGAAACGCTAGGGCCGGATGATTTTGGGTCTGCTCGACCTAAAATCTGAATCCGCTCTAGATCGAATAATGTAGAGCATGATGCCGAAAACCGCCTACACTTTTCGGCATCATGCTCTAGCGGGTGCATCGGAGCAAAATCTGTGATGGACGACATCTACAACAGCAAAATCCTAGAGTTTGCCGGCAATATCGGCCGCATCGGCAATCTTCCTGACGCCGATGCCAGTGCCCAGGCCCATTCCAGACTGTGCGGTTCTCGCGTAAAAATCTGGCTGAAAATGGACGGCGATGTGGTGACCGATTTTGCCCATGACGTCAAGGCCTGTGCGCTCGGCCAGGCGTCATCCTCGATCATGGCGCTTCATGTCGTCGGCGCCACCGCCGATGAGGTGCGCAAGGCTCGCGAGGATATGCTCGGCATGCTTAAGGCCGACGGCGAGGGCCCCGACGGCCGTTTCGAAGACATGCGCTATCTCAAGCCGGTCAGGGATTACAAGGCCCGTCACGCTTCGACCATGCTGACATTCGATGCCGTTGTGGACGCAATCGGGCAGATCGAGGCGGCGCGTCAAGGCGGAAATGCCAAAACGGCTGAAGCCGTCTGAGCGGGCGCTGACGATGTGCCAATTCTGTCTCATGCAGGACGACGATGAAGACGAGGGCGGTGCAGCGCCCTCCAAGCGAACACGGCGCGATGCATCACCAGGCGGCGACATGGCGATGAAGTCACGCAATTATGCCGGACCTTTCCGCAAAACACCGGACCGGCTCCTCGGCATGGGCCTCATTCGCCTTTATCAACTGACGCTTTCAGGCTTCATCGGCAACTTCTGCCGGCATATCCCGACCTGCTCGGAATATGGCTATGAGGCGGTAGCGCGCCATGGGCTTTGGGCGGGCGGCTGGATGACGCTGTTTCGTGTGGCGCGCTGCGGCCCGGGCGGCACGAGCGGGCTCGATCCAGTGCCCGCCGAGCTGGAGCGCCGCTATCATTGGTGGACGCCCTGGCGCTATTTCCGCCTTGGGCGAAAGGCTGCCTGACCCGCATGGCGGTCTATGTCGCACTGCTCTACAGCATTGGCCTCGACCCGGGCCGCAGAGTTGTTATGGCCGATCTCAAGGCCATGGCGGAGAGTTTGGGCTTTCGCAATGCCCGAACGCTTGTCTCGACCGGCAATCTCGTTTTAGAAGCCGAGCCGCAGCCGATTGCGTCGATCGAGGCACAACTCGAAGCGGGTTTCGCCGCGGCTTTCGGCAAGCATGTCGATATCATCGCGCGCGATGCCGACGCATGGCTGAAACTTGCCGAGGGCAATCCTTTCCTCGACGGGATCGCTAGCGAGGTCATCGTCCGGGTGATGCGCCAGCCGCTCGAACCGGACGTTCTTGATATGCTCGCGAGATACAAGCGAGATGAGCGCATGGCCGTTGTCAACGGCGATCTCTGGATTGATTTCGGCCTCAAAGCCAGCGAGTCGAAAATGCTACCGGCTTTGACGACAAAGCGGCTCGGCATTGGAACGATGCGAAACTGGAACACCGTGCGCGGTTTAGCCGAGATGATCCGGGCCTAGCGCCGCTTTTCCTTTACTAGAATACGAAATACCGCTATCAGGCGCGCGGACTTAAGTACGCATTTACTTAAATCCGTATCTTTCGAAACCACCCGCATTCGTTGGCGGGACTGGACAAGGAGAATATCGATGTCCCAATCCGTTTCCCTGACATTTCCCGATGATTCCGTGCGCAGCTTCGCTGCCGGCACGACCGGGCGCGATGTCGCCGAATCCATTTCCAAGTCGCTGGCCAAAAAGGCTGTCGCAATCGCTATCGACGGCACCGTGCGCGACCTTTCCGATCCGGTGACCGACGGCAGGATCGAGATCATTACCCGCTCGGACGACCGCGCGCTGGAACTGATCCGCCATGACACTGCTCACGTTCTCGCCGAAGCCGTTCAGGAACTCTGGCCGGGAACGCAGGTGACGATCGGTCCGGTCATCGAAAACGGCTTCTATTACGATTTCGCCAAGAACGAGCCGTTCACGCCCGATGACCTCCCGGTCATCGAGAAGCGGATGCGCGAGATCATTCAGCGCAACAAGCCGTTCACCAAGGAAATCTGGTCGCGCGAGAAGGCGAGGGAAGTCTTTGCCGCCAAGGGCGAGCGCTACAAGGTGGAGTTGGTGGACGCGATCCCAGAAGGTCAGGATCTGAAGATCTATTACCAGGGTGATTGGTTCGATCTCTGCCGCGGTCCGCACATGGCCTCGACTGGCCAGATCGGCAACGCCTTCAAGCTGATGAAGGTCGCCGGTGCCTATTGGCGTGGGGACAGCAACAATCCGATGCTGACCCGCATCTACGGCACGGCGTTTGCCGAACAGGCGGATCTCGACAACTATCTGCACATCCTTGCCGAAGCCGAAAAGCGCGATCACCGCCGTCTCGGCCGCGAAATGGACCTGTTCCATTTCCAGGAAGAAGGCCCTGGCGTCGTCTTCTGGCACGGCAAGGGCTGGCGGATGTTCCAGACGCTGGTGTCCTATATGCGCCGGCGGCTGCAGGGCGACTATCAGGAAGTCAACGCGCCGCAGGTACTCGACAAGTCGCTTTGGGAGACTTCTGGTCACTGGGGCTGGTACCGCGACAACATGTTCAAGGTGACAGTCGCCGGTGACGACACCGATGATGATCGCGTCTTCGCACTGAAGCCGATGAACTGCCCGGGCCATATCCAGATCTTCAAGCATGGCTTGAAGTCCTACCGCGAACTGCCTATCCGCCTCGCAGAATTCGGCGCTGTGCATCGTTACGAGCCTTCGGGCGCGCTGCATGGCCTGATGCGCGTGCGCGGCTTTACGCAGGACGACGCCCACATCTTCTGTACAGACGAGCAGATGGCCGCCGAGTGCCTGAAGATCAACGATCTCATCCTGTCCGTCTATGAGGACTTCGGATTCAAGGAGATCGTCGTCAAGCTCTCGACCCGCCCGGAAAAGCGCGTCGGTTCGGACGAACTCTGGGATCGCGCCGAAAGCGTAATGATGGACGTGCTGAAGACGATCGAGGCGCAGTCCGAAGGACGCATCAAGACCGGCATTCTGCCGGGCGAGGGCGCTTTCTACGGGCCGAAGTTCGAATATACGCTCAAGGATGCCATCGGCCGTGAATGGCAGTGCGGCACGACGCAGGTCGATTTCAATCTGCCGGAGCGCTTCGGTGCCTTCTACATCGACCAGCACTCGGAAAAGACGCAGCCTGTCATGATTCACCGCGCCATCTGCGGCTCGATGGAACGCTTCCTCGGCATCCTGATCGAGAACTTCGCCGGCCACATGCCGCTCTGGGTCTCGCCGCTACAGGTCGTCGTCGCGACCATCACCTCGGAAGCCGATGCCTATGGTGAAGAGGTGGCGGAAGCGCTGCGCGATGCCGGCCTCGATGTCGAGACCGACTTCCGCAACGAGAAGATCAACTACAAGATCCGCGAGCACTCGGTGACGAAGGTGCCTGTCATTATCGTTTGCGGCAAGAAGGAAGCCGAAGAGCGTTCGGTCAATATTCGCCGCCTCGGCAGCCAGTCGCAAACATCGATGTCGCTCGACGAGGCGATCGCATCGCTTGCTCTCGAAGCAACGCCGCCGGACATTCTGCGCAAGCGCGAAGCACGGCGGGTCAAGGCCGCCTGACGGCCCACCGATATCTGGCGGCACCTTCAGGGTGCCGTCAGAGAACTGACATACAGCTTTCATATAGTTGATGAATCAACGCGTTGCTGTGGCTGCAGCATGTGACGCAACTGAGACCATAGGAGCGGGGCAGCCCCGTCGCGCACTTGGAATTCAAAGAATTATCCTACGCCAATGAACGGGACACGCGGATCAAGCGCTGGTTCATCCGCTCCATCGAAGGTCTTTCCGGCCGGGACCGTTACGCCCGGCTCTACGATATCTGGCGCATCGATATCGTCGGCAAGAGCGAGCGGGTTTTCGGCAAGATGCTCGATCTCATCGATGTCCGCCTGCTCATCAAGGGCGAATGGCCGCCGAACCAGATCCCCGAGGCGCCGATCGTCATCGTCGCCAATCACCCCTACGGCATCGGCGACGGGATCGCGGTGCTGGCGCTTGCCGAGCAACTGGGGCGCCCCTTCAAGGTCCTGATCAACAATGAATTGTTGAAAGTACCGGAAATGAGCGATTATTCGCTGCCGGTTTCCTTCGAGGAAACCAAAGAAGCGATGGCAATCAACATGAAGACCCGGCATGAGGCCGTTCGCCTGCTGAAGGAAGGCACCACGATTATCGTCTTTCCAGCCGGAGGCGTCGCAACCGCCAAGAAGGGTTTCGGCCGGGCAGAAGATCTTCCCTGGAAAATATTCCCGGCAAAACTCATTCAGGCGGCGCGCGCCAGCGTCATTCCCATCTATTTCGAGGGGCAGAACGGCCGGCTGTTCCATTTGGCGAGTCGGATCTCGATGACCCTGCGCATCTCGCTGCTGATCCGCGAATTCCGGCGTCTCTCGGGCAGCACCATAACGGCACATATCGGTGCTCCCAGGAGCTGGGAGGCGCTCAGCGAGGGCAGCGATCGCAAGGATCTGCTGACGAAGCTCTATGGCGCAGTCTTCTCCATGGCTCCGCCGAGAAAGGTGCTGCGGCGCAGGGCAGGATGAGCGAAAAGGGTTTCGAGCTCCTCATCACCGAACGGTGACTGCATTGATAGCACCAGCCGACGATTAAACGCGAGTCTCGGTTGTCAATCCATGCTATCGCCGTCGTCGCCGCCAGCGGCCGGCGCCAGTTGTTCATAGGTGGGCAGCGGCTGCTGGTTGGTGGTGGCCGGCGGAGTCTGGCTCTGGCGCATTGGCGGCATCTGAATCGGTAGCTGTCGCGCCGATTGTTCGGTATCGGCATCCTGCGGCTGCTGCTGTTTCATCAGCACTTCCACATCCGTATTCATGCCGGCGGCGACCGTGAAATCGCGCTGGTAGATCTTGTCCTTGTTGCGGGCGACGGCCGTGTAGCGGCCTTCCGCAAGCACCATGGTCGGAAAGGCGCTGACGCTCTCCCCGACGATATCGCCCGCAGCCGTCAGGATCGACCAGGCGGTATCGGCGATCGCCTCGCCGCCGGCGTCCGAAACCAGCTTGAACGTGATCTTTGCCGCCCTGTGCTGAATGGTCGCTTCCGTCACCTTGCCGGCTTCCACCTGGATATCGGCCCGGATGACGGCATTGACCTCGCCGTATTCGGAAACGACGTGATAGGTGCCGGCGCTAAGGCCGACCAGCGTGTTCGGCTTGACGTCGTCCATGACAAGACCGCGCTCGCCGTCCTCCTTGGTTTCGCTCGAATAGATCGAGAAGCTCAGCTCGTTCGGAGGGATGCGGACATCGGGCCCGGATACGGCGTTCAGGACCATGCCGCCGGCATCGAGAACCATCGTCTGCTTCTGGGTGTCGCCGCTTTCAGGCACGCTCAGCCGCTTGGTGACGCCCGCGCGGCCGAAAGAGACATTGACGAAATAATCGCCGGGCAGAAGATGGAAGGAGGCAGAGCCTCCGCGCGAGCTGGCGACCAGCGGCAGTTTGCCGTCAGCGCCCGCAACCGGGCTGAAGACGTACCAGGCAAGACCCTGCTGCTGTGGGCCGCTCTGGGGCGTGAGCTTGGCTTCGAGGGAAACGTCGCGCAATGTCCGCGCGGCCGAATTCTCACCACTCGGTGCCACGAAGGCGTTGAGCTTCGGCATCTTGACGCTGCCGTCGAGCTGCTTGAATTCCTTGAAGGCATCCTGTGCCGACACGGCAGTGCTCAAGCTCGCAAGCATCGCGAAAGCCGCGCTCAATCGGCGAGCGGATGAAATGCCTGACATGGATACCAACCGATTGACTTCCGATAAAACACACGCCACTTCAAAACCAATGCGGTGGCAAATTCAAGACCTCATCATACCACAAGCCAAAATGAAGGCAGTTCCTCAATGAAAACCGATATCAAGCTGGTCGACTATCTCGCGGTGCGCCGATCCATCCCTGCGTTCCAGATGTCGGAACCGGGACCTGGCAAGGCCGAAATCGAGGAGATTCTCCGGCTGGCCTCGCGTGTGCCGGATCATGGCAAGCTCGCGCCCTGGCGCTTCATCGTCTATCGCGGCGGTGAGCGTGCCCGTATCGGTGAAGAGCTGCTGAAACTAGCGCTGGAAGCCAAGCCTGCCCTGTCGGAGGAAATGATCCAGGTCGAGCGGACCCGCTTCACCCGAGCGCCCGTCGTGATTGCAGTCGTCAGCAAGGCGGCGCCGCATTTCAAGATTCCGGAGTGGGAGCAGCTGATGTCGGCAGGCGCGCTTTGCATGAACCTGTTGATCGCGGCCAATGCCCATGGCTGGGTCTCCAACTGGCTGACCGAATGGTTCGCCTTCGACGAGCGCGCCTATCCGCTGCTCGGCGTCCAGCCGGGTGAGAAGATTGCCGGCTTCATCCATATCGGTTCGACAAGCTTTCCGCCGGTCGAACGCCCACGCCCGGAGCTATCGGAAACGGTGAGCTGGATCGGCGGTGAGGACGCGTAATGTTCTATACGACAGACACCAATCGCCACGGTCTGGCGCATGATCCGTTCAAGGCAATCGTTGCGCCGCGGCCGATCGGCTGGATCGGCAGCAAGGGCAGGGACGGTTCGCTGAACCTCTCGCCCTATTCCTTTTTCAATGCCGTCAGCGATCGGCCAAAGCTGGTGATGTTCTCTTCCGCCGGTCGAAAGGACAGCGTACGCAATGTCGAGGAAACCGGCGTCTTTACCGCCAATCTCGTCAGCCGCCATATTGTCGAGAAGATGAACCATTCATCGATTGCCGTTCCCTATGGCATCAACGAATTCGAGCTCGCCGGACTGACGGCGAAGCCGGGCGAGCTGGTCGACGCGCCTTATGTCGCCGAGGCCTTTGCCGTGCTCGAATGCCGGGTGACCGAAATCCTGCAGCCCAAGGGTCTCGATGGTGAGGCGTCGGAAAACATCATGGTGATCGGCCAGGTCGTCGGCATCCATATCGACGAGACGATCATTCGCGACGGCAGGCTGGACATGGCGCTGGCACGTCCCGTCGCGCGCATGGGCTACATGGATTATAGCGAGGGCAGCGACGTCTTCGAAATGATCAGGCCAAAGGCGCCCTGAGGAACGCCCCTCGTGCCGATGGGCGAAAGGTTAATAAGCAAGGTAAACGTCCCGTAAACCTTTGCCCGATAACGTGAAGCATATGAATTTGCGGGGCAAGAATCGCCTCGTCGATATCGGGGCGTTACGTGATCATAGAAGCATTCCTTCGCTGGGCTGAAACCGCCAAGGCAGAAAGCAGGACCCGGGCGGCCAATGCACTCGGCAGAGCATATCTGCACTCGGAGATGCCGAAAGACGAACGGGCAGCCGCGGAGATGGCCATGACCTATCTGCTCGACGATCCGTCTCCCCGCGTGCGGCTGGCGCTTGCTGAAGCCATCGCCCATTCGGCCGGCGCGCCACGCAATGTCATTCTGTCCCTTGCCGAGGATCAGCCTGAAATTGCAGGGCAAATCATCCTGTTTTCGCCTGTGTTCACCGATGCCGATCTCGTCGATCTCGCACTACATGGCAGCGATGTGGCACGGGTTCTCATTGCCTCCCGCGGGCAGGTACCGCGTGCAGTCTGCGCCGCTCTTGCCGAGATCGGCGGAGAGACGGAAATTCTGTGTCTGTTGGAAAATGACGGTGCGTTGATTTCACAGGCTTCGCTTAAACGTATCGCGGAGCGCATGGGTGATTGCGCCGAGATACGTGGGCTGCTTCTTTCCCGCGATATGCTATCTTCCGACATCAGGCACCTGCTGATGCGTCAGGTCAGCGACGCGCTTTCGGAATCGGCGCTCGTCCAGAGTTTTGTCGGCAGCTCCAGGCTGCAGCAGGTAACGCGTGAAGCAACCGAATCCGCAACTGTCACGATCGCAGGAACGGCGCAGCACGAGCAATTGCCTGATTTGGTCGAGCATCTCAGGCAGAGCGGCTGGCTGACGCCGGCATTCCTGATGCATGCGCTGGGCTCCGGCAAGGTCGATTTCTTCGCTTGCGCGATCACCATCCTTTCCGGCTGCGACGAACGGCGCGTGCGCTCCATCATCTCAAGGGGTCGCGTCTACGCCATTCGGGCGCTCTACGAAAGCGCCGGACTGCCCCGAGATATCAGCACCATCTTCGTCGAGGCGACGATGATATGGCGTGAATCCTCCCGCAAGAACGGCAGTGCGATGCTGGAAGATGTTTCTTCGCGCCTGTTGCGCAAGTTCCGCTTAGCGGAGCCAGCTCCCGCCGCTGCGATACAGCTCCTCGACATGGTGGAGAAGCTTGCGAATGCCGAACGGCGGCAGGCAGCACGGAGTTTTGCCGCGCTGGCGACACTAGCCGCTGCGTGATATTCAGCAGGCGTTCTAAAGCGCGGCTCGATCTTTCAGATTCGCTTCCCACGCTTTAGGTCTTTGATTTTGCGCATGTCGTTGTCGCAAAACCGCTGCACACTTTTGCGCGACATGCTCTAGGTTCCGAGGTTTATCTTGTCATTGACGATTGCTATCGAACCCCCGCATCAGGAAGGCGTCATTCGCCTTCTCGACATGTCCAGCGCCTATGCGGAATCGCTTTATCCGGCGGAAAGCAACCATATGCTTGATCTGTCTTCGCTGGAGAAGGCAGAGGTGACCTTCTGGGTTGCCAAGATAAAGGGGATGATCGTCGGATGTTGCGCGCTGGTGGAAGCCGGTGACGGCACGGCGGAGATCAAGCGCATGTTCGTTGATCCGGCCGCCAGGGGCCAACGCGTCGCACGCAGGCTCATGGAAACGCTGGAAGCGGCAGCGCTCGAAAAAGGCCTTTCCGCTGTGCGGCTTGAAACCGGCATATATCAACCGGAAGCGATCGGCCTATACCGGAAATTCGGTTATCTCGAAATTCCCGCATTCGGCAGCTATCAGCCGGATCCGTTGAGCCTGTTCATGGAAAAACGGCTGGAACAAACCAGCTGAGCAATCAGCCCTCGGCAGCGTCCCGAACGTGCAATTGTAGTTCGGGCTCCTGCGCGTGCTGCTCCTCGGTCAATTCGGCTTCGCGAATCCACTCACGCCAGATGGCAACGATGATAGCCATCAGGACCGGGCCGATGAAGAGCCCGAGAAATCCCATGGTCTTCACGCCGCCCACTAGGCCGAAAAAGGTGGGGAGGAAGGGCAGCTTGATCGGACCGCCGACAAGCTTGGGACGAAGCGTCTTATCGACAATGAAAAGTTCGATCGTGCCCCAGAGGAAGAGGGCGATACCCGCCCAAAGCGAGCCGCTGGCGACGAGGTAGATCGACACAAGCGACATCGAGAGCGGTGCGCCGCCCGGCACGAGAGCCATGACGCCGGTGAGAACGCCGAGCGTGATGGCCGATGGAGCGCCGGCAATCCAATAAGCCACACCGAGAACGATGCCTTCACCGATGGCGATCAGTGTCATGCCCATGACGGTGGAACTGATCGTCGCCGGTACGACCCGCGAAATCCGCTCCCAGCGATTGGGAAGGATACGTTCGCCGAGCAGATCGACTTGACGAACGAAGGTCGAGCCGTCGCGATAGATGAAAAACAGCGCGATCAGCATGAAGAGCAGGGTCAGCACGACATGGAATGCACCACCACCGGCTGCAAGCACTGCTCTGTAGATATTGCCAATATGGGCACCGCTTACCAGCTGCGCCAACTCGCCGAGCGAGCCTGGGCTGCCGACATATTGCGTCCATTGCTCGCCGAGCCACGAACCGACGACCGGCAAAGCGAGAATCCATTGCGGCGGCGGCGCACCCTCGCGGTTCACATGGATTGCCCAGCTGAACCACTCGCGCACCTCACCAGCCATATAGATGGCGGATAGGACGATGGGCAGAACAAGGAAGGTGACGATGAATGCGATGGCGATGGTGGCGGCGAGTGTCGTATTGCCGCCGGTACGGCGCACGATATCGCTATAAAGCGGCCAAGTGGCGAAGCCGATCACCGCTGCGGCCAGAACCGGAACGAGAAAGCCGTAAAAGAAATAGATGCCGGCAATCGCAATCAAAATCAGCAGCCAGCGCGCCGCGGAAATGGATGGAATCAAAGGCATGCGCGCATGCGCGCTCGGCCCCAGCCACCGGTGTTCCTTTGGCTTATGACGTTCAAATACACCCACCGGTCTTACTTCGCCCCTCTTTACTAGATCATCCGGTTATGGGGTATGATCTAGGCCGTTTCAAGAGCAACGGCTTCACGCTTCTTATTCAGTCGTCATGACAATAGCACGACTGGCCTGCGCGTCGCGATGAAGTTAGCAAGAGGTGGCGAAGCATCTTGACGCAAAAGACTATGTTTTCTGCGTCAGATATCCAGGTCTTCGGCAAAGGCAGCGCGCTCCTGAATGAAGCGGAAGCGAGCATCGGCCTTGGTACCCATCAGGTTATCGACGGCATCGCGGGTGCCTTCGAAATCCACTTCGTCGATCTCGACGCGCAGCAGCGTGCGCTTGGCCGGGTCCATCGTGGTTTCCTTGAGCTGGGCCGGCAACATTTCGCCCAGACCTTTGAAACGGCTGATCTCGACCTTGCCTTTGCCCTTGAATTCCGTTGCCATCAACTCCTGCCGGTGGGCGTCGTCGCGGGCATAGATCGATTTCGAGCCCTGGGTGATCTTGTAGAGCGGCGGCACGGCCAGGAACAGATGGCCCTGACGGATCAGCTCAGGCATCTCCTGGTAGAAGAAGGTGATCAGCAGCGAGGCGATATGGGCACCGTCGACGTCGGCATCCGTCATCACGACGATGCGCTGGTAACGAAGGTCTTCCTCGCGGTATTTCGAGCGCGTGCCGCAACCGAGCGCCTGCACCAGATCGGCAATCTGCTGGTTGGCGGAGAGCTTCTCGCGACCAGCGCTGGCGACGTTGAGGATCTTGCCGCGCAGCGGCAGGATCGCCTGATTCATGCGGTTGCGCGCCTGCTTGGCAGAGCCACCGGCCGAGTCACCCTCGACCAGGAAAAGTTCCGCGCCAGCGGCGGAGTTCTGCGAGCAGTCGGCCAGCTTGCCGGGCAGGCGCAGCTTGCGCACAGCCGTCTTGCGATTGACTTCCTTTTCCTTGCGGCGGCGCATGCGCTCCTCGGAGCGCTCTATCACCCACTCCAGCAGCTTCTCAGCTTCGGCCGGATTGTCGGTAAGATAATGGTCGAAAGGGTCACGCAGAGCGTTTTCGACGATGCGCTGAGCTTCGACCGTCGCGAGCCTGTCCTTGGTCTGGCCGACAAATTCCGGTTCGCGGATGAAGATCGACAGCATGCCGACGCCCGAAATCATCACGTCGTCGGTCGTGATATTGGCCGCACGCTTGTTCTGGGTGAGATCGGCGTAGCTCTTTAGCCCCTTGGTCAAGGCGATGCGCAGGCCCGCCTCATGCGTGCCGCCTTCCGGGGTCGGAATCGTGTTGCAGTAGGAATGGATCTGTGGGTCGCCGCCATACCAGGTGATCGCCCATTCGAGCGAGCCGTGGCCGCTTTCCTTCTCCGACTTGCCGGCAAAGATTTCGCGGGTGACGGTGAACTCATTGCCCATCGTCGCCTTGAGATAATCCTTCAAGCCGCCCGGGAAGTGAAAGACCGCCTTTTCCGGAACATCGGCGCCTTCAGGTGCCAACTCTGGGTCACAGCCCCAGCGGATCTCGACGCCGCCGAACAGATAGGCCTTGGAACGGGCCATGCGGAAAACGCGGGCCGGATCGAAGCGGGCGTGATCGCCGAAGATCTGTGGATCGGGATGGAAGCGGACGCGGGTGCCGCGCCGATTATGCACGTCGCCCAGCTCTTCCAGGCCGCCGACCGGCAGGCCCCGCGAGAAGCGCTGGCGATAGAGTTTGCGGTTACGGGCAACTTCGACTTCCAGGTCGTCCGACAGCGCATTGACGACGGACACGCCGACACCGTGCAGACCGCCCGAGGTTTCATAAGCCTTGCCGTCGAATTTGCCGCCGGCATGTAGCTTGGTCATGATGACTTCGAGCGTCGATTTGCCAGGCACTTGCGGATGGTTTTCCACAGGAATGCCGCGACCATTGTCCGTGACGGTCAAGTAGCCTTCCCGATCGAGATAGACTTCGATGAAATTGGCGTGACCGGCCACGGCCTCGTCCATCGAGTTGTCGATGACTTCGGCGAAAAGGTGGTGCAGCGCCTTCTCGTCCGTGCCGCCGATATACATGCCGGGACGCATACGGACAGGCTCGAGCCCCTCGAGAACACGGATGGAGCTTGCGCCATATTCCTCTGACGAGGAAGTCGTCGGAACCGCGCGCTGTGCGGGCGCAGGAGCCGGCTTTTCTGTCTTTACGGCCGGCTTTTCCGCTGCCTCCGGCTTGGGGGAGCGGGGGAGTCCGGAGAAGAGATCGTTGCTATTGTCCATAGAATTTCAAGCTGCTCAGATTTGTTCTGGTGGGGCCAGACCCCTTCATTATCGCATTTGTCGCCGCTATTCGCGAATCATCGTGATTCTGCCAGAAACAGCGCACAAGAGCGATGGCGCCCCACGATGGGGCAGATTCTTGAAAGAGATTTGCGTTGCCGGGTGACGAATGGCAAGCCCGATGGCCGACCGGAGGAAGTATCCGCATGCCAATGTCCACAGCTCATTTGCCCGTTCTGTCCGCAATCTCGGGCATCTTGTTACTGGCGACCGCCTCTGGAGCCTCTGCCGAGATGCTCAAGCCATTCAAGGACGAACTGTTTTCCAACCAGACGGTAATCGAAAGCCACGATAACGGTGCGTTTCAGACGATCGATTACCAGGAGATGCGTGACATCAACGGCCGCGACCAGATTCCGGAAAAGCGCGTCAAGCCTGCCTATGTTGATACCGGCGTACGCTGGAAGGCGCAGGAGGACGAAACGCTTGAGATCGGTGACCGCAAGGTCGATGTCACCCGCATAGGTCCCGCATCGAAGCAGGCGTTTACCGTGATCTTCATCCATGGCCGCGGCGGTGACCGTCGGCTCGGCTCCAACGACTATACATTTGGCGGTAATTTCAACCGGCTGAAGAATCTCGCCTATCGCAACGGCGGCACCTTTTACGCACCGAGCGTCAGAGGTTTCGACAGCAATGGCGTCGCCGATATCGCCGCGCTGATCCGCTACTCTTACGAGCAATCGGGCGGCAAGCCCGTCATCCTGACCTGCGCCTCCATGGGCAGCTTCATCTGCTGGGGCATCACCCGCGATGCCGAAAGCGTCAAGCGGCTGAAGGGCATGGCAATCCTGAGCGGTGTCACCGATCCGGATTTCACCAAGAGCGCTTTCTACAAGACAAAGCTGCCGCTCTGGTTCACGCATGGCAGCAAGGATCCGGTCTATGCGGCTGCAGACCAGCAGGCCTTGTTTGAGAAGCTTTACAAAGCGCATTATCCGACACGCTTCACGCTTTTCGAGACCGGCAATCATGGAACGCCCGTCCGCATGACCGATTGGCGCAAAGTGCTCAACTGGATCGTTGATCCGCAAGCGTCTTAAACGCTGGCGCGATCCGACTTATTTTCCGGATAAGCATTTTTCAAACGATTTGAGCTGGTTTCGGCCGCATTCGATAACTTTCCTTTCCCTTTCCTTTTTGTTAGTCCGAAGCTGGATCAAGGGGGAGAATATCGGAATGACGAAGACCATACGGCCGCTTCTGGCCGGAAACTGGAAGATGAACGGCACGCGCGCGAGCCTGGATCAGATCAAGGCGATCGCGGACGGCGTCAAGGCGCCGCTGTCGGAGAAGATCGATACGCTGCTCTGCCCCCCGGCCACCTTGCTCTATGTCGCGACCGCGCTTTGCGACGACAGCCCGCTCGCCATCGGCGCCCAGGATTGTCACCAGCAGGTCAGCGGCGCCCATACCGGCGATATTTCGGCCGAGATGATTGCCGATTGCTTCGGTACCCATGTCATCGTCGGCCATTCAGAGCGGCGCAGGAACCATGCCGAAAGCGATATGCTGGTGCGCGCCAAGGCGCAGGCGGCGCACGATGCCGGGCTGATCGCCATCATCTGCATCGGCGAAACGGCTTACGAGCGCAATAGCGGCCAGACGCTCGAGGTGCTGAAGCGGGAGCTCGTAGGCTCCATTCCGGATGGCTCCACGGCGCAGACGACCGTGATCGCCTATGAGCCAGTCTGGGCGATCGGCACTGGCGTGGTTCCAACCCAGGAAAACGTCGAGGAGGCACATGCCTTCATCCGTGCCGAGCTCATCGAGCGCTTTGGCAAGGAGGGGGCGAATATGCGAATCCTCTATGGCGGATCGGTCAGCGGCGCCAATGCACGCGACCTTCTGGATGTTCCGCATGTCAACGGTGTGCTTGTCGGCGGCCAGAGCTTGAAAGCCACCGATTTTCTCGCCATTTATGCCGCATTCGAACGGCAGTTCGCCTGAAGCAACAACTTGCCCGGAGTTCCGGCCTTAAAAGGGCTTGGAATAGGCGAGAGCCTCATGTAAAGAGCCGCGAGCTTTTATTTTTGATGCCCGCACCGGGCAGGACTGGATCTATGCAAACCGTACTGCTTGTCATCTATCTCATGATCGTCGTCGCCCTTATCGGCGTGGTGCTGATTCAGCGCTCCGAAGGTGGCGGCCTTGGAATCGGCGGCGGATCGGGCTTCATGTCTGCGCGCGGTACGGCCAATGCGCTGACGCGCACCACGGCCATTCTTGCGGCGCTGTTCTTCGCGCTCGCGCTCGGCATGAACGTGCTATCCCGCTTCGAAGCTCGTCCGACGGATATTCTCAACCGTATTCCGAGCACGGCCGGCCAGGGCAACGGTATCCTCGATTCGCTTGGCGGCCAGAAGGGTGCTGCTCCGGCAACCACCCAGCCGAAGCCGGCCGACAATAGCGGTGTGCCGAACAGCGGTGCTGTCGCTCCGCAGTCGCAGGCGACACCGCCTGCCGCGACGAATGAGGCAACTCCTGCCCAGCAGGCTCCGGCCGCAACCGGTCAGCAGACCGCGCCGGCGACGACGACTCCTGCGCCGACCGACAACGGCGGCGTCCCGACCGGCAAGTAATCCCGGTCGTCGAAGATCATCCCCGGCAGGTCCTCGGATCTGCCGGTTTTGTTTTGTCCATATTCCGCATTCTGTAGCCAAAATTCCGGAAACGAATTTTAGGGCTAGCGGAATCATTTGTGAAAAGGTATCCGGTGACTCCCATGGCGCGATATGTATTCATCACTGGCGGCGTGGTTTCTTCCCTCGGAAAAGGAATTGCGGCTGCGGCTCTCGGAGCGTTGTTGCAGGCTCGTGGTTATCGAGTTCGCCTGCGCAAACTCGACCCCTATCTGAACGTGGACCCGGGCACGATGAGCCCGACCCAGCACGGCGAGGTCTTCGTCACCGATGACGGAGCGGAAACCGACCTCGATCTCGGCCACTACGAGCGCTTCACCGGCCGCTCGGCCACCAAGACCGACAACATCACCACCGGTCGCATCTACAAGAACATCATCGACAAGGAACGCCGTGGCGATTATCTCGGCGCGACCGTTCAGGTCATTCCGCACGTCACCAACGAGATCAAGGATTTCGTGACCGAAGGCAATGACGAGTATGATTTCGTCATCTGCGAGATCGGCGGCACGGTCGGCGATATCGAAGCCATGCCTTTCATGGAAGCGATCCGCCAGCTCGGCAACGACCTGCCACGCGGCACGGCCGTCTACGTTCATCTGACACTGATGCCCTATATTCCGGCTGCCGGCGAGCTGAAGACCAAGCCGACGCAGCATTCGGTCAAGGAACTGCAGGCGCTGGGCATTCATCCCGACATTCTGCTCGTGCGTGCGGACCGTGAAATTCCCGAAGCCGAGCGCCGCAAGCTTTCGCTGTTCTGCAACGTGCGGGAATCTGCCGTCATTCAGGCGCTCGATGTTGCGAACATCTATGATGTGCCGATGGCTTACCACAGGGAAGGCCTTGACAACGAGGTGCTGGCCGCCTTCGGCATCGAGCCGGCTCCGAAGCCGCGTCTGGAACAGTGGGAAGAGGTCTGTAATCGCATCCGCACGCCGGAAGGCGAGGTGACCATCGCCATTGTCGGCAAATATACCGGCCTCAAGGATGCCTATAAGTCGCTGATCGAAGCGCTGCACCATGGCGGCATTGCCAACCGGGTCAAGGTCAAGCTGGAATGGATCGAATCTGAGGTCTTCGAAAAGGAAGATCCAGCGCCTTATCTCGAGAAGGTTCATGGCATTCTCGTGCCTGGCGGCTTCGGCGAGCGCGGTTCCGAAGGCAAGATCCTGGCTGCCCGTTTCGCGCGCGAACGCAAGGTGCCGTATTTCGGCATCTGCTTCGGCATGCAGATGGCCGTCATCGAAGCGGCCCGCAATCTGGCCGGTGTCGAGCATGCCTCGTCGACCGAGTTCGGCCCTACCAAGGAACCTGTCGTTGGCCTGATGACCGAATGGCTGAAGGGCAACGAACTGCAGAAGCGCACCGCATCGGGCGATCTCGGCGGCACCATGCGTCTCGGTGCCTATAAGGCGGCCCTGAAGAAGGGCACGAAGATTTCGGAAATCTACGGCTCCACCGATATTTCGGAGCGCCATCGCCACCGCTATGAAGTCAACATCGACTACAAGGATAAGCTGGAAGATTGCGGCCTGACCTTCTCCGGCATGTCACCGGACGGCGTGCTGCCTGAGACGATCGAATATGCGGATCATCCATGGTTCATCGGCGTCCAGTATCACCCGGAACTGAAATCCCGTCCCCTGGAACCGCATCCGCTGTTCTCCAGCTTCATCGAAGCGGCGACGGAACAAAGCCGGCTGGTATAGAGCGCTTCACCGAAGTGCTCTACATCTTTGCTTTTACGCAGTTCCGGATGGAAAACGGCTACGCACTTTTCCCGGAACTGCTTTGAGGACTGCAAATCGCTTGCGGTAGTCGCTCGGGCTTACCGCAAGCCTCTCCCGAAAATGATGGCGCATGGTGGCGAGCGATCCAAATCCGCTTGCCACTGCCACATCGTCAAGCGAAATGGCCGCCTGTTTCTCCAGCAAATCGCGAGCACGCCGCAGCCGCTCGCTGAGCAGCCATTCACCCGGCGCCATGCCGGTGGTCGCCTCGAAACGGCGCTGGAAGGTCCGAACACTCATGCCGGCCCGCGCTGCAAGCGCGGAGATGGGTTGATCTTCCTGCAAACGCTCGCGCATCCATTCAAGCAGGGGGCCCAAACGCGCGCCCTCGCGCTGCCTCAAAACCGGCGTCTCGATATATTGCGCCTGGCCTCCTTCGCGATGGGGTGGAACCACCAGGCGGCGGGCGACACTGTTGGCGACATCCGGTCCGAAATCCCGGCGCACGACATGCAGGCAGAGATCGATGGCAGCGGCACTGCCGGCGGCGGTCAGCACCTTGTCTTCATCGACATAGAGAACATCGGCGTCGACTGATATGTCCGGATAGCGCGCGGCAATGGAATCGACATAGCGCCAATGCGTCGTCGCCTTGCGGCCCGCAAGCAATCCTGCGGCGGCGAGGACCGCGACGCCAGAGCAGAGAGACATGATGCGGACGCCACGGCGGCTCGCCGCTTGGAGCTCGGCAATCAGAGGGGCAGGGACTGCCGTGCCTATACCACGCCAACCAGGCACGACGATCAGATCGGCATCGGCAATGACCTCGAGGCCATGATCGACCTGCACCGTCAGCCCACCCGCGGCGCGCAGTGGGCCTTCCTCGATCGCGCAGGCGGAAAAGCGATACCAATCCTCACCTATCTCCGGTCGCGGCAGGCCGAAAATTTCGTAGGCGACACCGAATTCGAAGGTGCACAGCCCGTCATAGATGAGGGCAACGACATGGGGGGCGCGGAGATTGGGGTTATCTGAGTTTGGCATGATATCGACGCTATATGGCATTTCGGCCAATTTCAACCACGGGATCGCTCAGGCATGAATGCACCGAAGCAAAGAAGGAGCGTTCCATGTCGCTAGTCAGTGAAATCCCTGCCGCAGATCCCAGTCTCGTCGCCGAACACTATGCCAAGAGGCTCGGCTTCGAAACCGATTGCTCCGACGTCCACCAGTCCATGACATCGGGCAAGGTCGATTTCGTCCTGCTCGATGTCCGCGGCCCTGCCATGTTCCAGGAAAAGCATATCCCCGCTGCGATCAACTTGCCGCATGGCAAGATGACCGCCAGGAAGATGGCGGAATGGCCTGACGATACACTCTTCGTCGTCTATTGCGCCGGGCCGCATTGCAATGGCACCGACAAGGCGGCTTGGCGCCTGGGCACGCTCGGCAAGCGCGTGAAGGTCATGATCGGCGGCATGACCGGCTGGGCCGATGAGAGTTATCCGTTCGAGAAGGGCTGAGCACGAGGGCAGAGCTGGCATATGTCGGGTCTGCCCGTTTTTGCGACACTGCAAAAAACTTCGGCATCTACGTCATTTACCTGTCGCGCCGCTTTCCTTTCCGTGACACTGTGCGAGTAAGCATAACGGGAACAAAAGTATGATCCTCAATCCATTTGATGATGGCGTCGAGCGGCCGAAAGCGAAGATCGCCATCACCTTCACGCTGCTGATCGCTTTCAATATTGCCGCGTGGGCTTGGGCCTGGGTTGCCTTTGAAGACCGCCCGTCTTTGCTCGGTATTGCGCTTCTTGCCTATATGTTCGGCCTACGCCACGCTTTCGATGCCGATCACATCGCCGCCATCGACAATGTCGTGCGCAAGCTCATTCAGGAAAAGAAGCAGCCTTATGCCGTCGGCTTTTTCTTCTCGCTCGGTCATTCCTCGATCGTCGTGATCGCCTCGATCCTGATTGCCGCCACAGCCGCTGCCATGCAGAGCCAGCTCGATTCCTTCCACGATATCGGCGGCGTCATCGGTACGACGGTTTCAGCGGTCTTTCTGCTGCTGATCGGCATTGCCAATCTCTTTGTCCTCAAAGGTGTCTGGTCCGCCTTCAGACGGGCGCAGAGGGGTGAGCGGATCGCAGAGGAAGACCTCGACACGCTGCTTGCCGGCGGCGGATTTCTGGCACGCATCTTCCGTCCGATGTTCAAGGTCGTGACGCGTTCCTGGCATATGTATCCGATCGGCTTCCTTTTCGGCCTCGGCTTCGATACAGCAACGGAAATCGGGCTTCTCGGCATTTCGGCCGCTCAAGCCGCGCAGGGCATGTCTTTCTGGACCATACTGGTCTTCCCGGCGCTGTTCACCGCCGGCATGTCGCTGATGGATACGCTGGATAGCACGCTGATGACGGGTGCCTATGGCTGGGCCTTCGTCAAGCCCGTGCGCAAGCTTTGGTACAATCTGACCATCACCGCGGCGTCAGTCGTCGTCGCCGTCTTCATCGGCGGCATCGAGGCCCTGGGGCTGATTTCCGACAAGCTCGGCCTTGAAGGCGGCTTCTGGAGCTTCATCGGCGAACTCAATGACAATCTTGCCAATTTCGGTTTCGCCGTCGTCGGCATTTTCCTGCTGAGCTGGCTGGTTTCGACCGTGCTCTACAAAGTCAGAGGCTACGACAACTTGCAGATCAATCGTTCATGACGCATCATCGTCCCAGGGATCGGGCATACCGTGACTGGAAATCGCCGTCCGCGGCTCCAGTTATAGGCGATGAGGGGCCACAATCATGATCCACACAAGCAATGTTCGCAGCCTGGCGCTGGCAGCAGGCAGCCTATGCATCGTCAGTGCCGGCACGGCTTCCGCGCAAGCCGTCACGAATTGCCCGTTGCAGCCTGCTGTCAGCGCGACGCGCCAGATCTTGAATTGCGAAGCTGGACTTAGCATCATCGTCGAGCGCGGCGTGCACTATCGGCTTGCGGATCGGAACCGTGATGGCCATGTGGATGCTCTTGTGCTCGACGGCAAGGCAGCGCTGATCGATGTGGATGCCGGTCGCGTTCGGGGCGGATTCGAAGTGGTGACGCCACAGGCAATCGCCGCCGTGCGCGGCACGCGATGGGCCGTCGACGTGAAGCGGGGCAACGCGTCTGTGCTTGTCTTGCGTGGCCGCGTCGCTGTCAACAAGATATCGACCGGGCAAGGGGTCACGCTCGGCCAAGGGCAAGGCGTCGATGTCGATCGCAGCCGCTTCCCATTGCGTGTCATCCAATGGGGACAGCCGCGCATAAACGCTCTGATGGCCCGCCTCGGTCAATGAGATCGCGACGCCATGCGCCGACCACCGCTGCAGACGTTGATTGCGCTTCTCTTGACTGCCGTCTGGGGACTGAGCCTCGGCATCGCGCATCTGCGCGGCGACATCCCCTTTGTCGACGGCGCCGAAGCGACGCTCACGAACCTCCGCAATACGCTCGGCGGCAGCTTACAGCCACCCGATCTCGTCACGATCGTTGCCATAGACGATGAGACGTCGCGTATGGCGGGACACTATCCTTTGCCTCGCGCCACGCTCGCCAAAATGATCGATGCCATCACCGCACTGGGGCCGAAAGCCGTCGCGCTCGATCTGCTCCTGGTCGACGCCGGCGACAATGCCGACGATGCGGCATTGGAACAATCGCTCAAGCGGACCAAGGTTGTGCTGGCTGCGGCCGGTATCTTTCCTGAAAGCCGCCAGCGCGTCACGGAAGATAGCAAGGAACCTCTCGCCCGCGTGCCCAGTGCGCTGCAATTCCTCGAACCACAGCAGCGGTTCGCCGATGTCGCAAGCTATGGGATCGTCAATGTGCAGACTGACAAGGCGGGCACGCCGCGTTTCGTGCCGCTGCTGTTTCGCAGCGGCGAGCGGATCGAACCATCCTTTTCGCTGCGTGTCGTTTCCACCGCAACCAACGAGCAGACAACCGTCATCTCCGATCATATCAAGATCGGTGACAGGTCCATCCAGACCGATACCGGCTATCTCATGCCGCTCTCCTTCTACGGCCCGCGCGGCACGATCCGCACCGTCAGTGCCAGTGCTGCGCTCAATGGGCAATTGCCGGAGGCTGCGATCAGGGATCACATCGTCGTTATCGGCGCGACTGTTACCGGCGGTGGCGATGTCTTTCCAACACCCTTCGATCCCGTTCTGCCTGGTATCGAAGTGATCGCGACCTCGATCACGCATCTGATTGCTGGAGACGGCCTGGTGCGCGACCGCAACATCCGCTTCATCGATCTCTATTTCGCCATCGGTTTGCCGCTGCTTGTTGTCGGCCTTCTCTCCTGGCAACGCAGCACCATCGGGCTGATAACAGTCCTCGGCGTCGTGCTCATCTGGTTCGCGATCAATGTCAGCGCCTTCAAGCATGGGGTCTGGCTGAGTGCCGCCCTGCCGATTGCCGCGACCATGCCGCCGGCGCTGCTGTTCGGCGCAGCACAGCTTTGGTTCGACCGCAGGCGAGCCACGCGCTTCGCCGAGCAAAGCGAGCTCCTGCAGCGCATCGAGGCGCCCGGCCTTGCCGAACATCTCGCCCGTGATCCCGATTTCCTCGCAAGCCCGGTGCATCAGCAAGCTGCTGTCGTCTTCATTGATATTAACGGTTTCACGGGTCTCAGCGAAACGATCGGCCCGGCTGCCGTACGGGAACTCCTGAATGGCTTCTATAATCTCGTCGAGGAGGAAGTGACTGCATGCGGCGGTGCCATCACCAGCTTCATGGGCGATGGAGCGATGATCCTTTTCGGCTTACCGCAGCCGAAGCCGAGCGATCCCGCCGATGCCGCGCGTTGTTGCATTCGTTTGGCCGAGCGGATGAGAGGCTGGCTCTCGGCGCTGCCGGAGACGGTCGCGTCTCGCATCGGCTTCAAGATCGGCGCGCATTCCGGCACCATCGTCGCCTCTCGGCTGGGTGGTGGAGGTCGCCAGCAGATCACGGCAACTGGCGACACCGTCAACATCGCCAGCCGCCTGATGGAGGTCGCAGCCAGCAATCGCGCCGAAATCGCCATCAGCGACGAACTGCTGCTTTCCGCCGGTCGGGACAGCGCGCCTTTCAGTGAAGGGAGCCTCGATGGCCCGATCGAAACAGGCTTGCGTGGTCGCGCCGGGACCTTGGCCATATGGCTCTGGCGCAGCCGGCCGTGATCAAACCAGCCTCGTTTGTCTGGTTTCATTCGTTCCACATCGGAATGATCGAAATCACCAGCAGGCACGCAAGAGAGATATTGACCACCCGCCACTGCCATGCCGTTTTCAGCAGACGCCCGAGCATCTGCCCGAGAAGGCACCATACGGCGAGCGAGAAAGCTGCAATTAGGCAGAAGGTCAAACCGAGCAGAATTCCAAGTCTGATGGGGCTTTCTGTCAACGCAGCAAAAGAAGCGGCAGCCCCCATCGTCATGGCCCAGCCCTTGGGATTGTGCCAGAGCATCCAGACGCCGGCAAGGAAGCCTGTCGGCCTCACCATCTGCACGGCCTCGTGCGGCTGGCCGCTTCTGCCGATTCGAATAGCGAGCCAGATCAAATAGAGCGAGCCCAGCGTCTTCATGGCAATCTGCAGCATCGGCAAGGCCATCAAAACGCCGCTCAGCCCAGCTGCCGCCGCACCGGCCATCGAGCCCAGGCCGAAGGCAAAGCCGCCCATGACAGGTATCGAGCGGCGGAAACCGAAATGCGCGCCGGACGCAGTCGCGAGCGTGGTCGCACCGCCCGGCGTTATGGTGGAAACCAATGCGAAGAGTAGCAGCGACAGCAAGGGTTCGATCGTCATATCCAGCCTTTCTCTAATTGAAAGGCATAGGCGGCGCTCCAGCATCATGAAATCGAATATTGAAGGATCGATGCATTAGCAATTATAATGCCTGCATGATCCGAAACTTTGATATTGCCCTCATCAGAACCTTCGCCACCGTTGCCGATCAGGGCAGCATGACAATTGCTGCCAATATGCTGCATATGACTCAGGGCGCCGTCAGCCAGCAGATCAAGCGGCTGGAGGACATGCTCGGCTGTACCCTGTTCGAGCGTGACAGGCGCGGATTGCGGCTGACGGAAGCCGGAGAACGCCTGCGCGGCAATGCCCGCCGCCTGCTGGTCTTGAATGACGAGATCTGGGACGACATGACGGAAAGCACGGTTCGCGGCGGCGTCCGGCTCGGCGTTCCCTATGATCTCGTTGGAGCAACGCTGGCGCCGGTGCTGAAATCCTATGCCGAGCGCCATCCGCAGGTGGAGATTTCGCTGGTCTGCGCTTCATCACCAGAACTGCTGAAAGAGCTGGGGAAGGGAGCTATCGACCTCTGCGTGGCGGAGGAACCATACGGCACGTCGAAGGGTGAATGTCTTGCTGTGGAACGGCTCGTCTGGGTCGGAGCGAAGACCGGCAATGCCCATCGCAAGGTGCCGCTGCCGATCTCGATGGTCGCCGATACGTGTGCCTTCCGATCGTCCGTCTTCGCGGCGCTCGGCAAGGATGGTCTGCGCTGGCGGACGGTTTTCGAGAACGGCAATATCGAGGCGACCACGGCAACTGTGCGTACGGACCTGGCCGTCACTGCCTGGCTCGCTTCGACCGTGCCGGCTGATCTCGATATCCTCACCGTCGAGCAGGGTCTGCCCGAATTGCCGGTCTTTTCGATCAATCTGCATTTGCCGAAGAGTGGCGCGACGCCACAGGCGTTGGAGCTGGCCCGCCATATCCGCGAGGGCATGATGCGGCCGCGCCAATCCGCGGCCGCCTAAGTTCCGTCTTCCGATAGACTGGCTTATGCCGCCTTCGGCAGTGGGCCGACATAGCGCGACTGCGGGCGGATCAAACGTCCGTCAAGCGTCTGCTCGCGGGCATGAGCGATCCAGCCAACCGTGCGGCCGATCGCGAAGACGCCGGTAAACGAGCTGCGCGGGAAGCCAAGAGCGTCGAGCAGCAGGGCGGTGTAGTATTCGACGTTGACGTCCAAGGGCCGATCCGGCTTGCGCTCCTTCAGCAACGCCAGTGCCGCCGCCTCGATGGCTTCCGCCAGCGCGATGCGCCCGGCATCCGCTTGTCCGCTGGCAAAGATCGGCTTCAATGCCGTCTTCAGCGCATCCGCGCGCGGATCGCGGACGCGGTAGATGCGATGGCCGAAGCCCATCAGCCGCTCCCCGCGATCGAGCGCGTCAGACAACCATGCGCGGGCATTTTCCGGTTTGCCGACACCATCAAACATATCGAGGACCGGGCCGGGGGCGCCGCCGTGCAGCGGGCCCTTGAGGGCGCTGATTGCTGCAAGCACGGAGGAGGTCAGGCCGGCCTGGGTCGAGGCGATGACGCGGGAGGCGAAGGTCGACGCATTCAAGCCGTGATCGGAAATCGTCACCAGATAGGCATCGAGGCCTGCCGTCTGCTCCGCTGTCGATACACGGCCCGTCAGCATGCGCAGGATATCACCGGATTGGGACAAGGATGCATCCGGCTTGATCGGTGCCTGGCCGTTCTGTAATCGCAAGATGGCCGGCAGGAAAACGGCCGGGGCCGCCATCAGGCGGATCGCGGTGGCGAAATCCTCACCATCAGCAACGCGCGCCAGCAAGGCCCGCACGGCATCCACCGGCGGCAGTGCGAGCAGGGCGGCATCGGCAGCCTCAACATGCGGGAAAAGCGCAACGCGAGCCGCGCCGAGCTGAGCTCGGATGGAAGCCGCGTCGATATGTTCGTCAAACAGGCCATCCAGCAGCAGCGCCGCAACATCCTCGAAGCGGCTAGTCGCCACCAGATCATCGAGCGACACGCCGCGGATGATCAGGCGACCGGCAGCGCCGTCGACGTCGGACAGCTTGGTTTCTGCGGCAATGACATCTTCAAGACCACTTTTCATCATTGTTCTCCTTTGACTATCCGATTAGATCGGCTCTATTCCTATTGACGTCAATCTTGATGCAATTGATCAATATGAGGACCGATGAGCTGGCTAACGGCGGAGCAGGCGTTGAACCTGTTGGGAACGAAATCACAGACGCTCTACGCCAATGTCAGCCGCGGGCGCATTCGTGCGAAAGCGGATCCCGCGGATACACGGCGCAGCCTCTATTTCGCCGATGACGTCAAACGATTGGCCGCCCGCCATGCCGGAAGGCGCAAGACAGAGGCGGTGGCCGCCGAGGCTATTCAATGGGGCGATCCGGTATTGCCATCGGCGCTGTCGACCGTTTCGAACGGCAGGCTTTTCTATCGCGGCAAGGATGTGGCGATGCTTGCCGAAAGCGGAAGCCTCGAAGATATCGCGCTTCTGCTTTGGGACATGAAGCGGCCATTGCGATTCGAGCAAAGCGAGACTCGGCAGGAGCCGCCTTCGTTGGACAGCGCATTCTCCATGCTTGCCGAGCGCATAACGGGCGATCTGCCGTCACTGGGACGTTCGCTTCCTGCCCTGCAGAACGAAGCTGAAAGCGTGTTGAGTACGGTGGCCAAGGCACTGGCTCCCGGCCCATGGGATCAGCCGCTGCATCGACGTCTCGCTACGGCCTGGAACCGTCCGGATGCCGAGGATGTGATCCGCCGTAGTTTCGTCTTACTAGCCGATCATGAGCTGAACGCTTCGACCTTCACCGCGCGGATCACGGCGTCCGCCGGCGCGACATTATCTGCGGCCACTCTATCCGGTCTTTCGACGCTGACGGGGCCGCTGCATGGCGGTGCGTGGCAGAGCGTGCGCACGCTAATCGCGCGGGCAGCCACGACCGGAGTGCATGAAGCGGTGCGCAGCTATCTGGCGGAAGGGCGGCCATTGCCGGCTTTCGGCCATCAGCTTTATCCTGATGTCGATATCCGCGGAGAGGCGTTGCTTGGCTGCTTCACGCTGCCGCCGCTTTTCGCCAAGGTTCGCGATGTCGGCGAACAGCTGGTCGGTGAGCGGGTCAATATTGACTTCGCTTTGACAGCGATGACCCACGCCCATCATCTTCCGGAGGATGCGCCGCTGATCATTTTCGCACTCGCCCGCTCGGTCGGCTGGCTTGCGCATGCCATGGAGCAGGCCACCAGCGGCAGGCTCATTCGGCCGCGTGCGCGTTATGTCGGTCCGCCGGTACCATGATCTCATTCTTACCGAGCGCAGGTGCTTTCTGCTCAACTCACCGGCAGGTGATAAACGGCTTCGACATTGTGGCCATCGGGATCAAGAATGAAAGCGCCATAATAGTTCGGATGATAATGGGGTCGCAGACCCGGAGCACCGTTATCGATGCCGCCGGCGATGATCCCGACCCGATGGAACTCATCGACGAGCCCCCTGTTTGGGGCGGCAAAAGCGATATGGGCGCCTGTTTGCAAAGCATCGCGCTGACCAATCCAGAAGAAAGCCTTCTGGCCGATACCGTAACCCGCAAATCTTTCGCCTTCGGCATAAAGACGCTCTATGCCGATAGAGCGCAATATCGTGTCGTAGAAGATCTTCGATCGCTCGAGATCGCGAACCCCGATCGTCACATGATCGAGCACATCACCCTCCAAAAGTGAGATTGAGCTCTACTACCGCTGACCAACGGCGCCTGCGTCGCGGTCGGCAAGCGCGACCCAGCCAATGACAAGTTTGCGGTTGGCAATCAGCCAGATCGTCGCCAGCAAGATCAAACCCACGACGATATTGGCGGCGATGAAGAGAATGGGAGCAAGTTGCGTGACCGGGCCGACATTGCCACGCTCAACAAGGCGCATCGGGGCGGCCGCCAGTGCGGTCGCGCCGAAGGTGAAGGCCCAATAGGCGGAGCTGAAGCCCTCCTTCATGATCCAGGGCAGAAGGCGCAACATGATCAGAGCCTGCAGCAGGCCGTAGCCGATCATTGCGTGGACGAGCATGTCGGGCGGGCCTTGCGTGACGCTAATATAGGCCAGCGCACCAACGGCCGGCGGAGCCAGCTGAATTCCGAGGGTCGGCCGCAGCGGCGGTGCCAGCGCCGGTCCCGTCAGCAGGCGATGCAGCAGGGCGGATTCGATGGCAAGCCACGCGAAGAAGCCGGCGCCGAAGAAAAGCTGCGCCCATTGCGGGAAGCCCAATGCGGCGCCGACGATGGCGGTCACGAAGCTGCCGGCGACGCTTGGCAGATAGAGCACCGCTGTCGTCGTGGCGATATCGCGCTCGCCCTGCCAGAGCCCTCCGGTACGCCAGACGGAGAAGGCCAGTGTGTAGACGGCGCCGATCAGGAATATGGTTTCGGCGCCGATACGCGAATAAGGCAGGAGGCCCCCGGCCACCAGCATAGTCGCGACCCCGACAAGGCCGATGAAGCAGCATTGGACAGGGTGCGCCACTTCCTTGAATGCCTCCTCGCGCGCCACCATCCATTTCAAAGCGTAGAGCACGATCAGCATCAGCCAGACGCCGAGCGCCAGAAAGCTCAGCACTTCCCCGACAAGTGCCGGCAGGTGCCAGATACGTGCGCCCACGCGCCAGGCATTGGCGAGGCCGGAAAGCCCCAGAACCACACCGAAAAAAGAAGCTGGAACCAGCGGCAATTTCAAAGACGCAGCCATATGCCCCCTTTGACGCCCTGTATGAGCGCCGCCCCAAAGAGAATAATGCAAAGAACCCGAGACCGATGCTAAATCATCGATGCGAATGGGAGAGCAAAATACAGCTTTCCTCGAAGCCGGCAAAGCGCGATCATGGTGAAAAGTGGGAGGTTTGACCAAGCGATATCACAGATGCGTGAACGGGCGAATTTTTCTTCGCTGTCCGGCCTGTGCATAGCTCGCCCGTCATTTGTTCATTGGAAAATACTGCGAAATGTCTCTATTGAACATTCAAACGATTAAAACCGTCCTAGGAGACTGACATATGCAAATCGGAATGATTGGCCTTGGCCGTATGGGCAACAACATGGTGCAGCGCCTGATGAGAGGCGGTCACAGCGCGGTTGTTTTCGATGCGCGTCCGGAAAGCGTCGCGGGGCTTGAGCAGCTCGGCGCCACCGGCAGCAAGTCTCTCGCGGATTTCGTATCGAAACTTGCGAAGCCGCGCGTCGTCTGGCTTATGTTGCCGGCTGCAATCGTCGATCAGGAACTGGCCGCGATCGTCCCGTTGCTGGAAGAGGGCGACATCGTCATCGATGGCGGCAACTCCTATTATCACGACGATATTCGCCGCGCCGAAGAGCTGAAGCCGAAGGGCATCCATTATGTCGACGTCGGCACCAGCGGCGGTGTTTTCGGCCTGGAGCGCGGCTATTGCCTGATGATCGGCGGCGAGAAGGAAACTGTCCGGCATCTCTCGCCGATCTTCGCAACGCTCGCTCCCGGCGTCGGTGATGTCGCTCCGTCGGCAATGCGCTCCGAAGAGGCTGCCAAGAACAGCACGGCAGAGCAGGGCTACCTGCATTGCGGCCCGTCCGGCGCCGGCCATTTCGTCAAGATGGTCCACAACGGCATTGAATACGGCCTGATGGCCGCCTATGCCGAAGGCCTGAACGTGCTGCGCCATGCCAATATCGGCAAGCAGGACGCCGAGAAGGACGCTGAAACCGCGCCGCTCTCGCACCCGCAGTATTATCAGTATGATCTCGATATCGCCGAAATCTCCGAAGTCTGGCGCCGCGGCAGCGTGATCACCTCGTGGCTGCTCGACCTGACGGCCGACGCCCTGCATGGCGACGCAGCCCTTTCGCAATATGCCGGCCGCGTGTCCGACTCCGGCGAAGGCCGCTGGACGATCTCGGCCGCGATTGACGAAGGCGTTCCGACGCCGGTGCTGAGCGCTGCGCTTTACGGCCGCTTCGCTTCGCGTGGCAATGACGATTACGCCAACAAGGTTCTCTCCGCCATGCGCGCCGGCTTCGGCGGCCACCATGAGAAGCCGGTAAAGTAATTGATTGGCCTATCGATTTGATGATTGCGAGCCGGGTGGTTCAAACTTCCCGGCTTTTGCTTGCCCGCTTTTATTGTCTTGCTGCCTCCAGCAGGAAAACCGCGCTAAGCACTTTTCCCGGGGTAACTTCAGTCCAGCAGATCGGGTCGCAGGACTATGACCGGAGTGGGCGAGCCTATATCAAGCTGCGGCGCATGCGGCGGGCGGACGACCAGGCAGTCCGCGCGCGAAAAGACCTTCATCATCGATGAATCCTGCTTCGAGAAGGGCTCGGCGAGCCAGCCGCCGTCGGCAGCTTTCGTCAGCGTTGCGCGCATATAATCCTGCCGCTGATCGTTCGCGGCAAAGGATACTGCAGCACGCGCAAAGCCTTCACGCTTTACCGGAGGCAAAGATGCAAGCTTTCTTATCAATGGCTCGAGAAAGAGCAATCCGCAGACCAGGCTGGAGACGGGATTGCCGGGGAGGCCCAGGACATGCATGTCGCCGAGGCTGCCGACCATCAGCGGTTTGCCGGGGCGCATGGCAATGCGCCAGAAATCCAGCTTCATGCCTGCAGCGACCATTGTCGCCTGCACCAGATCGTGATCACCGACAGAGGCGCCGCCGAGCGTGACGATGATGTCGGCCTTGGCCACCTGCGCACGGCCGATGGCGGCGGTAATCTCGTTGCTGTCGTCGGCGACGATGCCGAGATCAAGCACATGCGCGCCGGCGTTGCGGGCCAGTGCGGCGATACCGAACGTGTTCGAGGCGATGATTTGCGATGGCCCCGGTTCACTGCCGGGTGCCACGAGTTCGTCGCCGGTCGCGAGAATCGCCACCAGCGGCCGCCGGTAGACATCCAATGCCGGATGGTTCATGGCCGCAGCGACGGTGAGCCGCGAAAAATCCATGACGGTGCCGGCAGGAAGCACCGATTCGCCTTCCAGGAAATCCTGTCCGCGCGGGCGAATATGCTGGCCCCTGCGCAGCGGATAGGTCGTGCGGATGCGATCACCCTCCAAGCGCTCCGCATCCTCCTGCAGGAGAACCGAATCAGCACCTGTCGGAACCGGCGCACCGGTGAAGATGCGAACCGCTTCGCGCTTGCCGACGCTACCATCGAAGGCATGGCCCGCGGCGGAGGCACCGATGACCCGCAGTTCCGAACCAGGCCCCGCCGCATCCTCGAAGCGCAGCGCGTAACCATCCATCGCCGATGCGTCGAAAGGCGGCTGTGTCAGGCGGGCCGTCAGATCTTTGGCCAGAACCCGGCCTTCGGCCATGTCGAGCGGAACACTTTCAATACGATGAATCGGCGCCGCACTGTCCAATAGGCGTGCCTGTGCGTCGGCAACGGGTAACAGGCTCATAGATCAGGCCCCCGAATGGCGGAAATCCCCCGACTTGCCGCCGGACTTCTCCAATAGAGTGATACCGCCGATTTCCATACCACGGTCGGCGGCCTTGGCCATGTCATAGATCGTCAGACAAGCGACGGAAACCGCCGTCAGCGCTTCCATCTCGACTCCCGTGCGGCCGGTGAGCTTTGCCGTTGCAGTGACACGGAGCCCGGGCAGGGCGGCATCCTCTTCGATATCGACGGCGACCTTCGTCAGCATAAGCGGATGGCAAAGCGGGATGAGATTGCTGGTCTGCTTCGCCGCCATGATGCCGGCAAGCCGCGCCGTGCCGATGACATCGCCCTTCTTGGCGTTGCCGTCGCGGATCAGCGCCAGGGTCTCCGGCTTCATCCTGACGTAGCCGGTAGCCGTGGCGCTGCGGGCCGTCTCGGCCTTGTCGCCAACATCGACCATATGAGCTTCGCCCGACGCGTCGATATGCGTAAGACCGGCCTTCTCGGTGCTCATTTCACTCGGCCGCCAGAATGCCGGTTTCGCCGTTCAGCAGCAGTTTCGTTGCCGCCGTCACATCGTCCTTGCGCATGAGGCTTTCGCCGACAAGGAAGGTGCTGATGCCGACGGCCTCGAGGCGCTTGCAGTCGGCATGGGTAAAGACGCCGCTTTCGCCGACCAACAGCCGATCATCCGGCACCATGGATGCCAGGTTCTCGCTAACCGTCAAACTGACTTCGAACGTGCGCAGATTGCGGTTGTTGATGCCGATCAGCGGAGAGGAGAGTTTTAGCGCACGATCCATCTCTTCAGCATCGTGCACCTCCACTAGCACGTCCATGCCGAGGCTGAACGCTTCATCCTGGAGACGCTCGGCATCGTCGTCCGAAAGCGAGGCCATGATGAGGAGGATGCAATCGGCACCCCACGCGCGAGCTTCCTGTACCTGATAGGTGTCGAACATGAAGTCCTTGCGCAATGCCGGCAGAGAGCAGGCGGCGCGGGCAGCCGTGAGAAACTCGGGGGCGCCCTGGAAGCTCGGCGTATCCGTCAGCACCGAAAGGCAGGCTGCACCACCGGCCTCATAGGCCTTGGCGAGGGCAGGCGGGTCGAAATCCGGACGGATCAAGCCTTTGGATGGGCTTGCCTTCTTGATTTCGGCAATCAGGCCGAACGCGCCAGAATCCTGTTTGGCGAGCAACGCCTTGTGAAAACCGCGCGGCGCGGACTGTTCAGCCTGCATCGCCTTGAGATCGGCAAGGGAAAGCCTGGCCTTGGCAGCGGCGATCTCTTCGCGCTTGTAGGCTTCGATCTTTTGAAGGATATCGGTCATGACGTCCTAGTCCTGTTCTTCCTCGTTGGAAACGGCGATAAGCTTTTCCAACGCAACGGCGGTGGCGCCGCTATCGAGCGAATGGGCCGCGAGCTTCATGCCATCATGAAGCGTTTCCGCCTTGCCGGCAATGACCAGAGAGGCGGCCGCATTGGCAAGGGCGATGTCGCGATAGGCGTTCTTTTCGCCGCTCAGCACTGCACGAAGAGCTGCAGCGTTCGCAACGCCGTCGCCACCCTTGAGATCGGCAAGGTCGGCATGCTGCAGGCCGAAGTCAGCGGGTGTCAGCTCAAAAGTGCGGATCTTGCCATTCTCAAGTGCTGCGACGGAGGTCTTGCCGGTCGTCGTGATCTCGTCCAGACCGTCGCCGTGCACCACCCAGACGCTTTCCGCGTTGAGATCCTTCAGCACCTCGGCCAGCGGCAATACCCATTGTGGCGCAAAGACGCCCAGCAGCTGGCGACGAGCGCCGGCAGGATTGGACAGCGGACCAAGGAGATTGAAAATCGTGCGCGTGCCGAGTTCGACGCGCGAGGGGCCGACATGGCGCATGGAGGAATGATGCAGCTGCGCGAACATGAAGCCGATACCGGCTTCCCGAATGCAGCGGGCAATCGTCTCCGGTCCGATATCGAGCTTGATGCCCAGCACGGATTGCGTGTCGGCGGTGCCGGCCTTGGAACTTTGGGCACGATTGCCGTGCTTGGCGACGGGCACGCCCGCGCCGGCAACGATAAACGCCGCCAGCGTCGAGATATTGTATGTGCCAAAGCCATCGCCGCCGGTGCCGACGATATCGATCGCATCGGCAGGCGCTTCCACCGGCAGCATCTTGGCGCGCATGGTCGTCACGGCGCCGACGATTTCATCCACCGTCTCGCCGCGAACGCGCAGCGCCATGAGAAATGCACCGATCTGCGACGGCGTGGCCTCGCCCGACATCAGGATTTCGAATGCCTGCCGGGCTTCGTCCCGCGTCAGCGCCTCACGATTGGCGACCTTGGCGAGGAAAGGCTTCAATTCTGTCATTGATGATCCATCCTCCCGTATGGGTCTAGCGGGACATCGCCTGTTCGGCGAGGCTCTGATTGACCGTTACGGCGTATTTGAACTGCAGCTGGCTGACCATCTGATCGAGAATGTCATCGCCGGCAGCATTGGCGATCTGGGCAACCTGCTGATCGTCGTTGCTCAGCGCATCGGTCGTCGGATTGTCGTTGACATCGGTGACCTTGAGCAGGATCTGTGTCGTGTCATCGGCGCCGACGGCGTTTGCAGCCGTATCGACCGGACCGGAGAAGGCGGCAGCGATGCCGCCGCGGCCCAGAACCGGATCATCCGTCGAACGCGTGATGCCGGTCTTGCTTTCAACGGCGATGCCAAGCGGCGCTGCGATATCGGCAAGCGACTTGCCCTTCTGCGCCGCCTGCTTCAGCTCGGCTGCCTTGGCGGCCAGTGCAATCTTCTGCTGTTCGGCGGTCCAATCGGCGACGGCCTTTTCACGCACCTCCGCAAGCGGGCGATCGTGATCGGGCGTGATGTTCGTCACGTCGTACCAGATATAACCATCATTGCCGACCGTCAGCGGAGCCGGATTACCGCCCTGATCGGCCTTGAAGACTTCCGAGATCAGCTGCTGGCGAGCCGGCAGATCCTTGATCTCATTGCCGGTCTGATTGAGGCCGGTCTGATCGATCGCATCGATGGTGACAAGCTTCAGCTTGAGCTGCGAAGCCGCCTCTTGCAGCGATGCGCCGGAGCCGCGCAAGTCTTCGAACTTGTCGTGGACACTGGTGATTTCATTGGCAGCATTGCCGAGCGCGATCTGCTTGCGAATATCTTCCTTGACCTCGTCGAAATTCTTGGCCGTTTCGTTCTTCACATTGGTCACACGGAGGATGACCGGACCGAACGAACCGTCCACGACGGGCGTGGTGCCGCCTTCCTTGGAGACGGCGAAGGCTGCCTCGGCAACGGACTTGTCCGGAACCTGATCCTTGTTGAAGGTGCCAAGCAGCACGTCGGACGGCTTTTTGCCCTGGTCGGAGACGAGCTGATCGAAGGTGGTTCCCGTCTTCAGCGCATCGGCGGCCGCATTGGCGAGATCCTTGTTGGCGAAGGTCAGCTGCTCGATGGTGCGCGTTGCCGGCGTGGTGAAGCTGTCCTTGCGTTTGTCAAACTGCGCGTGCACTTCGTCATCCGTAACACTGGCAGTATCGGCGATATCCTCGGCCTGCAACTTCACAAAAGCGAACTTGCGGTATTCAGGCGCGCGATATTTCGACTTCACACCGTCGAACCACTTCTGCAGTACGTCGTCGGCCGGCGCCTTGACGGGATCGATATTGGCGTTGGTCAACAGCAGATAATCGATGCTGCGGGTCTCGTTGTGATATTGCTTGACCGCATCGGCAAGAACCGCCGGGGCGACAAAGCCGTTCGAGACAGCCTCGACGATCTGGCCACGGATCGCGACCTTGCTGCGCTCCTTGATATAATCATCGGGCGATATGTTGCTGTTGCGCAGAAGCGTATCGAATTTTTGACGGTCAAAGGCGCCGTTCGCAGCCTTGAAGGCCGGATCGTCGCCGATGAGCTTGGCAAGGCGGTCTTGCGAGAGGCCGAGATTCATGTCGGCGGCAAGCTGATCGAGCGAAGCGCCGGCGACGAGCTGCGCTACCGTCTGCTGTCCGATCCCAAAAGCGCGAGCCTGCTCGGGCGTGATCTGCATGCGCAGCTGCTGGCTGATCGCCTGGATCTGGCGGCGATAGGCGAGGCGGAACTCGTTTGTATCGATATGCTGATCGCCGACCGTGACAACTGTATTGCTGCTGCCGCCGGTGATGAGGGACCGCTCGACACCCCACACGCCGAAGGCTGCCGCAAGAAGAAGCAACAAGCCCTTGGCAACCCAGGTCTGGGCGATTTTTCTCAGCACGTCGAACATCGGAAAGCAAACCTCGTCATCATCAAGTCTTCGCCCGCAGGCGAAACAATCGGAGTTCCTTAGAACAATCCGAACCGGAATTGAAGAGCCAGTGGGGAAATCACCTAATGAGCTGCAGCCATGCCGGAACCTTTGAGAAGCGGTAGCGTTCTAAGCAATGCGGAAACAAAGGAGCACACGATGGCAGAGACCAAATCAGCCTCTACTCAGTCGTCTTCGGCGCGTGCACAGACGGAAACGGCAATGGAGGATCTTGCCGCCCAGGTCGCAGCGCTACGCGAAGATCTGGCAAAGCTGTCGCAAAGCGTGGCGGCTGTGGGGCAGGGGGCGAAATCTGTCGTTGCGGAGGAAGCCCAGGAGATCACAGAGCAGTTGCGCGAGAGGGTTCGTGAAGAGCCGATTTTCATGGTCGCTGCCGCAGCCGGCATCGGCTATCTGGTCGGCCTTCTGAGCCGACGCTAGGCAGGACGAACTCTCGACCGGCGGGCGATCCCCACGAGCCACCACAGCTGCGAAACTGCCGAAAAGGCGCGGGCGATTCGTCCGCGCCTTTTCAAGTGGTAACGACTGCAAGCGCGTGCGCCCAGGAATTGCAGGATACGTGCGTTGCACTACAACCGAATCCTGCTGCGACATCTTTGCGACACTCCCTGCGACATGTTGACTATCGCCATTTGTTGAACAGCCACCCCCTTGTATCACATGGGCGCTTACTATACGTAACAACAATTATAAGGTTGCTTATGAATAGCAGGCTCCCAATACAATGACTTCGACCCCCACCGTTGGTTTTCTCCTCCACGATGTTGCGCGACTGCTTCGGAAGAGATTCGAGCAGCGTGCGAAGGATTTGGGTCTGACGCGCTCGCAGTGGCAGACCCTTGCCTACCTTGCAAACAATGAAGGTATCCATCAGGCCGGACTGGCCGAAATTCTGGAAATCGAGCCGATCACGCTGGTGCGTATCCTGGACAAGCTCACCGAACGGGGGCTGGTGGAGCGCCGACAGCATCCGAATGATCGGCGCAGCTGGCTCCTCTACCTGCGAGAAGAGGCCCGGCCGTTGATGGACGCTATGCGCAGCATCGGCGAACAGTCGCGCAGGGAAGCGCTCGAAGGCGCCTCTCAGGAAGATCAAGAGCGCCTCTATGAATTGCTTACCCTTATGAAATCGAACCTGGTTAGCGCCTGCCGTTCAAAGGCAGTCGACAAAGAGTTACAACATGGCTGAAGCATCCTCCCCACTCCGCGTACCCGCGAACGCAAACTCCTCCGAACAAAATCAAGCTTCCGTCGCCGAGGCTCCATCCTCCAACCCGGCGCCCCAGCCTTCGACGACTGCGCCGGCCGCACTGGCAGCGCCCCCGGAGATGCCGCGCAAGCGCCGTAGCATGACGCGACCAGTCCTGTTTGCGCTGCTTCCGGTCGCGCTCGTCATCGGTGGCTACTACTACGTCACGGGTGGCCAGATCATGTCCACGGACAATGCCTACATCCAGGCCGATATGGTCGGCGTTTCCACCGATGTTTCCGGCACGGTGATCTCGGTCGATGTGCATGAAAACGAGGTGGTGAAGAAAGGGCAGGTGCTCTTCCGCCTGAAGCCCGATTCGTTCCGGATCGCACTCGAAGGTGCGAAAGCGCAGCTCGGCAATGCCAGAAACCAGATCTTGAACCTGCAGGCGAGCTACAAGCAATCCCTGTCGGAAATTGAACAGGCGCAGGCCGACATCCCGTATTATCAGACGGAATTCGACCGCCAGCAAAACCTGATCACCAATTCGGTCGCTTCCAAGGCGGCCCTGGATCAGGCCAGACACAATCTCGAAGCCGCGCAGCAGAAAGTATTGGTCGCAAAGGCCACAGCCGCCGCGACTCTCGCCCAGTTGGGCGGCCAAGGCACTGCCGATCTGCCTCCGGAGCAGAACCCGCTCTATCTGCAGGCGAAGGCTGCGGTTGACAATGCGCAGCGCGAACTTGACGATACCGTCGTCAAAGCCCCCTTCGACGGCGTGACCGCCAATGTACCCTCGCTGCAGGTCGGCGCCTATCTGACGGCCTCCCAGCCGGGATTCTCGCTGGTTTCCACCACGCATCTGTGGATCAATGCCAGCCCGAAGGAAACCGAACTCACCTATGTCCGACCCGGCCAGAAGGTCGATATCTCCGTCGACGCCTATCCGGGCGTGACCTGGAAGGGCACGGTCGCCAGCATTTCGCCGGCATCCGGCTCCAGCTTCTCGCTTCTGCCGGCACAGAACACGACCGGCAACTGGGTGAAGGTCGTTCAGCGCATACCGATGATCATCAATATCGACGACACGGCGGGCAAGCCTCCGCTGCGCGTCGGAATGAGCGTCGTCGCCGATGTCGATACCGGCCATGCCCGCGGCCTGCCAGATTTCATTACCAACCTGCTGGGCCATGCCCGCGGTCAGGATCATGAGTAACTCCGCCACAGCCTCTCCCCCGGCGCCCGTTGCCAATCGCGGCGCGATCACCGCCTGCGTTATCCTGTCGGTCATCATGCAGGCGCTGGACACCACCATCGCCAACGTTGCCCTGCCGCATATCCAGGGCGACGTTTCCGCAAGCGCCGACCAGATCAACTGGGTTCTGACATCCTACATCGTCGCAGCGGCGATCATGACGCCGCCTTCCGGCTTCCTTTCGGCAAAGTTCGGCCGCAAGCGGGTGCTGCTGGTAGCAATCGCCGGCTTCGTCGCCGCGTCGGTGCTCTGCGGCCTGTCGGAATCGCTGATACAGATCGTCGGCTTCCGCCTGCTGCAGGGCCTCTTTGGCGCCGCGCTCGTACCGCTATCGCAAGGCATTCTGCTCGATATCTACAGTGTCGAGGAGCGTGGCCGCGCCATGGCGCTGTTCGGCGTCTCGGTCATGGTCGGACCGGTGCTGGGTCCCGTCATCGGCGGCTGGCTGACCGACAATATCAGTTGGCGCTGGGTGTTCTACATCAACGTGCCGATCGGCGCGCTCGCATTCTTCGGCATCGTCGTCTACGTGACGGAAACGAAGCTCGATGCGCTCGCCAAGCTCGATTGGTTCGGCTTCGGCATGCTCTCCATTGCGATTGCCGGCTTGCAGCTATTCCTCGACCGCGGCGAGCAGCTCGACTGGTTCTATTCGAGCGAAATCATCATCGAGGCGCTCGTCTGCGTCAGCGCCTTTTACCTCTTCCTCGTGCACATGTTCACGGCGGAGCGAAGTTTCGTCAATCCGCGCCTGTTCATGGACCAAAACTTCGCCGTCAGCATCCTGTTCATCTTCATCGTCGGCGTGACCTATTTGGCCTCGCTGGCGCTGATGACGCCCTATCTGCAGACGCTGATGGGCTACCCGGTCGTGACTGCCGGCATCGTCATGGGACCGCGCGGGCTCGGCACCATGTTCTGCATGTTCCTTGTGGGGCGCCTGATCGGCAAGGTCGACACGCGCTGGCTATTGTTCATCGGCCTCGCACTGACGGCCTGGGCTATGTACGACATGACGGGCTGGACGCCGGATGTGTCGCAATGGACGCTGATATCGGTCGGCTTTGTCCAGGGGGCAGGATTGGGCTTCCTCTTCGTGCCGCTAACCACGATCGCTTTTGCGACGCTGCCGGCGCAGATGCGCGGCGAGGGGACGGGTCTCTACAACCTCTCTCGTAACATCGGCTCCAGCGTCGGCATTTCCGTCGTGTCCATGCTGATTACCGAGAACACGCAGGTCAACCATGCCAATATCGCCGCCTATGTCACGCCATTCAACCGCTATTTCGACCTCACTGCCGCGCAGGGCGTGAGCCCGTTCACGGCGGTCGGCAGGGCCACGCTTGACGGCATGATCACGACGCAGGCGACCATCATCGCCTATATCGACGACTTCAAGCTGCTGATGCTGATGTCGATCTTCGCCATGCCGCTGCTGGTGCTCTTGCGCAAACCGAAGGCGCCGCCGGCGGTCGACCATAGCGTCGCGATGGAATAGTCGCGCAGCCTTTCCAGTTTCACTGCGCGGCTCATGGCCGCCGGGCGCCACCCCGGCGGCCGCTTTGCTTTTTGCTCTCTCATGGGAAACGGCGGCTGACGAAGCGCGAGCCGGCAGCACCGAAGCGCCATAGCGGATCGATATTCTTCGTGATGCCGATGCGCTTGCCGGAAACGACCGGCACCGGTTCGGCCCGAGACAACGAAAATGGAGCCGCATCCAGCGAGCGGCCGTCGAGGCTTATATCGATAGCAAGCGCCTGCGAAAGCTTGCCCGGCCCGTTGCACAGCGAGACGATGTCGGCCAGTCCCCGCCGCCGGATCATGTCTTCGATGCCGTTTTCCGGCTCGATCGCCCGGATGAGCACGGCGCTCCCTTTGGTGCAAACGAAATTCAGACACCAATGAATGCCGTAGGAGCGGTAGACATAGACATGGCCGGCCGGGCCGAACATGGCCGCATTGCGCGGCGTCGGGCCGCGATATGCATGAGAGGCCTCGTCATCGGGCCTATAAGCCTCCGTCTCGACGATTCGACCGCCCACCTCCCCAACCGTGAAGCGCATCCCGACCAGGTCGGACGCGACCACGACGGCATCTCGGCTGAAAAAGGCGGTGAGGGCAGGGCCGGCGAGGGGTTCGATACCAAGAGACAGGGAATGATCGTCAGAAGTCATTGGAGGAAACTATCCTGGATAGCCGAAGCCATCAACACGGCGCCGAACATCGAGTGCTTGGTCGGACACGGTGACAATTGACAAAAACTAAGCATGGCTTATTAATAGCCTGCTTCAGTCAGATTTGACCCCTGACCTGGCGAAGGTGGCCGGCCCTTTCCAGCGGCCGGGCCACCTTATTTTTAGCGCGCTGACGACATGAAGTTTTCGTAGCGCCACCCGGCTCGATCAATATTCCTTAATCGCCATTCCTGCCGATATCGAGAATGCGAGGGAGCTAGGCGGAACAAGTTGACGCGGCGACTAAAGCTGCTAAAAAGCCAGCCGTCGAGTGATTGGGTAGAAAAACCGGTGACCACACCCGGTTTCGAAAAATCAGCACTGCATGGATTTTTCAGGCCTTTCAGTTGCTTGGGAAGAGTGTCCGAGTGGTTTAAGGAACCGGTCTTGAAAACCGGCGTGCGGGAAACCGTACCGTGGGTTCGAATCCCACCTCTTCCGCCAATAGGCTTTCCCAATTTTTTCCTTCCCGTAAAAATCCCAGCACGTCACAAACCGCGCCCATGCCTTGTCATGTCCTTCGCAAAACCAAATTCGAAGGAGATGACAATGATCCGGCAGGGCATCGCAATCGTGTATCATAGCGGCTATGGACATACCGGCCGGCAGGCCGAGGCCGTCAGGGCAGGGGTCGAAGAGGTTGATGGCGCGGAGGCGATACTGTTGACCGTGGACGAGGTGGAGCACCATTGGGATGATCTCAATGCGGCGCAGGCGATCATCTTCGGCTCGCCGACCTATATGGGCTCGGTCTCCGCATCGTTCAAAGCATTTCAGGAGGCAACATCGAATGCCGTTCTCGCCAGGGGCTATCTGTGGAAGAACAAGATTGCGGCCGGCTTCACCACTTCGGGGTCACGATCCGGTGACAAGCTTTCGACGCTGATGCAGATGGTGATCTTCGCAGCCCAGCATGGAATGCATTGGGTCGGTCTCGATCTGCCGCCGGCCAATTGCTCCTCGACGGGCTCGGAAGAAGACATGAACCGCCTCGGCTTCTGGCTTGGCGCCGCAGCGCAGGCGAATACGGACGAAGGCCCGGAGACTGCGCCGCCCGCATCCGATCTCGCCACAGCCCGCCATCTTGGCCGGCGGGTGGCACTGACGGCGCTGCAGTTCGCCCGTGGCCGCGACGCCAATCCATTTGCGCGCGAGTTTGCAGCCCATGAGTGAGGCGCTGTCCGACCCGATCTTCTCCGAGCTGCGTCCGCGCCTTGTCCGGCTTGCCTATAGAATGCTTGGATCAGTCGCGGATGCCGAGGATATCGTGCAGGATAGCTGGCTGCGCTGGCTGGCAACCGATCGCGCTTCCGTTCGCGAACCGGCGGCATTCCTGCGGACTATCGTCACCCGGCTTTGTCTGAACGAGCTGAAATCGGCGCGCCGTCGCCGGGAATCCTATGTGGGTTCCTGGCTGCCCGAGCCGATCTTCGATCCGGAGGACGGCGATGCCGCTGACGATATAACCATGCCGCTGATGCTGGCGCTGGAGCGTCTTTCGCCTTTGGAGCGGGCCGCCTTTCTCCTGCATGACGTATTCGGCATGGATTTCGACGACGTCTCCCTGGCGATCGGTCGCGAGGCGGTCGCCTGTCGCAAGCTTGCCAGCCGGGCGAGGGCGCATGTCACCGAGGCAAGGCCGCGCTTCGCCGTCGGCAAGGAAGAAGGCCTCAAGCTTGCCGCAGCCTTCTTTGTGGCATCGAGAACGGGAGACATGGCCTCTCTTCAGGCCCTGCTTTCAGAAGATGTCGTTGTCTATGCCGACGGCGGCGGCAAGGTGCCGACATCGCAGCGACCACATATCGGGCTTTCCGCCACCATGCAGCTTCATGAGCGGCTGACGCGAATTTTTCGCGAACAGCCCTCCCACCTGATCCGCTATACGGTCATTGATGGCTTGCCGGGCTTCGTAACGATAGAGGGCGACAACATCGTGCAGACCACCGCGCTGCAGATCGAACGGGAAAAAGTTGTCGCCATCTATTGCACCCGTAACCCGGACAAGCTGAAGCACATTATCGGGGCGGCAGAGTCGGCGACGTCTATCAGGACGAACTCTACTGATGCGCCCTGATACAAGCACTTGAAAGAACTGCTCCAAATCTGTCCATCAAAATCCCAGCACAATCACAAACCGAGTGCATCTGTGGCAATCCGGAACGGTTGATGGCGACCGTAAAACAGGTCATTACCGGAGCGGGACGGTCGTGACCGACACTACTTGCAGCCGGCAGCGCTTTACTGGGCATTAACCATGATCTTCGGAAATTCTTCGGTGCGCTCAATTTGCATCGCAAAATGGACAAACTGCAATCATGATTAAAGCACCGTTAGGTGATTGGAGCGTAGCAGGATACCGGAACGAGGGACTACCGGTGGCAGACCTCCGTCAAAGTAATGAGTAGCGGCTTGGGACAGATGACATTCGAAAATCGTGCGGTGACATACACAACGGCCATGCGTTGGTTTGCTCTCTCACTGATGTGCGCAACCATCACGGCCTGCGGAACGACGCAGAAAGCGCCCAGCAAGCGCCAGCACGGCAAGGAATATTTCTCCGAGAAGGAATATGGCGTGAAGGCGAGTCCTCGCGTCGTCAATAACGGCCCGGTGCCGAAGGGCGGCGGCCGCTTCATGGTTGGGAATCCCTATCAGGTGAAGGGCAAGTGGTATTATCCCAAGGAAGATTTCGGCTATAACAAGGTCGGCGTCGCTTCTTGGTATGGCTCGGCCTTCCACGGCCGTCTGACCGCCAACGGCGAAGTTTACGACCAGCAGTCGCTAACCGCCGCCCATCCGACTTTCCCGCTGCCGAGCTATGCCCGCGTCACCAACGTCGAGACCGGCTCCTCCATCATCGTTCGCGTCAACGATCGCGGCCCATACCATCCCGGCCGCATCATCGACCTTTCGAACAAGACGGCACAGTTGCTCGACCTTCAGCACAGCGGCACCGGCGACGTACGCGTGCAATATGTCGGCCGCGCCCGCATGGACGGTCATGACGAACCCTATCTGATGGCTTCCTACATCCCGAAGGGGTCGCGTCTACCCGGCATCAACCCGGGGGGCCAGATCGCAACTGGCGTGATGGTGGCCTCTGCCGGCCGGATGACTGCCGATCAGCTGCCGGATTCGTATACCCCAACACCGACGCGCCCCAGCCGCCAGGTGCGCAGCTTTGATGCCGCGCCGGCGATGGCGCCTCTCCCACGCCAGTCGCCCTATTCGGCAACGGCCTTCGCCGATGCGCCGAAGCCTGCCTACAATGGTGACAAGCGCAACAATCCGCCGCCGATGACCTGGAACGGAGGCGCAATGCCTGCCGCCGAGGGCGCCGAGCCGGTCATGATCGTTCTGCCGCAAATCGGGCCGATTCCCCGTGAGCGACCGGATTTCACGCCCCGGCTGGCAAGCCTCGACGATCAATCGATGGGTTCGGCTGTTGCCGCCTATCAGAATGCGCCGGTCAAAATAGTTTATGTCGATCTCGCTTTCGATGCCGTCATGGTTCGCAACGACGGCCTCACGCAGGAATCGATTCTCTCGTCCTATCGCCGCCAGCATCAGGCCACGACGCAGGTCGATTGATCGGCGTCATTGCCTGAATCTTAACCGGTTACTAAAATAATCGTGCCGGTGGTCGGATGAAGGGGACGATATGCCAAAGCGCTTGATTCTTTTGCTCCTTTTTCTCCTAGGGTTCGCGAATGTCGCGGTCGTCGCGCAGCCGGCCGCGCCGGGCGCTTTCGACACGAAAGCCGCGCAGGCATTCATGATCGAGGCGTCGACCGGCACTATCCTGCTTGCCAAAAACGAGGATCAGCTGATTTCGCCTGCGTCGCTTGCGAAGCTGATGACGCTGGATGTCGTTTTCGATGCGATCGGGCGAGGGGAGATCAATCTCGACACCGAATATCCAGTCTCGGAAAATGCCTGGCGAACGGGCGGTGCTCCCTCGCGCGCATCGACAATGTTCGCAGCCCTGAAATCACGCATCCGCGTCGGCGATCTTATCCAGGGTATAGCCGTGCAGCAGGCGAACGACGCCTGCATCGTTCTGGCGGAAGGCATGTCTGTAAGCGAACGCGAATTCGCGCGGCGCATGACGGCGCGCGCCCGCGAGATCGGGATGTCGCGGTCGACCTTCACCAATTCAACCGGGCTGCCCGATGCCAACGATCCCAATGGCGGCGGCAAGGTCTCCGCGCGGGAGATGGTCATGCTGGCGCAGGACCTGCAGGAGAAGCACGCGGATCTCTACAAATATTTCGGGCAGGCCGACTTCACCTGGAACAAGATCTATCAGCGCAACAAGAACCCGGTGCTTCTACTCAATATCGGCGTGGATGGTCTGGGACTCGGCTTTGCCGAAAGCGAAGGCTTTTCGATCGTCGCCTCCATTCAGCGCGACGGCCGCCGGCTGTTCCTGGCGCTGGGGGGTCTGAAGAGCGACAAGGAACGCATCGAGGAGACGCGACGTGTCCTCGAATGGGGTCTCAGCAATTTCAAGAGCCAGCGTATCTTCGCCGTCGGCGAAGTGATCGGCGACGCCAGTGTCTATGGCGGCGCTGCTTCCACCGTCGGCCTGCAGGCGAAAATACCCGTCGATGTCTATGTTCCGATCGAGACGCCGGATCGGCTTTCGGCGCGCATCGTCTATCGCTGGCCGCTGACGGCGCCGGTGGCTGCGGATTACGAAGCCGGCACCCTTCGCGTGTTCCTGGGCGCGCGTTTGGTGCGGGAGCTGCCACTCTATACGAAGGAATCGGTCGAGCGGGGCACATTGGGTCGCCGCGCTTTCGATGCCTTCATGGAACTGACGGAATCGCTGCTGTTCTCCTGGCTGTGGGACAAGCCTTTGCCGACGTGAGTGGCCGCAAGGCTCGCGAAATCTCTGTTCACACCCCATATAGAGTGGCGGAGACCGGGACATGCACGGTTCCACCTGGACATGTCTTGGGTTAAACAGGATGCGTATCGCACGCCGCACGAATGGCACGCGAAAAGTGCAGGACATGATCATTGGCTGATGCAAACGGATTATTCGTAAGCTTCGAAGGCGGCGAGGGGGCTGGCAAATCCACTCAGATTCGCCGGCTGGCTGAACGGTTGCGCGAGCGTGGCCACGAGGTTCTTGTCACACGCGAGCCCGGTGGATCGCCGGGCGCAGAGGCGGTGCGGCACGTCCTGCTTTCGGGTGCCGCGGAAATGTTCGGCACGCGCATGGAGGCCATCCTCTTTGCTGCTGCTCGCAACGATCATGTCGAGGACGTCATTCGTCCGGCACTTTCGCGCGGCACCATCGTTCTTTGCGATCGGTTCATGGATTCCTCGCGCGTCTATCAGGGTGTGACGGGCAATCTCGAGCCTGACTATATCGAGGCTCTGCAGAGGGTTGCCGTCAACGGCGTCATTCCGCATTGCACCCTGATTCTCGACATTCCCGCCGAAGTCGGTCTGGAGCGCGCACGCAAGCGCGCCTCCGCCGTAACCGCACCCGATCGCTTCGAGAAGGAAGAGATGCAGACCCACGAGAAGCGTCGCGAAGCGTTCCTCGATATCGCTGCCCGCGAGCCCGAGCGTTGTCACATCATCGATGCTCAGAAGTCGGAAGATGAGATCGCCGCTGAAATCGCCGGGATCGTCGACAAGCGGCTCGGCGCTGCCAATATCGTCGCCGGATCGGAAGCGGCGCAATGAGCGACGAACGGCCGGGCGTCCTCGACGGCGCCATTCCTCCGCAGGACAATACGAAACTCTTTGGCCATGAAGAGGCGGAAATTTTCCTCGCGCAGTCCTATCGCTCCGGCAAGGGCCACCACGCCATGCTGATCGAGGGGCCTGAGGGCATCGGCAAGGCGACGCTCGCCTTTCGTTTCGCCAATCACGTCCTCTCCCATCCCGATCCGGCATCCGCGCCGGAGAGGATCGGCGATCCCGATCCAGCATCGGTCGTCAGCCGGCAGATTTCCGGCGGAGCATCGCATAATCTGCTGCATTTGAGCCGGCCGATCGACGACAAGACCGGCAAGGTGAAATCCGCGATCACCGTCGACGAAGTGCGTCGCGCCGGAAAATTCTTTTCGCAAACTTCGGGCACCGGCAACTGGCGCATCGTCATCATCGATCCCGCTGACGATCTCAACCGAAGCGCGGCCAACGCCATCCTGAAAATCCTCGAGGAGCCGCCGAAGCGCGCTTTGTTCCTCGTGCTGTCGCATGCGCCGGGCCGGCTTCTGCCGACGATCCGCTCGCGCTGTCTGCCTCTGAAGCTCGCGCCGCTCGAAAACGAAGCTTTACGCTGGGCGCTCGAAAATCTTGGTGTATCGCCGGGACAGGGGAACGAGGTCCTTTCGGCGGCCAAGGGCAGCGTCAGCGAGGCGCTCAAGCTCCTGAATTACGGCGGCGGCGAAATCATCGAAGCTTACCGGCAAGTGCTTTCGGCCGATGGACCTGCGGCCCGCAAAGCAATGCACCGCCTCGCGGACGCGCTTTCCGGCAAGGACAGCGATACGATCTTCGGCTTCTTCCTGTCGCATATCGGCGACGATATCATCGAGCGAGCCCGCGCCGCCGCGCTTGACGGCTCGATTTCGACGGCCGAAAGGCTGGCACGGCTGCATTCGGAGACCACCGAGCGGCTGAACGTGTCGCAAGCCTATAATCTCGATCGGAAACAGACGCTGATCACCATTCTTGGCGAGCTCAAACAGCAGCTTTCGGCCTAGCTTCCCCATGCAATCTCCAGAATGAAAATTCGCTGCACTCCTCAGTTTTGCGGAGAGAGATGCACGCGGATCATCAACCGCGATATATCCAAAAAACGGCATGATGTAATCCATTACCAACGTGTAGTGCGGCGCGATGCGGCCCCCTACCTTCATGGTCGGACCGTATCCCAGCTGAAGTGAGCGGTCTCATTTGAAGGTGCCGCAGCTCTTCGGCTGTGGAATTGAATTGGAGACTACCATGACACTACATGACAAACCGTTGATCGCGATTGCCGGTGCGACGAGCAAGCAAGGACGAAGCGTGGCGACGACGCTGCTTCAAAGTCAACGCTTCCGCGTCCGTGCGCTTACTCGGAGCAAGGATTCGCCCGCAGCTCGTGCGCTGCAGGCGCTAGGGGCAGAAATCGTAGCGGTGCCGCTCGAACTCGGCCGGACGAAGGAGCTTGTGGGTGCTTTCAAAGGTGCCTCTGGCGCCTTCCTGATGACGCCTCCCATCGCGCCGCCCGACATGAGCGAGGCGCCGCTCGGCCGACAATTGGCCGATGCCGCCGTGGAGGCCGGGGTCGGCCATGTGGTCTTCAGCACGCTGGAGAATGTCGAGAAGATCACCGGCGGAACGAAGTATGCGCCACATTTCACCGACAAGGCGAAGGCTGCCGACTATATCCGCGGACTCCCTGTCTCGCACTCCTTCGTCATGCTCGCGTTCTTCTATACCAACCTGCTCGAATATTATGTTCCTCGGTATGATGGCGACACGCTCCTGCTGCCGATCTATCTTCCGGAAGACTTTGCCGCGCCTTTCGTCGATCCGTTAACAGCGACCGGTCCCGTCGTCCTGGAGATATTCTCCCACCCTGAACGCTACAACGGAAAGACGCTTCCGATCGTTGGCGATGTCATTTCACCGCGTGAAATGGTCGATACCTTCCGGCGCGTAACGGGTCTGAAAGCCGAATATCGGAACGCCTTTTCCAGGGATGGCCTCCTGCGGTATTTTCCGGAATTCGCCGCCAACGAGCTGCTCGTCCGCGAGACTTTAGGGATGGTCGAATATGCCGTCGAATATGGCTATTTCAGTGGAGAACATGATCTCGGCTGGAGTCGCCGCTTAGATCCAGAGACGTTGAACTGGGAACAATTTTTGCGAACCACAGGCTGGCGCGGTGAAAAGCGAGCGTTCGGACTTTGAGGCCGATTGCTTGTCTCTCAGTTCACAGCGATGCCCGGCAGCTTCTTTAACTCGGTGACGAGAAAATCGACCAGTAGCCGTACGCGAGCGACGCCTGCTCGTTCGGGAACGACGAGCAGGCTGACGGGAACCATCTCAAGGTCGTACTCGTCAAACAGGATTTCGAGCGTACCGGCATCGAGCAGATCCTGAACCAGCCAGAGGTGAGCGGGACCGATGCCGCGGCCGGCCGCCAGAGCAGCTCGAGCAGCGAGGCCGTGATCGACCCGCAGCATTCCGCTCACCGGAACCATCAGACGCATCCCATCCGGAGCAAACAGAATAAGCTGATCGCTTCCGGCAATGTTGGACATTACCACGCTATCGTGCTGCGCGAGGTCGGCGGGACGTGTGGGCCGCCCTTTGCGGCGAAAATAATCGGGCGACCCCACGAGCCTTCGATGGCTTTTTCCGATGGAAACGAGCTTCATGGCGTCATCGGCGATCGGCCCTAGCCGCAAAGCGATATCAATCCCCTCCCGAGCAAGATCGATGCGCTCATCCGTAAGATTAAGATCTATCCTGATCTCCGGATATCGGTCTTGAAAATCGAAAATCATCCGCGTGACGTGCATGACGCCGAGAGCGGCAGTGCAGGACAGGCGAACGGCACCTGCCGGCGACCGCCGCGCATTTCTTGCTTCTTCGGTAGCCTGCTCGACAAGCCGCAGAATCTGCAGGCAGTTTGCATAGTAGCGGCTCCCTTCCTCGGTGAGCGTGACGCGGCGTGTGGTCCTTCCGAGAAGAGGGACACCGACGGCCTCCTCCAACTCATTGATATGGCGGGTTACAGTCGATTGACCAAGGCCGAGCTCCCGCGCAGCAGCCGAGAAACTACCACGTTCTACAACCCGGACGAACGTCCGCATCCGATCCAGGGAAAGGCCTTGATCATCCATTTTTCGGCGAAATCAGGTTCATTACCTCTTATAAGCTGATCAATCGCCTTTGGCTACGGCAACCCTTCCAAGGCGGCTGCAGGATCGTACCGGCTGTCAATTCGGCATTATGTTCAGGGCGACCTAGGGTAAGATGAGCTTCCAGGCAACGATCGCGAGCGTCACGGCAAGAATAATGCGCACGGACCGCTCATGCAGGCGAGGCGCGAGCAGGCTGCCCGCGACGATACCCGGAATTGATCCCACCAGCAAGGCGAAGAGCATCGTCCAGTTGATCTCGCCGATAAACCAGTAGCCCATGCCGCCGATCAGGGTCAGCGGCACGGCATGGACGATATCGGAACCGACAATTTCGCGGACATCCGTCTGCGGATAAAGCACCAGCAGGACGGTGACACCGAGCGCGCCCGCGCCGACGGATGTCATCGTCACGAGAATGCCGAGCATAAGGCCGAGGATGACTGTCAACAGAGCAATGTTGCGCGGCGATATCGTGCCGCGTTCGCCGCGCCATTTGCGGATGGCCTCGAGAATCTGGCCTCGGAAAATCAGCATCAATGCCGTCAAAAGTAAAAGACAGCCCAATGACAGGGTGATGGCATGGGCAACGGCGGGGCTCTCGCGATTGACGCCGGCCATGATCCAGAGCATGGCGAGTGCCGCCGGAACGCTGCCGGAAGCGAGAAGACTGACAACCCTCCAATTGATCCGTCCGTGCATGCCGTGCACGGCCGTTCCAGCCGTCTTGGTGATTGCGGCATAGAGCAGATCCGTGCCAACGGCCGTTGCCGGATGGACGCCGAAGAGAAGCACGAGCAGGGGGGTCATCAGCGAACCGCCGCCGACCCCCGTAATGCCCACAAGCATGCCGACGAAAAAGCCGGAAAAGGAATAAAGCGGCTGAAAGGAATTGATCAAACTCAAATTCACGGCCTCTTGAAGCCGTTAGGTAGGCCAATACATAAAAAGATGAAATTCACGGCCACGTCTGTCCTGCGTTCCACTCTTCAGAAGTGGGTAAAGGCGAGGCGGAGTCGAGTCAAGCAAAGCGCCATCCTGAAGTTCCGAATGCTGCGCGCGCGAAACTTGATGTTTCGCTCATGGCAAACATGCGCTAAAGCGAGCGGAGCAAGAATAACAGCGACGTAACAGTAAAAGCGGGCCACTGCCTCACATGACCGAAAAAACTCCGTTCTACATCACCACCGCGATCGCCTATCCCAACGGCAAGCCGCATATCGGCCATGCCTATGAGCTGATCGCCACCGATGCGATGGCGCGTTATCAGCGCCTCGATGGCCGCGATGTCTTCTTTCTGACGGGTACGGACGAGCATGGCCAGAAGATGCAGCAGACGGCGCGAGCCGAAGGCATGGAACCGCAACAGCTCGCCAATCGCAATTCCGACGAATTCCAGGCGATGGGCAAGCTGCTGAATGCGTCGAATGACGATTTCATCCGCACGACGCAGCCGCGCCACCACGAGACCTCCCAGAACATCTGGAACCTGATGGCCGATGCCGGCGACATCTACAAGGATTCCTATGCCGGCTGGTATTCGGTGCGTGATGAAGCCTATTACCAGGAAAACGAAACGGAGCTGCGCGCCGACGGCGTGCGCTACGGGCCGCAAGGCACGCCGGTCGAATGGGTGGAGGAGGCAAGCTACTTCTTCAAGCTCTCCGAATACCAGGACCGACTGCTGAAGCATTACGAGGAAAATCCCGATTTCATCGGTCCGGCCGAGCGCCGCAACGAGGTCATTTCCTTCGTCAAATCCGGCCTGAAGGATCTGTCGATTTCGCGTACGACCTTCGACTGGGGCATCAAGGTACCGAACGACCCGTCGCACGTCATGTATGTATGGGTCGACGCTCTGACCAACTACATTACGGCGACCGGCTACATCGAGGATCGAAACAATCCGCGGGCGAAATACTGGCCTGCCGACCTGCATGTCATCGGCAAGGACATCATCCGTTTCCACGCCGTCTATTGGCCGGCTTTCCTGATGTCGGCGAAGCTGCCACTGCCGAAGCGCGTCTATGCCCACGGCTTCCTGCTCAACAAGGGCGAGAAGATGTCGAAGTCGCTCGGCAACGTCGTCGATCCGGTCAATCTCGTGAACCATTTCGGCCTCGACCAGGTGCGCTACTTCTTCCTGCGCGAAGTTTCCTTCGGCCAGGACGGCAGCTATAGCGAAGAGGCGATCGGCACGCGCATCAATTCCGATCTCGCCAACGGCATCGGCAATCTTGCCAGCCGTTCTCTGTCGATGATCGTCAAGAACTGTGACGGCAAGATCCCGGAATGCGGCCCATTGACGGATGAAGACAAGGCACTCCTCGCGCAGGCCGACGCCTTGCACGCTTCGACGCGCGAAGACATGGGCAAGCAGCTCATTCATCGTGCCCTTGCTTCCATCATCGCGGTAGTTTCCGAAACCGACCGTTATTTCGCGAGCCAGGAGCCCTGGGCGCTGAAGAAGACCGACCCGGCCCGCATGGCAACCGTGCTCTACGTCACGGCCGATGTTGTGCGCCAGATCAGCATTCTGCTGCAGCCGTTCATGCCGGAATCTTCGGGCAAGCTCTTGGATCTCATCGCCATCCCAGCCGACAAGCGCGATTTCGCGGCGCTCGGCGAGGCTGGCCGCCTCGTTGCAGGAACGCCGCTGGAAGCCCCGAAGCCGGTCTTCCCGCGCTATGTCGCGCCGACCGTCGAATAAGGTTTTCCATGCTGATCGATACGCATTGCCATCTGGATTTTGCCGACTTCGAAGAGGAGCGCGACGCGATCGTCGCCCGCGCTCACGAAATGGGCGTCAAGCAGATGGTCACCATTTCGACAAAGGTCAGGAAGCTCGACGGACTGCTTGCGCTCACCGAGCGTTATCCATCGATTTTCTGTTCCGTCGGCACCCATCCGAACAGCGCCGACCAGGAGCTGGACATCCAGACCGAAGATCTCGTGCGGCTGGCAAACCAGCATGAGAAGATCGTCGCGATCGGCGAGGCGGGTCTCGATTACTTCTACGACACCGTCAAACCGGAAGACCAGAAGACCGGTTTCCTCCGCCACATCGCTGCCGCGCGCGAAACGCAGCTGCCGCTCGTCATTCACAGCCGCAGCGCCGATGAGGACATGGCCGCGATCCTGACGGAGGAAACAGGGAAGGGGGCTTTCCCCTTTATCCTCCACTGCTTCTCCGCCGGCCCTGCCCTTGCCCAGACCGGCGTCGAGCTTGGCGGCTATATTTCCTTTTCCGGCATCCTGACCTTCCCGAAATCGGAGGAGCTGCGCGAGATCGCCAAGACGATCCCACACGATCGTCTGCTGGTCGAGACCGATGCGCCTTATCTCGCGCCGAAGCGTTGGCGGGGAAAACGCAACGAGCCGTCCTATGTCGTCAACACGGCCGAGGTGCTGGCCGATACGATCGGCGTCAGCAGGGACGAAATCGCCGAAATTACCACAGCGAACGCCTTCCGCTGCTTCTCAAAAATGACGAGGGTCTGACGTCGTGACATACCGGCGGCGCTTCACCATTTTGGGCTGTTCATCGTCGCCGGGCGTTCCCCGCATCACCGGCGACTGGGGCGCCTGCGATCCGAAAAACGCAAAAAATCGACGGACGCGTGCGGCCTTCCTGATAGAGCAGATCGCGCCGGACGGTGGCATTACCACCGTCGTCATCGATACGGGTCCGGATTTCCGCGAACAGATGATCCATGCCGACGTCAGCTTTATCGACGCCGTTCTCTATACCCACGCCCATGCCGACCATATTCACGGCATCGATGATCTGCGCGGCTATTTCCATGTTTCAAACGAGCGTATCCCGATCTATGCTGATCCGCCGACGATGGATCGCATTCGCGAAGGCTTTCGCTACTGCCTGGAAACGCCTGTCGGCAGCAGCTATCCGCCGATCGTGCGGCCGGTATTGATCGAAAATCTCGAGAAAAGTTTCGTGATAGACGGGGCAGGCGGTCCGATCCGCTTCTGGCCGCACAAGCAGGTACACGGCGATATCCATTCGCTGGGTTTCCGTATCGGCAAACTCGCTTATTGCAGCGATATCAGTGACTTCCCACCGGAATCGATAGAAAAGGTTCAAAACCTCGACATTCTGATCATCGACGCTCTGCAGTATCGGCCGCATCCAAGCCATCTGTCGTTGGAGCAGTCGCTCGAGTGGATCGAACGCCTGGCGCCGAAACATGCCATCTTGACCCACATGCATACGCCGCTCGATTATGAAACCGTACGGGCTGAAACGCCCGATCATGTCGAGCCGGCCTATGATCAGATGCAGATCGAACTCGACGTGGAGGACGACGATCTATGAGCGAAGATATCAAGAAGCTTTCCAGCCTGGAGCGCGTCGAACTTGCGGCGCGTACGCTGGGGCTCGACATCTCGATCAAGCGCATGGAGCAATCGACGCGGACGGCAGAAGAGGCTGCCAAGGCCGTAGGATGCGCCGTCGGCCAGATCGTGAAATCTCTGGTCTTCGTCAATGCCGATGCGCAGGCGCTGACGCTGCTTCTGGTTTCGGGCGCCCATAATGCCGATACGGCTTATATTGCCACAACTTATGGCGTTCGGCTGAAGCGGGCCGATATCGATCGCGTGCGCGACGAGACCGGTTTCGCCATCGGCGGCGTCGCGCCCATCGGCCATCTGGTCGATCTGCCTGTTTTCATCGACGAAAGCCTTTTGGCTTACGATCAGGTCTGGTGTGCGGCCGGGCGGCCCGACAGCATTTTCTCCTGCAATCCAACGACACTGGCCGAGAAGATTACGGCCAAGGTGATCCGCATCAAGACGAGCAAAGAATAACGAATCAGCCGGCACCGGCAGAGATTGCATGGAATCCCGGCGGTGCTACAGGGAGGATGCGATGAGCGAAGCTTCGGACGGCAAAAGGACCGATACGGCTTCCCGGATAATTCGCTCGACGCCACACGCGGTCTTCAAAGCATTCCTCGATCCCGAAGCATTGGCCTCATGGCTTCCGCCGAAAGGCATGACATGCCGCATCCACGTCTTCGAACCACATAAAGGCGGCAGCTATCGAATGGCGCTGTCCCATGACGCGCCGGATCATTCGCCGCCTGGAAAATCCTCGGAGCATACCGACATTGTCTCCGGGCGGTTCATCGAGATCGTGGCGGATGAACGCATCGTTCAGGCGGTGGATTTCGAATCCGATGACGCCGCATTCGGCGGAACGATGACCATAACCTGGTCCTTGGAAGAGGTTCCGACCGGCACAAGGGTCACCGTAATTTGTCAGAACGTTCCTTGCGGCATCAGCAGAGAAGATCATGACGAGGGACTGAAATCGACCCTCGGAAATCTGGCCAACCATCTGGAATAAAAGCCAAAAGCGTCTGCCTTATCGCTATATCGATATTCGCTTTAGTTCCATAATCTATCTTATCTGATGTTTATTTGTAGGCAGGTGGATTCTATTTCCAAGTGCGACTTGCGAATGAAACCAATGGGTTGTCACTCGCAAGGAAGACGCACCTACTCTCCCACATCGATCCGGATAGCCGCTCGATCAAACCGAGGTGGCAGACTGAGCTTCAATCGTCTGACAGTCCCATCATGCCTCCAAAGCCATGACGACGATCCAGGCTTGCCATCTGACACCCGGGATTTTCAGCAGCAGATTATCGATCTGCTTGCCGGTGCCCCGGACCGCAGCACCGAACGGGCTCTTGCGAAACGGAATGGACGCGAGCGCAGCGAGCCCGAAGAATTCCAGATCGCACTTCGAGAAATATTTGCGCACGATCTCGAAGTCCGATTTCAAAAGCGGATGCTCATCGACAGTACGGGCCTCTGGCGTCCGGTTGCGATAGAGATTGATCACGGGATTGTGGCCGAGCGGCTCGAAGAAGAAGGCTTTCCCGCCGGGTCGCAGTACGCGCCGGATCTCGCTCAGCGATTTATCCAAGACAAGATGATGCAGGATGCCGCTGCCGAAAACGACATCGAAGCTCGCTGACGGCAGATTCATATTCTCCGCGTTATCGACTTGGAACGTCACGTTCTCGATTCCGCGGAGAGCCGCCATGTTCGTGGCCTGTTGAATGGCAACGTCCGAAATGTCGATACCGGTAATCCGCTTGGCGGAGTGCGCGAGACCAATACTGCTCATGCCGTTTGAGCACCCGTATTCGAGCACGTCCCTTTCAGGACAGGCCGCCCTCACCAGCCGCCAATAGGCATCCACGGCGGGCTTTACCGCGAAATAGAACGAGTCCTCCTTACGCTCCTCCACCGCACCGAAGCGTTCATTATGAAAATCGCGCTCACGCGCCAAACGTGCATCATACGTCATCCCGGTCCTCCCAACTTGACCTAATGCGTTGAAATGTTTGCGAAATCTATATTACAAGGATCATCAGACCGGTGGCGGTCAAATGATGGATCCTTCATTTTCGGAGAATAACAAACTGAAACCGGATATCTCCGCCTAAGCGAATTCGCAGTTCGGCGCTGATTCCTACCAGAACATGACAAGCGCAGCGAACGAGCAACTTCCGCTGTAGACATAGGGCAGTCCGCCAGTTCGGCAATCACTACTTGATTATTCGCCGCGCGAGAGCTCTCTCAGCGAGAGGCAGTCGGGATTTTCATCACACGTTTGCACGAAGAAACCCGATCCCCTACCCTCTACGACAGGCACGATGTGGTGAGATCGGCTTCTCAGCGGAGTCAGCCTCTTGTCGGCTGCATCAAAGACGAATGGCTGGCTGGATGCTGAAATCAGGCCGAGCTTAGTTGGCCGAGCTTTGCTTGGGAGCTCCGGTCGATACCGTGGCTGTTGTCGCCACCGGGGACAGATACGTATCCAGAAGGCTTGCCATCTTGTTGTCGCGAATTTCAGCGGTCTTCTCACCCATGACCACGCCGACAACACGGCGGCCGTTCTTCGTTGCCGAGGTCACGAGATTATAGCCGGAGGCATCGGTATAGCCGGTCTTGATGCCGTCGGCTCCAGCGTAGCGATACATGAGATTGTTGTGGCCGCGCAGCTTCATGCCGCGGAACTTGATGCCGCGCATCGAGAAGAGCTTGAACTCTTCCGGGAAGTCACGCATCAGCGCAACGCCGAGGGTTGCCATGTCATGGGCCGTCGTGACCTGCTCCGGGTTCGGCAGGCCCGAGGGATTCTTGAACACCGTATTGCTCATGCCGAGCTGATGCGCCTTTGCGGTCATCATCTTGCCGAAGTTATCCTCGGAACCGCCAAGCTGCTCGCCGATCGCAACCGCCGCATCGTTGGCGGACAGAACGATGATGCCCTCGACAGCTTCGCGCACAGTGACCTTGCGGCCCGCGCCGATGGCGAATTTGAAGGGCTCCTTGCTCTCGGCGTTCTCCGACATGGTCAATTTCTGATCCCATTTCAGATGACCGGCATGCAGCGCTTCAAAAGCGAGATAGAGCGTCATCATCTTGGTGAGCGATGCCGGGAAATTCAGCTCGTTCTCGTTCGATGCCTCCAGCACCTGGCCGCTATGAGTATCCACCACATAGCTCGCCTGCCCGGCCTGCGCCAACGAAGCTGCGCCAAGGAACGACGCGGTCGAGATTGCCGCGGCGAGCAGCATGGAGGTCTTCTTGAGCATAGTTTGTCTGCGTTTCCTGTGATCGAGATCTGTGACGGGGCGCCGGGCGATCGAAAGGGAATATTCGCCCTTTTCGAAGGCGATGGATCGGGCAAATCTATGGCGGAAAAAAGAATGGCGCCATGAAAAAAGGGCTATGCGGTAATAGTCCCCTGCTCTTTTCAATATTGGCTGGGCCGGATCGCAATCGGTTAATGACGCCGGCGCCCCGCCTGCCTGTCCTCTCGCATTGCGGGCTCTCACAATAACCTCATGCATAAAGATGATTATTATACTTAGGTGCGCAAGCGGTTTCTACTATCTGGAACAGGGCCGCAACGTTGCCGCCTCGTTTAAATACCGCTGATAGCCGCATCCAAAACACCGCTATTCAAAAGCGAGCGGCCCGATGCCTCGTGCGCCTTTGGGCGACATGCTTATCCCCAAAACCAAGACTTGTTGACCTCGGTATACGCTTCAGTGCGCGTCATGCCGATATCGCGGAGCTGATCGTCGGTCAGTTCGCGGAGGCTCCATCTTGTCTCGCGCTTTTCGAGGTAAGCCAGAAATCGCGCCAGCATACTCCGCAAAAACTTCCGCTTTGGCCGCCTCTTGCCCGCACTGGCTGCCGTCAGCATCGGCCTATCGATATCGGTGGTCATTTTCCTGCTCCCTGGGGCTCATATCAACATGGCCTCAGGATGCACTGGCTTAAGCAATGAATGAAGCTTATGGTATTTATACAATCCATAAGGAATTCTTCTGTTGCTCAATCTGGATCAGCTGGCCGCCTTTGTTAGCGTCGTCGATCTCGGCAGCTTTACGGCTGCTGCCGATAAGGTCGGACTGACGCAGCCTGCCGTCAGTCTGCAGGTGAAGCTGCTGGAGCAGCGCCTCGGCGTGAAACTGATCGAGCGCGTCGGGCGACGGGCACAGCCCTCACCAGCCGGACTTGATCTGCTGCACCATGCGCGGCACATCATCGAATGCTGTTCTTTGGCGGAGGATGCGATGACGCCTTTTCGCGAGGGATCCGTCGGCCGTGTGCGGATCGGCAGCGGCGGCACGGCCTCGATCCATCTCTTGCCGCGCGCCATCGCCATGGCAAAGAAACGCATGCCTGATCTCGAGATCATTGTGCGCATTGGCAATATCGACGAGATTCTGCGGGACCTCGAAACCAATGCGCTGGATCTCGCAGTAGTGGCCCTGCCCGCCGCCGGCCGTTCGCTCGAAGTCGAAGCATTCCATGAGGACGAGCTTTTGGCCGTCGCCCCCAAGGGAAGCGTAATGCCGGATGGCGGGCCGGATGTGGAATTCATGAAAGACAAGACGCTGTTGCTCTATGAAGGCGGCAACACACGCCGCGCGACGAACGAATGGTTCGAGGCAGGAGGCGTCCGCCCAGAACCGGCCATGGAATTCGGTAGCGTCGAGGCTATCAAGGAACTGGTCGCCGCGGGTCTCGGATGGTCCATCCTCCCGGACATGGCGCTGAGACGCGACAAGTCCGATCTTCTGGTGACGTCACCGCTCAGACCGAGACTGGTTCGGCAGCTCGGGATAGTCCTGCGCCGGGACAAGCATCTCACGAAAGGTCTTCGCGAAATCATGAAATCCCTTCGCGAATTTCAAGCGTCGGATCACACGGTATAGGGTAAGTGGTCGGCGGCCTTTCGCTTACGGACCAAAGAGCATGTCATCGGCCTCGGGCAGGATAGACGATGATTCGGTCTCGGTATGTTGAAGAGATGGCTCTCGTACCTGAACAGGCCGAAGTCCGCCTCAAAAAGCCACACCACAGGCTCGAAAACTGTCATTCCGAGCACCTCTGTTGCCAAAACGTGAATTGAACCTATATAGAGCCTATCGACCATTGCTTGTGACATCGCCGAAGAGCCATCTGACTCTCGCCGGATTTCCTCTCAAATAATCGATCTAATTCCGCAAGGTATCGCGGGAGCAACAACGGTTACTACGAAAGGAAATCGTTATGAACACTGGTACTGTAAAGTGGTTTAACTCCACCAAGGGCTTCGGCTTCATTCAGCCTGATGATGGCAGCACGGACGTCTTTGTCCATATTTCAGCAGTAGAGCGTGCTGGCATGCGTTCGCTCAACGATGGGCAGAAGATCACTTACGACATCGTGCAGGATCGTAGATCTGGCAAGAGCTCGGCTGACAATCTTCGGGCCGCATAAATTTGTCACGGCTCCGCGCGACCACGGATGTACTGGCACGCGGAAACTATGACCGAGGAAGGTCGGGATACGTCCCGGCCTTTTGCTTTTCATTCAAACGGAGAACGACATGGCCCATTGTCGTTACCGGCCGGGCGACAGTGTCGTCCTGAAGCCTGGAATTTTCGGAAGCATCCAACCCGCCGGCAGCGTGGTATCTGTCATGCCGCTCTCACAGGGCGTTGTTCACTACCGCATCCGTTTCCAGAACGAGAATTTCGAGCGCAGCATCCGTCAGGACGATATCGACGTTGAGGCCTCCCCCTCGTCGCTGTCGCCCACGCAAGCCGAGATACCGCAAATATCGAAATCAAGCTGGATCAACTCGAATTCGATCCGTACCAAGAAATAAATACAGCGCGAGCTGAGAAGGAGACACTTTGCAGGTTCTGGTCAGAGACAACAATGTTGAACAGGCGCTCCGCGTCCTGAAGAAGAAGTTGCAGCGCGAAGGCGTTTTCCGGGAAATGAAAGCCCGCAGCGCCTATGAAAAGCCATCCGAAAAGCGTGCCCGCGAAAAGGGCGAGGCGGTCCGCCGTGCCCGTAAGCTTGCCCGCAAGCAGGCTCAGCGTGAAGGCCTGTTGCCGGCACCAAAGAGGAAGGTCATGACGTCAGGCCGTGGACGTCCACCATCTCTTACAAAAACTCCCGCTGATAACGGGGAAGCATGACAAAGTCGAAAGACAATCTCTTCAAGCCCGAAAAGCCCTCTGCACAGGCCAAGGCTGAGCAGACGACGTCGATTGCCAAGGGTATCGTGGCCGATGAAGCATCTGCTCGGCAGAAAAAGACGGATAGGCTTCGCGCGCTTCGTTTGGCGCAAGAGGCGGAGCTAGCACCAGCGCCGAAAGCAAAAAAGAAAAGCAAGAAGGAATAGCGACCGCCCGAGCGCGGCTCCGTTCCCTTCGATTGACTTGCGGCCGTACCCCTTGCGGATCGACAGCGCCACTGTAGGCTTGCTGTAGAGGACGGCCGCAAGAGATATATTCGTTCTCCTATGCACAGGCGGCGATGGCGCCGATCCGACTGTCTATCTAAGCCGTTTGCGGCGCTCGATTTCTTCTTCGGACGGGCTCGGCCCGACGAAGGAGCCGGTCTTCACCGGGCCATCCGGCTGATAGGTCGCAAAGATGACGCCGTTAGAGGACGACTGGGTGCGCAGCAGTTTCATTGCGGCAGGAACCGCCCCGCCGGCGAACAACTTCTTGCCGCTGCCCAGCACGACCGGAAAGATCACCAGCTTGAATTCGTCGATCAGCTCGTGACGCAATAGGGTCTGAATAAGGTCGCCGCTGCCCTGAATGAGAAGATCCGGCCCCTCGCCTGTTTTCAACTCCTTGATCGCCGCCACGATATCTTTGCCGAGCGACTGGCTTTTGTTCCATTTCAGCTCGACATCGCCACGCGTTGCGACGTATTTGACAACGCTATTGAATCGCTGGCCGATTGGATCGTCGTCGCCGACATAGGGCCAAAAGGCTGCGAAAATATCGTAGGTCTTGCGTCCGAGCAGCAGATCGAACGGCTTTTCGAACAGTTCGAAGAGCGCCTTGCCACTTTCTTCATCGGCATGAGGGAATACCCAGCCACCATACTCAAAACCGCCGGTCGGGTCCTCGTCCGGACCGCCGGGTGCCTGCATGACGCCATCGAGGCTGATGAATGTTGCCGCTATGACTTTACGCATGATGTCCTCCTTTTCGGGCATGGTGCCCAGAGGACGTCTCGTCGGTTGCGATCCCGACATGTCATCGATTAATTTTTAAACACGCAATCTAACGTTCGCGTTGGACTTGTGACCGATTGACTCTTGAACGCCGCCACGGAATCGGCAAAATTCATCCTATCAATATTTTCCTTGAGATACGAACCCGTCTGCGGGCCCGCCTCGTTTAATTATGCCTGGATAAAAGCGTGAGCAGCGATTCATCAAGAAGCGCCGCGAAGCCACTGGCTTCGCGTGCGCATGTCAATGCGGTCGGTTGGGGCCAAGGCCTGTCGACGATCGTCCGGATTACCCATATGACGCTGCGCCATCCCTGGCAGACAAGCTTCGCCATTGGGGCAACTTTTGTGGCTGCAACGTTGCAGCTGACGATCCCGCGCCTGTTGGGCCGTGCCGTCGACCAGACACAGACGGCGGTCGCCGGCGGTGCAGCCGGCCAGATCGCCGAAAATGCCTTGATGACAACCGCTCTGCTGCTGCTTGTCGTCAGCATTTTGCGCGGCCTGTTCACGATGGTACAGAACTACTACAGCGAAGCCGTTGGCCATCATATGGGCTATGAGCTTCGGCTCGCCTGCTATGAGAAGATCCAGCAACTCTCTTTCAGCTTCCACGACAAGGCCCATTCCGGCGATCTCATCACGGTCGGCCTGCTCGATCTCGAAGGCGTGCGCATGTACTTCTCGACCGCGCTGGTGCGCATGGTGCTATTGACCATGCTGATCGGCGTCGGCGCCTATATGCTGCTGTCCACCGATGTCGCGCTCGGCCTGCTGGCCCTGAGCTTCGTGCCTTTCGTGGCGTGGCGCTCTTCCGTCACGCAGTTGCGGTTGCGTTCGACATGGCTAGATCTGCAGGAGCGCCTCTCGGTGCTGACGCGCGTGATGGAGGAAAATCTCGGTGGCATCCGCGTGGTACGCGCCTTCGCCGCGCAGGCGCACGAACTCATGAAGTTTGACCGGGCCTCGCACAATGCGCTTTCCCTCGCCCACAAGCGCGTCGGCATCCGTGTCGTCAACACGAGCGCCATGAACCTCTCCTTCTTCGTGTCCATGGGCCTCGTGCTCTGGCTTGGCGGCCTGAAGGTTATCAATGACGAGATCAGTGTCGGCACGCTGGCCTCGTTTCTGACATTCATGACCATTCTGCAGATGCCGGTGCGCCAGCTCGGCCTGATGGTCAATGCTTTCGCACGCGCCTCGACCTGCGGTTCGCGCGTGTTTGAGCTCCTCGATCTCGACATTCCCATCAAGGATGCGCCGGACGCCAGGCCGCTCGTCGTGACCGAAGGCACGCTGCGTTTCGAGAATGTCGACTTCAGCTATCCGGGCTCGGAAATGCGGCCGGTGCTGAAGAATATCTGTTTCGAGGCAAAGCGCGGCGAGACGATCGGCATTGTCGGTCCGCCCGGCAGCGGCAAGTCCACCATTGCCCATCTCATTCCGCGCTTTTACGACGTTACGGCCGGGCGGATCACGCTTGACGACCAGGATATCCGCAAGGCGACGCTGCAATCGCTGCGGCAGAACGTTGCCGTCGTGCAGCAGGATTCCTTCCTGTTCACGACGAGCATCGAGAACAACATCGCCTATGGCGACCCCTGGGCGAAGGAAACCCGCATAGAGCGCGCCGCAGAGTCGGCTCAGCTGCACAATTACATTCTCGGCCTGCCGGCCGGCTATACGACAATCGTCGGCGAGCGCGGCGTGTCGCTCTCCGGCGGGCAGCGCCAGCGCCTGACAATTGCCCGGACATTGATGCTGAAGCCCGCCGTGATGGTATTCGACGATTCCACCGCCGCGATCGACGCCGCGACGGAGCAGCGCATCCGCAGCGCCATGAAGCGTTTCGCCCGGGACCGCGTGACGCTGATCGTCGCCCACAGGCTGAGTTCGCTGATGCATGCCGACCAGATCCTCTTCATCGAGGATGGCGAAATCGTCGAGCGCGGCACGCATGAGCAGCTCCTGGCCGCAGGTGGGCGATACAAGGCGCTCTACGATCTGCAGGTTCGCCCGGAGGATGATGTCGTCAAGATGTCGGGCGGCACGCTCGAAAGAGCGAAAAGGGAGGTATGACAATGTCGGAAACCATCGAAACCGAGCGCAACGATGTGCGCGAGGATGGTCGTCGCCCTCCCCGTGCCGTGGTCGGCTCGCATCGCGTCGAAGAGGAGATCTTCGGCAAGGTCTTCGACACCAAGATCATCCGCCGTATCTGGGCCTTCGTCAGCCCCTATCGGCGGCAGATCTACATCTCCGTTGCGGCCGTTCTGCTCTTCACCGCATCGCAGATCGTCATACCGCTCGTCATCCGCCATGCGATCGACAGCGCGATGGCGCGCGGAGCCATAGATTATTTTGCACTCTGGTTGTCTCTGGGAGTTTTCACGGCGGCCATCCTCGTCAATTACGGGGCGAGCTATGTGCAGGAAACCTATGTCGGCCAGGTCGCCGAGGAAGTGCTGTTCGACATTCGCCGGGCTATGTTTGCGCATCTGCAGCGCGTTTCGCTATCCTTCATGGACAAAACGGAGGTCGGTCGACTGATGTCGCGCCTGCAGGGCGACGTCAACTCCATGCAGGAATTCCTTGAAACTTCAGTGCTTTCCGTCGGCGACATAGCCCTGCTCTTCGGCATCGTCATCGTCATGCTGTCGCTGGATTTCCGGCTCGGCCTGCTGACGCTTTCCGTCATGCCGATCCTTTTCATCGTACGGCTGTTCTGGCTGCCGAAGGCGCGGGTCGCCTTCATGAACGCACATGAGACCAACTCCGTCACCAGTGGCGCACTAGCGGAAGCGATCCATGGAGTGCGTGCCGTCCAGGGCATGCATCGGCAGAGCGTGAACTTCTCGCTTTTCGACGAAAAAGCCCACGCGAACCTCCAGACGCACCTGACGGCGGCGCGCTATGCCCAGGTCATGGTGCCGATCGTCGACACGCTGACCGGCATGGCCATGGCGATCGTCATCATCGTCGGCGGCTCGATGGTTCTGAACCACAGGCTCGATGTCGGCATCATGGTCGCCTTCCTGTTCTACATTCAGCGCTTCTTCGACCCGATCCGTTCGCTGACCATGCAATATTCGGTCATGCAGCGCGCCATGGCGTCCGGCCAGCGGCTGACCGAGGTGCTCGACGTTCCGGTCGACATCAAGGATGCGCCCGATGCGATCGAACTGTCGCCGGATATGGATGGCTCGGTCGAGTTCCGCGATGTGATCTTCGGCTATAATCCCAAGCATCCCGTGCTGAAGAATGTCAGCTTCAGGGTCAATCCCGGAGAAACGGTGGCGTTGATCGGGCCAACGGGCTCGGGCAAGTCGAGCTCGATGGCCCTCATCCATCGCTTTTATGATGTGCAGCATGGCCAGGTATTGGTCGGCGGTCATGACGTACGCTCCCTTACCCAGGATTCGCTTGGACGCCAGATTGCCATGGTGCTGCAGGAGCCGTTCCTCTTCACCGGCACGGTGCTGGAGAACATCCGCTACAACAAGACAGAGGCGACGCGCGAAGAGGTCATCGAGGCCGCCAAAGCGGTCGGCGCGCATGAGTTCATCATGCGCCTTCCGGATGGCTACGATTCCGTTCTCGGCGAGCGCGGCGGCGGCCTTTCGCTCGGCCAGCGCCAGCTCGTCAGCTTCGCCCGCGCCCTTGTCGCGGATGCCAAGATCCTCGTGCTCGACGAAGCCACTGCGAATATCGACAGCTACACCGAAATGCTGATCCAGAAAGCGTTGGTGAAGCTGCTCGAAGGCCGCACCGGTCTCGTGATCGCCCATCGTCTGGCCACCATCCGTGAGGCCGACCGCATTATCGTGCTGCAGAATGGCCAGTTGCTTGAAAGCGGCAACCACAATCAGCTGATGGCAAACGGCAAGCTTTACTCGAAGCTCTATAACCTCAATTATGCGTCTTTCGACGATATTCCGGAGGAAGAGGTCTCCGCTTCGGTGCCGGTGGAGTCGCGGACGTAGAGTATTTCGCACAAACTGTGGGGGCATAATCAACAATGACCGACAGTATTCTGGTTCTCTACGGGTCCTACCGATCGGATCGTGCCGGCATTCGTCTTGCGAATTATCTCGTAACCAGCCTAGGTCAGCGCGGAAACGATGTGGAACTCATCGACGCAAAGGCGGTTGGCCTGCCGATGCTCGATCGGATGTACAAGGAATATCCCAAAGGTTCCGCGCCCTCGGCAATGGAGCAGCTTGCCGAGAAAATTCGAACTGCCGATGCCTTCGTTTTCGTCACGGGCGAATATAATTGGGGCATGCAACCCGGCCTGAAAAACCTGACCGATCATTACCTTGAGGAGTGGTTTTGGCGCCCGGCGGCTATTGCAAGTTACTCTGCCGGCCGCCTTTCCGGCGCCCACGCGGCGGTCTCCTGGCATGGCACTCTTTCCGAGATGGGAATGGTCGTTATCTCGAGCACGCTTACCGTCGCCAATATTTCGGCGGCATTGGACGTTGACGGCAAGCCGACGGGGAGCGGAGGCGATGCGCTGGCAAGAGCTTTCCCCCGTTTTGCCGAGGACCTCGCCTGGTGGACCGAGGCAGCAAAACAGCAGCGAGCCCGTAAGGCTCCTCCGTACTGAAAACCCGCGGCCTGGCCACAGCCAGACGCATTCCGCTCATTCCATCTAGCCTCGCGCGCCAGCAGATTGAGTACCTGCTTCACAGAGGTCAAGCTTCGCGATGGTAACTTGCATCATGATAGTTACTTATGCTATCTGCCTCGCCCATGCAGAGAACCAGCTTCAGCAATTTCAAATGCCCCGCCGCCCGTGCGCTCGAAAGCGTGGGCGACTGGTGGAGCATCCTGATCCTACGTGATGCGCTGCAGGGATTGAGCCGGTTCGACGAATTCCAGAAAAATCTCGGCGTTGCGCCGAACATCCTGACGCGGCGGCTCAAGCATCTCACAGACGAAGGCCTGTTCGAGCGGCGACTCTATCAGGAGCGGCCGCCGCGCTACGAATATGTGCTGACCGAAAAGGGCCGGGATTTCTTCCCTGTGCTAATGGCGCTCTTCACCTGGGGCAATCGGCACTTGCCTGCCGAAGAAGTCGCAATGCGCCTCGTCGACGCCAATACCGGTGAGGATCGCGACCCGCTTCTCATCGATCGCGTCACCGGCCGCGCCTTTCAGCCCGAAGACACGATACTCGTGCCCGGGCCTGCGGCCGATGACACCGTTCATGAACGCATCGCCCAGATGAAAGCATGGTTTCTGGGCTTCGACGCCTGACATAGTAGGAGCAAGACATGGATCGTATCGTCGTCACCGGCATGGGGCTGGTTTCTCCCCTGGGCGTAGGTGTCAATGCAAGCTGGAAGAGGCTGGTTGAGGGCCGCTCCGGTCTCAGGCTGCTGCCCGAGGAGATGGTAGGCGATCTCGGGGCGAAGATCGGCGGCGTCGTCCCCGATATCGCTCAAGATCCCGAGGCCGGCTTCGATGCCGATCGCTATGTGCCCGTCAAAGACCAGAAGAAGATGGATCGCTTCATCCTCTTCGCCATGGCTGCCGCCGAGGAAGCGATCCTGCAGTCAGGCTGGCAACCGACTGACCTCGGTGCTCTGGAACGGACGGCCACGATCATTGCATCGGGCGTCGGTGGTTTTCCCGCCATCGCCGATGCCGTGCGCACGGCTGAAACAAAGGGCGTGCGGCGCTTGTCGCCGTTCACGATCCCCTCCTTCCTCGTCAACCTCGCCGCCGGCCAGGTGAGTATCCGCTATGGCTTCAAGGGACCGCTCGGTGCGCCGGTCACCGCCTGTGCGGCCAGCGTGCAGGCAATTGGCGATGCGGCGCGGCTGATCCGGTCCGGAGAGGCCGATGTTGCCATCTGCGGCGGAGCGGAAGCCTGCATCGACAAGGTCAGCCTTGGCGGCTTTGCTGCGGCGCGTGCGCTTTCGACAGGCTTCAGCAATCGCCCCGAGGAAGCCTCCCGTCCCTTCGACAGCGGCCGTGACGGCTTCGTCATGGGTGAAGGCGCCGGCATGCTTGTCATCGAAAGCCTCGAGCATGCGCTCGCCCGCGGCGCAACGCCGCTTGCCGAACTTGTCGGTTATGGCACCGCCGCCGATGCATATCACATGACGGCAGGGCCGGAAGACGGCGATGGCGCACGCCGGGCCATGCTTGCCGCCCTCGCCCAGGCTCGCATTTCCCCGTCCGAGGTCAAACACCTGAATGCGCACGCGACATCGACCCAGGTCGGCGACCGAGGCGAGATGGAGGCGATCAAGACTGTCTTCGGCCGCGACGGCGCGATCGCCGTAAGTGGCACGAAAGCCGCGACCGGCCATCTTCTGGGTGCTGCCGGCGGCATGGAAGCGATCTTCACGATTATGGCTCTGCGTGATCAGGTTGCCCCGCCGACGCGCAATCTGCAGGATCCGGATCCCGCAGCGGAAGGTATCGACATCGTCGGCAGCACCGCGCGGCCAATGGCCATGGAGTATGCGATCTCCAATGGTTTTGGTTTCGGCGGCGTCAACGCCAGCGCCCTCTTCCGCCGCTGGCAGTAATCGCTTCTGCTTGCGATCAAAGCGCGCTAAGCTTTCTCCATATGGCTGGGGACAGACATGCGCGCTTTTTCTTTCGCCGTTTTTCTCTGCTGCTTTGCCGTTGTGCCGGTCGCTTACGCGGAAGATCCGGTGCAGACGGCACAGAGCCTCATTGAGCAACAAATCGAGGCCTTTCTGCACGATGATGCGGCGACCGCCTATTCCTTCGCCGCACCCGGCATCAAGGCGCTCTTCCCGGATAAGGACAGCTTCTTCGCCATGGTGAAGAAGAGCTACCAGCCGGTCTATCATCCCGGCAACTATGCCTTCGGCAAAAGCCGCGCGATCGACAACGGCGCAATCGTCTATCAGGAGGTGCTGATCACAGGGACCGATGATAGGGACTGGACGGCGATCTACCAGATAATTCGTCAGCCGGACGGCAGTTACAAGATCAATGGCGTGCAGATTCTTGCCAAAACGGCAAGCGAGGGCATTTGAACTGCGGCTACGCCCAAACAGCAAAACAGCGCGTCTTTCCTAGGAAAAACGCGCTGTGTAAACTGCGACCAGCTGTTTCTAACCGCGAATTCTAGCTGCACTTCCGACAGCGCTATCGCCTTCGAAGCCCGGTCGTGGCTGAGGAATGACGACCGTCGAAGCCGGTATAGGCGTATTCGTATATGTGGTCTCGCCGCTCGAAAGCGGTCCCGAAATTGCCATGTCTGTGGGTGCTGGCGTCGGGATCGGTACCGCGGCCGGGATCAGAACGGCGCTCTGCGGCATGGTCACCACCGGGTTGGAGACGGGCGTAAAGGCCGCGACGGCCGAAGTCGTCGGCGCCGGCTGCGTTTCCGGCAGGACGAACGGAGATTGCGGCGCGCCCTGCGTGGGCACGTAATTCATCGCAACCTCATAGGCCGGAAGCGGCGCGGGCGTCTGCAATTCGCCATCGCGACCACGCTTCTCATAGAACGCGTTGCCGCCGGCATAAGCGACGTAGTGCATATTATCGTACGGGAATCTCAGGCCTTCGGTATGAAAGAACATCGCGTCCTTCACCTGGGGGTGCCGTTCGCCGCGCAGGATCTTCGAGGCAGCAACTTCGAGATCCGGCTTTGCCTGATCCTTGACTTCCCTGCTCATTACGCCTGGCGCGAACTGCTTTTCCTGAGCAACGACGCCACAAATCGTGGGCGGATAGGCACCGGAGGTCAATCTATTCATCACGACCGTGCCAACGGCCATGTAACCGCTGGGATCGGAGCGTTCCGACTCGAAATACATTGCACGTTCGAGACAATCCTTGTCCTTCATCGTGTAATTATACGTCACTTTTGCGCCACGAATGGGCTTGGTGGTATTGCTGGGGGTGGGGGTTGTCTTCTGTGTTGTCGTACAGCTGGTAGCGGCCAAACCGACAACCAATAGCCCCGAAAGACATGCCCCGAATTTGCGTTGCGCCCTCAACGGCAAGTGCCTCCTATTTTCGGTAGTACAGCCCTTATCGATTAAGAGAATGCGTTTTAGCCGGATTTTTTCAAAATTCCAAGCGGCCACGCAATCAAATCTGCCAATGACGTTTTTCAAAGGCGGATGGACCGTTTATTCCGATTCGCTATTTTTCCCAATGCTTTATTGTCGCCAAGCTCATTTTGAAACACGACCGGAAACGGAAATTGCCCAAGGCAAGCCCGTTCCAGCCGGCTCAAAATGATGTTCGTTAAGGATAGCAATCAATCGATAATAAATGATTTACCAACAGAGCAAGGTCCATGCGCCAGCCGACTTCGATGAGAATTTGCCCCGGTGCCAAACAATAAAACGACCAATTACCACGTATGGCCGAAGGTGGTTTCCAGATCTCGCAGCCACTCGATTTCGCCCGTTCGAACAACAGATCGACGGCCTCGCGCGAGGGCTGCATAAAGCCGATATGATAGGTATTGCGACCCACGGAGACACCATCGGCGCCGCCGAATTTCTCGACTGGCTGACTGATGACAAGTTCGAGCCCGGCGTCGTCGCCAAGAATGGCGAGGCCATTTGCGCCGCGCGTTTCCACCTCCGTCAGGCCAAAAACGGAAACAAAGAAATCCCGCGTCGCAGCGACATCGGGAACATGCAGATCCAGGTGGTTCAGTCTCATGACAGCTCCAAAGGGCTTTCCCGCGGAGACATGTCGGTCGATCCGGCCACGCCAACGCGAGACACTCGACCACAATGGTCAAGTTCCGCGTCGCGGGCTCTCATCACCAATGGCAAGGAGCAGTGCTTCCAGACTGGAAGGGGTTGGGCCTACCGAAACCAACCCTGCCTTTTTCGACACGCTTCTGTTAGCGCGAAATCGCCATAGCAGCAAGATCGCGTGGCGCATCCTTATCGTAGCAGGATCACACCGGCTCGAGATCGCCCCTCGCCCAATTTTCTATCGTTTCCGCCATGAAATCGGCGAAGCGGCCTTCGGCGATCGCCTGGCGAATGCCCTGCATCAGTTCCTGATAGTAGGCAAGATTGTGCCAGGAGAGCAGCATACCGCCGAGCGCTTCGTTGGCACGGACGAGGTGATGCAGATAGGCGCGGGAATAATCGCGCGAAGCCGGGCAATTGGACTGTTCGTCCAGCGGACGCATGTCTTCGGCGTGGCGGGCGTTGCGGATATTCACCTTGCCGCGGCGGGTGAAGGCCAATCCATGGCGACCAGAGCGGGTCGGCATCACGCAGTCGAACATGTCGATGCCGCGCGCGACGGACTTCAGGATGTCGTCCGGCGTGCCGACGCCCATCAGATAGCGCGGCTTCTCCATCGGCAGTTCCGGCAAGGTGATCTCGAGCATGCGCAGCATGACTTCCTGCGGTTCGCCGACGGCAAGGCCGCCGACCGCATAGCCCTTCAGGTCCATGCCGCTCAGCGCCTGTGCCGAACGGACGCGAAGCTCCGGCACGTCGCCACCCTGCACGATGCCGAACATCGCCTTGCCGGGCTGGTCGCCGAAGGCAACCTTGCAACGCTCCGCCCAACGCAGCGACATTTCCATAGCGCGCTCGATTTCCTTCGGTGTTGCCGGCAGAGCGACGCATTCGTCGAGCTGCATCTGGATATCGGAGCCGAGCAATCCCTGGATCTCGATCGATCGCTCCGGCGACATGTGATGCAGGCTGCCGTCGACGTGCGATTTGAAGGTGACGCCCTGCTCATCGAGTTTACGCAGACCGGACAGCGACATCACCTGGAAGCCGCCGGAATCGGTCAGGATCGGATGCGGCCAACGGATCAGCTGATGCAACCCGCCGAGGCGGGCGACACGCTCGGCTGTCGGACGCAGCATCAAGTGGTAGGTATTGCCGAGAATGATATCGGCGCCAGTCTCGCGCACCTGGTCAAGATACATCGCCTTGACGGTGCCGACGGTACCGACAGGCATGAAGGCCGGCGTGCGGATGGTCCCGCGCGGCATGGAAACTTCGCCGAGGCGCGCGCCGCCATCGGTCTTCTTCAATTGAAACTGAAAGCTCTCGCTCATTTCGTCCTAGTCTTTCCGGTGGAGCAGGCTGCCATCGCCATAGGAATAAAAGCGATAGCCCGTCTCGATAGCATGGGTATAGGCCGCGCGCATCGTATCGAGGCCCGCAAAGGCCGATACGAGCATGAACAGGGTGGAGCGCGGCAGGTGGAAATTGGTCATCAGCATGTCGACGGCCTTGAAGCGGTAGCCGGGCGTGATGAAAATGCCCGTTGCACCCTGCCAAGGCTGGATGGTGCCGTCATCAGCGGCGGCGCTTTCGATCAATCGCAGCGACGTGGTGCCGACACAGACGATGCGGCCACCCCTCGCCTTGACGGCATTGAGCTTTGCGGCCGTCGCTGCATCGACATAGCCGATCTCGAAATGCATCTTGTGGTCATCGGTATCGTCGGCTTTGACCGGCAGAAAGGTGCCGGCGCCGACGTGCAGCGTCACGAAATGCCGCTCGACGCCGAGGACATCAAGCGCGGCAAACAGTGATGGCGTGAAATGCAGGCCGGCGGTGGGTGCCGCGACGGCGCCCTCTTCACGCGCGTAGATCGTCTGGTAATCGGCGCGATCGCGATCGTCTTCCGGGCGCTTGGCCGCTATATAGGGTGGCAGCGGAATATGTCCAACGCTGGCAATCGCCTCATCGAGAGCAGGACCGGACAGATCGAACCGCAGGGTAATCTCACCGCCCTCACCCTTTTCCTCGACAGTGGCGTCGAGCGAACCAAGCGCGCAGACATTTTCGCCGTGACCGAACTGGATGCGATCGCCAATCTTGATGCGCTTTCCGGGCTTGGCAAAGGCCTTCCAGCGATCCGGCGCGGCACGCATATGCAGCGTCGCCGAGACCTGCTGACCGGGCGCGCCCTCCCGATGGCGAATACCTTCCAGCTGCGCCGGTATCACCTTGGTATCGTTAAAAACCATGGCATCGCCGGGGCGCAGGAAAGATGGCAGATCCCGCACCTGATGGTCGCTCAGCGTGTTTGCGCCATGGTTCGGATCGACGACGAGCAGGCGCGCACTGTCGCGCGGCTCGGCGGGCCTGAGCGCGATACGCTCGTCCGGCAGATCGAAATCGAAAAGGTCAACACGCATTCAATTGGTCCAGGCAGTTCATTCAGGCAAAGCGAAACCCGCCCCTCACACCAGCGGCGCAAGAGGCGGGTTTCAGGAATAATCACGATCAGACGTCGGCGGCAACCCGCGCGGATACGATCGAATCCGGATCCTTTACCGGCTCGCCGCGCTTGATCTGGTCGACGAATTCCATGCCGGAGATGACCTGACCCCAAACGGAGTATTGCTTGTTCAGCCACGGAGCGTCGGCAAAGCAGATGAAGAACTGCGAGTTGGCCGAGTTCGGGTTCTGCGAACGGGCCATCGAGCAGGTGCCGCGAATATGCGACGTCGCGGAGAACTCGGCCTTCAGATCCGGCTTGGAGGAGCCGCCCATGCCCGCGCGGCCTGGGTTGAAGGTTTCGCTGCCCTGCTTGCCGAACTGCACGTCGCCGGTCTGAGCCATGAAGCCGTCGATGACACGATGGAAGACGACGCCGTCATAGGCCTTTTCGCGCGCAAGCTCCTTGATGCGGGCGACATGCTCGGGAGCGACCTGCGGCAGAAGTTGAATGACAACCTGGCCCTTGGTGGTTTCCAGGATGAGGGTGTTTTCTGGATCCTTGATCTCAGCCATGTTCGTTTCCTTGTTCTCTCTGTTTGTGCATGATCCTGACCTGGATCATGCAGCTTGCCTTGGCGTGATCTCATCCAAAAGCCGCGCCGCGCCTTTCGGGATCATGCCCGTGAAATCACTTCTTGGTGACAGTGACCTTGAGCATCTTGTCGGGGTTGCTCACTTCACCGTTCTGGCCTTCGCCTCGCTTGATCTTGTCGACGAGCTCCATGCCCGAGACGACCTTGCCGACGACCGTGTACTGGCCGTTCAGGAAATCGCCGTTGGCGAACATGATGAAGAATTGCGAGTTGGCGGAGTTCGGATCCTGGGCGCGCGCCATGCCGACGGTGCCGCGCTGGAACGGAACCTTGGAGAATTCGGCCGGAAGGTTCGGCAGATCGGAACCACCGGTGCCGGCCTTGTTCGGATCATATCCCTTGGACGCATTGCCATACTGGACGTCACCCGTCTGGGCCATAAAGCCATCGATGACGCGATGGAAGACGACGTTGTCGTAAGCACCCTTCTTCGCCAACGCTTCGATCTGGGTGACGTGCTTCGGAGCAACCTCCGGCATCAACTGGATGACCACCGGGCCGTCCTTGAGCTGGATGGTCAAAAGATCTGCGGCTGCGGCCGAGAACGCGCTGCCTGCGAAGGCGGCAAGGCTCAGGAATCCTGCCAATGCAATATGAAAGAGTTTCATGGATGCTCCGTTTGGGATTGGATTTCGGCTCAGCTGTTGCCGCTGGCCTTATTTTTGAGTTTGCCGTTCAGCGCTTCCAGAACCGCCGACGGCACGAAGGCGCTGACATCGCCGCCCATGGATGCGATCTGCCGCACCAATGTGGCGGTTATGGGCCGCGAGGCCGTGCCCGCGGGCAGAAACAGCGTCTGAATATCCGGCGCCATCTGCCTGTTCATGCCGGCCATCTGCATTTCATAGTCAAGATCGGTGCCATCACGCAGGCCGCGCACCAGCAAGGTCGCGCCGTGGGCGCGGGCGGCATCGACGACCAGATTGTCGAAAGCGACGACGGAAATATCGCGCGCCTTTTGTGGCAAAGCCTCACCGAGCGATCTGCGGATGAGTTCCGCCCGCTCTTCGAAGGAGAAAAGCGGCTTCTTGCCAGGGTGAATGCCGATCGCAACGATCACCTTGGCGGCGACATTCAACGCCTGCACGAGGACATCCAGATGTCCGTTGGTCATCGGGTCGAAGGACCCAGGATAGAAGGCTGTCGTCATACCAAGCCGGCTCGTTGTTTCGACGCCTTTTGTCACGGATGAGGCCGCATCGCAAGTGATTTACAACCCGGCGGCCGCCTCTGAACTGCAGATGAACACGCCGTTCAACGCCGTTTCAGTTCGACAATGCTCTACTGACATCAACATCGAAACGGGCCTGCTTCAACGGCTCGCCGATCTCGGTTTCAGGGACATATGCCATGCTCGTCTTCATCATCGCAGGCGCCATCATCGGCTCATTTTTCGTCGAATACCTCGTTCATCTTTTCGCCGACAATTATGAGATCGAATGGGATTCCGCCTCGGAAAACGGCAAAGGTATCGATTTTGCCCAAGAAATCGCCACTGCCATGCGTAAAACGCATCGCGAATCTGAACGCCAGATGAACAAGGCATTCAAGGTCGCTTCAGATGCGCATTGCTAGATAGCTCTCAATATCGGCGGAACCATTTGGGAAACGCCGCGTTAACAGTCCGAAACTCAAATTGCACATTGCGGCAAGAAGGAAGAAGAGTATGCCCGACAAGATCACCCTTATTAACTTTGTTTGGATGGCCATGATTTCGGGAATGCTTGCAGCAACCGTTGCGCTTTATGATCAGAAACCCGACCAGTCGAAGATCTACGGTCCCTTCGCTTCGGCTCGTCCCTTCGTTGCCTCTAGCCAGTACTAAGGGATCTGAACGCTAGTCCCACCAAAGGAGGGAGCGATCATGTTCACAATTTTGACGCTGCTTACACTTTTCATCAGCATCATGTTTGTCGTGTCAGTCGCATCCACCATTTCGGCGCTTCATCGCGAAAGCGAAGAAAGCAAGAGGCTGCATAAGCGTCACAAGACGCTCTGATCTCCGCGTACCGAGCATCTCTCCCCGCCATATGCTCGGATGGACCCTGAACCGGACGCTTTCCCCGCCAGCGTCCGGTTTTTTATTGCCGTTACAAATAAATTCTCTCCCCCAAACCTTGTCGTCTCTACGCAAAAGCATGATTTTGCAGGAGGAAGCGCGCCAGACGCTTCAACCATGCTATGGTGATCGCGGTTCATCGAGGGATCAAGATGCGCATTGTCCTGACAGGCAGCTCCGGGCGACTTGGCCGGGCGATCTTTAATGCGCTGGCACCAAGCTACAGGGTGATAGGCATCGATCGTTCGCCGTTTTCGACGACGCATCTCCTCGGAGATTTTACCAATGCGGCGTTGCTGCGCCAGGCGCTGACGGGTACGGATGCGATCATCCACGGCGCGGCCCTGCATGCCCCTCATGTCGGGACGGTTTCCGACGAAGAATTTCGCCGCATCAATGTGGGCGGAACACGGCGGCTGGCGGAGGCGGCGCTGGCTGCCGGTGTTAAGCGACTGGTGTTTACCAGTACGACGGCACTTTATGGTCGCGCGGTCGTTTCCGGTCATTGCACATGGGTCGATGAAGACACCGTGCCGCAACCGAAAAGCATCTATCATCGCACGAAACTGGAAGCCGAGCAGATCCTTAAGGCTATGGCTGGCCCGGATTTGCAGGTCCGCGTTTTACGCATGTCTCGAAGTTTTCCAGAACCAGCCAATGTGATGGCTGTTCATCGCCTGCATCGCGGCGTCGATATCCGCGACGTCGCGGATGCCCATGTCGCGGCACTGACGAACGGCGGTAAAGATTTTCAACGACATATCGTTTCCGCCAGCACGCTGTTCAAACCGGAAGATTGCGAGGCACTCGCGGTCGACGCCGCCTCCGTCATCCAGTTGCGCGCGCCGGGCCTTGCCGCGAAATTCGCCCAGCAAAATTGGCCGCTGCCTCAAAGTATCGATCGCGTCTACGCATCGAAATCCGCGGGCACGGTCCTCGGCTGGCATTTCCGCTTCGGGTACGACGAGGTTTTTGCGCAGCTGGATCGGGAGAGCCTGGAGGTTTTGCCGCCCTTTTCGCAGGACAACGGACAAGCGGAATAATAGAACGGCCGGATAATCGGCGATGAACTCAAGATCGAGCAACGTTCCCAAAAGCAATCGCATGAGCCTGTTATCAAGCTCATGCGATTGAAATCCTTCAGTTTCGTGGGTCAGCTGATCAGCTGGCGGTTTGTGCGGCCCGGTTCAGCGAATTTTACTCTTCGCTGCCGCCCTCTTCACCAGCCTCTCCCGCGTCACCGGCGACAGCATCGTCCTCGGCTGCCGAGGCATCATCCTCGTCGCCTTCCGGTTCGCTGATGCGCTCGACGGACACAACCTTTTCATCCTTCGCAGTGGAGAAGATGGTGACGCCCTTGGTGGCGCGGCTGGCGACGCGGATGCCGCCGACGGGGACACGGATCAGCTGCCCGCCATCCGAGACGAGCATGATCTGATCACCGTCTTCGACCGGGAAGGCGGCGACGAGTTCGCCGATCTCGCCCGTCTTCGACGTGTCGGTGGCGCGGATGCCCTTGCCGCCGCGGCCGGAGATGCGGAAATCGTAAGAAGACGACCGCTTGCCGAAGCCCTTTTCCGAAACCGTCAGGATGAACTGCTCGAGCGCCTTGAGTTCTTCGTAGCGCTCGTCACCGAGCTGTCCCTCTTCAGTGACTTCTTCGCCAACCAGTGCGATTTCCTCGTCGTCGCCCGTGGCGGAGCGACGTTCGCTGACGGAGCGCTTGAGATAGGCGGCACGCTCCCATGGCTCGGCATCCACATGCCGGACGATGGTCATCGAGATGATGCGATCGCCCGGTGCAAGCGTGATGCCGCGCACGCCGATCGAATTGCGGCCAGCAAAGACACGCACATCCGATACCGAGAAGCGGATGCACTGGCCGAGCGCCGTCGTCATCAGTACGTCGTCATGTTCCGTGCAAGTCTCGACGGAGAGGATTTCATCGCCCTCCTCCTCGAGCTTCATGGCGATCTTGCCGTTGCGGTTGACCTGCACAAAATCCGACAGCTTGTTGCGACGCACGGTTCCGCGCGTCGTCGTGAACATGACGTCGAGATTATCCCAGCTATCCTCATCCTCGGGCAGAGGCATGATCGTGGTGATGCGTTCGCCGGGCTCCAGCGGCAGCATGTTGATCAGCGCCTTGCCGCGCGATGTCGGCGTGCCGATCGGCAGCCGCCAGACCTTTTCCTTGTAGACAATACCGCGAGAGGAGAAGAACAGGACCGGCGTATGCGTATTGAGAACGAATAGCCGGGTAACGAAATCCTCGTCACGGGTGGTCATTCCCGAGCGGCCCTTGCCGCCGCGGCGCTGCGCACGATAAGTGGTCAGCGGCACACGCTTGATATAGCCAAGATGGGAAACCGTGACGACCATGTCCTCGCGGGCAATCAGATCCTCGTCGTCCATCTCGAGACCGCCATCGACAATCTCGGTGCGGCGCGGCGTTCCGAACTCGTCCCGAACCGCGGCAAGCTCTTGTTTTACAATGGTTTGGATGCGGGCACGCGACGAGAGGATATCAAGGTAGTCCTTGATTTCCGCGCCGATCTGGTTGAGCTCCTCGTCGATTTCGTCACGGCCGAGAGCCGTCAGACGTGCCAGACGCAATTCGAGAATGGCGCGCGCCTGCTCTTCCGAGAGGTTGTAGGTTCCGTCTTCGTTGATACGATGCCTGGGATCATCGATTAGCCGGATAAGCGATTCGACATCCGCAGCATTCCAGCGGCGCGTCATCAGCTCTTCGCGGGCTGATTGCGGATCCGGCGCCTGGCGAATGACGCGGATGACTTCGTCGATATTGGCGACAGCAATCGCCAGACCGACCAAGACGTGGGCACGATCGCGCGCCTTGCGCAGCAGATACTTGGTGCGGCGGCTGATGACTTCCTCGCGGAACGCCACGAAAGCGCGCAGCATGTCCATCAGGTTCATCAGCTCGGGCTTGCCGCCGTTCAGCGCCACCATGTTGCAGCCGAAGGAGGTCTGCAGCGGCGTATAGCGATAAAGCTGGTTCAGGATGACGTCGGCATTGGCATCGCGCTTGAGTTCGACGACGACGCGATAGCCCTGGCGGTCGGACTCGTCGCGCAGGTCCGAGATGCCCTCGATGCGCTTCTCGCGTACGAGTTCGGCCATCTTCTCGATCATCGACGCCTTGTTCACCTGATAGGGAACCTCGGTGATGATGATCTGCTCGCGATCACCGCGCATCGGCTCGATCGTCGCGACACCGCGCATGACGACGGAGCCGCGGCCCGTCTCATAAGCGGAACGGATGCCGGCGCGGCCGAGGATCTTCGCACCGGTCGGGAAATCCGGACCAGGGATGATCTCCATCATCTCAGGCAGCTCGATCGCCGGATTATCGATCAGCGCAATACAGCCGTTGATGACTTCGGAGAGGTTATGCGGCGGAATGTTGGTCGCCATGCCTACAGCGATGCCGCCGGAGCCGTTGACGAGTAGGTTCGGGAAGCGCGCCGGCAGAACCTTTGGTTCTTCCGTCGTCGCATCATAGTTTTCCTGGAAATCGACGGTTTCCTTGTCGATGTCCTCGAGAAGCTCGTGGGCAACCTTCGTCAGGCGCGATTCCGTATAACGCATCGCCGCTGGCGGATCACCGTCGATCGAGCCGAAATTGCCCTGCCCGTCGATAAGCGGCACGCGCATCGACCAATCCTGCGCCATGCGTACCAAGGCGTCATAGATCGAAGCGTCGCCATGCGGGTGGTAGCTACCCATGACGTCGGCGACGGGACGGGCCGACTTCACATATTTACGGTTCCAGTGATAGCCGCTCTGATGCGCCGCATAGAGTATGCGCCGATGAACGGGCTTCAGACCATCACGAACGTCGGGAAGCGCGCGGCTGACGATCACGCTCATGGCGTAATCGAGATACGACCGCTGCATTTCCTCCATGATGGAAATCGGCTCGATGCCTGGCGGGAGCTTCCCGCCGCCGGGTGGTGTTTGCTCAGTCAAAACAGATCACGATCTCTTTTAGAATCACTGCGAAATTTATAGCCGAAAGGCCTGGCGAGCGCCAATTTGGGCCGGTGTTTTTGAACAGGTTTTGCCCCTTTAAGCCATGGAATCGAACATTTCCATGGCGAAATCCATCGACGCCGATTCATGACCCTTTGCGAAAGCCCGTTCCTCGCATAACAATGCTTGATAACAGCGATAAAACAAGCTTCGGGGACTATATGGCGAGCGCAGATACGCTGATCAATGCCTTCACGACTCTGCTCGTAACTGTCGATCCGCCGGGGCTCGCGCCGCTTTTCATCGGACTTACGGCCGGCATGAACCGGGCGGAACGCAAGCAGGTGGCGCTACGCGGATCGCTGATCGCCTTCTTCATCCTTGCGGCCTTCGCCTTGTTCGGCGCGAGCGTGCTTGGTGTGCTCGGCATCTCCATCGGTGCGTTCCGCATTGCCGGCGGCTTGCTGCTGTTCTGGATCGCCTTCGAAATGGTGTTCGAGCGGCGGCAGGACAGAAAAGAGAAGACGACGGAAGTCGCCATTACCAAGGATCACATCCGCAATATCGCAGTCTTTCCCCTCGCCTTGCCATTGATCGCCGGTCCCGGCGCCATTTCGGCCACCATTCTGTTGGCCGGCTCGCTACAGACGACGCTCGACCGCGCGCAGCTGATCGGCGTCATCGCTGTCAATCTGGCCCTGGTCTTTGCGGCCCTTGCCATTTCAGACAGGCTCGACCGAATGCTCGGCGCCACCGGCCGCGCCATTCTCACCCGGCTGCTCGGGGTCATCCTTGCGGCGCTTGCCGCGCAGTTCGTCGTGGATGGGGCAAAAGCGGCGCTCGCCCTTTCATGAAAAAACCCGCCAAGTCGGCGGGCTTTTAAAGATCAAGCAGCTGCGCCGATCTCAAAACGGAATGTCATCATCCAGATCGCGCGAGAAGTTACCGCCGCCGCCCTGGCTGCCACCGCCACGATTGCCACCACCGCTGCGGGACGAGCTCTGCGACGAGGACTGGCCGTAATCGTCGCCACCGTAATCGCCACCGCCGCCGTAGCCACCACCGAAGTCACCGCCGCCGCGGCCCCCACGGCTTCCGCCTTCGACGGCACCGCCGCCTTCGCCACGGCCATCGAGCATGGTCAGCGTCGAATTAAAGCCTTGCAGCACGATTTCGGTCGAATACTTATCCTGACCGTTCTGGTCCTGCCATTTGCGCGTCTGCAGCGCGCCTTCGATATAGACCTTGGCGCCCTTCTTCAAATATTGCTCGGCGACCTTGCAGAGGCCCTCATTGAAGATGACGACGCGGTGCCATTCGGTCTTTTCCTTGCGCTCGCCGGAATTACGATCGCGCCAGGTTTCCGAGGTGGCAATATTGAGGTTGGCGATCGGGCGGCCGTCCTGCGTGCGGCGGATTTCGGGGTCCGCCCCGAGATTTCCAATCAGAATTACCTTGTTCACACTACCGGCCATGATACCACCCTGCTTGCCGCCCATCGACGGCTTTGAAATTCTATCCGAGCACCTTAACCCATTGCGGGCGTCAGGTGCTATTTATGCGGCCTTCCCAGTTCCGTTCATCCACAAAGAAATCGCCGCGATAATTTTGTTCTTTATTTGTTCTAATTTATCCCTATGATGATGTCAACGGAATCGAAAACCCGGCTTCACCCTTCATTTCAGCCTCGACTCGCGGGCTGACATCACTAAATAAAGGCAGACCCCAAAGGACCTGCATACGACGATGAGCGAATTGAAGACTATTTCCATACGTGGTGCGCGCGAGCACAATCTCAAGGGCATCGATCTTGACCTGCCACGCAACAAGCTGATCGTCATGACCGGCCTTTCGGGCTCCGGCAAGTCGTCTCTTGCTTTCGACACGATCTACGCCGAGGGACAGCGCCGCTATGTCGAAAGCCTTTCGGCCTATGCGCGCCAGTTCCTCGAAATGATGCAGAAGCCTGATGTCGACCAGATCGACGGTCTGTCACCGGCGATTTCGATCGAGCAGAAGACGACCTCGCGCAATCCGCGCTCGACGGTCGGCACGGTCACCGAAATCTACGACTATATGCGTCTGCTGTTTGCCCGCGTCGGCGTGCCTTATTCGCCGGTCACCGGCCTGCCGATCGAGAGCCAGACGGTTAGCCAGATGGTCGACCGCGTTCTCGCCTACGAGGAAGGCACAAGGCTTTATATTCTCGCGCCGCTCGTGCGCGGGCGTAAGGGTGAATACAAGAAGGAACTGGCGGAGCTCATGAAAAAGGGCTTCCAGCGCGTCAAGGTCGACGGCCAGTTCTACGAGATCGCCGATGTGCCGGCGCTCGACAAGAAGTACAAGCACGACATCGATGTCGTGGTCGACCGCATCGTCGTGCGTCCCGACATGGCGGCGCGTCTTGCCGACAGCTTCGAGACGTCATTGCGCCTTGCCGACGGTCTTGCGGTCGCGGAATTCGCCGACAAACCGCTGCCGCCGGAGGAGACCGCTGCCGGTGGTTCCGCCAACAAGTCGCTGAATGAAACGCATGAGCGCGTGCTGTTCTCGGAGAAATTCGCCTGCCCCGTTTCGGGCTTCACCATTCCGGAGATCGAACCCCGCCTATTCTCCTTCAACAACCCCTTCGGCGCCTGCCCGTCCTGTGACGGCCTGGGTTCGCAGCAGAAGATCGATCCGGAACTGATCGTGCCGGAGCCGGAACGAACATTACGCGATGGCGCGATCGCGCCTTGGGCCAAGTCGACCTCGCCCTATTACAATCAGACGCTGGAGGCGCTCGGCAAGCATTATGGCTTCAAGCTCGGCAACCGCTGGAATGAGCTGTCCGACAAGGCCAAGGATGTCATCCTCAACGGCACGGAAGACAAGATTGAATTCCATTATGCCGACGGTGCCCGCTCCTACACGACGCACAAGAATTTCGAAGGCATCGTGCCGAACCTCGAACGCCGCTGGAAGGAAACAGATTCAGCCTGGGCGCGCGAGGAGATCGAACGCTTCATGTCGGCAGCACCCTGCCCGGCCTGCAACGGCTATCGCCTGAAGCCGGAAGCCCTGGCGGTCAAGATCGACAAGCTGCACATCAGCCAGGTATCGGAGATGTCGATCCGCGTTGCTCGTGACTGGTTCGATGCATTGCCGGGTACTTTCACTGACAAGCAGAACGAGATTGCGGTCCGCATTCTCAAGGAAATCCGCGATCGCCTGCGCTTCCTCAACGATGTCGGCCTCGAATATCTGAGCCTGTCGCGCAATTCCGGCACGCTGTCCGGCGGCGAGAGCCAGCGCATTCGGCTGGCGTCACAGATCGGCTCGGGCCTTACCGGCGTTCTTTATGTGCTCGACGAGCCGTCGATCGGCCTGCATCAGCGCGACAATGCCCGCCTGCTGGAGACGTTGAAGCACCTGCGGGATATCGGCAACACCGTCATCGTCGTCGAGCATGACGAGGATGCGATCCTGACGGCCGATGATGTCGTCGATATCGGCCCAGCGGCCGGCGTCCATGGCGGCCAGGTGGTGGCGCATGGGACGCCGCAGGACATTATGGCGAACCCGAAGTCACTGACCGGTAAATATCTCTCCGGCGAGCTTGGCGTGCCGGTTCCGAACGAACGCCGCAAGCCCAAGAAGGGCAAGGAAATCAAGGTCGTCGGCGCACGGGGCAATAACCTCAAGAACGTTACGGCGTCCATCCCGCTCGGCGTTTTCACGGCCGTTACGGGCGTTTCCGGCGGCGGCAAGTCGACATTCCTGATCGAGACGCTTTACAAGTCGGCTGCGCGGCGCGTCATGGGCGCCCGCGAAATCCCGGCCGATCATGACCGCATCGACGGTTTCGAACATATCGACAAGGTGATCGACATCGATCAGTCGCCGATCGGCCGCACGCCGCGCTCAAATCCGGCGACCTATACCGGCGCATTCACGCCGATCCGCGACTGGTTTGCCGGCCTGCCGGAAGCCAAGGCACGCGGCTATCAGCCGGGCCGCTTCTCCTTCAACGTCAAGGGCGGCCGCTGCGAGGCCTGCCAGGGCGATGGTGTCATCAAGATCGAGATGCACTTCCTGCCCGATGTCTACGTTACCTGCGACGTCTGTCACGGCAAGCGCTATAACCGCGAAACCCTCGACGTCACCTTCAAGACCAAGTCGATCGCCGACGTGCTCGACATGACGGTCGAGGAAGGCGTCGATTTCTTTGCGGCCGTTCCCGCCGTGCGCGACAAGCTGCAGAGCCTGAAGGATGTCGGCCTCGGCTATATCAAGGTGGGACAGCAGGCAAACACGCTTTCGGGTGGCGAGGCGCAGCGCGTCAAGCTAGCCAAGGAATTGTCGAAGCGATCGACTGGCCGCACGCTCTACATTCTCGACGAACCCACAACCGGATTGCACTTCCACGATGTCGCCAAGCTTCTGGAAATGCTGCACGAACTGGTCAATCAAGGCAATTCCGTCGTGGTCATCGAGCACAATCTCGAAGTCATCAAGACTGCCGACTGGATCCTCGATTTCGGTCCGGAGGGCGGCGATGGCGGCGGCGAGATCGTGGCTGTCGGCACGCCGGAGACGATCGTCAGGGAAAAGCGCTCCTATACGGGGCAGTTCCTGAAGGAGTTGCTGGAGCGGCGTCCGGTGAAGAAGGTTGCGGCGGCGGAGTAAGGTTACCCGGCCGAATGGCCAAGGAGGAGAGAATGACCAAAGCGGGCGAAATCCGCACAGGGATCGGCGGATGGACCTTCGAGCCGTGGCGCGGGACCTTCTATCCCGACACGCTGAAACAGAAGGACGAGCTGAATTATGCCAGCCGCCAGCTGAAGGTGATCGAGGTCAACGGCACCTATTACAGTACGCAGAAGCCCGAGGTCTTTGCCAGATGGGCGGCTGACGTGCCTGACGGGTTCATCTTCTCCTTGAAAGCGACCCGTTTCGTCACAAATCGCCGTGTCCTCTCCGAAGCCGGTGAATCCATGCAGAAGTTTCTGGAGTCAGGTATCAGCGAACTCGGTGATCATCTCGGCCCGCTGCTGTGGCAGTTCGCACCGACGAAGAAATTCGATCCGGATGATTTCGAGGCTTTCCTGAAGCTGCTGCCGGCGAAGCAGGATGGTCTTGCACTGAAACACGTCGTGGAAGTCCGGCACGATTCCTTCAAGGTGCCGGAATTCATTGCGCTGCTCGAAAAATACAATGTTGCGCCCGTTTGCGCCGAGCATTTCGAATATCCGATGATTGCGGATGTCACGGCCGACTTCGTCTATGCCCGCCTGCAGAAGGGATCGGATGATATCGAGACCTGCTATCCGCCGAAGGATCTGAAAGCCTGGGCGGATCGCCTGAAAACATGGGCGAAAGGCAATGTGCCTGATGATCTGCCGCTGATCGATGCAAAACGCAAGGTCAAGGCGGAACCGCGTGATGTCTTCGCCTTCATGATCCATGAGGGCAAGGTAAATGCGCCGCCCGGTGCGATTGCCTTGCAGCAGGAAGTGGCGAAATAGCGCTATAGCACTATAGCGGTTTGACGGCTGCCACCAGGTCTTCGGCGGTCAGCCCCTTGCTGGCATGTTGGCCCGCAAGGCCATGCAGCCAGACGCCGGCGGCGGCCGCCTCGAAGGCCGGCGCCCCCTGCGCCATCAGGCCGCCGACAATGCCGGCAAGTACGTCGCCGGAGCCGGCCGTGGCAAGCCAGGAAGGCGCATTGGCATTGATCAGCGCCCGGCCGTCAGGTGCGGCAATCACGCTATCAGCACCCTTGTAGATGATGGCGGCATGGGCTCTGGCGGCGGCCGCCCTCGCCTTGTCGATCTTGCTCAGGCGTTCGTCCGCAGCAATATCGGAAAAGAGCCGCGCAAACTCCCCTTCATGCGGCGTCAGCACCAAGCGTGTCGGTCCCTCGGCAAAGGCATCGAACAATCGCTTCGGCTCGTCGCGAAACGAGGTGATGCCGTCCGCATCCACTACCAAATGGCGATCCGCGAGCGCGAGGCAGAATTGCCGCGCCTTTTCGCCGGCGCCGAAGCCAGGGCCAAGAACGAAGGTCGAAAGGCGTTTATCAGTAAGCCATTCGCGCAATGAGGCTTCATCCGCGATGGCATGCAGCATGATTGCCGTCAGCAGGCCGGCATTGACATCAAGCGCTTCGGGCGGCGAGGCGATGGTGACGAGCCCTGCCCCAGCCTTTAGCCCGGCCATGGCGGACATGCGCGCGGCACCTGTCGCGTTCGGCCCACCAGAGAAGACGACGAGATGGCCTCGCTTGTATTTGTGCGTTTCGACGCCTGCCGAGGGCATGGCCGCCTGCCACTGTGCCGGCTCGTTTTCGGCGAGCGAGCGGTCGGCATGGGCGCGAACGATGCGGTCGGGAATGCCGATATCGAAGACCTCCAGCTCTCCGCACAGGTCGCGACCGGGCAAGAGAAGGTGGCCCGGCTTGCGCGTCATGAAGGTCACCGTGCGCGCGGCATGGAAGGTTGCACCGAGAATCTGGCCGCTGCGACCATCGAGACCGGACGGGAGATCGACTGAAATCACGGGAATATCCGCAGCCGCGACGCGCGCGATAGTGGCAGCAACGTCATCCGGAACCGGTCGTGAGAGACCCGCGCCGAAGATCGCATCGATCACGACGTCGCCAGCCAGTGGAATAAAGCCCTCGATCGTCTTGCCCTCGACCGGGCAATCAGCAAAGGCGTGGGCCGCATCGCCCTTGAGCCGCTGGGGATCGCCAAGATGGAAAAGCCGCACTTGGGCCCCGGCCCTTTTCAGCGCGCGCGCTGCCACATAACCGTCGCCACCATTGTTTCCCGGCCCGCAGAGAACGGCATATCGGACGGCTCCGGGAAAGTGCCCGAGCGCGACGGCAGCAACCGCCTGCCCTGCCTTCTCCATAAGCCCATAGGAATCAATGCCGGATGCGGCCGCAGCGCGATCGACGGCAGACATGGCATCAGGGGTGAGGAGCAGATCGGCGAGCGGCAACATCATGGCAGATATTATAGATGCGAAATCTGCCTCAAAAACAACCGCTATTACAGCGGCCAGTTTGGTCGATAAATATGCATTTGCATAATAATTAAACAATAACATTCAAGGTCTTGACGAAGCACAAACCTGCCGCGCATGGCGCATTTTTGCGAAATTTTGCTTATCCCACGCATTTCCGCGCGAAATCGCTTCCATTTTCCCGAAAAATCCTCATCAATTCATCGTCTCGGTGCGAATTCGCCGAGATTTTTTACGGCGGTTCGTCCTCAATTGGCATGGTACGTGCATTACGTTGGCCGAGCGGGGAGTAGTCCTGCTGTATCAGGAGAAGCGGAGAGACATTTTCTCATGAAAAAGATCGAAGCGATCATTAAGCCCTTCAAGCTCGACGAAGTGAAGGAAGCCCTTCAGGAAGTCGGTCTGCAGGGCATCACCGTCACGGAAGCGAAGGGCTTCGGTCGTCAGAAGGGCCATACGGAGCTTTACCGTGGCGCCGAATACGTCGTCGACTTCCTGCCGAAGGTGAAGGTCGAAGTTGTATTGGCGGACGAAAATGCGGAAGCGGTGATCGAGGCCATCCGCAAGGCTGCGCAAACAGGCCGTATCGGCGACGGAAAGATTTTCGTTTCCAACGTGGAAGAAGTCATTCGAATCCGCACCGGTGAGACGGGTATCGACGCCATTTAATCTGCCCGGCCCGTCAGGTCGCGGCTCGTTTAATCGTCATCTAAGTCAAGGGAAGTAATTTAATGACGACCGCAAGCGAAATTTTGAAACAAATCAAGGATAACGACGTCAAGTTCGTCGACCTGCGCTTCACCGACCCGAAGGGCAAGCTGCAGCACCTGACGATGGATATCGTCTGTGTGGACGAGGACATGTTCGCCGATGGCGTCATGTTCGACGGCTCCTCGATTGCCGGTTGGAAGGCCATCAACGAATCCGACATGGTGCTGATGCCCGACCCGGATACGGTTCACATGGACCCGTTCTTCGCGCAGTCCACCATGGTCATCCTCTGCGACATCCTCGATCCGGTCTCCGGCGAAGCCTATAACCGCGATCCGCGCGGCACCGCCAAAAAGGCGGAAGCCTATCTGAAGGCCTCCGGCATCGGCGACACCGCCTTCTTCGGCCCGGAAGCCGAATTCTTCGTCTTCGATGACGTGAAGTACAAGGCCGATCCCTACAACACCGGCTTCAAGCTCGACTCCAGCGAACTGCCGTCCAACGACGACACCGACTATGAGACCGGCAACCTCGGCCACCGTCCGCGCATCAAGGGCGGCTACTTCCCGGTCCCGCCGATCGACAGCTGCCAAGACATGCGCTCCGAAATGCTGACGGTTCTCACCGAAATGGGCGTCGTCGTCGAAAAGCATCACCATGAAGTCGCCGCCGCCCAACACGAGCTCGGCATCAAGTTCGACACGCTGGTGCGCAACGCCGATAAGATGCAGATCTATAAGTATGTGGTGCATCAGGTCGCCAATGCCTACGGCAAGACGGCAACCTTCATGCCGAAGCCGATCTTCGGCGACAACGGCTCGGGCATGCACGTTCACCAGTCGATCTGGAAGGGCGGCAAGCCGACCTTCGCCGGCGACGAATATGCAGGTCTGTCCGAGAGCTGCCTCTATTACATCGGCGGCATCATCAAGCATGCCAAGGCGATCAATGCCTTCACCAACCCGTCGACGAACTCCTACAAGCGTCTCGTCCCGGGCTATGAAGCTCCGGTTCTGCTTGCCTATTCGGCTCGCAACCGTTCCGCCTCCTGCCGCATTCCGTTCGGCTCGAACCCGAAGGCAAAGCGCGTCGAAGTCCGCTTCCCTGACCCGACCGCCAACCCCTACCTCGGTTTCGCCGCCATGCTGATGGCCGGCCTCGATGGCATCAAGAACAAGATCCATCCCGGCAAGGCCATGGACAAGGATCTCTACGATCTGCCGCCGAAGGAGCTGAAGAAGATCCCGACTGTGTGCGGCTCGCTGCGCGAAGCGCTGGAAAGCCTGGACAAGGACCGCAAGTTCCTCACCGCCGGCGGCGTCTTCGACGACGATCAGATCGATGCCTTCATCGAACTGAAGATGCAGGAAGTCATGCGCTTCGAAATGACCCCGCATCCGGTCGAATACGACATGTACTATTCGGTGTGATACAAGTTACGAAAGCCCCGGCCTTGCCGGGGCTTTCTTCATAATGAGGAAGCCGGTGGCAGGCGTCCCTCCAAATATCGTCTTCACATTGAGCTGCTGCTCGGCGCAGAACCGAGCCGAATGTGACAGTTCAATGAAGGAATGGGGCAAAATCCTTGATATCAGTGGTGAAAGTCACCACATGATTGCTTGAAAGGAAGTCGTGCCATGAAACAACGAAACGCAAAATTCAATATTGGCGACGTGGTTCGACACCGGATGTTCCCCTTCCGCGGTGTCATCTTCGATGTCGATCCGGAATTCGCAAATACAGAGGAATGGTGGAATTCCATTCCCGCGGAAGTGCGTCCCGATAAGGATCAGCCCTTCTATCACCTTCTCGCCGAAAACGAAGAGACGGAATATGTCGCATACGTATCGGAGCAGAACCTCATCAACGATGAGAGCGGACTTCCCCTGCGCAATCCGCAGGTCGCTCAGATCTTCGACCAAGCCCCGACCGGGCAGCTCAAGCCCAAGATGAGCTTCGCCCATTAAGCGCGGGTAAAATATATCCTATTCCAAAGGGAAGGCGCTCCCAACGCCTTCCCTTTTTATTTGGCTTCCGAGCATCGCATGCCGTCCTCTGCGCAAAGAAAAAGCCCGGAGCGTGAACTGACCCCATAAAGTTGGACGGTTCATAGGCTGGGATGATTTGAGGGCTGGGTCCTGTATTTCACAGGGCTCAGCCCTTTGAG
>UCII01000048.1 GCA_900472485.1 Hyphomicrobiales bacterium
TACTGCGCACTTTTCCTGGATTGCTTCAGGGATTTTGCCGGTGGCGGAAGACGAAGCGCGAATAGCCGAAGAAGCTGAACGCAGTCGCCGCCGCCGATGCAAGCGTCAGCGCGATGATCGGCCGCAATGACGGTTCGGTCATCAGCAGCGAGCTGAAGAGGGCATAGTTCAGCACGGCCGAGGTCAAGCCGACCGAACCGTAGCGAAAGCCCTCCGCCGCAAGCGAGCGGTTGGATCGGCCGAAGGTGAAGTTGCGGTTGAGTATCCACGTGGCAAGCAGCGCGCTCGGGATCGAGATGGCGCGGCCGACGAAGGGGCCGAAAGGCGTGAACCAGAGCAGGAGATGCAGCACGCCGGCATCGACCACGAAGCCGACACCGCCAGCGATCAGGAAGCGAAAGAGCTTCTTCATGCAGCCTTTGCCCTTTTCTTCCGGCTTGTCGGCTTATCAAGCGCAGCCATGTAAACCTTGCGGTCATCGCCGACCTCGCGCGACGACGGCTTGGCCAAGCTCATATAGTGGATGCGCAACTGTTCGGCGCGGGCGCGCGCCACGGAATCGAGGATGATACCGGCCGTGAATAGCATGAAGGCGATCATCGTCAACGCTACGGAAAGCACCCAGGTCGGCATGCGCGTTACCAGCCCGGTTTCGAAATACTCGATGAAGACCGGAATGGAGAAACCAATGCTGAGCTCCATGGCAACGGCGCTCAGGATGCCGAAGAAGGCGAAAGGCCGGGTTTCCTTCATCAGCATGGCGAACATCCAGAGGATCTTGCCACCGTCGCGGAAGGTGGAAAGCTTCGAATGCGAGCCTTCCGGCCGCCGTCCGTAATCAAGTTCCAGCTCGCTGACGGGCAGCTTCAGCCTGGAGGCATGCACCGACATTTCCGTCTCGATCTCGAAACCGCCCGACACGGCAGGGAAGCTCTTGACGAAGCGCCGCGAGAAGCAACGATAGCCGGAAAATATATCGGTGAAATCGGCGCCGAAGATGGTGCGATAGAGCCGATTGAAGATGCGATTGCCGAAGGCATGGCCCTGCCGGCCTGCATCGTTGCGAACATTGCGGCGGGTGCCGACCACCATGTCGGATCCTTCCGTCAGCAACGTGCGGATTAGCTCTTCTCCGTCTTCGGGAGCGTAGGTGCCGTCGCCATCGGCCATCAGGTAGATGTCGGCTTCGATATCGGCGAACATGCGGCGCACCACATGTCCCTTGCCTTGCCGACGCTCGCGCACGACGGTCGCGCCAGCAAGCATGGCATGCAGCGCGGTGCCGTCGGTCGAATTATTGTCGTAGACATAGATCGCGGCCTGCGGCAGCGCCTTGCGGAAACCTCGCACGACCTCGCCGATCGTTGCGGCTTCATTGTAGCAGGGCAGGAGGACGGCGATGTTCAGCTTCTCATTCCACATGGTCTTGGCCGGTTGCTGCGCGTGAAGTCAAGTTGAGGCCCGATTGACGATCCGGACGAGAGCTTATCCCGTTGGCTGTTAATAAGACCCTATGGCTGCCTAATAAAAAAGGCGGGATACCGGCGTTGCGAAAAACATTCTCGTGATGAAAGCGACTGAAGGCATCGGCTTTACTTTTTTTTGATCGGCAGCCGTTAGCGTATCACCGACTATCCTTCCAACATGAGGTCTATCGAGATGGCGCAGACGCTGGCATTGCCGACCGAGGCAGCCGGAATGGCAGAGAAGAAAGCGCCGCTACGCTGGTCTCATCCTGCCCTCGTTGCGTTCGTCTATGCCGTCGTCGTCATCGTCGCGCAGCTCATCATTCATCGCAACCTCGCAGACTATGTCGGGCCGGATAACGACGACGCCATGCGTCTCGTCGAAGTGCGCGATTTCCTCGCCGGCCAGGGCTGGTTCGACATGATGCAGTATCGTCTCGGCCTCGAAGGCGGCACACTCATGCATTGGTCGCGCTTCATCGATCTGCCCATCGCAAGCCTCATCCTCTTCTTCCGGATGTTCTTTTCACCCGAAGGCGCCGAGGCGGCGGCACTGACCGTCTGGCCGCTGATGCTTATCCTGCCGCTGATGGTCTTCATGGGCCTTGCAGGCCGCCGCATTGCCGGTCCGCAAGGCATGCATTTTTCATTGATCCTGACAGCGTTCTTCGTGCTGCTTTCGCCGCGTTTCGTGCCGGGATCCATTGATCACGACAATGTTCAGCTTGGCCTCGTCGCCCTTGCCATCGCCATGTTGGTCGACGAAACCTACAGGCCTCGCAGCTTTGCGATCGCCGCCGTTGCGCTTGCCATCCAGCTCGGTATCGGGGCGGAGACGACGCCCTTTGTTGCCGTCGCCTGCATGTCGGTTGCCTGTTTGTGGGCCTGGAAAGGCGAAGTCTTCGCACCTGCCGCGAAAGTCTTTGCCCTGACGCTGACGGTTGCCGTCAGCGCTGCCTTCTTTTCGCTGGTGCCGCCGCGCTTCTATTCCATGGTCACGTGCGACAATCTTTCGCTGGGCTTTTATGGCATCACCAGCGCAGGCTGCGTCGGGCTTCTCCTGTCGTCCATTTTTGCCAGCCGTCTCTCCCGCCCCTGGCGCATTGCAATTCTCGCGGTCAACGGTGCATTCGTGTTTGCGACGACTGCAGCACTTGCGCCGCAATGCCTGCGCAATCCGCTTGCCGATTTGGACCCCTTGCTGGTTGATCTGTGGCTCAGCAGAGTGACCGAGGCACAATCGATCTTTTCCGTCGCTCACAGACAGCCCGATACGCTTGGCGCCTTCTATGCGACAGGCCTCCTGGCGATGCTCATCTGCGCGGTTCGTATCCTGCGGGGCAATCGCGCCAGCCTCCATGCGATGCTGATGGTTCTGATTGCGATCAATTGGATGATTACGCTGGTGCAGGTGCGCGGCGCAGAATTTGCCAACCTTTTGGCCATACCGCCATTGGCATTGGCGATCGCCGAGCTGCGCAAGGACTATATGGCCGATACCAGAAACCTTCGTTCCGTTCTGCTTTATGCGGTGACAATATTGGCTTCCGTTCCGCCTGTTTGGGCTGTGGGCGGTGCGCTTGCAAGCAAGGGGATCGTCAACGGATTTACCGTCGCGACCCCGGCCAAAGCGGAGGAGACTGCCAATTGCGCCTCCAGGGAGGCCTTGGCGCCGATTGCGATGCTTGAGCCTGCGGTCGTCGCGGCCGCCTCAAACATGGGCGCGCCGATTTTGCGCTTCACGCCGCACCGCACCCTTTCCGGTCCCTATCATCGCGATCCCGACGGGATGCTGGCCGAGCTGCATATCGGCCTTGCGGACCCGCAACGGGCAGAGGCGCTTCTGCGGGAGGCAAAGGTGACGATTGTCGCCTTCTGCAAGGATGATCCGCAGGTGGAAATCATGAGTGAGCGGGCGCCCAAAGGATTTTATGCGCAGCTCAGCGCCGGGCGTGTACCCGTTTATCTGGAGGCCATTGCAGCGTCGACGACATCGGATGTGCAGTTCTTTCGGTTCCAGCCACAGAATTGAGTTGGAGCGCTTCAGCTCCTCCTGGATTCTTTGAGCCGCTCCTGACGTTGCTTTTAGGCGCGGCGATGTTCCACCATGTCGATGGTGACGAGATAGCCGATGAAACCGAGATTGTAGCCGCCAAGCGCGATGAACAGCGTCGTCAGCGGCGGCGGAACGATCGATGTGGCGACGGCGACCATGAAAGCGATGCTCACGAGTGCCACGCCGAGCAGCGCGCCGATCGTCGAGCGCTGCAGGCCGGCGGCTATTCCGATGATCGTGGCGGTCGCGAATATCATCGCTCCATGTCCTCTTTACCAAGAATCAGTTTGCACAGGTTTACGCATGGATGGCTAAGAAATGCTTTGTCAGCAGGGTTAACGCTCGATGAAGCAATAGGCTCCACGCTCTTTGTGAGACATGCAAGGAGGCGGAAACACCTCAACTATGCACACAATCCTGTCTTTCGATCGATTCAGACTTAAGCGGTATGCAGCAGGCTCCGCATTTGCCGCGACATCGGGTAGAAGAAGGACATGAGCAGCTTTTTTGAGAATGATTCGCCTTCGAACCTGACGGAATACTCCGTCTCGGAACTATCCGGATCGATCAAGCGCACGGTCGAGAATGCGTTCGACCAGGTGCGCGTGCGCGGGGAAATCTCCGGCTATCGCGGACCGCATTCTTCGGGCCATGCCTATTTTTCGCTGAAGGATGATCGCGCGCGCATCGATGCGGTGATCTGGAAAGGCACATTTTCCAAGCTGAAATTTCGCCCTGAAGAGGGAATGGAAGTCATTGCAACAGGCAAGGTGACGACCTTCCCGGGCTCGTCGAAATACCAGATCGTCATCGAAACCTTGGAGCCTGCCGGGGCAGGCGCCTTGATGGCGCTGCTGGAGGAACGCAAGCGCAAGCTCGGTGCCGAAGGTCTCTTCGACCCCGAGCGCAAGCGCAGGCTGCCCTTCATGCCAAAGGTGATCGGCGTCGTAACGTCGCCGACCGGTGCCGTCATTCGCGATATCCTGCATCGCATCTCCGATCGCTTCCCCGTGCACGTCCTCGTCTGGCCGGTGAAGGTGCAGGGGGAGGGCTCCGGCGACGAGGTGGCGAACGCCATACGCGGCTTCAACGAATTTGCGCCTGGCGGCCCGATCCCGCGCCCAGACGTCCTGATTGTCGCGCGCGGCGGCGGCAGTCTCGAGGATCTCTGGAGTTTCAACGATGAGGCCGTCGTCCGCGCCGCTGCCGCCAGCGATATCCCGCTGATCTCGGCCGTCGGCCACGAGACCGATTGGACCTTGATCGACTACGCCGCCGACGTGCGCGCTCCGACGCCAACGGGTGCGGCGGAAATGGCCGTGCCGGTGAAGGCTGAGCTGGAAGCGCAGCTTGCAAGCCTCGCTGCCCGGCTGCAGGGCGGGGTAAGCAGGCAGATGGATCAACGCCGACAAGCTGTTCGGGCGCTGCTGCGCGCGCTGCCTTCGCTCGACCAGATCCTGGCTCTGCCGCGTCGCCGCTTCGATGAAGCCGCCGCCGGCCTTGGCCGTGGATTGGAGCTGAACACGCTGAACAAGCGACGCTCCTTCGAGCGCACGGCGTCGCAGCTGCGGCCGGATATCCTGTCGAACCGGATCGCCGAGCGCCGCCAGCAATTGGGCGAATGGATGAACCGCGCCGAGCGGACCATCGAGCGCATGCTTGACCGGTCCCGTGCTCGCATCGAGCGAGCCGATGCGGTATTCGCAACGCTGCCATCGCGTCTCGAAGCGCAGACGGGCCGCGCGCGCGACCGCCTCGGCAATCTTGTCCGTCACGCCGATACGGCTATCCGCCATCAGCTGACCCGCGCCCGCAGCGAGCTTACGGCGCAGGAGCGCATTCTGCAGTCGCTCTCCTACAAGAATGTTCTGAAACGCGGCTATGCCGTTGTGCGCGACGAGGATGACCGCCCGGTTTCGCTGGCGGCAGCCCTTTCGACGGGTGCCGCGATCTCGATCGAGTTTGCGGACGGCCGCATCGGGGCCGTGACCGGCGATGATACCTCCCCACCGTCTTCATCCACTCCGCCGTCAGGCACTGCCCTTTCCAAGAAGCGTGTCACCAAACCGGCAGAGCCTGCCGCTCCACCGAAGCAGGGAAGCCTCTTCTGATGCGCATCCTGCTGGTGCTGGCCCATCCGCTGGAAGACAGTTTTGCCGCCGCGGTGGCCAAGCTCGCTCACGAGACGCTCGTCGCCGGTGGCCATGAGGTCGATCTGCTTGACCTCTATCGCGAGGGCTTCGATCCGCGTCTGTCCGAAGCCGAGCGGCGCGGCTATTTCGACCAGCCCTACGATACCTCCGGCGTCGATGTCATCGTCGCACGGCTGCGTCAGGCGGAGGGACTGATCCTCGTCTTTCCGCAATGGTGGTTCAATTTTCCGGCGATCCTCAAGGGCTTCTTCGATCGCGCCTTTGCGCCTGGTGTCGCCTTCACCCACGATGCCGCCGGCGGGCGTATCGTGCCGAAGCTCACCAATATCCGCCTGTTCTGGGCGCTGACGACGACCGGCTCGCCTTGGTGGATCGTGCATCTCTACATGGGCAATCCGGTGCGGCGCCTATTGAAGCGCGGCATCGCCGCCTTCTGCGCCAAGCGGCTGAATTTTCGCATGCTGGCGCTCCACGACATGGACCGTGTGACCGAAGCCGGACGCAAGGCGCATCTCGAACGCGTCAGGCGAGCGCTGTCGACGATTTGATCTCACGATTTCCGAAAAAATATGCCGCGGCAGAGATACCGCGGCATGATCGCATTCGAATATCTGAACTTGGTTATGCCCACTCGCCCTTGCGCATAACCGGCACGCGCGAGCCATCGGCATTGATACCGTCGATATCGACCTTGTCGGAGCCGATCATCCAGTCGATATGGATCAGGCTGGAATTGCCGCCCTGCGCCTTGATCTGTTCCTGGCTGAGCGTGGCGCCATCGATGAAGCACTTGGAATAGCACTGGCCGAGCGCGATGTGGCAGGAGGCATTTTCGTCGAAGAGCGTGTTGTAGAACAGGATACCGCTTGCCGATATCGGCGAGGAATGCGGCACCAGCGCCACTTCGCCGAGCCGGCGGGCGCCTTCGTCGGTGTCGAGCACCTTGTTCAGCACTTCCTCGCCGCGCGTTGCCTTGGCCTCGATGATCCGGCCGCCTTCGAAGCGTACCTGGATATTGTCGATGAGGGTGCCCTGATGCGACAGCGGCTTGGTGGAGGAAACATGGCCTTCGACGCGCAGCGCATGCGGCGTGGTGAAGACTTCTTCCGTCGGAATGTTCGGGTTGCAGGTGATGCCGTTCTTGGCGGTGGAAGCGCCACCATGCCATTCATGGCCATCCGCCAAGCCCACGGTTAGGTCCGTGCCCGGCCCCTGGAAATGCAGGGCGGAAAAACGCTGGCCGTTCATCCAGGCCGAGCGCTTATGCAGATTGGCATTGTGCTCGGCCCAGGCCGCGATCGGATCTTCGACATCGACGCGCGAAGCCGAGAAGATCGCCTTGGCGAGCTTGGCAACCGCGATTGCCTCCGGGTCGTTCGGGAAGACGAGTTTTGCCCAGGAGGGGTTCGGGTAGGAGACGATGTTCCAGTTGGTGTCGAAATTAGAGATCTTTTCGAGCGCCGGCTTATAGGCTGCCGAATTGGCGCGGTTGGCGCGCGCCACCTTGTTGGGGTCCTGGTTGGACAGCAGCATCGGGTTGTCGCCGGAAATGGCGAGGCGCGCCGTGTTGTTCGAGAAGGCCTTGGCCATGCCTTCATAGAGCCATGTCGCGGCCCGGTCGAAGCTCGCATCCTGGCCGTATTCGTAGCGGGCGAGCGTCGTCTCTTCGTCGGAATAGAAGGTCGAGACGAGGCCGGCGCCGGCCTTGTAGGCTTCGCGCGTGATCAGCCGAACCAAGGGCATCGCTGCGACCGGCGCTGTCATCAGCAGATCCTGGCCTGCCTGCAGCTGCAACCCGACCCTTACAGCTACTTCCGCGAGCTTCTCCAGCTTGGCCTGATCGACGGGATGATGGTTGGGGGAGGCTGATGTCATGACAAAACCTGCTTGGCTGATATCGAAAGAGTGGTCTGAAGACTTAGACCGGTTTGCGGCGAAATTGAAGGCGCTTTGTCGGATCCTGAAGATCGTCAGGCAATCAGGGGCGCAGCCTTGGCCTTAAGCGCGGTCAAGGCATCCTGCGGGCTCAGCCGCACCTGCAGCCCGCGCTGGCCGCCGTTGATATAGACATAGGCCTCGGTCATCGCCTGCGCCTCGATCGCTGTGGGAACGATCTTTTTCTGACCGAAGGGGCTGATGCCACCGACATGATAGCCCGTCAGACGCTCGGCATCGGCAGGCTTCATCATGGCAGCCGATTTGCCGCCGAAAGCCGCGGCGAGCTTCTTCATGCTGACTTCGTGATCAGAGGGCACGACGGCACAGACCGGCTTGCCATCCACCTCCGCCATCAGCGTCTTCAGCACGCGATGGGGCTCTTCGCCCAAGGCCTCTGCGGCCTGCAGGCCGACACGCTCCGCATTCGGGTCGTAATCATAGGCATGCACGGTGAAGGCGACCTTCGCCTGGGTCAGCACTTGCGTGGCGCGGGTGGTTTTCGACATGAGGATAATATTTCCAGTCGTACGGCTTTAAGTGCGTTGGGAATGGGCGCGATCGAGCTTTTCGAGAATGTCCAAACCGCGGGCTTTGTCACCTTTGGCTGCCCTGAGCCGAAACCGCGTCTCGGCATCGAATTCCGTGAGCGCTCTTGTGGTCAGTTCTGCGAAAAGCTTATTGAGACTTGTCCCTCGGGAGGCGGCGAGAGCCTTCAGCCGTTCGTGCTGATCGTTTGGAAGGCGAATTGTCAGCGTGCTCATGTCAAAGCTTCCTCCGAATAAGGAACTCACCTGCTGTATGAACTTCCAGCTGCGGAAACGAGGGGCGATTATGCTTTGCCGAATGCAGCCGCATAAATATCCGGCTTGAAGCCGATCAGCAATTTGCCGTCAGCCTCCAGCACCGGACGCTTGATCATTGAAGGCTGCGCCATCATCAGCTGAATGGCCTTGTCCTTCGAAAGATCGGTGCGATCCGCTTCCGGCAGGGCCTTGAAGGTGGTGCCGGCGCGGTTGAGGACGACTTCCCAGCCGGCTTCCGTCGTCCAGCGCTCCAGATGATCCCGATCGATGCCGACGGCCTTGTAGTCGTGGAAATCATAGGCAATGCCATGGCTTTCGAGCCAGGTGCGGGCCTTCTTCATCGTGTCGCAGTTCTTGATGCCGTAAATGGTGATCGTCATGGCGAATCCGTCTTTTGCTGTCTGATAGCGCATAGCATGCAGATAAAGGCGGATGAAAGCCGCTCGGATGGGCAAGCGGTTCTCTCGCCCGTTGCAGTTGCCAGCGATAATCGCATAAATATGCAGCATGCATATTTATGACGCGGGTTGGAGCATGGCGACGGACAAGGAAATATTGCGGCTGGAAAACCTCTTTGGCGCCATGAGTCTTGCTCTGGTGGACAAGATGGAAAAGGCCTTTGTCGATGAAACAGGCCTTGGTCCAAGCGCGACGGCCGCAATCGTTCAAATCGGGACCGAACCGGGGCTGACGATCGAGACCCTACGCCGATTGATCGCACTTTCCCATTCCGCCACGGTGCGCCTGGTCGATCAACTTGTGGCGTCCGGTCTCGTGCTCCGTGCGGGCGGCGTCGAGGGTGACAAGCGTGCCCGCGCACTGCAATTGACGGAGAACGGCCGCCTGCTCTTTGACAGAAGCCTCTCCGCCCGCCGGGCCGTCATCCATCGGGCTTTTGACGTGTTAGGCCCAGAGGAAAGGGGGCAGTTTGGCCGCTTGGTCGAAAAGTTGCTGCCGGCCTTGGTCGATCTCGGCGATGACCAGGACGTGGTCTGCCGCGTTTGCGATCAGGGCGTCTGCGACCAGGATCGCTGCCCGATTGCCTTCATGACATAGCCTTGAGATAGGCCTTGACATTTTCACTATATGTATGCACACTGCATATTTCGAGAGGCGATAACTTGCCTCCTTCGATGATCTGAACATTGCCTGCATCAATCGATCGGAGGCATGATCGTGATGGAAAATCGTTCAATTCTTGCCCGGCTAATGGATATCTGTCGTGCTGCTCTTGCAAGCGCGCCATATCGCATTGGCCGCTTCGGCATTCTTCTCAGGGAATCAGCGGCGATCGCCTTCACCATGCGCTGCAAGGTGATCGATCGCCGCTAAAGGAAATCAATCCTCAAGTGTTCCCGGCTTGCGGGCAACGGAGCTTGGTCTGTCCGAACCGATCTTCATCAGATCGCCGCGCCGGCGCACCAGCCGGTCCGATACGCGGGTGACGATCAGACCTGCCTGCGGCGCACGGACGTCGATGGCGCCGTCCGGCATGCCCGGGGCGGTGATGATGGTCGCCAGCAGATCGCCTTCCTCCACCCGTTCGCCGATATTGCGATGGAAGAGCACTGTGCCCGCCTGCGGCGCACGGATCATCTCGACATTGTCGAGCGGCACGGCCGGTCCGCTAAAGGTGCCGGGCGCGACGCTGTCGCCCTGTACCGCGCCGCGTGCGGCCAGGAAGCGCCAGAGCCCTTCGGCATCGTTCTTTGCCATCTCGGGATAGACATCGCGGGTGCCTCGCAATTCCACCGTGACTGAAAGCTTGCCCGGCAGTCTTGCCTTCTTTTCCCCCGGCACTTCGTATTTCCAGGCGAAGCTGACGGCCTCCTCGAAGGCCGAGCTTTCGCCATCCGACAGCAGCACAGCGCCCATCTTGAGTGCCGCGGCAAGATCGGCGGCTTCGGGCCAGAATGCCTCGTCGATATAGGCATATTGCAGGGATTCGTCATCGCAATGCAGGTCGATCACCAGATCGGCACCGAGCGCTATATGGATCAGCTGGCGCTTCAGCCGGTCGACGGCGGGGTAGCGTTCCAGATTTTCGATCAGGAGGTCGCGGTCGCGCAGCGAAATCAGTGGAAAGTCGCGGTTGAAATTGGTGCGCGAGCCCAAGTCGAAGCGCCCTTGCATCTCGCCGAAATGCGATTGCGCCGCGCCGATCGGATTGGCATGCGGCACGACGATGATATCGCTCAGAATGGACCCATCGGCTTCCGCTTTCCGAAGCCGCTCGCAAAGGAAATGCACGAGCGCCGTGCCCGGCAGTTCGCCCGCATGCAATGCAGCCTGGATGTAGATCTTCGGCGCGTCGGCACCGTTGCCGGAAAAATGCAGGACGGGCAGCCGCCAGGCGATCCCCGGAGTGTCGCCTTCGATGACGATTTCGGTGGCGTTCATGGGCGGGCCTCCTGCTGATGATAGTCAGAGACCCATATCAAGCCTTAACGGCAGACTGCAACCGTTTGTCGCCACATGCCAAAATCAGAACCGGGGACAAATAGCGCCAAAACGGCTTTCAGCGGCCGCTATTCCTGCGCAGGCAGAAGCTCAGGATCAGGCTGAGCAGCACCGCACCGACGCCGAAGGAGAAGGGTGCGGCATAGCCGAAATGATCGGCAAAGAGGCCGGCGATCGGGCCGGTGCTCCCAAGCGACACGTCGAGAAAGATCGAATAGAGCCCGAGCGCGACGCCGCGGTTTTGCGGCGGGATGCGCTCCATGGCTTCGTTGCCAAGCGCGGGGAAAACCGGCGCGAAACCGGCGCCGGCCAGCGCCGCGCCGATGATGGCAACGGTGGGAGATGGCGCAAAGGCAAGCGCCGCCAGGCCGATGATCTCGATAACGAGCGAAATGCGCACCAGCGGCAGGCCGCCGAAGCGTGCGACTGCCTGCGCAAGACCCAGTCGCACACCCATGAAAGCAAGGCCGAAAGCGCTGAGCGCAAAGGATGCGCCTTCCCAGCCGCGGCTATGGAAGAATAGCGCGACGAAGGCCATGACAACGCCGAAGCCGCTGGAGGCAAGCGCGAGCGCGATCCCGTATGGTGCAACGCGGCTCAGCACCTGGCCCGTGCCGATGCCCTTTTCCTTGACGCCCGGCACCGGCGGCCGCGTTTGCGCTAGCATGAAGCCGGCAACCGCAAGGATGATGGTGACGACGCCGATGGCGAAGAAGCCATATTGCCCCTGCAGCCAGGCGCCGAAGGGGGCGGCGAGCGCAATGCCGCCGTAGGTGGCGATGCCGTTCCAGGAGATGATGCGGACGGTTTCGCGTGACCCCATCAGGCCGATCGCCCAGGTGATCGCCGCCGTACTCACCCAGCTCTCGCCGATGCCGAGCGCCAGCCGGCCCGCAAGCAGAAGAGCAAGGCTCGTTGCCGGGACTTGGATCGCAAAAGTGGAAGCGATGGTGAGTGCGCCCGACAGACCATAGGCGAGGAAGCCCAGGAAGACCGAACGGCGCGGCCCGTATTGATCGCAGAGCCGGCCGACATGGGCGCGGCTGACGATGGTCGCCACATATTGCGTGCTGACGGCGATGCCGGCCCATACGACCCCGAAGCCGAGGCTGCTGTCGACATAGGTCGGCAGAACCGCAAGCGGCAATCCGATGGCAAGGTAGCCGAAGAATGTCAGCGCGACAATCGAGATGAGGGACAGTGTCGAAGTGGACCGGATGGTCTGGGAAGCAGTGTTCACGGGATATCGCCTGCGGGCACCGGCCGCGGTGTCCACGCTGTTGCCACGAAGGAGCGGGATTATTCGTATCGGATAGCACTGACGGCGAAAGCCTGAGAGCCGTGCGTCGCCATAGGGTATGGCTATCGGGGAAAGCAGGCGAGGTCAACGAATTGCTGCCTTGCAGCAAAAGCCATTGACGGGATGAATTGATTGTGCGTGGGCGATCGTCCGTGGGGTGTGCCAGTGCCGCAACCCATTCTCCCCGAGGGGAGAATGGGCAAAAGGCATCACATCGTCAGTATGACGCTGGCCGTCGTTCGTCCCGCTTCGAGGTCTGCATGGGCTCTGGCGGCATCCTTCAACTCGTATTCCGCGCCGATCGAGTTGACGAGCCCGGCCTGGAGCGCCGCCATCAGCGCCATGGCGCCTTGGTGGTAGAGTTCGGGATCGTTGGCATAAGCCAATACGCTCGGTCGCGAAAGACCGATGGCGCGAGGTCCTGACAATTCCTCCATCTTGATCGGCGGAATGGGGCCGGCGACCTGCCCGAGGCTGGCGACCATGCCGAAGGGGCGCACCGCAGCAAGCGTCTGCGACAACATGGTGCCGCCGATCCCGTCGACGGCAAGATGTACGCCACGGCCATCGGCAATGCGGCGCGTTTCCTCGACCCAATCCCCGGATGTATGCAGGAGAACCGCGTCTGCGCCTGCTTCATGGGCGATGCCGGCCTTGGCTTCGGATCCCACCGTAGCGATGACGTTCGCGCCGATCCGCTTGGCAAGACGCGTGACGAGCTGGCCGAGGCCGCCGGCTCCCGCATGCACCAGCACCCACTCGCCCGCCTTCACGGGATAGGTCTTTTGCAGCACCATCTGCGCCGTCAGTCCGCGCAGCATCGTGCTGCCGGCAACGCGCTTGCTGACACCATCGGGTAATTTCACCAGGCGGCTGGCGGGCAGCGTGCGCACCTCGGCATAGCTGCCGATAGGATGGCCGATATAGGCGACACGGTCGCCGACCTTCAGATCGCCGACATCGGCGCCGAGCGCTTCGATCATGCCGGCACCCTCGAAGCCGAGCACATTTTGCCCAGGCTGCAGCGGATAGAGCCCGGAACGGACATATATGTCGACGAAGTTGACGCCGGAGACGCTTTGGCGGATTCGTGCCTGGCCGGGGCCGGGTTCGATAGCGGGCAGATCGACGGCTTTCAGGACTTCGGGGCCGCCGGGGCTGGTAATGGCAATCGCTAGAGGCATGGGGAAATCTCCTTTCGGACGATTTTTGACCATGAATCGCTATGCGAATAAATTCGGTATGAACTCACTACATCTGTGCAATAATGCACCGATGATCGACTGGCAGGACCTTCACCATTTCGCCGCTCTCGCTCGAACCGGCTCCCTCTCTGCGGCGGCGCGCGAGTTGGGTGTCGACCACGCAACGGTCGGCAGGCGCATTGCGGCGTTGGAGCGCACGCTCGATCTTCGTCTCATCGACCGGCGGCCACGCACCTCGCCCTTGACGGCCGATGGCCGCGCCATCGCCGAACTGGTGGCGAGTATGGAGGAAAATGTCGAGGCGATCAGACGCTATTCGAAAAGTGCTGTCTCCGGGCTTTCCGCTGCAGTCAAGGTCAGCGCGCCGCCGTCGATCGCCGCCCATCTTCTGGCGCCGAAAGCCGCGCTGTTTCATTCCCATCATCCGAATATCACGCTGACCATTGCCGGCATTGCACGCAGCGTCGCGCTCAATTACGGCGAGGCCGACATCGCCGTGCGCATGACCAGGCCGGAGGAAAGCGATCTCTTGGTACGGCGTATCGGCGCCATGCGCTTCGGTCTCTATGCGATCCCGTCCGTGGCGCAGACACCCGAGAAGGACTGGGCGTTCATCGGCTATGATGCGGCGATGGAGCATCTGACCCAGCAGACCTGGCTTCGCAGTCTGCTGAACGGTCGTCCGATCGTCTTCCGCGCCTCCGATGTTTTCGGCCAGCTCGAGGCTGCTCGTGCCGGACTGGGAGTCGTGGCGCTTCCGAGATTTCTGGGCGATCGCGAGGCAGGATTGGTGCGCCTGCCGGCGGAGATCCCGTCACCGACGCGCGACCTCTGGCTGGTCACCTATCCCGATCTCCGCCGCTCGCCCGCCATCCGGGCGGTTATGGACTTTGTTGCGGATGTGGTCGGTCAAAGCTGCCCGTTACGGGGCGCCGTGGATAGCGCCGCATAAGCCCAAATTCCAACTCGCATTTTTCTGTTGCGGCCCTAGGGCGAATCTCTATCCATACATGGATGGGCCACACTTACGGTCGGTGATCGATGACGAAGCTGGGCAGTTGGTTCGTGGTAGACAGGGCGGATCTGGTCGCCGGCATCTCGGTTGCCGGACTGATGCTACCGGAAGCGGTCGCTTACGCCGGCATCGCCGGCCTGCCGCCGCATCGTGCGATCCTTGCCGGCATCGTCGGATGTCTCGTCTATGCCATATTCGGCCGCAGCCGCTTTGCCGTCGTCTCTCCTACATCCTCGTCCGCTGCCATTCTGGCCGCCACCTTGGCGGTGGTGCCGGGTGATGCCACGGTCAAGGCGGCTCTTGCGACGGTTGCCGTGGCGCTCGCCGGCATTCTCTTCGTCATCGCCGGTACCTTGCGCCTTGGCGGCATCACCGGTTTCATCTCGCGGCCCGTCCTGCGCGGCTTCGCGCTCGGGCTGGCGATCACCATCATCCTGCATCAGCTGCCGATCCTCGTCGGCGTGCCCGTGCAGGGCTCGAATATCCTGACCTACGCCGCTGCACTCTTCGGCGCTATCCTCCAGTGGAATCCGATCAGCGTCGCCGTCGGCATCGTCGCGCTGGCGGCATTGCTGCTCTTGAAGCGATTGCCGGGCATTCCCGGCGCTTTCCTCGTGCTCGCCGCAGGCATCTTCGCCTCCTATCTGTTCGGCCTGGAAGGCCATGGCGTCAAGCTGGTCGGCCCCATTGAGATCCTGCCGCAATGGCCGTCGCTGCCGGATGCCGGTTGGGCCGCCTATTCGCGGCTGGTGCAGTTCACCGTGCCGCTCGTCCTTATCCTCTTTGCCGAGTCCTGGGGAACGATGCGAGCCTTGGCACTTCGGTATGGCGAGACGCTGGAGGTCAATCGCGAGCTTGGTGCGCTGGGCGCTGCCAATCTCGCCAGCGCCGTCGTTCAGGGCATGCCGGTTGGCGCAGGTTTTTCGGCCGGCTTCGCCAGCGAGGCGGCGGGAGCTAAGACGCGGGCGACGACCGTTTTCGCTGCAATCGGCCTGGCGATCCTGATTGCCTGTGCCGGACCGCTGGTGGCGCTTCTGCCGGAACCGGTGCTGGCCGCCGTCGTGATCGCGGCTCTGACTCATGCGCTCGACCCCAGCCCAATCCTGCGGCTGCGCCGCCTGCATCGCGATTTCTACGTGGCACTGGGCGCTGCGGTCGGCGTGCTTGCTTTCGGCGTCCTCAATGGCATGCTGCTGGCAATCGCCCTCTCGCTTGCCGCCATGATGCATCGCTTGGCATCCCCGTATATTGCCCGTTTGGGACGGCTCAACAACAGCCATGACTTCGTCGATGTCAGCAGGCATGACGATGCCGCCGAGATACCGGGCATTGCCATCTGGCGTCCCGGCGAAACCCTGTTTTTCGGCAACGCCGATACGATCTTCGGCGAGATATTGTCCGGCAGCCGCAAGGAAGGCCGGTTGCGGGCAGCTATTCTCAGCCTGGAAGAAAGCTCCGATATCGACAGCACGGCGATGGACGCCTTGATGGAGTTCGACAGCGCAATGCAGCGAGCCGGGCTCCGCCTGCAGTTTGCCCGGGTGCATGACCGAGTTCGCGATCTCATGACGGTCGCCGGCATTGCCGACGTCGACAAACGCTGCAGCTTCAGCGTCGATGATGCCGTGGTGGCTGTGATAGCGACAGTTGAAGCTGTTCCGAAACCGTAAGCGCCAGACTTAGAACCCGGATTTAGAACAATGGCCAATGCCAGACATGGCCATGTTCGCCGTCACCTTGAAAGCTGTTGACCAGCGTGAACGTTTTGACCGTCCAAGCGATCGGCGCTTCCAAAATCACTTCGGGAAGAATGTGGTTGCAATAAAATAGCGTCATGTGGGGTTGGAACGACCCAGATATGTTGCTTTCAAAGCCCATGCTTTGCATTGCAGCATCCAGTTCCCGACGAAGTGTCGTTAGCCCTTCGTTTCCATCCCTGCACCAGAGCACATATTGACGGTTGTTGCCGTTGCCGAATGTGCCTGCCCGATCGAATATCAAGGGAAACGATTTTAAGCAGATGGTTGAGCCGGCCTCCAACGCAGCGAAGGTGGCTTCCTCCTGTGAGCGAGCGACGATGTCGATGGGATAGACGGTGGCATGATAAAGATCATGCTTTCTCGCTGTGCGTATCAACCCGTTTCGCCGACTTTGGCCTACGGTCATTTCAGCAGCCAATTTAGCGGTTTCCGGGTCCGGTAAAGCGGCAAAGTAGAGTGCTTGCCGGCGCTTTGGCGGGCTTTTGCCCGCGCGATTAATGGGCGGTTTGCCGAGATTGAATGACAACTGATCGGCGTGCTGCATGGCTTCATTCAAAGCCGGTGTGGCTCTGCCTCCTTTTGTTTTCCGATCTCCAAAGCATATGCCTCAACGGCCATGATTTCAAGAACAAAACAAGAACATTGAGGGCGGCGACATCCCTCGTTTCAAAAAGCGATCGAATAAAAGGACAGCCTGATCTGTTCATTCCAGGTTCGGGCCTGCGTGCCCAATCTCACCCAAAGGAACCACGATCATGTTCACCAGATCAGTCTTTGCGGCCGTTGCTTTCGCTCTCATCGGCCTTGGTATTGCTTCCTGCTCCACCTCGGGAGATCACAATTCCGGCGGCGGCATGACGCTGAACGCGCCTCCGACTGGCGGCGGATATTGATCCTGTTCTGTCAATCGCCCTGAATCCATTCGGCCGCCGTCAAAACGGTGGCAATTGTCGATCTTTGCAAGAATCGGGTTGAATTCGAGGCTTCCGAGGACGATTTTCATGACAAGTGGAACACGGGAGCTTTCGTCATGAACGAGACAAGGCAGAATTACCTGATCTTCGAAACCGCCGGCGGCTTCTGCGGCATCGCCTGGAATGATGTCGGCGTGCTGCGCTTTCAATTGCCGACCAAGGATGCTGGCGCGACAGAATGCCTGCTTCTGCGGCGTTTGCCAAACGCGCAGCCCGGTACGCCGAGCGCGGAGATTGCGGGCGTGGTCGCCAAGGTGAAGCGCTATTTTGCCGGTGAGGAGATCGACTTTTCCGACGTTACGCTCGACCTCGGCGAGCAGGATGCTTTTTTCAAGCAGATCTACGATGCCGCCCGGCAGGTCGGCTGGGGTCACACGACAACCTATGGAACCTTGGCCAAGCAGCTTGGCGCAGGGCCGGAAGCCGCGCGCGATGTCGGGCAGGCCATGGCGAAGAACCCGGTGGCGCTGATCATCCCCTGCCACCGCGTCCTGGCCGCGGGCGGAAAGATCGGCGGCTTTTCCGCGCCGGGCGGCTCCAACTCCAAGGCTCGCATGCTGGAGCTGGAAGGTGTCCAGCTGGCGCCGCCGAAGCCGGTGCAGCAATCGCTGGCGTTTTGAGCCAGACGATCGGGTGTGCGGCTAAAGCTGCTCGTCCTATTTCTTCGGCGCCTGACGGGCGCGGGAAAACAACAGCGTCTGCTTGTCATTGAGGTGCATCGGCTTCGGATCGCCATAGCCGGCTTTTTCGGCAACACGAATCGAGGCCGCATTGTCGGGCGAGATCAGGCAGACGCTGCGGTCAAATCGCGGCTGCTGGTCGAGCCAGGCGACGGCCGCCGCAAGGGCCTCCGTGGCAAAGCCCTTGCCATGCGCCCACGCGGCCAGTGCCCAGCCGGCCTCCGGAATACCCCTGATCGGCGGTTCCATCACCCTGTGAAAGTCGGCAAAGCCGAGATCGCCGACATAGCGGCCGGAGGATTTCTCGCGGATTGCCCAATAACCATGCCCGAGCAGCGGCCAGAGACCATGATAGGACAGCATTCGCATCCATGACTCCCTGGACGTGGAGACCACATCGCCAAAAATATGCCTCACGACCAGAGGATCACTCCACATGCTCGCAAGCGGCTCGAAGTCATCGAGCGTATGTCCCGTCAGTATAAGCCGTTCGGTTTCCAGTCGCGGCGGGGAAAGCGTTACTTCCATAATGGCAGACCTTTGATTTAGCTTCGGGCACTCTGCTGCAGGCGCTGCGCAAGCGCATCCAGATCGGGCAGGAACCAGACCTCACGACCTCTGTTGGATTCGTACACGAAATCGCGCAGGGCGTTACTGTCCGCGATCCATCCGGAGATGTCGCCGACGATGACGAGCTGCGAGCGATAGTTGACGAATTTCTGGATGATCGCGCCGGCGATGCGGGTCGAGAGCCGGAAAAACTCCTCGTTCAGCCGTGATGTCGGAACGACCACCAGCTGAGCTTCAGCGTCCCATGCAGCGCTGATCCAATCATTCACGTCCCTCTCGCTGGCGAGGAGCGGACCATTGTCATCGCCGATGACAACTTTCCGGCCGGAGAATTCTTTGACTGTGTACATGCCGGTTCGACTTGCCTGCTGTTGAAATAGGAGTTTTAGCCATCATTCCGCATGAATGGTGAGGACAGCTATCATGTAGCGCATGCCGTTCCCAGGCCCACAAGATGCAATGATCCCTGCGCTCCGCCGAGGTTGAAGGCCCATTGCCGGAGAGGCGTAGCACCGCGACGACCGGGGTGCCGCCTTCGGCCTCTCTCTGGAAAACGTGTATTTTGCACCTTTACAAGCCGGGCCCGCTTCAATTAAGTGTATTATGCACATATATGGAGCGAACGCCATGCCATCCAGAGTCTTCGTCATCATCGGCAGTGTCAGGCCGAACCGCATATGCCCCGCGGTCGCCGAATGGGTGACCTCGGTCGGGCGCGAACTCCTGTCGGCCGAATTCGAGATCGTCGATTTGCGTGATTGGCCGCTGCCGATGGACGCCGAGCCCGGCATCCCGGCCACGGGTGATTATCGCACCGATCTTACCAAGGCCTGGAGCGAAAAGATCACAAGCGGCGATGCCTTCGTCTTCGTCAGCCCGCAATATAATTGGGGCTATCCGGCCGTATTGAAGAACGCGCTCGATCATCTCTATCGGGAATGGGCAGGCAAGCCGGCGATGATCGTCACCTATGGCGGCCATGGCGGCGCCAAATGCGCCGCCCAGCTTCATGAGGTGCTGACCGGATTGAAGATGAAGCCCACCGAAACCATGCCCGGCTTTACCCTGTCGCGCAGCCGCATCGAAGCGAATGCCGGCGAAGTGGAGCCGGCGACGGAATTTGCCGAGGGGCGGCCGATGCTTGAACAGGCTTTTGGCGAGTTGGGCCGCCTCTGAGCGCGCAATCCTCGCGGCGTCGATTTTCTCGATCGATCGATGGAGCGTGACGGATTGGAGCCGCTCGCCTATTATATCGCATTGCAGAAAGCCGGCGTCCCCACGGAAATGCATCTATTTGCGCAAGGCAGCCACGCCTTGGGTCTTCGTCACACAAGGCTTCCCATCAGTGGCTGGCCGGCGCTGGCGGAACGGTGGTTGTACACGATCGGCGTGCTCGATCCGCAAAAGCATGACTGATCGCGACGACAGTCCGGCTTGAGTGATCGCCGACCGGCAAGCGTCGGCTATTGGAGGAGATCCCGTTCGCATTCGACCGCCAGCTTTACCTCGCGATAATGTTCCGTCAGTTTCGCCAGATCGAAAGCCCGGTTGAGACCGCTCGGATTGGGCAAGACCCAGATCGAGGCGCCGGCAAATGCCTCCGGTTGCCTGCCCCATCCGATATCGGCCCGCAGACTGATGGCCGCATAGGCCGCCTTGCCGAGAAATGCCAGATTTGCCGGCGCAAGCCGCCTGATTTTCTCTTCGAGCACGGGAGCGGCGGCAATGTAATCGCTCTTCTTCAGCTCGCTGGCGCTTTTCGTCGGGCGGGAGACTGCCGATGTCAGGCCGAGGCCATATTGCAGCATCTCGCGCTCTTCCTCCGCTCGCAGCAGGCGGGGAGTGAAGCCGGCAAGGTGCAAGACCCGCCAGAAGCGGTTGCTGCGATTCGAAAAGTTATGCCCGTCGCGATGTGCGGTAAGCGCAGGATTCAATCCGCAGAAGATCACGGAAAGGTGCGGTGCCAGGATTTCGGCGAGCTCAGCCGCCGATGCCGTGTTCTCTATCTCATTACTCAGCCCTTCGGCCGGAGCATCGTCTTGCATATTACACGTCCGTGCGTGAGAGGAGGCGAAGACTTTGCGGAAAGCCGCGTCCATCATCCCTAACCGATAGATCGTGCGGCTTGTCGCGGACTTCGTTGATGAAGTAGCCCATAGAGCCTTATAAGCATGCAATTGCGTTGGAAATAGACCCTGCCATTCACCGCGAGCGGGATGGGTCCTAACGCTTTGTTTTAATGTGTTTTGGAACTAAAGGTCGTGCGAGACCGTTTATCTCTAACTTTGACACGACGCTGACGTCGTGCCCGGCCGGCTGGGTAAGCGGCGCTTTTGAGGAGTGTCTTAATATGAGGATTTCATCTGGATTTCGTTCGGTCGCGGTTGCCGCTATTGCTGCCGCGGGAATTGGCTTCGCCGGCGCCGCTCATGCCGATAGCGGGACGATCCGCTTTTCCGTCTACAAGGCGGCTTTCTTCGTCGGCGGCTCCGGAGGCGAGGGCACGCTCACCTTCCATGGTCGCAAATATCCCATCTCGATCGGCGGCATCTCGGGCGGCCTCGCATTTGGCGCCTCCAAGACATATTTCCAGGGCACAGTGCGCAACATTCGCCGCGCCCGGGATGTAGGCGGCGTCTACGGCGCTGCCGGCGGCGGCGGAGCGGTAGGCAAAGGCGCGCAGGTGATCGTCATGACCAATGATAAGGGTGCCAAACTCGAGCTCACGGGCAGGCAGGTCGGCCTGCAGGTCAACGCCGATATCAGCGGCCTGAGCATCACGGTGAAGTAAAAGCTGCCGCTTGATCGATGATTTTCCCGGCGGGCCTGATTGCCAAACCAAGTGATCAGGCCCTTTTTCGTGAAAGCCGCGAAGGAAGCGCCGTTATCCTTATTCCCACTCGATTGTTCCAAACCCAGCTAGGGTGTTGATCTATATTGGTTTTCTGCCCATGACGCCGGAAGCCGGCCCTCGGGCCGTGAAAACCTTACGATGTTGATTTTAAGGAGCAAATCGTCGGGGAAAAATTTCTGCGATTTTGCCATCTGTCGACATCAATCGCCCGCTGAGCACCGATGTGGCGTTCCACAGCACCGCTCGTGGCACCTAAAAAGTACCGTCACTCGAGCCATATCATGCTTAATCACGCAGCGCTATGAAGCTGTGGCCGGCTGCTTTGCCAGCGATCGAATTTCAAGGCAACGAGACACTAGATCGCCGAGGAGCGACCGACCGAGACGACTACGGCGATCTTGGTGTTTCTCCGGGGACCTTGAATCATCCCCGGGCCGCTCATCATGCACTCGCGTTCACGAGGTGGTCCGATACGGTTGAGATGAACGCACGGAGACGCTGAAGACGTCGTAGGTCCCGGTGATATCCCATCCAGATGTCTCGCGCCGGCGGCGGCATCGGCAGTTCCAGTCTGCGGATACCCGCGATCTGATCCCCGACCACGCGGGGCAGGACGGCGATCCCGACGCCTTGCCGACACATGCGCCCCTGGACGTTGCGGTTGTTCGATCGCAGAACAGGTCTCGCGTTGGGGAAGCTCTCGATGAGCCAAGCGATATCGGGGAACTGCCCGGTCGACGTATCGTGGGTGATCAGCCGGAAACCGGTTCCGTCGCCATATTTGGGATCAGGCGACTCCTCGGCGAGGTAGACGCCGTATTCGAGCCTGAAGAGCCGCCGCTGAACGACATCGGCTGTGTTGAACGGAACAATACGAAAAGCGACGTCGGCCTCCCGCTGGGCAAGGTTGAACAGGCGCGTGCCGGTCAGGATCTCCACGTCGACATTGGGATAGGCGTTGGAGAAATCCGCCAGGATCGGAGGCAGTACATAGGCCCCGAACCAGTCCGCTGATGAAACGCGCAGACTGCCTTTGAGATTTTGCTCCTGGCCCGCAAGCCGGCGCTCCATGGCCAGCGCGCCCTCTTCCATCTGCTCCGCCAGCGCGATGATCCCGTGGCCCTCTTCGGTCAGGACAAGACCGTCGGCGGTCCGCTGGAAGAGCGCATGACCGATCGCCTGCTCAAGTGCGCGCAGTCGCCTGCCGACGGTCGGATGGCTTGTCTGAAGGGAACGCGCGGCGCCGCCGAGCGTGCCGGATCGCGCAACAGCAAGAAAGATTCTGACGTCACTCCATTCCATCTTAGACCCCACAAAACTGAACGCTGAGAATACATTTTTGTCACTTAAAGAACAAATCTAAGCACCTAGATTTCCACTATCGGTCCATCGGACCATCGCTCGTGTATCACCTCATGTCATTCGGAAGGATCGGCAAATGTCTCTTAAGTCTCTCTATCTCGGTGCTGCGGCTCTTGCAGTGGTGTTCGGCGCGCCCTCCGCTTTCGCGCAGCCGGCCCAAAATGTGATTTTGGTCCATGGCGCGTTGGTCGATGGCAGCGGCTGGAGGGGCGTTTATGAGCGTCTGGTCGCCAAGGGCTTGAAAGTCACGGTCGTTCAGGAGCCGAACACTTCGCTGGCGGATGACGTTCAGGCGGTTCACCGCGCTATCGAGCAGCAAAGTGGGCCGGTCGTCCTCGTCGGCCACAGCTATGGTGGTCAGATCATCACCGAAGTTGGCGTCGACCCGAAGGTTTCGGCACTTGTCTATGTCGCGGCCATCGTCCCGGATGTTGGCGAGGGCGTAGGCGATCTGTTTGAGAAGTGGCCGAGTCCGACCGCGGACGCGTTCAAGCCAACTTCTGACGGCTTCCTGCTGTTCGATCCCGCAAAGTTCCGGGCGGGATTCGCCGCTGACCTGTCCAAGGCCGAGACGGATTTCATGACTGACTCGCAGGTGCCCGTTTCGGCAAAGATCCTCGGAACCAAGACGCAGTACGCAGCCTGGAAGACGAAGCCGAGCTACGGCATCGTGGCCGGGCTGGACATGGCTGTCAGCGCCGATGCAGAGCGGTCTATGTACAAGCGGGCAAGTGCGAAGGTCACCGAGGTGCCCGGTGCCAGCCATGCGGTTTATATCTCGCATCCGCGCGAAGTCGCCGACGTCATCGCCGAAGCAGCGAGCAAATGAAGCCGATGCTCTGATGGTCAGGCTCAGGGCTGCGGATGTTTCGTGACATGCGCCGAAGCCACCCCTGTGGCGGCATCGCGGCCGGCCAACTCATCGGCGCGGGTCTCGGTCTGACGATCGCCCGGCGGCCGGGTCCGACCCTGCGCCCAGCTCTCATCCGAACAACAGGAGATAGAACATGCAGATCGGATTTATCGGTCTCGGCAGTATGGGCTCGGCGATGGCCTTGAACCTAGTGAATGCAGGCCATGATGTTCGGGCCTGGAACCGTAGCAAGGTCGCCCAGGATAGTGTCCCCGGGGTGACGCTTGTCGAATTCGCGGCGGATGCATTCCAGGCCGACGCAGTCTTTACGATGCTGTCCGACGACGCTGCCATTCGCGAGGTGATCCTCGATGCCGGCCTGCTCGAAAGCGCGCAACCAGGGCTGACCCATGTTGTCACATCGACGATTTCGGTCGCCTTCGTACGAGAACTGGAGCTGCTGCACGACGAGGCTGGCCTTGGCTATGTGTCCGCACCGGTTCTCGGCCGACCCAACGTAGCGGCGAGCGGCCAGCTTAACATCCTGGCGGCCGGGAAGGCCGATGCAATTGCCGCGATCGAGCTGCTGCTCGCTCCCCTCAGCAAAAAGGTCTGGAAGTTGGGGGAGAACCCCGCTCGGGCGAATGCGGCGAAGCTTGCCTGCAACATGATGATCGCCATGGCCATCGAGGCGATGGCTGAGGGTGTCGTGCTGACCGAGAGCGTCGGCCTCGACCGTGCGGATTTCTTTGAACTCATCCTGGGCACCCTGTTCTCGGGCCGCGCCTATGAGAGCTACAGCGCGCAGATCAGGGAACGATCATTCGAGCCCGGTTTCAAGGCCAAGCTCGCCCTCAAGGACATGCGCCTGGCGACCAAGGCCAGCAACGATATCGGACGCATGCTCCCGATGCTCGAAGCTGTCCGCGAGGGGCTCGGCAAAGCCGTCTCGGCGGGCCACGGCGAGAAGGACTGGTCGATCATGGCCGATATGACGGTTCGTGGCAGCAACAGCTTGGCGTCGTCTGAAAACAACTCGGAGAAAAACTAATGAAAACTTGGCTCATCACAGGCTGCTCGAGCGGCTTCGGCCGGCGGCTCGCGCTCGCTGCGGCGCAGCGCGGCGATCGAGTCATCGCAACGGCCCGCAATGTCAACGCGATTGAGGAAATGGCTGAGCCTTTCGGCGGCCGCATGATCACTTTGCCACTCGACGTGACCGATACGGCGGCAGCTCAGGCAGCGGTCGCAAAGGCGGTCGAGACCTTTGGCGGGTTTGACGTACTCGTGAACAATGCCGGCTACGGACTGTTCGGCGCGATCGAGGAAGGCACGCCCGAGGAATATCGGCCGATGTTCGAGGTGAACGTCTTCGGTCTGGTCGAAACCACCAGAGCCGCTCTGCCTGTCCTGCGACGTTCGGGCGGCACGATCGTAAATATGTCGTCCGGCGCGGGCATCGCGGGCGGCGGCGGCGGAGGTTATTACAACGCCGCCAAATTCGCCGTGGAAGGGATTTCCGAAGCGCTGGCCGGCGAGCTGGAGCCGTTCGGCATCCGCGTGCTGATCGTCGAGCCTGGTCCGTTTCGCACCGATTTTCTTGGTCGTTCGATTACGATGGCGGCCAACGAGATACCGGAATACGCCGCGAGCTCGCGCAAGCGCTATCGCGAAACCAACAACGGCAGTCAGGCGGGTGATCCCGACAAGGCGATCGCGGTGATCCTGCAAGCAGTCGATGCCGATGACGCCCCGCTTCATCTGCCGCTCGGCCCGATCGCGCACGCGATCGCCGAGCGAAAGCTGGCTGCCTTCCGCAGCGATATCGATGCCTGGCGCGACATCACCATCGCCACCGATTTCAACCAGCCCTGAGCGCTGGCCGCGAACTCCGTTTGAACGCCAACATCTGACTGGAAAGTGATCATGATCGCAACTTTGAAGGGGTTTACCCAACAGCTGGTGCCGGTGAATGGCATCAAGATCAACGCCATCACCGGGGGCTCCGGTCCGCCGATCCTTCTGCTTCACGGGTGGCCAGAAACATGGTGGGAATGGCACCACGTGATCCCGCTGCTGGCCGAGCATTTCAGCGTGGTGGCCATTGATCTGCGCGGCGCGGGCTTTTCCGACTGCCCGCTTGACGGCTATGATAAGGCCACGATGGCGCATGACGCACACGAGGTCATGGTTGTCCTTGGGCATGAACGCTACGCCGTGTGCGGCCATGACATAGGTGGAATGGTAGCGTTGCCGCAGGCCGCCATCTATCGCCAGGCTGTTACCCACCTGGCCGTCCTTGATGTTCCGCTTCCCGGCTGGACGCAATGGGAGACGACGACTGCACGGATCTGGCACTTCAGCTTCCATATGAACCGGGATCTACCGGAGCGCCTGATCCATGGCCGTGAATATGATTATGTTTCGGCCTTCATGGCTGAGCGGTTCTACGATCACAGCACCTTCAATCCGGCGGACATCGAGATCTACGCGAAAGCAATGGCTCTTCCTGGCCGCACGCGCGGCGGCATGGAATGGTATCGTACCCTCGCTGCCGACCATGCGGCCGCGCTCGAGTACAAGAAGCAACCGCTCGATATACCGGTGTTAGGTCTCGGCGGGGATCAGCGCTTCGGTGCGCATATGGTCCCGATGCTCAAGGAGTTCGCCAGCAATGTGACGGGCGGCTCGATTGCGCGGTGCAGCCACTATGTCGCTGACGAGCGGCCGGATGAGGTAGCGGCAGCTCTGATCGATTTCCTAAAGGCCAATTAAAATTCTGAACCACCCCCGTCGCGGTCGAATTACGACATCGCAGGCGAGTTGCGCCGGCACCTATCGCGTTCGATCGATTAAATAAGAAAGGAAAACTGTCATGACCGCACCCGTCATTCGCGGCGTCAATCATATCGGCATCACGGTGCCCGACATCGAAGCAGCAAAATCGTTCCTGGTGGAAGCTTTCGGCGGCCAGGTGATCTACCAGTCCTTCGGACCGCAGGATCCACCGCGGCAGGGACCCGAATTCGAGCGGGCCACCGGTGCTTTCCCCGGAACGGTCGTGCACGCGCAGGCGATGGTCAAAATCGGAACCGGACCTGACATCGAGCTCTTTGAAATGCACGGCTCCAAACAAGCCCAGCCGGTTCGAGCGAGCGACTTCGGCATTACCCACTTCGGTGTCTACACCGACGATATCGACGCATCAGTAGAGCGCTTCGAAAAGGCTGGAGGCACGTCTCTTACCGCGCCGCGCGCTATTCCCTACGCAACCGAAAAAGGTCCTGGAAACAAGGTCTGCTATTGCCGCATGCCATGGGGCACGACGATTGAGTTTATCACCACGCCGGATCGCATGGCCTACCATGACCAGACGAACCTGCGCAGGTGGCAGGACGACGACTGAGTAGGGCGCGAAGAAAAGACCCGCATCAGTTAAGTCGCGGCGATGCCGCAGCTATCGGACGGTTCAACGAGTGCGCAGTCGCGATGGATCGACCGCGCCGGCGGTCCGCCCATCCGGGTGAGCCTGACCTTCGTCCGCGCACGCTTGATACAACTCACTATGAATCCCTTACTCCCACTCGATTGTTTGAATCTAGTTAGACGGTTGATATAGCTAGTTTTTTCATTCGTTTGCCGTGCAAAAAGCCGACCCACGGGCCGTCAAACCGCTGCAATTTTGATTTCAAAGGGAAAAATAGCACGAACATTTCTGTGCGGTTTCGGCATCTATCGAAGTCGATCGCCTTTCCGGACCCACTGATCGACCAAAGACGCCCCTCAGGAAGCGGAGGCCCCTTAGGCGGCAGCGGCGGAATAGTCAGAGCCAGCGGCGAACCTCGGCCTTGTAGCGCCGGTAGTCATCGCCGAACTTCGCCTCGAGATAGCGCTCCTCACGGGCGATCACCTGCGTCTGGATTGCGATCAGCACCAACGGGAGCAACGCCAAGGCGATCGGCGCGTCGAAGCCGATCGCGAGGCCTGCATAGATGAGCGCCATGCCGAGATACATGGGATTGCGGGTCCACCGATAAGGACCTTTCGTTGCGATGAGGGTTGTTGGCTGCGACGGCCGAACGTTGGTGCCCAGCCGCCGGAACAGCCCCGCCGCCGCAAGCATCACCGCCGCGCCGGCAACGAACAGCGGCGCGCCTGCCGCGATCAGCAACCGCCAGTCGATGCCGATGGAGCGCAGGGTGACGAACCGCTCCGCCGCCAGCCCCAACAGCAGCGCTCCCAGATAGATGAAGGGCGGAGGGAAGCGCACACCCGCGCTGTCCGGTTCGACGGCCATGTTCATCTCCAATCTGTGCTCTCAAGTCAGCATCGACTGCTGGGCGAAGATGCCCGCCATCGTGCCTTGCCATGACGCCGTAGTGACTGAGGGGATCATGGGGTTGGTGAGGTCCCCCGCGGCGTAGATGCCGGGCATGCTGGTTTCGCGGCGCTCATCAACCTTGAGGACGATGCCAAGGGGCGTAGCGGCCGTGGCGAGGCCCAGTGATTCATGCAGGCTTGCGGACGGCTTGTTGCGCGGATGCGCGAACAGAATGTCGACCGCGACATCACGGCCGGAATCGAGTTTGAGGGTGGGATTACGGCCGCCATGACGGGTGATTTCAGTGATCCGGCCATCGACGACAGGTGTGTTGCGGCGCGCCAGATCGGCCCGGATATCGGTCGGGATGTCGTGACCATCGGCGAAGACCGTCAACCGGTCGGTCCAATCGTGGAACAGCCTGACCTGATTGTGCGACTGCGGGCCGGACCAGACGAGGCCCCAATGCTGGCCGGCGACTTCAAAGCCGTCGCAATAGGGACAGGGCACGATGGACGTGCCCCAGCCTTCGGCAAAGCCCGGAACGTCAGGCATCTGGTCGGTAATGCCATAGCTCAGGATCACGCGGCGCGCCCCAAGGCTTTCGCCATCGCCAGTTAGCACGGAGAAATTGTCGATGGTGCCGGAGACACTGTCGGCCCGGGCGTTGACCAGACTGATCGCAGGATAACGCGCCAACTGCTGGCGCGCTTCGGTCAGGATGTCCAGCGGCGGCTTGTGATCGTGACCAAGCATACCATGCGAGTGGCCGGCGAAGCGGTTGCGCGGCAGGCCGGTGTCGAGAACGGTGACCTTGCGGCGGGCACGACCGAGTTGCAGGGCGGCGGCAAGGCCAGCAAAGCTGCCGCCGATGATGATGACGTCATCCATGGTGATGGGCTCCGTGTTGCGGATGGAGAGGGGTGTACTGAGTCTGCCACGCAATATCGTCTAGCGACACGCATTCGATATCGCTTGGCGGCAAAGGGAAACCTGAGTTGGCGGACACGATGAAATCCACTCTTGGAATTTATGAAACTACGTAGTATCGTAATTCAAGAATAAAGATACTGTCAAGGACTGTAATTATCGTGCCCGAAGAAAACATCCGCGTACGGCGTGGCCGGCCCGCCAATGAGGCGCTTGGCCAAACCATTGTCGACACCGCAGGCGAACTCTTTGCAGAACTGGGTTTTCAAGCGACGACATTGGACAAGGTCGCCCAGCGAGCGAAGATATCCAAGCTCAGCATTTACAGGCACTTCGAGAACAAGGAGGCCCTGTTTGGCGCGGCCTTTGCGGCCCGCTGCCAGCAGTTAATCCCACAGGCGCTTTTTGAAGGCGTCGATGGCTCGGCCGAGGATCAGCTTATGGCGGTGGGATCATCGCTGCTTCGCACGCTGCTGCGCCCAGACGTCCGCAACGTCGAAGCCATGGTAATGGCCGATACGCCGAACCAAAAGTCGTTGAGCAAGGTCCATTACGAAGCCGGCCCCGCCCATATCGTCACCCAAATCGAGACCCTGTTACGTCAGTTGCACGCGAAGGCGGTCCTGAACGTGCCAGATCCTCTCCGGTCCGCCCGCTTGTTTGCCGCACTTTTCAAAGGCTCCGATCTTCTGATTATTGCACGCTTCGATGAGGCGGGAGCAGAGAACGATGACGAAATCGAATCCTATTGCCGGTCGGCCGTCGCCATGTTCATCGCCGCGCACGGTGGCAGCGACCATGCGGTGGCATAGCCTAGACGAGGCCGCGAGGAAGGGCGGAGAGCCCCCAATAACGCCCGCTTTTTTGGGAAGGTGTCATTCGAGCACAGCCAAATGGATGAAACAGGCACGGCAGCGAAAATTGGCGCTTAGACTGCGCGATCACACCGTTCCCCCGTCACTCCCATTCGATCGTGCCGGGCGGCTTCGAGGTGACGTCGTAGACTACGCGGTTGATGCCGCGGACTTCGTTGATGATGCGGGTTGCGGCGCGGCCGAGGAATTCCATGTCGTAGTGATAGAAATCCGCCGTCATGCCGTCGACTGAGGTGACGGCGCGCAGTGCACAGACGAATTCGTAGGTGCGGCCGTCGCCCATGACGCCGACGGTCTGGACCGGCAGCAGCACGGCGAAGGCCTGCCAGATGGCATCGTAGAGGCCGGCCTTGCGGATTTCGTCGAGATAGATGGCATCGGCTTCGCGCAGGATTTCCAGCTTCTCGCGGGTAATGCCGCCCGGGCAGCGGATGGCGAGGCCGGGGCCGGGGAAGGGATGACGGCCGATGAAGCTGTCGGGCAGGCCGAGCTCCTTGCCGAGTGCGCGCACTTCATCCTTGAAGAGTTCGCGTAGCGGCTCGACGAGCTGCATCTTCATGCGCTCAGGCAGGCCGCCGACATTGTGGTGCGACTTGATGGTGACCGAGGGACCGCCGGTGAAGGAAACGCTCTCAATGACATCAGGATAAAGCGTGCCTTGGCCGAGGAAATCGGCACCGCCGAGCTTCTTGGCCTCATCCTCGAAGGTCTCGATGAAGAGCCGGCCGATGATCTTGCGCTTAGTTTCTGGGTCGGAAACACCCTCAAGCTCGCCGATGAAGCGGTCGGAAGCATCGACATGGATCAGATGCAGATTGTAGTGCTCGCGGAACATGGCGACGACGTTTGCCGCCTCGTCCTTGCGCATCAGGCCGTGGTCGACGAGAATGCAGGTCAGCTGGTCGCCGACCGCTTCGTGGATCAGCAGGGCGGCAACGGAGGAATCGACGCCGCCGGAGAGAGCGCAGATGACGCGCTTGTCGCCGACCTGATCGCGGATCGCCTGCACTGCCTTGGCGCGATAGGCCGACATCGACCAGTCGCCCTTGATGCCGGCGATGTTATGGATGAAGTTGCCGATCAGCTTGGCGCCATCGGGCGTATGCACGACTTCCGGATGGAACTGCACGCCGTAATATTTGCGCTTCTCGTCGGCGATGAAGGCGTAAGGTGCGTTCGAGGACGTCGCGACCACTTCGAAACCTTCCGGCAGCGCGGTGACGCGGTCGCCGTGGCTCATCCATACCTGATGGCGCGAACCGTTCGACCACAGTCCTTCGAAGAGGGCGCAGTCCTTGTCGACTTCGAGGAAGGCGCGGCCGAATTCGCGATGGTGGCCGCTTTCGACCTTGCCGCCGAGCTGCATGCACATGGTCTGCTGACCGTAGCAGATGCCGAAGACCGGAATGCCGCTGTCGAAGATGATCTGCGGCGCCCGCGGCGAACCTTCGTCCACGGTCGAGGCCGGACTGCCTGACAGGATCACGGCTTTCGGCTGTAACCGCTTGAAGCCGGCTTCGGCGGATTGGAAGGGAACGATTTCGCAATAGACGCCCGCTTCGCGCACACGCCGTGCGATGAGCTGCGTCACCTGGCTGCCAAAATCGACGATGAGAACGGTATCTGGATGTGCTGTCTGGGTCATGGCGAGCCTTTAATGAAAAGCGCTTTCCCTGGCAATCGGGCAAATCACGCAAGCGCCGATTTTATTGTCTCGATTGTCCTTACTTTGCTTAGTTTCCGGTTCCTCAGAACCAGAATACGCCGTCCTCCAACGCCGTAAACAGCCCATCGACGGCGTAGGAGAGTTTGCGGTCGATCACATGCAGATACTCCGTCCAGTCGGAAATGTGCTGCAGATCGACCTTTCCGTCGGAAATGCCCCGCAGGCCGATCAGCGGCAGACCATAGGTCTGGCAGGCGCGCAGCACCGCGAAGGTTTCCATGTCGACCATATCAGTGCCGATGCGCTCATAGGCTTCCGAGCCCGAGACGATATTGGCGCCGGTTGAAAGGCTGCCCTCGGCAATGGTCGGGATGCGCAGCGGCAGCTCGATCGTCGCGGGGAGGTCGAGAAAGGGTGTGCGGCCCTTTTCGAAGCCAAAGGGCGAAGCATCCATATCGCGGTAGGAAACGGAGGTGACCTGGTAGACCTCCGTCTGTTCCAGTTTGGCAGAGCCGGCCGAGCCGAGCGACACCACGAGATCGGGAAGATCGCCCTGCGCTTCGAGCTGCGCGAAGGCGCGGGTGAGCGCAATCGCTGCCTCTACCGGGCCGACGCCCGTCATCAGCGGATCGATGCGCGAGCGCAGGAAGGGTCCATATTCGGCCTCGGCGGCCATGACGAACAGGATCGATTTGCCCGATACCCGCTTCAGTTCGAATTTCATCCGCTAATTCCCTCTCTGCCCCGGATGACCATCATCGTTCCGGTCATCGAGGCAATCAGCTTGGCCGGTCCGTCGCCGATGGCATAGCCGCGGCCGTCGGCGACGATGATCGTCGTGCCAGGCTTGGTGACGTCGCCACGAAACAGGAAGCGCTCGCCGCGCCCCGGCGACATCAGATTGACCTTGAATTCGATCGTGAGGATCGATGCGGAAGGATCGATGACGCTGTAGGCGGCAAAGCCGCAGGCAGAATCCAGCGCGGCGGCAATGATGCCGGCGTGCAATATGCCATGTTGCTGCGTCAGCTTGATATCGAAGGGCAGCTCGATCTCGACCGTGCCGTGTTCGACGCGCGTCAGCTCTGCGCCGATCGTCGCCATGGCGGCTTGCCGTTCGAAGCTGGTCCTGATGCGGGTCCGAAAATCGCCGCTGGTCCCCGTCTCGTCTGCCCCTGTCATGCCGTCCCCTTTCGCGGGTGCGAAATTGGCACGGAGAGGCGGTTTGGACAAGGGTCATCCGGTGGAAAAGCGGAGGCGTCCCGGCCTGCACGCCCGACATCGAATTTCCACGATCGGATCGTCATGCTATCCGAAACGATGATGCTTGTAGCGAGGGCGCAGATGACGACGATTCAGCAATCGGTGGCGGCCTACGAGACCTGGATGCGGGCGCAGCTCGGCGCCGATCTGGTGGAGGCGGGTCTGGCAAAGAAACACAAGCTGATGAAGGCCGACAGCTTCTCCTTCCTGCGCGGCACCTATTGGCGCTGGGCGGAAACCATCCTCGACATCTGCCCCGAGCTCAAGAGCGCGCCGCAATTGCTGGCGATCGGCGATACGCATCTGGAAAATTTCGGCACCTGGCGCGACGAGGAAGGCCGCCTCGTCTGGGGCGCCAATGATTTCGACGAGGCGGCCGTCATGCCCTATGTACTCGATCTCGTGCGCCTTGCCACGAGTGCTATCCTGGCGCGCGGCGAGGATGGCCCGACGCCGCGTGTTGTTGCCGACAGCATCCTCGCCGGCTATCGCCGTGGGCTGCGCGAGCCGTCTCCCGTCATTCTCGAACGCGATTACAAATGGCTGCGCAATGCCGTCTTGCTGCCGAATGCCGAGCGCAAGGCCTTTTGGGAGAAATACCGCAACCTGCCGCCGGCAACCGCACCCGATCGTTATCTCAAGGCCTTGCACGAGGCCCTACCGGATTCGGCAGCAGCTTTCGAGCCGAAGCCGCGCCTGGCCGGCACGGGCAGCCTCGGCCGCCCGCGCTTCATCGCCTATGTCGATTGGCGCGGCGGCCCGGTTGTGCGTGAGGTCAAAGCGCTTCTGCAATCCGGCTGGTCGCTGAAGCACGATCCGTCGAACAAGACGATCCGCACCGGCATCATCGCTGCCGGACGGGCGCGTTCACCCGATCCGCGCTATCAGGTGAGTGGAGGCTTGTTGGTACGCCGCCTGTCGCCCAACAGCCGCAAGATCGAGGTCGACGGCGATGCCGAGGTGCTGCTGTCGCCTGATATGCTCGATCTTATGGGCTTCGAAATCGCCAATTGCCACGTCAACGATGCTTCGCTCGTCCCCGGTATTCTGGCCGATCTCGATGATCGAGGGCCCGAGTGGCTGCGTTTGGCCGCCAAGGCGGCGGCCGCAGCGGTCACGGCGGAGCAGGCGGAATTTGCGAAAAGGGGCTAGGTCACATACCCATAA
>UCII01000011.1 GCA_900472485.1 Hyphomicrobiales bacterium
CAAAATCTGAACCGCTCTAGATCGGTTTGTGAAGCACAGGGCGGCCATTGTCGAAGCTCTTGCGCCCCTTTTTCCAGCCAGTAATCACGCGGGCGATTTCGCGCACGGCCGCACCGGGGCCGAGGCCGTCGAGAAGCACGATCGTCGCCTCGCCGCCGGCCTGCAGACGCGTGCTGCCGTCGAATTGGCCCGCTGCCATTCCGCTCACCATGTCGAAAACCAGGGCCATCTCCTCGTCACGCGAAAGCTGGGCGACGTTGGCGTAAAGATTAGCCATGCGGATGAGCGAAGCATCGCCATAGGGCGTGAAGGGATTAAGGACATTGTTGGTCGCGATTGATGTGGCGACCCCTCTTCTGGCGAGCAGATGGGCCGGCGCTACGCCACGCGGAACCAGGCGGTCTTGACCCCGGCCCATCAGGAACAGATCGGTTGCCGGAAGCACCGACAGAGCGATTCCGGCTTTTGCCAGGTCATCTGCGATGGCAAGAACCTGTGCCAGCGACATGGCCGACAGATTGGTGACGTGGCCGATCGATACGCGACCCTGCCAGCCATGACGGAGCGTCGCGTCGATCACCTTGGGCAGATCGGTTCGATCCGGATCGAGATTGAAATCGAGATGAAAGTCGACCGCAACATTGTGCTTTGATGCCAATGCGAAAATCATGTCCACATGCCGGCCGGGAGAGGGATCCGTATAAGGACAGCCTCCCACCAGATCTGCACCATCGGCAAGTGCTGCGTCGAGCATGTCGTATGTTTGCGGCTCGTTCGTGAGCCCATCCTGGGCAAAGGCGCAGATTTCGATGTCGATCGCGAAAGCATAATCCCCACGGATACGCTTGATCGCTTCAAAGGAGCGGAAGCCTGCGCGCGGGTCGATCTCAACGAAGGTTCGCATCCTCGTCGTGCCGTGGGAAATAGCCTTCTCGACAACACCTGCAGCGCGCGAATAAACATCGGCTTCTTCAAAGCCGACCTTGGCTTTGGCGACTTCCCGCACTGCCTCGCTAAGCGTACCCTCGCAAATTGCGCAGCGGTCGAGAATGCAGGCCTTGTCGAGATGGATATGGGTATCGACAAATCCGCCGAAGGCGAAGCTTCCCTCGCCGTCGACGTCCGATACCGCGTCGCACCGAATGCGAGGTTCTATGGCTGCGATCCGGTCACCCCGCACGCCGATGTCAACGAAATCGCCATCTTCCTCGATACGAACATTGCGGATGATGAGATCGAACGGTTGGCCGTTGGCGCTCACAGCAGGATGGCGCCTCCGTCGCTGCGCGGATCATGCGCGCCGTCGATCGCCCCGTCTTCGCCGATGCGGATCACGCCGGCTTGGCCGCCAAGTGGACTGAGTGCATCGATGGTGGAGATCTCATGTCCCATGGCGGCCAGCGCGGACACCAATTCGGCACCGATATTCTCCTCGATCTTCAGGCTGTCGCGGCTGTCGGAAAATGTGCGGCCGAGCAAAAAACGCGGGCGCGCGAGTGCTGCAGCGGGATCAAGGCCGTGATCGATCAGCAGGCTGAGCAGCAGCGACAGCGTCTGCGGCTGGCCATCCGCGCCCTGCGTGCCGTAGACCAGATGCGGACGCCCGTTCTTCAGCGCAAGACCTGGATTAAGGGTATAGAAAGGACGCTTTCCAGGCCGCATATAATTGGGGCTTGCGGGGTCGGTGCTGAAGGCTGCTCCCCTGTTTTGCCAGAGGAGGCCGGTGTCGCCGATCACCACGCCACTGCCCCAGTCGAAATAGAGGCTTTGGAGCAGGGAGGCGCATCGTCCATTGGCATCCACGGCTGCAAGCAGCGCCGTATCGCCGTGCCGATACTCTTGCGGCCATGGCAAGGCCCATGCGGGATCGATCGCGGCAGCCTTGGCCACGAGGCGATCCGGATCGAGAAGGTGTTTCGAGACATCAGCGGCGAAGCGAGGATCGGCGATTGCGTGCCGGTCGAGGAACGCCTGTTTCACGGCTTCGACCAGCGCATGATAATAGGCTGGGCTGTGGGGTGAGAAATCCGCCATCGGCAGATGGTCGAGCACACCCATGATGCCGAGGGTGGTTATGCCTTGGGTCGGCGGCGGCGGAGCAAGAAGTATCGTGTCGCGATATGCCTGCTGGAGGGGAGCGACAATATCGGTGCGCGTGGCAGCGAGATCGGCGGCGGAGAGCGGAGAACCGACCTCGGCAAGCCCGCTCGCAATTCGCCGGGCGAGCGCGCCTTCGTAGAATTCGCGGGCGCCATGACGAGCTATGACTTCGAGCGTTTGCGCGAGGGCAGGCTGGTGTTGGATGCCGCCGCACCGAAAGAGCCCGGTGAAGCCGGGCCAGCCGTTCAACTCATCCCGCCTGAATTCATACCAGAAGGCTTGCGACTTGCTGACTTCGAAGCCGCCGTTCGCGAGCGCGATCGCGTCGTCGAGAAGGGCTGGCAGTCGCTCCGTGCCGCCCCATGCGTCAGCGGAATGGGCAAGCACTTTCTCCCAGCTATCCACGAGGCAGGCCGTCGTCAGCGTAGAGGCTGCGCCCCGCAAAGGTATGTCTCCACGCGGAATGTCTGCCGCCGCCTGCCCGATGCCGAGGAAAGTCTGTGCATTGCCTGTTTCGTCCGCCACCAGCCAGACCGCGTCGCCGCCGAGCCCGCAGAAATGGGGATAGGTGACCGATAGAGCAGCTCCCGCCGCGACCAATGCCTCAATCGCATTGCCGCCGCGCCTGAGCACTTTCGCGCCTGCTTCGCTGGCCTGCCAATGCGGTGTCGCAATCATGGCGCGGGACGATGGCGAATTGGTTCGAGCGGTCTGTTTGGTGAAGGGTGTCATGAAATCGGCGGTCGCGTCGATGGCGATGATGTCTTGTTCGGCATTGGTAAATCCTGGCGGCATGATCTGGAAAGCCAGACATGCAATACCGATGCCATAAGGCGCAGCAGCTGCACGAGCATAATTTAAGCTATTGTATTTATCGAGAATAAATCAGTTCCTCGTCGTCAAGGCGGCAAAGATGCCAAAGGCCGATCTTGCGCCCATAGCTCGGCGAGTGCCTAGGAATTCGCATACTCATGTATTGGTGATCGAAAAAGTGGCGGGTCCCCGATGCGATCAGGAAGATGCCGCTGCCATTGGATGGCGCGTTGGGTCGTTTTCGAGTGCCACCCGCAATCTCGCTCGCAGCGCCTTACACCGCTGTATGCGTCAAAGTGACGTTCGGATGCCTCCGTCACCGCCTCCTGCAATAAGACGATGAAGAATGACTTTTTCAGCCATGAGAAGGGATGACAAAGTCGTCTGCTCTCCTATTCTCACGGAGCAGATCATTTCTTTCATATCGGCAGCCGCCGATTTCGATTCTGACCGTTGGGAGGACAACATGACGCGCACGGTGATTATCGGTGCAACGGGCCATATCGGCACCTATCTCGTGCCGCGGCTCGTGGAAGCGGGGCATGAGGTCGTGGCGATCAGCCGCGGCCAGGCAAAACCCTATTCGCCGAACAAAGCGTGGAATGATGTGGAGATGCAGGCGATGGATCGCGCCGCCATGGAGAAGGAAGGCAGCTTCGGCCCAGCTATTCGCGCCCTGAGGCCGGATATCGTCATCGACATGATCTGCTTCACGCTTGACAGCGCAAGGCATCTGACCGAGGCACTCACCGATCATGTCGGCCATTTCCTGCATACGGGCACGATCTGGACGCATGGATTTTCGACTGTCGTTCCGACGCCGGAAGAGGCGCCGAAGCGGCCCTTCGGCGATTATGGCACCCAGAAAGCTGCGATCGAAGCGCATTTGCTTGAGGAGGCGCGCCGCAGGGGATTCCCCGCAACCCTGATCCATCCCGGCCATATCGTCGGCCCAGGCTGGGAGCCTCTTAATCCCGCCGGGCATTTCAACTTGTCGGCGTTTTCGACCTTGGCGCGCGGTGAAACCTTCGTCCTGCCGAATTTCGGCCTGGAGACAGTCCACCACGTTCATGCCGACGATGTCGCGCAAATGTTCATGGGCGCCATCGCCAATTGGCGGGCCTCGACGGGAGAGGCTTTTCATGCGGTTTCAGGCGGTGCGTTGACGCTCAGAGGTTATGCAGAGGCCATGTCGCGCTGGTTCGGACATGAGCCGAAGCTGGAATTCCTGCCCTATGGGGCATGGGCCGAAGGTCAGTCGGCGGAAGATGCGCAGGCGACCTGGGAGCATATTGCCAGAAGCCCGAATTGCTCGATTGCGAAGGCTGAAAGGCTGCTTGGCTACCGGCCTCGCTACACCTCGTTGCAGGCTGTTCAGGAAGCGGTTGCCTGGCTGATGGAGAGGGGCCGGATCGGCTAAAGCTAGGGCGTGCCGGCTTGGATCAACTGGCCTTGAGCCAGGAATCCATGCCTTTTGCCGCTGCATGCCCGGTCGCAAAACAGGCTGTCAGAAGATAGCCGCCGGTCGGGGCTTCCCAATCGATCATCTCTCCGGCGACGAACATGCCGGGGAGCTTCTTCAGCATGTATCTTTCGTCGAGCTCATCCCAACGAATGCCGCCGGCAGACGAGATGGCCTCGGCAATGGGTCTCGGCCTCAGCAACGGAATCGGCAAAGCCTTGATCAGGCTGGCAAGATTTTCCGGATGCGAGAGAACGGCGGGGTCGGCAAGCTCGCGCAAAAGACCCGCCTTGACGCCCTCGATGCTGGCGCCCTTGCGCAGGCGATTGGAGAAACTGGCCTTAGGATCCTGCCGCGCCAGGTCGCGCGCCAAGCGCTCCTCATTGCGTCCGGGTGCCAGATCGACAATGAGCGAGACCTCGCCCGTTTTTGCCAACCGGTCACGCAGCGCGGCGGCATGCGCGTAGACAAGGCTGCCCTCGATCCCCGTTTTCGAGATGACGAATTCGCCGGGGAAAGTCCCTGCCTGCGATGTCGCTGTAACGGCTTTCAGCGGTTCGCCGGCAAAGCGCTCGCTGAAGGTCGCGCTCCAGGTGACGTCGAAACCGCAATTGGCCGGTTGAAAAGTGGCGATATCGATTCCTTTGTCGCGAAGCCAGCTGATCCATGCCGCGTCCGATCCGAGCCGGGCATAGCTTGCGCCGCCGAGCGCGAGCAAAACGACGTCATGGCGCATAAGCTCGCGCCCTTTCGGTGTTTCGAAGACCAGACTGCCGTCCTCGAAGCCGCACCAGCGATGCCGCGTCATGATGCTGACATCAGCTGCGTCCAGCCTTGCCAGCCAGGCACGCAGCAGCGGCGATGCCTTCATGACTTTCGGGAAGACGCGGCCGGAAGAGCCGATGAAGGTTTCCGTTCCCAGGCCTTGCGCCCAGGCTCTGACGTCATCAGGCTGGAAATCGTCAAGCGCTGCGCGCAATCGGACCGAGGCAGCGCCGAAGCGGGTGGCAAAAACACCGTAGTCTTCCGAATGCGTGATGTTGAGGCCGGATTTTCCGGCCAGCAGAAACTTGCGCGCCACCGTCGGCATGCTGTCATAGATCGCGATGCGATGGCCAAGCCTCGATAAGGTCTCTGCCGCCATCAACCCGGCAGGGCCGCCGCCAATGATTGCGATTTGGTTTTTGGTCATGTTCACCCGGTGCTGCTTGCCTGTTGTTCTCTAGGGCCGGATGGGGTCCGAGCGCAAGATCGTCGCCGTGCCTCAGTCCAATCTTCCCTCATTCCGACGGCTATGACAGCAGCCGAAATCCCGCGTTTCCTCTCGTTATCCTTCGCCATATCCACTTTTAAATCGATATAACCATATGGTTACTATGGCCTTCGATTCACCGGGGGCTGTCAACTTATGCGATGATCGGTTACTTATCGGCGTGAGGGTGGGCCGCATAAGCCTTACGAAATGCCGCCGGGAGCCGTGATGTCAGAAGCCAAGACCGTGAAGCGCAGCGCAAAGAGTGCAGAGCTTGCGAATGCAGAGAAAACACCCTCGCGCGCAGCTTCGGAACGGCCCCGTCTCAGGGATGCGGAACGCACCAGCAAGGCGATTTTGGCGGCCGCGACCAAGGAATTTGCCGAGCGCGGCTATGGCGGCGCTCGCGTCGATGCCATCGCCGAACGGGCGAAAATCAACAAGCGGATGCTCTATCACTATTTCGGCGGCAAGGATGCGCTCTACGTCGCCGTTCTGGAAGGCAGCTATATCGCGATCCGTTCGGCGGAAGCACGGCTCGATCTCTCGCATCGCTCGCCTGCCGACGGCATGCGGGAGCTGGTCGTCTTCACCTGGCAATATTTTCTGGATCACCCGGAATTCCTGGGGATTCTCAGCACGGAAAACATGCATAAGGCCCGCTTCCTGAAGCGTTCGGCGCGCATTTTCGAGCTGCACTCGCCGCTGGTGTCGGAGATATCCGGCCTGCTTGATCGCGGCGCGGCGGCGGGCGCATTCCGCAACGATTGCGATCCGGTGAAGATCTATATGAGCATTGCGGCCCTCGGCTCGTTCTTCCTGACGAACCGTTGGACGCTCTCGACGATCTTCCGCCGTAACCTCTCGGACAAGAGCGAAATCGACGCCTGGGGCGAGCATATCGTCGATGTGATTTTCGCCTATCTGCGTCCCTAAAATCCTTAGGGTAACAAGCTAAGCAACCATAGATGATTGCCGTTGCGGCCATTGACGATGGCCGTTGACAGCATCGGCTCGTCGTGTCAGTTATGTAACTATATAGTTATTTACGGGAGGAAGAAACTCATGGCAACGAAGCCGATCGGCATCATCATGCACGGCATTACCGGCCGCATGGGCTATAACCAACATCTCGTGCGTTCCATCCTGGCGATCCGCGAACAGGGCGGCGTTCTTCTGTCGAACGGCGACCGGCTGATGCCCGAGCCGCTGCTTGTCGGCCGCAGTGCCGAAAAGATCGAGGCGATCGCCCGCAAGCACGGTCTGTTGAAGACGGCGACCGATCTCGACGCTGCCCTTGCCGATCCCAACAATACGATCTTCTTCGATGCCGGTTCGACGCAGATGCGCGTCGAGCTTCTGGAGAAGGCGATTGCCGCCGGAAAGCATGTCTATTGCGAAAAGCCGATCTCGGAGACGCTGGAGGAGGCGCTCTCGGTTGCTGCTTCCGCCGAGCGTCGCGGCGTCAAGAACGGCGTCGTCCAGGACAAGCTCTTCCTGCCGGGCTTGCGCAAGATCGCCATGCTGCGCGACAGCGGCTTCTTCGGCAAGATCCTCTCCGTGCGGGGCGAATTCGGTTACTGGGTCTTCGAAGGCGATTGGGGGGTGAAGGCACAGCGTCCGTCCTGGAACTACCGCAAAAAGGATGGCGGCGGCATGATCCTCGATATGCTGCCGCATTGGCGCTATGTGCTCGACAATCTCTTTGGCGAGGTCAAATCCGTCAGCTGCCTTGGCGCGACGCATATTCCAAGCCGCATCGACGAGAACGGCAACAGCTATGCCGCCGATGCCGACGATGCCGCCTACGCCACGTTCGAGCTCGAAGGCGGCGTTATTGCGCATATCAATTCCTCCTGGGCGGTGCGTGTCCGTCGCGACGATCTCGTCACCTTCCAGGTCGACGGCACCCATGGCTCTGCCGTCTGCGGTCTGATGCGCTGCTGGACGCAGCATCGCGTCAATACGCCGAAGCCGGTCTGGAACCCCGATCAGCCGCAGCCGATCAATTTCTTCGACACCTGGGAAGAGGTGCCCGACACGCAGGCCTTCGACAATGGCTTCAAGGCGCAATGGGAGCAGTTCCTGTGCCATGTCGCCGAGGATGCGCCGTGGAAGTTCACGCTTCGCGAGGGCGCCAAGGGCGTGCAGCTGGCAGAGCTGGCACAGAAGAGCTGGGCCGAGCGTCGCTGGGTCGACGTTCCCTCCCTTTCGGCCCGCTAGGAGGCTGGCCTCATGGAGAGAAGCCTTCACTTGCCAAGGGCGGATGGCACGATTGCCGCTTTCACGCCCGTCAATGAGCCGTTGATCGCGCCTGTGAAGCCGGCGGGCGGTCATCATTTCAATCGCGTGGCCTATGCTGCCGCGCATGTCGTGGTCGATGCGCTTGCGGACAACGATCCCTGGCTTGACCACAATATCGACTGGGAGCGCACGATCGCCTTCCGCGAATATCTCTGGGGCCTCGGCCTCGGCGTAGCGGAAGCGATGGATACCGCACAGCGCGGCATGGGGCTCGACTGGAGCGGCGCAAAAGAGCTGATTGCGCATGCGCAGTCGGCCGCTCGCGGACGGCCGGATGCGGTGATCGCCTATGGCGCCGGCACGGATCATCTCCAGCCCGGTCCCGATGTCACGATCGATGACGTCATCCGCGCTTACGAGGAACAGGTGGCCTATGTGGAGGGGCAGGGCGGGCGTGTCATTCTCATGGCAAGCCGGGCGCTCGCCGCCGCGGCCAAGAGCCCGGACGATTATATAAGGGTTTACGACCGCATTCTCGGTCAGGTCAAAGAGCCTGTCATCATTCACTGGCTCGGCTCGATGTTCGATCCGGCGCTGGCAGGCTACTGGGGGTCGGCTGATGACATGCGGGCCATGGAGACCGCGACCGCGATCATCAACCAGAATGCGGCCAAGGTCGATGGCGTGAAGATTTCGCTGCTGTCGGCGGAGAAGGAAATCATCATGCGCCGCCGGCTCGATCCATCGGTCAAGATGTATACCGGCGACGATTTCAACTATGCGGAACTGATCGCCGGCGACGACCAGGGCCATTCGCATGCCTTGCTCGGCATCTTCGATGCCATTGCACCGGCGGCGAGCGCGGCTCTCGCAAAGCTCGCTCAGAACGACCTCGACGCCTTCCACGAGATCCTTGCGCCGACCGTCCCGCTGTCACGCCATATCTTCAAGGCGCCGACGCGGTTCTACAAAACCGGCGTCGTCTTCCTCGCCTATCTCAACGGCTTCCAGGATCATTTTCAGATGCTCGGCGGCCAGCAGAGCGCCCGCTCCATCCAGCATCTTTCGGAGCTTTTCCGTCTGGCGGACACCGCACGCGTGCTGCGTGACCCGGATCTCGCCGTCTATCGCATGAAGACGATCCTTGCCACCGTCGGCATCGACTAGCGGACAAGATCGGGGAGGATCATCACGATGGCCATAGAGGGTCTGTCCATCAATCTGGCGACGGTCCGCCAGCAATATGACATGCGCCAGGCGGTCGAAGCGTGCCTGAAGCAGGATATCGTCGCGATCGCGCCCTGGCGCGATCAGGTGCACAACATCGGGCTTTCCGAAGCCGCCCGCATCGTCGCCGACAACAGGCTGAAAGTCACCGGGCTTTGCCGCGGCGGCATGTTTCCTGCCGCAAGCGCCGAGGGTAGGGCGGCTGCAATCGACGACAACAAGCGGGCGATCGACGAAGCAGCGGCACTCAATGCCGATTGCCTCGTCCTCGTCGTCGGCGGCCTTCCGGAGGGATCGAAGGATATCGCTCATGCCCGCGAGATGGTAGCGGACGGTATCGCCGTGATCCTGCCGCATGCGCGCAGCTCCGGAATTCCGCTCGCGATCGAGCCGCTGCATCCGATGTATGCGGCCGACCGCGCCTGCGTGAACACGCTGGAGCAGGCGCTCGACATCTGCGATCTCCTGGGCGAAGGCATCGGCGTCGCGGTCGATGTCTACCATGTCTGGTGGGACCCGAAGCTTTATGAACAGATCGCGCGCGCCGGCGCCGGCGGTCGCATCCTGGCGCATCACATCTGTGACTGGCTGGTGCCGACCACGGACCTGCTGCTCGACCGCGGCATGATGGGGGATGGCGTCATCGACTTGAAGCGTATTCGCGCCGAGATCGAGAAGGCCGGTTTCTTCGGCTTGCAGGAGGTCGAGATCTTCTCTCAGAATAATTGGTGGAAGCGGCCGGGTGAGGAGGTTCTCTCCACCTGCATCGAGCGCTTCCGCACCGTTTGCTGAGTGGCAGCACCCCAGGATCGACAACAAAAAACCGGGCCAGCAAGCGGCCCGGCTCTATTCCGAAGCGATGACGGGACGGCTTATTCGGCCGAAACGATCTTGCCGCCTTCCCACTTGTAGAGCGAGAAGCTCTGCGAGGTCAGGTCGCCGGTTTCGCCGTAGGTGACCTTGCCGATGGCGGTGTCGATCGGCTCGCCCTTCTTCAGCGCAGCGCCGACGGCTTCGGCGTCATCCGCCTTGCCGGCCTTCTCGATGCCGGCCTTCAGCACCTGCACTGCGGCGTAAGCATTCAGCGTGAAGGCTTCGGCCGGAATGTTGCGGGCCTTGAGGGCGGCAACGGCGCTCTGCGAATCCGGGTTCTTCAGCGCGTCAGACGCATTGGTGAAGAGCGTGCCGGCCGCGGAATCATTGGCGATCGCCCAATATTCGGTGTTGGACAGGCCGTCGCCGCCGATGATCTGCGCCTTGACGGAGATGTCGTGCAGCTGGCGGGCCAGCAGACCTGCTTCCGGATGATAGCCGCCGAAATAGATCACTTCGACGCCGGCCTGCTTCAGCTTTGCCGTCAGGGCGCTGTAGTCTTTCTCGCCGGGGGTCAGCGAGTCATTGACGACCTCAGTGATGCCACCCTTGTTGATCGCAGCCTTGAAGGCGTCCGCCAGGCCCTTGCCATAGGCGCCCTTGTCATTGAGGATCGCGATCTTCTTGTCCTTGAAGTTCTTCACGACATATTCGCCGGCGACGACGGCCTGCTGGTCATCGCGGCCGCAGGTGCGGAAGATGTTCGTCAGGCCGCGATTGGTCAGGTCCGGAGCGGTTGCGGTCGGCGTGACCATCAAGATGCCGTTTTCGGCAAGCGCGTCGGAAACTGGGATGGCAACGCCCGAGGTCACCGGGCCGACGACGAAGCGGATGCTGTCGCCGACGAAGCTGTTGGCGACGGATACGCCCTGCTTCGGATCGCCGGCGTCATCGCCGAGCTTCAGAACGAGCTTCTGGCCGAGAACGCCGCCGTTCTTGTTGATTTCTTCGATAGCGGTCTGCGCGCCGTTCTTGACCTGGTCGCCGTAAGCTGCGACCGGGCCGGTCAGCGGGGCGATGAGGCCGATGGTGATGTCCGCATGCGCGAGAGGTGCGAAGGCCAGCGAAGCGACGAAGGTCGCGGCCGTCAATGTCTTCAGACTCATGTTAGCTCTCCTTGGATGGACGCGGCAGCGCCCTTTGAACCCGCCCGCAATCGCCTGTCTCGACGCGCAAACTGCCGTAAGGCGTTCTTTTGGAGAAGACAGAGCTGATATCGAAGCCGATGGGCGCTTTCGGACATTTTTTGATCTCGAAAGCGCTCATAAGGGTATTTTCTGTAGGAATATTGGAACGATTCCACAAGAAAATAACCGTCGCGAAGACAATTTTGACGATCTTTTTGAATTTCTGTCGAGGGATGGTTGTTGTGCATCTGCTTCCAAGACCCGGGCGATATGGCGGTAAGGCGACGTGAATCTAAAAGTGGAAGTTTCGATGCCGCTGACCCACATAGGTAGCGGCGCCTGTCCTGGCGTGGCCTATGCCGAGGAGATTGATGTCGCGTGAATGAGAATGACGGTTCAAAGACCTATTTCGACCTCTGGCGCCTGATCCCGGATGGCGATCCGGTCGTCACCCATTCCAGCCGGCTTTTTCCCGTGCGCCGTGACGGCGAGCCGGCGATGCTGAAGATCGCGGACGCACCGGAGGAGAAATCGGGTGCCGAGCTCATGGTCTGGTGGAATGGCATTGGTGCTGCGCGCGTTCTCGAACATCAGGACCATGCTATCCTGCTCGAACGGGCGACAGGCAGCCGCTCACTTGCCGAGATGGCAAGGAATGGCGAGGACGACGAGGCAAGCCGGATCATCTGCAAGGCCGTCGCTGGGCTTCATGCCTCTCGCGGGGGCGGCTTGCCGCAATTGATTCCGCTTGTCCACCGGTTTCGTTCGCTCGAAACTATGGCCCACTGCGAAGGTGGCACTTTCGTACGGTCTGCTGTCACGGCCCGCAAACTGCTGTCGGAACCCCGCGATGTCGTGGCGCTGCATGGCGACATCCATCACGGCAATATTCTTGACTTCTCAGAGCGCGGCTGGCTTGCGATCGATCCCAAGGGGCTCGTAGGCGAACGCGGCTTCGACTACGCCAATCTCTTCTGCAATCCGGATAACGCCGTCGCCACATCTCCCGGCCGTCTTGCCCGGCAAGTGACGGTCGTTGCCGAGGCAGCGGGAATGGAGCATGGGCGCCTGTTGCGATGGATCGTTGCCTGGGCCGGCCTTTCAGCAAGCTGGCTGATCGAAGATGGCGAGGACGAGCACGTCGAACTAGCGCTGCGCGTTGCCGAAATCGCGGCGGCAGAACTATCCGGGCCCGAGGCTTAAGAGCTTAATGCGTCGCGCCAGGCCTGCCGATAGCGGGTTAACCCGGCCAGTTCGGCGCGAACCGGCGAGTTTTCCGCTGTTGTCGCGGGGCGGATGCCCGTCAGTAACGCTGCCCCCTGGCTGGTGCCTGTCGAGCCCGCCAGCGCAATAACGTCGCTGTTCGTCAAAGCGGACAGGGCTTTGAGATAGGCGCTGTTGAGCGCGAAGGGGCCTTCGACGAAAATCGGTCCTCTGGCGCCGATCAAGCTGAGGCAGGCTTCCGTCATCAGCGCGAGATAGAGGCTGACAGCGGCAAGGCGCTCGGCATTGCTCGCGGCGTTATCTGCGATCCAGCGCCGCTTCCGGCCGGGAAAGGGACCCGATCCTTCAACGACGTTGGGTAAAAGCATGAGGCCCTTGTTGATCGCCGGCTCCAAGGCGGCTTCGATCGCCTCGGGCGCCGCCGTGCCTATTTCGGCAGCCAGAAGCTCGAATTCGCGGCCTCCCATGAAACGGGCTGATGGCACGGCGCGGCCATAGGCATCGACGTTGGCAAGCGCATCGCGCCTGGAATCAAGATGATCGAGATCGCCGCCCACGCCGAAACTGATCACCCAGGTTCCCGTCGAGACGACGGCAAAGGGGGCTTCGTTTTCGACCAGATGCGGCAGTAGCGAAGCGTTGGAGTCGTGAATGCCGCAATAGACCGGCACCGGTTTCGTGAGACCCATATCCGCAGCAAGTGCCGGCAGGACCGGTCCAAGCGCGTCGAAAGCCGAACGGACTGGCGCCATCAGCCCGCGGATGCCAAGCGTGTCGACCAGAGACGAATAGCTTTGCGTCGTCGGGTTCCAGAGATCGGTATGGCAACCGAGCGAGGTCACCTCGTTGGCGGCGATACCGGTCAATCGGAAAGCCCAATATTGCGGATAGGTCAGGATCGTCGCGACACGGGCGAAATCGGCCCGAAAGGTGCTTTTTAGATAGTGGATTTGCGCGCCGACATTAAGGCCAACCGACAATCCGGGTGAAAACGTCTCAGTAAACTTGGGGCGCAACTGATTGTAGGCGTTCTGAACGGTTTGGGGATAGCCATGCTCATAGTCGAGAACCGGCATGGCGAGGTTGCCATCGGCTGAAAGCATCGCCATACATGCACCATGCGTCGTGATCGAAATGGCATCGAATCCAGGCGTGCGGGCAAAACCTTTGAGAGCCGAAATGATGAAATCCCACAGGCCCTCGATATCGTAATGTGGGTAAGGACCCGACTTCAGGACGCTGTTTGCGGTTCTGACGACGGCGATCTCGCTGCCTGTGCCAGCATCAAGCACCACCACCTTGGCGTTGGTCTTGCCGATGTCGATCACGGCGATGTGGCGGTAAGCTGTCTCGTCGTTCATGGCAGATGAAAAACCGTGACCAGATCGCTTTGGATGGGCGAGTTATCGGGATTGGTCGCCATGATATCGGCCATGTGCGCCCACCATTTCTTCATGACAGGATGTTCGGGCAGGCTGGCCATGGTGTGATCTTTCGGCCGTGTCAGGACGCCGAAAAGCGTGTTCGTGTCGCGATCGAGATGGATGGAATAATCGCTGACGCCGGCCTGATGCAGCAGGTCGACAAGCTCGGGCCAGATTTCATCATGCCGCTTCCGGTATTCCGCTTCCATACCTGGATTGAGCGTCATCTTGAAGGCGTGGCGTTCGAGAGCAACAGTCATTTGGAGCTCATGGTCCTGATGCGCTTTGCGACGATCGGCAGCGCGATGGTGATGATGAGGAGGAGGCCGATGAAGATCGACATGACGATGCCCGGGACGTTCAGCAGGCCAAGGCCGAATGTAACCAGCCCCATGACGAAGGCGGCGATGACAACGCCGCCGATCGTGCCCGAGCCGCCGAGGATCGATACGCCGCCGAGCACGACCATGGTGACCACTTCCAGCTCCCAGCCAAGAGCGATCGACGGACGCGTGGAGCCGAGGCGCGAGGTGAGGCAGACGGCGGCGATGCCGCTCATGATGCCGGTCAGGAGGAACAGGATGAACTTGACCCGTTCGACCGGAATACCGGAGAAACGCGCGGCGAAATCATTGTTGCCGATCGTATAGACCTGCCGCCCGAAATTCGTCGCATGCAGCACGATCGCAAAGGCGATTGCCAGCGCGATGAAGAGTACGAATTCGAAGGAGAAGACCCAGACGACATAGCCCTGGCCGAAATAGGCGAAGCTATCCGGATAATTGCCATAGGCCTGATCGCCGAGAACGATGTAAGAAATGCCGCGAAACAGGCTCATCGTGCCGATGGTGACGACGATCGACGGCAGCTTCAGCACCGAAACCAGGAAGCCGTTGAAGATGCCGCAGACGAGGCCGACGCCGATACCGATCGCGACAAGGCCGGGCGTATCGACGCCCAGTTGCGCCGCAGCGCCCATGGCTGTCGAGGCGAGCGCGATGATGGCTGCAACCGAGAGGTCGATTTCGCCAGCGATGACGAGGAGTGCCATGGCAAAGGCGATCATCGCCTTTTCGGTGAAGTTGAAGGTCGCGTCGGAGAGATTGAACGGATCCAGGAAGTAGGGCGAAGCCAGCGAATTGAAGATGAAGATGGCAGCCGCGACACCAAGGAGCAGCGTTTCCCAGCTCGACAAGATGCGCTTGAAGGGCGTGCCGAGGCGATCCGGAATAACGCGCTTTTCCGCCGTTGCCGCTTGCGAACCGTTGCTCATGCGTGTGCTCCCTGGCTGGCGGTGTCTTTTGCGGCCTGATCGCGCAGGATGATACGGCCGCGGTTGCGTTCGCGCCGGGCGTTGAAGACGACGGCAAGGATGATGACGGTGCCTGAGATCGCCATCTGGGTGAACGGCGAGATGCCGATGACCGGAAGTGCGTTCTTGATGACGCCGAGGAAGAGAGCGCCCAAGACCGCGCCGGCGACCGAACCGACGCCGCCGGCGATTGAAATGCCGCCGATGACGCAGGCCGCCACGCTATCGAGCTCGAACCCGTTGGCGATATCGACATAGGCGACCGCATAGCGCGAGACCCAGAGATAGCCGCTGAGACCGGCGAGCGCACCAGAGAGGACGAAGGCGAGGAAGCGAGTCCAGCCGACGTCGATGCCGGCATAGACGGCGGCCACCGGATTGCCGCCGCTGGCATAGGCCGAGCGGCCGAACTGGGTGTAGCGCAGCACCAGATACATCATCAGCACGATCGCGGTGCCGATCCAGGCAAGCACGGGCAGGCCAAGAAGCGGCGTGCGCGGAACGTTCAGGAAGATCGGCGTGAATTGATGCGCATTGACCCAGGCGCCGCCCGATAGCACGAATGCCATGCCGCGATAGATCGTCAAGGTACCGAGCGTGACGACGATCGGCGGGATTTCCAAAGCCCAGACGAGATAGCCGTTGATGGCGCCGAGAGCCGCGCCCATCAGGATTGCCATCAAGACGAGCGCGATCAGCGGAATATCGGGATAGGCAGCGTTCAGCATAGCAACCGCCATGCCTGTCAGCGCCAGATTGGCGGCAACGGACAGATCGATCGATTTGGTCAGGATGACCGTCATCTGGGCAAGAGCCAGAATGATGAGGATCGAGGTGTCGTTGAAGATATTGGCGAGATTGGCGGGCTCGGCAAAGCCGGCCGCACGCGTTGCGAAGCCGGCGATCATCACGGCGATGATGATGGCGAGCAGTGTTTCGCGCTTTTTGAGGATGCGTGGCATCCGGCTCTCCTTATGCATTTCCCGTGGCGGCGCGCACCAAGATTTCCGGCGTCAGCCCGTCGCGCTCGAACAGGCCCGCGGAAAGACCTTCCTTCATGACCAGCACGTGATCCGCCATGCCGAGAATCTCGGGCAGTTCGGAGGAGATCATGATGATGCTGAGGCCTTCGGCCGCCAGCTCGCTGATGAAACCGTGGACGGCGGCCTTCGAGCCGATATCGATTCCCTTGGTGGGTTCATCCAGAATGATGATCTTCGGTTGTGTCGCCAGCCACTTGCCGATGACCACCTTCTGCTGGTTGCCGCCAGAGAGCGTTCCCACCGGCACGGAAAGGGCGGCTGCGCGCAGATCGAGCCGTTCGGCATATTTGCGGGCGAGAGCGAATTCGTTGGCCGCCTTCAGGAACCCCTTGCGCGAGGTGCGCCCGAGCGATGGCAGCGACATGTTCTGATAGATCGGCATCGGCAGCGCCAGACCGTGGCGGCCGCGTTCTTCCGGCACATAGACTATGCCGGCGGCAATGGCGTCCTGCGGCGATCGGATCTGGATTTCCCGACCGTCCAGCGTCAGGCGGCCCGAGAGCGGCTTGGTGATGCCGAAGAGCGATTGGCAAAGTTCCGAGCGTCCGGCGCCGATCAGGCCGTAGACGCCGAGGATCTCGCCGCGTCGCAGCTTGAAGGAAATGTCGCGGAACTCCGTGCGGTGACAATATTTCTCGACTTCGAGAACGGTATCGCCGATGGTAACAGGCACTTTCGGGAAAGCGTCCTTGACGTCGCGTCCGACCATCATGCGAACGATTTCGTCCTGCGGCGTCGACTTCAGTTCGCCATGGCCGACATCGCGGCCGTCGCGGAAGACGACGAAATTATCGGCGATTTCATAGAGCTCGTCGAATTTGTGGCTGATAAACAGGATCGCCTTGCCCCTTGCCTTCAACCCTTCGACGATGCGGAAGAGATCATCGATCTCCTTGCGCGAAAGGGCTGCTGTGGGTTCGTCCATGATGACGATGCGGGCCTCGATCGACAGAGCGCGTGCGATTGCCACAAGATGGCGCTGCGCGATGGAGAGGTCTTTCAATCGGGTCGTGGGATCGATGGCGCTTTCCAGCGATTGGAGAAGCTCTTTCGATCGGCTGTTCATCGTCTTCCAGTCGATGGTGCGCCAGGACGTGCGCGGCGCGTGACCCAGAAAGATGTTTTCGGCAACAGTCAGCTCGTCGAAGAGTACCGTCTCCTGATGAATGGCCGTGACGCCGGCATCGATAGCCGCCTGCGCACTGGCGAAAGCCGTTGGTTTGCCGTCGACAAGGATCTCGCCTTCGTTCGGGCGATAGATACCTGTTAGGATTTTAACGAGTGTCGATTTGCCGGCGCCGTTCTCACCGATCAATGCGGTGACCTTGCCGGGGTAAAGCGAAATGCTGACGCCATCCAGCGCTTTCACGCCGGGGAAGATCTGGGAAATGCCGCGCATTTCCAGAATGGCCTGATTGTTCGCGGTTGGTGCGTCCGCGATGGAGCGTTGAAGGACTGTGGTCATCAGCAATGTACCGGATCAGTGAAACCAGGTCCGGCGGCTGATGCCGCCGGAGAGCTGCGAGTTCGATTTTCGATCAGAAAACCTTGGAGAACTGATCGATGTTCGAGGTGTTGTAGACGAACGGATCGGCCATGGCGGCCTCACCGTTTTCGCCAACCTTGATCTTGCCCATGCGGCCGGCATTGATTTCGCTGCCCGGCTTGCCATCGGTCTCGCCCTTGACGAGGCGATAGGCGATCTGCGTTGCGGAATAGCCGAGATCGATCGGGTTCCAGATCGCGAACTCCTTCGTTGCACCGGACTTGATGGCGCCGGCCATTTCAGACGGCAGGCCGAGACCGGTCACGTAGACCTTGCCGATCTTGCCGGCATCCTTGACGGCCTGAGAAGCGGCAAGCACGCCGACCGTCGTCGGGGCGACGATGACCTTGACTTCCGGATGCGAGGTCAACAGGCCTTGCGCTTCACGATAGCTCTTGTCCGAGAGGTCGTCACCATAGACGGTCGTGACGAGGTTGAGGCCCGGGAAATCCTTGAGCTGCTTCTTCATCTCGCCGATCCAGATATTCTGGTTGGTCGAGGTCGTCGTTGCCGACAGGATGGCGAAGTCGCCCTTGCCGCCGTCAAGATGATCCTTGGCGAGCGTCAGGCACATTTTTCCAATCAGCTCGTTGGACGAGGGGTTCAGCTGCAGGATTCGGCCGGCCTTTGCGACGCCGGAATCCCAGGAGATAACCTTGATGCCGCGCTGCGCCGCCTTCTTAAGGGCAGGGACGACTGCATCGGGGTCATTGGCCGAAATCGCGATGGCATCGACGCCCTGTGCGATCAGCGAGTTGATGACTTCGATCTGGCCTTCGGCCGTGGTCGAGGTGGGGCCGGTGTAGATCACCTGCACGCCGCCGAGATCCTTTGCGGCTTCCTGGGCGCCCTTGTTGGCGGCCTCGAAGAAGCCGTTGCCCAGCGACTTCACTACGAGACCGATCTTGATGTCCTTTGCACTGGCCGCGCCGGCGAAAAGCGTTGCGGCGAGCGCAACGCCGATCGCCAGTTTCTTTGCTATATTCATGTCACTTCCTCCCAAAGTTAATAGGCATGCTCACCCCGCCTGAGCCGCGCGTCTCATGCGACCGACGGGGAATCTTCCTCCTCGGCCTGAGCCGAAACATTTGCAATAATGAGCGAAATACCCGCATCCTCGATCATGCGCACGGTCTCGGCGGTCACGCCGTCATCGGTAATGATGGTCGAGACTTGTTCGAGCGGACAAAGGATCAGGCTGGAGCGCTGACGGAACTTGCTCGAATCGACCATGACGACGAGTTCGTCGGCCTGGCGCATGAGCTTCTGCTCGCTCTGGATGACCAGCGCGTCGGCTTCCATGATGCCCAGCGGGCCGACGCCCTGCGCACCGACGAACATGCGCTGAGCATAGAAATTCCGGATCGTATCATTGTCAAAGGGCGAGAGGATCAGGCTTTGTTCACGATAGATCGCGCCGCCCGGCACCGTCACGTTGTTCTTCGAATGCTTGACCAGGTGTTCAGCGATGGCAAAGGAATTGGTCATCACCTGCAGCCGGGAGGCCGAGATATAGTGAACCAGCTGGAATGTCGTCGTGCCGCCATTGATGATGATGGCGTCGCCGGGATTGCAGAGTTCGGCGGCCTTGCGCGCAATTGCGCGTTTCCTATCGATGTTGACAGCTTCGGATACACGGAACGGTCGCGCTGCTAGATTGCCGAGTTGTGGGGGATGGATCGACTCCGCGCCGCCACGCACACGTCGGATCTTTCCCTGGACGTGCAGGGCAGCGATATCACGGCGTATCGTCGCTTCCGAAGCCTCGGTCAGCTCGGAAATATCCTGAATCGTTACGACAGATTTTTCCTGTACGGCGCTCAGAATAATGCGATGGCGTTCACGTTCGTGCATCGGCTCCTCCTTATTGGCGGTTATTTCGCAAATATGACAAAGTGTCAATCATAAACGATCATAAACTTTCATATTGCATCGCAGCATTATCGAATTTGATCGTTTTCGATTGACAGGGTGACTATATGTGAGCGATACCCTGCTCACAAAGGGCGGTTCCAATCGTAACGCGATCCGCCTGCAGGACTTGATTTTCAAGGGAGGATGACATGGCGGCTGGCGTTCAGCTTCTGAAAAACCGTTGGGATGATGCATATGCTGATGGGCTCGATGAGCCTGGCAAGCTGCTCTATCGGTCGAATCTGCTCGGTGCTGACAAGCGTATCACCAACTATGGCGGCGGCAACACGTCGGCCAAGGTCATGGAAACCGATCCGCTCTCCGGCCAAAAGGTGAAGGTGCTCTGGGTCAAGGGCTCCGGCGGCGATGTCGGCACCATCAAGCTCGATGGCTTCGCGACGCTTTACCAGGATAAGCTCGACAGCCTGAAGAACATCTATCAGGGGGTTGCCGACGAGGATCGCATGGTCGGCTTCCTGCCGCATTGCACCTTCAACCTCAACGCCCGAGCCGCTTCGATCGATACGCCGCTGCACGGCTTCGTGCCGTTCACCCATGTCGATCACATGCATCCGGATGCCATCATCGCCATCGCAGCCTCGAAGAACTCGCGCGAGCTGACGCGCGAAATCTTCGGTGACGATATCGGCTGGCTTCCCTGGCGCCGCCCCGGCTTCCAGCTGGGTCTCGATCTCGAAGCCTTCGTCAAGGCGCATCCGAACGCCAAGGGCGTCGTCCTGGAAAGTCACGGCCTCTTTACATGGGCCGATGATGCCAAGGCCTGCTACGAGCTGACGCTTCAGATCATCAACAAGGCGATCGAATGGTTCGCCGCCAAGACGGAAGGCAAGACCATTTTTGGCGGTGCCATCACGCAGAGTCTGCCGCAGGCGGAACGCCGTGCTATCGCTGCTCGGCTGATGCCTGAGATCCGCGGCCGCATCGGCAAGGCCGAGCGCAAGCTCGGTGATTTCGACGATCAGGCTGCCGTGCTCGAATTCGTCAATTCGAAGAGCCTTCGTCCGCTCGGCGCGCTCGGCACGAGCTGCCCGGATCACTTCCTGCGTACCAAGATCCGACCGCTGATCGTCGATTTCGATCCGGCCAAGCCCGATGTCGATGCCGTCATTGCCAGTCTCGATAAGGCGCTGGAAGATTACCGCGCCGATTACGCGCGCTATTACAATGATTGCAAGCACGACAATTCACCTGCCATGCGCGATCCGAACCCAGTGATCTTTCTCGTACCCGGCGTCGGCATGCTGTCCTTTGCCCGCGACAAGGCGACTGCCCGTATTGCCGGCGAGTTCTACGTCAACGCCATCAACGTCATGCGCGGCGCTTCCACGGTTTCCGAATATCAGGGCCTGCCCGAACAGGAAGCCTTCGATATCGAATACTGGCTGCTGGAAGAGGCAAAGCTGCAGCGCATGCCGAAGCCGAAGAGCCTTGCCGGCAAGGTCGCCTTTGTTACCGGCGGCGCCGGCGGCATCGGCCGCGCCACGGCAGCGCGCCTCGTGGGGGAGGGCGCTTGTGTCGTTCTGGCTGACATCGACCAGGCGGCACTTGAGAGTACGCAGGCCGATTTCGCCAAGCGATATGGGGCCGATGCCGTACGCAGCGTCAAGCTCGACGTGACAAAGGAAGATGCTGTCATCTCCTCCTTTGCCGAGGCTTGTGTCGAATTCGGCGGCGTCGACATTCTTGTATCGAATGCCGGCATCGCTTCGTCCGCGCCGATCGAAAGCACCGAGCTTTCGATGTGGAACCGCAATATCGATATCCTCGCGACCGGCTATTTCCTCGTCTCGCGTGAAGCTTTCCGGCTGTTCCGCCGCCAGAATCTCGGGGGCAACGTTGTCTTTGTCGCATCGAAGAACGGTCTGGCCTCCTCGCCGAATGCCGCCGCCTATTGCACGGCCAAGGCAGCGGAGATCCATCTGGCACGTTGTTTGGCATTGGAAGGCGCAGACGCAGGCATTCGCGTCAACACCGTTAATCCGGATGCCGTCTTGCGCGGCTCGAAGATCTGGAATGGCGAATGGCGCGAACAGCGCGCCGCCTCCTCGAAGATCGAGGTGGACGATCTGGAGGAACATTACCGCAAGCGCTCGATGCTGAAGCTGAATGTGTTCCCGGAGGACATTGCCGAGGCGATCTATTTCCTGGCCTCGGATCTTTCCGCCAAATCGACGGGCAATATCATCAACGTCGACGCCGGCAATGCGCAGAGTTTTACTCGGTAGTTGGCCGCACTTCCTTCTCCCCAGCGGGGAGAAGGTGGCCCAAAGGGTCGGATGAGGGGCGCCGCAAATGCAGTTCTATCTTTCGCTTACGCTCAAGATGTGAATTGCTATGCTCTTCACTCCCCCCTCATCTGCCCGTTGGGCATCTTCTCCCCGCTGGGGAGAAGAGGGAACAGCCAGTCGAGAGGCTGTAACATTTCGAATGACGTACATGGGAGGAATAAATGGCCGAGTTTAGAATTGCGCCGGATCTGGTCGCCGCCGAAAACGACAAGTGCGCCGCCGCGCTGAAGTCCGATTATGAGGCGCTCGGCGCCGCGCTCGCCCGCCGCGGCGTCGATATCGAAGCCGTGACCAAAAAGGTTTCAGAATTCTTCGTCGCGGTCCCGTCCTGGGGCGTCGGCACCGGCGGCACGCGCTTTGCCCGCTTCCCCGGCACCGGTGAGCCGCGCGGCATCTTCGACAAGCTCGACGATTGCGCCGTCATTCAGCAGCTGACGCGGGCAACGCCAAGGGTTTCGCTGCATATCCCCTGGGATAAGGCCGATCCGAGGGAATTGAAGGCGAAGGGCGATGCGCTTGGCCTCGGCTTCGACGCCATGAACTCCAATACATTCTCCGATGCGCCCGGCCAGGCCCACTCCTACAAGTTCGGCTCGCTCAGCCATGTCGATGCGGCAACCCGCGCCCAGGCTGTCGAGCACAACATCGAATGCATCGAAATCGGCAAGGCGCTCGGCTCGAACGCGCTGACGGTGTGGATCGGCGATGGCTCGAACTTCCCCGGCCAGACCAATTTCACCAAGGCGTTCGAGCGCTATCTCGCCGCCATGGCCGATATCTACAAGGCGCTTCCGGATGACTGGCGGCTGTTTTCCGAGCACAAGATGTACGAACCGGCCTTCTATTCCACAGTCGTTCAGGACTGGGGCACCAACTATCTGATCGCGCAGACACTCGGCCCCAAGGCGCAGTGCCTCGTCGATCTCGGTCACCACGCGCCGAATACCAATATCGAGATGATCGTCGCGCGCCTCATCCAGTTCGGCAAGCTCGGCGGCTTTCACTTCAACGATTCCAAGTATGGCGACGACGATCTCGATGCCGGCGCCATCGAACCCTATCGCCTGTTCCTCGTCTTCAACGAGCTGGTCGATGCCGAACGGCGCGGGGTCAATGACTTCAATCCGGCTCATATGATCGATCAGTCGCATAACGTGACCGACCCAATCGAAAGCCTGATTTCAAGCGCCAACGAGATTCGCCGCGCCTACGCGCAGGCGCTGATCGTCGATCGCAATGCACTTGACGAGTATCAGGACGCGAACGACGCGCTGATGGCATCGGAAACACTGAAGCGCGCCTATCGCGCCGATGTCGAGCCAATCCTTGCTGAAGCACGCCGCCGTGCCGGTGGCGCCATCGATCCGGTGGCGACCTACAGGGCGAGTGGCTATCGCAACAAGGTCGCCGCAGAGCGGCCAGCCTCTGCTGCCGGCGGCGGCGGGATCATCTGAGACTGTCGGGTGTTGGCCAAAATGGCGCCGGCACCCGAAGTCTATCGCGCCCGCCCTAATTGCTGGAGTTCGGCCTCTCGCCAGACGGACCAGCGACGCCGCAATTCTCCTGGCCGCAGGCCATAGTTTTCGTCGAGCATGTCGGCTTCGATAATCCGCTCCGTGCGGAAATGCCGGAAGCCCTGGCGCAGCTCGCACCATGCCACCAGAATGCGGCTCGTATCGGAATAGCCGAGGACAACCGGCCACACCGTCCTTGCGGTTTCCTCGCCCATTTCGGTGCGGTAGCGCAGCTGGAGTTTTCGCCCCTCCCGGACCGCTGCCCGCAGCATCGATGGGTCGATGTTCTCCCCTTCCGTTTCTTGGATGACGGGTTTGGCGCCCACGCTCGGCTCGAGGATGAACGGGCGCAAATGTGCAGGCACGATGGCGGTGATCTTGGCAACCACATCGCGTGCGGCATTGGCAAGGGCCTTGTCGGCGCGGCCCGCAACCCATTGTGCTCCGAGGACGACGGCCTCGATCTCCTCGGGCGTCAGCATGAGCGGCGGCATTTCGTAGCCCGGTGAGAGGAGATATCCGAAGCCGGCCTCACCTTCGATCGGCACGCGCTGGCCCATCAGATCGGCAATGTCGCGATAGACCGTGCGCTTCGAGATTTCGAGTTCATCCGCCAGCGCGGCAGCAGTTACCGGCCGGCTCGACCGGCGCAATATCTGTATGATCTGAAACAAACGGTCGGCGCGACGCATTCCTGCTGACTCCTGCTGCCAGTATGGTGGCAACAGCCTTATGCAACAAGAGCCTTCGAGCCGCCAACGATATGTTCGGCCGGCCTTTTGAAGGAGTATGCGATGAAACTGGCATCCACGCGTCTGATCACCTCAGACATCAAGAAGATGGTCGGCTTTTATGAGATGGTCACCGGTCACCCGGCCGAGTGGCTGGCGCCAGTCTTTGCCGAGATCGTCACCCCTTCGGTGACGCTTGCGATCGGAAGCGCCGAGACCGTCGCCCTGTTCAAGGAGGGCAGCGCCGAACCCTGCGCCAATCGCTCAGTCATCATCGAATTTCAGGTTGACGATGTCGATGCCGAATTCGCAAGGTTGAAGGACAAGGTGGAGGTCGTGCACGAGCCGAAGCTGATGCCATGGGGCAACCGGGCAGGGCAGATTCGCGATCCCGAGGGTACGCTCATCAGCCTCTACACGCCTGTCACGGACTTTGCGAAACAGCGTTTTGCCGGGCGTTGAGCGGTAAGAGCTGCCGAAATCCTGTGGCCGAACGATGTCGTCTGCCGGGCGGCATCGCTCGTCTTAAGTCACGCCTTGGTCGCCCGGTGAATGCGGCTAACCGATCCAGATAGCTGCAAATTTGTCATGGTCGTCTGGCAGATTTGAAATCATCTTTCTGCACGGTAGCTGACCGCGGTCGAAGCCGTGCTTTGTCGATTTGTGTCCGTCGCATGTGCACTTTCGAGTGGCTCGGCAATGGGAATTGAGTATTGTCGATTGCAACGGCTCGCCGTGATTTGGCGGTTGAGGCGGGCTCCAAAATGGGGCCTGGTGTTGATAGGTGAGGAAAGACGATGACGACTGACATTAACGGTTTTGCCGGACGCCTGAAGCGCCGCGAGAATGGCGGCATGATCTCCGGCTGGGTCGGCATACCCGATCCAATGCTCGTCAACCATCTGGCTCAGGAAGATTTCGATACTATCGTGCTCGATATGCAGCATGGCATGTGGAACATGGAGTCTGCTGCCAACGGGATTGCCTATGTGCGCCTGGCTGGCAAGCCGGCGATTGCCCGCATTCCGGTCGGCGATTTTGCTTCTGCCTCGCGCCTTCTCGATGCCGGCGCCTCCGCCATCATCGCGCCGATGATCAACTCTGCCGATGATGCGCGCGCCTTGGTGCAAGCAACGAAGTATCCGCCGCTTGGCGAGCGGAGCTGGGGACCATCTCTGGCGCTCAATCATTTCGGCCTGCCGGCTGAAGATTATCTGCAGAGCGCCAACAGCCTGACCGCTACTATCGCCATGGTGGAAACCCGCATGGCGCTCGACGCCATCGACGAGATACTTGCAGTCGACGGTATCGACGGCATCTTCGTCGGCCCGTCCGATCTTTCGATCGCGCTTTCGAACGGCGCCCGCCTTGCACCCGATAGCGCCGCGATCGATCAGGCGCTTGCAACCGCGCTGGCACGCTGCCGCGCTCACGGCAAGGTCATTTGCGCCTTCGGTGGCGATGGCGCACGCGCTGGAGAATATCTGAAGCTCGGCCTCGATCTGGTCATCGCTGGCACGGAAACAGCGCAGTTGCGCGCCGGCGCACGCACGGCCATTCAGGCTGCGCGAAAAGGCTCTGATTCATAACCGGCTGGGACAAAAGCTGCCCGGAGTATCCCACGGGCAGCGGTGATTGCGCTAGAGCCGGATGATTTTAGGTCTGTTCGACCTAAAATCCGAATTCGTTCTAGTTCACCAGCTTTACATAGCAAGGCCGGTAGGTCTCCGTACCGCAGCCGCCACCGACGGCTTGCGCCGGCGTAATCGTGTTTTGGATGGCGATTGCCGCGAGCGCGACGGCGATGATTGTCAAAACAGTTTTGGTATATTTGTCCATGAGTTTCCCCTAATAATAGAATGGCTGGCGGTATGCATCTTAAAATTGCCTTTCTGAATGCCAGCTGAATATCTATGCTTAAGGTTGTGTCCTGATGTCATCCGACACCATTGGATCGACAGCCCAAAACAGGTACCCTCTTCGACTTTGATCGCACCCTGCGCTTGCATCGTTACCCGCCTGCGGGCATTCTCGCGCCGATATGGCGGAGCGGAATGATTTGTCGAAGGTGCAGGGATCGGCGGTAGGACGCGGCTTGCGTCGCGAAGTAGGTCAGCGCGTGACCTTGCGGACCGTGGCTACGGCTCTCGGTCTTTCGGTTACGACAGTCAGCCGTGCTCTCAAGGAAGGCCCGGAGGTCAATCGCGAGACCATCGAACTGGTCAAGCGCGTTGCGGGCGAGCTTGGCTATCGTCCGAATCTCGGCGGCATCAATCTGCGCACCGGTAAAACGCATGCCATCGGCATCGTGCTGCCTTTCGGGCGCGAGGGCGAGATGAACATTGTCGTTGCCTCGTTGATCGAAGGCGCTTCGCGCTATATGAAGGCACGAGGGTACCGAACGACAATCGTCCCGCAGCTCCAGGCAGATGATCCACTCGCGACGGTGCGCGATATCGTCGAGGAGGGATCGGTCGACGGCATCATCATTACGCACACGACCCCGCAGGACGATCGCGTCAAATATCTGCTCGAGGTCGGCATGCCCTTTGTCACCTTCGGGCGGACGGAGCTCTTGAGCGTTCATCCGAGCATCGATCTCGATCATGAAATGATCGGAGCGGAGGCTGCACGCCTTCTGCTTGATGCGGGCCACCACAAGCCGCTGTTGATCGCGCCCAGCCAGCAATTCACCTACAGCCTGCAATTCGTAAGGGGCTGGCGCAGGACTTTTGCCGAGCGTCACCTCGACCTGCCTGATGATAGCATCCATTTCACCACGGCCACACCCGACAATGGTCGCGGGATGGCAAAGCATATAGCAGCGCAGAATCCCACGGCGACGGCCGCCTTCATCGCGAGCGAGGAGGCGGCTCTCGGTTTTCTTGCGGGCCTGCGCGATGCCGGGCGGCAGGCCGGCAAGGATTTCGCGCTGATTACCTATGGCGGCACCGCACTGCCCGATTTCTTCAACCCGCCTTTGAGTACCTTCCACTATTCGAACCACGCCATAGGCGAGCGATTGGCCGCCTTCCTGCATCGGGCGATCGGCGGCGAAAATCCGGCCGATTTGCACGAAGTCGTCCGCGCCGCCTTCGTCGATCATCAAAGCCAGTTACGCCATGCCTGAAGAATGTTGCGGCTTGCAAGATGAGCATATGCTGAGAAGATATTCGTAACGTTACGAATTTCTAGATTGAACGGCGTCGAGCATTTTTTTGGCGAAAATAGTCGATTGACAGCCTCCATCTTTTCCATAATCGTAACGTTACGAATTGTCGATTTTGAGCGAGGAGGCTCATCGGCAAGGCACATTTGCTCAGGCGTGGAGGCCTCACCGTGAGCGGCTCTACGCATTGCAAGGGAGGATGACGTGAGCGACGGATCGCTTTTTTTCGGATCGCCTATTTGGACTTTCAATTGGAACCCGCCATATCAGGCGCCGTTGCGGCGGCTCGCCGCGACGGGCTGCAAGGGCTTTGAACTCACCGCCTGGTCGGTGGACATGCTGAGCTATTACACACCCGAAACCGTCCGCGAGTTGAAGCAGATTGCTGACGGAGAGGGGCTGGTGCTCACCAATTTCTTCTTCAATCTGCCCTTCAGCCGTGTCGCAGGCGCTGCCGTATCGACGGTTGATCTCGAAGGCTACAAGCGCGGCATGGATGTCGCGGCAGCGATCGGCACGCCGATCGTCACCAGCATGACGCCCTATCCGTTTCAATCCGAGGTCAAGCCGATCCTGCAGAGGCCGATCTCGCAGGAGTGGGGCGCGGCGGTCGAACCGCAATGGGATTGGACGGGTGAGTATAATGCCGTGGTCGAGGGTTTTGCCCGAGCTTGCGAGATTGCCGCTGCTGGGGATCTCAAGGTCGCGATCGAGCCGCATCCCTATCGCTGGGTCAGCTCCGGTCAAGGCATGCTGCGGCTGATCGAGCGTACTGGTGCCGCCAATCTCGGCCTGAATTTCGATCCGAGCCATCTCTTTCCGGCCGGCGACATGCCGCATTACGTCGTTCTGGCGCTCGGCGATCGGATCTTCAATACGCATTTTTCCGATAACGAAGGGCACACCAACGCCCATTGGCGCCCCGGGCGCGGCAAGATCGATTGGAAGGCGATTTTCGCGGCACTCAAGACCATCGGCTATTCCGGCCCGATCACGCTGGAGCTGGAAGATGCGCCGGGTGCATCGCATTGGACCCATTTCCGCGAAGCGATGCCGGAATTCGACGACGAGATGCGGCGCGGCATGAACTATCTGCGCGCCGCCGCTGCCGAACTCGATATCACCATTTCCTAAAGGCAAGCCAATGAACAACGAACCCATGAAAGTCGGCATTGTCGGCGCCGGCAATATCAGTGCCACCTATGTCGCGACCCTCCATATGTTTGATTTCATTCGCGTGAAGTCTGTTTACGATCTTTATCAGGAGCCTGCCCGTAAGCTCGCCGAGCAGTTCGGTATAGAGGCCGTTGCGCTCGATACGATGCTTTCCGATCCGGAAATCGGCCTCATCATCAACCTGACGACGCCGGTCTCGCATTATGCCATCAGCAAGAAGGCGCTGCTTGCCGGCAAGCATGTCTATTCGGAGAAGCCGCTTGGCGTCTCCGTGGCCGAGGCGCAGGAGTTGATAGCGATCGCGCGAGCAGGGGACCTGCGGCTCGGTTGCGCTCCCGACACCTTCCTCGGTGGCGGTCACCAGTTGACACGGCGTTTGCTCGATGAAGGGCGCATCGGCAAGACGATCTCGGCCACCGCCATGCTGCTGTTGCCTGGTCATGAGCATTGGCATCCCAACCCAGCCTTCTTCTATGGCCGCGGTGGCGGGCCGATGCTCGATGTCGGTCCGTACTACGTGACGAACCTCATCGCCTTGCTCGGCCCCGTGCGCGAGATCTTGGGCACTGCGAAGATCACCCGCATCGAACGCACGGTGAAGACCGATCCGCGCCGAGGCGAGACGATCAAGGTACTGGTGCCGACCCATCTGACTGGTGTTATGGAGTTTCATAGCGGTGCGACTGTCACTGTTGCCACCAGCTTCGATGTCATCAAGCACAAGCACAATCAGATCGAGCTTTACGGCTCGGAAGGCACTATGGTGACGCCGGATCCGAACAATTTCAGCGGCAAGGTCGAGATATTCCGCGACGGCGACGATGCGTGGAGGGAGATCCCCGTCGATCACCCTTATACGGAAGGTGTGCCAGGTCATCTCGGTCTGCGCGGATTGGGCGCGGCGGAGATGGTGGATTCCCTTCGCTCGGGACGTCAGCATCGGGTATCGTCGGAACTGGCTTTCCACGCCCTTGAGGTGATGACGGCATTCGAGCGTTCGGCGCAATCGCGTTCGGTGGTTGCAATCCACAGTAGTTGCGGTCGCCCTGATCCGATACCGCGCGCAATAAATGAGGGACGTTTCTCATTGAGTGCGCTATAGAGTTGAGAAAATGCGGTCCTTTTGGACTGCGGGCTTGACGAATGGGCAATGCCTGAGGAAGCATTGCTCACTTGCTGCGGGGAACGGAGGCCCTGCCGTACGGTTTTGGAGGATCAGGAAATTCGGCATCCGATGTCTGGAGACGGCGGCGGCTGAAGAAAGGCGTTTGAAGAACGTCGTCAAAGGAGGAGGAACGCATGCGCAAATTGATGATGGCATTGGTCGGCGCCACGGCGCTGGTCGCGGCGAGCGTGACCGGCGCTCTAGCCGAAGGCAAGAAGGCCGAAGTTCTGCATTGGTGGACTTCGGGCGGTGAAGCCGCAGCCGTGAAGGAACTGGCCAAAGCCTTCAACGCTGCGGGCGGCGAATGGGTGGATACCGCGATTGCCGGCTCCGGCTCGACGGCTCGCCCGATCGGCATCAACCGTATCATCGGCGGCAATCCGCCGACGGCCATGCAGTTCAACACCGGCACGCAGATGAACGAACTGGCCCAGCAGGGCCTGCTGCGGCCGCTCGACGACCTCGCCAAGGAGCAGGATTGGAAATCGGTTCTGACGCCATCTTTCTATCAGGCCATCCAGTTCCAGGATCATATCTACGGCGCTCCCATCAACGACCATGGCCAGAACTGGGTCTTCTATTCCAAGGCCGTCTTCACCAAGGCCGGCGTGACGGAAGAGCCGAAGACCTGGGATGAAATGTTTGCCGCGCTCGACAAGATCAAGGCCGCCGGCCTGATCCCGGTCGCCGTCGGCGGCCAGCCCTGGCAGCTGCAGTCGATGTTCAACGCCATCCTGCTCGGCGAAGGCGGCAAGGATCTCTATGCCAAGGTCTGGAAGGATCTCGACACGGATGCCGTCAAGTCCGACAAGTTCAAGCATGTGGCGGAAGTCTTCGCCAAGCTGCGCAACTATCAGGACCCTGGCAGCCCGAACCGCGACTGGAACGTCGCGACCGGCATGCTGATCGACGGCAAGGCGGGCATCCAGTTCATGGGCGACTGGGCCAAGGGTGAGTTCATCCATGCCGGCCTCGTTGCCGACAAGGATTTCGGCTGCATTCTCGGGCCTGGCGAATCCAACTTCATGATGGGCGGCGACATCTTCGTCTTCCCTGTCCTTAAGGATAAGACGGCGACCGACGCCCAGACCCTGCTCGCAACGGTCATCATGTCGAAGGAAGGCCAGCTTGCCTTCAACTCCAAGAAGGGTTCGGTACCCGTGCGTCTCGACGTCGATACGTCGAAGCTCGACGCCTGCGCCCAGAAGGGCCTGAACGCGCTCAAGGATCCGAGCCGCCAGATCCTGGCGCCCGACGTGCTTACGGCTCAGGACATCGTCCAGACGGAACAGGATCTGGTCGCCCAATACTGGACAACGCCCAGCATGACGGCCGACCAGTTCGCCGAGCAGTTTGCGCAGGTGATTGAACAGGCGAAGTAAGCTTCGATCGACATCCATGCGGCGGCAGGCATCCCTGCCGCCGGCTTCCATGAATGCTGAGGAGGAGCGCGTCCGTGAGTACCCCAGACACGAATGCCGCCGCTGTGCCAGCGGTCGCCACGCCTGCGAGCGTCAGCCGCAGGAAGATTCATTTTTCACCCTATGTAGCCCTGTTCCCGGCTTTCGCCATTGTGCTTCTGGCTTATGTCGTCACTGTCGTGTGGAACATCTGGATATCGTTTACGGACAGCAAGGTGCTGCCGGTCAACATTTTCGTCGGCACGAAGCAGTATGAGCGGTTGTTTTCGACGGCGCGCTGGCTGCTGTCGCTACAGAACGTCGTCGTCTTCGGTATTCTGTTCATCGCGGGCTGCCTGATCCTCGGCTTTCTTCTAGCCGTCGCGCTCGACCAGAAGGTCCGTTTCGAAAACACCTTCCGGACGATCTTTCTCTACCCCTTCGCGATGTCCTTCATCGTCACCGGGCTGGTCTGGCAGTGGATCATGAACCCGACGCTCGGCTTGCAGAAGGTTGCCGACAGCATCGGCTTTACCTGGTTTCGCTTCGATTGGATCGTCCAGAGCGATCTTGCGCTCTATGTCATCGTGCTTGCCGGTGTCTGGCAATCTTCTGGCCTCGTCATGGCGATCATGCTCGCGGGTCTGCGCGGCGTCGACCGGGAATTATGGAAGGCGACGCGCATCGACGGCATACCGAGCTGGCGCGTCTATCTTCATATCGTCATTCCGATCCTGAGACCGACCATCATCACCGCCAGTGTGCTTCTGGCGATTGCTGTCGTCAGGGTCTACGAACTGGTGCTGGCGACGACCGGCGGCGGGCCGGGTATCGCGACCGAAGTGCCCGGGAAATTCATCATGGATTACTTGTTCGGACGCGGCAATATCGGCCTGGCGACGGGAGCATCGACCGTGATGTTCATCACTGTGGTCATCCTAGTGACGCCGTGGCTCTATTACGAATATTTCCGCGAAAAGCCGAGGGGGAACTGATGACGACGCCATCTTCCGTCACTGGTGCCATGCAGGGTCCGACCGGCCGCAAGCCGCAGCATCTGACCCCTGGACGCATCGGCCTTTATCTCTTTCTCGTCCTTGCGGCACTATTCTTCCTGCTGCCGCTCTATGTGATGCTCGTCACTTCGTTCAAATCCATGCCGGAGATCCGCCAGGGCAATATCTTCGCCTTTCCGCAGATGTGGACGGCGGATGCCTGGGTGCAGGCATGGAGCACGGCCTGCACCGGGCTTGAATGCGGCGGCATCAGCGTCGGCTTTTGGAACTCGGTGAAGATCCTCATCCCGAGCATGATCCTGTCGATCCTGATCTCGTCGCTGACCGGCTACGCTCTGTCCTTCTGGCGGGTCAAAGGGGCAAACGTGCTCTTTGCCATCCTGCTGCTCGGCGCCTTCATCCCCTATCAGGTGTTCATCTATCCGCTGGTTTTGATCTATCGCGACGTCGGCATCTATTCGACACTACCCTGCATTATCATCACCCACACGGTTTTCGGTCTGCCGGTGCTGACGCTGCTCTTCCGCAACTATTATTCGAGCCTGCCGATGGAACTTTTCAAGGCGGCTCGCATCGATGGCGCCGGGCTTTGGCAGATCTTCTTCCGGCTGATGATCCCGATGTCGATCCCGATCCTGGTGGTGGCGGCGATCCTGCAGGTGACCGGCATCTGGAACGACTTCCTCTTCGGTGTCGTTTTCGCCGGCCGGGAGAATTTCCCCATGACCGTGCAGCTCAACAACATCGTCAACTCGACCCAGGGCGAGAAGCTCTACAACGTCAACATGGCGGCGACCATCCTCACCGCCCTGGTTCCGCTGATCGTCTATTTCGGCTCCGGCCGCTGGTTCGTGCGCGGCATCACCGCCGGTGCAGTCAAGGGATAGTTCATGGCCAATGTTTCCATTCGCGAACTTGCAATCGATTTCGGCAGCGTCAGCGTCCTGAAATCGCTTAATCTCGAAATACAATCCGGCGAGTTCATCGTGCTGCTTGGCCCCTCCGGCTGCGGCAAGTCGACCCTGCTCAACGCGATTGCCGGGCTGACCGATATCACCGACGGGCAGATCTGGATCGGCGACAAAAATGTCACTTGGGAGGAGCCGAAGGATCGCGGCATCGGCATGGTGTTCCAGTCCTATGCGCTCTATCCGACGATGACGGTCGAAGGAAATCTCTCCTTCGGGCTGCGTATCGCCGGCATGCCAAAGGACGAGATCGCCCAGCGTGTCGACCGCGCCGTGCAGATCCTGCAAATCGATCCCTTGCGCAAGCGGCGCCCGGGAGAGCTTTCCGGCGGCCAGCGTCAGCGCGTCGCGATCGGCCGCGCCCTGGTGCGCGACGTCGATGTCTTCCTGTTCGACGAGCCGCTTTCCAACCTCGACGCCAAGCTCAGAACCGAGCTGCGCGTCGAGCTGAAGCGCCTGCATAGCGGCCTCGGCTCCACCATGATCTATGTGACGCACGACCAGATCGAGGCGCTGACGCTCGCCGATCGCATCGCGGTCATGAGCGGCGGGGTTATCCAGCAATTCGCTACGCCGAAGGAAATCTACCGGCGCCCGGTCAATCGCTTCGTTGCCGGTTTCGTCGGTTCGCCCTCGATGAACTTCCTGTCAGGGCAGGTGATGAGCAATGACGGCGTTCCGTCCTTCGCATTGCCCGACGGCCGTAAGATCGATCTCAACGGGTACGAGTTTTCCGGCACGCCTGGCGAAGGTCGCAAGGCGACGCTTGGCGTCCGGCCCGAGCAGATGCAGTTCCAGCCCGCAGGCAGCCGGGCCGCGAGCCTGCCCGCAACCTTCACCATCGTCGAGCCCATGGGCTCGGACAATCTGATCTGGGGCCAGGTCGGCAGCGAGACGCTGTCGGTGCGCATCGATGCCGACGAGGATGTGGCGCTCGACCGAGAGCAGCCGGTTTATTTCCAGCCGGCGCTCGCGTCGTTGTTCGGCGAAGACGGGCAGCGGCTATAAGTCACCGTGCCGCGGTTCGACCAGGCGCGCGGCACGATTTTCAGGCCCTGACTTCGAAGACCATGTTGAACGGCGTTTCGGTCGCCTTGCGGAAATGCGAATAACCCGCATCCATGGCAACCTTGCGCAGTTTCAGCTCGCCGGCTTGCGCGCCCAGACCTAGCCCGACTTCCTGCGACAGCGAGGCCGGTGTACAGATCATCGTTGAAGCCCCGTAGTAGACGCGGCCGACCGGATTGAGATTGTCCTTCAGGCAATCATGCGCAAAGGGCTCGACGATCATCCAGGTGCCATCATCGGCGAGGGTTTCCTTGATATGTTTGCCGGCGCCGACAGGGTCGCCCATGTCGTGCAGGCAATCGAACATCGCCACAAGATCGTAGTCGGCAGCCGGGAAGTCTTTGGCGGTCGCCTGTTCGAACGTGATACGGCCCGCAACGCCTGCCTCCTGCGCCGCAGCTTTTGCTCGTTCGATGGACGGGAGATGGTAGTCGAAGCCGAAGAAGGTCGAGTTCGGATAGGCTTCTGCCATCAGGATGGTCGAGGCGCCGTGGCCGCAGCCGACATCGGCGACGATCGCGCCGGCTTCGAGCTTTTCCCGCATGCCGTCGAGCGCCGGTATCCATTCTGCAATGAGATGGCTGTTGTAGCCAGGCCGGAAGAAACGCTCGGTGCCGCGGAACAAGCAGGCGCTATGCTCATGCCAGCCGAGGCCGCTGCCGCTCTTGAAGGCGTTGACGACCTTCGGCTCGTCGATCCACATGGATTGAACGACATCGAAAGCGCCCGCAAAGAAGGCAGGGCTATTTTCCTCCGCGAATACCATTGCCTGTTCCGGTGTCAGGTAGAAACGCTCGGTCTTGTCGTCATAACTGACATAGTCGGCGGCTGCCTGAGCTGACAGCCATTCGCGCACATAGCGCTCTTTCACACCGACTTTGTCGGCCAAGTCAGCCGAAGTTCTCGGCGTTCCGTCAGCCATGGCCTTGAACAGGCCCAAATGGTCTCCGAGCGTCACCAACACCCCTGAGACTGCCGCGCCGAGATCGCCGACCAGGCGCCCGACAAGGGCATCGAGTTTCTGCATATCAGGTTCGCGCATGACATCCTCCCATCAGAATTGATGCAGCGTTCCGTCACGATGTATTCGGATAGGGAAAGATACTCCCAGGCTGGAGGGCAGGCAATTACGCCATCCGGCTGAACACGCCGTGCCCTCGCCCTGAAAAGTGGCGCAACCTATTGATGTGATGCGTTATTTTGGAGGCCCAAAAGGGTGCCGCGTCTCAGCCGGCGCGCGCCAGCTCCTTTTCCAAGACCGAGAGCAGGCGCGGATCGTCGGCGGTTACGTCGGGCGCAAAGCGGGCGGCAACCTTGCCGTCGCGGTCAATCAGGAATTTCTCGAAGTTCCAGACGATGCCGCCATTGTCGCCGGTGTGCAGGCCGCGTTCGGCCAGGCGGGCGCGCATCGGACCGTCGCCGATCGTCTCGACGCCGGATGCGATCAGGCTGTCATACAACGGATGACGCTTGTCGCCGGTTACTGCGATCTTGGAGAACATCGGGAACTGCACATCGTAGGTCAGCGTGCAGAAGTCCAGGATCTCTTTATCGGTGCCCGGCTCCTGGCCCTTGAAATCATTGGCTGGGAAGCCGGCGATGACCAGACCTTCGCCGCGCTTTTCCTCATAGAGCTTTTCCAGCCCTTCGTACTGCACCGTCAGGCCGCATTTGGACGCGACATTGACGACCATGATGACCTTGCCGCGATAGTCGGCAAGCGTCGTATCGCTGCCGTCGATCTTCTTTACCGGAATATCGAGCACGTTATCGGTCATATCATTCACTCCAGATGAGATGGAAAACAGAATGCCGATATTTGCCCGGAATTCGGTGGCGTCAAGATCAGAATGCCCCTCAGGCGGCCTCTTCCATTCGAACCAAATGGCCCTGCGAGACTTCGCGGTAGTGTCGCGCGGGTGGCTGATAGCCGACGGGCCGTACCGGGCTCTTCAACTCTTCGACTGCGAGATTGCGCCGGATGCCTCGCCGGGACGGATCCGGCACCGGGACGGCCGCCATCAGCTTCCTGGTGTAGGGATGCTGCGGATTTTCGAACACCGACGCGCGCGGTCCGATTTCGACGATCTCGCCGAGATACATGACGGCGACCCGATGGCTGACGCGCTCGACCACGGCCATGTCGTGCGAGATGAAGAGATAGGAGAGATTGAGGCTCTGCTGCAGATCCATCAGCAGATTGCAGACCTGCGCCTTGATCGATACGTCCAGCGCCGAGACGCTTTCGTCCGCGACAATCACCTTCGGATCAAGGGCGAGTGCGCGGGCGATGCAGATGCGCTGGCGCTGGCCGCCTGAGAATTCGTGCGGATAGCGGCTCATCATGTCGGCCTTCAGCCCGACGCGTTCCAGAAGATCGGCGGCTTTTTCCCGGGCTTCGGCGCGCGTGCCCAGGCGATGCTCGATGAAGGGTTCGGCAACGGCAGCGCCGATCGTCATACGCGGATTGAGGCTCGCGAAGGGGTCTTGGAAGATCATCTGGATGCTGCGGCGCATCCGGCGCAGATCAAGGGTATTGAGCTTCATCACGTCATAGCCGTCGAGGCGAACCTCGCCGGATTTGGGATTGATGAGGCGCATGATGGAGCGCCCCGTCGTCGACTTGCCGCAGCCGGATTCACCGACCAGCGACAGCGTTTCCCCTTGCGCAAGATCGAAGGAGACGTTCTCGACTGCATGAATGGCGCCCATCGGACGGGCAAGCAGGCCACCGCGAAGATCGAAGCGGGTAATCAGGTTCTTCACTTCGAGCACCGGTGTCTTGCCATGATCGACGGTATCCGCGAGCGCCTTCGGTTCGCTGCGCTCGCCGGTGCTCGCGTCGACGACCGGGAAGCGCAGCGGCTGCGGCTGGTCCTTCATCGAGCCGAGGCGCGGCACGGCTGACAGCAGGGCGCGGGTATAAGGATGCTGGCCGCGATGAAAGATATCGTCGGTCTTGCCGGTCTCCACCGCTTCGCCGCGATACATAACGATGGTGCGATCGGAGATTTCGGCAACAACGCCCATGTCGTGGGTGATAAAGAGGACGGACATGCCTTCCTCTTCCTGCAGTACCTTGATGAGATCGAGGATCTGGCCCTGGATTGTCACGTCGAGCGCGGTCGTCGGCTCATCGGCGATCAGCAGTTTCGGCCGGCTGGCGAGCGCCATCGCAATCATCACGCGCTGGCGCATACCGCCGGAAAATTGGTGCGGATATTCGTTGAAGCGCGAGGACGCGTTGGGGATGCGCACCTTTTCCAGAAGGCGGATCGTTTCGGCTTTTGCCTCCGCCTTGGAAATATTGCCATGGCAGGTCAAAGCCTCGGAAATCTGCCGGCCGATGGTGAAGATCGGATTGAGTGAGGTCATCGGCTCCTGGAAGATCATTGCGACATCCTTGCCGCGCACCTTTCGCATCTCCGCCTCCGGTAGTGCCAGAAGATCGCGGCCGTTGAGCCTGACCGCACCCTCGATGCGGCTGCTGGCTCTGGCGAGCAGGCGCATGATGGAGAGCGAGGTCACGCTCTTGCCGGAGCCGCTTTCGCCGACGATGGCGACCGTCTCTCCCGGCATGACATCGAAGGAAATGTCCTTCACGACCTTGCGCCACTCGCCATCGACGAGAAACGAGGTGGTGAGATTGGAGACGGAAAGGACTGACTGGGTGCCTGGACTGGCCGTTGGAGCTGCAATGGTCGGCATGACGTTCCCTTTTATGATTTTACCATTGGTCAGGCTTCAAGTGAGGTTGCTCACGACGGAGCTGCCATCGTCGCATGGGAGGCCGAGGGTTGGCCTTCGGCCATCCTTTTGGCCTCAAGCGCCGCGATCTTCTCGTCGATCTCGCGGCGGTCGATCATGCCGCTAGGGTTCTGTCGCGTCGGCATGGTTTCTGCGACATGCAAATAGCGCTCCTGCGCAACTGCATAGAGCCGTTCGAGTTCGGCGAGCGGATCGGCACTGTCGTCGACACGAATGTTCAGCCAGGCATAATCCTGGTCGCGGTGGATGACGAGTGCTGCCGATTGCTTGCCACGCTTATCCCCGCCTGCATCTTCGCCCGCCCGCATGGCTTCGAGCAGCCGTTCGGCGAGTGGTTTGCCTGCGGTTTTCTTAAAGGTCGCAAGCGTTTTCGCAATCACCTGCGGGCCGGCCAGCATGTTGCCGGCCACCGATACATTGTCGTCGACCAGATGCCCCGCCCAATCGATACACTTGGCGCCGGTAAAGGCGGCGTTGTTACCCTTGTTGTCGATCAGGTGAAATTGCCGCTGCTCGCGGCCTTCGTCACGGGCGCTCAGCGTTTCAAGAATTTCATGGGGCGCGTGACCGGATGCCAGCATCGCAAGTCCGTCAATGCCGTAAAGCGGGCTGGCAAAGGCCTGCGTCGCAACCGCGCCGATGCCGCCGCGAATATGCGGCACGATGCTGCCGACGGCAAAGAAGCGGGTAGCGACGGCGATGGCGAGATTACCGGTTCCGGGTTCTCTAGCAACGATCGACCAGGTCATCGGCCCTATCTCCCGATAGCGTAGGCTTGCATCAAACGCGGAGTCGCTGCAGCGCGCAATAGACCATCCGCGTCACGCCGCGCTGCGGTGAGGCGACCCACGGTCCATTCCGGTGCGACGGTCAGCTGATGGCCCTTCTTGCGCAGCGTATCCAGCACCTCGGCGCTGAAATTCGCCTCTGCCGTCAGGCCGCCCGGCTCGCGTGTGCGCGGATAAAAGGAGCTTGGGAAATGCGTGCTATGGAATAGCGGCTTGTCGATCGCTTCCTGGAGATTCAGCCCATGATGGACATAGCGCAGGAAGAAGGAGAGCTGCCACTGCTCCTGCTGATCGCCGCCCGGCGTGCCGAAGGCGAGCGTCGGGCGTCCTTCATACAGCGCTATCGTCGGGGTCAACGTCGTGCGCGGCCGCTTGCCCGGCGCAAGTGAAGAGGGCAGGCCGGGTTGCAGCCAGAACATCTGGGCGCGGGAATTGAGGCAGAAGCCGAGACCCGGAATGATCGGCGAGGATTGCAGCCAGCCGCCGGATGGCGTGACCGCGACCATGTTGCCTTCTCGGTCGATGACATCGATATGCACGGTGTCGCCGCGCTTCTCGGTAAGATGCGACATCGTCGGCTCGTAGACTGCGCCGCTCTTGGCTTCCGGCGCGTCGAGCATCGCCATTGTGAGATCGTACTGGCTTTCAAAGCCGGGCAGCTTACCGGGGCGCAAGGCAAGCGATGCCTCAGGCGAAATCAGCCGGTGGCGCTCGTCGGCATAGGCGTCCGACAGCAGGGTTTCGAGCGGCACGTTCGTGAAATTCGGGTCACCGTAATAGACCTCACGGTCGGCAAAGGCGAGTTTCATGGCCTCAGTGACGGTGTGGACGAAATCGGCTCCGGCGGGGTTCATCGCGGCCAGATCGAAACCCTTTAGCAGTGCCAACGTTTGGAGGAAGACGGGTCCCTGGCCCCACGGACCGATCTTGGCGACCGTCCAGCCGTGATAGTCATAGGTCAGCGGCTCTTCGATCGTAGCCTGCCAATTGGCCATGTCATCCGCAGTCAACACTCCCTTGTGGCGGGTGCCACTCGCATCCATGACCTCGGTCTTGCTGACATAGCTGTCGATCGCTTCAGCGACGAAGCCGCGGTAATAGGCATCGCGTGCAGCTTCGATCTGCGCTTCGCGATCGCTCTTGCTTTCCGCTTCGGCGACGACCCGCTTCCAGGTTTCGGCAAGCACCGGGTTCTTGAAGTTGGACCAGGGTTCGGGCGCTGCTCCCCCCGGAAGCCAGGTCTCGTAGGAGGTCGGCCATTCCTTGCGGTAGAAATCGGCAAGTCCTGCGATGGTGGCGGAGACGCGCGGCAGGACCGGGTGGCCTTTTTCGGCATAATGGATCGCCGGTTCCAGCACGTCGCGGACGGTCAGCCGGCCATAATCGCGCAGCATCAGCATCCAGCCGTCGAAGGAGCCGGGGATGACGGTGGCGAGCAGCCCATCGCCGGGAATGAGCTTCAGCCCCTCCCGCGTGTAGTGCTCGATCGTTGCACCGGCCGGCGCTGGCCCCTGGGCGCAGATGACCTCGATCTTGTCCTTCTTCTTCGAATAGAGGATGGCCGGCATGTCGCCGCCCGGCCCGCAGAGATGCGGCTCGACGATCTGCAGCACGAAGCCGGTCGCAACGGCGGCGTCGAAGGCATTGCCGCCCTTTTCGAGAACACTCATGCCGACAGCGGATGCGATCCAGTGAGTAGACGTGACGACGCCGAAGGTGCCGAGGATTTCGGGGCGGGTGGTGAATGCGGTCATTGGGGGCATCCTTTTGAGTTTATTCATGCTTCGCGCGGGTCGAGCGCATCGCGCAAGCCGTCGCCGAGGAGATTGAAGCCGATCACGACGAGAAAAATGGCGGCACCCGGCCACATGGCCATCCAGGGCGCCTGTTCGAGATAATTCTTGGCGACGTTGAGCATCGAACCCCAGCTCGGGGCAGGCGGCTGCTGGCCGAGGCCGAGGAAGGAGAGGCTGGCCTCTGCGATGATGGCGGTCGCGATGGTGAGTGTTGCCTGCACGAGGATTGGCGCGAAGACGTTGGGCAGGATATAGCGGGTGATGATGCTGAAATGGGTGAGACCGATCGATCGGGCGCCCTCGACATAATCCTCCGTCTTGACCGCCAGCACCTGGCCGCGCGTCAACCGTACGAAAACGGGCGTTGCCGAAAGCCCGATCGCGATCATCGCATTGGTGAGGCTCGGGCCGAGGAAGGCGGCAAGCGCAATGGCGGTGATGAGGAACGGCATCGCCAGGAAGGCTTCGGTGATGCGCGAGATGATCTGATCGATCCAGCCGCCATAGTAACCCGAGATCAGGCCGAAGGGCACACCGATCGCAACCGCGATGGCAACCGAGAAGACGCCGGCCATCAAGGACGCACGCGCGCCCCAGATCATGCGGGAGAGAATGTCCCTGCCGAGATCGTCGGTGCCGAGCCAGTGCGCGGCCGATGGCGCCTTGCGGATTGCCGACCAGCTGGTAGCGACCGGATCCGGGATCGGCAGCAATGGTGCGAGGGCAGCGAGCACGGTAAAGAACAGGATGATCGCAAGCCCGACCAGTGCCCCCTTGTTGGCTCGCAGCTTGCGCCAGGCCCGGTTGGGAGCACGCTTGACCGAGGCGCTTGCGGCAGTCACCTGAACGATTGTGCTCATAGGGCCGCCCTCATGCGTGGATTGAGGACGACATAGAGAATGTCGGCAATGAGGTTCATGGCGATGAAGCCGACGGCGGTGCAGAGCACCACGCCCTGGACGACGGCGTAATCCCGGTTGAAGACAGCATCGACAATCAGCTTGCCGAAGCCGGGAATGGTGAATATCTGCTCGGTCAGAACGGCACCGGCCAGGAGCTCTCCGAACAGCAGAGCGCTGACTGTCACGACCGGCAGGATGGCGTTGCGGAAGCTGTGCTGCAGCACGACGGCCGTTTCCGGCAGGCCCTTGGCGCGGGCCGTGCGGATATAGTCGGCACTGAGCACACTCAGCATCGACGAACGCGTGTGGCGCATCAAGGTAGCCGCCAGTGCATTGCCGAGCACGAAGGACGGCATCAGCATCGTCTGGATCGAGCGCCATGGATCTTCGAAGAAAGGTTGGTATCCCGAAGCCGGCAACCAATGCAGCTTCACCGAGACCAGCAGGATCAGCATGATGCCGAGCCAGAAGTTCGGCACCGACAGGCCGCACAGGGCAACGATATTGGCAAGAAAATCGATGAAGGTATTTTTCTTCACCGCCGCCGATATGCCCATGGGAATGCCGATGGCAAAAGCGAAGATCATCGACATCACGGCAAGCTGAATGGTGACCGGCAGTTTTTCGGCAACGAGCGTCAGCACCGGCTGATTGGTGCGCAGCGAAACGCCGAGATCACCCCTGGCAACGCCCTGCAGCCAGTAGCCATATTGATAGATGACTGGGTCGTTCAGGCGATATTTCTCGCGCAGCAGCTCCAGCACCTGCGGATCGCGCTCCTCGCCGGCCATGGCAAGCACCGGATCACCCGGCAGCAGCTTCTGCAGCGAGAATACGAAGATCGAAATGATCAGCAGCGTCGGTATCGCGACGAGCAGCCTCTTTCCGATATAGCTATACATGGGCAGATCCTTGCCGCGATGTCGAATATGAAAGGGCCATGCAGGAAGGAGCCCGCATGGCGCTAGTCGCTCAGCTATTCTTCTTCACGCCAACGAGACGGATCATGCCATCCGGGGAGGGCACGAAGCCAGATACCTTCTTGTTGTAGGCCCAGATCCAGGCCTGATGCCCGAGGAAAATGATCGGCAGGTCCTGGCTGAGGATCGCCTCTGCAGCGTCGTATTTCTGCTTGCGTACGGCATTGTCCTGCGACTGGCGTGCCTCCAGCAGCAGCTTGTCGACTTCCGGATTGCTGTATTTGGAATCGTTAAGGCCGGCTCCAGTCGTCACAAACTGCTGGATGTTGCCATCCGGATCGGAGCGGCCGGACCAGTCGGAGCGGCTGAGCTGATAATTGCCGCTCGACTGCGCGTCGAGCAGGGTTGCGAATTCGGTTGTCTTCAGCGTCACGTCGAAGCCGGCTTCGGCAACCATCGACTGGACGATCTGCATCATCTGCATCGAAACCGGATTGTTGGTGACGGCGAGCTCCACCGGGATGCGGTCGAAGCCGGCTTCCTTGACCAGCGCCTTGGCCTTGTCGATATCGCGAGCGGGCACCGGAATATCCTTGTCGAACCAGGGGCTGTTCGGTGCGAACGGCTGATTGCCGGCAAGTCCGGTGCCATCGAAGACGATCTGCATGGCGGCTTCGCGATCGATCGCCAGCGAGAAAGCCTGGCGCAGGCGCTTGTCTTTGCCCATCGGATTGTCGGCGCGAGCGCCGTTGCCGATATTGGCGTAGACTCCCAGCCAGCCGGTGCCGACAGCATCGGCGTAGACCAGATTGGGATCGCTCTTGACCGTGCCGGCATCGGATGCCGCCACGCGCTCGATCATGTCGAGATCGCCGGAGCGCAGGTTAGCGAGGCGCACCGTCGTGTCGGGGATCGGCAGATAAGTCACCTTATCGATGAAGATCTTGTCCTTGTTCCAGTAATCCTGGAACTTCTCCAGCACGATGCGGTCCTGCTGCACGCGCTCGACGAATTTGAACGGGCCGGAGCAGACGGGATGATCGCCGAATTTGGCGCCGGCAGCCTTTGCCGCCGTTGGCGAGACCATCATGCCGGAACGGTCGGAAAGCTGCGCAAGCAGCGTGACGTCAGGCGCCTTCAGGGTGAAGGTGGCTTCGTACTCGCCGGATGCTTCGACCTTGGCAACGGAGGAAAGTTCGCTCTTGCGACGTGATTCCGGCATGGTTTGATAGCGCTGGATGTTGTCGACAACAGCTTGCGCATTGAACGGTGTGCCGTCTTGGAATTTCACGCCTTGGCGCAGCTGCATGACGAGCTGCTTGCCGTCGGCGGACCATTTCCAGGATGTGGCAAGCTGCGGTACGAACTGCAGGTCCGGTGTTACGTCGACGAGCTTGTCGCAGAGTGCGGTATAGACGATGCGGCCGACGAAGGTGCGGGATTGCGCGGGGTCCAGCGCATCGGCATCGTCCTGCAGGCCGATCTTGAGTTCGACGGCTAGGGACGGCAGCGCGATCAGGGCGCCGGCGGCAAGCGATGCCAGGAATTGGGCGATCTTCATTCTGTTCTCCTGTTTATCGTTTTCGTTCTTTGCAGTCTCGACCGGTTTCCTCTCCGGTCGTGGCGGCGCAGGCCGGCTTTTGGGTCAGCCCACTTCCTCGGTCAGTAGCTTCTCAGCTTGCCGTGCATCCAGCGAGGTGATGCGGATCAGGCTTTCCTGCAGCATCAGCAAATGTTCGCGCATGGCCTCGGCCGCCTTCATCGGATTGCGCGCGGCAATCGCGTCGATGATCGTCTTATGCTGGGCGTAGGAGACCGGGCGGGTCTTGTTGATGCTGCGGGCCAATTCGCGAATGGTTTGCCAGGCTTCATCCTGACGGACATGGTTGATGACGTCGAAAATCGTCAGAAAGAACTGGTTGCCGGCGCTTTGCGCGATCAGCCGATGCAATGCGCCATCCCAGAGTTCGCGGCTGTCAGCATCGTCGCTGGCGGTGATCTTCTTCGCCAGTTCGTACATGCGGTCGATGTCGTCGGGTTTGGCACGCATGGCGGCGAGCTGGGCCAGTTGCGGCTCGATGCGTAAACGGACTTCCATGACCTCCATGAGATCCGTGCCCGCCACAAGCGTGCTGACATGCTGGCTCCAGTCGTTCGGGCGCTGCCCGACATAGGTTCCCGAGCCCTGCCGGCGCCAGACGTGGCCCTCGGCTTCCAGCACCTCAAGCGCCCGCCGGATCGCCCGCCGGCTGACACCCAGCGTCTCCGACAGAGCTCGCTCGGTCGGCAGTTTCCCGTCAGCCGGGAGATCGGCCGAATTCAAAAGCCCACGGAGCCTCTCCAGGGCATGAACCGAATTCTCCGGAAGGCCGTCGATTGCCATATTGAGGGGCGAACCAATTTGAAATTGGTCCAATAGAAGTAGAACTCGCCCGCCTCGTCAAGCGCTTTTTTGTGCAATTTCGGCAATGCACAATGTTTGTGCGCAATGCAGGAAGGCTAGCCGCAAAAACGAGTCGCCTACTTGAGATGACGGATCAACGATGCCACTCTTGCGGTTCTTTGACTTGAGCCTCAGCGGCCTATGGCGCGCGCAGAAATCGCCGTCTCGGGCGTGAAGTCGAAATCCTTGTCGAAGGGATAGGTCGGCTTGGTCTTGCGCAGGCGCGGCAGGCGTTCGACGAACTGATCGACGACACCGGGGGACAGAGCCATCAGGTTCGGATTGGCGATCGGCGCCAGTTCCGGCGAAAGGTAGCCCGATTTGACGACGATGATCTTCGCCTTCAGCGGATCAAGGCCGAGGCGGGTGAAATCGGCGATATTATGATAGGGGCGGCGCTTGGCCGACAGGACGAGGTCGATGCCGCCGATAGAGACGACGGCCTGCCTGTCGCTGGCTTCCGTAGTGTCCAGCAGGTACTTGACCGTAAAGTTGCCCTTGACCGGCTTACTGCCTTTGGTGTCGAGTGAGGCGCCGACGGAGAGATCAATAGTGGCGCCGAGGCTGGCGGCATAGCAGGCTTCCATGGCGGCCTTGTCGGCGATGCCGGCGAAGATGACGCCTTGTGCTCCTTTGGCAATCAGTTCCGCCAGTACATCGGCGCGATCACCGACGCCGCCGCCCGTTGGATTATCGCCGGATTCCGCCAGAACCACGGGCGCCGTCGTGCTGGCGATTGCCTTGGCGACGCATTCCTCGAGCGAGCCGGTCTCCGAGCCGAAAACGAAATCCTTGCGCACGTCCCAATAGGCTTGCGCCAAGCGTTTTGCTTCCCGCTCGAGCACTGCGCGATCCGTGCCGGTCATGATGGCGGCAGCCGTGGCGCGCGGCTCGTCGGCCCAGACATAGCCGACCATCAAGGAGGCGTCCCAGACGCCGTCGAGGGCATCGATGCCGGGCAGCATGTCGTAAAGGCTCTTGGCCGGCTCATCGACCGTGCTGGTGCGTTCGCCCGGCAGCACCACAGGGATCGGCGCCCAAAGCAGGATGGGTTTTACACCGGTCTTCAGGCTTTCCGTCAGCATCTTCACGGCGCGGCGCATGGTTTCCTCGACATCGATATGCGGCGCGGTGCGATAGGTTGAGTACATGTCGAGCGCATCGATGATGCGCTGGGTGACATTGCCGTGCAGGTCGTAGCTGGCGGAGACCGTGCAATCCTCGCCGACGACGGCGCGAGCCGCACTGATCCAGTCACCTTCGGCGTCTTCCATGCCTTCGACATACATGGCGCCATGCATGGCGAGATAGAGTCCATCGAGCGGCAGCAGCGCTTTCAATCCTTCCAGGAACTCCGCCTTGAAGGCCTCGTAGGTATGACGCGCGACAGGACCGCCGGCGATGGCTCTCGCATGGATGGTCGGCAGGAACTCGCCGTCATAATCTTTGAGAAAGGCGAAGTAGGGCGAGGTGGTCAGCTCCGCGCCGCGCAGAACGCGAAAATCCTTCTCTTCGTTCAGGACGGGATTGTAGGTGCTGCATTCGATGTGAATGCCTCCAACGGCAATGCGCATGGGAACCTCAATAGGGGTTGGGACCAATCAGGAAATTATGGGCGGCAATGCTGGCGGCACCGCGTGCCCAGACATCGCCATCGACGCGCTGCGTGCGGATCGGCGTCTGGCCGGCATAGCGCGGCAATACATTGCCCTCGACTGCCTGTCGCATGACAGTGCCGAACAGGCCATCAAACCGGCCTTCGACATGGGTAATCAGGATCAGGCCGGGATCGTTGAACTGGATAAGATGCGCAATCGCTAGCCCAAGCGCGCTGCCGGCGCGATGCAGGATGCGGATCGCCGCGGCATTGCCAAGTGATGCCTCCGTCTCCAGGTCGTCGAGGGAGTGGCAGGCGAGCCCCTCTGCCTTTGCCATTTCCTTGATCGCCTTCAGCGAGGCTACGGTATCGAGACAGCCGCGCTTGCCGCAGCGGCAGGGCGCACCGCTGGGCTCGATCGTGCAATGAGCGATTTCGCCGGCGCCGCCATGATTGCCGCGATAGAGTTTGCCGCCGACGAAATGGGCGCAGCCGATGCCGTCATCGAAGGAAACGACGCTGAAATTCTGCACGTCGCGGGCGCCGCCGAACAGCTTTTCGCTGACGGCGACCGCCTTGGCGTCGTTTTCGATAAAGGTGGCGATGCCGGTCTTCTGCCTGACGATGCCGGCAAGCGGCACATCCTGCCAGCCGAGTAACGTGGATTTGACGCAGCTCGCCTGCTTTTCATCGACGAAACCGGAGAGCGCAATACCAAGGCCGGAAAGCTTTCGTCCGGCATCTTTACATTCGGAAAGCAATTTCGGCAGCGTGTCGGCGATCATCGCGGCGATGACATCAGGATCGCGCGATAGTGGCATCGTCTGACGCGCGACGATATTGCCGTTGAAATCGCAGAGAACCAGCGGCGCCGGGTCTTCGAGCAGCGAGACGCCACCGAAGAAGGCGCCTTCCGGATGCAGGTCCAGCAGGATCGAGGGGCGGCCTTGTCCGTAGATCGTTTCCGTTTCCCGCAAGACGCCGAGGGAAATCAGATCGCGCACAATCCCGCTCATCGCAGCCTTGCTCAGCCCCATGGAGGCTGCCAGAACCGTGCGGCTGGAAGGGCCTGATTGGCTGATGACCCGTAAAAGCTGCTGCTGGGAGGACGTTAGCAATTCGACTTTCCGCCTGGATTTTGCCTGTTTTGCGGAGAATAAGTTCAGAAAATAAACAAAGCAACCATATTTAGTTTTATTGCGGGCCTAATCATGCCGTGCCGCAATATCGCAATATATTGGAAGAGCGCATCGATTTGCTCGACCTGTTTTGTGAATGACGGCAGTCCAGGCGCCGTCTTGGGGCGATTTCGCGAAACATGTTCGCGTTTAAATAGTTGACATCGACCTGTATCAATATGCAAAGCTTATCATAACGATTCAGCCGGTGCTCGCCCGCAATCGTCTCGTCCCTAGACTTTGATCCCACAAGCTAAGCGCTCGACCATGGCCGTTATAGCGGCATGTGCATGTTTCGATCCCGGGTGCCGCAGTCAGAAAGGAATGCCATGTCCAGCACGGTCGATCGTTCGAGACGCCCGTTGGTCATCGTCTCGATCATGCTTGCGACCTTCATGGTTGCCATCGAAGCGACCATCGTCGCCACCGCCATGCCGCGCATCGTCGGCCAGCTCGGCGGCTTCACCTATTATAGCTGGGTCTTCTCCGCCTTTCTGCTGGCGCAATCCACAACCACCGTCATCTATGGCAAGCTTTCCGATATTTTCGGCCGCAAGCCGATGCTGATCGGCGGCATCATCATCTTTCTCATAGGCTCGACGCTCGCCGGTTTCGCCTGGTCGATGGCGTCCCTTATCGTCTTCAGGCTGCTGCAGGGCCTCGGCGCGGGTGCAATTCAGCCTGTCACGATGACCGTCGTCGGCGATCTCTACAAGCTGGAAGAGCGGGCCAAGGTGCAGGGCGCGCTTGCCAGCGTCTGGGCGATCTCAGCCGTTATAGGACCGCTTGCCGGCGGCATCATCGTCGACAATCTCTCCTGGGCCTGGATTTTCTGGATCAACCTGCCGCTTGGCGTGCTCGCCATCGCCGGGTTCATCCTCTTCCTGCACGAGTCGGTTACCCCGCGTGAGGCGAAGATCGATTACCTTGGCACGGTCCTGTTTTCGATATCGATCGTGTCGTTGCTCGTCATCCTGACGGAGACCGATGCAGGTTTCGCCGTTCTCTGTCCCCTGGCGATCGTCTTTATCGTTACCGGTATCCTGTTCCTGTGGCAGGAGCGGCGGGCGCCGGAGCCGATCATTTCGATCGCTCTCTGGAGCCGGCGCCTGATTGCGACCAGCAATGCCGCCACCCTGCTTGCAGGCATGGCGCTGATCGGGCTGACGACCGTTTTGCCGATCTATGTTCAGGGTGTCCTTGGCCGCTCGCCGCTGGAGGCCGGCTTTACGCTCACCATGCTGATTGTCGGCTGGCCGCTGGCCGTGATGCTGGCGAGCCGGTTCTTCCGCACCTTCGGCATCCGCAACACGCTGCGCACGGGCAGTCTCATGTTTCCCTTCGGCTCGCTTTTCCTGCTGTTCCTGACGCCGGAGAGCAGCCCGGTGATCGCCGGCATTGGCTCATTCCTGATGGGCTTCGGCATGGGCCTTATCAGCCTTACCAGTGTCGTGCTGGTGCAGGAAAGCGTCGAATGGTCGATGCGCGGCAGCGCCACTGCCTCGATCATCTTCTCGCGCAGCCTCGGCAATACGCTCGGCGCAACCGCGCTTGGTGCGATCATGAATGTCGGCATCGCGCATTACGGCAGCGGCGAGCTCGCAACCAGGCTACACGACATCCTCAATCAGCCCAGCGGCCTTTCCGATCTCGGCACCGATCCCGCAATCAGAAGCGTTTTCGATGCGGCATTGCACTGGAGCTTCTGGGGTGTCGTCATCGTCGCCCTGACGACCTGCGTCACCATCTGGCTGATTCCGGTCACGCGAGATGCCGGTCGCGGGTCGTCGGCGCCCAAGGCGGATGCGCAGGAAGCCATGACCCATTAGCGCAAGGCCAGGGGGGCGGGGCAGGGCGTGATGTGTCAGAAGCCGTAGTCGCGCGCGAGCCAGGCTTCCAGCAGGTTTCGCGATGCTTTGATTGCGGCGTCCGTGTCCTGCGTGACGATGGCGTCGAGGATGGCCTTGTGGAGGGGGAGGGCGCGCTTTTGCCCTTCGGCTATGTCCTCATGGCCGGAAAGCGTGCGATTGGCGTAAATCCCGACAGCGATCAGATCGATCAGCTGCGAATAGATCATGTTGTGGGTGGCGGCGAAGATCGCGGTATGGAAGCGCAAGTCGGCGTCGGCGTTGCTGTTGACGTCACCGATGGTGGACGCCATCTCCTCGTAGGCGGAACTGATCGCGGCAATGTCGCTCTCGGTGCGGCGCAGCGCTGCGCGCGCCGTCGCCTCCGGTTCGAGCGCCAATCGCAGGTCCTTGATCGATCGCATGATTTCGACCGACGGGCCGGTCTCGTAATACCAGACCATGACATCCGTATCGAGATGATGCCAGTTGGAGCGCTCCTTGACGCGCGTGCCGACGCGGGTCTTGATCTCGACCAAACCCTTGCCGGCCAGGCACTTCATCGCTTCGCGGATAACGGTGCGGCTGATGCCGAATTGCTCGACCAGATCGGGCTCGTTCGGTAGCGTTGCCCCGACCGGATAGTCTCCGCCGACGATGCGGCGGCCGAGCTCGTGGACGAAATAGCCGAAGACGCCGCGTCGCGGGATCGTACCGTATTTTCGCACAAAGGCATCGAAGGGCGACTGCGTTACGATCAGTTTCGACTCCGGGGTAGCCCTGGAGGTCATTGCGTCCTGGCCATGTTTCATTATGCGGGACTCTCGTTCCTTATTGATGCGCCGTTCGAACAATCGTCAGCCTACGTCGATTTGTGAGGCTTCTTGCTGGTATCTCGGCCAGTTTGAGGCTGTTCCATATTGATGTTGTATCGATCCCATTGTTCTTCCCGCGGCATTTTCCAGTGAAAACCCTAGCATGTCTTGCGTATGCATGCCTACTGGCACCGAGTTGATCGATCTGTTCACCAATTTGAACATACGGCTGTGTTTCGCTACGGGCCTATTGGGATCGGCAGCGGTATCGGCGCGGAGATCAAATTGCGCACCATCCGCTGAGCGAAACGTGATCGCTTAATCGATTGATGGGACGATTTCGACTATCGTAAACGTTACCGAACCGGTTAAATACAGGCGGGATGCGAGGCGGATTCGGAGTTGCTGATCCATGAATGACATGTCCACGCCTGGGCAAAGGGAGGATGCGCAGGAAGCGGGCTCGCGCTCGCTGTTGATTGCATTGCTCGTGGCCGGCGCCTTCTTCATGGAAAATCTCGACGGTACGGTCATCGCGACCGCATTGCCGCAGATGGCCGTTTCGTTCGGTGCTCGCCCGGTCGACCTCAATATCGGCATGAGTGCCTATCTTCTGACCCTCGGCGTCTTCATTCCGATCAGCGGCTGGATCAGCGATCGCTTCGGTGCGCGTCTGGTCTTCACGACAGCCGTCGTCATTTTCACACTCGCCTCGGTTCTCTGCGGCTTTGCCAATGGCGTCGGCTCCTTCGTTGCCATGCGCATTCTGCAAGGTATCGGCGGGGCCATGATGGTGCCGGTGGGCCGGCTTGTGGTCTTGAACAATACGCCGAAGGACAAGCTGATATCGGCTATTGCGACGATCACCTGGCCGGCGTTGGTGGCGCCGATCCTAGGCCCACCGCTCGGCGGCTTCATCACCGACCATGCAAGCTGGCGCTGGATCTTCTTCCTCAACCTGCCGCTCGGCATATTGGCCTTTATCTTCTCACTCATGCTCATTCCGGAGACGAAAAGCACAGCACGCCCGCCATTCGATTGGATCGGCTTCGTAGTGAGCGGTATCGGACTTGCCGGCCTCATGTATGGGCTGGAGCTGATCGGGCGCCCTGATCCCGTCTGGTTGGAAGCCTGGACCTACGTGATCGTCGGCTTTCTCCTGCATGCGGTCGCCGTCTTTCATTTTCTCCGCACTGAGCATCCGCTCATCGATCTCTCCGGGCTGAAGCTGCCGACGTTCGCCATCACCATCTCAGGCGGATCGTTGTTCCGCACGGCGATAGGTGCCGTGCCTTTCCTTCTGCCGCTGATGTTTCAGGTCGGATTCGGGCTCAGCGCCTTCCATGCCGGCATGCTGACGCTTGCCGTCTTTGCCGGCAATCTGGCGATGAAGCCGGCAACGACGCCCATTCTGCGCCGCTTCGGCTTCAAGCCGGTGCTCATCGTCAACGGCCTGTTGAATGCCATCTTCATTGCCGCCTGTGCGCTGTTTTCGCCCGATACGCCGCTCTGGTTCGTCGTGCCGGTGCTGTTCATCGGCGGCATGTGCCGGTCGATGCATTTTACCGCACTCAACACGATCGCGTTTGCCGATATCCCACCGGGGCAGATGACGGGTGCCAACACCCTGTTCAGCACCGTCTTTCAGCTGACGATGGGCATGGGCATCGCCGTTGGCGCCATCGGCATTCGCATCGGCCAGGCAATCAGCGCACCATTGGGCGTCGACGGTGTCATTGCCATAGAGTTCCGCCTCGCGTTCGTCCTGCTCGGTATCATCGCGCTACTCGCCGTGCTGGATTGCTTGCCGCTTGACCGCAAGGCAGGCGACAACGTTTCGCGCAAGCCGAAGCAGGGTGCAAGGAAGGCGGCGTAGCGACATCAATTTTCGAAGCGGTTAGTATGGGACTTGGATGAGATTGTAGTGCAGCAATATCGCTGGAATCGCCATCAGGATGATCAGAAGCATTGCGACGCTTGCCGCGCGCATCATCTTCCTCCGGCGGGCGCGCTGACCGGTCCAATCATATACTGCCATAATGAGCCCCTCCTTCTCATTAGTGATTAGAAAGACAAGAAATGGAACGCCAGTCAATATCGGCAATAGCGAGCTAAATAATAAGCGTTATCTAATATTTTGAAGACGAAGCATACTTCGATGGCCGAAGAGAGCCGTCGAACTACATCTGCAAGAGCCTAAAGAGCGTTTTATGATGCTGGCTTAGACGATATAACGAACAAGGATTTTGTGCCCCGTGTCAGTGGGACATTGACTGCTTTGGAAGAGGAAAAGGCAATGAGCAAGATGCGTGCCCTGGTTTTGGAACGTCAGCATGAACTGGCGATCCGCGATATCGATCTGCCGCAGGAGGTCGGGCCGGGCCAGGTGAAGATCAAGATCCATACGGTCGGCGTTTGCGGGTCGGATGTGCACTATTACACCCACGGAAAAATCGGCCCATTCATCGTCAACGAGCCAATGGTGCTTGGGCACGAAGCGGCGGGAATCGTGGTGGAGGTCGGTGCAGGCGTGACGCATCTGAAGGCCGGCGACCGTGTCTGCATGGAGCCCGGCATTCCCGATGCCAATTCCAAGGCCAGCCGTCTCGGCATGTACAATATCGATCCCGCCGTCACCTTCTGGGCGACGCCGCCGATCCATGGCGTGCTGACCCCCTTCGTCGTGCACCCGGCCAACTACACCTTCAAGCTGCCCGATAACGTCAGCTTTGCCGAAGGGGCGATGGTCGAGCCCTTCGCCGTCGGCATGCAGGCAGCCACCAAGGCGCGCATCACGCCTGGCGATACCGCCGTCGTACTCGGTGCCGGCCCGATCGGCATCATGGTTGCGGTTGCAGCCCTTGCCGGCGGTTGCGCGCGGGCGATCGTTGCCGATCTCGCCCAGCCGAAACTCGACATTGCCGCGCAGTATCAGGGTGTCATTCCGGTCAATATCCGCGAGAAGAACCTCGTCGAGGAAGTCGATCGCCTGACCGATGGCTGGGGTGCGGATGTTGTCTTCGAATGCTCGGGCTCGCCGAAGGCGTGGGAAACGGTGATGGCGCTGCCGCGTCCCGGCGGGGTGATCGTCGCCGTCGGCCTGCCGGTCAATCCGGTCGGCTTCGACGTCTCGACGGCATCGACCAAGGAGATCCGTATCGAAACGGTCTTCCGCTATGCGCATCAGTATGAGCGCTCCATCGCGCTGATCGCGTCCGGTCGCGTCGATCTGAAGCCCTTGATCTCCGAGACATTTGACTTCGAGGATTCGATCAAGGCTTTCGATCGTGCTGTGGAAGCACGTCCGACCGACGTCAAATTGCAGATCGTTCTCGATCAATAGGGTTTCGCTGTTACATCGCCTTGCCTAAGGTCCTTTGCGGGCTTCACGCATCGGCAAGGCGATGTTTTCCCTAAGGTTTCATATCTCCCGTAGACGGCCTGGCAAAAGCGATGCTAGGTAGCCTTTCATAGAGGGAAACAGGCTTTAACGCCGTGAAACGGGAAGGACAGCCGTGCCACACGACGTTGCATTGATCGCATTGATTGCCGCGGGCTTCGTGTTCGCAGCCGTTTTCGGTTATCTGGCCGACAGGCTGCACCTGCCGCCGCTGGTCGGTTATCTGGTGGCCGGCGTCATCATAGGCTCGTCCACCCCTGGTTTCGTCGCCGATGTTTCCCTCGCATCGCAATTGGCGGAGATCGGCGTCATCCTGTTGATGTTCGGCGTCGGCCTGCATTTCTCGGCCGCCGACCTATTGGCAGTGCGCGGCGTCGCCATTCCCGGCGCCATCGGTCAGATAGCGATCGCGACGCTGCTCGGCGTGGGCTTGACGTCACTATGGGGCTGGAGTGTGGGCGCCGGTGTAGTCTTTGGCCTCAGCCTTGCCGTTGCCAGTACGGTCGTACTCCTGAAGGCGCTTGAAGAGCGCAATCTCGTGAGTTCGACCAATGGCCGTGTCGCCGTCGGCTGGCTGATCGTCGAAGATCTGGCCATGGTGCTTGCTCTCGTGCTCTTGCCGGCCTTTGCTGGTGTTCTGGGCGGTCATGCGGATGCCGGCGGCCATGCCGCTTCCGGTTCGATCTGGCTGACGATCGGCATGACGCTGCTCAAGGTCGCAGCCTTTGCGGCTGTCGCCATCTTTATCGGTCCGCGTGTGGTGCCATGGCTCCTGACCTCGGTTGCGCGCACAGGTTCGCGTGAACTGTTCACGCTGTCGGTGCTGGCAATCGCGCTCGGCATCGCCTTCGGCGCGGCAGAAATTTTCGGTGTGTCCTTTGCGCTCGGCGCCTTCTTTGCCGGCCTCGTCATGAGTGAATCCCACCTCAGCCATAGGGCGGCGGCCGACTCCCTGCCATTGCAGAATGCCTTTTCGGTGCTGTTCTTCGTGTCCGTCGGCATGCTTTTCGACCCGACGGTTCTGATTCGCGAACCGCTGATGATTATCGGCGTGCTTGCTCTGATCATGCTCGGCAAGGCGTTGATCGCTTTCTGTGTCGTGCTGCTGCTGCGCTATCCCGCCAGCATCGGCTTTGCTGTTGCGGCCGGTCTTGCGCAGATCGGCGAATTCTCCTTCATTCTGGCCGGGCTTGGCGTCTCGCTCGGGCTGCTGACGCGGGAAGGGCAGGATCTCATTCTTGCGGGCGCAATCCTGTCGATCACGCTCAATCCGCTGGCTTTCTACGCTACGGAAAAGCTGGAAAACTGGGCCTTTGCGCGTTGGCCGTTCCTGGCGAACAAATACGGTATGGCCAAGCAGGAGGCTCTTCGCCGCCAACTGGCCGTCATCAACAAGCAGCGCGAGGAACGGGATCGCCAGCATCATCTCGAGATCGAGCAGCTCATCGAAACTTTCCCGATGTTTGCCGAACTTGATGATAACGAGCATGAGGAGCTTCTGCTGCTCTTCCGCCCGAGATCGGCGTCGCCCGGCGACCGGGTGATCCGAACCGGGGATCGCGGCGACAGCATGTTCTTCATCGCTTCGGGCGCGGTCGAAGTGCAGCTGGAGGATGACGAGATCCGGCTCGGCGCCGGGGCCTTTTTCGGTGAAATGGCGCTGCTGACGGGCGCGCGTCGCACGGCCGATGTCGTCGCGGTCGATTTCTGCCAGCTCTTCGTGCTGGACCGCCGCGACTTCAATCTGTTCATGTCGCGGCATCCACAGCTGCGTGCCGCCGTCAGCCGCATGGCGCGGGAGCGGCAGGAAAGCAACGTGTCGCGCCAGCGGCGCGACCTTTCCCAGGACGCAGGCTGATATTTTATCGGCGTTTCAGCCAGGTTTTCGAGACACGGCAAGCCATCGTATAAGCAGGGTCGAAGACGTTGCCGACATCGTAGCGCACGACCTGACCGAGCAGGTGGCTGGCTGCGGTCCTGTCGAGACCGTAATCTGAGCCGAGCCAGCGCAGCATTTCGCTGGTGGCATGTTGCAGGGCCTGATCAAGCGGCCGGGCATTGCCAATGGTGAAAATATCCTCTGCCGTCTCGCCGCGCGGCCAGACGATCGTCCTTTTCTTTTCGACGCTGAGGCGTACCGTCACCTCGAAGGTGGTCTCGATACCGGTACCGACGATCTCGCCGTCTCCTTGCACCGCATGGCAATCGCCGAGGAAGAAGAGAGCGCCAGGTGCTGCTACCGGAAACCAGATGGTCGTCCCTGGACCGAGCAATCGATAATCCATATTGCCGCCAAATTCGCCGCTGGTGGCAGTCGATATGGCCTGACCGAGCGATGGCGCGACGCCGAAACAGCCGATCATCGGAGCAAGTGGCAAAGCAAGGGATTCAAGACCCGCTACCGGTTCGGCAAGCCGCGCCGTCAGGGCCTCTCGATCGATCCGCCAGTACACCTTCTTGCTCGCCGGCAAGTCGCGTACGTCATGCGGGTCGACGACGTTGCTTGCCACCACACTGCGGGTAAAACCCGTGTCGCGCGTCGGCACCATTGCGAGAATCTCTACCTTGAGGCTGTCGCCCGGTTCCGCGCCGTCGACGAAGATCGGCCCATTCATCGGGTTCGGCCCCGAGATGCGGTTGATGTCATGCTTGTCGTAGCCGGCGGCATCAAGGGTTTCGGTAATAACCGTATCGCCATCGGCAACATGCAAGGCCGGTGGCAGCGAGCCGATGACATTATGATAGGTGTTAGGAACAAAACGATGGGTTGCCATCCTGCTTAAGCCTTGTGTGGATTCCGATCGCTGCAGCCTATGCCGACTCTGAATGTCGGGGAAAGAGCGCAGCGACCACATTTATGCAGAAAGCCACTTCGCTTGAGGTGCGGGCAAATGTTGCCCGTCGCAGCCAACCCTCAAGCAAAATGATCGCGAAATGCCTGCGGCGTGGTCCCGAATTTCCGCATGAAGTTGCGCCGCATGGTTTCTTCCGAATTGAAGCCGCAGCGCATGCGCGTCTGATGCACGCTCAGGCCTTCTTCCAGAAGGCGGCGTGCCGCTTCAATGCGGATTTCCTCCACGGCGCGTGCAGGCGTCCGCCCCGTCGCCTTCAGATAATGGCGCGAGAAACTGCGTGCGCTCATATTCGCCTGTTCTGCCAGCGTCGGCAGGGAAAGATCGGCGCGCAGATTGTCCATGATCCAGCCATGCAGACGGTCGAAGCGTTCGCCGCCCTTCTGAAGTCTCAGCGCCGCGCTAAACTGCGCCTGGCCGCCGGGACGCTTGAGGAAGACGACGAGTTCGCGCGCGACGGAGAGCGCCAGCGAGCGACCAAGATCGGCCTCGACCAATGCAAGCGAGAGATCGATGCCCGCAGTTACGCCGGCGGAGCTCCAGATCTGCCCGTCCTGAACGAAGATCGGATCGGGCTCAAGCTTCACTTGCGGAAAGCGCTTGGCAAATTCTTCGCACCGGTTCCAATGCGTCGCTGCCCGTCGCCCATCCAGAAGACCGGCTTCCGCAAGCAGAAAGGCGCCGCTGCAGACCGAGGCTATCCGTCGGGTATTCGCGGCGCGCCGGCGCACCCATTCGATCAGGCCGAGGTTCTCGCAGGCTTTATTGACGCCCCAGCCGCCGGCGATGATCAAGGTGTCGAGCGGATTATGGATATCGGAAAGCGGGGCGGTCATGAGCGCGAGACCCGAGCTGGTTCGGGTCTGTGGGTTTTCCGCGACCACGATGGCTTCGTAGGATTTCGGCTGATCGAGCTCACGCGCCGCCTCGTTGGCGCTGGTGAAAACCTGCAGCGGACCCGTGATGTCAAGCAGTTGGGCGTTGTCGAAGGCAAGAATTTCGATGGGGCGCATGATTGGCGAGAAATGACGGTGGTTTGGCAAATGTGCCAGAGCATTGTCGCATAGGCTTGGAAAAGTCAATCATTGGAGACATGCCATGACCATCCGCTTCGGCCTGCTTGCGTTTCCAGGCGTCCAGCAACTCGATCTGACCGCGCCCTACGAGGTATTCGCCTCGATGGATGATGCGGAGGTGCATCTCGTGTGGAAGGACACGTCGCCCATCGCGTCGGCAACGAAGCTGGCGTTGCAGCCAACAACGACGTTTGCCGAATCCCCGCCGCTTGACGTCATCTGCGTGCCCGGCGGCGTCGGCGTCAATGCATTGCTGGAGGATGCGGACGTTCTGAGCTTTGTCCGGAAACAGGCGGCCAAAGCCCGCTTCGTAACATCGGTGTGCACCGGTTCTCTCGTCCTTGGAGCGGCCGGCCTGCTCAAGGGCAAGAAGGCCACGACCCATTGGAATGCGCTTGATTTCCTCGAGAGTTTTGGAGCCGTAGTCACGCCGGGGCGTGTCGTGCGGGATGGCAATCTCTTCACCGCGGGCGGCGTGACCGCCGGTATCGATTTCGGACTGACGATCGTTGCCGCCTTGCGCGGTCGGGAGGAAGCCGAAGCGATCCAACTGTCGCTGGAATACGCGCCAGAGCCGCCATTTCCTTCCGGATTGCCCGAGAAGGCCAGCGCTGAGGTGTTGGCCAGAACCAGACAACGCCTTGCCGGCTCAAGAATGGCACGGCAGGCGATCATCGCTCGCCTCGCGGCGGCCAGGCATGGGGCTGAATGAAAAGGACTTGTCCACCGGCGCTGTCACCTCAATGAAACGGAGCACCGATAGGGAGGCGATCATCGATTGATCAAGTCGAGGCGATGAATGATGGGCAGGCGGATGAATGGAATTCCAGTCTCATCTCGCCCATCATACTTGACACAAATAGCTTTTCTGCGACCGTGGCACCACGATGGCGTCCACGGCCTTGCGGGGAAAAGGCTTATTTGATGAACGAGTTCCGATCATTGCGCTGGATATGTTGCTTCGTCATGGCAATGGCCGTTGTGATAGGCGCAGCCCCAGGGTTGATATCGCAAGCTGCAGCCGCCGAAACTTCCGAGATCGCCCCGCAGACAAAGGCTTCGAGCGAGCAGATCGAGAAGCTGATCGGCACTTTGCGCGATAGCGGTGCCGTGGCCGGAGCCGATCTGTTGCAGCGCCGTTCCGGTTTTGAGAAGCTCATGGCATCGACGCCAGGCCCGGCGCGTGTCCAGATACGGCGTGTCGACGCCAACGGTGTGGATGGTGATCTGATCTGGCCGGCTCGGCTACATCATCCAATCGGCCGGCGCGCCATTCTTTATTTGCATGGCGGCGGCTTCTATAGCGGTTCGCTTCGCACGCACGCCAACATTGCGGGTTCGCTCGCCAAGGCGGCCTCGGCTGATGTGTTGTTGATCGACTATCGCCTCGCGCCCGAAAACCGCTTCCCCGCGCAAAGAGACGATGCCATTGCGGCCTATCGCTGGCTTCTGACATCGGGATACAAGGCCGGCAACATCGTTATCGTCGGCGAGTCGGTTGGCGCAACTCTGGCCATCGAGGTTATTTTGAATCAGCTTAGGTTGAGTGGTCCGCTTCCTGCTGCCGTGGTTGCGATGAGCCCGATCACCGACTTCGCCGCAACGGGCGATTCCCCGGCCACCAACGCCACCAGCGATCCTTTCATGAACAAGGCCGAGCTGACCCTCATCCACGATGCGTTCGCGCGTGATCGCCCTGCAGTCGATCCCGATATATCGCCATTCTATGGCAATGTGTCCGGGTTTCCTCCCCTGTTGATCCAGGTCGGCGCGCGCGAGGCATTGCTCGATGATATCTCGCGGTTTGCGGACAAGGTACGCCAGGCGGGCGGCAATGTGAGCCTGGAAGTCTGGCCGGGGATGATCCATCAATGGCAGATTTTCCCGTTCTGGCTGGACGATGCGAGAAAGTCGAACGAGCGCGTTGCGCAATTCGCGATCGCCCATTTTGTCGATAAGCCGATGCAATAATTGTTGTGCAGTTAATCGGCACCTGATTTCGAAATTCTCGTTCAAAAGACCGATGTGGCTTCACAATTCCGCGAACCCACATCACCGATCTTCAATTAATTATCGCAATAAATAATCGCTAGATAATTTTCTTATGGACATAGGAGGTGAAATGCAATAGGCGTATAGATGTCGCGATAATAAATCGCACGATAAATTTAAGTGGAGATTGAAATGAGCCAGTCGATCCCTCAAGCTACTCGTCGGGGCGTTATGACAGCCGGGCTTGGCCTTGCCGCCGCTGCAGCTGTCGGCCCCTTCGCTCAACCTGCACAAGCCTCTACAAAGCAATCAACTTCGAAAGGTAAGGACAAAATGAGCAGCAGCACGATCACCACCAAGGACGGAACGCAGATCTTCTACAAGGACTGGGGGACGGGCCAGCCGATCGTCTTCCATCATGGATGGCCCCTGAGCTCCGACGATTGGGACGCCCAGATGCTCTTCTTCCTTCACCAGGGCTACCGCGTCATCGCCCACGACCGTCGCGGCCATGGCCGTTCCAGCCAGACCGCAACAGGCAACGAGATGGACACCTATGCCGCCGATGTCGCGGCGCTGGCAGAGCATCTGAATCTCAAGGGCGCCATCCATGTCGGCCATTCGACAGGCGGCGGTGAAGTTGCCCGCTATGTCGCCCAGTATGGCGGCCATGGCCGCGTTTCCAAGGCCGTGCTGATCGGCGCCGTACCGCCGATCATGGTCAAGTCCGACAAGAACCCCGGCGGCCTGCCGCTGGAAGTCTTTGATGGCTTCCGTGCGGCACTTGCGGCCAACCGCGCTCAGTTCTTCCGCGATATTCCGGCGGGGCCGTTCTACGGTTTCAATCGTCCCGGCGCCGTTGTTTCGCAGGGCGTTATCGATAATTGGTGGCGCCAGGGCATGATGGGCGGCACCAAGGCCCATTATGATTGCATCAAGGCCTTTTCGGAAACAGACTTCACCGAAGACTTGAAGAAGATCGAAGTCCCGACCCTCGTCATGCATGGCGACGACGACCAGATCGTTCCGATCGCGGACTCGGCCCTTCTGTCCTCGAAGCTGCTGAAGAACGGCACGCTCAAGGTCTACAAGGGCCTCCCGCACGGCATGGCTACCACGCATGCAGACGTGATCAATGCGGACCTGCTCGCCTTCTTCAAGGCTTAAGCACTAAAGAGGTCATGCGCCCGCCGTAAGGCGGGCGCTCTCACAGCCTGCCGGGTGCTGTTACCACCCTCACCATTTCAGCTGTCGAGTTTCAACGACAGCTGAACGGCGCGCGGCAAGGGCGGTAGCGGCCGGCTGATTTCGACACGGCGCGTCCATGTGGCGCGCCGTTCCTGTTCGCGCTCCCGAAGGGCCTTCGAGACAGCGACAAAGGTCATTGCACGTTCGATGACTTGTTCTGCCTTGGTCATGGATATCTCCATATGTTCACTTTATGTTCTCATATGGAGTCGAGAAAGTCAAGCGATCCGGGCTTTCGGATCGGACCGCACCTTTGATATTCCGTTTGGCGCCCCTCGCTGCTCTCAGAGACTAACGCACGATTGCTTTGGCCACCCGGAGACGGTTCCTTTGAACGCTATTGACGCCGAAGATTGATCTCGCTGGTTACGACCGATTTGCCTGAGCTCAGATCCTTGTCGATGGTCCGGAGCGTCAGCTGGTCGTTGCCCTGCCTGCGAATGGTCATATTGGCATCGCGATCGCCGTTGACGAGACGTGCCCAGCGCACTGCCAGATTGATGACATCACCCTGCCTGCTGCCCGACAGCTGCGATGTCGCACCGGAAGGACCGGTGTAGGTGCCTGAGTATCTGTTTCCACGCGCCGTAAGCTGGGCCGAGATCGCGCGACTGATGATGAGAAGGCCGCGGCAGTTTCCCCTCATCGAAATCGAGGGGACCGGAGCGCTGATGGTGAATCTGCAGGAGACATTGATCGGCGAGTCGCCGATCTTTCGAACCACCTTGCCGGTTCCCGTCCAGCTGCCGTTCAGCGGCTTCAGAAATCCGCTTTCATCGGCGGCGGCAGGTGTCGCCAGGCAGATCGCGGCAAGGACGGCGAGAAGGCGCGCTTGATGATGCATGATATCAATCCCTTCATCAGACTTGCTAGGAACGCCGCAGGCATATGCGCGGTTCCCAGGCGGTCAGAGCCAGTTGATGCGCTTCAGAATATAGAGGGTGATGACGGAGGTGACGGCGACTAATACGACGATGATGATGAAGGCCCACGTGTCGTTGACGCCTGGAATGCCGCCGACATTCATGCCGAACAGGCCGGCGACGACGCTCGGCGGCAGCAACAATGCAGCAAGCGCTGCAAGCCGGTTGGAGTTGCGGGCGATGCGCTCGCTGATGACGGTTGAAAGGTCGTCGTGCAGGATGCCCGTCCGGTCGCGGATCGCATCCAGATACTCGATGCAGCGCATCAGCTTGTCGATCACCTCACGCATGCGCAGCTTGTCGCGTTCGGCAAGCCAGGGAGCGTCGTCATGTTCGATGCGATTGAGGGCATCGCGTTGCGGCGAAAGATAGCGTCTTAGCTGCACGGCGCGCCTGCGAAGCAGCTTCAGGCGCTCTCGGACTTCGGCGGCCTCGCCGTGGAAGATCAGCTCATCCAGCTCGTCAACTTCCTCATCCATCTGATCAAGAACGGGTTCCAGGTCCCTCACGAGCTTGTCGCTGACGAGGGCAAGCAGTTCGCCGGTACGCTTCGGCCCCTTGCCTTTTTCGAGCGCTTGGCGGATGTCGCGAAGGGCGGTGATGTAATGGCCGCTGTCGCGAAGGGTCACGACGCGATTCTCGTCCACCCAGGCATGCAGGGGAACGAGATCGAGATCCTCGACCGCCACATCCGCGTCGTCGGGCGGTGCAGCGCAGACGCCGCGAAGAATGATCAGCAAGCCATCATCGACCGGCTCGACGCGCGGGCGCGATTCATCCTCAAGCAACGCGTCGGCGACAAGCGGATCGAAACCGCCATTGTGTGTTACCCATGCTGCCGCCGCATCATGGTCGCGCTCGAGATGAACCCAGAGAATTCCGTCTGTCGGCTTCCAGCTCTGTAGGCCGGCGGCACCGATCTCGCGACAGCTGCCGTTGCCGTCGAGAAGGACGGCGAAGCGTATGCCGGGCTCGGCGCCGTAGCTGAGTTGAACCTTCCGGCTCTCGATCTCCATCCGCTCCCATCCTCCCCCGAGTGTAAAAGGAAAGCGAAATCATGCAGCTATTTTCAATAGTTCTAGCACCGAGAACGTTAAGGTGAAACCGAAGTTTAGCGCGAATGATCGACTATGATGCCAGACCATTCATTCTGCCGCCGCGGCAAGACAGCTATCGATGATCGTACGGATCTCGGCGCGGCAGGAGCCGCAATTGGTTCCGGCATTGAGCTCCCTGCCGACGGCTTCGACACTGTGACAGCCGCCGCGAATGGCCGCGACGATCTGGTTGACGCCGACGCCAAAGCAGGAGCAGACCGTCGCACCGGCGTCGATCGCATCGGCTCCCGGTCTGCCTGCGATCAGCGCAAACCGCTTGCTGAGATTGCCATGCGATGCCGAAAGCTGAGCGATCGCCCAGTTTCGGGCCACGGCTACAGGCTGCCGTGCGACGAAGAGAGCCGCATGCAGCCGCTCGCCATCGAAGAAAGCAAGGCGCAGATCTCCGGAGGCCTGATCAGCATAGCCGAGCGGTTCGAGATCGTCATCTATATCGAATGTCGCGCGACACCACCCGATCCAGTCGTCCGGTGCCAGATCGAACGCAAGCTCTGTCCGCCAGCCGCCATCGGCCTTGGCGAGCGCCCAATAGGCACTGTCGAGATCGTGCGGCTTTGCTGCGGAAACCGCGAAGCAATAATGTGAGGCCTGGAAACGGCAGGCGCGGACTGCGACATTCTTCGATGCGGGCTGGCCGGAAATCGGGTCGGTTATGGGAGCGACCACGGCATCGATGCGAGCTTTGGCGGCGAAGCTATCGTTCCAATGCATCGGCACGAAGAGGCTGCCGCGCGCCTGCCGCTCCGTCACCAAGGCGCGGACGATCACCTTGCCATGCGGGCTCTCAATCTCTACTAGGCCGGCTTTGGCAACGCCGATCTCGATTGCGTCGCGTGGATGGATCTCGACGAAAGGCTCTGCGATGTGGCCCGACAGGCGGGCGCTCTTGCCGGTCCGTGTCATCGTATGCCAGTGATCGCGAACGCGTCCGGTATTGAGCGTCAGGGGGAAGCGGCTGTCGGTTCGATCGGTTGCCGGCGGTTCTATGGCGATGAAGCGCGCCTTGCGATCGGAATGATAAAATCCGCCGTTTGAAAAGAAGCGCGTCAGCGTCGGAGCCGTGCCCGCCGGCTGTGGCCACTGGAAGGGTGCAAGCGCCTCATAGTCCTCCGTCGCAATGGCTTGATAAGCGCCGATGTCGAAATCGCGGCTGCCCTCGTTTTCAAAGCCGGAAAGGCCTGCGTGCTCGGCGAAGATCTCCGCATGTGTGCGAAAGGAGAAGGCTTGGGAAAATCCGATGCGGCGGCCAACTTCGGCCATTTGCCACCAGTCGGGCCTAGCTTCGCCGGGGGTTGCAAGAAATTGGCGCTGCCTCGAAATTCGCCGTTCGGAATTGGTGACGGTGCCGTCCTTTTCGCCCCAGCCGAGCGAGGGCAGCAGCACATGCGCGTGCCGCGCCGTATCCGTCTCACGCAGGATGTCTGAGACGACGACGAAGGGACAGGCCTTGATTGCCGCCTCGACGGCATCGGCGTCCGGCATGGAGACCACGGGATTGGTCGCCATGATCCACAATGCCTTGATGCGACCGTCGGCAACGGCGCGAAACATGTCGACCGCCTTCAATCCCGGCTTTCCGGCAATCCGCGGCGAGTGCCAGAAGCGCTGCACACGGTCGCGATCCTCCGCACTCTCGATCGCCATGTGAGCGGCGAGCATATTGGCGAGACCGCCGACCTCGCGCCCGCCCATGGCGTTCGGCTGCCCGGTCAGCGAGAAGGGTCCCATGCCGGGCCGGCCGATGCGACTAGTAGCGAGATGGCAATTGATGATGGCGTTGACCTTGTCGGTGCCGGATGAGGATTGGTTGACGCCTTGGCTGTAGCAGGTGACGACCTTCTCGGTTTGCGCAAACAGCCGGTAGAATTCGCGAAGCTGCATCGCGGGCAAGCCCGTCAGCTCGAGCACGCGGTTGAACGACAGGGAGTTGGCGACGGCGAAAGCCTCGGCAAAGCCGCCGGTGTGCTCGGCAATGTAATTCTGGTCGATGGTGTTGCTCGTGATCAGATGCTCGAAAAGGCCCAGGAACAGGGCGACGTCGCCATCCGGACGGATCGCCAGATGCAGATCGGCGATATCGCAGGTCATGGTCCGACGCGGATCGATGACGACGATCTTCATCGCCGGCCGTGCCGCCTTTGCCGCCGCCAGCCGCTGATAGATGACCGGATGGCACCAGGCGAGATTGGAGCCGGTGAGGATGACGAGGTCGGCCAGCTCGATATCCTCGTAAGTGCCCGGCACCGTATCCGAGCCGAAGGCGCGACGATGGCCGGCAACGGAGGACGACATGCACAGCCGCGAGTTCGTATCGATATTGCCCGAGCCGATGAAGCCCTTCATCAGCTTGTTGGCGACGTAGTAATCCTCCGTCAGCAGCTGGCCGGAGACGTAGAAGGCAACGGCATCAGGGCCGTGTTCGGCAATCGTCTCACTGAGGCGTTTCGCGACCAGATCAAGCGCCTCGTCCCAGCTCGCTCTCTGGCCGGCAATTTCAGGATGGAGCAGGCGTCCGTCGAGATCGATCGTCTCGGCAAGGGCGGAGCCTTTCGAGCACAGACGCCCGAAGTTGGAGGGATGGTCGGGATCGCCCTTGACGGAGACCTTGCCGTCATCATCGACGCTGGCGATAACGCCGCAACCGACGCCGCAATAGGGGCAGGTGGTTTTGGTTTCAATGGACATGGGTTGCGTCCATGAAGGTTAGAGCGTGGGAGAATACCCCCCTCTGTCCCTGCGGGACATCTCCCCCACAAGGCAGGGGTATCGCATATGAGCGGAGATCGCCGCTGTCCCCCTTCTCCCCAGCGGGGAGAAGGTGCCGCCAGGCGGATGAAGGGGTGCCCGCCAAGGCCATAAAAATCCATGAATTCAAATAGATAACCCCATCATCCGACCCTTCGGGCCACCTTCTCCCCAAGGGGAGAAGGTGCTTATGGTGCTCGTCCGCCTCCATATGCGATAGCCCTGCCCCTTGTGGGGGAGATGTCAGCAAAGCTGATAGAGGGGGGTAACTTCTTCCGAACATCTTCACTCCGCCGCCATCATCAGGCTTTCGAGCGCGATGAAAAGCGCACCGTCCTCGTTGCGGACGGGAATGGTCCGCACCTCGCCCTGGTCGGCTCCAAGTGCCTTGCCGGTTTCGAGCGAGATCACCCAGTTGTGCAGCGGGCAGGTCACGGCTTTCCCGTGAACGATTCCCTGGGAGAGCGGGCCGCCCTTGTGCGGGCAGTGGTCCTCGATGGCGAAGACCTCGTTTTCGGCCGTGCGGAACACGGCGATTTTGCCCTGCGGGGTTTTCACGCAGCGTGCGCCGCGAGGCGGGATGTCGGAGATGTCGCCGATTTCGATCCAGTTCATATTCATCTCCTCACTCGGCGGCCTGCGGGAAGCCGACTGTCGCCATCGGCTTGAACTCGTGTTTGTCCTTGCCGGAGACGCGCTCGGACCAGGGGTCGACCTGTGCGAATTTCTGACTGAAGACGAAGCGCTCGTAATAGGCCTTGCGCTTTTCTGCATCGCCCATGATCTGGCGGCGGATCTCGTCGAGGCCGATGCGCTTGGCCCATTTGTAGATACGTTCGAGGTAGCGGGCCTGCTCGCGGTACATCTGCGTCAGCGCCACGATGTGCTCGAGCGCCTCGTCCTCCGTCTTCACGAGGCCGAGCACTTCCGTGCCTTTGATGTCGAGACCGGCAGCGCCTGCGAAATGGATCTCGAAGCCGCTGTCGACGCAGATGACGCCGATGTCCTTGCAGGTTGCCTCGGCGCAATTTCGCGGACAGCCGGAGACGGCCATCTTGAGCTTTGCCGGTGTCCAGGAACCCCACATGAATTTCTCGATGCGGATGCCGAGGCCGGTCGAATCCTGCGTGCCGAAGCGGCACCAGTCGGAACCGACACAGGTCTTCACCGTACGCAGGCCCTTGGCATAGGCCTGGCCGGAGATGAAACCGGCCTTGCCGAGATCGGCCCAGACGGCCGGCAGATCCTCCTTCTGCACGCCGAGAAGGTCGATACGCTGACCGCCGGTGACCTTCACCATCGGGATCTCGAACTTGTCGACGACATCGGCAATCGCGCGCAGCTCGTTCGAACTGGTGACGCCGCCCCACATGCGCGGCACGACGGAATAGGTGCCGTCCTTCTGGATGTTGGCGTGAACGCGCTCATTGATGAAGCGCGACTGATAGTCATCGGCATATTCATCCGGCCAGTCGCAGACGAGGTAGTAGTTCAACGCCGGGCGGCATTTCGCGCAGCCGCAGGAGGTCTTCCATTCAAGCTCCTGCATGACGGCGGGAATGGTCTTCAGGCCCTTGGCTTTTATCAGCCTTCTGACATCGTCATGGCCGAGCTCGGTGCAGGTGCACATCGGCTGGACGGCGGCAGGATTGTAGCTGTCGCCGAGCGTGATCGACATCAGCTGTTCGACGAGGCCGGTGCAGGAGCCGCAGGAGGCCGATGCTTTCGTGTGGGCGCGCACGTCGTCGAGTGAGGTTAGGCCTTTGGCCGTGATCGTCGAAGTGATCTTGCCCTTGCAGACGCCGTTGCAGCCGCAGATTTCCGCATCATCCGGCAAGGCTGCAACGGCCGCCATAGGGTCCAGCGGCGACCCTCCCTGATAGGCCTGGCCGAAGATCAGGGTTTCGCGCATCTCAGAGATATCGGTCGCCTTCTTCTTCAGGTCGTTGAACCAGGCGCCGTCAGTCGTCTCGCCGTAAAGCACGGTGCCGATGATCCTGTTATCCTTCAGCACGAGGCGCTTGTAGACGCCGGCAGCCGCATCGCGCAGGACGATCTCTTCGCGATCGTCGCCATCGGCGAAGTCGCCGAGCGAGAATAGGTCGATGCCGGTCACTTTCAGTTTCGTCGGCGTGTCCGAGTGCACGAAGGCGGCGCTCGTGTCGCCGGCTAGATGTGAGGCGGCCACACGCGCCATCTCGTAGAGGGGGGCGACGAGGCCATAGACCATGCCGCCGACCTCGGCACATTCGCCGAGCGCCATGATGCTTCCGTCCGAAGTCTGCATGCCGTCATCGACGACGATGCCGCGGTTGACGGCGATGCCTGCCTCCTTGGCAAGGCCGACATTGGGGCGGATGCCGACGGCCATGACGACGAGTGTGGCGGGGATCACGCGTCCGTCGTCGAGTTCGATCCCCTCGACCTTGCCGTCGCCGATAATCGCCTTGGTGTTGGCCTTGGTGATGACCTTGATGCCGCGCTCCTCGACGGCCTTTTGCAGCAGATAGCCGGCGGCCGGATCGAGCTGGCGTTCCATCAGCGTTGGCTGCACATGGAGAACGGTGACATCCATTCCACGCAGGCTGAGGCCGGCGGCGGCTTCCAGACCGAGCAGACCGCCGCCGATGACAACAGCCTTCTCGCGCGACTGAGCCGCAAGCAGCATCGCCTGTACGTCGTCGAGGTCGCGATAGGTGATGACCCCGCGCAGTTCCTTGCCCGGAACCGGAATGATGAAGGGCACTGAGCCGGTCGCGATGACAAGCTTGTCGTAGCTCTCCGTCACACCGTGATCCGAGGTGACCGTCTTTGCCACCCGGTCGATGGCGACGATCTTGTGCCCCTTGTAGAGCGTGATGCCATGCTTGATATACCAGCCGTCGCCGTGGATGATGATCTGCTCGAAATCCTTCTCCCCCGAGAGGACCGGTGATAGCATGATGCGGTCGTAATTGACGCGCGGCTCGGCGTTGAAGATAGTGACTTGATAGAGATCCGGCGCCTTTTCCAGCAGGTGCTCCAGCATGCGCCCTGGCGCCATGCCGTTGCCGATGATGACGAGTTTCTGGGTCATGGTATCACTCCGCGGCTTCGACGAAGCGGTGGCGTTCGTAGAGGAACTTCAGCACGGCCTCGCGGCATTTGAGGTAGGTTCTGTCGGACGCAAGCTCGATGCGGTTGCGTGGCCGCGCGATCGGCACTTCGAGGATATCGCCGATATGAGCGGCCGGGCCGTTGGTCATCATGACGATGCGGTCGGACAGCAGCACCGCCTCGTCGACGTCATGGGTGATCATCACCATCGTGCTGCCGAGGCGGGCATGGATTTCCATGACGGCATCCTGAAGATGGGCGCGGGTGAGCGCGTCCAGCGCTCCGAAGGGTTCGTCGAGCAGCAGGATCTTTGGCTGCATGGCCAGCGCCCGGGCAATGCCGACACGCTGCTTCATGCCGCCGGAGATTTCAGAGGGACGCTTGTCCTTGGCATGGGCCATCTGCACGAGATCGAGGTTGCGCATCACCCACTCGTGGCGTTCGGCCTTGTTCTTCGTGCCGCGAAATACCTTCGAGACGGCGAGATTGACGTTCTCGTAAACGCTGAGCCAGGGCAGCAGGCTGTGGTTCTGGAAGACCACGGCCCGATCCGGACCGGGTGCGTTGACCTCGCGGTTCTCAAGTAGCACCGCGCCGGCAGAGACCGGCGTCAGGCCGGCAATGAGGTTCAAAAGGGTCGACTTGCCACAGCCGGAATGGCCGATGATCGAGACGAATTCGCCCTTGTCGATGACGAGTTCGATGCCGGCAAGCACTTCGGCGCGCTGGCCACCCCGATCGAAATATTTGTCGATATGATCGAGCTTCAGATAGGCGCTCATCAGGTTCTCCTCAATTGCTCGTCATGCCGCGGGTCACGACAGCACCGAGGCCTGCGACTAGGCGGTCGAGGACAAAGCCGGTGATGCCGATATAGGCGAGTGCGACGATGATGTCGGGCAGGCGCGACGAGTTCCACGCATCCCAGATGAAGAAGCCGATGCCGACACCGCCGGTCAGCATCTCGGCAGCAACGATCGCAAGCCAGGAAAGCCCGGCGCCGATGCGAAGACCTGTGAAGATGTAAGGAGCGGCCGCCGGCACCATGATGCGGAAGAAGAATTCGATCTGGTTCAGCCGCAGCACTCTGGCGACGTTGCGGTAATCCTGCGGAATGTTGCGCACGCCGACTGCCGTGTTGATGATGACGGGCCAGATCGAGGTGATGAAGATCACGAAGATCGCCGAAGGGTTGGAATTCTGGAAGGCCGCGAGCGACAGCGGCAGCCACGCCAGCGGCGGTACGGTACGCAGCACCTGGAAGATAGGATCAAGACCGCGCATCGCCCAGACCGATTGCCCGATCACCGCGCCCACGAGCACGCCGGCAATGGCGGCAAGGCCGAAGCCATAGGCGACGCGCTGCAAAGAGACGAGCACGCGCCAGGCAAGCCCGATATCCTGGGGCCCGTTGTAGAAGAAGGGATAGACGATGAGGTCGTAGCTGTCCTGCCAGACTTGCGAGGGCGGCGGCAGGCTGGCGCCCGGCTGCTCACAGAGCAGCTGCCAGATGCCAAGCAGAAGTACCAGGACTACCAGGGGCGGGAGGACGCTACGCAAGACCGAAGCAGCGATGCGACCTGGATCGATGCGCCGAGCCGGGCGGGCCGCCAATGTCACGACATGGCTCTTTGCGGGAGCGGGCGCTTGCGCAACGGCGGCTTGCTGTTTGCGGGCGGTTACCGACATTGAACGAATCCTTTTTGGAAGAGAGTGCCGAGCATTACGACGCCACCTTGATCGAGAGGCTTTCGAGGTAGGCCGAGGGATTTTCCGGATCGAAAACCTTGCCGTCGAAGAAGGTTTCCTTGCCGCGCGAGGTCGATGCCGGAATGTCCGATGCGGCGACGCCGAGATCCTTGGCGGCATCGCGCCAGATGTCCTGGCGGTTGACCTGGCCGATCAGCGTCTTGATATCGGTATTGGGCGCGAACTTGCCCCAGCGGATGTTTTCGGTGATGAACCAACTGTCGTGGCTCTGGAAAGGATAGGAGACGCCGCCCTTCCAGAATTTCATGTAAAGATCGGTACCTTTGGCGAGGCGGCCGTTGCCGTAGTTGATGTCGCCCTTGAGGCGGCCGAGCACGTCCTTGGGCGGCACATTGAACCATTGCCGCTTGCCGAGGATGGTCGCCATTTCCTCCTTGTTGTCCATGCTGTCGCACCACTGCTGGGCTTCCATGACGGCCATCAGCAATGCTTTGGCGGCATTCGGATTCTTCTCGATCCAGTCGGCGCGCATGCCGAGCGCTTTTTCCGGATGGCCCTTCCAGATCTCACCGGTCGTACAGGCGGTGAAGCCGATGCCTTGGTTGACGAGCTGCTCGTTCCAGGGCTCGCCGACACAGAAGACGTCCATGTTGCCGACCTTCATGTTCGCCACCATCTGCGGCGGCGGCACGACGATGGTCGAAACGTCCTTGTCGGGGTGGATGCCGCCGGCGGCTAGCCAATAGCGGATCCACAGATCATGTGTGCCGCCCGGGAAGGTCATCGCCGCCTTGATCTCCTTGCCTGCTGCTCTTTTTGCGTCGAAGGCCGCTTTCAGCTTGGATGCGTCAAGCTGGACGCCTGTCTCTGCATATTCTTTGGCGACGGAGATGCCTTGGCTGTCGTAGTTGAGGCGGGCGAGGATCGCCATCGGCACGGGCTGGTTGTTCTGCGTCACCTTGCCTGTATGCATGAGATAGGGGAGCGGCGAGAGAATATGGGCGCCATCGATGCCGTTTGCTGCCCCGCCGAGCACCAGATTGTCGCGCGTCGCGCCCCAGGAGGCCTGTTTGGCGACATCGGCGTCTGGTAGGCCGTGCTTTTCGAACAGGCCCTTTTCCTTGGCGATGACCAGCGGAGCCGCATCCGTCAGGGCAATGTAGCCAAGCTTGACCCCCGACACTTCCGGTCCCGACGTTGCTGCGAAGGCGCCGGAAGGGAAGGCTGTCCTGACGGCGCCGATCAGGGCTGCCGTGGCGGATGTCTTCAAAAGGTTTCGGCGCGTAACACCACCGGACAGGATCTTCTTCACTTGCAGTTTCCCCTTGTTTTGCTCGTGACGCGTGGATTTCGGACATAAAAAAACGCCGCTCGGTCGATGCAGCCCGGGACAGGAAGGAAATCCTCGGGGCAAGAACCTTGCGACGTCGATGTCTTTGCGAGCGCGTTATCAGCGCATTGCGTGCCTCGATCGCCATTGATCGAAGCGAATTTAAATAAGCAAGCCGCGTGCCAGTTTTCCACGCCAATGCCATGGCATTGTAATTGCTTGATTATTCAGGAGCGTGGTCCGACGGCTCGCTTTGCGGGCAGTTGCGATTTCTGCAAATATTTTGAGCGTATGCGCTCACTCGGCTTTCGATCCTGCGCTTATTCTGTGCAACGCAGCACAACTGAAGGCTAGATGTCGTCGCTCGAAGACCGCGTCCCGCATGTCGTTTTCACGGCAAATCCGGCAACATAGGCGGCGATCTCCGCTGGATCGAAAATATGGCCGTCCATAAAGCGGTCGCCATCTTTGTCGCCCTCGATACGGATATCGGCATCGTCGGGCGACGCCTCGTTGCCGAGCGCCAGCCGATAGAGGTCGGAACGGTAGGCCGAGGCTGCCATCTTCATGTTCTGCTCGGAAAATGCGGTTTGCCCCCAGCGTATCATCTGGCTGAAGATCCAAAGCGCCTGGCTCGGGCGCGGATAGTTGGCAAACCCGCCATGGAAACTGAAATATCTGTCGATGACGCGGCGATGGCCCCTGGCATCAAGGTTGAATTCGCCCGCCAGCACATGGCGGATGATGTGCACAGGTGCCGCGATATAACGCTGGTCGGCAAGCGCTTCAGCAAGGGCGTCATGATTTTCGGGCCGGTCGCACCAGCGCGCTGCCGCGTCCAGCGCCACGATAAGGCGCGATACGGTTTCCGGATGGCTTTCGGCCCATTCCGGGCGCATGCCGATCACCTTTTCGGGTGCGGAGGGCCAGATATCCTGCTTGGCCGCGACGATGCGGCCGACGCCGCGCTCCGAGGCGACCATGTTCCAGGGCGCCCCGACGCAGAAGCCGTCGATGGCGCCGGCCGCAAGCGCATCGGATGTGAGAGGCGGCGGCACGACGACAAGCTTCACGTCGCGGTCCGGATCGATGCCGCCGGCGGCCAGCCAATAGCGGAATTCGTAATTATGCGACGAGAAGGGATAGGTCATGCCAAGCGTCGGCGGCTGCTCTCCGCGCGCTTTCATGGTTTCGACCACTTTCGCAAGCGCCTGCGAATTTTCCAACGCGCTTGCCTGGTCGGAAAGGCCTGTTTCGTCGCACATGCGGTCAAACAGCCGCGTCGAGAGGGTGATGGCGTTGCCGCCGCAGCCGAGCGAGAATGGGGTAATCGTCGGCGAGGGGTTCGAGCCAAGCCCGAGCATCGCCGCGACCGGCATCGGCGAGAGCATATGGGCGATGTCGAACTGGCGAAAGGCAAGCCGGTCACGGACATTGGCCCAGGAGACGTCCTTGACGAGATCGAGTGCGATCCCCTCCTTGCGGGCGAAACCGAATTCCGCCGCTGCAATCAGAACGGAAGCATCGACGAGCGGAATGAAGCCGGCGCGCAGTGTGCGCGGGCCTTCGCTGATAATCTGGGCAGGCGCCGAAGGATTGCTGTCGCCCGCCTGTCGGCTTTTGGCGGAACGGGCTGCTTGCACTCTCATATTCACTCCGGTGCCTCCCCTCTCTGGGCGGCGGACAAGATGGGGCCTAGTACGCTCACATCAGTAACCCCGCTGCCGTCACGACGCTTTGCGCGATCTCGGACATCTTCTTCTTTTCGTTCATGGCCGTCTGTCGCAGCAGCGCGAAGGCTTCGTCTTCCGAAAGGCCGCGCATCTTCATCAGGATTCCCTTGGCGCGCTCGACGATCTTGCGTTCTTCAAGCGCCGACTTGGCATCCGCCAGCTCCCGCTGCAGCCGGCTGAAGGCATTGAAGCGGCTGACGGCCATGTCGAGGATTGGCTTGACCCGTTCCTTCTTGAGGCCGTCGACGATATAGGCTGATACCCCGGCCTCGACGGCCGCCTCGATGGAGGCCGTATCGGAGCGATCGACGAACATGGCGATCGGTCGTCCTACCGTCCGCGTCAGCTGAAACAGATGCTCCATCATGTCGCGATTCGGATTTTCGAGATCGATAATGATGACGTCGGGGCGAAGCGTCTCGATCGTCCGTGCGACGCCCTGCACTTCATGGATGACCGTCACTCGCGCATGACCAGCCTCCCGCAACCCCTCCTCGATGATCGAGGCGCGGATCGCATTTTCATCGATCACAAGAATGGTCAGATCGAGACGGCTCATGCCGTCTTTATGGCGCAATGCAGCAAAGCGGGCAAGTATCGTTCGATGAAATATTAGGCGAATTGGAATTCAGCCTAAATTTTGATCACATTAGTTGCTTTCTGGCTAATTCTTCAGCAGTTCCGCCAATAGGCCGCGCTGCTGAAGGTGCCGGTATCCCTGGCGAGCTCGCTCTTGAGCAAGGTGCGGATGGCGCGGGCCTGTTTCTGCTCGCACGCGGCCCAGACAAAGGTATCGGGCTCGGCAACGGGCACGACGTCGCGCAGGATGCGTTCCAGCGCATCCGTCGTCCCGGCAGCGGCGCCATTGCGATGCAGCCAGGTGATGTCCATGGATGCTTTTGATGTCAGCGGCTGCTCTTCTTGTTTGTCGGCGACCTCGAGAAAGATGCGCAGCTCGGCATCGGCAGGCACGGAGGCTGCGATGCGGGCGATGGCGGGCAGCGCGGTTTCGTCGCCAGCGAGAACGAGCTTGCGCGCTGTCGGCACGCCGCCACCACCGGGGCCGATCAGGCCGGCACGATCGCCCGGGCGCGCGGTCATCGCCCACGTCGCTCCCGGCACATCGTCGCCTGCATGCACAACGAAATCGATGTTCATCTCGCCGCGGTCAAGATCGATGCTGCGTATCGTATAGGCGCGGATGGTCAGCGCATCATCGCCCTTCGGCCAATGGATGCGGCCGTCCGGCTCCGTATGCGGCCAGGCCGGCTCGCGGCCTTTCGGCGGGATGAGCAGGCGGACATGCATGCCGCCCTCGACGAAATGCCTGGCGTCCTCGGTCGCGACGACGACGCGGCGCATATGCGGCGTGATATCGTAGGCATCGGCGACGCTGATCTCGCGGAAGTTCGGTATGGCAGACGGCTGCGGCCCGTCAGCCCAATCGAGGGCGAGCGTGTGGCTGGTAGAGAGTTCGAACAGGCTTTCGGCGACCATGCTGCGGATCGTGAAGAGCATGGCTGCCGTCGGGCAACGCAGCTTTATGTCGAGACGATCGTTGCTGACGGCGATGTCAGCGCTGCCGATGACGGTATCGAGGCGGGCTCCGGCCTCGCTCCGTGTGATGGTGACATGTTCGGCAAAACGCGCGCAGAACTGATCCAGCAATTGACCGGCATCCTTGTGGGTTGCCACGCCGGAAGCGGTGAAATCCCTTGCATGCATCATTTTTTCGTCTCCTTGCGGGTCAGGAACCAGATGAGATAGGGGCCGCCGATCAGGGCCGCGAACAGGCCGACGGGAACCTCGTAGGGAAAGATCACCATTCGTGACAGCCAGTCGGCCAGCACCAGCAGCATGGCGCCAAGCAGCAGGCTGGCCGTCAATTGCTTGACTGTCTCGCGGAAGCCGATGAGGCGCCCGAGATGCGGCGCGATCAGCCCGGTCAGGCTGAGCGGGCCAACGAGGAAAGAGGGGATCGCAGTCAGGAGAGCCGCAAGAACCGCCAGAGTGAGGCGGCTTGTCGCAACCGAGAGGCCGATGGAGCGTGAAACGTCGCCGCCGAGCGGCAGCACATCGAACCATCGCCGCAGGATCGGCAGGATCGGAATGAGGAGCACAAGCGAAATGATGCCGGTCCAGGCTTCGAAGGAGCCCGCCCGATTGGTGGAGCCCGACAGCCAGATCAGCAGGAGATAGGCGCGCAGATCGCCGCGTGAGAGAACGACAGTGACGATTGCCATGCAGAGAGCGCCGATGGCGACGCCAGAAAGCAGCAGTCGCTCGGGGTCGAAGCCGCCGCGCGCGCTGAATGCCATGATGGCAAGGAACGCAATCAGCGCGCCGATCGTCATTGCGGTGATCGTGACGACGGGCGAGGGGAATGCAAAGAGAAAGAGTGCGATCGTCAGGCCCGCACCGCCGCCGGCGCTCACTCCGAGGACCTCGGGGCTTGCGAGCGGATTGGCGGTGAGGCGCTGCATGATGAAGCCGGCTGCGGCGAGCATCGCGCCGGCAGTTGCCGCAACGACGGTGCGCGGCAGGCGGAAAGGCAGAAGTTCCCGAAACTGATTGCCGATCGCCACGTGCCAGCCATCGAAGCTGCGCCCGACCGACAGAACAATGAGGATCAGGAGAACGAAGCCGAGCGCAAGCAAGGCAAGCGCTCGTCCCGGCGCTGCAATAGTCAGCCGCGCCCGAGGACCGCCAACGGCGCGGAGCGCATTGCCGGAATGCAAGCGCCGCAGAAGCAGCAATAGGAGCGGTCCGCCAAGGAGCGCGGTCGCTGCTCCCGTTGGAGCGAGATCAGTGAACCCCGGAGAGAGGAGTTGCACCAGACAATCCGTCAGGAACAGCAGGCCGGCGCCGGCGATAGGGGAGGCGATCAGCAGCCGCCTGGTGCGACGGCCGCCGCAGAATCTGGCAAAGTGAGGCGCTGCAAGCCCAAGAAAGCCGATGATGCCGACCTGCGCCGTCACCGAAGCCGCCAGCCAGACGGCAAGCGCCAGAATGGCGAGGCGCATGCTGTGCAATGCAAGGCCGAGGTTCTTGGCGCTGCCGTCGTCCAGGCCCATCACCGTCAGAGGACGGACCAGTACCAATACGGCTGCAAAGCCGACGACTAGGCGCGGCGCGAGCGTGATGACGCCGTCCCAGTTTTGCTGGTTCAGCGCGCCCGCGCCCCAGATGAAGACGGACATGGCATATTCGCCGCGCGCGAGAATGATCGTGACGCTAAGTGCGGTTGCTACCAGCGTCACCATCATGCCGCATAGCGCCACCGTCACCGGGTCGAGACCACGTCGCCAACTCAATGCCAGAACGATCAGGACCGCCGAAAGGCCGCCGACAAAGGCAGAGATTTCCCTTGGCAGGCCGATCAGCAAGGGAAAGAGCCCGACAGCAATCGTCATCGCCAGCTGCGAGCCGGCGGCGATCCCGAGCGTCGAGGCGTCGGCGATCGGATTGCGCAAGACTCTTTGCAGCAAGGCGCCCGAAAGGCCGAGAGCCGCACCGGCTATGATTGCGATAGCCGAGCGCGGCAGCAGGCTCTCGGTGAGCAAGATATGATTGAGTGCGGCTGCCTCGCGTACATCAGCGGCAAGCTGCGGCCGCAGCAAGAGCAGAGTTGCAAAAGCAAGGATGCAGATGGCGCCGAGCAGAGCACCGTTGCGTGCTAGCGATTTGCCTTGGGCAGTCACAGGCCGATCAATCGTTCCATGCACGGTTGAGCCCTCCTGCAAGGAGATCGGCGAAGCGTTCTGCTGCCGGCAGCGCACCATAGGGATTGATCGAGCCGAGCATGAGGACACGACCTTGCCGTACCGGCGGAAGCGCATTCCAGAATGCGCTTTGCTGGAGTTCCGCCAGAGCTTCGCCCGGATGCGGCGGGATGAGAACGATCCATGCATCCGGCATGGCGGCGAGCCGTTCGATGCCGACGGGTGCGGTTGCCGAATAACTCGTCAAATCCGGCCAGGCATTGGTCAGGCCGGTGCGGGTGAGAACTTCCCCGAACATGCTATCGGAGCCGAAGACGCGAAAGTGCCTGGCGTCGCCCAGATTGATCGGCAGGATCGGCCGGTGATCGCCCTTGCTGAAACTGGCGCGATAGGCTTCGAGTTTTTCGCGCGTCTTATCGACGAGGGCGCGACCGGTCGTAAGTCCGAGCCGCTCGCCGATCGCAAGGGTTGCCTGCTCCGAAAGCTGGTAGGGGCTGGTTCCGGGTTGATAAATGGCGTGGCTCTCGACCGGTGCGATCAGTCGCATGCGATCGTCGGCCCAGGTATAGAAATTGGAATTGAAGATCAGATTTGGCCTGGATGCATAAAGGACTTCGAAGTTCGGCGTGCCGCGTAGCCCGAGATCGGCAACGCCTGCGGGGACGGCCGGGGTCACGGCAACGTCGCGGAATTGCAGCAGTTCGGTGCCGGCAACCACATTTGCGCCGATCGCCAGTAGGGTTTCCAGAATGGCCCAATCGAGCGTCGCCACACGCGGGCTCGCCGCCGCGCGAGCCGGCGTCAGGCCGGCGATCCCGCCTGCGGCTGCCATCGCAATGAATTGTCTTCGTGACAGCTTATGAGCGTTTCCTGCGGTCATGGGAAATAGCTGACCAGGCTGCGGCACTGTGGCCGGGCAGGCATCCCCGCGCCGACGCGGTAAATTCGCTGCAGCCACTGCGTCGTCATGTGTAAGCATTGCCTTCGGTTTGAAACGAGTTCGAGAATTGCCTTGCGGCAATCCCCGGCTCTTTGCCATGATCGAAAATGAAAGTATACTTTCGTTCTCAACTTACCACTTCTTGCTGAGCTTGAAAGTGATGGTTCTCGCTTCGCCGTAGCCGCAGACATTCTCGCCGGCGCAGCCCGAGACATATTCCTTGTCGAACAGGTTCGAGACGTTGAGTGCAGCACCCCAGCCCATTTTCTCGTAGCGAATGCCTGCATCGAAGAGCGTTGCCGAAGGTACGCGCAGCGTATTGGCTTGGTCTGCCCAGGACTTGCCCTGGTAGCGCACGCCGGCGCCAATGCTGAGCCCGTCAAGTGCATCGCTCGTGAAAGCGTAGTCGAGCCAGAGGGATGCGGTGGAATTCGGCACCAGATAGGGCGAGTTGCCGATGATGGAGGAGTCTAGGTCCTTGGTGATCGTCAGATCGGTGTAGGAATAGGAGCCGAGGAGCTTCCAATTATCATCCAGATTGACCTTGCCTTCAAATTCGACACCGCGCGAGCGGACCTCGCCGACCTGGCGCTGCAGGAAGGTGACTGGATCGGTCAGGGCCATGTTCTTGCGGTTAATCTGGAAGATGGACGCCGTGAACAGACCGTCGATGAAGTCGGGCTCATACTTGATGCCGGCCTCGTATTGCTCGCCCTTCTCCGGCGTCAGACCACCGCCGGTAACGCTGGTGCCGATCAGAGGATTGAAAAAGGTGCCGGCGCTGACATAGGGCGTGATGCCGTTGGAGAACTCGTAGGCGAGACCCACACGGCCGCTTGGCGCTGATGCGTTCGACTTGTAACTCGTGCCGACCTTCGAGTCGGAATTGGTATCGACGAAGTCGTAACGGCCGTTGAGCGTCACCAGCCAGCCGTCGCCGAAGCGCATCTGGTCCTGCGTATAGATACCGAGTTGCTGCTGCGTCATGACCTGATTGAGGTAGACGAAGTTGGTCCCCTGCGGCGTGCCATAGACCGGGTTGGTGGCGCTGATCGGATTGGAGCCGCAGCACGCCTGGATCTGGTCGAGGCGATAGATCGAATAGTCGGTGCCGATCAGGAAATCATGGCTGATCAGGCCGGTGTCGAACTTGTTTTCCGCGCGCGTGTCGACGGAGAAGGTATCGACCTTTGAGCGCTCGAAGAAGCCGATGCGGTTCAGCATGTAGTTGGGATCGTCATAACCAGGGCTGAGCGGATTGCCGTCGACATAGCCGTTCAGATACGGGCCTTCCTCGCGCTTATAGAGGTGACCGTAGCGCGCGTTCTGCGACACGGTCCAGCCGCCGTCGAAATCGTGCGAGAATTCGTAACCCAGCATCTGCTGGGCATATTTGAGATTATCGATGCTTCGCTCGCCATAGAAGGCATCGCGCTTGATTTTGCCGAAGGGCGCATCGACAACGGTGCCGACATAAGGGAAGAAGCCGTTGCCGCTGTGGATTTCGTCGAGGCCGCTCAGCATGCCGAAGACGGTCAGCTTGGTGGACTCATCGGGCGAGATGGTGACCTGCGGCATGATGAAGCCGCGCAGATCGTGGGTGCCATCGCTATAGGTATCGCCGCCAGCAATCTTGCCGGTCAGGCGATAGCGATAGACGCCGTCGGCCGAAAGCTTGTCGGAGAAGTCGAAGCCGACGAAGGCATTGCCGAGATTGTTGATGCCGATCTCGGTCGAATATTGAGGAGCGTCGGTCGGCTCCTTGCGAACCATGTTGACGAGGCCGCCTGGATTGGCGCCGCCGTAAAGCACGGAAGAAGGCCCCTTCAGCACTTCGACGCGCTCGAGCATATAGGGATCGATCTGGAAGCCGCCGAAACCGTAGCTGTAGAGCGTCAGGCCGTTCATGAAGACGCCGCTCTGCGTCGCATCGAAGCCGCGAATGTAGAACCAGTCGGTATCGCCATCATTGCCGAAGGGCTGTGCGGTGACGCCGGGCGTATAACGCAGCGCCTCGTCGACCTTGTTGGTAATGCCGCGATCCTGCATCTCCTGCTGGCCGATGACGGAGACCGACTGCGGTACCTCGGTGATCGACGTGTCGGATTTCGAGCCCGACGTGGTCTTCCTGGCGACATAGCCTTTGACTGGCGCGGTGCCGCTGTCTTCACTCTTCTGCTGCGAACCCTGGATGACCAAAGGCTGCAGCTCGGTCGGCGTTTCCTGCGCCATGACCTGAGAGCCAGCCAGCACCGCGATCATGGCTACGCCTGCCGCCATGAGCCGCGCTCGCGATACGTCCTGCTTCAATCCCTGCATTTCCGTCATTCGTCCCGAATTCTTGCGCCCGTTCGGCCGGTTGGCCGATCCCTCAATAAGATGAGTAGTTAACTCATATTTATGGGTGCGGCTTGTCTGTCACGGGGGAAATTGAATGTTTTTGGGCAATTCTCCGCAAAACGTGCAATTGCTCGCGGACTGTGGTTTTCAGGCAAGCCTGCTGCGCTTCCAGCCGGCCGGCGCGGCGCCGACATTCTTGCGGAAGACACGGGTGAAATGCGCCTGATCGGCAAAGCCGGTTTCGACGGCGACCGTCGTCAGCGGCATCTCGCTGTTCAGAAGAAGGTGCTTCGCCCGTTCGAGCCTGGCCTGCGTCTGCCATTGATGCGGCGGCAGACCTGTCGACGCCTTGAAGGCGTGGCTGAAATGCGATTGCGAGAGGCCGGTCAATTCAGCCAGTTCTTCCAGCCGGATGGCGCGCGTGCAGTTCTCTTCGATATAATCGACCGCGCGCCGCAGCTGCCAGGTAGCAAGGCCGCTGCGTTTGCGTGGCTGGGTTCCGCGTACCTGCAGCACGTCGATCAAAAGCGAAAGCGTCAGGCCGTCACCATAGAGGTCATGCAAAGGCTCGGGGTTTTCACATTCGGCGGCAATAAGTTCGGCGAGTGCCATCACTCGCGGGTCGTTGAAATGCAGCTGCGGCCGGTCGAGCTGTGCCGGATCGATATTTTCCATCAGGCGCTGGCTGAGTATCTCCGCATCGAAATGAATATCGAGGTGGCGCACGAACTCGACGCCTGCCATGTCGACCCAGAGCTCCATGCCGGCGGGGATATAGGAGATGCGACCGCTGTCGTAATCCTGCAGCTGGCCCTGCGCGCGAGGCGAGGGTCGGACATTGGTCTTGCCCGCGCCGCGCTGCTCCAGAAGAATGAACAGGCGCGGATCGCGTGCCACATAATATCCGCCGGCCTGTGCGGCACAATTGACGTTCCAGATATCGGCAACCATGCCGTTCCAATAGCGGCGATGCATGCCACCGATGACGGAAAAGCCTCCGATCTTGTTCTGCATTCTCGGCTGAAACGTCATTTGCTGCTTCCGGCGTCGCTCCCGCGCAATAATCCTTCAAATTAAACTCAAGTTATTATAGCAACGCTGCGAGGATGGCAATCGTGAGCTTTTGATGTGAGGCGGCGCCTGTGGGTCGTTTCGATCGAAGCCTGGAACAACGCGCCAAATTGACGATTGTATTTGCTGAACGGCAAGCCTCTCGCATCGTTTTGCGCTCGTCGGAACAACGCCCGCTTGAAATTTCGCTCGTCTTCCGCCACCTGTGCGGCGCGACTTTTTTTATTCCCAGGAGACTAGACGCTTATGACGACCACCACCGCAGAAAATACCGCCGAGAGCCACGTCTTCGAGGCCGACGTTGCCCGCCTTCTGCATATGATGGTTCACTCGGTTTATTCGGACAAGGATGTCTTTCTGCGCGAGCTGATCTCGAACGCGGCCGATGCCTGCGAGAAGCTGCGCTACGAGGCGATCGCGCATCCCGGCCTGCTCGCCAACGATCCCGACAGCCGCATCCTGCTGACGCTCGATGCCGATGGCAGCAAGCTCATCGTAGAAGATAATGGCATCGGCATGAGCCGCGACGAGATGATCGAGGCGCTTGGCACGATCGCCCGTTCTGGCACGCGTGCCTTCATGGAGCGCATCGAAGCCAACAAGCAGGGCGAGGGCGCGCAGCTCATCGGCCAGTTTGGCGTTGGCTTCTATTCCTGCTTCATGGTGGCCGACCGCGTCGATGTTATTTCACGCCGCGCGGGCGCCGAGGATGCCTGGCTCTGGTCTTCGGACGGCAAGGGCGGCTACAGCGTTGCACCCGTCGGCGTCAGCGAAGCGCCGGCGCGCGGTACGCGCATCACGCTGCATCTGATGGAAGATGCCAAGAACTATGCTTCGCGCTGGAGCGTCGAGCGCATCGTCAAGGAACAATCCGGCCATGTGCCGGTGCCGATCAAGGTCGCCGAAAAGCCCGGCGAGGAGGCAACGCAGCTCACCGACGGCACCGCGCTCTGGACGAAGTCGAAGAACGACATCTCGGCCGAGGAATATACCGATTTCTATCGCGGCGTTTCCGGCCAGTATGACGAGCCGGCGCTGACGGTGCATTTCCGCGCCGAGGGCCGCCATGAATATTCGGCGCTCGCCTTCGTGCCCGGCTCGCAGCCTTTCGATCTCTTCGATCCGGATCGCAAGGGCCGCATGAAGCTCTATGTGAAGCGCGTCTTCATTACCGACGAGGCGGAATTGCTGCCGCGTTATCTCCGCTTCGTGCGCGGTCTGGTCGATACGTCCGACCTGCCGCTCAACGTCTCGCGCGAGATGATCCAGGAAAGCCCGATCCTGACGGCGATCCGCAAAGGTGTGACCAACCGCATCATCACGGCGATCGAGAAGCAGGCAGAGAGCGACCATGACGCCTTCCTGAAGATCTGGGAGAATTTCGGCAGCCTCATCAAGGAAGGCCTCTACGAGGACTTCGAGCGCCGCTCACAGCTTCTGGCGTTGTCACGCTTCCGCACGACTACCTCGGGAGATGGCTATCGCTCGCTTGCCGATTACGTCAGGGATGCGAAGGAAGGTCAGCAGTCGATCTATTATCTGGTCGGCGGCAGCCTGGAGCAGCTGAAGGCGTCGCCGCAGCTTGAAGGTTTCCGTGCCCGGGGCATAGAAGTTCTGTTGTTGACCGATTCCGTCGACAGCTTCTGGGTGACCAATGCACCGGAATTCGAAGGCAAGAGCTTCAAGTCGATCACGCAAGGCTCCGCGGATCTCGCCCAGTTCAAGAAGCAGGATGAGGATAAGCCTGAAAGCGAAAGCGCACCCGCTGAAGTCCAAGCCTTCCTCGACTACGCCAAGCAGAAGCTTGCCGATGAGGTTTCAGACGTACGCGCTTCGGATCGCCTCGTCGAAAGCGCCGTCTGTCTCGTTGCCGCCGAGCAGGGCTATGACCGCCAGCTCGAAAAGATCCTGCAGGGGGCGGGCCGTCTGCAGTCCGGTGCCAAGCCGATCCTCGAAATCAACATGGATCATCCGGTCGTCAAGGCGATTGCCGCCAAGGCGGATGCGCCGTCCTTGCGCGACGATGCCGCTTTCCTGCTGCTCGACCAGGCCCGCGTTCTCGATGGCGACAAGCCGGCCGATCCGCGCGCCTTTGCCGAACGTCTGGCGCGTTTGATGGAGAAGGCGCTGCAATAAACCCAATGAAAATCGGCGCGGCTCGCAGGGCCGCGCCGATCTGCCACAACAAAGATTGTCGGCATCTCGAAAAACTTGTCTTTAATTATCATCTTTTCGTTGCGTGAAGAGAATTCCTCTTCTATAGAGGACGCAGATTGGTCGGGCATCGCTCGGCCACGTAAGCGTTAACGTCACTCAACGCGTATGATCGAACGGCTCTGCGGCTTCGGTCTGCGCGACTGTGTCCTGCGGATCGAGATCGAAGCGCCTCGAAAGGACACTAATGGATACCCCCCAGACTTCCACCCCGGCCATCTCCGCTCCGAAGATCGAGCGCGTGCGCCATGAACTGAAGCGGCGCTCCCTGACGGTAACGGCCATCGACAGGATCACCCCCGGCATGCTGCGCATCCGGCTGGCCGGCGAAGATCTCGCCGATTTCGTCAGCCTGGCGCCCGACGACCACATCAAGGTTATGGTGCCAAGCGCCGGCGAGGAAATGGTGCGGCGCGACTATACACCTCGCCAATACGACGCCGAGGCGCGAACGCTCGTCATAGATTTTGCCGTCCACGAGGCAGGACCGGCCACGCAATGGGCGCTCGACGCTTCGGTCGGCGACAGGCTGGAGATCGGCGGCCCTCGCGGCTCGGCCGTTGTATCCGCGGATATCGAGAACTGGCTGTTGATCGGCGACGAGACAGCGCTGCCGGCCATCGGCCGCCGCATTGAGGAGGCTGGTGCAGGGGCGCGCATAACGGCGATTGCCGCGGTTGCCGATGCACGAGAACATCAGGCATTTCAAACCGATGCGCAGCTGGATATGCGCTGGGCATATCGGCCACTCTCGGAGGCAACAGATCCGTCCTCGCTTCTGAAGATACTTCAGTCGATCGATGTGGCTTCCGGCACGTTCGTCTGGATTGCCGCTGAGGCTTCCGTCACGCGCGCCTTGCGCTCCTACCTCGTCGAAGAACGCGGCTACCCGCTGAGCTGGATCAAGGCATCCGGCTATTGGGTCAAGGGCAAGGCGGATACGACGGAGAAATTCGATTGAACGCGGGAGGCAGGCGGCAAGACGCCGCCTGCTCATCCTAATATGATGGGTCAGGCATCTTGCCGGAACAGGCTGCCGCCCCATTTCATGGCACAATTGTCCCGCAAGTGGACAAGGCGTTCCGCGATAAGGTTAGGTTCACCGAAACTCCGTTCTGGATAGATTTCGACTTCCTAAATTGCATGGGATCGCCGAAGGTTAGGCGTAAAGCGGGAATGATGGCGAAGGCCATAGCCGATCGCTTTGCAGGTCCATCGCACCGAGCGGGAGGCGGTGTTTTGGGCGTCATGTAAATCCTGCCGTACGCGACGGCAATGTTGAGGATCGACGCAAGGTGCTTGCCGTCCCGAAAGACCCGCCGCAAACATTCGTTGCGCTGATGCTGTCGGCGCTTCGCAAGGCTTTCATCGGCATCGCCCTGGCGAGCGCCGCCATCAACGTGCTGGCGCTGACCGGCTCCTTCTTCATGCTGCAGGTCTATGATCGGGTCATTCCGAGCCATAGCCTGCCGACGCTGTCCGGTCTCGTCATCATCGTCGTGACCCTCTATCTGTTTCAGGGCGTCATCGAATTCCTGCGCTCCATGCTGCTTGTGCGCATCGGCATGTCGCTCGACGAGCGTCTAAACAGGAAGGTCTTTGGCGCGCTTCTGTTCCTGCCGAGCAAAAAACAGACGTCGGACGATGGGTTGCAATCGGTGCGTGATCTCGAGCAGATCCGCTCCTTCCTCTCTGGCAGCGGCTCGACCGCGCTATTCGACCTGCCTTGGGTGCCGTTCTATCTGCTTCTTTGTTTTCTGTTCCACTTCTGGATCGGCTTCACTGCTTTGTGCGGCGCCTTGCTGCTCGTCGTCATTACCGTGGCTGCCGAAATACTGTCGCGCAGACCGGCCCTGGAGGCGGCCAAGTCTTCGGCGGCGCGTCTCGGCTTCGCCCAGGCGGCGCGGCGGAATTGGGAAGTCGCAATTGCCATGGGATTTTCCGGCCGCCTAACCGAGAAGTGGGCCGCGATGAATGAGGGTTATCTCAAGCATCAGGCGATAGCGAGCACCCGTGTCGGAGCGCTGACCATTGCCGCGAAGATCGCGCGCATGATGCTGCAGTCCGGCGTTCTCGCCGTCGGCGCGATCCTCGTCATTCGTCAGGAAGCGACGGGAGGCATTATCATCGCCAGCTCGATCCTGCTGACGCGAGCGCTGGCGCCCGTCGAACTCGCAATTGCCCAGTGGAAGGGCTTTGTTGCCGCTCGCCAGGGCTGGACGCGGCTTGCCAAACTTCTTGATGCCGCGCCGCCTGAGCCACAGGCATTCGCCTTGCCATCGCCATCGCGGGAGCTCAGCGTCGAGAATATCAGCGTTACCTCTCCGGGTGGCCGCGACCTTATCCTGCGCAACATTTCGTTCAAGATAGCAGCCGGGACGGTGCTCGGTACCATCGGCCCGAGCGCATCGGGCAAGTCTTCGCTGGCCCGCGCGATTTGCGGCCTTTGGCCGGTCGCCATCGGTACGGTGAGGCTGGATCGTGCCGCGCTGTCGCAATGGGATAGCGACGAGCTTGGGCAGCATATCGGCTATCTGCCGCAGGATGTGGATCTCTTCGATGGCTCGATCGCCGAGAACATTTCACGTTTCGCCGAAGGCATGCGAACCGAGCCGATCATCGCCGCGGCGAAGGCGGCAGGTGTCTACGACATGATCGTCAAGCTTCCGGATGGCTTCGATACGAAGATCGGTGAAGGCGGATCGCGCCTTTCGGCCGGGCAAAGGCAGCGTATCGCTCTGGCAAGGGCGCTTTACGGCGATCCGTTTCTGGTGGTTCTCGACGAACCGAATTCCAATCTGGATGCTGAAGGCGAGGCGGCACTGACGGCGGCGCTTGCAGGCGTGAAGGAGAGAGGCGGCATTGCGATCGTCATCGCCCATCGGCCGAGCGCTCTTGCCGCCGCCGATACGGTCATGATCGTTGCCGGCGGCCAGGTCCAGGCATTCGGGCCGAAGAAGGACATCCTCGGTCCGTCGCCCAAGCAGCTCGGAACGGCTCATCTGGCCATTGCCGGCGGGGAGACGCACGGATGATCGACAAGGCCGCGCCATCGACCGAACGGACGATCCGCCGCTTGTCGCTGCTGGTGATAGTTGCCATTCTACTGTTATTCGGCGTCATGGGCGGCCTTGCCGCCGCAACGAAGATCGCCGGTGCGGTCGTCGCCTCCGGCGCGCTTGTCGTCGACAGTTATGTAAAGCCGGTAAAGCACCTGAAGGGCGGCATTGTCCGTGCCATCCTTGTGAAGAATGGCGATCATGTCGCTGCTGGCCAGGTGCTCGTCCGGCTCGACGACACCCAGACGAGAGCCAACCTCTCGATCATCCGCAAGCGGCTGAACGAGCTTTCCGCCCGCACGGCACGTCTGGCCGCCGAGCGCGATGGCGAGCAAGAGATCGCCTTTCCGGCCGATCTCCTCTCGTCCGCCGGAAACGCGGATGTCGCTGCCATTCTAGCCGGCGAGCGTCGGCTCTTTTTCGATCGACAGGCATCGCGCGACGGGCAGAAATCACAGCTGCACGAGCGCATTCAACAACTCAATCGGGAGATCGAGGGACTTGTTGCGCAGGAAGAGGGCAAGCGGCGGGAAATCGCGCTCATCGCCAAGGAGCTCGGAAGCCTCGAAGGCCTGCTCAATCAGGGCATCATTTCGGCGACGAAGGTCTACTCGCTGCAGCGGGAAAGCGCTTCGCTGAACGGCGATCTCGGAAACCTCGTGTCGTCCATCGCCCAGACCCGCGGCAAGATTGCGGAGACCGAGCTGCAGATCCTGCAGATCGATGCCGATCGCAGTTCGGAAGTGTCCGAGCAATTGCGCCAGGCGGAAAGCGATAGCGGTCAGTTTTCCGAGCGTCTGATCGCGGCAGAAGATGATCTGAAGCGGATCGACATCAAGGCACCGCAGGCTGGCATCGTCGACCAGCTAAGCATCCATGCCGAGGGAGCGGTGATCTCGCCGGCAGAAGCGATCCTGCAGATCGTTCCGGATAAGGACGCGTTGGTCGCAGAGCTGAAACTTGCTCCGCAGGATATCGACCAGATTACCGCGGGGCAGGCGGTTTCTCTGCGTTTTCCTGCCTTCAATCAGCGGATCACCCCGGAATTGAACGGGCATGTCGATACGATCTCGGCGGATCTGACGACGGATCAGCGTTCGGGGCAAAGCTACTATGTCGTACGGGTCAAGGTGGCAAAGCCTGAATGGGAAAGGCTCGGAGCCCTGACGCCATTGCCCGGCATGCCGGTGGAGGCCTTTCTGCAGACGGGCGAGAGAAGCGTTCTTGCCTATCTGACAAAGCCGATGACCGATCAGATCAGGCGGGCATTCAGGGAGGATTAGGGTGGTCTCGACTGAGCTGCGGTATTTCCCCGGTGGCCGCCCGATTTGCGTCGAACGGCCGCCCTGGAAAATATCGAGTTTTGGGCCGGTCAGATATGCCAATCCGTCGTATGCGCGGATTGGGATGAGGCGGCAAGCTGGGTGGCATGATCGTCGAGGGAATAGGCCTTGATGTAGTCGATCTTCATCTCGGACCCGTTCGGGAGGCCATCCGAAGGCGTGCCCGCCACACCGCCGACGGCGAGGTCGACCAACATGTACATCGGGCCGTGCATATCGGCCGGCGTATCAGCATGGGCAACGGCAACGTCATCGAAATACCAGACGATCTGATCCTTGTCCCAGAGCACGCCGTAATTGTGAAAGCCATCGGTGCTCGGCACTTCCACCGGAATAGACGTCTTCGTGTGCTCGCCGGTGGCATTCGAATGTACCGTTACATTGACGGTGGTCGGATTCTGCCCGCGCATTTCCACCACGTCGAGTTCCGGCGGCCAGGAGCCATCCTCCGGCAGCAGCCAGAAGGCAGGCCAGACGCCCTGATTATGCGGCATCTCCGCCCGCATTTCGAAATAGCCGTATGTCTGCGAGAAGGTGGAGTGAGTAGTCAAAATGCCTGACGTATAATCGTGGTTCTCGACGATCGATTTCAAGGCATCCGGCGTCTGCTTCGCCGTGATCGTCAGAACGCCGTCGGAGACGGAAAAGGGGTTTGCAGATGCGGTCGGGGCATAAGAAGGATTGATGTACCATTGCAGCTCGTCATTCAGGCTGCTGCCTTTGTCCGGCGCCCAGGAATATTTCGCATCCCAGGTGCCCTGCGTTCCCTCGTGCAGCGAGAGCGTGTTGAAATCATCCGAAAAGGTCTGCGTCAGCGACGATCTGTCGAGCCCGAGCTGAAACTGGTCTTCATGCAGGTCGGAGATGGTCTTGTTGGCGAAGACCAGGCTTTCGCCATTGCCGAGATCGAGCCGGACATTGGCGCCTTCCTGCGTGGAATGGCTGACAACCTGATCGAACGATGTCAGGCCATATTGATTGAGCCTGACTTTGTCGTCATCGCTGAAATCAGTGATGAGGTCACTGCCGTTGCCCTTGCTGACGATGAAGGTGTCGGCCCCGCCGCCGCCTGTCAGCACGTCGTTGCCGGCACCGCCATCGATGGTCTGGCTGCCGCTGCCGCCGGTGATGATGTTGTCGGCGTCATTGCCATAGGCATGACGGTTGTTGCCGGTGACGGTGAGATTTTCGAAATTTTCCGGCAGCGTATAATCCATCCAGGTATTGATGGTATCGACGCCGGCATTGGGCGCCTCATAGGCGTGATTGATGCTGGAATAGAGATAGTAGATATCGTCGCCGGTGCCGCCCATCATCGTCACATTGACGGAGGCGTCACCCCACATGGAGTCATTGCCGGCGGTGCCGTTAAGCACCGGGCCGGAGCCGGTGGCGGAAAAGAAGCCTGTCGACGTGTCGCTATAGTAAAGTGGCTGTCCAAGGGCATTCAAAACTGAATTGGGCATGAGAATCCTCTTCCTTCGTGCCGGACGACCTCCTCCACCGAGCTAATATTTCTCCCCGCTCATATGCATCAAATAGCGTGCATTGTTTTTCTGCCCACCCCCGCGGCCAAGTTTTTTCGCCAAGCTGTCCAAAAGCGTTGATTGAGGCATTCACGCACATGGGGCTGAGGCAGGAGACGCGGTTGCTCACCGCGTCCCCAAATTCAGATTTTAGAGGGCGGCCTTCACCTTGGCGGCAACATCCGGGCTTGTTCGACCATTTCCGCTTCTTCAGATAGTCCATCGCAATCCCGGCTTGATCGTCGAACTTCTTGGTGACGACGGTGTATGGCATCTGCATCGCTTTGAGCTGCCTCATAGCTTGCTCGAGAGCATTCCAACGCCAAAGAACGAGCCACGGGCGAGCTTGCTGCCGACGTCCTCAGCGATCTTGAAACGGATTTCCGCCTGTCTTTGCATAAACGCATCACAATGCCTTTAGTCTAGTATTTTTATAGACAAATATGATGCCGTTCAGTTTGAGCGATATCGAGTGGCCTCTTGGCCGAATGATCGATGTCGTGGCAGCCAAAATAGGGACGGGATATGAGAAAAACGCATTCAAGCGCGAAGACTATCGGGCGAAGCAAGATCCGCATTGCCCTTGCATTTTCTTTTCTGACGATGATGGGCACTATTGCAAATGCCGCATCCGATACGACAAAGCCGATCGATGGTGGTGTTCTCAACGTCGGGCTGGCAACGGATGCCTCCATCATCGACCCGTCGATCACGGGCAATTCCGTCACGGCATTGATTACCCGTAATATCGTCGACTCGCTTGTCGGGCAGGCCGAAGACAACAAGTTCACGCCGTGGCTGGCAGAAAGCTGGGACATCAGCGGCGACAATACCGTCTATACCTTCCATCTGCGTCAGGGCGTGACGTTCAGCGACGGCACTCCGCTCGACGCAGCCGCCGTCAAATTCAATTTCGATCGCATTCTCGATCCGAAGACGACATCGAGCTATGCCAAGTCGCTGCTCGGACCGATCGACAAGATCGAGGCGCCGGATAGCCATACGGTTGTGATCCGTTATCGCCAATCCTTTGCTCCCTTGCTGCAGGGATTGAGCCTTCCCTATCTCGGTATCCAGTCTCCGACCTATCTTCAAAAGGCCCAGGGCACGACGAATACCGTCATCGGATCGGGTCCTTACGTGCTCGACAATTTTACCAAAGGCAGCGGAAGCAAGCTGAGCCGCCGTGCGGATTACAATTGGGGTCCCGGCTATGCCGCGCATAAAGGGCCGGCCCATTTCGATCAGATCGTCTTCAAATATCTGCCCGAGGCTTCCGTGCGTCTCGGTGCGCTGGCAAGCGGTCAGCTGCAGGCGATCGACGCGGTGCCGCCGGCAAATTATCGCTCCGTTCAGGGTAACGGCAAGCTGCAGGTGGTGACGCGGGAAAACCCAGGCGTCAACAGCGCCTATTTCCTGAACACCTCGAAGGGACCATTTCAGGACTTGAAGGTGCGGCAGGCTTTCCAGAGCGCCGTCAATGGACCCGCAGCGGTCAAGGCCGCCTTCTTCGGAACCTTGAAGCCGGCCGACAATATCCTCGGCCCGTCGACGCTCTATTATGACCATGACATCTCCCGCTCATGGGGCTTCGATTTGACAAAGGCCAACCGGCTGCTTGACGAAGCGGGCTGGTCGCAGAAGGACGCCGATGGTGTCCGCAAGAAGGACGGCGGCCGGCTGACCCTGCATTATGTCTACGACAGCACCTCGCTCGCCGCGACGGAAGTGACCCTGGCGCAGGCCGTTCAATATCAGGTGCGGCAGGCGGGCTTTGATCTTCAGCTCGATCCGGTCGATTCCGGTGGCTGGACCGCTCGCGCCAATGCCAATGATTACGATCTCGTGTCCTTCTACTATGTGCGTGCGGAGCCCGATATCCTGCGCACGGTATTCCATTCGGCCTATATTCCTCCAGCCGGTCAGAATGCGTCCCGTGTCAAAAGCCTCGATGAAAAGCTGACGAAAGCGGTCGGGGCTTCCGATGCCGAGCGCAAGAAACTCTACGCCGAGATACAGAAGGAAGTGATCGAGCAGGCCTATGCCGTACCACTTTTCGTGGCCGCCTATCAGCTCGGCGCCTCGAAGAGCCTGAACGGCATTTCCTGGGCCACCAACGCGAAGCCGAATTTCTACGATGCCTGGCTGGACCGCTAAGCTCTTCCAAACCGCTGTGCGGCGGACCGGGGTGATCGTTGCCGTGCTTTGGGGCGCGGCAACGATTGCCTTTATCGCCGTAAAGCTCATTCCCGGTGATCCCGTCGCGATCCTGGCTGGCGGGGAGAATGTCGTCGATGAGGCGGAACGGGCCGCATTGGTGCATCAATATGGTCTCGACCAGCCGCTCGCGCTGCAATATGCGCATTATATCGGCAAGGCTACGAGCGGCGATTTCGGGCAAAGCTATCAATATCGCCAGCCCGTTTCCGAGGTGATCTATGAAGCTGCCGGACCGACATTGCAGCTTGCCGGAAGCGCGATCGCGCTTGCTCTTCTTCTGGCGATCAGCGTGGCTCTCGCGACAGCCGGCCGTCGTAGAAGCCTGACGCTGCTGTCCTCGGGAATAGAACTGATCCTTCTGAGCACGCCCGTCTATTGGATCGGCATCGTCCTGCTGACGGTCTTCAGCTTCAGGCTGGAATGGTTTCCGGTCACCGGCAACGATGGACCATCGGCGCTTGTGCTGCCTGCCATTGCCTTGAGCCTGCCGCTCGCCGCACTCTTGAGCCAAGTATTGCGTGACGGCCTGGAAGAGGCACTGTCCCAGCCATTTTCGCTGACGGTCCGGACGCGCGGCGTAGGCGAGACGGTCTTGCGGATCAGACACGGTTTGCGGCATGCCGCACTGGCGGCTTCGACCCTTACCGGCACATTGCTTGCCAGTACCCTCGGGGGCTCGATCCTGACCGAGTCGGTATTCGGCCGTTCGGGAATTGGGCAGATCACGCTTCAGGCGATCAAGACCCGCGACATGCCGTTGATCCTCGGTCTGGTGATGCTGTCTGCCCTTGTCTTTGTTGTCGTCAACCTGCTGGTCGATGCGCTCTACCTTTTGATCGATCCACGTCTAAGGAGGACAGGTCTTTGAGCGATGTCGTGCTGGCAGAACGCGGGCAGCAGCACCGCATCACGCGCAGACGCCCCGTCTGGCTGTCTTTCGGACTGCTTGTTCCCTTCGCCTTTGTCGTCCTTCTTTGTGTAGCGGTCTGGGCGCCACAATGGCTCTCTGCTCTCGACCCCGAGGCAGTCGATCCGAATGCGATCCTGCTGCCGCCTGATGGGCAACACTGGTTTGGAACCGACGAACTGGGCCGGGATTTGTTTTCGCGGGTGGTTTACGGCACCTCGCAATCCCTGACCATCGGCATCGGTGCGACCCTGATTGCTAGTCTCGGCGGGATCGTGTTGGGGACGACGGCTGCTCTGGCTCCAAGGCCGATCGGCCGGCTTTTGTTGCGCATCATCGATATCCTGCTTGCCTTTCCGGAAATGCTGCTTGCGCTGCTGGTGATCGCAGTTCTCGGCCGCGGGCCCGGCAATACGCTCTTGGCAGTCGGGCTTGCCAGCATTGCCGGCTATGCCCGGCTGATCCGCTCGCAGGTGCTTCACATCAGGCTGTCGGGCTATGTCGAACATGCCGTGGCACTTGGCGAGCATCCGTGGACGATCATCAGCCGGCATATCGTCCCCAACGCCATCCGGCCGCTTCTCATCCTCGCGACGGTCGGCGTGGGGAGTTCGGTACTGTCCGCTTCGGCCCTGAGCTTTCTTGGCCTAGGCGTCGTGCCTCCAGCGGCTGAATGGGGTGCGCTCCTCGCCAATGGCCGCAATTTTCTCGATATCGCGCCCTGGACCAGCCTGTTGCCGGCAACGGTGGTCGCGCTTTCCGTCATTTCGATCACGCTCCTTGGCCGTCGATTGCAGACCCTTCTCGCAACGGGAGATCTGCGATGAATATTCAGTCCGGCCTGCGAAACTTTCAGACCGCCACTTCCGAGCCGTCCCAGCTGCTTGCGATCAAAGGGTTGAATGTGTCCTTTCAGACCCCGCAAGGCCGAGTGGACGCGGTTCGCGACCTGTCGCTGCAAATCGCCCCCGGCGAAATCCTCGCATTGGTTGGCGAATCCGGATCCGGAAAATCTGTGACCGCGCGCGCGATTGTCGGTCTTACCGGGCCACGTTCGACGATAAAGGCCGAGACGATGGAGCTGGCCGCCCATGACGGTCGCCCGTTGAACCTCCTCGGCCTATCGGAAAAAGCCTGGCGCCATGTGCGCGGTCGCGAAATCGGTTTCATTCTTCAGGATGCACTCGTATCGCTGGATCCCTTGCGAACCGTCGGTCGCGAAATCGCCGAGCCTATCCTCACGCATCGACTGGCACCACGCTCGCTCGTATCGCAACATGTCGTGCAATTGCTGGAACGCGTCGGCGTTCCCGAACCGGATTTGCGGATGGGGCAATATGCGCATCAATTGTCCGGCGGATTGCGACAAAGGGCATTGATTGCCTCAGCCCTTGCCGGCCAGCCGCGCTTGCTCGTCGCCGACGAACCGACGACGGCGCTGGATGTCAGCGTTCAGAAAAGAGTGCTCGCCATCTTCAAGGAACTGGCGGCTGCCGGCCACGGCATCCTCCTGATCACGCATGATCTCTCCGTTGCCGCCCAGCTCGCCGATCGGGTCGCCGTGATGCAAAAGGGCCGGCTGGTGGAAGCAGGCCCGGCGCACAGCGTCCTGTCAGATCCACAGCATGACTACACCCGGCGGCTCCTGGCAGCCGTACCGACAGCGGCCAATCGCGGCCGTCGCCTCAGCGCCCCGGATATGCCCTTGCCGCTCCGGAAGCCTGTTCGCTCGGGCGAGCGTCTGCTGGAGATACGCAACGTATCGATGAGCTTCAGGCACGCGGATGGCAGCCTTCTGCGCGCCGTCAGCGACGTATCGCTTCATATCGGCAGCGGTGAAACGCTGGGTGTGGTCGGTGAATCCGGTTCGGGCAAGACGACGCTCGGCAAGATCGCGCTGGCGCTGCAGCAGCCGAATGCGGGGGAGGTGTTGTATGAGGGACGACCGTGGAGCGCGCTTTCCGAACGCATGCGCCGCCCCCTCAGAGCGGGAATACAAACGATCAGCCAGGACCCGCTGAGCTCCTTCAATCCACGCTTCACCGTCGAGCGCATCATCGAGCAGCCTCTGCTGCTTCATGGCGGTCTCGGCAGATCGGAGCGCCGCGAGAAGATCATCGGTCTAATGGATCTGGTCGGGTTGCCGCCGGATTTGCTCGCCCGGAGGCCGACCGCGCTTTCTGGTGGCCAGCGCCAGCGCGTATCGATCGCCCAGGCTCTTGCGGCCGCGCCGAAGCTTTTGATTTGTGACGAGCCCGTTTCGGCACTCGACGTCACGACGCAAGCCCAGGTTCTGGACCTATTGGTCGATCTGCAGGCAAGGCTCGGCCTGTCGATGATGTTCATTTCGCATGATCTAGGGGTAATCCAGCATATCAGCCATCGGATCGTCGTCATGAAGCAGGGAGCAGTCGTCGAGGCTGGATCTGTGGAGGAGGTCTTCGAACGGCCTCGCCATGCCTATACGCGCGAACTTATTGCATCCGTGCCGAGGTTTTCGCGCTAATAAAGGTCTGGCCGTAATGTGGTTGGCCTCGTTTTTCTTCTTGCCGCCGGCAAAATAGCCGGTTCCGGCCTAACTGCCGTCAGCGCATTACCTTTGAAAAGCATCACGCCATCAACCTGCTCGACATTAGGTTCATAATATCTGCCAGAACGGACTGGAGCTGCGGCTGCCGACATTGCCGCTGGGATCGTTGGCGACCAGTGTTTTGCCGGAAATCGGTCGTGCTGATCTTGCCGACACGAGGGTGGCGAGAGAGGTCGTCGATGTGCCTTTCTGGGAGCCGTCATTCAAATGACCGCCGGCCAGCCTCGCTCCAGTCCGTCGTTTCCAGTGCGAGATTACATCGTCTGCCTATTTGATAATCCGAGCTTGTGCATTGCTCGCTCCATTCGTGAGCGACTTTTGCGATATCATGCACGCCTATTTGGTCTGTCATTGTTGTTTTCAATATAAGTAAAATTGAAGTAAAAATTAATAATACAAATTAAATGATATATTTTGAGGTCATATATTCTATGTATAATCTGCAAAAATAGTTTTTTAAGGCCGATGGAGGTTATATAAATTGAACATGATGAAAGTGTAATTCTTGTGGCTACATAAAATCTATGATGCGTTGACGTGAAATTTACGCTATTGTTATCGAGATAACCTTAGGTTGTGAGGAGCGAGAGGTAAGGTGGGGCGCATAATGGTGCGGGGAGCAGAGATGAATGGGGTGGCGTTGTTCGCGCCTATAAGGCGAGCCGATAGACGCTTGCCCATATTGGCAAATCGACCGCGCGGAGGATTGTGATGGTTGGCCGGACTACCATCGCCGCCGGTTCGGGTACATTGCAGGAGCGTTACGGCGACTGGACACTGACCATCGTCAATCAGGGAACTGCCGATCATGCGCGGCCATATTATGCGATCTCTTATACGCTGTATGATCTGCGGACAAACGCGCCAGTGCTTTCGATCGAGCTTACTCCCGACGGCGGGAGCCTGAAGGGTATCCTGGCCTTGCCGCTGGGGCTACATCTGCGGAGCGGGCGGCTGCCGCGGGGTGATGAAGCTGCTTTGGGTCTGACTCAGCCGTTCGGTGCGGCTTCTTCGCGCGGCTGTCCGGTCGAGCTGAAGCTCGATGCAGCCATGATTACAAGCCTGCGGCGACGGCGCAGCCTTCGCGTGATGCTGGCGGCGACCGATACGGGTCGTGACAAGAGCTACGTCATTTCGCTCAATGGGTTTGCCGCGGCTCTCAGCCGGGCGCTCTCCATTGTCGATCCTTACACCGCAAGGGACGACATCAGATCGGGCTCGACCCTTCAGTAGCAGGTTGGATTTCGGGCAGGGTTGCCTGTGCGATTGGCCGTGCCGCCAATCGCACGCATTTCCTTCGCTCCGGCGGTATACTCGAATTCCGATGTCAAGTTTCCCGACTGATGCTTGCAAGCAATGTCCGGCGCGCCTCGCTCAGATGCGCCGTGCAGGTCTGGCTAATTTTACTTTGGTCTCTTGAGAGAATCGCATCGATGTAAGCCAGATGCTGATAGACAGCCGCTTCGTTGCGAATGCGCTCGTCTTTCTTGTTCCATTGATAATGATAGAAGAAAATCAGCGAGATGACGTGGTAGAATTCGGTGACGAAGCGATTGCTGGAAGCGCTGTTGATCAAGCGATGCAGCTGCTCGTCGAGAAGCGAGAACCGGTGATAGTCGGTCTCGATCGTCTCCAACAGCTCAAGATGCTCGGTGCGCAATCTGCGTAGCTGGTTCCAGCTCGGGTCGCTGTCATCGAGCTCCGCAAAGCGTATGACGGACCGCATTTCGAAAATTTCGCGAATATCTGAAAGCTCGTTGGCGAATTCCAGCGTCATGCCGCGGAAGACCCATTTGCCGCCGGCTTCGCGCTCCATCAGGCCAAAATGCCGGAAGCTCTGCAGAAACTCGCGAATCGTCGTCGTCGACACGCCGAACTGCCGCGCGAGCTGAAGCGCGTTGATTGCCTGGCCCGGACCGCTGTCGGATTGGAGTATCCATGTCAGGAAAGCGCGTTCGACAATCAATGTCGGCGGGATGGTCTCTGCTTCATCATAGAGCTCGGAAGGTTCCGTCTGCCGCAGCACTATCCTATCCTTGGAAAGAAGGCCGCTCTCCGTCGCAGCCGCCAGGCACTTGCGGACTGTCGTTCTGCTGGTCCCGAGGGTTCGGCCGATCTCGCGTTCCGAGCCAAGAGGGTGGCCATGACCGACCGATTGTATGTGGTGCAGGAATTCGTTGAACTGCCGTTTGAAGAGGTTTTCAGAACGCATGCCGATTTGGATTCTCTGGTTTTTTAAACAAAAAATACCACTTTAAATCGATCGCCTCAACCGTGTAGATTCCGCCTCAAGCTAGGGAGGATAGCTCGGGAATGAGACCAGCACATCTCGTTGCTCATTGGCGCTGCCGGGAAGATGGCGTCGCATGAGCTACACGTTTGATTTCGAGGGCCTGCTTCCCTATTGGGATCAGTTTGCCGAAGGCGTCTGGCTGACAATTCAGCTTTCCGTGGCGGCAACTATCGCGGGGTTTGTGCTCGGCACATTCTGTGCGATCGCACGGACCAGCGGCTCGGCGATGCTGAAGACGGTCGTCGGCACCTATGTCGACGTCATTCGCAACACGCCGCTGCTGGTGCAGCTGTTCATCATCTATTTCGGCATCGCGACGCTTGGCCTGCGCATTCCGGCCAATGTCGCTGCGACCATCGCGCTTGTTGTCAACATCGGCGCCTATGTCTGCGAGATCATGCGTGCAGGCATTGAAGCGGTGCCTAAGGCTCAGATCGAAGCGGCCGAATGTCTTGGGCTTTCGCCGGCGCAAACCTACTGGCATGTCATTCTCCAGCCGGCGGTCGAGCGGGTCTATCCGGCGCTCGTCAGCCAGTTCGTGCTGCTCATGCTCGCGTCGTCGATCACGTCACAGATTTCAGCGGAGGAGTTGACGGCAGTCGCCAACCGCATCCAGTCCGACACCTTCCTGTCCTTCGAGACCTACATCGTCGTCGGTGCTCTCTACCTGGCACTGTCCTTCCTCATGCGAGGGGCGCTTCTTGGAGTAGGTTTCGTGGTTTTCAAGCGCCAGCGCAAGCTCGGCACGGCCTTGTGAGGAAGACCCCATGCCCACCTTCGGCCTGACACAGTTCATCTTCCTGCTCGAGGCGGCCGTCTGGACGCTCGCATTGTCGGCGCTCGGTTTCATCGGCGGCGGTTTGGTCGGCTTCGTCGTGGCTCTCGCACGGATCTCGCCGAGCCGCATCACTCGCTGGACGGCGACGATCTATGTGCAACTGATCCAGGGAACGCCTCTTCTGGTATTGCTTTTCATCGTCTATTTCGGGCTCAGCATTGCCGGGTTCAACAATCTTCCGGCCTTGCTGGCGGCCGGTGTCGCGATCACGCTCTACACTTCGGCCTTTCTTGCCGAGATCTGGCGCGGTTCGATCCGGTCGATTGCCAAGACACAATGGGAGGCCGCGGAATGTCTTGGTCTCTCGCGCTGGCAACGCATGGCGCGGGTCATTCTTCCCCAGTCGCTGCGCATTGCGACGCCACCCACGGTGGGCTTCCTCGTTCAGGTGATTAAGAACACATCGCTTGCCTCGGCGATCGGTTTTGTCGAGCTCGCGCAGGCCGGCAAGCTGATCAACAATTCCACCTTCCAGCCCTTCAGCATCTTCATGGTGGTCGCTGCAATCTATTTCGCCATCTGCTTCCCGCTCACGCTCGCCAGCCGGAAGCTGGAAAGGAAACTGAATGTCTCCAATCGTTAGATTATCCGATGTCCGCAAGAGCTTTGGCGCGCTGCAGGTCCTGAACGGTGTCTCCTTCTCGGTCGATGCAGGCGAAGTGGTTGCCATCATCGGACAGTCCGGTTCAGGCAAGTCGACCGCTTTGCGATGCATTGATGCGCTGGAGACGATTCAAGGCGGCGAGATCGAGGTTTGCGGGCACAAGATCCACTCGCCGGATCTCGACAAACGCGCGCTTCGCCGCGACGTTGGCATTGTCTTCCAAAGCTATAACCTGTTTCCGCATCTGACCGTCCTCGAGAATGCTTCGCTGGCGCTGACCTGCGTCAAGAGGCTGAGCAAGGCCGAAGCCCGGGATATATCGCTCGACTGTCTCGGTCGGGTCGGACTTGCCGAGAAAGCCTCTTTCTACCCCGAGCAATTGTCCGGCGGCCAGCAACAGCGCGCTGCGATCGCCCGGTCGCTGGCCATGCAGCCGCAAGTCATGCTGTTTGACGAGGTGACGTCCGCGCTTGATCCGCAGCTGACCGGCGAGGTGCTGAAGGTCATCGAAAACCTGGCGCGGGGCGGCATGACGATGATCCTCGTCACCCATGAAATGGCTTTTGCCCGGAAAGTGGCAAGCAACGTCCTTTACATGCATCTCGGCAGGGTCTGGGAGCATGGCCCGGCAGCCCTGCTCGATGCCCCTCAGACCGAGGAACTGCGCAGTTTCGTCGGCAACGGGCTTTGAGGACCACGGGCAGCGAAACGCAATCAAAATTAAATCGGAGGAGAACCATGAAGCGCCGTCATATTCTAGCAGTCACCGCACTTGCGATCCTGGGCACGTTCGCCAGCTATGCGCAGGCAGACGCCCTTGCGGATATCCAGGGCCGGAAAAAGGTCCTTATCGCCCTCGATCTCGGCTCGCCGCCGTTCGGCATGATCGATGCCAACATGCAGCCCTATGGCTCCGATGTCGAAGTTGCCAAGCTTCTTGCCGAGCAGCTCGGTCAGCCGCTTGATATCGTCCAGGTGACCAGTCCCAACCGCATTCCTTATCTGCAGACGGGCAAGGCGGATATGGTCATCGCGTCGCTCAGCGTGACGGACGAGCGCAAGCGGGTCATCGACTATTCAAAGCCCTATGGTGTGATCCAATCGGTCGTCGCGGCACCTGCCGGCCAGACCATCAAGACCATGGCCGACCTGAAGGGCAAGCGCATCGGCACCACGCGCGGCAGCGTCAACGACAAGGAAGTCACGAAGGTCAACGACGGATCGGAAATCGTGCGTTATGATGACGACGCCACTCTGGTCACGGCACTCGTCAGCGGCCAGGTCGATGTGATGGCGACGTCGCCGCAAATCATGAAGGCGGCTAACGAGCGCAATCCGGCGTCGAAATTCGAGGTGAAGATGGTGCTCAAGGTATTCCCCTATGCCATCGGCGTCCGCAAGGGCGAGGCTGCGTTGAAGCAGCGGCTCGACAAGTTCGTCGACGAGAACCTCGCAACCGGCAAGCTCAACGAGATCTACAAGAAATACAACGGCGTCGACCTGCCGGCCGACATCGCTACCCTGAACTGATCTATTTCCAGCGAACCGGGCGCAAGCGTCCGGTTCACGCCCCCAAACCGGAAAGGTATCGTCCCGTGAAAGCCCTGTTGATCGAAAGTGAAGGTGTCAGCCGTTTCACCGATGTCGCCCGCCCGCAGCTCGGGGAAGGCGATGTCCGTATTTCCGTGCGCCATGTCGGCATCTGCGGGAGTGACCTCAACACGTTTCGAGGCCTCAACCCGCTGGTGGAGCTGCCGCGCATCCCAGGGCACGAAATCGGTGGCGAGATCATCGAGACAGGGGCGGGCGTTTCGTCCGCCTATCAACCGGGACAGCGCGTCATCGTTCTTCCCTATACCAGTTGCGGCACTTGCTCTTCCTGCCGCAAGGGTCGCGTGAATGCCTGCCGCTACAATCGGACGCTCGGTGTTCAGCAGGATGGCGGGCTTGCCGAAGAGATCGTTCTTCCCGCGGAAAAGATGATTCTGAATGAGACGCTCGATCCTCGCTTCCTTGCCTTGGTTGAGCCGCTATCGGTAGGCTTCCATGCGGTGGCGCGCGGCCGCGTTTCGTCGAGTGATCGCATCGTCGTGCTGGGCTGCGGCATGATCGGGATGGGCGTTGTGATCGGAGCCGTTGCTCGCGGAGCCGAAGTGATCGCCGTCGATCTCAGCTCGGAAAAGACCGCCCTGGCGAAGCAGTTCGGAGCCCGTCACACAATCGATGCCGGCACGGAAGATGTCGCTGCGCGCATTGTCGAACTGACTGATGATCAGGGCGTCGATGTGGCCTTCGAGGCGGTCGGCCTCCCGGAAACCTTTCGCCAGGCGATCGATCTGGCCGGCTTTTGCGGGCGCGTCGTCTATGTCGGCTACGCCAAGGCGCCCGTCACCTATCAAACGCAAATGTTCAATCTCAAGGAGTTGGATATCATGGGGTCGCGCAACGCGACCAGGTCCGATTTCGATGCGGTGATCGCTTACCTCGAGACGATCGGCGATCGTGCCGCCTCGCTCATTTCCAAGGTCATAGCTTTCGCCGAGGCCGAAGGTGCATTGCCCTTTTGGGACAAGAACCGCGACGTTTTGAAGGTCATTGTCGAAAGATGAATATGCAAGCAAGTATGAAATCTCCAACCGCGCTTCCGGACTGGCATGGTGCATTCCGACTGGACGGGCAGCGCGCGCTGGTGACCGGCGGAGGTAGTGGACTGGGCCTCGCGATCGCGCGTTGCCTCGCAGCCTCGGGTGCTGAGGTGGTGCTGGCGGGCCGCAGGTCGGATCTCCTCGAGGAAGCAGCGACGTCGATTGGCCCCCTGGCAAAAGCCGCACAGCTCGACCTTCGCGATCTTGCCTCGATCAAGGCTTTCGCGGCCGGAGTGGAGGAGGTGCACGGCCCTGTCGATATCGTCGTCAACAATGCCGGGAATACGGTGAAGAAGCCGTTCGAGGAATCCGATATTGCCGACTTCGACGAAGTCATGGATGTCCATGTTCGCGGCGCGCTGGAACTGACCCGGCAATTTCTGCCTGGTCAGATCGCAAGAGGAAGCGGCTGCGTGCTCTTCACCGCGTCCATGACATCCTTCATCGGCCAGCCATTGGTGATGGGCTATACGACGGCGAAGACGGCGCTGACGGGTGCCGTGCGCGGGCTTTCGGCCGAATTCGCCGGCCGAGGAATCCGTGTCAATGCCGTGGCGCCCGGCTGGATCGATACGGATCTGTTTCAGAAGGCTACGGCCAACGATCCGGCTCGCCGCGCCAAAATCATGGGCCGCATCCAGATGAACCGCCTCGGCTCGGCTGAGGAAATCGGCTGGACATGCGCTTTTCTCGCATCGCCTGCCGCCGGCTATATCACCGGCCAGACCATCATCGTAGACGGCGGCGCCGTCGTCGGTTTCTAAAAATTGCAATGAAGGGAGGTTTCCCGATGGATACCATAGCGACCTATTCAACCGATGCCGATCTGTTCCGTGTGTTGAAAGCCGAGCTCTTTACCGCTGTCGTCGGCGATATCCTTGATACGCTTGGCCATCGTCGACAGTTCCTGCCCGCCGGTATCAAGCCTCTGCGCGACGACATGAAGATCGCCGGCCGCGCAATGCCGGCGCTTGAGGCCGATGTCTTCTCGGATGGGAAGGGCTCCTTCGGCCCGCTCGCTGACAAGCCGTTCGGCATCATGTTCGAAGCGCTGGATTCGCTGAAGCCGGGCGACGTCTATATTGCCACGGGTTCGTCGCTTCGTTACGCGCTTTGGGGCGGTCTGATGTCGACGAGAGCCACCCATCTGCAGGCCGCAGGTGCCATCCTCGACGGTTATGTGCGCGATGCCGGCGAAATCGAGCGGCTTGGCTTCCCGGCCTTTTCCCGCGGAATCTATGCGCAGGATCAGGGGCCGCGCGGCAAGGTCATCGACTACAATACCCCGATCGAAATCGAAGGTGTCCGCATCGAACCCGGCGATCTGCTCTATGGCGACCGCGAAGGCGTTCTCGTTATCCCGAAGGCGGTCGAAAAGGAAGCGATTTCGCTCGCCTTGGAGAAGGTACGGACCGAAAACAAGGTGGCGGAGGCAATCCGCAACGGCATGAGCACGGTCGAAGCCTTCGCGACATTTGGGGTGATGTGAGGTCATGGGCTCTGGCGCGCCGCTAACACATGCCGATGATCCGCGGCTGCTGCTGCTTTCGGAAGAGGACAATGTTTTCGTCTGCCGCGAGGATATTCCCGCAGGGGAACGTGTTCGCGTCGGGGAACGGGAGGTGACGCTCGCAAAGACGATTTCGCGAGGTCACAAGATCGCCCGGCATGAGATCGCACCGGGCGCCAAGGTCTACAAATACGGCGCTCCGATCGGCTCCGCCATTGCGCTGATCGCGCCCGGTGACCACGTTCACGTGCACAATGTCAAGAGCGACTACACGCCGAGCCACTTCTTCGACATCCAGGAGGTTATCAAAAAATGACCTTGCAAGGCTATCTGCGGCCGGATGGCCGTAAAGGCATCCGCAATATCGTCGCCGTCGCCTATCTGGTGGAATGTGCCCACCACGTCGGACGTCAGATCATTTCGGGTTTCGACGGGCAGGAGGTTCATCTCATCGGCTTCCCCGGCTGTTTTCCCAATGCCTACACACAACGGATGATGGAGCGGCTTTGTACCCATCCGAATATCGGGGCGGTTCTGCTGCTGTCGCTCGGCTGTGAAAGCTTCAACAAATACTCGCTGTCCAAAATCATCGAGGAGAGCGGCAGGCCGGTGAAGACACTGACCATCCAGAACGATGGCGGCACGCGCAGCACGATTGCGGCCGGTCGTGTCTGGGTAAGCAAGCAGCTTGAGGCGCTTGCCCAAGATGAGCGCGTCCCGATGGACATCAACGAGCTGATCGTCGGGACGGTTTGCGGCGGGTCGGACGGAACGAGCGGGATTACCGGCAATCCGGCGGCGGGCCGGGCTTTCGATTCTCTGGTGGCGGCCGGTGCTACCTGCATTTTCGAGGAAACCGGCGAGCTCATCGGCTGCGAGGAGATCATGGCCGATCGCGCGGTCACGCCCGAACTCGCCGATGAGCTTCGTGCGGCGGTTGACAAGGCGGCACGCTACTATGCCACGCTCGGCTACGGCAGCTTTGCACCGGGCAATGCCGATGGCGGGCTAACGACGATCGAAGAGAAATCGATGGGCGCCTATGCCAAGTCCGGCGCGTCGCCGATCTCCGGCCTGATCAAACCCGGTGATATTCCGCCGCGTGGCGGTCTTTATCTGATGGACGTGGTGCCTGACGGCGAGGTGCGGTTCGGCTTCCCGAATATTTCCGACAATGCCGAAATTGTCGAGATGATCGCGTCCGGCTGTCACATGGTGTTCTTTGTCACCGGCCGCGGCTCGGTCTCAGGCTCGGCCATCTCGCCGGTGATCAAGATCTGCGCCAATCCGGATACCTACCGCCGGCTGGAGGAAGATATGGATGTCGATGCTGGCCGTATCCTCGAGGGACGAGCAAGCCTTGATGAGGTCGGCCAGGAGATCGTCACGCTTCTGCGAGACGTTGCCGGTGGCAAACCGACGAAGTCGGAAAGCCTCGGCCATCAGGAGTTCATCCTGACCTACAAGTCCTTTGAGCCGATCGGGCCGGCATGCCTGCCGGCCTAGAATCGGCCAGAGTTAGATTGAAGCATATCCGGCATGTCTTGATATGCGGTGCAATGCTGTAGGCCGAAGGCCTCAGGAACTTCGTCGACTTACGGTCATTTTGCATTGCGATTCAGCTAAAAGCTGACAGACTCTGGTAGAGGACAGCCGCAATCTTCAGCGTGCCACGCCCCGCCGTGTCGCGGGTTTCTTACCCATGACGTAGCCCGAACCAAGGCTTTTGGCCCGCGCGCCGTCCAGCTGGTGGCAACGTAGAAAGAGATTTTCCAATTCCCGTGCCTTCAGAGATCGCTGTTTCTTTTAATCCACTATTTTTATGGACAATATTTGCGTTATCGAAAATGCATGCGATCTTCGGAAGGGATGAGAATGAGTGCGCCCAAACTCGTCGGCATTGCCGGCAGCTTCAACAGGCCGTCGAAGACCTACGCGCTGGTCCAGACTGTCGCGGATCTGGCAAGCGGGCGATATGGCTTCTCAAGCAGGATCTACGATCTGCATGATGTTGGCCCCTCTCTCGGCGCGGCTCAGTGGCGCAAGGATCTCGACGATCAGGCGAAAGGCGTGATCAATGAAATCGTCTCGGCGGATGCATTGGTTATCGGCTCGCCGACGTTCAAGGGCTCTTATCCCGGGCTGTTCAAGCATCTGATCGACCTTATCGATCCGCACGAGCTGCGCGCCAAGCCGATCATCATCACCGCGACCGGCGGCGGGGACAGGCACGCGCTGATGGTGGAACATCAGTTGCGGCCGCTCTTCGGCTTCTTCATGGCACACACCCTGCGAACCGCTGTCTATGCGTCGGATCGTGATTTTACCGACTACAAGGTCTCGTCGGAACCGCTGGCCAACCGGATCAATGAGGTCGTCGGTGAGATCTCGGCTTTCTTCCCGCATTCTGTAAGGGTGCTCGCCGCGACCGAATGATGGGCTGACGGACAAATTGTCTTCAACCGCCTCGGATCTATCAACCAAATGGAGGGTTACATGAAATGGAATGTCATTAGCCGCCTGAAGACGATTTTCGCTGGGCGTGCGTTGCGGGATGAGGATGGACACATCTGGTCCGTCGATCGGCCCGAGCCTGGCGAGCGAGAGCTCTCCGCGCGCGACTACGAGATCTACTATTGGTGTACATCCCCCGCGCCTTGGCATTGAAGGGATGCATTTTTGATTTCCTGTCGCAAGCTTTGCATTCGATCGCTTTTCCTCGTGAGGCTTCCATGACCAGAGTACTGATCGTGCCCGGCCTTTTCGGCTCCGCCGAGGGGCATTGGCAGCGCTATTGGCTGCAGGATCATTCCGACGTTCGGCTCGTCGAGCAGGATAACTGGGACTTTCCCAATCTCGGCAGCTGGATGGAGAAATTGGAAGTTGCGCTGGAAGAGGCCGGAGAAGCCTATGTCGTCGCCCATAGCCTTGGCTGTGTGTTGACAGCGAAATTGGCTGGCCGCCAGGCCGCACGAAGGGTCAAAGGCGCTCTACTCGTAGCGCCCTGCGATATTCCGGTGACGGAAACCCTGCATGCCGGACATCTGTCCTTCGGCACCATGCCGACGGAAGCGCTGCCTTTCCCAAGCATGACGATCGGGAGCCTGAATGACATCTATATGAGCCTCGACCGGCTCGGCATGTTCGGACGGCTCTGGAATTCGGATGTTCGCAATATCGGCCTTGCCGGACATATCAACATAGCGAGCGGTTACGGACGCTGGGCGAGCGGCTATCGCTTTCTGGATATGCTGAAGATGCGCAGCCGGCATCGCAGGCCGCAAGGGATTTCAGCGGCAATCGCGGCATCCATTTGAAACAAGGGCTTTTCATATCCGACATTCGACGCCATTGTGCGACGAATTTTTTTCTCGTTCCCTGGCTGTCACAAATGCACGCCGGGGCAGGTTTTGGAGGTAAGACAATGAGTTTACGCATCAACGATATCGCGCCCGATTTTACGGCCGAGACGACACAGGGCGAGATTAAGTTCCATGACTGGATCGGCAACGGCTGGGCCGTACTCTTCTCCCATCCGAAGAATTTTACGCCGGTCTGTACGACGGAACTCGGCGCAATGGCCGGCCTGGAAGGCGAATTCCGCAAGCGGGGCGTCAAGATCATCGGCATCTCGGTCGATCCGGTCGAGAGCCATGGCCGCTGGAAGAACGATATCAAGACGGCTACCGGTTTCGATGTCGACTATCCGCTGATCGGCGACAAGGAGCTGAAGGTCGCCAAGCTCTATGACATGCTGCCGGCAGGCGCCGGTGAAAGCTCGGAGGGCCGCACGCCCGCCGACAACGCCACCGTCCGCTCCGTCTTCGTCATCGGCCCGGACAAGAAGATCAAGCTGATCCTCACCTATCCGATGACGACAGGCCGCAACTTCGGCGAAATCCTGCGTGCGATCGACTCGATCCAGCTGACATCCAAGCATCAGGTCGCGACGCCGGCAAACTGGCAGCAGGGCGAAGACGTCATCATTACCGCCGCGGTCTCCAACGAAGATGCCATTACCCGCTTCGGCTCGTTCGACACGGTATTGCCCTATCTGCGCAAGACTCGGCAGCCATCGGCCTGATCGGCGTGGTGATTAAGAGTCTTAGCTGACACGATGCGGCCCTGACGGCCGCGTCGCTTTTACAGGTGAACGTTTTCGCGCAAAAAATCCAGCAAGGCGCGCACGCGCGCTGGCAGCGGCCCCCCCTGGCCGATATAGACGGCGTGGAATTCTTCGCTGTCGCCTGGATTGATCTCTTCCAGCACAGGCTGCAGCCGCCCGGCTGCGATATCCGATTTGACGGTGAAGGCGGCAAGCCGCGCCAGGCCGGCACCGGCAAGCGCAAGATGCCGCATGGCTTCGCCGTCGCCCACTTGCAGGCTGCGTGCGGCGGGGATCGTCGCAACCTCGCCATTATCTAGCAAAGGCCAGCCTTCGATCGCCCGGGAATAGGTAAAGCTGATGCGGCAATGTTTTGCCAATTCGGCGGCGGAGTGAGGCGTTCCGTGTGTGCGTAGATAGTCCGGCGAGGCGACAATGATAATTCGCGTCGCTCCAAGCTTGCGAGCCGTGAGGCTTGAGCTCTTCAGCGGCCCAGCGCGGATGGCAACATCGGCACGCTCCTCCATCAGGTCGACGATACGATCGGTATGGAAGATCTCAAGCGAGACATTCGGGTGCAACGCCATGAAGCTTGGAACGAGCGGAGCCAGCACATGATTGCCGAAGGAGCCGCTGGTGTTGATGCGGATATGGCCGGCCACCTGCTCTCCCGCCGATGCATGGCGTTCGGCTTCGGCAATATCGGCAAGAATGGCGACGCTGCGCTCGAAGAAGGCGCATCCCTCTGGGGTGAGCTGCAATCGCCGCGTTGAGCGGTGGATAAGCCGCGCGCCGAGGCGCTTTTCAAGTCTCGTGACGAGTTTGCTGACGGCTGAAGGCGTCATCCGGCAGGCTATGGCTGCAGCGGTGAAGCCGCCGAGTTCCACGGCGCGCACGAAGACTTCCATTTCACCGGAACGGTTGATCTCTTGGCGGCTCATGATGAATTGAAGTCATAAATGAGTTTCTCTCCGGCAATCTATATCATCTCTATCGCCGCGTCTATCTATCTGAAGAACCAACAGGAGACAGACAATGGAATATAGAAATCTCGGTGCCTCGGGCTTACGCGTTCCGGTTCTCAGTTTCGGTGCAGGCACCTTTGCCGGCAGCGGGCCTCTCTTCAGCGCCTGGGGCTCGACGGATGCGGCGGAAGCGCGGCGCTTGGTCGACATCTGCCTGGAGGCGGGCGTCAATCTCTTCGACACGGCTGATGTCTATTCGGCAGGCGCATCGGAGCAGGTGCTTGGTCAGGCGATCCGTGGCAGGCGCGATGCCGTGCTGATCTCGACAAAGACAGCTTTGCCGATGGGCGATGGCCCGGCCGATTGGGGCAGCTCGCGTTCGCGCCTGATCAGATCGGTCGACGCCGTCTTGCAGCGGCTCGGGACCGATTACATCGACCTCTTGCAACTGCATGCTTTCGACGCTTCGACGCCGATCGAAGAAGTACTTTCCACTCTCGATAACCTCGTGAAGGCGGGAAAGATCCGTTACATCGGTGCCTCAAATTTCGCCGGCTGGGAGTTGATGAAATCGCTCGCCGTCTCCGAGAAGCATGCCTACGTCCGTCATGTCGCCCATCAGGTCTATTATTCGCTCGCCGGTCGCGATTACGAATGGGAACTGATGCCGTTGGGCCACGATCAGAATGTCGGTGCCCTCGTCTGGAGCCCGCTGGCATGGGGCAGGCTGACAGGCAAGATCCGCCGCGGTCAGCCATTGCCCGAAAAGAGCCGGCTTCATGAGACGGCGTCATTCGGTCCTCCTGTCGATGACGAGACGCTGTTCGATATCGTCGATGTACTGGATGAGATCGCCGGCGAGACCGGGAAGAGCGTGCCGCAAATCGCCCTCAACTGGCTGCTCAGTCGGCCGACGGTCGCAAGCGTCATCATCGGCGCGCGCAATGAAGAGCAGCTGCGGCAGAATCTCGGCGCGGTCGGCTGGACTCTTTCGAAAGAGCAGATCGAGAGGCTGGATAAGGTTAGTGAGACGACGGCGCCCTATCCCTATTTTCCCTATCGGCGTCAGGAGGGCTTCGCCAGACTCAACCCGCCCCTGGTCTGACACGGCAGGCGATCTTAACGACGGCGGCGAAGCAGGCAAATGCTCCGCCGCCGCATGAAACTTAACGGCCACCCTCGATCTTGCGATGGCGCTGGTTCCGGCCGCTTTCGCCATAAGGATAGGCGGCGGGTTGGGGCGCGCTCACCTCGTTCAGCCGATCCATCTCCGCCTCCGTCAGCGTCAGCTTGGCGGCGCCGAGATTGTCGGCAAGCTGCTCACGCGTGCGGGCGCCGAGGATGACTGAAGTCACCGCCGGTCGTGCTGCCGTCCAGGCAAGCGCCACCTGCGCCATGGTCACATCTCGTGCCCTAGCAATTTCCTCGACGGTGGCAATGATTGCCCAGGTCCGCTCCTGCGCATTGCGCGGCGCAAAGGATTCGCTGCCACGATTGGGGTTTTCGCCAAGTCTTGTGGCGCCGGTCGGCATTTCGTCACGCTTGTATTTGCCGGTCAGCCAGCCGCCGCCGAGCGGCGACCAGGGAAGCAGGCCCATGCCGGCATCCAGGCACGCATCGACGATCTCAAGCTCGATGTCGCGAACGAGCAGATTATATTGCGGCTGCAGCGTCACTGGCCGCGTATAGCCCTGCGCCTTGGCAATCTCGGCTGCCTTGGCGATATGCCAGCCGACATAGTTGGAAAAGCCGTAATAGCCGATCTTACCGGCGCGCACGGCGTCGTCGAGAAACCGCAACGTCTCCTCGATCGGGGTCAGGGCATCCCAGGCATGCATCTGGTAAAGATCGATATGCTCGACGCCGAGACGTCGCAGCGAATCATCCAGGGCTTGACCCAGATGCCGGCGTGAAAGACCGATATCATTCGGACCATTGCCCATCGGAAAGCGGCCCTTGGTGGCGATCACGGCCTGGCGCGCTTCCGTCGGACGCGCCTTCAGCCAGCGGCCGATGATCTCTTCCGACTTGCCGGCGCTGTAGACATCGGCGGTGTCGATGAAGTTGCCGCCCCATGCGAAATAATCGTCGAGAAGCCCGTGCGACGCGGCTTCGTCTGCCTCCGCGCCGAAAGTCATGGTGCCAAGGCAATAGGCCGTGACGACGGCCCCGCTTGGGCCGAGCTTGCGATAATCCATTCCTGCCTCCTCTGAACGAAGCTCTGCTGCCCAATCGGCAAAGCGATCGGGAGAGCTGCAGGCACCGTGATCCATAGCAATAATGTGGTGTTTGAGACGGCCTCCACCGTCGATGGGGTTCGACGCTCGGCGTTTGACCGTCTTGGCCGCGAGAGGAGCATAACCAATCATCCCATGATTACCAAGCGCATTCATTGCCTGAGCGGCCCGGCTTGCGTAAAATTCTCCGTGATGATTCTTCTCTCGCCGAATGCTTCCCTTCATGGATGAAACGCCGACAAGCCGCATGCTTTCCTGGGCACGCAACTCCACCATCTATCGTCTCGAGCGCCGGATGATGACGGAGAAGCAGCTGTTCGATGCGATTTCCAAGAAAGCGAAGCAGAAATTCGAGGATATCAGCGGCGCACAGATCAAGGCGCTTGCCGATTTCGCGGTGAAATTTGCCTATGAACTGAAGGTGCTTGATGACGTCGCCTTCGCCGAGATCAGCACACGCTCGGCTGTTCGTTCCGGCAAATCGAAGAAAGCCATTGCCTTCAAGCTCGCGTCCAAGGGCATAGATGGTGAAACGGTCGTTGCGGCGGTGGAAGAGGTCGATGATCTCCATTCCGCCGTCATCTTTGCCAGGAAACGCGGTTTCGGGCCTTTCCGGCGCGGTGATCTCGACGAGAAGCGCAAGGCAAAGGAATTGTCTGCCTTCGCCCGCAACGGTTTCAGCTTCGCGATTGGAAAAAGGGTCTTCGAGATGGAGCGGGAGGATGCCGAGGAAGTGCTTGAGGAGAACTCGGCATTTTGAAGCACGCTATCCCCGTTGAAATAGCCGGGGCCAACGGATAGCGTCGCGGCGCCCGAGGCCGTGAATATGAGGATGTTGGTGACAGTGAATTTTCGATTGCTCGCAGTGGCGATGTGCATCGCTTCCTTGCCGATGACGGCCCGCGCCGAGTGGCAGGCGGTCGAGAAGGTCAAGACCTATGCGATTACCGGAACCTCGGGACGCGAGCTTTACGACTCCATCGGGGAGCGCGGCCCCTTGCTCGGACCCAAGGTGAGGGCGATCGCCCATACGCACTTCAAGCTGACTTGGACGCGGAAATATGAGCCGCAGCCGGATGGTGTCTGCATGATCACGGCCAACGTACCGAAACTGATCATCACCTACACATTGCCGAAACCTTCGGCGCAATTGCCGCCATCGACCCGCAAAAGCTGGCAGAAGTTCATCGCCGGGGTCGAGGCGCATGAGCGTGTGCATGGTGGGTTCATCAAGGATATGGTCAAAGAGATCGAAGCTGTGAGCATTGGCTTCTCCGTCCCGGACGACCCGAAATGCAGCAAAATTCGCGTGGAGCTGACGAAGCGGCTCGGTGAGATTTCCAACAAGGAACGGCGGCGCAATAGTGACTTCGATAAGGTCGAATTCAGCGATGGCGGTAATCTCCAGCAGCTCGTTTTGAAGCTGGTCAAGGAAGAATAGCCTTGAGAAACGCAGCCAGCCGCGCGTGACCGGCTGCGTCTATTTAATCAAGCCTTAGCGGCCCTTCTGTTTCCGCCATTCCGCGAACTTCTGTTTCGGCGCGTCGCTGGTCGCCGGATAGAGGCCGATGATGGTCGCGCCATTCATAACTTCTTCGGTGACGAAATCCTCATAGGCCGTCATTTCCACGGTCTCTGTGGCAATCTCGTCGGCGAGATGCGCCGGGATGACGATGACGCCCTCATTGTCGCCGACGAGAACGTCACCGGGAAACACCGCGACATCGCCACAGCCGATCGGACCGTTGATTTCGATCGCCTGATGCAGCGTCAGGTTCGTCGGCGCCGATGGGCGGTGATGATAGGAGGGAATATCGAGGGCGGCGATTTCCGGGCTGTCGCGGAAGCCGCCATCAGTGACGACGCCGGCCACACCGCGCACCTGCAGGCGCGAGACCAGAATGGAGCCTGCCGAGGCAGCGCGTGCATCCTTGCGGCTATCCATGACGAGCACGAAGCCAGGCGGGCATTGCTCGACGGCGGCGCGTTGCGGATGTTCGGGGTTACGGAAGACTTCCAGCGTGTTCAGGTCCTCGCGTGCCGGAATGTAGCGCAGCGTGAAGGCCTGGCCGACCATGTTCGCTTTCTTCGGCGAGAGCGGCCGCACATCCTGAATGAACTGGTTGCGCAAGCCGCGCCGGAAAAGCGCGGTGGCGATCGTCGGTGTTGCGACGCCCATCAGCCTGTCGCGCGTCTCACTGCTCAGCACATAGTTGCTCATGCGATATATCCCTCGTGATTAGTAGATGTCGGGTTCGCCCGGCGTCGGGCCGAAGCTGTTTTCCAGGAAATCGAAATCGCAGCCGGTATCGGCCTGCGCCACATGGCGCGAGAACATCCAGCCATAGCCGCGGCTGAATTTTTCCGTAGGCTTGATCCAGGCGTCGCGGCGGCGCTGCAGTTCGTCCTCGTCGACCAACATGTCGATGCGCCGCGCCTCGAGATCGAGGCGGACGATATCGCCATTGCGCAATAGCGCCAGCGGTCCACCCACATGCGATTCCGGCGAGACATGCAGAATGCAAGCGCCGTAGCTGGTGCCGCTCATGCGGGCGTCGGAGAGGCGGAGCATATCTCTGTGCCCCTTCTTGAGCAGCGCCTTCGGGATCGGCAGCATGCCCCATTCCGGCATGCCGGGACCGCCCTGCGGGCCGGCGCCGCGCAGCACCATGACGTGGTCGGGCGTGATGTCGAGATTTTCATCGTCGACCGCCGCCTTCATCTCCGGATAGCTATCGAAGACGAGCGCCGGTCCCTGGTGCTTGTGAAAGCGCGGATCGCAGGCGGCCGGCTTGATGACGGCGCCGGTTGGTGCAAGGTTGCCCTTCAGCACCGCAAGTGACCCCTCGTGATAGACCGGATTGTCGAGCGAGCGGATCACGTCGTCATTGTAGCATTTCGCCCCTTCCAGCGTTTCGCCGAGGGTGACACCGGAGACGGTCAGCGCCGAAAGGTCGAGCTTGGAAGAGAGCTTCGCCATCAGGGCTCGGAGACCGCCGGCATAGTAAAAATCTTCCATCAGGTAGGTCTTGCCGGTCGGCCTGATATTGGCGAGCACGGGTGTCGTGCGTCCGGCCTTGTCGAGATCGTCGAGCGAGAGATTGGTGCCGGCGCGGCGTGCCATGGCAATCAGATGGACGACTGCATTGGTGGAGCAGCCCGTCGCCATCGCGACAGCGACGGCATTGTTGACGGCGGCCTGCGTGACGATTTTCGAGGGGACCAGATCTTCCCAAACCATCTCGACGATACGCCGGCCGACAGCTGATGACATGCGGATATGGTTGGCATCCGGTGCGGGGATCGAGCTTGCGCCCGGCAGCGTTAGCCCGAGTGCCTCGGCGATCGCCGTCATCGTGCTTGCCGTGCCCATGGTCATACAGTGGCCGTAGGAGCGTGCGATGCCTGCCTCGACATCGACCCATTCCTTCTCCGAAATGGTGCCGGCGCGGCGCTCGTCCCAGAATTTCCAGGCGTCGGATCCGGACCCCAGATATTCGCCGCGGTAATTGCCGCGTAGCATCGGGCCGGCCGGCAGATAGATCATCGGCAGGCCCATGGAGAGCGCGCCCATGACGAGACCCGGCGTGGTCTTGTCGCAGCCGCCCATCAGGACGGCACCGTCGACCGGATGCGAGCGGAGCAATTCTTCCGCTTCCATCGCCAGCATGTTGCGATAGAGCATGGTCGTCGGCTTGACGTAGCTTTCCGACAGCGACAACGCCGGCAGCTCCAAAGGAAAGCCACCGGCCTGCAGAATGCCGCGTTTCACGTCCTCGACGCGATGCTTGAAATGGGCATGGCACGGATTGGCATCGGACCAGGTGTTGAGGATGGCGATGACGGGCTTATCCGTCCATTCCTCGGGTGCATAGCCCATCTGCATGGTGCGCGAGCGATGCCCTGAACTTCTGAGGTCGTCCGGTGCGAACCATCTGGCGCTGCGCAAATCCTGGGGCTTCTTCCTGCTGTTCATTGTATTTACGCCTTGTATTCGAATGTTGGTCGAAGGGATAAAAGCGTGCGCCGCATCATTCCTTCATGCCCCATTTTAGCAGAGTGCGTCGCTCGATCGTCTGAAAAACCAGGTTTTCGACAATAAGCCCGATGACGATCACAGTCAGCAGGCCGGCAAAGACCGAGGGGATGTCGAGAAGGTTGCGGTTTTCGAAGATGAACCAGCCGAGGCCGCCCTGGCCGGAAGAAACGCCGAAGACAAGCTCGGCGGCGATCAGCGTGCGCCAGGAAAAGGCCCAACCGATCTTCAGGCCCGTGAGGATCGATGGGAAGGCCGCGGGGATCAGGATGCGGAAGACATAGGAAAGTCCCGTCAGCCCATAATTGGCACCGACCATGCGCAAAGTGCGGGAGACGCCGAGGAAGCCGGCATGCGTGTTAAGCGCGATGGCCCATAGGACGGAATGTATGAGCACGAAGATGAGGCTTGCCGGGCCCAGCCCGAACCAGATGAGGGCGAGCGGCAGCAGCGAGATGGCCGGCAGCGGATTGAACATCGCCGTCATGGTCTCGAGAAAATCGGTGCCGATGCGGGTGTTGATCGCAACGACCGTTAACACGGCGGCAAGCACCGTTCCCGAGATGTAACCGGTCACCAGTATCTTCAGCGTGGTCCAGATGCGGGCCGGCAGCACGCCGTCCGCGAAGCGGTCATAAAGCGCGGTCAGCGTGTCGCTGAGCGTCGGGAACAGCAGCGGATTGTCGAGATGCCGGGCATAGGTCTCCCATATGACGGCGAGGATAACGATCAGCAATGACTTGCGGAAAAGGCCCGACTGCCAGAGGAGTTCCATTGTGCCGAGCTTCTGCTCGACGGCCGCGATGTGGCCGGCGGCTTCCGTTGTCTGTGGAGCAAGGATGATCTGTGGCGCGCTCATGGTTTACTCCCTGTGTCCCTGCTCGGCAAACAGCATGTGATGGATCTCCTGTTCCAGCTTGGCGGCAGCAGCGGGATCGTCCCGGACGGCTTCCACATCGCGCACCTCGGCTTTGACGCGGCCGGGATGCGGCGACAGCAGCAGGATGCGGTTGGAGATCTTGATCGCTTCGGCAATCGAGTGCGTCACGAAGATGACGGTGAAGTGCGTATCTTCCCAGAGCTGTAGGAGCTCGTCCTGCATTTGCCGGCGGGTGAGGGCATCGAGCGCTGCGAAGGGCTCGTCCATCAGCAGGATATCGGGCTGCATCGCCATGCCGCGGGCAATGGCGACACGCTGTTTCATGCCGCCAGACAGCATGTGCGGGTAAGTGTCGACCGCACGGGTGAGCTTGACCTTGTCGATATAATCGCGGGCGATCGCCTCAGCTTCGCCGCGCGGTAGGCGGCGGGCCGTCGTCAGGGGGAACATGACATTTTCCAGAACGGTCTTCCATGGCAGCAGCTGGTCGAACTCCTGAAAGACCATCATGCGGTCGGCGCCCGGCTTCTTGATCGGTTGCCCCTTGATTTCGATGCGGCCCGTCGTCGGCGTCATATAGCCGCCGATGGCCTTCAGCAGCGTCGATTTTCCGCAGCCCGAGGGACCAAGGAGGACAAAGCGGTCGGACTGGGCGACCGAGAAGCTGACGTTTTCCGTCGCGGTGATGAGCAGGTTCGGCGTCTTGTAGCGAAGCGTCACCCTGTCGACATTCAAGAGCGGCTTTGCGGTCATTTTTTCTGTGCTCGGCGTATCGGCGAATTTTGCCTGAAGCATGAGGGTCCTCCAAGAGGCGGCTTGAAGGCGGCATTTGCGCCGCCCGCAGGCCTCAGTTGCCATTAAGATCGGCTGCTTCCGGCAGGTAATAGTCGGTCCAGGCCTTGGGCATCGTCTTCAGCGTGCCGATTTTGTAGAGATGGGTTGCAAACTTCATGGTTCCCTGCGGATCCATGCGGAATTCCATCATGTGCGGCTCGTTCAGGATCGCCAGCAGATCTTCGACGCTGGTCTTGTCACCGCTGACGGTCTTGTAGGCTTCCACAGCCGATTTTGGATCCTTCTTGATAAGATCGATGGCCTCAGCCGTCGCCTCGCGCACGGCCTTGATGATCGTCGGATTGGCGCTTGCGAACTGGGTGGTGGTGAAGAAGGTGCCCTGGGTTAGCTCGCCGCCGATGATGTCGCGGGAATCGATGACCTTGTGAACGCCCGGCTGCTTCAGCTCCAAATATTGGAAGGGCGGGGCGGAGAAGTGGTTTTTGACTTCATGGGTCTGGTTGGCGAGCGCTGCCATCGCATCGGGGTGGCCAAGCTGCACCGTATTGGCGTCGAACTTGTGTACCTGGTCGTCGCCATACATTTGCGCGGCGGCCATCTGTAAGAGGATTGCCTGCGTGGAGACGCCGACCGTCGGCACGGCGATCTTGTCGTTCGGTTGAATATCCTTAAGCGACTGGATGCGCGGGTCGCGCGAAACCATGATGACAGGTTGGGCCGAATTGGTGACGATCCCCTTGACCTTGCCTCGGGTGCGGTCCCAAAGCAGCAGCAGATTGCCGGTGCCGGTATTGACGATGTCGACGTTGCCGGACAGTAGCGCGTCGGTCTGCGCGCCGCCACCGCTGAAGGTCCGCCATTCCACTTTGACGCCCTGAAGGCCATCGGCGGCCGCATGCTTCTCGATCAGCTTCTGCGTCTCCATCACATGGCTGGCGAGATAAAGAATGCCCGGCTGGCGCGTGATCGAAATATCGGTCTTTTCGGCCGCACCGGCCGAAAAGTTGCCTGCGACCACCATGCCGACCGCGGTCAGACAGCGAAGAAATCCTCTCATTTGCTCCTCCCGATTGGTCCAACAAAAACGAAGTTGGCTTGGATCAACTAAAGCACTAATGTATCAGTGCATCAAGCCATGAACTGTGTTTAATGAGCAAACGCTCTCGATCAGAAAGGCCGCCAGTGAAGCTCAACCCGAAAGAATTCGCCCTTGATCGCTCCCGTCAGGTGGGGCCTCAGATCCTGGAGATCCTGCGATCACGCATTCTTTCGATGAGCCTGCCGCCAACAACGGTCTTGTCGCGCATCTCGCTGCAAAGCGAATTCAATGTCAGCCAGACGCCCGTGCGCGATGCCCTTATCCGGCTTGAGGAGGAGGGGTTGGTGGAGGTCTATCCGCAATATGCGACTGTCGTTGCGAGGATCGATATCCGCAACGCGACCGAGGCGCATTTTCTGCGATTGTCGATCGAACTGGAGGCGGTTCGCAGGCTGGCCGTAGAATCACCTGCAGAAACCGCAGCAATCCTCGAAGGCATCCTGGCTCGCCAGAAGCATGTGGTGTCACAGGAAACCTATGATCTCTTCGATATGCTCGACAAGGATTTCCATCGCGTTCTCTATGAACGGGCCGGCATTCTCGGCCTATGGTCGACGGTCCGGCGCCAGAGCGTGCATCTTGACCGGCTGCGTATGCTCAACCTGCCGATGCCCGGCAAGTTGGAACAGATCATCATCGATCATCAGGCGGTCGTCGATGCTGTCCGCTCGGCCGATGCGGAGGCCGCCGTCGCTGCTTTGCGCCGGCATTTGTCAGGCACCTTGTCGATCGTCGATCTCATTTGCGAACAGTATCCAGACTATGTGAGCCGCTAGCTTACTGGCTTTCGCACCGACGTGAGATGTGTGGAGCGCGCCAGCACCCGCATTGGCTTGTGCCTCGCTTCATGCGACAAAGTCCCAGGGAAACAATTCATGGAGTTCGCTTGACCATCGGGCTTGCGCATGCGGAGCTGATTGCGGTTCTGACGGCCGTTACGGGTAGTGATCCGAGGGTAATGACGGTGCGGTCGGGCGATGCTTTGCCATCCGGTCCGTTTGAGCTTGGGCACCGCACGCTGCAAAGCGGATTGCGCGAATGGGTCCAGGAGCAGACGGGCCATCCTGTCGGCTATCTGGAGCAGCTTTATACCTTTGCCGATCGCGATCGAAACAATGACATTCTCGGCGGTCGCACGATTTCCATCAGCTATCTGGGGCTGGTGCGCGAGCAAGCGGCACCCGGCGGCAGGATGCCGGGGTGGCATGGCTGGTACGAATATCTTCCCTGGGAGGATCATCGAGATGGCCGGCCGCCGATCCTCGACGATATCGCCGCTCGGCTTGAATCCTGGATCGAGGAGGACGCGATGCGCAGCAGCCAGCGCCGCCGGCGGGCCGACTTCGACTTCGGGCTCAATGGTGCGGCGTGGAACGAGGATCTCGTCCTGCAGCGTTATGAATTGCTCTACGAGGCGCGTCTTGTCGCCGAGGCGGGTTGCGATCTCAAGCATAATTTCGGCCGATCGATGTTTGCCGATCATCGCCGCATCCTTGCGACCGGCATGGCGAGGCTCAGGGCCAAGATCAAGTATCGCCCCGTCGTCTTCGAACTCATGCCCGAAAATTTTACGCTGCTGCAATTGCAGAAAACCGTCGAGGCGTTGGCAGGGCTGACCCTGCACAAGCAGAATTTCCGCCGGCTGATCGAGCAGCAGGAGCTGGTCGAGGAAACCGGCGGCACCGAAAGCGAGACCGGCGGCCGCCCGGCCAAGCTCTTCCGCTTCCGCCGCGCAGTCCTCGAGGAACGAGAATTCGCTGGAACGAAATTACCGCTCTCCCGCAATTGACATATGCTCACATCGAGAATATCTATTTGCTCATGATATACTCAAAATGAGTATAATAAGGAGCCGGCCATGAATCTTCCCATATCCGCATCCTCCCTTTACGATCGTGTCAGCCGCGTCATTCCGAAAGCCGAATGGCTGTCGTTCCAGGATGACGTCGAGGCGATCCTTGAATTGAAGCGGCGGCACAATGCCGTCATTCTCGCCCACAACTATCAGACGCCGGAAATCTTCCATGGTGTTGCCGATATCGTCGGCGACAGTCTCGCGCTTGCCCGCAAGGCGGTCGAAGTGGACGCCGACATCATCGTCCTTGCCGGCGTGCATTTCATGGCCGAGACGGCGAAGCTGTTAAACCCGGAAAAGACGGTGTTGATCCCCGACATGGAAGCCGGATGCTCCCTCGCGGAATCGATCACGCCGGAGGATATCGCCTTGCTACGTCAGGCCCATCCCGGTGTTCCCGTCGTCACCTACGTCAATACGTCGGCGGCTGTGAAGGCTGCCTCCGACATCTGCTGCACCTCGGGCAATGCGCGGCAAGTGGTGGAGTCGCTCGGCGTGCCGAAGGTGCTGATGCTTCCGGACGAATATCTGGCCCGCAATGTCGCGCGCGAAACCAATGTCGAGCTCATCGCCTGGCATGGGCACTGCGAGGTTCACGAGCTCTTCACGGCAGACGATATCCGCCAGCTTCGCGAGAATTATCCCGGCGTGACGGTGCTTGCGCATCCGGAATGCCCGCCCGATGTCGTCGAGGCGGCGGACTTTGCCGGCTCGACGGCCGTCATGTCCGACTATGTCGGCAAGAAACGCCCGTCGCGCGTCGTTCTCCTGACCGAATGTTCGATGAGCGATAATGTCGCCGTGCATCATCCGGATGTCGAGTTCATCCGACCCTGCAATCTCTGCCCGCACATGAAACGCATCACGCTTGGCAATATCCGCAAGGCCCTGGAACAGGGGCAGCATGAGGTGACGGTCGACCCGGCAATTGCCGCAGATGCCCGTCGGGCGGTTGAAAGGATGCTGGCGATATGAGCGAGATTCGTGAAGACTTGAGCGGCCGCATCGTCGTCGTTGGCAGCGGCCTCGCCGGATTGATGACGGCGCTGACGCTGGCGCCTCAGCCGACGGTCATTGTTACCCGCGCCCTGATCGGTGCGGAGACATCGAGCGCCTGGGCGCAGGGTGGCATCGCTGCCGGTATAGGCGAGGGCGACAGTGCGGCCCTGCATCTTGCCGATACGCTTGCGGCTGGCGATGGACTTTGCGATGCAAAGGTCGCGGCAAGGATCGTCGCCGAAGCGCCCGCGGCCATCGCGGCGCTGGAGCGCTTCGGTGTTGAGTTCGACCGCAACGATGCCGGCGAATTGTCCCTCGGCCTTGAAGCTGCCCATTCGCTTCGGCGCATCGTACATTCCAAGGGTGATGGTTCGGGGGCTGCCATCGTCCGCGCGCTTGCCGAGGCGGTCGTCCGCACGCCGTCGATCACGGTGCTCGAGGGCTATCAGGCGCAGAGGCTGCTGCTGGATGGGGATCGCGTCGCCGGCCTTTTGTGCTTGACTGACAAGGGCAATGTCGTCTTGCCGTCCTCCCGTGTCGTCCTTGCCACGGGCGGCATCGGCGGCCTCTTCGATGCCACCACCAATCCAGTCGGCAATTTCGGGCAGGGGATTGCGCTTGCGGCACGGGCAGGGGCGCGGCTTGCCGATATGGAGTTCGTGCAATTCCATCCAACGGCGCTCGATAGCCGCAGGCGTCCGCTGGCGCTTGTCAGCGAGGCGGTTCGCGGCGAGGGCGCGCTCCTCATCAATGAAAGCGGCGAGCGCTTCATGGCCGATGTCGAAGGCGCCGAGCTTGCGCCGCGCGATGTGGTCGCCCGTGCCATCAGCGCGGAAATCGCGCGCGGCGGACGGGTTTTTCTCGATGCGCGAGCTGCGCTCGGCAATCGCTTTGGCAGCCGCTTTCCGGTGATTGAAGCCCTTTGCAACGAGGCAGGCGTCGATCCAGCGAGCGATCTCATCCCGGTGCGTCCGGCCGTTCACTACCACATGGGCGGCGTTGCGACCGACGAGAGCGGCCGCAGTTCGGTTCCCGGCCTATGGGTGGTGGGCGAGGCGGCTTCCACCGGCCTGCACGGCGCCAACCGTCTCGCCAGCAATTCTCTGCTCGAGGCTGCGGTTATGGGCATGCGGGCAGCGCGCGATATCGCCGGCACGGATGGAGGTGCCACAAGGTTGCCGAAGCATCTTCCCGAGACATTCGCGCCAGACCTGACGCTTGTCCGGCCGATCGTGTCGCGCCATCTCGGTGTGCTGCGTAACGCAGGCGCCATCCATGGCTCGATCGCTGCTCTTCTGCCGCTTTGCGAGAGTGAAGGTCCAGCGACAGATCCCGCGGTGGTGGCTTTGCTGATCGCCGTCTTTGCAAGCCTCAGGACGGAGTCGCGCGGCGCCCATGCCCGCACGGATTTTCCGCTGAAACTGCAACATGCGCAGCGCCGCATGATGAACCTTTCCGACGCCTTGGATATTGCCAGGTCCGTCACCCCCTATTCGCTCGCAAGGAGTGCCTGACATGACGCTTGCTCCCCTCCAGCGCCTGACCGTCGAGCCACTGGTGCGCAATGCGTTGGTCGAAGATCTCGGCCTCGCCGGCGACATCACATCTACGGCCGTCATCCCGGCGGAACATCGGTCCCGCGTTGCTATGGTCACCCGCCAGCCGGGCGTGGTCGCCGGTCTCGATGCCTCCGAACTTGCCTTCGAGCTGGTCGATCCCACTATCGTCATGACCCGGCACGTGCCCGATGGTGCGAAGGTTGATGTCGGCGAGGTCATCGCGACAATCGAAGGACCGTCTCGCGGCCTGCTGACGGCGGAGCGTACCGCGCTCAATTTCCTTGGCCATCTCTCCGGTATTGCCTCCGTGACCGGCAGCATCGTCGAGGCGATTGCTGGCAGGAAGGCTTCGATCGTCTGCACGCGCAAGACGACGCCGGGACTCAGGGCGCTTGAGAAATATGCAGTTCGCGCCGGCGGCGGCATGAACCATCGCTTCGCGCTTTATGACGCCGTGTTGATCAAGGACAATCACGTCGCCATTGCCGGCGGCGTCACTGAAGCCATCCGCCGAGCCAAGGCAGGCGTGGGTCATATGGTCAAGATCGAGGTCGAGGTGGATACGCTGGCGCAGCTTCGCGAAGCCATGCAGGAAGGCGTCGATGCCGTGCTGCTCGATAACATGACGCCGGATCAGTTGTGCGAGGCGGTCGATATCGTTGGCGGCCGGGCCATTACCGAAGCCTCCGGCCGCATCACGCCGGCAACAGCTACCGCTATCGCCGCATCCGGCGTTGATCTCATCTCAGTCGGCTGGCTGACGCATAGCGCGCCGACGCTCGATATCGGGCTGGACTGGAAGGCGGCGGTCTGAGGCAGGGCGAGGTTCCGCATTTCGGAGGGCCGAGAACGCAAGGTTACCGGCCCTCCAGCTTCCAGTTGGTCATTTACTTCGTCAATGCGGATTGCACATCGGTCAACGCAAAATCATCTCCGACATAGAGCAGAGGGGCCGAATGTCGTGTGGCAAGTGCATAGGCAAAGCAATCACCGAAATTCAGGCCGCCTCGCGTACCAAAACCCTTGCCGTATTCCACACGAGCCTTCATTGCGGCACGCGCGAGGTTTTCGTCTATCGAGGCAATCTCGATGCGGAACTCGGTTAAAAACTCGTCCAGATCGGCAATCGCTTCGCGCCGGTCTCCCTCTTTGACCCTGCCCGCCATGATCGTGCCGGCTTCGACGTAATTCACAGCCGATATGAGACGAAGACTATCGGTCTGAAGGGCCACCATGCAGTCGGAGGCTTCTGCCTCCTCGAACATGATCGCAATGATGGCAGACGCATCAACGATCATCATCGGCGGAAATCGAGTTCTTCAGCTGTGTCGCCGACCGCTTCATCCCATTCCTGTTTCGTGACGGGTCGGCGGTCGTAGCGGTCGGCGCGCCCGCGAACGAAAGCTTTCATGCGCGCAATATAGTCGCCCTGCGCGTCCTGTTCGGCACGTAGCCGCTCAAGCCGCTCGCGCATGGCTTGGGTAATGGCGTCGGTCATGGTTTCGCCGGTCAGTCGGGACAATTCCCGCGCCAGCCGATCTGCTTCTTCGGTCTTGATGCTCAACGCCATGGTCGCTGTCTTTCTAGATGATTGATCTAGATACCACGCATGCATCGCTTCTTCAATGGAAAAGGGTCCGGATCAAGTTGAGTCCGGTCATTCTGATGCGACCAAGCCACTACCCCGCTTTCACACCACGACCGGCACCTGCGCGCCGTCCATGCTGATCACGACGCCGGTGACGTAGCTTGCTTTGGCCGAACTCAGGAAAGCGACGACATTGGCGATGTCAGCTGGATCGGCCATGCGGCCGAGCGGAATGCGCTTAAGGGCATCGGCAAGCGCTTCCTCTTCAGTCGAGCCTGATATCTTCGCCGCCGCCTTCAGGCCTTCAGCAACGCGATCCGTTTCGGTGAGGCCGGGATTGAGGCCGACGACACGCACGCCCTTGTCAGCATGGGCATTGGCGAGCCCGACACTTGCGAGCATTAGGGCGGCATTGGCTGATCCGCCGGCCAGGTGGACAGGGGAGGCGATCTTGCCTCCGTTGCCGATGATATTGATGACGGCACCCGTACCGCGCGCACCCATGCGTTTGATGACGGGATCGATCACGTTAATGTAGGAAAAATATTTCGCATCCATCGCGGCACGCCAGATGGCAGGCGTCAGTTCGTCTGCCGGCGTGCGCACTGCGGCACCGGCGCTGTTGACGAGGATATCGATCGGGCCGACGTCGGACTCGACCTTGTTCACCATGGCAAGTGCCTGCTGGTCGGAGATCAGGTCGGCGGTGTAGCCACGCGCACCGGGAAGACGGGAGAGTGCGGCATCGATATTGGCTTGGGAGCGCGAACAGATCGCAACCCGCGCGCCTTCCTGCAGGAAGAGCTCGGCACAGGCATAGCCTATGCCCTTCGAGCCGCCGGTGATCAGAACGACTTTATCCTTGAGGCCGAGGTCCATAGAGTGTCTCCGGTATGATTTGCTTGGATCGCCAAGCTACGTCCCGAAATCACCACCGTACAGGGTCGCGGTCGTCACAGCTTGGTTACCGGAGCCCGATCTTACGAAAGACGCTTGGCCTTCAGCACGGAAACGGCCGTCTCGCTATTATGGACATAGTCGTTGGCATCGGGCTGACGCTGCACCAGCAGAATGAACAGCAGATCGGTCAGCATCAGCTGCGCGTCCCGGGCGGTGATCGCCGAGGAGCGGACGCGATCCTCGTCGCCGACGGTATGGAGGCAGATATCGGCGACGCGGGCGAGCGGGTTGTCCTGCAGCCCGGTGACGGCAATGACGGTTGCCTGACGCTGGCTTGCCAGTTCCGCGATCCGTAGCGTCTCGATGCTGGCGCCCGAATAGGAAAGCGCAAAGAGCAGGTCGTCCGGCCCAAGCGTCGACGCGTTTGCCATCTGCACATGGCTGTCGCTGTCATGCAGCACATTGCGGCCGAGCTTCATCAGCTTGTAGGAAAAGTCGCGCGCGACCAGCGATGAGGCGCCGACGCCTGCCAGATGGATGCGCCGAGCATCATGAAGCGCCTCGAGCGCTTTTTCGATATCGGCTTCGTTGTTGACTGAGATCGTCTGCTGCATGGCCTGCATCTTGCTGCCGAGCAGCTTCTGCAGGATCGTGAGATAGCCGTCGCCCACTTCGATCGTGCCGTGGATCATGCCGGCCGGCGCCTGCCATTCCTGCGCTTTCGCCTCGCTGACGGCGAGCTTCAGCTCTTGATAGCCAGCATAGCCGAGCTTCTGGCTGAATTTCACGACGCTCGACTGGCTGCGGCCCGTTTCGACAGCAAGCGCGGCGGAAGAAAGGCGCAGCATCTGGTCGGGATTGTCGATGATGAACTGGCCGATCTGACGATCGGCGGGGGCCATGGTTTCGAGCTGCGCGCTGATTTTCTTTAAGATCGACATTTGTCCCTTCGAGCCATCGAGGCCGCTTCACCCGCCGACACGAGCGCACCGAAAATAGCATCCGGTTCTAGCTCGGCAATCTCGCTTCATGCGATCGGACATTATCATAGCAAATTGGAATAAAAAATTCCAAAACTGGTTGACACTCTGGAATGGCCGATTAGTCTTTGGAGGAAATGCGTGAAGGACTCGTGGCGTCCTCACCTTTTCCTCGACGGATTTTTATCATGGACAGACTTCGCATCTCCGGCGGCAAAAGGTTGCAGGGCGCGGTGACTATCGCCGGCGCCAAGAATGCCGCCTTGCCGCAGATCGCAGCGGCACTCTTGAGCCCATACCCGCTGGAACTGACGAACCTGCCCGCAGTCAGCGATGTCGAGAACATGCTCGACGTCATCGCCCTTCACCGTGCCGGAGTTGAGCGCGGGCCGCATGGCACGACGATCGATGCGCGCGAGCTCGTCTCTAAAGAGACGTCGTACGATACCGTCCGCCGCATGCGGGCGACCGTGCTGGTGCTGGCGCCGCTGCTTGCCCGCTTCGGTCACGCGCGTGTTTCCCTTCCTGGCGGCTGTGCCATCGGGGCGCGGCCCGTCGATATGCACATCAAGGCCCTGGCGACTCTGGGCGCCGATATTGCGATCGAAAGCGGCCTGATCGTCGCATCGGCTTCAAATGGGCTGAAGGGCGCGCGGATCGTGCTGAGTTCGCCATCCGTGGGTGCGACGGAAACGGCCATGATGGCTGCCTGCGCCGCCAAGGGAGAAACCGAGATCCTGAATGCCGCCCGCGAGCCGGAGGTGGCGGATCTCGCGGCCTGCCTCAGCGCTATGGGTGCGCGGATCGAAGGGGCGGGGACCCATCGCATCCTCATCGATGGTGACACCAACTGGCGTCCGGCCAAGCATCACGGCATCCCTGACCGCATAGAAGCCGGCACCTATGCCGTTGCGGCGGCGATCACCGGCGGTCAGCTCGAGCTTATCCATGCACGGCTGGAAAATCTGGCTTCGGTCGTCCAGGCGCTTGAGGCCATGGGCGTCAGCGTCTGGCCGAGCGATCGCGGACTGGTCGTCTCTAGGAACGGCCCGCTCAAGGGAGCCGATATTACCACCGAACCCTATCCGGGCTTCCCGACGGATTTACAGGCGCAGTTCATGGCGCTCGCCTGCTGCGCTGAAGGCGCGTCGCTGATCCGTGAGACGGTATTCGAAAACCGCTTCATGCATGTGCCGGAGCTGACGCGCCTGGGCGCCAACATCACCCTGCAGGGCACGACGGCACTGGTGCGTGGCGGAGCGCCGCTCAAGGGCGCGCAGGTGATGGCGACGGATCTCAGGGCGTCGGTGTCGCTGGTTCTCGCCGCCCTCGTGTCCAAGGGCGAAACCATCGTCAACCGCGTCTATCATCTCGACCGTGGCTATGAGCAGTTGGACCGCAAGCTGCGTCTCTGCGGCGCCGATATCGAACGGCTGACGTCATGACCGCCGTATCGGAAAACGCTCCTTATTTCCTCGGCATCGATGGCGGCGGTACTGGCTGCCGGGCCCGCATCGAGGATGCTGAAGGCACGATTTTAGGGCAGGGATTGTCCGGCCCGGCAACGACTAGGCTCGGGATCGCCGAAGCATGGGCGTCGATTTCGCGTGCCTTTGACGCAGCAATAGAAGAAGCCCGGTTGAGTGCCGACGATATCGGGCGCATCCACGTCGGCGTCGGGCTGGCGGGCATCGGCCGCAAGGGTGCGCTTGATGCGTTGAAGGCGATAAAACACCCATTTGCCAGTATCGATTTCATCAGCGACGGGGAGGGCGCCTGCCTCGGCGCGCATTCCGGTCGCGATGGTGCGATCGTCATCGCGGGGACGGGTTCGATCGGCCTCGGTCTCGTCGAAGGACGGCAATTGCGGGTCGGCGGCTATGGTTTTCCGATTTCGGATGAAGGCAGCGGCGCCTATCTCGGGCTGAAGGCCGTGCAGCTTGCGCTGCGCGCCCATGACGGTCGCGAACAGAAGACGGCGCTGCTGGCCGAGATTATGCAGCGCTTCCAGAACGATCCGATGGAGGCGGTCGCCTGGATGGACCGGGCTTCGGCCACGGATTATGCGGCCCTAGCACCCATGGTCCTCCGCCATGCCGATCAGGGCGATGCCGTCGCGCGACAGATCGTGCAAGGTGCGGCCGGCCATATCGATACGCTGGTTCGCACCCTGTTTGAAAAGGGCGCGCCGCGTGTCTGTCTGCTTGGCGGTCTCGCAAGCCCACTCGAGCCTTGGCTTGCACCCGATGTGCGCCGTCGCTTGAAACCCGTCGACGGTGACGCCGTATCTGGTGCGATCATTCTGGCAAGACGGACTATTTGCGGTTCTCGAACCGAATGACCACGGGATGCAATAAACGTCTTTTCCTTTCCTCTTGATTCCATCAACGGCGAACCCTATTTTGACTACATATGGTCATTTTAGATTGAGGGCTTGATGTCGACAATCAGCGTAGCCGAGGCAAAGGCAGGCTTTGCCAATCTGGTCGATGAAGCCGCCAACGGTGATTTTGTCACCATCACGCGCCACGGGAAGCCCGCTGCCGTGCTTGTGTCCGTCGAAGCAGCTGAGGCCGCAAAGAAGGCTTTGGAGAAACCAAGGCCGAATTTCGGGGATTTCCTGCTCACCTTTCCCGGTGGTGTCGATCCGGATCGAAACTCCTCAAAAATGAGGGACGTTGATCTGTGACGGGGTACCTGCTCGATACAAATATTATCAGCAGGTTTGCGCCGGATAAGGTGTCGCCGTCCGATGCCATCCGGATCTGGTTCCACAGTCAGGGCGAAGCCGATGCGCTCTTTCTATCGGCAATGTCAGTCTCGGAGATCGAAAAGGGAATACGCTCCCTTCATCGTCGTGGCGGAACTGAGCGAGCCAAGCGCCTTTCTGACTGGCTCGATTTCATCACCGACAGTTTTAGTGATCGTATCCTACCCATGGATACGGTGGTCGCGCGGATCGGCGGCGCTCTGGAAGACGACGCCCTGAGCAAGGGCCACAATCCCGGCCTCGGCGACATTATCATTGCAGCGACGGCACGGGCTTATGACCTGACCGTCATCACCGAGAACTTGCGGCATTTCCAACCGCTCGACGTATCGGCTGATCTTCCGGCGATCTTCAGATCGGAATGATCGCTATTTCCATATTGAATAGCAATCAGCACGATGATGCCATCTCTACGATTAAGCTGACCGATCTGGGCCCGCAGCGCTAGCAGGCGTGGTCGGCAAATCACACTTCCTGCCGTGCGCTGCCGTCGCATAATCGCGTTGGTGAATTTGCGCGGCAGAATTGGAATATTTTATTCCTTTATAGATTGACGAAAGGAATAATCGGACATAGTGTTAACCAAGGTAAACAGGGAGTGGGCAGGAAGCGAAGCCGAAAAAGGCCGTCCGAGCCCTGGCTGATTTTGATCGGCCGTCTGACTGAAAGCCGATCCTTGCTGCGGTGTGTTCGATATTAAAATGATCGAACTTGCTGCTGCGAGCTATTGATATCGAAGCGTTATCTCGCGAGCAGGCCCATGACAGAACAGAAGTTGATATCCGAACTGGAGCAATTGGTTTCCGAAGGGCGCAATCCGAATACGATGCATATCGATCTGCTGCCGACCTTCGATATCCTGCGTGAAATGAACTATGAGGATCAGACGGTGCCTCTCGCCGTCGAGAAGGTGATCCCGGCAATAGCCGCCGCCGTCAATCAGATCGTGGCCGCCTTCCAGAAGGGCGGACGGCTGATCTATATGGGTGCCGGCACCAGCGGCCGGCTCGGCGTTCTCGACGCATCCGAATGCCCGCCGACCTTTAGTGTGCCGCCGGATATGGTCATTGGATTGATTGCAGGCGGCCCGGATGCGCTGCGGCGCTCGATCGAGGGTGCGGAGGACGATCCCACGCAGGGCCGCCAGGCGCTGGAGGGAATCAAGCTGGGCAAGGATGATGTTGTCGTCGGTATCGCGGTCAGCGGCCGCACGCCTTATGTGATCGGTGGCCTGAATTATGCCAAGAGCATCGGTGCCTTTACGGTTGCGCTCTCCTGTAACCCGAACTCAATGATCGCCGGCATTGCCGATCTGGCGATCTCACCTGTTGTCGGTCCGGAAATCCTGACCGGTTCGACTAGGCTAAAGTCGGGCACCGCGCAGAAACTCATTCTCAACATGCTGACGACGGCAAGCATGATCCGCATCGGCAAGAGCTATCAGAATCTGATGGTCGATGTCAGCGCTAGCAATAAAAAGCTTGTGGCGCGCGCCTCGCGCATCGTCATGCAGGCGACCGGCTGCACCCAGCAAGAAGCGCGCCGCGTGCTCGATCTGACCGGCAATGACGTCAAGCTTGCCATTCTGATGGAAATTACCGGGATGGGCATTGAAGAAGCCCGCGCGGCATTGCAGAACGCTGATGGATTCCTGCGCAAGGCCATCAACGCCAGAACAGCTTGAGGTAATCGTCGCGGCATGCCGCGATGGCAATCAATAGGCCAAAATCGGCCGGGGACATTTAAAAAAATTTGGAGGACTGAAAGTGAAAGGGAATTTTGCAAAGACGCTGATTTCGGGAGTAGCGTTGGCCGTGGGGATTGGTCTGGCGACCGTCGCGATTCCGGCGCAGGCAGCGACGCTGCGTATGGCATGGTCGCAGGACGCAACCGGGCTTGATCCGCATAAGCAGACGGCCTTCTCCTCCATCCGCCTGCTGGAACTGATCTATGAGCCGCTCGTTCGTCTCGACGGCAATCTGCAGATCGCGCCCGGTGTGGCCGAAAGCTGGCAGTTCTCGCCCGACGGCAAGCAGCTGACCTTCAAGCTCAATGCCAAGGCAAAGTTCCAGAACGGCGCGCCGGTAACTTCGGCTGATGTCAAGGCCTCCTTCCAGCGCATTCTCGATCAGGCAACCGCCGCGGTCGCCCGCGCCAATTTCCTGTCGATCGCGAGCATCGACACGCCCGATGCCAATACCGTTGTCTTCAATCTGTCGCAGCCCGACGTTCCCCTTCTGACGGCCATGACGAGCCTCAATGCTGCCGTCGTGCCGGCCAGCGAAATCACCGCCGGCACTATCGGCACGAAGGCGATCGGCTCCGGCCCCTTCAAGCTCGACAGCTGGGTTCCGAATTCCAAGGAAATCCTGAGCGCCAACAAGGATTGGGCCGGCGGTGCCACCGGCGTCGATGGCATCAATATCAGCGTGTTGCCGGATGAAACCGCGATCCTTGCGTCGCTCCGCACCGGTCAGATCGATTTCGCGCTGCTCAACGATCCACTCGTGGCAACGCTTGTGCCGAAGGAGCCGAAGCTGCAGCTCACTCGCACGCCAGTGCTCTCCTACAACGTCCTGCAGCTTAATCCCTCGCGCAAGCCGATGGATCAGCTCGCCGTGCGTCAGGCGATCTCCTGCGCCCTCGATCGCAAAGATGTGATGGATACGGCCGCCCTCGGCGAAGGCAAGGTGACCGGGCCGCTGACGATGCCGCTTTATGCGACCGATCCCAGCAAACTCTTCTGCTACACGCGCGATGTTGCCAAGGCGAAGAAGCTGATGGCCGATGCCGGCTTTGCCAACGGCTTCTCTGCTACCGTGATCGCCGCAACCGGCGAGCCGCCGACCGCCACGGCCGAAGCGCAGGTCATCCAGTCGCAACTCGCAGAAATCGGCATTAAGCTCGATATCAAGGTGATGGAACTGAACGTCTATGTCGACACCTGGCTCAAGGGCAATTTCGACATGGCCGTTGCGCTGAACGGCGGTAGTGCCGACCCCTATTCGATGTACAATCGTTACTGGACCAAGACGGGCAACCTGCAGAAGGTCGCCAATTATATCGACGACACGCTCGACAGCCTGATGCAGAAGGGCCGCGCCGAAACCGATCCGGCCAAGCGCAAGGAAATCTTTGCCGAGTTCGAAAAGCACCTTGCCGAAGTCTCGCCCTGGATCTGGCTCTATACGGCTTATGGCTACACGGCCGAGCAAAAGAACGTCGAGGGCTTCGTGCCGACGCCGACCGGTTCGCTGTTCGGTCTGAGCAAAGTCACGATCAAGTAACGCTGATCCGGACCTAGAGCATTTCCCTTTCAATCTATGTCATGGAAATGCTCTATCTCTTTGTTTTTAAGCAATTTCAGCTGTCAGTTCACGTTTTCGTTTAGCTGAAGTTGTTCTAGAGGAATTGCAATGTCATATCTGACGCGCCGGCTGATGACATTCCCGCTGATCATGCTGGGCGTGTCCATCTTCGTCTTCGTCGCCATTCGGCTGGTGCCGGGCGATGCGATTACGGCGATGCTCGGAACCAATGCGGGCCTGCTGACACCGGAACAGCGAGACGCCCTTGCGGCTTACTTCGGTATCGATCAGTCATGGCCCGTCCAATACTGGCATTGGTTACTTGGCGTATTTCAGGGCAATCTCGGCATATCCGTGACCTACGGTAAGCCGGTGCTCGATATCATCCTGGAGCGCTTTCCGCTTACGCTCGAGCTTGCGCTGCTCTCCATGATAATAGCGCTCGCGATCGGCCTGCCGGCGGGCGTCTTTGCGGCCACGCGCAGCGAAAAACTGTCCGATCTTGCCGTGCGCATCGTCGCCATGATCGGGCAGTCCACGCCGAACTTCGTTCTCGGGCTTCTTCTCATCTATGCCTTGTCGGCCGGCTTCGGCGTGTTGCCGACCATGGGCGCATTCACACCTCTTTGGGAGAATCCGCTCGAAAATCTCGGCCAAATGATCCTGCCCGCATTGACCCTCGGTTTTGCCTTTGCCGCGTCGGTGACGCGCGTGGTGCGCTCGGCCATGCTCGATGTCCTGAGCGATGATTATGTCCGCACTGCCCGTAGCCGGGGCGTGCCGGCGCGTGGCGTCATCTGGCGGCATGCCCTGCCGAATGCGTTGATCCCGGTGGTGACGCTGAGCGGCGTCGAATTCGGCTACCTGCTCGGCGGCGCCGTATTAGTCGAACAGATCTATGCCCTGCCGGGGCTCGGCCGCATGGTGCTCGATGCCATCCTGCAGCGCGATTATGCGCTGGTGCAGGGCAGTGTGCTGTTCATTGCCTTCAACTTCATGATCGTCAATCTGCTCGTCGATCTCGCCTATGTTGCGCTTGATCCGCGCGTTCGGCTGGGAGAAGGCTGATGCGGATCGGCAAGGCTATTTTCGGACATACGAGCGGTCGGATTGGCGGCGTCATCGTCCTCATCTACATCCTGCTTGCCATTCTCGGCACGCTCGGTGTCACGCCGCACGACCCACTGACGCAGAACAGGATCGACCGCTTGCACGCCCCGAGCCTCACCTACTGGATGGGCACGGATCTTTTCGGCCGCGATGTCGCGAGCCGCCTGATGCATGGCATCGGCGAATCCTTCATCGTAGCCTTCTTCTCCGTTGCCTTTGCGACCTTGCTCGGTACGCTGCTTGGCTTGACGGCGGCATGGTCTGGCAAGCGCTGGGATGGCATCATCATGCGCGCGATGGATGTGCTTCTAGCCTTCCCGGCGATCCTGCTTGCATTGCTGATCATCGCCATCGTCGGCCCCGGCACCTGGACCAGCGTTGCCGCGATTGCGATCGTCTATACGCCGATTTTTACCCGCGTGGTGCGAGGCCCGGCCCTTTCGCTGAAGGCACGCGATTTCGTTGATGCCGCCCGCACCTTCGGCAGCAGCCGGTCCTACATCCTTACGCGGCATCTCCTGCTCAATCTCGTCGCACCCTTGACTGTGCAGGTAACGCTGGCGCTTGCCTGGTCGTTGCTGACGGAAGCGGGCCTGAGCTTCCTTGGCTTGGGGACACAGCCGCCGGCCTCCTCGCTAGGCTTGATGCTGAGCGACAGCCGCAATCTCATGGAAACGGCACCCTGGCTGCTGATCTTCCCTGGCGTAACCATCATGATCTCTATTCTCGGCTTCAACCTGCTCGGCGATGCCCTGCGCGATATCCTTGATCCAAAGATGCGGAGGGCGACGGTATGACACCGCTTCTCTCTGTGTCCGATCTCAGCGTCGGCTTCGGCCGCAATCCCGATGCGAACCCCATCGTGCGCGGCGTCAGCTTCGACCTCCATGCCGGCGAGACGCTGGCAATCGTCGGCGAGAGTGGTTCGGGCAAATCCGTCACAGCGCTTTCGATCAATCGTCTGGTCGATTTCGGCGGCGGTCGCATTACCGGCGGCTCGATCAAGCTTAAGCGCGCCGATAACAGCGTTTTGGATCTGACAAAGGCCAGCGAAGCGGAGCTAACGAAGATCCGCGGTGCCGAGATCGGGATGATCTTCCAGGAGCCGATGACCTCCCTCAATCCGGTTCTGACGATTGGGACGCAGATCGAGGAATCCTTCCGGCTGCACCGCGGCCTGACCGGTAAGCAGGCAAAGGCAGCCGCCAGGGATGCCTTGGATCGCGTGCGCATTCCCGATGCCGCGCGCCGTCTGACCTATTGCCCGAACCAGCTTTCCGGCGGCATGTTGCAGCGCGTGATGATCGCAACGGCGCTTGCCTGCAATCCGCGTCTATTGATTGCCGATGAGCCGACGACGGCGCTCGATGTCACCGTGCAGGCGCAGATCATGGCACTTCTTGCCGAATTGAAGCGCGAGACCGGCATGTCCATGATCTTCATCACGCACGATATCGGCCTCGTCGCCGGCATTGCCGACAAGGTGATGGTGATGCAGGCAGGCCAGGCGGTCGAGCAGGGCGAGCTCAATCAGATTCTTGATCATCCCGCGCATCCATACACCCAGCATCTTTTGCACTCGGTGCCGCATTTCGCCTCCGGAAAGGCCGCCCGCGCCGATTTCCAACGCGACGATGCTCATTCCGTGCCGGCGCTGAAAGTGGAAGACTTGACCGTCCGTTTTCCGGTCAAGGGCAGTTTCCTGCGTCGACCGACAGGCGCCGTTCATGCCGTAGAAGGCGTTGGTTTCGACCTGATGCCGGGCGAGACGCTGGCGATCGTCGGCGAGAGCGGATCGGGCAAATCCACCACCGCGCGAGCGATCCTCGGCCTTGTCAAATCGACGCGTGGCACCTTCATGACGAAGGCCGGGAAGGCGGCGGATCGCACCAGCGCGGTGCAAATGGTCTTCCAGAACCCTTATGCCTCCCTTAATCCGCGCCTTCGTATCGACAACATCCTCGCCGAACCGGTGATTGCATCGGGTGTGCGCGTTTCGGTGGAGATGCGCGAACGCATGCTGATGCTGCTGAAGCGGGTGGGGTTGCCGGAAAATGCGCTGGAGCGCTATCCGCACGAATTTTCCGGCGGCCAGCGTCAGCGGCTTTGCATCGCGCGCGCTCTGATGCTGAACCCATCCGTACTCGTGCTCGACGAGGCGGTTTCGGCGCTCGACGTCTCCGTGCAGGCGCAAGTTCTGGAATTGCTGATCGAACTGCAGCGCGAATACGGTCTCGCCTATCTCTTCATCTCGCATGACATGGCTGTCGTGGAGCGGATCGCCCATCGCATCGCGGTGATCTATGCCGGCCAGATCGTCGAGATCGGCGATGCCGCCTCGGTCTTGTCGGAGCCCAAGCATTCCTATACCAGGCGGTTGATCGCGGCGGTTCCGACGGTTGCGCGGCGCAAGGAAAACTTCACGCTCGATACTCGCCAGGTTCCGTCCCTGGTGCGTCCTTTGGGCTTCGAGCCTGCCGTCCCCGAATGGCGCCGCTTTGCGCCGGATCACATCGCGCTGGCGGAAGCTTGAGCGAGGCCGAGGAGAGGCGAGATGGCAAGCAGGGGGAGCATGCAGTTTCAAGAGCGTTTCGATCGAGCCTTCACGCCGATCGAGCAATCGGTTTCGGCAGGGCGCATCCCCGGCGGCGTGCTTGGCATGGTCGATCTCGATGGTATCAGGCAGGTCCGTGCCGTCGGTTCGGCACAGAAGGTGCCTGATATCAGGCCGATGCTGGCCGATACTTGGTTCGATCTTGCCTCGCTCACCAAGGTTATTTTCACCACGCCGCGCATCCTCGCCCTGGCCGAGGCCGGCACGATCGACCTCGACGCACCGTTGACGACACTTCTGCCTGACCTGCGCCAATACAGCGCCGAGGCATGGGAGCGGAAGGTAACGTTCCGCCAATGCCTCGGTCATCAGACACCATTTCCGGCAGTCGAGCCGATCTATACCTATGGCCGCGATCCCGATCTTCTACGCACCTTCATCCTGCAGCGCGAATGGCGCGCCGGCCCGCCGGTCTATTCCGATATCAACTTCATCCTGCTCGGCTTCGCGCTGGAGCGGCTGAACAGAAAGACAATCCGCGCCATGGATCCGGGGCCGGGATTTGCCTTTTCCGCGCCGCCGGAATTGGCCGCCGCAACGGAAGACTGCACCTGGCGCCACCGTGTTCTGTCGGGTGAGGTTCATGACGACAATTGTTCGGCATTGCAGGGAGCCGGCCATGCCGGTCTCTTCGGAACGGCGGACGCGATTCTCGATTTTGCTAAGGGGTTGCTTGACGGTAGCGGCGCGTCGGCGCAGTCAATCGCGCTGATGCGGACACCGCTTTCCGCCACTCGCACCCATGGCTGGGAACGGCCCCATGACGGCTGGCATGGCGGCTCTCTCTGCTCGCCCGGCACGATCGGCCATACGGGGTTTACAGGCGTGGCCCTCTGGGTCGATTTCGACCAAGGCAAAGCCTGGACCCTCCTTACGAACCGCATTCATCCGACACGCCACTTCGACAGCGGCATTCTGGCGCTCCGTCAGACCGTCAGCGATCTCGTCAACGCAGCATAGGAGCCTGACCATGGAACCAATCTGGGCAGTCGGTCTGATGACCGGGACCGTCCTCGACGGCAATATCGATGTCGCGATGCTGAAGACGGACGGCGAGCGGATCGAGGAATTTGGCCCCTATGTTCTGGTTCCTTATCCCAGCTGGATTCGGGAGTTGCTGGAAGAGACGCTGCGGCAGGCACGCGCATGGAATTTCGAGGGATCCGAACCGGCGATCTTCAAGGCGGCCGAGGAGGCTTTGACGCGAGCCCAGTCGGAGGCGGTGAGAGAACTGGTTGAAGGAAGCGGCATGACGATGGCCGATATCGGTGTTGTCGGCTTCCACGGCCAGACCGTGCTGCATCGCGCGCCACAGAAGGATCGGCTGGGGCAGACGCGCCAGCTTGGCGATGGCGAGCTGATGCGATCTATTCTCGGCACGAAGGTTGCCTATGACTTCCGCTCGGCCGACATGCGTGCCGGGGGGCAGGGCGCGCCGCTTGCTGCCGCCTACCATACCGCGCTGTTGCGCGGTGCAGGTGCTGCGGGCGAGGTGGCTATTCTCAATCTCGGTGGTGTCGCCAATGTCACCTGGTGGGATGGAGAGGGCAATTTCGTTGCTTTCGATACTGGCCCTGCCAATGCGCCGCTCAATGATTTCATCAAGTCGTGCGGGCTTGGCGAGATGGACCGCGACGGTGCGCTTGGGGCTGCCGGCAAGGTCGATGAGGCCCGGCTCGAGCGGCTGCTGCAGCATCCCTATCTCACGGCGCCCTATCCGAAGTCGCTGGATCGTTTCGATTTCGGTGCCGCCATGGCGGATGGCCTCAGCCCGGAGGATGGTGCCGCAACACTTTCAGCCTTCACCGCAAGCGCCGTCGGCAAGGCGCTGGATCTTTTGCCGCGCAGGCCGAGCAAGGTCGTGGTCAGCGGGGGCGGCCGGCACAATCCGACGATCATGTCGATGCTGAAGAGCCGGGCAGGCGTCGAGCCGATCTTTGCCGAAGACCTCGGCTGGCGCGGCGATGCGGTAGAGGCTGAATGCTTTGCCTTTCTCGCCGTCCGCGTGCTGCGCGGTTTGCCGATCAGCTTTCCCGGCACGACAGGCGTGCCGGCGCCGATGCGTGGCGGCCGTCTCGCGCAATAACAGCCTGCGCGCCGGCTATCGCGTGACAGGTTTTCGCTTCCGTCCATCGATGATATGAAGAGGCCGCGAATTTGCGATCGGTTGGTCTCGGACGGATATCGCTTATATGGCAGGCAGGCAGTATCGGGCAGGCTTGGTCGGCATCATCGTCGCTTTTGCGATCGCATTTGCCATTAACGGTTTTGCTATCAGACCCGCGAGAGCTCAACCGGAATGGAGTGTCGCGCCACTTGTTTGCATTTCCGGACCGCTGACGACGGAGACGGGTCAGACGCTGTGCCTGCGCAAGGACAGCTACAATCGCGATCTCTGCACGGCCATCGAATATTTCGCACATGCCAACCATTTACCACCGGATTATCTGGCACGGTTGGTCTGGCGCGAAAGCCTGTTTCGCTCTGATGCAGTCAGCCCTAAAGGCGCTCGTGGCATCGCGCAATTCATGCCGGGAACAGCCAGGCTGCGTGGCGTGCGCGACAGCTATGATGCGCTCGAAGCGCTCGGCAAGGCGGCCACCTATCTTGATGAATTGCGGGACCGCTTCGGCAATTTGGGATTGGCGGCGGCTGCTTATAATGCCGGCGAGGCTGGGCTTGCCAATTTCCTCAATTCCGGCGGTCTTCCCTATGAGACGCGCAACTATGTGAGCGCGATCACCGCCCACAGCGTTGAGGAGTGGCGCGACGATCCGCCCGATATCGCCGCACCGGTGCTCGATAAAAGCAAGCCGTTCGTCGATTCCTGCGTCGCGCTTGCGCAGAGCCGGCGGCTGAAGCCCATTCCCCTGGAGCAGGAGCGGCCCTGGGCGCCTTGGGGCGCACAATTGGCCGAGCATTTCCAGGTGGATGCCGCTCGCCGTCTGTTTACCGCAAACATAAGAAAACTGCCGTCACCGCTGAATACGGAGAAGCCGTTGATCGTGCGGCAGCGCAATGCCGACTTCGGCCGCCGTGTCCGTTATGCGGCGCGCATTCCGCGGCAAACGCGGGAGGAAGCGGATGCCGTTTGCACGCAGGTCCGGCAGCAGGGCGGCTCCTGCCTAGTCTTCAAGAACTAGTGCAAGCGCATAGAGCTCCAGCACGCTTGGTGATTGTTTGATTTTCTGTCGCTTGATTGTGCTTTACTCCCTGATCTCGCAAGCCTATTCCTTGTAGGCCCGACCTTTGGGAGGAAGCCGTTTGGGTAGCCAAAGGAGCGTATGATGGCGCAAAAGCGTGAAGTCCCCGGTATCCGTCCCTATAACAGCCCGGCCGGCGGTTGGGGCGCGCTAAAGGCCACTGCCAAGGCGGTTCGCGACCAGATGGATGTCACCGAGGCGCCCGGTCTTCTCCTGCGCACCAACAAGCCCACGGGCTTCGATTGCCCAGGCTGTGCCTGGCCAGACAAGGAGCATACCTCCACCTTCCAATTCTGCGAAAACGGCGCCAAGGCAGTCACCTGGGAAGCAACAAACAAGCGCGTGACGCCGGAATTCTTTGCCGAGCACACGGTCAGCGAACTTCTGACCTGGAGCGACTATGAGCTAGAAAATTCCGGACGGTTGACGCATCCGATGGTCTACGACCGGGCATCCGACACCTACCGGCCGATTGCCTGGGAAGACGCCTTTGCCCGCATCGGCGAGGTCATGCGCAGCCAGCCCGATCCGGATATGGTCGAATTCTACACATCCGGCCGCGCCTCCAACGAGGCGGCCTTCCTCTTCCAGATATTTGCGCGCGAATACGGCACCAACAATTTCCCCGATTGCTCGAATATGTGCCACGAGGCAACCAGCGTCGGCCTGCCGCAATCGATCGGCATCGGCAAGGGCACGGTATCGCTCGACGACTTCGACGAATGCGATCTGATCATCTCCATGGGGCACAATCCCGGCACCAACCATCCGCGCATGATGGGTACGCTGCATGAATGCTCGCGGCGAGGCGTGCCGATCATCGTCTTCAACCCCTTGAAGGAGCGGGCGCTCGAGCGTTTTGCCGATCCGCAGGATCCGATCGAGATGGGAACCTTCAGCTCGACCCGGATCGCCTCCTCCTATTACCAGGTTAAGATCGGCGGCGATGCGGCGGCGCTGAAGGGCATCATGAAGGCGGTCCTGGCGCTGGCCGAGACCTCCCCTGACGTTCTCGATCACGCCTTCATCGCCGAGCACACCACAGGCTTCGACGCCCTTGTTGCCGATATCAACCAGACGGAGTGGGCTGATATCGAACGGGTTTCGGGCCTTGCCCGCGCCGATCTGGAACGGGTAGCAGAGATCTATGCCAAGTCGAAGGCAACGATCATTGCCTATGGCATGGGTATCACGCAGCATGCCAAGGGGACGGCGAATGTCCAGCAGATCGCCAATCTCTTACTGCTGCGCGGCAATTTCGGCAGGCCTGGTGCCGGTATCTGCCCGCTGCGCGGCCATTCCAACGTGCAGGGCAATCGTACCGTCGGGATTACCGAAAAACCCACTCCTGCGCTGATCGAAGGCATCGAACGTGCCTTCGGTTTCACCTCGCCGGCTCATCATGGTCACGATGCCGTTGCCGCCATGCAGGCGATGGCGGAGGGACGCTCCAAGGTGCTGCTATGCCTCGGTGGCAATTTCTCGATCGCGCTTCCCGATCCGGAACTTTGCGCGCAGGCAATGCGTAAGCTCGATCTTGCGGTTCATATGAACACCAAGCTCAATCGCTCCAATCTGCTTATTGGCAAGGAATCCTTCTTGTTCCCCGTGCTCGGCCGCACCGAGCAGGACGTTCAGGCGACCGGCGCGCAATCGGTGACGATCGAGGATTCGATGTCGATGGTGCATGCGTCGCGCGGCAGGCTGAAACCGGCCTCCGACCAGCTGCGTTCGGAGCCGGCCATCGTTGCCGCTATGGCGCAGGCCACCCTGCCGACCAGCAAGGTCGCCTGGATGGAGCTCATCACCGACTACGATCTGATCCGCGACAAGATCGAAATCGTCTATCCGGATTTTGCCGACTACAATGAACGCATCCGCGTGCCGGGCGGCTTTCGCCTACCGATCGGACCGACGGAGCGCGTCTGGAAGACGCCTTCCGGCAAGGCGGAGTTCAAGCTGTTTTCCGGCCTCAACGAGGATATTTCGCTTTCAGATGGGACTATCCTCAAGCTCGCCACCATCCGCAGCCATGATCAGTACAATACGACGATCTATGGCCTCGACGACCGCTATCGCGGCGTCTTCGGCCGCCGCGACGTGCTGTTCATGAACGATAAGGATTTGAAGGCAAAGGGGCTGGAGCACGGCGATCTCGTCGAGATCGAGACGGCACTTCCCTCAGGCGGCAAGCGGCTCTTGAAGCTGACGGCGATTTCCTACGATATTTCCGAGGGCTCCGTCGCAGCCTACTATCCCGAGGCAAATTGCCTGATCCCGATCGACTACCAGGACAAGGAAAGCGGCACTCCTTCGTATAAGTCCATTCCGGTACGGGTCAGCAAGGCGGCTTGATACGCAGACATCCAGCCATCTTCATGGCTGGATGTCGTATCGCTATATTGGTTCCCGATGAGAGATAAACATGGCTGAACCAAAATTGTCGGTTCGTAGTGCTAAGGCCCGTGATCTCGCACATCGGCTTGCTCGACGTGAGAACCGGACGATTGTCGATATCGTCGAACGAGCCCTGGAAGCCTATGAGATTAGTGAAGCCGGTCGCGAACCCGCTTCGTCTTTCTATGCTCGAATGGCTATGACGGACGATGACGATATCGACCTTGAAGCCGTTATTCGTGAAGAGCGTCAACTCAATCACAACGCTTAACGCAGCCTTTCTCCCTGCTTGTTGAAATAGCGGCGGCGCTCAGACGGGCAGTAAAGATGGAGCGTGTCGCCGCGCTCGATCTCCGGCCCATCACGATATTCGGCGATGATCGCCTGGCCGTCCTCTGTCTGGCAGTAGAGATAGCGGGTGCCGCCCAGATATTCGATGACGTCGACCGTGACCTGCAAGGCATCGACCGCGCCAGACGTGACGATGAGATGTTCGGGGCGCATGCCAAGCAGGATCTTTTCGCCCGCTGATGGCTTAGTCTGTGAGAGGTCGACCTTGATGCTGCCGTTGCCGACGCTCGCTGTCTCATCACCGGACCATGTGGCTTCGATCATGTTCATTCTGGGCGAGCCGATGAAGCCGGCAACAAAGCTGTTGGCCGGATCTTCATAGACCTCGCGGGGGCTGCCCACCTGTTCGATCCGGCCGTCCCTCAGCACGACGATCCTGTCGGCAAGCGTCATGGCCTCGGTCTGATCATGGGTGACATAGATCATCGTATTGCCGAGTTCGCGATGCAGCCGGGCAATTTCGATGCGCATCGAGACGCGCAACTCCGCATCGAGGTTGGAAAGCGGCTCGTCGAAGAGAAAGACATCCGGCTCGCGAACGATGGCACGGCCGATGGCGACACGCTGGCGTTGGCCGCCGGAAAGCTGTCCCGGCCGGCGGTCCAGGAGATGGTCGATCTTGAGGATCGCGGCGGCGGAGCGCACGCGTCTTTCGATTTCGGATGCCTCGGTCCGGGCCATTTTAAGTCCGAAACCGAGATTGTCGCGAACGCTCATATGTGGATAGAGCGCATAGGACTGGAAGACCATGGCGATGCCACGCTCGGATGGGTCGAGATCGGTGACATCTCGGCCCTTGATAGCGATCTCACCGTCGGTCACCTCCTCCAGCCCGGCAATCATGCGCAGCAGCGTGGACTTGCCACAGCCGGAGGGGCCGACGAAAACGACGAAAGCCCCTTCCGGTATGTCGAGATCGATGCCGTGAATGACTTCCAGCCCGCCGAAGCTCTTGCGAACGCCGGTCAGGCGCATTCCCTTCTTCGTCATCTCAGGCTCCGCGCTGCAGCTGATCGGCGCGGATCCAGACCAGCATCTCGCCGGGATCGCGATTGTCCCAGAGATGATAGGGCACGAAACGCGCGGTGGAGGCAGCCCTTTTCGGGGGTGTCGTCCGGTAGAGGTCGAAACCCCAGTTCGCCTCATCGCGCGTGACCGAAACATCGAGCGCCACCGCACCCTCCAGTGCGGCAATTTCCGTCGTCTTGGCGGAGGCCGGATCGCTGGAAAGCGAAATGCCGTTGAGGTCGTGACCATTGTCGGTGGTTTCGACGCAATAGACGAGCGGGCCGCGCATCAGGGCCGCGCGCCCGGCATCCTGGCGGACTTTCGGATTGGCAAACAGCGTGCGCGGGATCAGCGGAAGGGTCAGGTCGACGTTGTCGCCCGCCTGCCACTCGCGCTCGATGCGAGCATAGCCATCAACGGTGACCGTTGCGGGATCGACCGGTGCGCCATTGACTGCGAGCGTCGCGCCCTCGGCCCATTCGGGAATGCGCAATGAAATGGCAAATCTAGCCGAGCGATCCGGATTGACCTCGAAGCGAATCGCGCCGTCCCACGGATAGCGCGTCTCTTGGGAAAGCTGCACGGTCAGACCACCGGCGAGAGGGACGCGGGCTTTGCTCTCGCCGTAGAGATGAACGGCGATCTCGTTGTCGGCTGCGGCATACATATAGGAGCCGACGGAGGCGAGCAGACGCGCGATATTCGGCGGGCAGCAGGGGCAATGATGCCAGATCCAGCGATGATGCTTGCCGGCGCTTTCCAGAGGGTTTTCGTAGAAGAAGGTTTTGCCGTCCTGTGACAGGCCTGCCATCGCGCCGTTATAGAGCGCCACTTCCATGATGTCGGCATAGCGGCGGTTCGGGCCGCGGCCGAGCATGCGGTTGGCCCAGAAAACCAGACCGACGGAGGCGCAGGTCTCGGCATAGGCGCTTTCATTCGGCAGGTCGTAATAGTCGGTAAAGCCTTCGTTGGAGGCGGCCGGCCCGATGCCGCCGGTCACATACATCTGCTTGGTCGTCAGGTCGTCCCAGAGCGTTTCAAGGGCCGAGGTCAGCGTATCGTCGTTATATTCCGTGGCAATATCGGCCATGCCGGAATAGAGATACATTGCGCGCACCGCATGGCCGACGACTTTGGTCTGTTGGCGTACCGGCAGATGCGACTGACTGTATTCGTAGGTCTTCTGTACGAAATTCTTCGGATCGCGGCCGTCGCGAAGCGCTTCCTCGGTGAAGAAATGCGGTTCCTGGCCGCGCTCGTCGATGAAGTATTTGGCGAGATCGAGATATTTCTTCTCGCCGGTGACGCGGCCGAGCTTGACGAGGGCGAGTTCCACCTCTTCGTGACCGCAATAGCCGCGCAGCTGACCTTCGCCATGGCCGAAGACGGTGATCATGTAATCGGCAAAGCGGCTCATGATATCGAGCAGCTTGCGCTTGCCCGTTGCCTGGTAATAGGCGACGGCCGCCTCGATCAGATGGCCTGCGCAATAAAGTTCGTGATGATCGCGCAGGTTGGTCCAGCGCCGGCCGGGCTGAACGCGCTGGAACCAGGCGTTCAGATAGCCGTCTTCCTGCTGCAGCTTCTCATACATGTCGATGATGGCGTCCGCACGCGCCTCCAATTCGGCATTGGGACGGCGATAGAGGGAATAGGCGATGGTTTCGATCGACTTGCCGAGATCGCTGTCCCAGAACATCTGTGTCGAGCCCGACCAGGTCTGCAGGGGGATAACGATGCCGGGGCTTGGCTGGCTGACGTCGATCGCCTGGATCATGCCAGCTTCGACGCAGCGGTCGAGCAGGGTTGCCGCGGTGGAATTGCAGATGGCATCCTGGCGGGCGCCGAAGAGGCCAGCCAGTTCGACATTCGGAACGGGCAGGGGGCGAAACTGGCGGCTTTGTTTGTCAGACATGGCTTTGATCCTTGCTTAAAAGGTTATTTCACCGCGCCGGCCATCAGCCCGCGCATGTAGTAGCGTTGCAGAAGCAGAAAGACGATGACGCAGGGGATAGTCATGACGGCGATGCCGGCCTGAACCGCGCCCCAGTTGACGGCGCCAAGGCGGCCGGTCCTGACGGCGATCATCAGCACCGGCAGGGTGAATTTCTCGTTGCTCGACAGGAGTACCAATGCTGCCAGGAACTCGTTCCAGGCGTTGAGGAAGGCAAAGATCGCGACCGTCGCGACACCCGGCAGCACCAATGGGAAGAGCACACGGAAAAGCAGTTTCAGATCGCGCGCGCCGTCGATGCGCGCGGCCTCTTCTATTTCCTTCGGCACCGCGTCGAAGGCGTTGCGCATCATGAAGACCGAAAAGGGAAGCTGCAGCGTCACATAGACGAGCGTCAGCCCGATCAGCGAATTGTTGAGGCCGAGCCTTGCCAGGATAATGAAGAGCGGCGTCAGGATCGACTGGAAGGGGATCATCAGCGTCGCGATGATCAGGATGAAGAGCGCGCCCTTGAAGGGGAAATGATAGCGCGAGAAGCCATAGCCCGCGAGCAGGCTGACGATGACGGTCAAGAGCACGGTGGCGACCGAGACGAAGAGCGAGTTCAGTGTATGCTGGATGACCCCGGCGCCAAAGCCGTCGAGCGAGCGATAGGCGTCGAAACTGAAGCCGGTTGTTGGCCATGGCGGCAGCGGCGGCAGGCTCGCCTCGGTTCCATGCCGGAACGACGACAGCAGTGCGATGGCGAAAGGCGCGAAGAAGAAGATGACGATGATGACGCCGATCCCGTGATAGCCGATGCCATCCAAGAGCTTGCGCCTTGCGCGGCGTTCCTTTGCCGTTGTCATGGCTTGTCCTCCCCGACGCGCAGCAGCCAGAGCTGGACGATGCTGATCAGCACCAGGATGACGAGGAGGGCGATCGAGAGTGCCGCGCCATAGCCGAGGTTGAAGGACACGAAGGACTGGTTGAAGATGTAATAGACCACCGAAATCATGCGGTTCTGCGGGCCGCCTGATGTCATGATGTAGAACTGGTCGAAGGCGAGCACCGAGCCGGTGATGGAGATGATCAGCGCAAGCGCAATCGTGCGGCGCATCAGCGGCAGGGTCAGATGCCGAAAGCGCTGCCAGCGCTTCGCACCGTCGATCCGGGCGGCTTCCGTCAGTTCGGAGGGGATCGCCTGCAGGCCGGTCAGCAGGATGATCATCGTGAATCCGGCGATCTTCCAGACCACCATGACGATGATCGTTGCGAAGGCCATGTCGAAATCGGCAAGCAGGTTCGGCCTTTTGTCGACGAGGCCGAGCGCGAGCGCGACCGGTGCGAAGAAGCCGGCGTCGACATTGGCAAGCCAGACCCAAAGCAGCGACGCCGTTGCAAGTCCGACGACGACGGGAAGGAAGATGATCGTGCGGTAGAAGCCGACGAACGGCGGGTGCTTTTCGACGAAGAAGGCGAGCGGAAAGGCAACGGCGAAAATCGCAATGGTGACGATGACGGTGTAATAGGCGGTGAAGCGTAAAGCCGCCATGAAGCGCACATCGGAGACCATGCGGATATAATTGCCGAAGCCGATCCAGCGGGGATTGCCGAGCAATGGCCAGTTGTGGAAGCTCATCCAGAAGGTAAAGACCACGGGCAGCACGAAGAAGACGATAACGAGCGCCATGGCCGGCGCGATATAGACAAACCCGTGCCAACTGGCACGTCGTCGCCGCTTTCGGGGACGTGCGGTTGCGATAGCTCCAGGGCCAGCCATGGAATGCTCCCGATATTACGATGGAGGAACCGGGGAGCCCAAAGCTCCCCGGCGCGGGTGAGTTTACTATTGTTGGGCGTTGTCGATGATCGACTGCATCTCCGACTGGGCATTGGAGAACGCGCCATCGACGTCGCTTCCGAAGATGGCTGCGTTGGTGAAACCTGCCCAGGGACCGTTGGCGCTGTTGATCAGGTCGTTGAACTGCAGCGTATAGGGCGTCTTGGCGACGGCGATCGCCTTCAGCCCGACCTGCATGCGCGGATCGAGGCCCTGAAGCACCTGGTCGGCGATATCGCCGCGCGTCGGCAGGCTGCCGTACTTCGCCATGATCTTCTGCCCGTCGAGCGAATAGGTATATTCGAGGAACTTCTTCACCGCATCGAGCTTCTTCGTGCCCTTGGAGATGACGAAATTATCGCCACCGGCAAAGGAGGACGGCTTGCCGTCGACGCCGGGGATCAGCGTCACGCCGAAATGAATATCGGGATACTGCGTGATCAGCGTACCGATCGAAAAGGCGCCGATGCTCTGCTGACCGATCTTGCCGTTGCTGATGCTGAGGAAGTTGGCGCCGGTGTCGCTTGCGGCTCCCGCCGGCACCAGATCCTTCTTCACCAAATTGCGGTAGATGTCGACCGCCTTGCGCATCTGCGGCGTGTCGAGCGTCGCCTTCTTGCCGTCTTCCGAGAGAATGTCGGCGCCCGCACCCCAGACGAGCGGCGTGAAGGTGAAGATCATGCAGCCGCCGCAACCGCCGCCGGAGAAATAGAACCCATAGGTATCGCCGCCGAGTGCGCGGATCTTTTCGGCGTTGCTCGTAATCTCCTCCCATGTGGTCGGCGCCTTTTCAGGGTCGAGGCCGGCCTTTTTGTAGAGATCCTTGTTCCAAGCAAAGACCGAGGTCTCGACGGAGAGAGGCAAGCCATAGATGTGACCGTCATAGGTGCCGAGCTTCACATGTGAGGGCGACAGCGAATTGAAATAGGGCAGGCTCTTTGCCCAGTCGGTCAGGTCTTCAAGCTGACCGGCGGCGGCAAAAGCCGGCGTATAGATGAGGTCCATCGACAAGGCATCCGGTGCCTGACCGCCGGCAATGGCCGTCGCATATTTCTGCACGAGTTCGGCAAAAGGCACTTCGGTCAGCGTGACCTTGTCCTCATGGCCGGCATTATAAGCCTCGACGACCTTCTTGAAGGAATCGCCGATGCCGCTTCGAACCCACATGGAGATGTTTTCGGCGGATGCGGCGGATGCAAGGCATAAGGATATGAGGCCGGTTGCGGCCAGAAATCGCTTCATCATGTTCTCCTCCCATGGGGCTACTCCCGTCAGCCCCTTTTCCTTTGATCAACGACCGGGGCTTCCCCCGCATGATTGCCGCACGATAAGCTCGCAGGGCAAAGTTCTGATGCCGGGTTCGACGCTGCGCCCTTCGGCAAGGGCGAGAACCGTCAGCCCGGCCTCGCGGCCAAGCGCCTTGAGGTTCATGTCGACCGTTGTCAGCGGTGGCCGTGTCTGGGCAGCGACAATCTCCCAATTGTCGAAACCGACCACCGAGACATCCTCGGGCACCCGCACGCCGCGCTCGCGCAGCGCATCGACGACGGCGCGGGCGATCTGGTCGTTGCCGCAGAAGATCGCGTCCGGCTTTGCTCCGGTCACGCTCCAAAGCTGTGCGACAGCATCGTGTCCCCAAGCCTCGGACCATGTACCGTACATGACCGGCAGCCCGTCTCCGGCGAGGTCGCGATAGGCCTTGGCGCGCTCACGCACTGAAACGAAGCTTTCAGGACCAGTCACATGGGCAATCCGGCGTCGGCCAAGCCCCTGCAACCATTCGGCAGCAAGGGCAGCCCCCTGATAGTCGTCCGCGCAGAAGGTGACGCTTCCCGGTGCGCCCTCGGTGAATGCATAGATGACCGGGACCGGCAGATTGGACAGATCTACCGGCAGGCGGCGGTCGATCCGCTTTCCCGAGGCGATGATACCATCCACATGCTTGTCCAACATGGCGTCCACATGAACCTTTCCAAGTGCCGGGTCGTCCTCGATCGTGCAGAGGAAGACCGACACGCCGTGATCGACGAGTGCCTCCGTGATGCCGGCCATGACCGGCAGCGTGAAGCGACCGTATGTATCGTTTGTCAGAAGACCGATCGTAAAGGTGCGATTGCTGAGCAAACCCTTGGCCAAGGCATTCGGACGGAAGCCGATATCGGCGGCGGCGCGCTTGACCCTTTCGCGAGTCTCGTCGCCCATGCGGCCGGTATTGTTCAAGGCCTTGGATGCCGTTGAAATGCTCACGCCCGCAGCCGCCGCAACGTCATGGATCGTTGCGCGTCCGCTTTTCGCACGCTGATTTTCCAGATGTCTTCTCCCAGTCAGTTTTTATGAGAAAAGCTTTTCTCAGCGCAAGAGTCAACTAGAGAAAAGCTTTTCTCAAAAATTTCTCCATTGACCATTGAAGAGAATGAGGCGGCGAAATGCAGGGCGCGGTCTTTCATCACCCGCCCTCGTGGTTCGAGGCTCCGGCCCTTCGACAAGCTCAGGAGCCTGCGCACCTCACCATGAGGTCTAACCTTCTGCGCAAGACCGCACACAGAGTTGGCTTGCTACCGCGGGAACCGGTGTTATGTGGAGATGTGCGCTCCATCCTCACCCTGAGGTGCGAAGCCTCGAAGGGCGAGGATGGCCCGGGTTTTCCGATAAAAATGGCAGCCGAAACCTTCCGGTCCGGCCACCGCGTCAATTTCAGATCGTTGGTGGTGTTAGCCGATCGTCATCAGGCTGGCATTGCCGCCGGCAGCCGCCGTGTTGATCGATGTCGTCACCTCTTCAAGCAGCCAGTTGAGGCAATAGGCATCGGCGTTCTCAGCAATTTCCTCGCTCGACGCAGCCTGTGTGAGAATCAGCGGGCCGGGGATAGCCGAGATCGTCTTGATCGCCTGCTGGACGCGCGCAGCTTCACCTTCGATGAGAGCGCCGGCAAACGGCCCGTCCGCTGTCCAGTCTTTCGTCCAGGAAATGCGGTTTGCGACCTGCGCAGGCAGACCATGAAGCTCACCCTGCAGGCCCGATGACGCATCGATGACGATTGAATTGCCTGTCGCAAGTGCTGCGGCGATTTGGACATGCAAGCCAAGTGCCGTCTGCGGAGCGAGCAGGATTCTCCCTCGCGGATGCAGCGCATAGAGGTTCAGCTCGCCGACCGGGCCTTGCAGCTCGGTATTGAAGCCGAGCGATGATTGCGCGGCGATGGCGCGCGCCTGTTTGGCCGCATCCGCAGCGCCCCTGCTTTCGAGCCAGGCGATGAACTGCTGTGCAGCCGGATCGGCTTGCACGAAGGCATCGCGCAGCGGTTCCGTCGAGGAGGCGACCAGACGGCGCAGATACATCGGGCCGCCGGCCTTCGGGCCCGTGCCGGAAAGACCGCGGCCCCCAAAGGGCTGGACGCCGACGACTGCGCCGATGATGTTGCGGTTGACATAAAGATTGCCGGCCCGCACGCGCTCCGTGACGTGGGCGATCGTGTCGTCAAGCCGGGTATGCAGGCCGAAGGTCAGGCCGTAGCCGGACGCATTGATATCGGCAATCAGCTTGTCGAGTCCCTTGCGCTGATAGCGCATGATGTGAAGGACCGGGCCGAACACCTCGCGCTTCAGATCGCTCAGCTTCTTCAGCTCGATGATGGTGGGAGCGACGAAGGTGCCCTTGGCAGCGCTTTCGGGCAGGTCGAGCTGTTCGACATTGCAGCCGAGCTTGCGCATGCGTTCGATATGCTCGTCGATACCGCGCTTGGCATTGTCGTCGATAACAGGGCCGATATCGACGGCAAGCCGGTCGGTCCGGCCGACCGAGAGCTCGCGAAGGGCGCCGCGCAGCATGGTCAGCGTGCGATCGGCGACTTCCTCCTGCAGGCAAAGGACGCGCAGGGCCGAGCAGCGCTGGCCGGCGCTGTCGAAGGCCGAGGCGATGACATCGCCCACGACCTGTTCGGCAAGGGCCGAGGAATCGACGATCATGCCGTTCTGTCCGCCGGTTTCGGCGATCAGCGGGATCGGCTTGCCGAATTTGGAAAGTCGTTCGGCAAGTTGCGCCTGGATCAAGCGAGCAACTTCCGTCGAGCCGGTAAACATGACGCCGGCGGTTTCGGGAGCACCGACGAGGGCTGCGCCCGTTCTGCCGCTGCCGGGAACAAACTGCAGGACATCGCGGGGTATGCCGGCTTCATGCAGGATGCGGACGCCCTGGGCCGCAATCAGCGGCGTATTACCGGCCGGCTTGGCGACGACTGGATTGCCGGCGACCAGCGCGGCCGCGATCTGGCCGGTGAAGATCGCCAGCGGGAAGTTCCACGGGCTGATGCAGATGACGGGGCCGAGAGGCACGCTCTCCGGCTTCAGTACCTGGCGGGCCTGAGCGGCGTAATAGCGGAGGAAATCGATCGCTTCCCGGATTTCGCCGACGGCATTTGCGGCCGATTTGCCGGCTTCGCGGATGGTCAGGCCAACGAGAGCGGGCATCTCGCTCTGCATGAGATCGGCGGCGCGCTCAAGGATGGCGGCCCGCTCTGCGGGGCTCACCGCGGCCCAACGCTCGGCTGCCGCGGCTGCAAGCCGCATGACGTCGGGTGCATCCTGCGGCTCAAGCTCGGTGACATGGCCGACGACATCGCCATGATCGGCAGGATTGAGAACTGCGCGGGCCACGCCGCGTTCGGAACCGTCGGCGAGAAGTGGTTCGGCGGTCCAGTCTCTGGCTGCCGAGGCTTGCAGCTGCGCAGAGAGATCGGTGAGCGCCGTTTCATTGGAGAGGTCGACACCGGCGGAATTCCGTCGCGCACCGCCGAACAAATCGGCTGGGAGAGCGATCTTGTCGTGCTGCGCGCCGACCACGATCATGGCGCGCACGATCTCGACGGGATCGGCGATCAGCTCGGAAACGGGCACGGCAGGGTCGGCGATCTTGTTGACGAAAGACGAGTTGGCACCGTTTTCGAGCAGGCGCCGGACGAGATAGGCGAGCAGCGTTTCATGCGTGCCGACCGGCGCATAGATCCGGCAGGGGCGATTGAGATTTTCGGCGCCAACCACCTCTTCATAGAGCGGCTCGCCCATGCCGTGCAGGCACTGGAATTCGTATTTGCCGACTGCAAAATCGTCTCCAGCCATATGGTAGATGGTGGCCAGGCTCTGCGCATTATGGGTGGCGAACTGCGGGAAGACCACGTCGGTCGCGGCCAGCAGCTTTTTGGCGCAGGCAATATAGGAGACATCTGTGTAGATCTTGCGGGTATAGACAGGGAAGCCTTCCAGGCCGTCGAGCTGCGCGCGCTTGATCTCCGCGTCCCAATAGGCGCCCTTGACGAGGCGGACCATCAGGCGGTGCCCCGAGCGGCGGGCAAGATCGATGATGAAATCAAGGACGAAGGGGCAACGTTTACCATAGGCCTGAACGACGAAGCCAATGCCATCCCAGCCGGACAGATCCGGATCGAGGCACAGCTCTTCCAGAAGATCGAGCGACAGCTCCAGCCGGTCGGCTTCCTCTGCGTCGATGTTCAGGCCGATATTGTAGCCCTTGGAGAGCAGCGCCAACGCCTTCACCTTCGGCAGAAGCTCGCCCATCACCCTGTCGGCCTGCGAGCGCGAATAGCGCGGGTGCAGCGCGGAGAGCTTGATGGAGATGCCGGGGCCTTCATAGATGCCGCGGCCAGCCGAGGCCTTGCCGATCGCATGGATGGCGTTTTCATAGTCGCGATAGTAGCGCTCGGCATCGGCATGCGTGGTCGCCGCTTCGCCCAGCATGTCGTAGGAATAACGGAAACCCTTTGCTTCGAGCGCGCGTGCTCGCTTCAATGCTTCGTCGATCGTCTCACCGGTGACGAACTGTTCGCCCATCATGCGCATGGCCATGTCGACGCCACGCCGGATGACCGGTTCGCCGGCGCGCGCGATCAGCTTTGTCAGCGCGGCGGAAAGGCCACCTTCGTTGACGGTGGAGGTCAATTTGCCTGTCACGACGAGCCCCCAGGTCGCGGCATTGACGAACATCGAGCGGCCACCGCCGATATGCGACTTCCAGTCGCCGCCGGCAATCTTGTCGCGGATCAGCGCATCACGGGTTGCAGTGTCAGGAATGCGCAGCAGCGCCTCGGCAAGGCACATCAGTGCGACGCCTTCCTGGCTGGAAAGGGAATATTCCTGCACCAGCCCCTCGACGCCGTCGCCCCTGTGCTTGGCGCGCAGCGCTTCGATCAGTTTTTTGGCTGTCTTCTTTGCCGCTTCGCGTGTGGCGCCCGGCAAGGTCGCCGCTTCCACGAGAAAGGGCAGGCATTCCGTTTCGGGGCGTCTATAGGCGGCGGTAATTGCCTGGCGAAGCGGACTCTGGGCGCGGATGGGCGGAGCGAAATGCGAAAATGGGGCAGCGTCTGGAGCTGGTTCTTCAGTTGCGAGCTTGGCAGAGACAGTCATGATAACCTCAAGATGCAAGGACCTGGATGGCTATGGTTGATGCCAGCGATATCGCCACCCGTAGCCCTCCCGTTGCTTCGGCCAGAACATACTTCATTCCAAGAAAGCATTCCGCCTTGAAACTGCGGCTTTCCAGTCATATTGAACTTCAATAGCGCTTATTTAAAATAGGAATGCCTGCGAAAATGACCAAATCCAGTGAAATTGACCAGTTCGACCAGAAGATCCTCGACGCCCTGGTGGAGGATGGTCGTATGTCGATCACGGAGCTTTCCGAGCGGGTCGGTCTTTCCAAGACTCCCTGCCAGGCACGCCTCAAGAAACTAATCGATTCCGGTTATATCGACGGCTTCAAGGCCATTCTCAATCCGATCAAGCTTGGCCTCGATCACGTCGCCTTTGCCGAAGTGAAACTCACGGATACTCGTGAGGAGGCCTTGCTCAGCTTCAACAATGCCATCAAGAAAATCAAGGAAATCGAAGAGTGCCACATGATCGCCGGCCGCTTCGATTATCTCCTCAAGGTGCGAACCTCGGATATTCGCCGCTACCGCATCGTTCTCGGCGAGAAAATTTCCAGCCTGCCTTTCGTTGCAAGCACCTCGACCAATGTGGTGATGCAGTCTGTCAAGGAAAACTGGTCGTAATTCCGCTTCTCGTTTCATCTGCCTTTCCATTCGCGGTGTGGGGCTTCGGCGCTTGGTCCATCTTGCCGGCTAAACAATGACCTAGATTTCGCCATTCGAATCGGATCATTGCGAGACGCTAAAATAAGTAGGATGGAGTACGCATGGAGACCAGTGCAGGCGACCGCGACCTTGTTGAGGTCATGAAGCGGTACTTTGCGGTGAAGGCCGAAGTCGAGGAAATGAAGCTTCGTCTGGAGGCGGCAAGGCGGGAGAGCGGCGAAGAGATCGACGCATTCTACAATCCGCGCAGCAATCTGAGCCACGCCGCCGATATTATCCGTTCGCATGCTCTCAAGCAGGAGATGGCGCGTCTGATGGATTGGGCCGAAGCCTGGGGGCGGCAGAGCTTGGCGCCAAACGAGGCCTGACGGTCGAATAAAAACCGCCAGGCCGCGATCACGAAATCGGGTCGTTTCAGCTATCCGATTTCAGCTTTCCTGCCACCGCCCAGGACTCCTTCGAAATCTCGGTGATGATGATTTCCACTGATTCCGGCGGGCAGACGAGCGTTTCCACGGCGGCTTTGGTCGCTTCTCGAACGAAAGCACGCTTCTGGTCTTGTGTGCGGCCGGGATGCATTTCCAAGCGTAGGATGGGCATGGTGACTCCTTGAGTAATTGTCGCCGGATGTTCGACGCCTATGGACTATCTTGCAAAACCACCTGACGATAAATACGCTCCTATTTGCTTCATTCCGAACCTATGGGTATGCAATCATGGACAAGTTGGCCGGCATGGCAATGTTCGTCAGAGTGGTCGAACAGGGCAGTTTTGCCGCTGCTGCCGACATAAGCCGCGTGTCGCCAGCCATGGTCGCGAAGCATATCAGGACGATCGAACAGCGGCTTGGCGCGCGTCTGCTTCATCGCACCACACGCCGCCATCAGCTGACCGAGGTCGGCAAGCTTTATTACGAGCGCTGCAAGACGGTGCTGGCGGAGGTGGAGCTTGCCGAGCAATCGGCCTCCGAACTTCAATCCGCGCCGCGTGGGCGCCTGCGGCTCGTCGCCCCTGTCAGTTTCGGAACGCAAAGCCTCGTGCCGGCGCTTGTCGACTATCTGCATGAGAATCTCGAGGTCAGCGTCGATCTGGCGCTCGATAATAATCCGCATGATCTGATCGGCGAAGGCTACGAACTCGGCATCCATATCGGCGATCTGGCGGACACCAATCTCGTGGCGCGTCCGTTGAAACCCTATCGACGCATTCTTGCGGCGTCGCCGGATTATCTGGATCGCTGCGGCAGGCCGCAAAGTCCCGAGAATCTCGTCGATCACATGTGTCTCGGCCATTCCTACTGGCGTCTTCAGGGGCGTTGGCATCTCGTCGGTCCAGACGGGGAAACGCGTGAGATCGCCATCAAGGGCAGGTTCACCGCCAATCAGGGCGGCGCTCTGCGCGTTGCCGCTCTGCACGGAGCCGGCATCGTGCTGCAGCCGGAACTGCTTCTGGCCGCCGATCTCGATGCCGGCCGGCTTGAGCCAGTATTGCCTCTGTGGTCGTACCAGCCGACACCGATGCATCTTGTCTATGCGCCGGATCGGCGCCCGACGGCGATGCTGCGCAGCGCCATCGATTTTCTCGTCGCTCGCTTCGGCTGATATTCCCCCTCTTTCATCTGCCGCGAATCCATGATCAAATCTGATCATCGGGTTGGAAAATGAGGAAAGCGTGGCCAAGGTTACGTTGAAGGATGTGGCGGCGGCCGCGGGTGTGGGAGCGGCCACCGTCGAGCGTGCGCTCAATGGCCGCGGCAATGTTTTGCCGGAAACGGCGGAAAAGATCTTCATAGCGGCCAAGCGGCTCGGCTACCGCACGCCGCCTGCGGGGATCAGGCACGGTCTGGTGCGCATCGAGGTCGTGCTGCTGCGGCCTGAAACCTATTTCTATTCAAGGCTCAATCGCGCCTTCGAGCGCATCGCCGCCTTGCTCGACAAGAATATCCAGATCCAGCGGACTTTCGCCAGAGAAGACGATCCCGCCGATTTTTCGCGTCATATCGCCAATCCACAGGCACGGCGCTCCGCCCTAATCGTCGTTGCGCCCGATCATCCCGATGTGGTCGGCAGCATCCGCAAGGCTGCAAGCGGCGGCATTCCTGTCGTGCAGATCATGACGCGGCCAGCACTGGAACTGCCTTACGTCGGCATCGACAATGAGGCGGCCGGTCGCACTGCTGCCTTCTACATGGCGCGCATGCAGTCGAATATCTCCGGCATTTTCGTCGCACTCTGCCACAGCGGCGCTTACGAGAACCACAAGGCGCGTATCCGCGGCTTTTCCAACTATCTGCTTGATCATGCGAACCCATCGCATCGCTTCGTCGAAGTCATGCTCGATGAGGACGATGAAATGAAGACGATCGAGCTGCTGACCAACGCCTTTGCCCGGTATCCCGATATTATCGGCCTTTATAGCGCCGGCGGCGACAATGCCGCGATTGCGACGGTTCTGCGCCGATATCGCCAGCGGTCGGTATTCTGGGTCGGGCATGAATTGTCCGATGCGACGCGCGGTTATCTGAAGGAGGGTTTGATGACGATCGTTCTCGACCAAGCTCCGGAAGTTCAGGCCCGGCGTGCCATCGATCTGACGCTGAAGCGGCTCGGCCTGATCGATGCCGACGTTGATCTCGAACCGGTGCGCTTTCTGACCGTAACCCCTGAAAGCCTTTGAGAACGTTAGCGAGTTGGCTCAGATATCTCCAGCCAACCAGCGCTCGTGGCTTAAACTGCATAGGCGCCTGTGGGAGCGATGTCTTGATTTTTCATGCCTACAGAGCTAAGTATATCCCAATTGCATATCCCAAATCAGGAGCCGGACATGACGAGTTCGACTGTATTCATCAGCAACAGAAGCCAGGCTGTGCGTCTGCCCAAGGCTGTGGCATTCCCCGAGGACGTACATCAGGTTGATATCCTGAAGATCGGCCGCAGCCGCGTGATTGTGCCCCAAGGCAAACGATGGGATGATCTCTTCCTCCATGGCCCCCGTGTCAGTGACGACTTTCTGGACGAGCGTGAACAGCCAGTGGCGGAAGAACGCGAGTCCTTCTGATGCTGACCTATATGCTCGATACGAATATTTGTATTTATGTAATGAAGACTTATCCGCCCGCCGTGCGGGACAAGTTCAACGCGCTGGCGGAACAGCTTTGCATATCGAGTATAACGCTTGGTGAGCTGTACTACGGTGCAGAGAAGTCGGCTCGGCGCGTGGAAAACTTGACTGCCATCGAACATTTCGTGGCGCGTCTGGAGGTTCTGTCGTTTGGCGACAAGGCGGCTGCGCACTACGGACAAGTGCGAGCTGAGCTGGAACGCGCAGGGACCCCATGTGGTCCGCATGACATGCAGATCGGAGCCCATGCCCGCAGCGAGGGACTGATCGTGGTGACGAACAACATGAAGGAGTTCGCCCGCATGCCCGGCGTTCGGGTGGAGAATTGGGTATAGCCGTCGCCGCCATGATCTTGGCGAGGGGCAGTTCGAGTCGTCCAGATTGACGCCTAAGCGATTGCGGCATTGGCAGCAATCAGCCAGTTGCGAAACATTTCAGCATCGTTGGAAAGATGGTTACCTTCGATCAGCCAATAAGATTTATCGGTGTCCAGAGCCGTATTGGATAGGGCAACCAGCGTTCCATTGTCCAATTCTTCTGCAATTAAGGCCGAGGGGCAGAGACCTACACCTTGCCCGCCGATAACGGACCCGATCATCAAGCCGAAATCGGCAAAGATCGGGCCGGCCCTTGGAGGCTGGTGGATACCTTCGAGGGCGAACCAGCGTGTCCATGCGGCCGTCGTTTCATCGTGCAGGAGGTCGAGATTAAGGAGATCGGCTGGCGTCCCGATCGGTCCGTGACGGCGCTCATATTCTCTCGAACAGGTCGGCCGCGTTTCGGCCGTCAATAGCGAGATGGCATGCGTTGAAGGTCTTGGTCCGTGACGGATCAGAAGATCGACGCTTGCCTCCTCCGGTGTCCTCGCATCCAGTGCATAGACGATATTGATCTGGATTTCGGGGTATTCTTTCTTGAATGCGGGCAACCGGGGTATCAGCCAACGGGTGGCGACGGAGGCGATACAGGCCACGCTGACCGGCCTGTTGCTTCCGGCAAGCCGCAGTTGCCGGGCGGCGATATCGATATGTCCGAGAGCGCTTGCCACCGCTGCCCCGAAACTGCGGCCGGCCATGGTCGCCGTGACGCCACGGGCATGTCGCGTAAACAGCTTAGTGCCAAGCCATTCCTCGAGGGCGCGCACATGCTGGCTCACACCCGCGGCCGTGAGATTGAGTTCGGCCGCCGCCTTTGCAAAACTCTCATGGCGAATGGCAGCCTCGAAGGCGCGAAGGGAGGCAAGCGGGACATGTTGCATTCCAATAGGCTAAGTAAGACTTGGTCAAAGCGCAAGCGCGATCACCGTTGCGCAAGGAGCTGGTATCCTTACAGTGCTGCGGAGACGAATGTCTTCTTGTCAGATCGGTGAGGAATGAAAGCCGCCATGAACAGTATTTTCGATATGCCAGCACCCACCGATGCCGAAGAGCGGCGCGGCAAGCCACCCGTTGTCGTCTATCCGAACGGAACGCTGCCGCCGGCCGATATGGATGTGCTGCGGGCGGCAAGGCAAACCATGACCAAGATTGCCGAGATCATCGTGCCCCCGCGCGAAGGTGGCAGTTTTCGCGTGCCGAAGGGACATTTCTTTCGGATCGTCAGCATCGAGGGCGCGCAGGTCGGCGATCTCAATCTGTGGAATGCTGCCGATCTTTCCGAGCGCTTTTTCAGCGGCAAGACGCGGGCTTTGCATGCCACCCATGTCGGTGTCGGCGATCGGCTGTGGAGCACATTGCCCTATCTGCGCCCAATGGCGACGATCACGCATGATACGCTTGGCTGGTATGGCTGGGACGCGGATGGAGCCGGCGTCCACGATGTCATCGGCACGCGCTGCGATCCCTATACGAACCGGCTGCTGAAAGGCGACGACTATCACCATTGCTGCCATTCGAACCTGTCGCGCGCGCTCGCCAAGGAAATGAACATCCCCATTCAGGAGGCGGAGTTCCATGTTCACGACGTGCTGAATGTCTTCATGTGCACGGGCTTTACCCGCGACACGCACCAATACTTCATGAAGGCAAGCCCGGTGCGGCCGGGCGACTTTATTGAGTTCTTCGCGGAGATCGATCTTGTCGGCGCGCTTTCAGCTTGTCCCGGTGGCGATTGCGGCAGCGAGCATTCGAGCGATTCGGTGCCCTGTTATCCCTTGCTCGTCGAAATCTGGCGACCCGAGTCTGAAAGCCTCGTCGGGCGAATATACCCGGAGCGTAATCCCTATCCGAGGACGCACGGCCTATAATTCGCCAGCCTCAAACAGTTTTGCCGGCGGTTTTGGCCGCCGGCAAATCCAAATCGCCCATGAAACGATGCGTCCAATCAGGCAGATGCATCGCTTATCGCTTAGTTACAAACGCGAATGCGCTCGTAATGCCAGCCATAGTCATACTCGTTCTGGACGCGGCGATCCTCGTACCAGCATCTCGGCGGCGGTGGGGCGACTTCGTAAACCGGGCCTCTGTTGGCAAGGGCGCCGCCGACGATCAGCCCGCCGAGTAGACCGGCGGCAACACCGCCGGCGATCGCGCCGCCATTGCCATGGTGGTGGTGACGACGCCAATCGTCATGGCCGCGCCAGTCGCCGCGATGGCCGTCGTAATACTGCGCCTGTGCGCTGCTGACGGGCGCCAATGCGCCGCCTACGACCGTAGCGGCCAGCAAAACCGTAAGAACCGTCTTCTTTATCATGACTACCTCCAAAGCAGTCTTTGTGCTCAGCGAATGCGCGAGTCATCTAATTAACGTCTTCAGCATGATTATGTTCAGCTGAATATTCTATGAATGGCCCGTTCATCGGGCAATAGCAGCTGAAATAACCCCTTGCATGGGCTCCTGAGGCGCGATCTTGTCAATTTGGAGGCATCTGCCGGGTCGCCGCCACCCATTCGAGCGTTCGCGATTCGGGGTCAGGATTGCGGGTGATGTCGGTTACGACCGCTGCAACATCAGCGCCGTGTTCGAATACACCGGCAAGGCGTTCGACCGTCAGGCCGCCGATTGCGACGAGTGGCCGATTCCCGATGTGAGCTTTCCACTCGCCAATCCGCTCGAGACCCTGGGGTGCCCAGGGCATGACCTTGAGCACGGTCGGATAGATCGGCCCTAGCGCTATATAATCGGGTTCAGCAGCAAGCGCCGTCTTCAGCTCCGCCTCGTCATGTGTCGAAAGCCCTAGTTTCAATCCGGCATTCCGTATGGCGGAAAGATCGGCGGAAGCGAGATCTTCCTGGCCGAGATGGATGAAGTCGCAGCTCTCCTCGATCGCCAGTTGCCAATGGTCGTTGACGATCAATTGGCATCCATGCGCGGCACAAATTGCCTTCGCTTCGCGAATTTCCGTGCGAAGCTCTGTCTCGCTGCGATCCTTGATGCGCAACTGCACCAGTTTGACGCCGAGCGGCACCAGCCGCCGAATCCAAGCCGCACTATCGACAATGAGATAGAAGGGATCGAGCGTCACGCGAACACCGCCTTTCCGATCACTGGTGTCGATGGCACGGCCATATCGCGCGGCTCCAGCATGCCGGCGCCAAATGCCTGTCTGCCGGCATCGATCGCCTTGGCGAAGGCCTCAGCCATCACGGCCGGATCGCCAGCCCCGGCAACCGCTGTATTAAGTAGCACCGCATCGAAGCCGAGCTCCATGACGGTCGCCGCATGCGAAGGCCTGCCGATGCCGGCATCCACGATTAGCGGCACCTCGGGAAAATGCGCCCGCATCGAACGCAGAGCGGAGAGATTGAGCGGTCCCGCCGCCGTTCCGATCGGGGCGCACCAGGGCATCAGCACCTTGCATCCGGCTTCCAGCAGCCGCTCGGCGACGACGAGATCGTCCGTCGTGTAGGGAAAGACCTCAAATCCCTCGTCGGCAAGGATTTTCGCCGCTTCCACCAGCGCGAAGACGTCGGGTTGCAGTGTATCGTGGTTGCCGATTACCTCGAGCTTGATCCAATTGGTCCGAAACACTTCGCGTGCCATTTTCGCCGTCAGTACCGCCTCGGATACGCCGTGGCAGCCGGCGGTATTGGGAAGGACATGAACGCCGAGTTCGCGAATCATCTCGAAGAATGCGCCCCCGTTGCGCCCTCCTGCGGTTTCCCGGCGTAGCGATACGGTCACGATCGCGGTTTGCGAACGTTTGACGGCCTCCGCCAGCACCGCCGGGGAGGGGTAGCGTGCCGTGCCGAGAAGGAGGTGCGATGTGATTTGGGTTCCATAGAGTTCAAGCACGGCTCAACCTCCTTGCATTGGAGTGAGGATTTCGATCCTGTCGTCGTCGGTTAGGGTATGGTCATCACGCTCGTCGCTATGGATGAGCTCGCCGTTAACGGCGGTTGCCAGCCATTCGCCCTCATATTCGAGCGCGGCGAGAAGCTGCGAGAGCGTGGTTGCTTCGACAATCTGGGTCTCGCCATTGATGATCAGGCGCATTGGCGGCTCCTGTTGTTGTGTCCGGAAAAGATGAGATCGGCTGCTTCTTGGGCCATCGCCGGCGCGAGCAGAAAGCCGTGACGATAAAGACCGTTGACGAAAACGGTCCCTCCCTCGCGCGCTACGCGGGGAAGATTGTCGGGAAAGGCAGGTCGGATGCCGGCGCCGGTTTCGATCACGGGGGCTTCGGCAAAGGCCGGGTGCAGCGCATAGGCTGCGTTCAAGAGTTCCATCAGCGAACGGGCGGTGATCGGCCCTTTGAAGTCGGTCTCGATCATCGTCGCGCCGACCATGAACAGGCCTCCGTCGCGCGGTACGATATAGACGGGAAAACGTGGATGCAGCAGGCGGACGGGCCGCGTAAGCGAGACCTCGTCGCTTTGCAGATAGAGCATTTCGCCCCGAACCCCACGTAAATCGTGGATGCGGCCGATGCGGGCAGCCCCCGTGCAGTCGACGATCTCAGAGAAGCTATGGTCATCCACGAGCTTGTCGATAAAGGCGACGCCTTTTGCAGATAGATCGTCCTTCAATGATTGCAGGACCTCGCGCGGATCGAGATGCGCTTCCCGTTGAAAGAGCAGGCCTTGGCGGAACCGACCGGCGAGCGAAGGCTCAAGGGAGGCGATTTCGTCGTCGTCCACCCAGCGATAGCCCGTCGTGCGGCTGGCGAATCGCTTCAGCTCGTTTTGATCGCGGTTCGGCGCGACGACGAGCGTTCCATTGCGGGTGATCTTGCCCGGCAGAATCGCTTCCCATCGATCGGCTGAGTCACGGCCGAGCGTCAGCACAGCCTCATCGGCGCTTTCCCGCTCGCACCAAGGTGCCAGCATGCCGCCGGCAAGCCAGGATGCGGCGCGCTGAAAATCCCGGCTTGGATCTGAGATCGTGACCTCCGCTCCGTGCCGGATCAGCTCGTGAGCGACCGTGAGGCCGGCAACGCCGGCCCCTTTGACAAGGATGCGCATCTCACTCGGCCGTCTGGGCAGGGGCTTCGACCGGCATATAGAGATCGCCGCCCTCCCGATATTTCGCCGCCATCGCTTCCAGCCCTTCCTTCTGTGCCTCGGCGCGGATGTCGTGCGAAATCCGCATCGAGCAGAATTTCGGGCCGCACATCGAGCAGAAATGCGCGACCTTGTGAGCTTCCTTCGGCAGGGTTTCGTCGTGGAAGCTGCGGGCGGTATCCGGATCGAGCGACAGGTTGAACTGGTCCTCCCAGCGGAACTCGAATCTTGCACGCGACAATGCGTCGTCGCGGACTTGAGCGGCCGGATGCCCCTTGGCGAGGTCGGCCGCATGAGCGGCGATCTTGTAGGTTATGACGCCGGTCTTGACGTCGTTGCGGTCGGGCAGACCAAGGTGCTCCTTCGGCGTGACGTAGCAGAGCATCGCCGTGCCGAACCAGCCGATCATGGCGGCGCCAATGCCCGATGTGATGTGGTCGTAGCCAGGCGCGATATCCGTCGTCAGCGGTCCGAGCGTGTAGAAGGGCGCCTCGCCGCAGACGGCCAGCTGCTTGTCCATGTTCTCCTTGATCTTGTGCATCGGCACATGGCCGGGGCCTTCGATCATCACCTGGCAGTCTTTTGCCCAGGCGATCTTCGTCAACTCGCCAAGCGTTTCGAGTTCGGCAAATTGGGCGGCGTCGTTGGCATCGGCAATCGAGCCCGGTCGCAGGCCATCTCCGAGCGAGAAGGAGACGTCATAGGCCCGGCAGATATCACAGATTTCCTCGAAATGCTCGTAAAGGAAGCTCTCGCGATGATGATGAAGACACCATTTGGCCATGATCGACCCGCCGCGCGAAACGATGCCGGTGACGCGGTTGACGGTCAGCGGAATGTAATGCAGCCGCACGCCGGCATGGATGGTAAAATAGTCGACGCCCTGTTCGGCCTGCTCGATCAGCGTATCGCGATAGACCTCCCAGGTGAGCTCCTCGGCAATGCCGCCGACCTTTTCCAGCGCCTGGTAGAGCGGCACCGTGCCGATCGGCAGCGGCGAATTGCGGATGATCCACTCACGGATATTATGGATGTTGCGGCCGGTCGAAAGGTCCATGACGGTATCGGCGCCCCAGCGCGCGGCCCAGACCATTTTCTCGACTTCCTCCGCCATTGAAGAGGTGATGGCGGAATTGCCGATATTGGCGTTGATCTTCACCAGGAAATTCCTGCCGATGATCATCGGCTCGCTTTCCGGATGATTGATGTTGGCCGGGATGATCGCGCGGCCGGCGGCAACCTCCTGGCGGACGAATTCCGGGGTGACATGATCCGGAATATGGGCGCCGAAGCTTTCGCCATCGCGGATCAGGGCTTCTGCCTTCGCCATGCGGCCGAGATTCTCGCGGATGGCGATGAATTCCATTTCCGGGGTGATGATGCCGGCGCGCGCATAGGCAAGTTGGGTGACCGCTTTGCCGTCTTTTGCCCGCAGGGGCTGGCGCTTGGCCGGAAACTCCGGTGTCAGCCGCTCGCCGGTGACGAAGCCGTTGTCCTCAGGGCGCACATGCCGGCCGTCATAGGCCTCGACATCGCCGCGGGCGAGCACCCAGTCGCGGCGTAGCTGCAACAGACCCTGCTCGATGCGAATATCGGCGCCCTCGATCGTATAGGGGCCGGAAGAATCATAGACAACGACAGGCGGTTCGCCCGAGGTCGGATGGACGCTGATTTCGCGCATCGGCACGCGGATGTCTGTGTGGATTTCCCCGGGGATATAGATTTTCCGGGATGCCGGCAGCGGGCCGGTGGTGACGGTCGGAGTGAGATTCTTTGCGGCAATATTCATGGTGTGAGGCTCCAAGTTGCAGTTGGAGACCCAGTCAATCAGCCGGAATGATGAAAAGACGCCGGCATGGAATCCAGGCGGGAATCCGAAGCCATCGAGCGCTTGCACCGTCCCTACGCCAGTATGAACTGGATCAGGTTCAACGGGTCACTGCGCCCACAATCGGCAAAGCCGTATTGTTCAGCAGTATCTCAGCCCCTTGCCGGGACCCCCCTGGTGAATGTCAAAAGGCTATGCCTTACTCTTGTCCTCTGTCAACCCCGTAGCGATGCCGCATTTTCGGGAGATTGACCATTGCCGCGCCCGCCAAATTACAACTTTATCGCGCAGATCATCGCGCTGACTTGCCGCGCCTCAGTAACGCGGTGTGGTATTGCCGACGAAGCGATGAGGGCCGGTATGGGACAGCTTGCTCGCGGTATCAAGCCAGATCTTGCCGCCGATGGCTCGCCAGCGGTGACAGAAGGCGAAGTCCTCGCTGAGATAGATTCCCGTTCCCTCCTCGACCATGCATTCGAACAGGGCGTATTGGGTGCCGGGCGAGCGTTTGGTGCTGGGATAGGCGTGGATTGCGTTGTAGCGCAGCTCCGGATAGGCCGCGATCATTCTTTCTATGACGCTGCGCTTGATCAGAAGCATGCCGGTGCCTGCATAGACTGCGCTGACGAAATCGCCTTCACGTTCTGCAACCTCGCCGACAAGCGGGGTCCCGACATAGTGAAGTGCGGCAGCCGCAAGTGTTTCGCCGTCGGCTGAATTGATGCGGGCCGCCGTCTCCCAATCATAATCCTTGATCGGATACATGGCAGCGACCACGTCCTTATCGGCTTCCAGCAGCCTCATGACCTGATCAGGCTCGAAGCTGATGTCGGCGTCGATGAAGAGCATATGGGTCGCCGTCGTATCGTTCAGGAAAGACGAGACAAGCGTGTTTCGGCTGCGGGTAATCAGGGCGTCATTGCCGAGCAGGGCCAGCGTCAGCTGTATGCCTGCCTGCGCGCCCGTCTGCATCAATGAGAAAATGGACTGCATATAGTCCTTGGTGACGAGGCCGCCGAAGCAGGGAGTCGCTATGAAGATCAGCCGGTTCTCATTCATTCGCGATTTTCCCTCTCCGATGGCGCGAGTCGCCGGAATCTAGGAAAATTCAACATTTCTGTGTGTAGCGAATTGTTGAAATTCATTGCTGATCTTTGCTCAAGCCGACCGGTCATTTGCCGCGGAATTCCCGATGGCCATGCCATGACCGGATTGCCCTGCCATGGCGTCATCGACCGCCGACATCGCGCTGGCCTTAAATGCGATGACGACCCGACTGGCAGGCGTTCTTGTGAGCAGGGACATCTTTGCCATCCTTGCCGGATGCCGCCGTGGCCTGCGGTCGCGAGTTGCATTTAAGCAACAGCAGCCAAGACTAACGCCTCAGCGCCCTTCATATAATTGACAAACATACGGGCTGTTTGTAAATCCAATGTCAGGACATAAGTTGTCTTACGGTCGAGCAATCGGCCGGATCGGTAGAGGCATTTCAAAGCCTTTTACCGCGGGGGTAATCATGAAGGTTCGAGGGGACTCAAGCCAACATCAGGTGCGTATTTGCCGGGCTGCCCGGTCGTGTTTAGACCAAACCGATCTCCAGGGTGATGCTCCAGTTCTGCGCTCGCGGTAAAATAGAAATGCATAATACAACCAGGAGTTTAAAATGAACATCAAGAGCCTTCTTCTCGGCTCCGCTGCTGCGCTGGCAGCAGTATCCGGTGCCCATGCAGCAGACGCGATCGTCGCTGCTGAGCCGGAGCCGCTGGAATACGTTCGCATCTGCGACGCATACGGTGCTGGCTACTTCTTCATTCCGGGCACGGAAACCTGCCTCAAGATCGGCGGCCGCGTCCGTACCGAAGGCGAATGGTACGACGCCTACAACCCGAACAGCAAGAACGGCACGCTCTGGCACACCCGCGCCGAGCTGAGCGTCGACACCGCGACCGACACCGAATACGGCCCGCTGAAGACCAATACGGTCATCCGTTGGGACTGGAACGACGGCAACTCGACCTCCACCAAGCTGCTGTTCGCCAACATCAGCCTCGGCGGCTTCCTCGTCGGTAAGGCCGATTCGCAGTATAACTACTACATCGGTTATGCCGGCGACGTCATCAACGACGACGTGATCTATGACGGCCCGTACGAACTCAACCAGTTGACCTACAGCTACGATGCCGGCAACGGCTTCACGGCTGTGGTCTCGGTTGAAGACAGCAACTCCAGCGGCTCGGGCGCTTCCTATGGCTCCAGCTGGTGGTCCGACGACAAGGGCAATCACTACGCTCCTGACGTCGTTGCCGGTGCTGGCTTCAAGTCCGGCGCATGGGGCTTCAAGGTCGTCGGTGGTTACGATTCGATCGTCGAAGAAGGCGCCATCAAGGCTCGTGTCGATGCTGACTTCGGTACCTTCTCGGCCTTCTTGATGGGCGGCTGGAACACCGACGGCGACAAGCTCAACAAGTACGCAGGCACCAACCTCGATCGTTCGGCTTGCCCGGTTAACGATGCATCGAAGTGCGGCTGGGGTGACTGGGCTGTCTGGGGCGGCGTTGGCGTTCCGATCAACGAAAAGCTGAAGTGGAACCTCCAGCTCGCCTACACCGACTCGAAGATCTTTGCCGCCACGACGAACGTCAAGTGGAACCCGGTCAAGAACCTGCTCATCGAGCCGGAAGTCTCTTACACCAACTTCGATTCTGTGAACCAGGATCAGTGGGCTGGTATCCTGCGCTTCGAGCGTAGCTTCTAATATTGAATTACCCGGCCTAGCGCCGGGTATGAGAAGCCTGGCGTTCCAATCCGTCAGGCTTCTTTCATCGATCGGTTGACCTCCGATCAAAGCAAAGGATCTGGCTTTCCCTCCGGATCCTTTTTTATTTCCAGCTTCTGGCAATCGATTCGGCTCCCAGCGGAAGCTTGAAACCGCTATCGTTGGTTCTCTTCAATTCCGAAGAGGAAACCGTTGTACGCTTTTTCCGGTATCGTCAGATTGCCGTAATCGCCAGCTCCGGCGTCTGTGCCAGCGGGAACCAGGTCTTCAGCACCATCTTTATGAACATCTGTCCACACGGAACCAGTTCGAAACTGCCCCGGTCGAGCGTCCATTCGGTGATCAGGCCGCCGATGACTGCTGTCAGAGCGGAAGCGGCCGTATCCGGCGTCCAGGGAGCCGGAAGTTTCGTCTTTTCATCCATCAGGGTGAAAATGCGTTCGAAATTTTCATGCATGTCGTGCCGGAACGAGCTCGCCCGGCTTGTCGTCCCGTCGCAAAATGCCATGTCGAGATGCATCATCACCTTCAACATGCTGCGCTTGCGCGGATCGCTGTGAATGTCGTCGAATATCGCAGCTATGGTATCGGCGATGAGATCAAGCGGATTGGGCGGCAGTTCTTTCGACATCCGCTCCGCCAGATCCTTGAACGGCTGCTGGGCCTCGTCGCGAATCGCAAACATCAGACCTTGCTTGTTCTTGAAATGCCAGTGCACTGCCCCCCGCGTGACACCGGCGACTACGGCTATCTCTTCCAGGCTCACATTCTCGTAGCCCTTGTCGAGAAACAGAGCTTTTGCGGATTGCAAAATCTCGCTCCTCGTTTCCGCCGCCTCCTCCTTAGTTCGCCTCATTCACCTCTCCACAGAAACCGATTTTCAAGCTGTGCCCCTCTTCTTCGTATTCTTTTCCATCAATGCCGCTCAGTGCTGGAGCCCATATACCAGCAATGCCTCAACAGAGTGGCGGAATTTATATATTCCCTAAAAATCGAGGAAGGAAATCGCAACAGGATGTGTTCGTCAAGCGTCTATAAGCCACGCGCAAGTTTCCTTGTGCAATTTCCCCACGTTGGGAAGTGAAAATCGAAAATGTGCAGATGCCAATATAGCCATGATGGCGACATACATATTGGCGGGGTGGTCCCGGGACGCCTGCTCTGGAAAAGATGCATCGGTCAAGTTGGGGCGCAAGATGCGTTTGATCGGCGGCGTTCGCAAGTCCATCCGCACATGTCGATTGTCGAAACCATGCTCCCGCCTTCACGCGGTCGGGTCTGGTATCGATCGTGTTCAAGTCGCGTACGCATAAGCCATCCGAGTTCCTCTCAACGCTCGTATCTGGAGGCCCCAATGACGAGCATCTACTCGATCTCATCGAGCAATTATTATCAATACCAGACCTCGCGCTCCACAGCGTCGACGGCTGATGATTCCATCGCGTCCTTGCTGTCCGACAGCTCCTCCGGCAATTCGTCGGGCAGTTCTTCCGGCACGAGTTCCTCTTCGTCTTCAGACGATCAATCTCAGATCGCTTCGGCAGAACAGCTCGTCGCGCAGCTGATGAACATGATTCTCAACATGCAGGCCGGCATCGGCAGCGATGGCTCGACATCGGATTCCAACAGCAACTCCACCAGTTCGACGTCAAGTACGCAGCAGACTTCCGCAACCGGCGGCCAGGATGGCAGCCAAAGCGATACGATCAGCGCCATGGACACCAATGGCGACGGCAATATCAGCGAAGCGGAATTCGTGGCCGCACGCCCGTCGGACGTCAGCGAAACCCAGGCGCAGCAATTGTTCCAAAGCTTCGACACCGACAATGCCGGCTCTATCACCGAGGCGCAGCTTGCAAAAGCCATGCAGGCAGGCCATCACGGCCGTCCCGCGCCGGGCGGCGGGCAGATGAGCGAGGACGAGCTCTCCGCCGCATTTTCCTCCATGGATACGAACGGCGACGGCAACGTAAGCCAATCCGAATTCGTGGCCGCCCGTCCTTCCGATGTAAGCGAAGACCAGGCAACGTCGCTGTTCAAGAGCCTCGACACATCCGGCTCCGGATCGTTGACGCAGAGCCAGTTCGAGCAGGCCATGAAGGCGCAGCAATCGCAGATGCCGGATTTCGGAAGCTTCTACGCGAACAATGAACAGGATCTGACGACGAGCGACCTGTTGACGCTCTGATCGAGCCTCAGCTTTCGCATTCCGCCATGCGAAGTGCCGGCAAGCCCGGGTGGGGAAGGTTGAAACTCCTGCCTCCGGGTGAGCCGGCTCTTTTATGTTTGCTTGATAGAGGGCCTTTGGGCTCGAAAGAAAATTCGAAACCCCTCGATATGAAAGCGACGGAATTCGGCAAGGACGGCGTTCAATCCTTGTGAGCCTGTGTTTGATGTCGAAGGATGATACGCTGACCGAGATACTGCGATCTAAGTGGCGTTGCTTGCCGAAGTTGACGGCGAGGCGGCGTTTGCCGCCCGGGAGCTCAAGGCCCATGTGCCATGCCGGTATCGCAGGAAACTGGAGCGGTAGCGATTGTCGATGAAGTGGGATCGCACGCCCAAGAGTGGCGACCCGGATGAAGACCTGCTCGGTCGCATCGCTGCGGGCGACGTTCCGGCGATGCGCATGATGATAGCACGGCAGTTGCCGCGCATCGTTGCCGTTGCAACCCGCATGCTTGGCGATGCGACTGAGGCCGAGGATGTGGCGCAGGAAACATTGCTGCGCGTCTGGCGCAATGCTGGCGGCTGGCGCCAGGGCAATGCCCGCTTCAGCACCTGGGTGCATCGCGTAGCGACCAACCTTTGTTATGATCGCCTACGGCGTCGCAAGGACGTTCTTGCCGAGCACCCACCCGACGTCGAGTATGAAGGTCCCGCGCCGGATGCGGGCTTGATGAGCGAGGACGATCCATCCAGGCGCGTGGAGCGAGCCATGCAGATGATCGCGCCCAGGCAGCGCGAGGCGATCATTCTGGTTTACTATCAGGCGCTGTCGAATGCCGAGGCAGCTGAGATCATGGACGTCAGCGTCGACGCACTGGAAAGCCTGCTTGCGCGCGGAAGGCGCTCCTTGCAGGCGCTTTTGTTGAAGGATGAGGGCGATGGTTGAGAATATCGCGGGTCCAATGAATACCGAGCGGTTCGAAGCGCTCACCGCGGCCTATGGCGGCGATATCCGCCGATGGCCGCAGGCTGAGCGCGCGGCCGCACGGGATTTTGCCAAGAGTCATGCCGCCGCCGAAACGCTTGCGCGCGCGGCCGATCTGGATGCGTTGCTCGACACCTACGTCATGAAGCCTCGCCACGCCGGCCTTGAAGAGCGAATTCTCGCAAAGCTCGTTCGCCGCCTGACGATAAGAAACTGGTTTCGCTTCGGCTCGGCCGGCATCGGCCTCGTGGGGGTTGGCATCGCCGGGGCGCTTGCCGGCAGCATCGCCATCGGCGTCTTGGCCCCGAGCTTCACGGCCGATACCTCAGTCGTCTCCGAAGGAACCGCGACCATGTTCGGCGATATAGGGCCGGACGCGGGTTTAGCGCAGCAGGACAGCCAATGACGGAACGCAGCTTTCGAATAGTGGTCATTTTTCTTTTGGTGCTGAATACGTTCCTGGTCGGAGCATTGGCCGGGGGCGGGCTGACCTGGATACGCAAGACGCAGGCGCGGGCCGGAATGATGCCGCTAGCCGGCGAGCAATTGCCTTCTGCGCAGAAGAAGGCTCTGCGTGCGGCGCTCGACGAAGCCCGCAAGGATGAACGTCAGATCATTCTCGAGGCGCAGCAGGCCAAGGTCGACGCCGCCTCCATTCTTGGGCAGCCGACGCTGGATAAAGAGGCGCTCTCAGCCGCGCTGGCGAGGGCGCGCGATGCCGACATCGCTTTGAGGGCGAAGCTGGAGCAGCGTGCCGTCGATTTTGCAGCAGGGCTTTCCTACGACGAGCGTCGGGCGCTGGCGGAAAGCCTGGTCCGCCGCAGCATGCCCAAGGCCGCTGCCACAAAATGATCATAGTTGCGGAGCGACGGATCGAAACCAGGTCTGCGTTAAAGGAGCATGTTTGATGCAGGAGTTGGCAAGGTCATGGCCCAGCAGTCCGATGATGTTTATGCCGCGCTCGCCCTTTCCCGCTTTGGGCTAGGGGCGGACCACAACGGCACCACGTCGATCGCATCGGATCCGCGCGGCGCGCTGCTGGAAGAAATCACCGAGCGCTTCGTTCCGGTTCCGGTCGGCCCGCAGCTGCAATCGACCGCCGATCTTCTCGTTTCCCTCTACGCATTCCAGGAACAGCGCAAGGAGGCCAGACAGCAGGCCGCAGCCGCTGTCGCCGCCGTGCCTCAGGACAAGCAGATGCAAGGCCCGCCGTCGCCGCAGAAGCCACCGGTGCAGCCTCCGGGCGCCATGCCAGGGCAGCAGAACAATCAGGCCCAGCCGAATAACCAAGCCATGGCGGTTGCCATCGGCAAGGCAGTCGAGAAGCTGGAAAAGCCCGCAATGCCTTACCTTCCACAGCAGGTCCTGCTGGCGGAAGTGGATGCCCGCTTCAACGGCACTATCCGGCAGCCATTGATCGGATTTGGCGAGCGGCTTGCCATGTTCTGGGCAAACCATTTCGCGGTCGCCGTGTCGAAGAGCGAGGAGGTGCATATCGTTGCCGGCGCCTTCGAGCGCGAAGCGATCCGGCCGCACGTCTTCGGGCGTTTCGCCGATATGCTATTCGCCGTCGAGACCCATCCGGCGATGCTTGCCTATCTCGACAACCAGCAATCGATCGGACCGAACTCCAAAGCCAATGCCAACAAGAAGCGTGGTCTCAATGAGAATCTCGCCCGCGAGACGCTGGAACTCCACACGCTTGGCGTCAACGGCGGCTACACGCAGACCGACGTGACGACGCTTGCCAAGATCATCACCGGCTGGACGGTCGCGCGCGCCGACGGCAAGCTCGGGGCGCCCGGCACCTTCGTCTTCAATGCCGGTGCCCACGAGCCTGGCGACCAGACGCTACTCGGTCTCACCTATGCCGACAATGGTGTGGGGCAGGGACGGGAGGCACTGCGCGATCTCGCCCGCCATCCGGCGACAGCACAGCATATCGCCACCAAGCTTGTCCGCCATTTCGTGGCCGATACGCCGCCGCCAGGACTTGTGCAGACCGTTGCTGCAACCTTCAGCAAGACGGATGGCGATCTTTCAGCCGTCTATCGGGCGCTTATCGGTTCCGAGGATGCTTGGAACCCGACACTGTCGAAGGTTCGCTCTCCCCTCGAATTCATGACCGCGCTCTTGCGAGCGAGCGGCGAGACGCCGAAACCGAATGTCATTCTCGGCGCCTTGACCGCCATGGGCCAGCCTTTCTGGGCGCCGGCCGGTCCCAATGGCTTTGCCGATACAGCTGATGTCTGGGCCTCCAGCGAGAGCCTCAGCATGCGTATGGATGTCGCCAACATGATCGCCAATGCGGTGCCGCCCCAGGTCGATCCCCGCAGTTTCGTGTCCGACAGCCTGGGACCGCTTCTTTCGAACGAAACGCTGCAGGCGGTATCGCGTGCGGAAACCCGCAAGCAGGGCCTGACGATCGCTTATCTTTCCCCCGAATTTCAAAGGCGCTGACCATGACCTGCGAACTCATGACCCCCACCCGTCGTGCCGTGCTTGGCGCTTCCGGCGCCTTGTTTGCCTGGGCCTTCATCCCGCGCTTCGCCCAAGCCGCCGGCGGACGCGACCCGCGCTTTATCACCATCATCCTGCGCGGGGCGCTCGATGGTCTGACAGCTGTCCCGCCCGTTGGTGACCCCGACTATCAAGCCTTGCGACAGTCGATCGCCATGACGACGAGCGGCCCCGGGGCGGCGTTGCCGCTCGACAGCTTCTTTGCGCTGCATCCGTCGATGCCGAATTTCAACAAGCTCTATCGGGCAGGGCAGGCGGCCGTCGTGCATGCCAGTGCGACGCCCTATCGCGACCGATCCCATTTCGACGGTCAGGACGTGCTGGAGTCCGGTTACGAAATGCCTGGCCGAGTCGAATCCGGATGGCTGAACCGGATGCTCGAGGGACTGCCGAAGGGCGACAAGGTTTCACCAGGCGCTTCGGAGATCCGAGGCCTCTCGGTCGGTGCCAATGCACCGCTCGTCATTCGCGGCAAGGCGCCGGTACTCGGCTGGTCGCCATCAACCCTCCAGCCGGTGAGCGATGATCTACCGCCGCGGCTGATGGATCTCTACAACCACACTGACCCGCTCTTTGCGAAAATCCTCGCCGAGGGCATTTCGACCGGCAAGATCGCCGCCGGCCTCGATGTCAAGGCGAAGGGAGGCCCCGGCGACCCCACTGGCATGGAACAGATGGCCAGAGGCGCCGCGCGCCTGTTGGCTCAAGACGACGGTCCTCGCGTTGCGGCACTGGCCTTCGAAGGATGGGATACCCATGCCGGAGAGGTCGATCGGCTGAACAAGCTGCTCGTCGGGCTCGACAATTCCTTTGCCGCCTTCCAGCAGGAGCTTGGTCCGGCCTGGAAGGATACCGCCATTCTTGTCGCAACCGAATTCGGCCGCACGGCGCAGGTCAATGGTACCCAGGGCACCGACCACGGCACCGGAACGGCCGCCTTTCTCGCCGGTGGCGCAATCAAGGGTGGCCGAGTGATTGCCGATTGGCCCGGTCTCAAGCAGGCGCAATTGCGTGATGGCCGTGATCTTGCCGCCACGACGGATCTGCGCGCTGTGGTCAAGGGGATCGCGGTTGATTTGCTCGGTGCATCGCCGACCCTATTGACGCGCGATGTCTTCCCGGGCTCCGATCACGTCCTGCCCATGAAAGGGCTGATCGCCTGACTTGTGTGTCGGCGGCCCCGGTGTTAAGGGCCGCCGCCTTCCAATAGAAATTACGTAAGAGCCGCATTGGGAGGAACTGCGCCGCTGCGCCTTTCGCGCGCCGCGGAGAGGATGGCAACCACGCAGGCCAGGGCAAGCGTGATCGCGCCGAGCACCGGCAAACTGCGATAGCCATATCCACTCTCGAGCAGTGCGGCACCGACGCTTGCCGCGATCGCAATCCCGATATTGAACCCGGACGGAATGAGTGAGGAAGCAAGACCTGGCGCATCAGCAGTCCACATCAGGATGCGGGCCTGGATGGGGGTACCGATGGCGAAATTTAGGGCGCCCCAAACGAAGATCGCCACACTCATCGGCAAGGGGTAGGGGCTGACCAGGTATAGAATGACGAGTATAGCGGACTGGATGGCGAGCATGGCGATAAGCGAGGGCATCAGCTTCCAGTCCGACAGCCGGCCGCCAATAAAGACACCCAATGTCGCTCCGACGCCATTGAGCAGGAGAACCCACGGAATAAGCATAGCATCCAGGCCGGTCACCTCACGCAGAAGCGGCGTTATGTAGGTGAACGGCACCATCTGACCGATCATCAAAGCGAGCATCATGATGAGGGAGGTCCAGACCTGCTGGCGGCCGAGAACGCGCACTTCTCCGCTCAAATGGCCGGATTGCTGAGATTCTGCCTTCGTCTGCGGGATCAGGACCCATATCGCGGCCAGCGCGACCACACCGACCAAGGTCATTGCCCAAAACGTCGTCCGCCATCCCCACAATCCACCGATCGCCGCGCCAAGAGGAACGCCGACAATATTGGAGACCGTCAGTCCTGCAAGGATCACGGACACGGCGCGACCGCGAAATGCCTGCGGCACGAGGCCGACCGCGACCACCATGGCGATGCCGAAATAGGCGCCGTGGGCGACGGCGGTCGCAACACGGAAGAGGAGCATGGCAGCAAAATCAGGTGCGAGCGCGCAGGCGATCTGGCCCATGCAAAAGGCGATCGTCAGAGCGATCAGAATGGTTCGGCGCGAAATCTGTCGTGTCGCCATGGTCAGAAGCGGCCCGCCAAGTGCAATTCCCAGCGCATAGCCGGAAACCAGATAGCCGGCAAAGGGGATCGAGACACTAAGACCCTGCGCCACGTCCGGAAGAATGCCCGCGATAACAAACTCGGTCGTGCCGAAAGCAAACGCAGCCAAAAACAAGGCGAAGAGGGGTAAGGGCACATCCAGCTCCGATATAAAGGAATAAGGATTTCTTTATATTGCCATGAAGGAGACATCAAGCAGGAGTTGCCGTCGATGACATTCTCCACATAACGCCAGTTCCTTCGGATGGCTTTGAGCCAGGCGGACGCGCACCAATTCGTGACCCGATCCTTGACAAGCGAAAAATGTTTGTGAAGTTTGGCTGTCATGAGTGAGGTGGCTGATTGGTTATCTTATACAAGTCCGATCAGTCGGAAAAACGCTGCCGAGGCAGTGTTTGAAGATATTCGTTCGGCGATAACATCGGGACGGTTGGCGGTCGGGACACGGCTGCCCGCCGAGTCGCAGCTTGCCACGCGTTACGGTGTCAGCCGCCCGATCATCCGCGAGGCGCTCCGTTCGCTTCAAACGCTCGGCCTGACCCAGACACGCACCGGCAGCGGTACCTATGTCGTCACCGCGACGCCAGGTCCGGAGCTGCGTTATGGCGGCTATTCCGCGCGCGACCTGATCGAGGCGCGTCCCTTCATCGAAGTTCCTGCCGCCGGCTGGGCGGCGCTGCGGCGCACGGAGCAGCAATTGGCGCGCCTGCTTGAACTTTGCGATGAGATGGACCGGGAAGAAGACCCTTTGAGATGGGTGACTCTGGACTCGGAATTCCATTCAACGATTGCGGAATCCTCGGGAAATGCCGTCTTTGCCAAGATCGTCGCGGATGCCCGCGATGCGCTGATGCGGCAATCGGAACTGGTCAATATGATGGCGCAGCGCCGCGTGGCCTCGAACGTCGAGCACCGCCGCATCGTCGAGGCGATTGCGGCGGGATCGGAAGAGGAGGCCATCGCGGCGATGGAAACCCATCTCGGTCAGGTCAAGCGGGTGGTGACCACCATCATCGGCGAGGGTCAGCCGACCCATTGAGAGCGGCTGGCAGGTTGGCGAGTCGTTCCGGCCGCAGCGCCTCGAAGAGCTCCTCCGCGGTCAGATATCCGTGATCCAGCACGATTTCCGGCACTGTGCGTCCGGTTGCCAGCGCCTCGCGCGCAACCTTTGTCGCCGCCTGGTAGCCGATCAACGGATTGAGTGCCGTCGCAAGGCCGATCGATTCCTGCAGGCGTTGTGCCATCAGAGCCGGATTGGCCGTGATGCCGTCGACGCAGCGTTCGGCGAGGATATGGCAGGCTGCGGTCAGATGCATGATGCTTTCCGATAGCGAGCGCACGATGATCGGTTCGAAGGCATTGAGCTGCAGCTGACCCGCTTCCGCCGCCATCGTCACAGTGATGTCGTTGCCGATGACGGAGAACGCCACCTGGTTGACCATTTCGGGAATCACCGGATTGACCTTGCCGGGCATGATGCTCGAACCGGCCTGCATCGCCGGCAGCGTGATCTCGCCGATGCCGGCGCGAGGGCCGGACGACAAAAGGCGCAAATCGTTGCAGGTCTTGGATAGCTTGACCGCGACGCGCTTCAGTACGCCGGAAAGATGGACGAAGGCGCCAGGATCCTGCGTTGCTTCGATAAGGTCACTGGCGGTAACCAGCGGGCGGCCCGTCAGCCGGGCGAGGTGGCTGCAGGCAAGGGCGGCATAGCCGACGGGCGCATTGAGGCCGGTGCCGATGGCAGTCGCGCCGAGATTGACCTCATGCAGAAGGGCGGCCGATTCGATCAGGCGGGATCGATCTTCCCCGAGCATCACGGCAAAGGTTCTGAATTCCTGGCCGAGCGTCATCGGCACGGCGTCTTGCAGCTGCGTGCGGCCGATCTTTAGAATGCTGTCGAATTCCTTGGCCTTACGTTCGAAGGCTTCCTGCAGCGTTTCCATTGCCGCCGCGAGATTGTCGATCGCTTCGATGAGCGCAACATTGACGGCCGTCGGATAGGCGTCGTTGGTGGATTGGCTGAGATTGACGTGATCGTTCGGGTGAAGGTGAGCATAGTCGCCTTTGGCATGGCCGAGCAGTTCGAGCGCGCGGTTGGCGATGACCTCATTGGCATTCATATTGGTGGACGTGCCGGCGCCGCCTTGAATCACGTCGACGACGAACTGGTCGTGAAGCTCGCCAGCGCGGATTTCGCGGCAAGCGCGCACGATTGCATCGAGCTTGTCTTCGCTCAGCAATCCCAACTCGTAATTGGCAAGAGCCGCTGCTTCCTTGACGAAGGCCAAGCCTCGAATGAGATGCGCATAGCGGCCGATCGGTGTCCCCGTCACCTGGAAATTTTCCGCGGCTCTTGCCGTGTGTACCCCCCAATAGACCTCAGCCGGAATATCCTTCTCGCCCAGCAGGTCATACTCGCTTCGCGTCTTGACCACATTATCCTCCTACATAGAAATCAAGCTAATCTGTCAAGCTGTATGACAGATTTAGAAATCTGTTATCCCTTAGCTCATGCCGCGTCAATAAGCGTCGCTTGGCTTGACCTGTCGTTATTTCTGTGTCTAAGAGGAAATCTGTCATACAGCATTACAGCATGACCGGCGATCGCTAAACTCGATCGACGGCCAGATTAAGGCAGCGGCATCCCTCGGGTGCAACATCAGCATCCCGGATCCGCTCATGGACAAATGGCTCGAGGGAGGAGCAATGTCAGTCGAACCTATTCAGAATATTCCGGCAGACCGCCGGCCGCCGGTCAATGAGGACCTTGGCTATCACAAGGCTTTGAAGCCGCGGCAGATCCAAATGATCGCCATTGGCGGCGCGATTGGCACCGGTCTTTTCCTTGGCGCAGGCGGACGCCTTGCCGCGGCCGGTCCGGCGCTCATCTTCGTCTATGCGCTCTGCGGTTTCTTCGCCTTTTTGGTGCTGCGCGCGCTTGGCGAACTGATCATGCACCGCCCGAGTTCCGGCTCCTTCGTTTCTTACGCCCGCGAGTTCTACGGCGAGAAGATGGCCTTTGCTGTCGGCTGGATGTACTGGCTGAACTGGGCCATGACATCGGTTGCCGATGTGACGGCCGTCGCCCTCTACATGAATTTCTTCAAGTACTATGTTCCCTGGCTCGCAGGAATCGACCAGTGGGTTTTCGCGCTGATCGCGCTGCTGGTCGTGCTGGCCATGAACCTCCTGTCGGTGAAGGTCTTCGGGGAGCTCGAATTCTGGTTCAGCCTTGTCAAAGTTCTGGCCCTAGTCAGCTTCCTCGTGATTGGCATCTATTTCGTCGTCTCCGGTACGCCGATTGCCGGTCATTCGGCAGGCTTCAGCATCATCACCGATAGCGGTGGCTTCTTCCCCAATGGCATCTTGCCGGCCTTCGTCATCATACAGGGGGTGGTTTTCGCCTATGCGTCGATCGAGCTGATCGGCACGACCGCCGGCGAAACCGAAGATCCGCGCAAGGTGATGCCGGGTGCGATCCGCACGGTAGTCGCCCGCCTGCTGATCTTCTATGTCGGCTCGGTCCTGCTTCTGTCGCTGCTTCTGCCCTATACGGCCTACAAGGCCGGTGAGAGCCCGTTCGTCACCTTCTTCGGGACGATCGGTATCCAAGGTGCCGATATCATCATGAACCTCGTCGTGCTGACGGCCGTTCTGTCCTCGCTCAATGCCGGCCTTTATTCGACCGGCCGCATCCTGCATTCGATGGCGGTTTCGGGCTCGGCGCCGGCAGCGCTCACCAAGATGAACAAGGCTGGCGTGCCCTATGTCGGCATCGCCGTGACGGCTGTCGTGACCATCATCGGCGTGGCGCTGAACGCCGTCGTGCCGTCGGCCGCTTTCGAGATTGCCCTCAATATCTCGGCGCTCGGCATCATTTCGGCTTGGGGTGTGATCGTATTGTGCCAGTTGAAGCTCTGGAAGCTCTCCAAGCGTGGCGAGATGGCCCGTCCGGATTTCCGCATGTTCGGCGCGCCCTATACCGGTATCCTGACGCTCATCTTCCTCTTTGCGGTACTGGTACTGATGGCGCTCGACTATCCGGTCGGCACGTGGACGATCGCGTCCCTCATCCTGATTGCACCGGCTCTGGTCATAGGCTGGTATCTGTTGCGTGACCGCATCTATCGGCTGGCGGCCGAACGGGGCCAGTCGTGACGGCAGGGCAAGCCAATCCGCTGGTGGCAGCCATTGCCACCGGCGGCACCATTGCAAGCGAGCGCACCGATAGCGGCGCCAGCATACCCTCACTGACGGGTGAGAGCCTGCTGGCGCTGCTCCCCGACATGCCTGTCGCCCTCCGACCCATCGAGCTGATGGCAAAGGATTCGGCGAGCCTGACGCTCGCCGACATGCAGGAGATCAGCGATAAGGTCGGCGAACTGCTTGCCGATGATACTATTAGCGGCATCGTCGTCCTGCACGGCACGGACGCTATGGAAGAGACGTCGCTGCTCGTCCATCTGCAGCACGACCTGAATAAGCCCGTCGTGTTTACCGGCGCGCAGTTTACCGCTGATCATCCCAAGGCAGACGGGCCTGGCAATCTTGCCGCTGCCGTTGCCGCCGCCATCGATCCGGCCAATGCGGGACGCGGCGTGCTCGTCTGTTTCGGCGGTCGGCTGCTGCCGGCCTGGGGGCTCTATAAGCACTCTTCGGATATCGCCGATGCGTTCCGGCAATCGCGGCCGCTCGAAAATCCCCCAAGCCCGCGCCTTGCGGCGCCGCTCGATAACGTGCGGATTGATGTCGTCGCAATCTACCCTGGCTGTGATTCCGTGCATGTGGATGCGAGCCTCAGGGCCGACGCCCATGGCATCGTTCTGGCGGCTCTCGGTTCCGGCAATGCCAATCCGCGTCTGGTCGAAGCCGTCAGGCGGTGTGCCGATGTCGGCGTACCCGTCGTGGTTTCCAGCCGCGTGCCGGATGGATTGCTCGTTTCCAGCTATGGCGGCGGTGGTGGCGGGCATGACCTTGCTGCGGCCCGTGCAATCCATTCCTCGACGCTGCGCCCGGGGCAGGCGAGAATTTTGCTGGCAGCCCTGGTGGCCTCCGGAGCCACTGCGGACGTTGTCAAGCAGGCCTTCTCTGATTTCGCAGACGTGAAGTCCTGAGCAAGGGCTTTCTTGGAAAAGCAATCTTGTGTCGTTGGATTCAGCGGGCTTGAAATCAGGTCTGTTATCTTGCATATACATGTGGATATGCAAAAAGGAGATCAGCATGCGCCGTCTCCGACATAACGAACCTAGTCCGCCACGAGAAGCCAAGCTGTTTCGCAACAACAAGAGTCAGGCCGTACGCATCCCGGCGGACTTTGAGCTTCCCGGCGATCGGGTGATGATCCACCGCGACGGAGATCGGCTTATCATCGAGCCGGTGCGCCGCAAGAGCTTGCTTGATGTTTTGGCAAGTTTGGAGCCTCTCGGACCAGAGGATCAGTTTCCCGATATAGATGATACTCTGCTGCCAGCGAAGGAAATTGAGCTTTGAGTAAGCTCTACATGCTGGATACCAATATCGTATCTGAACTTGCGCGAAACCCACAGGGTACCGTTGCCAGACGCATCGCCGATGTCGGGCCAGATGCAATTTGTGTCAGCATCATCACAGCCGCAGAGTTGCGCTATGGCTGCGCTAAAAAGGGATCGCCGAAACTGCTGGCACATATCGAGGCCATCCTGGGAAGCATAGCGGTACTCGCGCTCGATGTTCCTGCCGATGCCGAATACGGCGCCATCAGGGCTGAGCTGGAAGTTGCCGGCAAACCTATCGGTCCAAACGACCTGCTGATTGCTGCTCACGCCCATGCGGTAGAGGCAGTCCTGGTAACGGCCAATATCGGGAAGTTCAAGCGCGTCCGCGATCTCCGTGTCGAAAACTGGCTGGACTAAGTGGCGGGCCGGCCGTCGATGACGGCGCGGCCCGAACATTCGGTCAATACTGTCTTTGTCAAGACTGATGCGTAGCCTTGGCGACGACGACGGGGATTAGCAGATCGCCCCAGTTGCCATTGCCGCCGTGGTGGCGGGCCGAGCGGACGAGCTCGACGGAAACGCCGGCCTCGACCGCATTCATGACGGTCTGGTTGAGACGATGCAGCTCATTGGCCAGCATGCGGATGACCGCCTGCTGATCGGCATTCATGGTGAGAGATTGCTCCTCGGCTCTCTCACGAACGCGTGCTATCGATGCCATGTCATTCTCCTCCTATAGATCCTGATATCACTCTGCTGCCGGTTTGAATTGGGCATGCTCTGTCGATCCGTGCATGGCCGTTGTCGATGACTGGCCGCCGGTGATCGCCAGCGACACCGCATCGAAATAGCCGGTGCCCACTTCGCGTTGATGCTTGGTGGCGGTGTAGCCATTGGCCTCGGCCGCAAATTCGGCCTCCTGCAGCTCGGAGTAAGCGGCCATCTGGCGAGCCTTGTAGCCGCGGGCGAGCTCGAACATGCCGAAGTTCAGCTGGTGGAAGCCGGCAAGAGTGATGAACTGGAACTTGTAGCCCATCGCACCCAGCTCGCGCTGGAACTTGGCGATCGTCGCGTCATCGAGGTTCTTCTTCCAGTTGAACGAGGGCGAGCAATTGTAGGCCAGCAGCTTGCCGGGATGGATGCGATGCACGCCCTCGGCAAATTTACGCGCCTGTTCCAGATCCGGCTTCGACGTCTCGCACCATATGAGGTCGCAATGCGGCGCATAGGCGACGGCACGGGCGATGCAGGGCTCGATGCCGTTCCTGACCTGATAGAAGCCTTCGACCGTGCGGCCGGCGTCGTAGTCGACGAAGGGCTGGTCGCGCTCATCGATGTCCGAGGTCAGAAGCTTGGCGGCCTCGGCGTCGGTACGCGCGACCACGAGGGTCGGCACGCCCATGACGTCGGCGGCAAGCCGCGCCGCGTTGAGATTGCGGATATGGGCCGCCGTCGGGATGAGGACCTTGCCGCCGAGATGGCCGCATTTCTTCTCCGATGCCAGCTGATCCTCGAAATGGACGCCCGCGGCACCCGCCTCGATATAGGCCTTCATGATCTCGAAGGCGTTCAGCGGACCTCCGAAACCTGCTTCGGCATCGGCGACAATCGGCGCAAACCATGTGTCGACGGAAAGCCCTTTGCCTTCGGCAGTCTCGATCTGGTCGGCGCGTTGCAGCGTGCGATTGATGCGCTTGGCCAGCTCCGGGCCTGCATTGGCGGGATAGAGCGATTGGTCGGGGTACATGGCCGAGGCCGTATTGGCATCGGCTGCGACCTGCCATCCAGAGAGATAGATCGCCTTCAGACCGGCGCGAACCATTTGCATGGCCTGATTACCCGAAAGCGCGCCGAGCGCATTGACGAAATCTTCCTCATGAATGAGCTGCCAGAGGCGGTTTGCACCCATCTCGGCCAGTGAATGGCGGATGCTGACCGACCCGCGCAACCGCTCCACATCCGCGGCCTCGTAGGGGCGCTCGATGCCATCGAAACGCTCAGTGGGTGCGCTGGGAACCAGTTTGTAAAAATCTGTCATGCGATTCTCCCGATACTTCCTCTCGATCCTCAGAGCGATGTCGATTGCATGACTATTTTTACAATATCGAAGCTGCAAGGGCGAGGAAAACTAGAAAATGCCGTTAGATAAAAGGGTTATAATGTGCTATTGTTGACGTCGGTCTTCAGTAAAATTGTAAATCTTGTAAAATATTGCCGAATCGAGAATTGTAAAAGGTATGATACATGGTTGAGCGCAAGATCTTTGCCGGGCCGAAGGTTCGACGCATCCGCATGGGCCTCGGTCTGACGCAGACGACGATGGCACAGGCGCTTGATATCTCGCCGTCCTATCTCAATCTCATCGAGCGCAATCAGCGGCCACTGACCGTGCAGCTGCTGTTGAAGCTGTCGGCGGTCTACAAGGTTGATCTTGACGAATTGCAGGGCGAGCAGGGCGGCAGCGCAGGGCAATTGCGTGAAATCTTTGCCGATCCATTGCTGGCAGGCGAGATCCCCGGCGATCAGGAGCTGATCGAGCTCGCCGAAGCAGCGCCGAATGCGGCAAACGGCATGATCCGGCTTTATCGCGCCTATCGCGAGCAGGCCGCAAGACTGTCCGATCTCGCCGAGCTTCTAGCCCGCGAGGGCAGGGTTGCCGAGGTTGCCGGACCGCGCCTGCCGCTCGACGAGGTTCACGATCGCCTGCAGTCGCGTCCGAATTTCTTTGCCCGCATCGAAGATGCTGCGGAGACCTTCCATGAACGCCTGTCGCCCGGTGACGACCTGGCTGGCGCATTGAAAGCATGGCTGAAGGCCGGGCATGGCATCGCGGTACGCCTGTTGCCGGTGCACGCCATGCCCGGCTTGCGTCGGCGCTATGACCGGCATTCGATGCGGCTTTTCCTGTCGGAGCGTCTGTCGCCCTTCGATCAGATCCGGGAGATTGCGACAGAAGTCTCTCTTTTGGCCTTGCGCGAGGAGATCGCCGCCGAGCTGAGCTCCCTCACGCTTTCGACACCAGAAGCCAACCGCATCGCTCGTTTCGAGCTGGCGCGCTATGCGTCCCACGCACTTTTGATGCCCTATGGCGCCTATCTCTCGGCAGCGCAGCGACTGCATTATGATATCGAAGGCCTCGGCGCTCGCTTCGGCGTCTCCTATGAGCAGGCAGCCACGCGGCTGACCAGCCTGCAGCGTCCGGGTGCATCCGGCATCCCGTTTTTCCTGATGGAGATCGACAATGCCGGCCATCGCCTGCGCAAGGCGGGCTCCCAAGGCTTTCCGCAAGCTCGCTTCGGTGGCGCCTGTCCGAAGCTCAATGTCCATGCTGCTTTTGCACAGCCCGGACAGATATTGGTGGACGCTACCCTGATGCCTGACGGTGCTGGCTTTCTGACCGTATCGCGAACGATCGAGGGGCCGCGGGCCGATTTCGGCGAAAGGGTACGCCGCACCGCACTTCTGATCGGCTGCGATATCGCCCATCGTGACGAGGTGGCCTATGGCAAGGCGCTGGGTACAAATCAGATCGCAATCGGCCCCGCCTGCCGCCTATGCGAGCGTCAGGGCTGTCTGGCGAGAGCCGAGCCTCCGGTCACGCGCCCGCTTGGCCTCGACGAAATGGCGACAGGCTTGAGCGTGTTCGATTTTCAGTGATTGCATTGGTTATCACTGTTCGAAAGAAGAGCCGGGACGCCAAGCCCGGCTCTCTATTCTCCGCTCATGCAGGCGAATCAGGCATAAAGCCCGAACTGTGCATCATGCAGCCGTGCATAAGCGCCGCGGCGGGCAAGCAACTCGTCATGCGAGCCCTGTTCGACAATGCCATTATTGCCCATGACGATGATGCGGTCTGCATTGCGGATCGTCGAGAGCCTATGAGCGACGACCAGGGTTGTGCGCCCTTTTGCAAGCTCCAATAGTGCCTGCTGAATCGCATATTCAGTTGCGGTATCGAGCGCGGATGTTGCCTCGTCGAGAATGAGGATCGGCGGATCTTTCAGGAAGATGCGGGCGATCGCCAGGCGCTGCTTCTGCCCGCCTGACAGCTTGACGCCGCGCTCGCCCGTGGGGGTGTCGAGGCCGGCGGGCAGGGAGCAGACGAATTCGTCGAGCGAAGCGCGCTGCAGCGCTTTTATGATATCGTCGTCCGTCGCGCCGAGCTTTCCATAGGCGATGTTCTCGCGGATGGTCGAGCCGAACAGGAAGACGTCCTGCTGCACGATACCGATCTGGCTGCGCAGCGACGCTTGGGTCATGTCGCGGATATCGATGCCGTCGATCGTGATGCTGCCGGCGGTTACGTCATAGAAGCGGGGTAACAACGAGCAGATCGTCGTCTTGCCGGTACCTGAAGCGCCGACGAAAGCGACGGTCTCGCCAGACGCGATCTTCAGGGAGAGGTCGCGGAAGATGGTAACTTGTTCGGAATAGCCGAAGCCGACATGGTTGTAGGCGATATTACCTTTCAGATGATCAACCGCGACCGCATTCGGCCGGTCGGCAAGATCGGGTTCCGTATCGATCAGCGACAGGAAGCGCTTGAAGCCGGCAATGCCCTTCGGATAGGTCTCGATGACAGAGGTGATCTTGTCGATCGGGCGGAAGAAGACATTGATGAGCAGCAGGAAGCTAATGAAGCCGCCATAGCTCAGCTCTCCCGATATGACGAACCAGGTACCCGCCATCATCACGACCAGCTGCACGAGGCGCGTGCTGAAATAGCTGAGCGCGATGCTCGCCGTCATATAGGCGTAGCCATCCAGCTTGGTCGCCTTGTAGTCCTCGTTGTCGCTAGCAAACAGCTGGCTTTCGTATCTCTCGTTGGCGAAAGCCTTGACCACACGGATGCCGCCAACGGTTTCCTGCATGCGTGTGTTGAAGTTGCCAACCTTGCCGAACAGGCTGCGCGAATTGAGCGTCATTTTCGAACCATAGCGGCTGACGAGCCAGGTCATGAACGGCACGATGGTCGTCGTCAGCAGCGCGAGCTTCCAGTGAACGCTGAACATCAACAGGAAGGCGCCGGTGAAGGTCATGATAGCAATGAACAGGTCCTCCGGGCCATGATGGGCGATCTCGCCCACTTCCTCGAGATCCTTGGTAACGTGGGTGATCAGATGACCGGTGCGGTTGTTGTCGAAATAGCGGAAGGAGAGCTTCTGGATATGATCGAAAGCCTGGCGGCGCATGTCGGACTCGATCGAGATGCCGAGCGCATGGCCCCAATAGTTGACGATCGCCGAGAGGCCCGTCGCCACGGCATAGACGACGAGCAGAAGAGCAGCCGTTGCAAAGATCAGACCCCAGTCGCGGCCGGGCAGCAGTTGGTCGACGAAAACCTTGACGGCCAGCGGGAAGCCGAGCTCCAGAAGGCCGGCAAGCACGGCGCAGCCGAAATCGAGAAAGAACAGCGTCTTGTAGCGGGCATAATAGGAAAAGAAACGACGAAGCATGATTAATGCCCTCCATGGGCATTGAAGAGGACAGGGGAGACAAGAACGGACCGAACGACAGCCCGAATTCGGCGTTGCCGTTCAGCGTCAGTGGGTGCCGAAATTTCTCATCTGGCGATCCTCCTGCTTGAGTCGCGCGATTGGTATAACCGACGCGTGCAACCTTGTCACCTTCATAACGGTGGGTAACCGCTGCTGGACCGAGACTGCGGTTTGGAGATGCGTAGGCGTGCGTTTTGAATGGCGGAGCTGCTCCGCGACAGATCTCGGCCGATAACGACGAACTTGCAATGTGTACTGACGAGAATGTGGCTCGTCCGGGCTTTCAAAGTGAATAGGATCGGCGGATCACCTCGGCTCGCGTCGGTGCTCCGGATCTTCCACCAAACGACTCGCACTTGATGGCGGCAGCGATAGAGGAAAAGCGGATTGCGTCCGCAGGTGCCATTCCTTCCGCGAGTGCGAGCGCGAAGGCGCCGTGGAAGATGTCCCCTGCGGCGAGCGTGTCGACGGCTTTGACGGTAATGGTCGGGCAATACGCGACGCCGTTGTCTTGCTCGTCGAACCAGGAGCTGCCGGCCGCCCCTGCCGTCACGCAAATGAAGGCATGATCGAATCGCTGTTTCAGAAGATACGTCATCTCGGACACATCGCTTATTCCCGTCAGGCGCTGCGCAGCCGGTTCGGAGAAAACGATATGGGTTGCTTCCGGCGCCAGTTGTTCGATGATGCCGTCAGGCGCCACGTCGCCGTCGAGAACGGCCGGCTTGCCCATCGCCCTGGCAGTTTTGAGAACCTGCAGTGCCAGAGCCGGCCAGCGAACGTCGACCAGCACAGCATCGAATGCAGCGATATCCTCGATAGTGAATTCCTTCACGGTATGGTGCAGTTTCGGATCGTAGAAGGGGACGATCAGCCTTTCGCCGTCATCGTCCACCAGGATCGTCGAGACGGCAGAGCGTGCGCCTTCCACACGCAGCATGCCCTCGACATGGATGCCGGTGGCATCCAGATCGCGGATAATGCGCTCGCCGATATCGTCGTGGCCCACGGCACCCCACAGGCTTGCCTTGCCACCCAGGCGCACGACGGCATAGGCGGCGCTGGAGGCCATGCCCTCCGCAATCTGGAGCATGTCATAAGGCAAAACCTTTCCCTGACCTTGGGGAAGGGTGCGGACGCGGAAGAGCGTATCCAGAACGGCGGCGCCGACACAAAGAACGTGCTGGGTCGCGCCGAAGGGTGGGTCAAAGATGGATGGAGCGTTCAAAGCCGCTTTCCGCTCGCCTTGTCGAAAAGATGGATGCTGGACGGGTCGATCGCGATTTCGATCTTGTCGCCGAAGCGAATGTTCAGCCGCTCGCGGAACAGGCAGGAGATTTCCTCGCCGCCGCAATCGAGTTTGGCATAGATCTCAGATCCAGTGCCTTCGACAATGCCGACCCGGGCCGGCAGACCGCTTGTCGCGGCGCGGATATGTTCGGGCCGGATGCCGTAGACAAGTGGGCGTCCACCCTGCTCTGCGATCGGAAAGCCTTCCGGCAGGGGCAGGATGAGGCCCTTGTCGCTGCGGAAGACGCCTTCCTCGATCCTGCCGTCGATGAAGTTCATCGAGGGCGAGCCGATGAAGCCGGCGACGAAGAGATTGGCTGGCCGGTCGTAAAGATCGAGCGGCGCTCCGACCTGCTCGATGAGGCCACCGTGAAGCACGACGATCTTGTCGGCCATGGTCATCGCCTCCACCTGATCATGGGTGACGTAGATCGTCGTCGTGCCGATGCGCTGATGCATGGACTTGATTTCGCCGCGCATCTGCACGCGCAGCTTTGCATCGAGATTGGAGAGCGGCTCGTCGAACAGGAAGACCTGCGGATCGCGCACCAGTGCACGGCCCATGGCGACGCGCTGGCGCTGGCCGCCGGAAAGCTGGCGAGGCAGGCGATCCAGCAGATTTTCGAGGCCGAGAATGCCGGCTGCCTTCTGCACCTTGGCGGCGATTTCCGAAGCGTCTGCCTTCTTCAGTTTCAGCGCGAACCCCATGTTTTCGGCGACGGTCATATGCGGATAGAGCGCGTAATTCTGAAAGACCATCGCGATGTCGCGGTCGCGCGCCGGCAGATGGCTGACTTCGCGCCGGCCGATATGGATCTCGCCATCGCTCACCTCTTCGAGCCCGGCGATCATGCGCAGCAGCGTGGACTTGCCGCAGCCCGAAGGGCCAACAAGGACGACGAATTCGCCGTCGGCGATATCGACGCTGATGTCATGAATGACCTTCACCTGGCCGTAGCGCTTCTGGATGCTCTGTATATTGACGGGTGCCATGAATGTGATCCTATCCAAAAGATAAAGGCTGCGTCATTTGACGGCGCCGGCCGTCAGACCGGCGATGATCTGCCGTTGCGCGAACATCGTCAGCACGAGCACCGGCAGCGTCACGATGAGGGCGGCCGCCGCAAGCGGTCCCCAGCTCACCTGCTCGAAGGAGAGCATGTTATAGACGGCCACCGGCAATGTGCGGGTCTCGCGGCTCGCAAGCACGATGCCGAAGACGAAATTGTTCCACGAGAAGATCACCGAGAGAATGAAGGCGACGACGATGCCGGGCCGGGCGATCGGCAGGGCGACGAGGCGGAAGACCTGCCAGGGTGTTGCGCCATCAATGCTTGCAGCCTCCTCCAGTTCCATTGGAGTCGTTTCGAAATAGCCGATCATGATCCAGACGACGATCGGCACGGTGACGACAAGATGGATGATGATCTGCGGCCAGAGCGTTCCCAAAAGATTGAGCCATTGAAACAGCAGGAACAGCGGGATGAGGAAGGATAGGCCCGGCGTCATGCGGGCGATCATGATGACGATGGCCGACTTCTCTGCCTTCAGCCGAGCAATGCCGTAGCCGGCCGGCACGCCGATGACGAGCGCGAGCAGGGTCGCTGCCCCCGTCACGAGAATGGAGTTCCAAAAATAGAGGAAGAAGTTGTTTTCCTGGAAGACATTGACGTAGTTCGTCCAGGCGAAACGATCTGGAATGAAGATCGGCGGATAGGCGCCGTTGTCGATTTCATATTTCAGCGACAGCGAGATCATCCAGAGGAAGAACAGAATAACGGGCGAGACGATGACCAGGGCCACGAAGAAAAGGCCGATACGGTTGAGTGTCGAACGCTTCATCTCAATGTCCCTCCGCGTCGGTCCATTTCGTCCGCTGCCGCATCATCAGGAGCATGAAGGAAAGCGCGACGATGAGGATGAAGAACACCACGGCCATGGCCGAGCCATAGCCGATGTCGTAATAGGAAAAGGCGGTGTTGTAGAGGTAGATATTGATGGTCTCGGAGGCAGTTCCAGGGCCGCCCTGCGTCATCGCATAGATAATGTCGAAGCTCTTGATCGCATCGATACCGCGAATGATGACAGCGATCATCAAGAAGGGCGAGATCATCGGCAGCGTCAGGTAGCGGAACTTCTGCCAGGCATTGGCGCCGTCGATTTCGGCGCTTTCATAGGGTTCGCGCGGCACGGAGGCGAGGCCGCCGAGCACGATCAGCATGACCAGCGGCGTCCACTGCCAGACCTCGACGAGGACGAGGGAGGGGATGACGCTCGCCTGATTGTAGATCCACTCCTGCGGTCCGATGCCCACAAGCGATAGCAAGTAGTTGAGCACGCCGAGTTGCGGATGGAACATCATGGTCCAGACGAGTGCCACCGCGACAGGAGTTGCCATCATCGGCATGACGAAGATGCCGCGCAGGAACCCGCGCAGCGGAAAGTTCGCATCGAAGATCAGTGCCGCCAGCGTTCCGAAGATCAAGGGGCCGACGACGGAGAGCACGGTATAGAGAACCGTGTGCCATAGCGATTCCCAAAAGCGCATGTCGGTCGCAAGACGGACATAATTGTCCAAGCCGACGAAACTCTGCGATTGACCGAGCGTCCACTTGTTCACGCTCATCCAGAGGGTGAAGACCCATGGGAAGACGATGACGGCGGCAATGACGATCAATGCGGGGATGACGAAGGGCCAGTAGTTGGGAGCAAGCCTTCGCGGCTTGCCCTTTCCTGCGGCTGCTTTTGCGGCAGTATCTTCGATGCTCACGGAGGCCATTATCCCTCGCTTCGTGCCAGAACCGGCTCGAACTGGGCGGTTGCCGTCTTCAGTTCGGCTGCCGGATCTGCGCCGCCGATCATGTTCGTCAGCGCGACACCATAGATGTCGCGAAACTCGGTGACCGGGATGATAACGGGTAGCGCCAGCTGAGAGACCTTCGCGGAGCCGGCGACGGCATCGAGCCAGGCGCCCGGCATCTTCACGCCCTCGCGGACCTTCTGATCCTCCAGGATAGACTGGCGGAAGGGAACGCCGGCGCCGGCCTGCAGGAGGCGTGCGCCCATGTCGTGCGAGATCGCCCATTGGCAGAAGAGATAAGCGGCTTCCTTTTTCTGGCTGGCAGCCGTCACGCCGAGGCCGTCGCCGGTCGTCGCCGCTGCCTGCGTGTTCGGCCCCTTCGGCATGACGCCGTAGCCGACTTGCCCGACGACACGGGATTTTTCGGGGTTTTCGATCGGCGGCGCAAAACCGACACCATCCACCCACATGCCGATCTTGCCCTGCAGGAAGGCCGATTGCGCTTCCGCCCAGTTGAAGCCGGAAACCCCGGGAGGTGCCGATTTCGTCATCAGGCGCTGATACAGCTTGGCGGCGTCGACGGCGCCCTGCGATTCCGTCTGCAGCTTGCCATCAGCCGAAAGCGGCGTCGTGCCATAGCCTAGCATGAAGGTCGTCCACACCGGGGCGTTGGCATTCTTCAGGCCGCGGGCGACGAAGCCGTAGGTGTTGGTCGATTTATCCGTCAGCGCCTCGGCGGCTTTCGCCATATCCTCGAAGGTTTCGGGATAGGCGAGGCCCTTCTTCTCGAACAGGGCCTTGTTCCAGTAGACGATCCAGTAGTCCACCGAGAAGGGCAGCGAGCGCATGACGCCTGCGGAATCCTTGGCGAACTTCAGGCCAGCCTCGGCGAAATCGCTTTCCGTCAGCGAGGGATCGGTGAGCGATGGGTCCTTCATGAAGCCGCTGATATCAGCGAGCCAGCCGCCTTTTTCGAACTGGCGCTTCTGGACGTGGTAGCTCAGATGGACGACGTCGAAGCTTGGCTTGCCGGAGCTGAGCTCGATCGTGGTCTTCTGGCGCTGCTGCTGCTCGGGCGTCGCCTCGGCATTGACCTTGATGCTGGTCAGGGCTTCGAACTCGCTTAAGTATTTGAGGATCGTTTCGCTGCGCGGGCTCTTGACCAGATTGACCTCGAGCGTCGTGCCGGCAAAGCGCTTCCAGTCGACGGCTGCCGAGGCGGTGCGCACGCCCAGAAGGCTCGTTGCGCCTAGTGCGGCGGTGCCGGCCATGAAGCCGCGACGTGTCGGATTGAAAAATGGCGATGACATTGCGTTCCTCCTCCTTTGGCCGAAAATCTCCTCATTCGCGGCCTGTTATCTAAAACTGTTTACATCTTCAACGCGCGATCCCGCGCTCCGCCGATATGAGCTACCAGCGCGGTAACCGCCTCTTCAGCTGAGCGCCTCTCAATGGCTTCAAGCACTTTCAGATGCTCTTCCATGACCGGGCCGACATGACCGTTGATGCGGAACCTATCCTGGCTGATCAGCCGCATCTTGATCGAATTGACCCGATAGGCATTCGAGATAATCGTGTTGCCGAGCGCGTCGATGAAGGCATCGTGCATGCCCCAATCCACCGATTGCGCGTGAAGTTCTAGCTCCGGTGAACTGTCACCGGCCCGAATGGCATCTGCGATATCGCGATGGTCCTTCAAAAGCTTGGCAATCGTCTCGTCCGATGCTGAATGGGTAAAGAGCGCGACGGCTTCCTTTTCCAGAAAAAGACGAAGCTGGAAGGCCTCGCGGATCAGATCCAGATCGATATGGGCGATCTGCAATCCGCGCTGCGGCACCGTCTTGATCAGCCCTTCGGCCTCCAGGCGCGGGATCAATTCGCGGATCGCACCGAGCGTCAGTCCCGTCAGTTCGACAAGCCGCCGCTGCGAGATGAATTGCCCGGGACGAACATCGCGCGCCAAAAGATGGCGTGTGAAGCTCTCATAGGCTTTCTCTCTCAATGTCGTCTGTTCGCCTGGTCCGTCCATGAGCAGTTCCGGGCTGATCGGTTAGGCCGCCTTGGCGCGAAACAGTGCGCCGAAAGCAGCAAAGAGCGTGTCGGAATCTTGGCTGTTCAATGCCACGAGCGGCGGACGTACAGCGAGCCAGCTATCATTCTCAGTCAAATGGGCGAGGATGGCCTTGATCGAGGGGATGACCGGATAGTTCAGCAGTTGCCCGACGAAGTGCTCGACATTGGCGTCGTCGATGCCCTTTTCCGCCATGGCCTGAACTTCGCGAGGAAGGAGATTTGCCATGCCGGAGATTGCTCCCTGTCCGCCGAGCCGAACGCCGCGGGCCAGATGCCGCTCGTCGCCGATCAGAATGATGAGATCGCCATGCGTCTTCAGCAATTCCTCGGTATAGGGCCAATCGCCGGAGGAGTCCTTGACGCCGACGACGACCTCCGGAAATGCGTCGCGCAGGCGACCAACGAGGGAAATGGAGAGCGGCACCATCGTCACCGACGGAATATTGTAGACGATTACGTCACGGGCATGGGTGCCGAGCATGGTGAAAACGGCCGAAAACCATTTGAAGAGGCCGTCGTCGCTGACATTCTTGAAGTAGGAGGGTGGGGCGAGGAGAATGTTGCGGACACCCTGCGCCAGCGCCTGTCCAGCCTGGGCGGCAGCATCCTCGGCGGCATCGACGAGCACGCCCATGACGATCTGCTTGGGCGTGATGCCGGCGGCAATCATAGCGGCCAGAACCTGCTTGCGCTCCTCCATGCCGATCGAAGCGCCTTCGCCCGTGGTGCCGAAGAGCGTCACACTCTTGCAGCCATTGGCAAGGCAGTGCTTCGCCTGCTCGATCAAGCCCGCAATTGCGATTTCGCCATCTGCGTCGAAGGGTGTTGCCAGCGCGGCCGATAGGCCAAAATTCTCACTCATCCGATCCTCCCGATCTTACGGGATCAGTATGTAGCATGCTGACATGTTAGCTGTAAAGCGGAGTTTATATCAGTTGCGCATATCTGATTTGCGCGGGCATGGAGATTGGCGCGATTCGGCAAAGGAAAGCAGATGATGGGTGGGAGTTTGGCGGGGCCTGCCGGCTCACGACCAAGTAACGAGACTGTTGCGAGGTCCCGCCACGTGGTAAGAGCAGTATCCGAGCCCCCTCAACCGTCGGGTCGTGGCTCAGGAAGTGGTCCGTTAGCCCCTTACAGGCACGTAATCGAGCCCGCCATCGATCTGTGAAGGACGGCCATCGAGGAAGAGTTCACCGATGCGCGGCGCAGAACGGGCGATGACTTTGCCGCGCTTGATGACGGCGAGACGATTGGGTTTCAGGCGCAGCGCTTCCAGCGTATCGACGGCCTGCAGCACGACGAAATCGGCATTGCAGCCCTTTTCCAGACCATAGCCTTCAAGGCCGAGCGTCTTGGCGGAGTTGACGGTGAGTGCGTCGAAGATCTTCTTCTTGTCTTCGATGCCGGCCATTTGCGCGACGTGGATGGCCATGTGGCCGACCTCGAGCATGTCGCCGGAGCCCATCGAATACCAGGGGTCCATCACGCAATCATGGCCGAAGGAGACATTGAGCCCGGCATCCATCAGTTCGCGCACGCGCGTCATGCCGCGCCGTTTGGGATAGGTGTCATGGCGGCCTTGCAGCATGATGTTGATGAGCGGGTTGGGGATGACGTTGATCTCAGCCTCTGCCATCAATGGGATGAGCTTGGAGACATAGTAATTGTCCATCGAATGCATCGAGGTCAGGTGCGAGCCGGCAACGCGGCCCTGCAGCCCGAAGCGGATGGTTTCCGCCGCCAGCGTCTCGATATGGCGCGACATCGGGTCGTCGGTTTCGTCGCAATGCATGTCGACGGGAAGGCCGCGGTCGGCGGCGATCCTGCAAAGCGCCTCCACCGACGCCCGGCCTTCATCCATCGTGCGTTCGAAATGCGGGATACCGCCGACGATATCCACACCCATGTCGAGTGCGCGGACGAGGGAAGCCACGCCGTCTTTGGCGCGGTAGTATCCATCCTGCGGGAAGGCGACGAGCTGCAGGTCGATATAGGGCTTGACCCTGTCCTTCACCTCAAGAAGCGCCTCGGCTGTCACCAGCTTCGGATCGGAGGTGTCGACATGGCTGCGGATGAAGAGCAAGCCTTGGGTGACGGCGAGATCGCAGTAGCGCAATGCGCGATCGACAAGCTCCTCCTTCGTCACGATCGGGCGCAGCTCTCCCCAAAGCGCGATGCCCTCCAGAAGCGTGCCTGATATATTCATGCGTGGCAGGCCAAGCGAAAGCGTCGCGTCCATATGGAAATGCGGATCGACGAAGGGCGGGCTCACCAGCCGGTTGGTTGCATCGATTTCTTCCCTTGCCTCGGCGGCGATCGAGGCTTCGATTGCTGCGATCTTGCCGTCCTTGACCGCAATGTCGATGCCCTTGCGGCCATCGGGCAGATTGGCGTTACGAATGATCAGATCGAACATGGAAGGCTCCTCGGATTATCTTTCGCCACGGCGATAGGGTTGCATCAGCGCCTGCGGCACGCGGGCACGCCGGCTCATGACGGCAAGGGCGACGATGGACAGGATATAGGGCGTCATCAGGAAGATCTGATAGGGCACACCCTGCACCGCCGTCTGCAGGCGCAGCTGGAATGCGTCGAAGAAGGCGAAGAGCAGGGCGCCGAACAGCGCCCGGCCCGGCCGCCAGGACGAAAAGACGACGAGCGCGATGCAGATCCAGCCGCGGCCCTGCACCATCGTCGGAAAGAAGCTGTTGAAGGCGGAAAGCGTCAGGAAAGCGCCGCCCATGCCCATCAGCGCGCTGCCGGCAATGATGGCGCCGTAGCGGATCTTCATCGGGTTGAGGCCTTGAGCCTCGGCCGCATGCGGGTTCTCACCCGTCATGCGGATCGCGAGTCCGACCGGTGTGCGGAAGATGAGGTATGCCATGACCAGCGCGACCAGGATTGCGAGATAGGTCGGCGTCGTCTGTGTGAAAAGCGCCGGGCCGATGAAGGGCAAGGTGGAAAGCCCGGGAATTGCGATCGGCTGGAACGGCGTGATGGTCGGCGGCGTCCCAGCGACCGGAACGATCAGCCGGAAGATATAGTAACTGAAACTGGACGCGAAGAGCGTCACACCGAGACCTGAAACATGCTGCGACAGGCCGAGCGTCACCGTCAGGGCCGAATGCAGAAGTCCGAAAATGCCGCCGGCGATTGCCGCGATCAGTAGGCCGGTCCATAAATCGGCGCCGTGATAGACGGAGAGCCAGCCGATCATTGCACCGAATGTCATGATGCCCTCGATGCCGAGATTGAGGACGCCGGCTCTCTCGCAAAGCAGCGCGCCGAGCGTGCCGAAGATCAGTGGCGTCGCGATCCGCAGCACGGCCGCCCAAAGTCCGGCTGAAGCAATGATGTCGACCAGCGTGCTCATCGGCGGATCCTGTACTGCGTGAAGAACAAGGCGATGAGCATGGTCAACAGCGACAGGGCAACCGTGACATCGGCGATGTAAGTGGGGATGCCGAGGCTGCGGCTCATGCCGTCGGCACCGACGAACATGGTGGCGGTGAAGATAGCCGCAAGGACGACTCCGAGCGGGTTGAGGTTTGCAAGCATGGCAACGACGATGCCGGCATAGCCGAAGCCTGGCGACAGATCGGTCGTGACGTAACCTTTGACGCCCATGACTTCGATCGCGCCGGCAAGGCCGGCAAGCCCGCCCGAGAGACAGGCGACCTTGACGAGTGTCGAGCCGAGGCGAACGCCGGCGAAGACGGCGCCTGACGGATTGAGGCCGGCTGCTCGCGACTGCATGCCGAAGACCGTGCGCGACTGGACGAAATAGACGATCGCCGCAATGAGGATTGCAATCGCAAAGCCGATATGAAGGCGCGATCGGGCGATCAGCTTCGGCAGCATGGCGTGATCGGCAAGCGCCTGGGATTGCGGCCAGCCGAACGCCGTCGGGTCCTTCAGCACGCCGTCGATCAGCATGGAGACGAAGAGAACGGCGATGAAATTCAGGATGAGGCTGGTGACGACTTCGTCGACGGAAAAGCGCAGCCGCAGCCATAGCGGCACGAGGATCAGGACCATGCCGGCAATGGCGCCGATCATCATCAACAGCGGAATAAGGACCGAGCCGGGCAACCCGGCGAGCATTTTCGACCCGAAGGCTGCAACGGCAATGGCGCCGAAATAGAATTGCCCCTCGGCGCCGATGTTCCAGAGGCGGGCACGAAAGGCGACCGCCGCGGCCAATCCCGTCAAGATCAACGGTGTCGCGCGGGTCAGCGTCTCCGTTGCCGAAAGCCTAGAGCCGAAAGCACCGAGCAGAATCCGCCGATAGGCTTCAAAGACCGGCGCGCCAGCAATCGCGATTAGAATGCCGGCGAGCGCCAGGGCCGCGACGACCGCAAGCACCGGAGCAAAGATCATCATAGACAGGGGGCGGTGTTCGCGCCGTTCAAATCGCATGTTCGGCCCCGCTTCTTTCCTTCCATTCGCCTGCCATCATCAGCCCCAGCAGGCGCGCATCGGCCTCATCGGCATCGATGGGCGGTGAAAGGCGCCCGCCGATGATCGCCTGGATGCGATCGGCGAGCGCAATGATCTCATCCAGATCCTCCGAGATCAGCAGGACGGCGGTGCCTTGCTGACGTGCTTCCAGAATGCGCCCGTGAACGGCGGCGACGGCGCCTTCGTCCAACCCGCGCGCCGGCTGGGCGGCGATGAGAATACGCGGGCGTTCATGGAGATTGCGGCCAAGGATCAGCTTCTGCATATTGCCGCCAGACAGCAGCCGGGTGCGGCTTGCCGCACTGCCGCCACGCACATCGAATGCCTCGATGATCTCCTGCGCGAAGGCCATGCCGGCACTGCGGTCGACCAGACCATGCTTCGAATAGGAAGACAGGCGCTCAAGCACGGCATTTTCCCAGATCGCCATTTCGCCGATGGCACCATCACGATTTCGGTCTTCCGGAATGCGTCCGATGCCCGCATCGATGACCGCAGCCACATCAAGATCGCCGACGGGCTTGCCGAACAAAAGAAGCTCGCCGGATGAGCGGTTCGACGTGCCGGACAGGATTTGCCCCAAGGGCGCCTGGCCGTTACCCGACACGCCGATAATGGCCAGAACTTCACCGGCGCGGACATGAAAGCTGATCTTCTTCAGGCGCTCGACGCCGCCGCTTTTGAGCGTGATGTCGCGGGCTTCGAGCGCAATAGCGCCGGGGATGCTTTTCTCGCGAGTTGGGCGCGTGACGCGATGTCCGACCATAAGTTCGGCAAGCTCGGCCTTGCTGGTCTGAGATGCCTGCCTTTCGGCTGCAACCTTGCCGCCACGCAGGACGACGATACGGTCGGCCGTGGCCATGACTTCATCGAGCTTGTGGGAGATGAAGATCAAGGACAGGCCTTGTGCGGCCATCTGTTTCAGCGTCGAGAAGAGCTTTTCCGCCTCGATCTGGGTGAGAACGGCGGTCGGCTCGTCGAGGATCAGGATGCGCGCATCATTGTAGAGCGCTTTCAGGATTTCCACCCGCTGCTGCTCGCCGACCGAGAGATCGCCGAGGCGGGCATCGGGGTCGACCTTCAGGCCGAAACGTTCTGAGATCGCCAGAAGCTTGTTGCGGGCCGCCGTCATTTGAGATGTGAGCGACCACAACCTCTCGGTGCCCGTCATAATGTTTTCGAGCACAGTCAGGTTCGGTGCCAGCGAGAAATGCTGATGCACCATACCGACGCCAGCCCGGATCGCCGCGCGCGGCTTGCCCTGTGGCAGTTCCACATTGTCGATCAGGATGCGGCCGGTATCGGGCACATAGTGGCCGAAGAGGATGCTCATCAGCGTCGTCTTGCCGGCGCCGTTTTCTCCGAGCAGGGCAACGATCTCGCCCTTTGCCAAGGACAGCGAGATGTTGTCATTGGCGAGGGTGCTGCCGAAGCGCTTGCTGACACCTTCGATGGTGAGAACGGCTGTGGTCATGTCGCGAAGCCTGCAATCGGGAAGCGGTGTTGCCACCGTTGCTCGGCCTCGAGCGAGAATGCAAGCTGCAGCAACAGCTTATCCTCACCCATGGGCGCCATCATCTGGATCGGTAGCGGCAAACCTTGCGTATCTTCACCGAAGGGAAGCGTGATTGCCGGGAAGCCGGATATGTTGCCGAGCGAGGCAAGAGGTGCAAAGGAGCTCATGCGCTCGAGGTGCAAATCGGTGTCCGAATGTTCCGTGGGGAAAGACCCGATCGGCGGTGGAGCCGAGGCTAGCATGGGTATGACGATGACATCGACCCTGTCGAAGACATCCCATAGAGTACGGCTTGCCCTGACGGCGCCATTGAGAGAGTTCCAAAGGGTGGTTGCCGGCATGGCGCGTCCGCGCATGACGAAGGCTTGCGTCATCGTCTCCGTTAGGCGCACGTCCAGTTTGAGATCGTCAATCAGGTTGGCGATATTGACGGAAATGACATCGCCAAAGGCATGGGCGCTGGCCTGAACGGCACTTTCAACCTCGTCCCAACGGAGGGATAGCAGCTCGTTTCCTTGGCTTTCCAGAGTGTGGGCTGCGGCTTCGACAGCTTGAGCTCGGTCGGCTGCGATGGGATAATGCTGTCCGGTATCGGTAAGCAGACCGACGCGAAGTTTGCCCGTTTTGGCCGGGTGTTGAACGATGTCCGCGTACGGCCCCCTTGCCCTTCCCCGGACAATATCGAAGATCGCTGCGGTGTCGCGCACGGAGCGGGTGACCGCGAGTTCGCTGGCGATGCCGCCGAGATGATTGCCGAAGGAGGGGCCGGCGGGCACGGCGCCGCGTGTCGGCTTCAATCCGACAAGGCCGCAGCAGGCGGCCGGCACCCGGATCGAGCCGCCCGCATCCGTTGCATGCGCGATCGCCACGATACCGGCGGCGACCGCTGCCGCGGCACCGCCTGATGAGCCGCCGGCAGTTCTGCTAGGATCCAACGGATTTCGGCAGATCGGGCCGATTGCCGGTTCGGAGGCCAGTGAGAAGCCGAATTCCGGGCTGGTGCTCAAGCCGAAGGCGCAGAGGCCGGCATCGCGAAAACGTCGCGCTAAATCGCTGTCCTCGCCCCGACCGGTGTGGGCGAACAGGCGAGAGCCAGCCGTCACCGGCAGTCCCGGGAAGGGGCCGCCGAGATCCTTGGCGACCGTCGGCACTCCGGCAAAGGCTCGCCCCGCAAAGCGGTCTGGATGTACGGATGCCTCCTGATCCAAGGCGAGCGCTGCCGCAAGCCCTGTTTCAGGATTGACATAGGTAATGGCGCCAAGCTCACCTTGCTTGGCGCAGGCATCAAGCGCAGCCTGCATGGCATCCACGCAGGTAAGCGTGCCGGATTTGATGGCGCCGGCCTGCTCCGTGGCATCGGCGAATGACGGGCTGCCCATGATCGCGCCGGGCAGTTACTTCGGCTGATCCGCTACCTTCGGCACTTCGAAGGTGCCGGCCTTGATGTCGGCACGGACCTTTTCCATTGCAGCTTCCGCCTCTGCTGGTGCTGTGCCCTTCACATAGACGATATCACTTCCGCCTTCCTTCATCAGGCCATAGGCCGTGTAGTTGCGGCCCACCGGCTTGCCGGCGGCGACATCGGCGATTGCGGCATTGAGAATGGGGCGGAAATACCACATGGCATTGGCAAAAACGGTATCCGGATAGCGCGGCGTGTAATCGATCAGCGATCCCACCGATTTGATATGCCGCTCCTTGGCGGCATCCGCAGTGCCGATGCGTTCGCCGAAGAGAACGTCGGCGCCGGCGTCGATCTGCGCGAGGCCGGCTTCGCGCGCCTTCGGCGGATCGAAGAAGGTGCCGATGAAGGAGACGAGATGCTTGCAGTCGGGATTAACCGCCTTGACGCCGGCGGCAAAGGCATTGATCAGCATGTTGACTTCCGGGATCGGGATGGCGCCAACGGAGCCGACGACGTTCGACTTGGTCATCTTGCCCGCCAGCATGCCGGCGAGATAGGCGCCGTCATAGTTCCAGGTGCCGAAGACACCGAAATTGCTGCCGGCTGCTTCGCCGCTGGAGCCGAGAACGAAGGCGGTATCCGGATAATCGGCGGCGACCTGGCGCGCTTCCTTCTCGACGGCATAGGCCTCGCCGATGATCAGCTTGTTGCCCTGTTCGGCATATTCGCGCATGGCGCGCGGATAGTCCGTGCCGGAGACGCCCTCGGAAAAGACGTATTCGATAACGCCTTCCTTGGCCGCGTCCTGCAGCGCCTTGTGAAGACAGGAATTCCAGGCGTTTTCGACCGGCGAAGCATGGATGCCCGCCACCTTGAGCGGTGCGGCAGCGCGTGCGGCCGGCGCCAGCGCGCTGACGCCAAGGGCAATGCCGGAGGCTATGACGGCACGGCGTGACAGTATGATTTCATTGGTCATTTTCAGTTCCCCTGCTTTTTGATCAATTGGTAAAAATCATAGGAGGGGGCTAAAAAAGTGTCAAGCGACCCGGGTGCTCAAATAATATGCGGACGACAAGTATCTGCCAGTTGCTGGTGGCTCCAGGCAGCCGGCTAGGTTGCTATTTCATCGCTCCACGCACAACGGTCTGGTAGAGGTTGACGAATGAGCGCGTCAGTCGGCGATCCGTTCGATCATATGGCCGATCGCCTGACGGTAGCGGTTAGCGTCGCCGCCGGCATCGATCGCAAGAGCGGCCCGATCGAAGGCGGCCGATAGAATATCGGCAAGCGCGTCGACCGGAGTACCAGATTTGCGGCCGTGACTGAGCGCTACTTCCAATCCCTCCTTTAGGGCGAGGGCCGTCGTTTCCTCGTCCAGTTGTTTCATTTCCATAAAACCAAGCACGGTCGGCCCCTCGATCAGTAGAAGCCGGGTGCGGCCGTTAATTTGCATGGCGTCGAGATATGCATTGCTACCGGCAATAAGAGCAGCGCGTGGCGCAAGTTGATCAGGGGTCGCCTTCTCTATAGCGGCTTTCACGGCGAGGGCTTCCTCTCTGACGACAGCGCGAAAGAGCGCGCGCTTGTCCTCAAAATGATGATAGAGCGCGCCGCGGGTAATGCCGGCTGCCGCAACGATCTCTGGCGTTGACGTCTCGGCATAGCCCTTTTCCACGAACAAGGCCCGTGCAGCCGCGATGAGTGCGGCCTTGGTCTTTTCGGTTCTTTCACGATTGGAGCGCGGATCTTGCATGCATGCAGCCTGTATGTTATCCGAAATAATACAGGCAGATTGTATGTCTTTTGGGGGAGGAAGTGAAGCATGAAGGTAACGAGCTATTATCCGGTGATCATGACGGAGCGCGTCGAGGAGACAGCGGCCTTCTACGTGAAGCATTTCGGCTTCCAGGAGAATTTCACCAGTGATTGGTACGTCCATCTGCAGTCGGCTGAAGACAGCACTATTAATCTCGCCATTCTGAACGGTCAGCACGAGACGATTCCGCTGCGGGGACGCGGTAAGGTCGCAGGCTTATTGCTCAACTTCGAAGTGGACGATGTCGATGCCGTCCATGAGCGCTTGCGGGCGGCTGGCCTGCCGATCCTGCTTGCCATCCGCAACGAGGATTTCGGTCAACGCCATTTCATAACGTCCGATCCGAACGGTGTTTTGATCGACATCATCAAGCCGATACCGCCGAGCGCGGAGTTTGCGTCTCTCTATACCGAGAATGCGCTTCCGCAGGATCGTTAAGGCGTTGGACGCAATCGATAAAATCGTGCGATGCAACTCTATCTTTGATTAACTAGGTCGCTTCACCCAATATTTCGCTTTTCATGCGACAAAACCGGTAAAGGTAAGGTGACCCATGCAAGAGCTCCCGGTTTCGTCAAAAATCATCAAATCAGTCTATTTCCGCCCGGATGATGGGCGGCTTTATATCCGCTTCAGAAATGGCGAGGAACGTCAATTCACCGGCGTTCCGCAGAAGGCGGCGATTGCCATGGTAAAGGCGCCGTCGCCCGGCCAGCACTATATCGAGCATATCCGCACGCAATTCGAACGCGTCGCCTGAAGCGCAAGCTGCCCGCCAGTCGGCATTTTCGCTTTGAAAGGGCCGGCTCGTTCGTTTTTCGTCATGAAGTCGATCGAGCTTTATGTCTCGGCACATTGATAAACGCTGAGTTGCGCTATCTATATCAATCATAACCATCTTTCAGGGAGGAAGAGGCGTGATTGATGAAAAGCAGCTTATTTCCAAGATCACCTGGAGGCTTATGCCCTTTCTGGGCATCCTCTATCTGATCGCCTATATCGATCGTCAGAATGTCAGTTACGCCAAGCTCGATATGGTCGGTGCGCTTGGCATGAGCGAATATGCCTATGGTCTTGGTGCGTCGCTGTTCTTTATCGGCTATTTCATCTTCGAGGTGCCGAGCAACCTGCTTCTCGACAGGTTCGGAGCCAGCAGGTGGTTTGCGCGCATTCTGATTTCGTGGGGAGCGGTCACGGTCGCGCTTGCCTATACGCAGAATGCGACCATGTTCTATATTCTCCGCTTCTTGCTGGGCGCCTGCGAGGCCGGATTCTTTCCAGGCGTGCTCTATCTGTTGACCCTTTGGTATCCATCTGCCTATCGCGGCAGGATGGTCGGGCTTTTCATGATTTTCAGCGCCTTTGCCAATGCGATCGGTGCGCCGCTCGGCGGCGTGCTGCTGGACTTGAATGGGCTTTATGGAATTGCGGGCTGGCAATGGGTTTTCCTGGTGACCGGTGTTCCCGCCATCCTTGCCGGCTTCATCACCCTGTTTTATCTGCCGGACCTGCCCTCCAAGGCGCCGTTCCTCGATGATACGGAAAAGAAATGGCTGAAGGACCGGCTCGCAGTGGAAAATTCGGATATGGAGCAGAACGCCGCTGATGGCTTCAAGGCACTGGTCAATCCACGCGTGCTGCTGATGGCGCTTTGCTATATCGGTTTTCCGCTCGCCGCCTATGGTCTCAGCTATTGGCTGCCGACCATTGTCAAGAATTTCGGCGTCAGCAATACGACGAACGGCTTCCTGAACATCATTCCATGGCTTCTCGTTGCAATCGCTCTCTATGCCGTGCCGGCGGCGGCGGACAAGACCGACTCCAAGACGCCTTATATCGTCATTCCCGCGCTGGTCGGTGCCGTAAGCCTGGTTCTATCAGCCATTATTCCCGACCATACGCTGCAGTTTGCTTTCCTATCTATCGCAGCGGCCGGTATCTTCGCAGGCCAGCCGGTGTTTTGGAGCCTGCCGTCGCGCTTCCTGCAGGGGGCAGGGGCTGCCGCCGGTCTTGCTGCCATCAATTCGGTCGGCAATCTCGGCGGCTTTATCGCCCAGAACGTCGTTCCCTGGATCAAGGATTCCACAGGAAGCACGATCGCGCCGATGTTCTTCCTTGCGGCCTGCCTGCTGGCAGCGGCACTTTTGGTTCTCGTGGTTGGGCGCATGGTGCCGCGCACGCCTAGACCTGAAGATCTCGGCAATTCAGGCGCAGCACGCGTGAAATGATTACGCCTATCCCAGCGAAAGCTTTCTTCGAATGAGAGGGGCGGCCTGATGGCCGCCCCAATTTTCAAGTGACTGCTGATGGCGAGCTCACGCAAAGGCGTAGGAGCCATCCGGGCGCTTCGGCACGCGCCGCTGCCAATGGATGTAGCCCTCCTCTTCCATGGCCTTCTCGTCCATGTCGACGCCCCAACCGGGTCGGTCTGGCCTGAGCTCGAGGTAGCCGTCCTTCGGCAGATAGGGATCGACGACATAGCGGGTTTCGCCCTGTCGCTGCTCGACTTCGTTGCCGCCATAAACATAGGCCTGGCCTTTCGGCAGCCTGTATTCGAGGATTTTGAAGTTCTGCGCGGCGGCCGAGAAATGCACGTTGACGGCAGTCGCGAGCGGTCCCATCGGGTTGTGCGGAGCAACGCCGACGAAATGCGCCTCGGCGAGCGTCGCGATGCGCCGCATCTCGCTGATGCCGCCGACCACGCAGATATCCGGCTGGATGAGGTCGGCGCCCTTGACCTGCAGCAGGCGCAGGAACTCGTTGCGATTATAAAGGGATTCGCCGGTCGCGAGCACGCAATTGAGGCCTTGTTTCAGCTCGCCCCACATCTCGATGTTTTCGGGCCGCAGCGGCTCCTCGTAGAAAAGCGGATCGTAAGGAGCCAGCGCATTACCGAGCTGGCGAGCGGCGACCGGCTCGAAGATTTTCGCATGGGCGTCGAAGGCGATCTCATAATCGTCGCGCACGGTCTCGCGCAGCGAACGGAAATAGTCGGCCGATGCCTTGACGACATTGCCCCAGCGATGAGCGTGCATGTCGATGCGCCATGGGCTGAGCTTGAAGGCGGTAAAGCCCCATTCAGCGTTCAACCGGTCGAGCTCGTCGCGGGCAGCCGGCGCGTCCGGTGCGGTGTAGACGCCGGCATAAACCTTGATGCGATCGCGCACCGCGCCGCCGAGCAGCTTATAGACCGGAACATTAAGCGCCTTTGCCGAGAGGTCCCAAAGGCAATGATCGAATGCGGAGATCGCCGAAAGGCCAAGCGCGCCCGGCGGGAAGCGGCTCTGCTGGATCAGCAGATTGACCAGATAGTCGATGCGGCTCGGATCCTGGCCGGAGAGGAAACCGTAGAGATAGTCGAGGATCGGCGGCAGCGCCAAATCGGGGCCGTGGTTGTAGCACTCGCCCCAGCCGGTCAGTCCGTCATCCGTATCCAGCGCCACGATAACGCGCGGGCGATCCTTGTCGCGGGTCACGAAAACCCGCATGCGGTCGATCTTCATCTTATCTTCCTTCTATCAATTGACATGAATGCGGCGTGGGATCTGCCGCAGGTGGGGAATCCTAGCCACGCCGGCACGAACCCGGAACGGCCGCTCCCGGCCGGTCTCGTCGGAAATCTCACGCCGCGCTCCCGTTCTTCACGGTTGCGGGCTCGACATAGCGGAAGCGTCGTGAGCGGTCCCGGTCGCGAGGGTCGGGGCGCGGGATCGCCGAGATCAGCGCTTGCGTGTAGGCATGTTCGGGTGAATTGCAGACCTTGTCGGCATCGCCGACCTCGACCAGGCGCCCTTTGTACATGACGCCGACGCGGTCGCACATGTAGCGGATGACGCCAATATCATGGCTGATGAAGATATAGGCAAGACCAAGGTCGTCCTGCAAGCGCATCAAGAGATCAAGCACCTGCGAGCGCACCGAGACGTCGAGAGCCGATGTCGCCTCGTCGGCGACGATCACGCGCGGATTAAGGGTAACGGCACGGGCAATGCCGATGCGCTGGCGCTGGCCGCCGGAAAAGGCATGCGGATAGCGCTCGCGCGCCCTTGGATCGAGGCCGACCTGTTCCATCAGATGGCAGACACGCTCATCCAGCGCCCGGCCCTTGGCGATGCCGTTGACGAGCAACGGTTCACCGATGATCTGCGAGACCGTCATGCGCGGATTGAGCGAGCCGAATGGGTCCTGGAACACCATGCGCAGCTCGCGGCGCGCTGCCGCAAGGGCTGCCCCCTTGGCGCTTGCGAGATCGGTGACGTCGCCATCGGCGCGGCGATAGAGAATTTCGCCGGCACTCGGATCGATGAGGCGCATGATCGAGCGGCCCATCGTCGTTTTGCCCGATCCGCTTTCACCGACGATCCCAAGTGTCTCCCGCGGCAAAAGTGAGATCGAGACATCATCGAGGGCGCGCACCTCACCGAAGGCCATCGAGACATTGCGCAATTCGAGGATCGGGGCCGCGGCTCTATCGAGCGGCGGTCGCGCCAGCCGGATTTCGGCCTTCCTCTCGAGCTTCAGCACCGAACCGATCAGCATGCGCGTATAGTCATCCTTCGGCGCGTGGAAGATTTGTTCGACGGAGCCGTATTCCTTGACCACGCCATTGTGCATGACGAGCACGTCGTCAGCGATCTGAGCGACCACGCCCATGTCGTGGGTGATGAACAGCACCGCCATGCCGTTGGCCTTCTGCAGCCGGGCAATGAGATCGAGGATTTCGGCCTGCGTGGTCACGTCGAGCGCTGTCGTCGGCTCGTCGGCGATCAGAAGCTGCGGCCTGCAGGCAAGCGCCATGGCGATCATGGCGCGCTGGCGCATGCCGCCCGAATATTGAAAAGCGTAACGGTCGATCGCTTTTTCCGGAGAGGGGATTTCCACCTGCTTCAGAAGCGAGATCGCCTCGGCGCGTGCCTCGGCCTTGCTCATCTTCGTATGGAGGCGCAGCGCCTCCATGATCTGGTCGCCGACCGTGTGGACCGGCGAAAGCGATGCCATCGGCTCCTGAAAGATCATGGCGATATCGCGCCCGCGGATCGACCTGATCTGCCGCCCGCGCGGATTGAGCTTGACGAGATCGACCGATTTGCCGCTGGTGTCATTCAGGATGATAGAGCCGCCGGTGATGCGGCCGGGGGCATCGACGATCTGCAGGATGGAGCGGGCGGTCACCGATTTGCCTGAGCCGCTTTCTCCGACGACGCAGAGCGTTTTTCCCGGCTCGATGGCGAAGGAGAGATTGTCGACCGCGCGAAACGTGCCGGTTCGCAAGGGAAAGTCGACGGTGAGGTTCTTGACCTGCAGCAGAGGGCGAGCGGTGTTCATGGAAACGATATCGGTCATGCCCGCCTCATTTGTTGTAGGGATCGGCTGCGTCGCGCAGGCCATCACCGAGAAGATTGAGAGCCATGACGGCAATGACGACGGCGACGCCAGGCAGAAAGAGCCATGGGGCAGTTGCGATCGAGCGGATGTTCTGCGCCTCGCGCAGCAGCACGCCCCAGGAAATGGTCGGCGGCTGCAGGCCGAGGCCCAGGAAGGAGAGGGATGTCTCGGCCAGGATCATCGCCGGTACGGCAAGCGTGATCGAGGCGATGATATGGCTGGCGAAGCTCGGCAGCATATGGCGGAAGATGATCCGTCCCTCGCTGGCGCCATCGAGCCTGGCCGCGGCGACGAATTCTTCCGTTCGTAGCGACAGGAAACGGCCGCGCACGACACGGGCAAGCTGCGCCCAGCCGGTCAGCGAGAGAATGATCGTGATCATCATATATTGCAGTGCCGCCGGCCAGCCTTGCGGCAGGGCCGCCGCCATGGCGAGCCAGATTGGGATCGTCGGCAGCGACAACACGAAGTCGATCAGGCGTTGGATGAAGAAGTCGAGCTTTCCGCCATAATAGCCTGAAATACCTCCTAGAACGATACCGAGCAGGAGCGAGAAGAACACGCCGACAAGGCCAATGGACAGAGAAATCTGGGCACCTTGGACGGTACGGCTGAACACGTCGCGACCGAGCCGATCCGCCCCGAACAGAAGCAGAGGCGTCGACTTGTCCGAGGATGCCAATAGATGGATGTCGCTCGTGAAGAAACCGAGCACGGAATACTCATAGCCGCGCCCGAACAGGCTGATGGAGACGCGCTTGGTCGTATCTTCCTTGAAGATCGGCGCAAGCGTCTCCGGATCGCGGGTAAGCTTCAGCGGATAGTAGTGCAGCCCGAAGGAAAAGCCGTTGTCCGTATCGAAGAAATGCACCCTTTGCGGTGGATGGAAGGTTGCGCGAGCATTCTGCTGATTGGGGTCATTGATCGCAAAGAATCCGGGCGCGATCGCAACGATGTACATCAGCACGGTAACGACGAGGGCGATCATGGCGAGCTTGTGGCGGCGGAATGCCCACCAGATCAACTGCCATTGCGATGCCACCGCGTTGCGGTCAGGGCGCAGGTTTGTGACGGCGATATCGGCCATGGGCTGCTCCTATTCCAACCGGATGCGGGGATCGACGAGGGCAAGCAGAATGTCGCTGATGAGTGACCCGATCAGCGTCAGTGCGCAGATCAAAAGCACGAAGGCACCGGCGAGATACATGTCCTGCGCCATCAGGGCCTGGAGAAGCAGCGGCGCCGCCGTTGGCAGGTTGAGAACGATCGCGACGACGACGGATCCGGAAATGAGATTGGGCAGCAGCCAGGCGATGGTCGAGATGAACGGATTGAGCGCGATGCGCAGCGGGTATTTCACCAGTAACCGAAACTCAGAGAGGCCTTTTGCCCGAGCCGTTGTCACATAGGGCTTCGGCAGCTCGTCGAGCATGTTCGCGCGCATGACGCGAATGAGGCTTGCGGTCGACGAAACGGCAAGAATGACGACCGGCAGCCACAGATGCGACAGGAGGTCCAGCATCTTGGCGATGCTCCAGGGTGCCGTCTCGAATTCGGAAGAAAACAGACCGCCGACATCCTGGCCGAACTCGACGGCGGCGACATACATCAGCACGAGCGCCAGCAGGAAAGAGGGAATGGCAAGTCCGAGAAAGGTGAAGGCGGTAAAGAAATAATCGCCGATCGAGTATTTCTTGACAGCGGAATAGACGCCGATCGGCAGCGCGATCGCCCAGGTGGCTATCAGCGCCGCAAGCGCCAGAATGAGCGTCAGCGCCATGCGCTCCCAGATGAGGCCGGAAACAGGCTGCTGCCATTCGAAGGAGATGCCGAAATCGCCGCGCGAAAGGATGCCCCACATCCATTTCAAATATTGGATGAGCATCGGCTGATCGAGGCCGAAGCGTTCGCGCAGCTGTGCGGCCGTATTCTGGTCGACCACTTCATTCGAGGAGGCGAGCGTTGCGATATAGGTCGTCACATAATCGCCGGGAGGCAGCTGAATCAGCACGAAGGCAAGGAAGCTGATGGCGAAAAGGGATGGGATCATCCACAAAAGGCGTTTACCGATGAAGGCCAGCATGGCTGTTTCTCGCAGTAAGTGCTGCCACGGGGCAGCTCCGCATGAAGGATAGCGCCGCCCATGAAAGGCGGCGCTTGATCGGTGTGATCAGCTAGTGAAGAAGAATTGCTGTGGCATGGCCGGTCCCGGATTGGGCCAGGACCAGCTGTCCGGCTGCTTTTCGGGAACATTGTGCAGATTGTTGCGGATGATGCCGAAGCCACCGACGGCAAGGCAAAGTCCAACGGTTTCAAACTCTTCGGCCGCGATGTCAAAAATCTCCTTCATGACGGCGCCGCGCTTGTCGAGATCGGCCGTCGAGCGCGCTTCATCGAAGAGCTTCATGCGCTTCTTTTGGCTTTCCGGCGGCTCTTCGCCCTGTTTGCCGTTCGATGTGTACCAGACCGACCACGGAATGGCGTAGCGCGAGCCTTGCGGGTGGAAGGCGAAAAAGTCACGCGGATCAAGCATTGGGTCGAGACCGCCAGGTCCCGGCCAGACCTGGGCATCATGGGCGTTGTCGTCGCCACGGGTGTAGTAAAGCGCGCGCTCGATCGTGTTGACCTTCATGTCGACGCCGATCTGGGCCCAATGCGCCTTCACCAGTTCGAGAGCGTCGACCAGATCGGGATAGAGGGTCGGAATGACGTCGATGGCGAAGAACACTTTCTGACCGTCCGGTCTCAAACGGAAGCCGTTCGCATCCTTTTTGCCATAGCCGGCCTGGTCGAGCATGGCGCCGGCCTTGTCCGGATCGTAGTCGGTGAACTGGCGAGCATATTTCTCGTTGTACCAGGGATGCTCCGGGCGTGGTCCAGCCTGGTAGGGCTGGCTTTGGCCGAAATAGACGATGTCGATGATTTCCTGCCGGTTGATCCCGAGCGAGAGTGCCTGTCGGACCGATTTGTCGGCAAACATCTTGCGCATGGCCGGATCTTTATGAGTGATGTTGAAGTAGATCTGGCATTGCTGTGAGGTGGAAGGGACAAGGGTCAGAAGGCGGTAGTCGCCCTTCTTCATGTTCTGCGAGAGCGTCGGCTTGTTGGCGAGCACGCTAATGTGGCGCTCCTGAATATCGATCTTACCGGAAATGACGTTCAGCATCAGTGATTCTACGTCCTGCGAGATGCCGAAATTGATCTCGTCGACATAAGGAAGCTGGTTGCCTGATGTATCGACCTGCCAGAAGTATGGGTTGCGGGTCATGACCACGCGGGTTGCGCCACCTGTATAGGGTTCCTTGACGACCCAGGGATCGAGCGTCGGCTTGTCCGGATTGCCCCAGCGCGAGGGAATTTCGATGTCGCCGCAGCGGGCGCGGAAGAGTTCGGGCCAATTGCTGACGCCGGCCTTCTTCGCATCTTCGGCGACGTTCGGATTGTATTTCGGCAGGAACTGGCTGCAATAGTGCTTCGGAAACAGCGTCGGATGCTGGCCAAGCGGAGTTGCCAGATTTTCCAGATAAAGCGCGTTCGGCGCGGCAAAGGTGAACTTCACCGTATAGTCGTCGATCTTCGTGACATCGACTGCCTTGCCGGCAACGGACAGCTGAGCCGGCGTCGCACTATAGAGATCGGTATTCTTGACGCAGTCCTCGATGGCGAAAACGACGTCATCTGCCGTGAACGGCTGGCCGTCGGACCAGCGGGCACCTTGAATAAGGTAGAAGGTGAATTGCGAGGCGTCGGCATTGACGTCCCAACGCTCGGCGAGGTTCGGCAGGACCTGAGTGAATTCAAGGTTCCAGCGCACCAGACTTTGATTGCCCACCATGCGCAGAATGCCGTTATGGTCGGACGAGCCTCGCAGACCACGTCGCAAGGTGCCGCCATAAGTGCCGACTTTTTCGTAAGGGGTGACTACCATCGGCTTTTTCGGCAGCCGGTCGGCCAGCGGCGGCAGCTTGCCATCCTTGACCAGCGCAGCCAGAGCCGGCGCCTCGCCACCTGCATCGGCGGCGTTGACCCGACCGGCCAGAGACAGGGCTGCCATGCCCGCCATGCCGCCGAGGACTGCACGCCTGCTCATGCCGCGGGACAATATTTCATCGCGCATCGAATCCCTCCCGTTTTGACTTCGGCCGGGTTTTGCCTCGGCCGATGCGACAGGCTCCCGCCCCGTCGCCATGCACCCCTCTGGCGCAGCGTCGAGACCATATTACGTTCTCAGATAATTACAAGAGTTGACAGATTTTTACAGATTTAGTAGCCCTTTCGCGCAGGAAATGCGCTATGGCTGTCGCTGGCCGGCATTCACGAAGGACGATGATGAAACTCTCTGTCGCCAACGATTCCGGTGCGGGCGCGACGCGCTTCGGCGACATCATCTATGAGAGGATCGTCGCGATGATTGCGGACGGAACCTTTCCGGTGAATGAGCGGCTGCCGGCAGAAGCGAAGCTTGCGGAAATGTTCGGCGCGTCACGACCCGTCGTGCGCGACGCCCTGGAGCGGCTGCGTGCCGATAGCCTGATCGTGTCGCGCAAGGGGTCGGGTTCCTATGTGAGGCAAAGGCCGGATTCCTCGGTCCTGAAAATGGTGCCTGTGGGATCGCTTGCCGATGTCCAACGCTTTTTCGAATTTCGCGCCGGGCTTGAGGCAGAGGCGGCCGAGCTTGCGGCGCGCAACTGGCAGACGGCCGATAGGGAACGGATCACACTGGCGCTTCAAAAGATCGAACAGTGTCTCGGCGAAGGCCGCCTTGGTGCTGAAGAGGATCAGGAACTGCACGACGCCATTGCGATCGCGACCGGCAATCAGTTCCATATCACCGTCCGCGAATTGTTCCGGCCGCACTTCGCCATCGGTCATTCCGTGACCCGCAGCCTCAGCCTCAAGCGGACGCCAGAGCAGATCCGCAGTGTTCAGGATGAGCATGCCGTCATCGTACAGGCGATTTTCGCGCGGCAGGAAACCGAGGCTCACGACGCCATGAAGCGACATATCTTGAATGCACGCGCCCGCATGTTCCAGGGCGTCTAGGGAATTGGATGAGGCGAAGGCGAGGTGATGTCTTCTTTACGTCTCCTCGTTTGCGTCTCGATGGATGATAAAGGGTAAGGGTAGGAAGATGAGCATTGAAACCATGCGGCAGGTGCTGACCGGCGTCTCCGGTGTTCCGGTCACGGCCTATGATGGAAGTGGCGAGGTGGAACTGCGCGTCACCGCTCAAGTCTATCAGCGGGTAGCGGCTGCCGGGATCCATAACATCGTTGCAGCGGGCAATACGGGCGAATTCTATGCGCTGACGCCGGGAGAAATCCGCCGCGTCCACGAAGCTGCGATCAAGGGTGTCGAAGGCAAGGCGCCGGTGACGGCGGCGATCGGCCGTTCATTGCGCGAGGCGATCCAGATGGCGAAGGATGCTGCCTCGATCGGCGCCTCCGCCGTCATGTCCCATCAACCGGTGGATCCGTTCGCCGCACCCGGCTCACAGATCGACTATTTTCGTGATCTGGCGGAAGCTTCGCCGCTCCCGCTCGTTGCCTATGTCCGTGCCGAAGGCTTCAGCGTCGACGACATGGTCCGTCTGGCCGGCCATGGCAACATTGCCGGCATCAAGTTTGCGACGACGGATCTGATGCTGCTTTCAAGGGCGATCGCAGCTTCCGATCCGAATGGCGCACTATTCGTCTGCGGCCTTGCTGAAAGCTGGGCCCCCACATTCGCCGCCGCCGGCGCAAGGGGCTTCACTTCCGGCCTCGTCAATGTTGCTCCGAAGCTGTCGCTTGCTGTGCATGCAGCTTTGGAGAAGGGTGATTTTGCCGCTGCCCGCGCCATCGTCAACAAGCTCGAGCCCTTCGAACGCATGCGCACCAAGTTCCGCAACGGAACAAACGTTACCGTCGTCAAGGAGGCCGTCACCTATTCCGGCCTGAAGGTCGGCCCCGTTCGCGTTCCAGGCGTGCCGCAGCTCGATGTAAAGGACCGCGAGGAGCTGTTTGCCTTGTTGCGCAATTGGCAGGAAGCGGGCGAACTTGCCACCGGCTGATGCCTCCAGCGGTGGCGATCTCTTCATGAACCGAACTCGACGTTCTAAATGCGTCGCTACCAGACAGTCCGAACGCATTCGAAGCAGCCTGCTTCGTACATGTACGACATGGTATCTCGTCATATATATGTCAGCGGTTTGGCGAATGGCGCTGTGTGAAATGATACTGGCCGATCCGTCAGCTTTTGCTGGAGTCGGCCGTTCGTTGGAGCGGACCAAACCTTCGAGCCCGGTCTCTATTTTGCCTCGCTCAATCCGGGCAGGTTTTCGACGGCGGTCAGAATCTTGTAGACCGACGAAACGCGCGCAGGGATCGGAAAATTCCTGTTTGCCAGCAGGACGATGCCGACCTGCCGCGCGGGTATGAAGGCCGCATAGGCGCCGAAGCCGTTCGTCGAACCCGTCTTGTTCAGAAGGACATCCTTGCGCGGCTGCTGCGGTGGATCGAGGCGGGTGATCTTATGCGGCTCACGTGCCATGTCGGACGAATTGCCGGCAAGCAGCCGGGCAAGCGTCGTCGGATAGGCATAGATTTCCCAGCCGAGCGCCTGCGTCGTGTTGTCGACGCGGTAATAACCGACGTGCGTCGCATCGATTGCACGCTGAAGTGTACCGTCGAGCTTTGCTTCGCCCATATTGGCTTCGAGAAAGACAAGCATGTCGGCGCTGGTAGTCTTGATGCCATAGGCCTGCGTATCGAAAACGCCGCCATTTACGCGGATCGGTTTGCCCTGCTTGGAATAGCCATAGGCATAGTTGCTCATCTCAGCCGGTGGGACGCGGGCATAGGTGTGGCTGAGGCCGAGGCCGGAAAGAATTTTGTCCCGCATCAGCGTGTCGAACGGCTCGCTCATGGCCTGTGCCGCCAGATAACCGAACAGGCCGATGCTGGGATTGGAATATTGTCGATATGTGCCGGGCGCAAAGGAAGGATGCCAGTTGCGATAATAGGCAACCATCTTGTCCTGATCCGTCACGCCGTTGGGAAACTGCAGAGGCAGACCGCCGGCCGAATATGTGCCGAGATCGAGGAGGCTGATCTTGTCGAAACTGGTACCCGCAAGTTCCGGCATATATTTCGTCGCCTTGTCGGAGAAGGAGAGCTTTCCGCTGATCTGGGCGTAGGAGCCAAGGGCTGCTGTAAAGGTCTTGCTGATGGAGCCGAGCTCGAAGATCGTTTCGTTCGTCACCTTCTGGCCGTTCTCCTTCGAGGCGACGCCATAGTTGAAGATGTAGCGCTTGCCCTTGACGGTAATCGCGATCGCCATGCCCGGCACATCGTTATCCTTCATGAGCGGACGAATGATCTCGTTGACAGCTCGCTCGAGCTGCTCCCGATCATTGACTTCGGCGGCGTGGGCACCGATCCCATAGAAAAGGCAGACGGCGACGACACCGAGCTTCCGCAGAGAATTAGTGCGTATATTCAAGATGATATCCTCATTGTGATGATCGACCGTGCAGGATCGCATGGTCGAAAAGGAGGTGATGACCGGTGGCGGCTGTTATCCGGTGCGTATGATCTCAGATCGCCGCAGCGATCCGGCCGATCTCGGCAATGATGGCATTGCGCTCGTCGGCTGCGATTTCCGGTATCTCGCAATAGGCTGTTACGATGATGGGCGCACGGTTTGCTGGCCACAGCACCGCGATATCATTGGCATTGCCGGCTTTGTCGCCGTTTGTCCCGGTCTTGTCGCCAACCAGCCAGTTTTTTGGAAGGCCGGCGCGCAGGCGGGTGTCACCCGTCTTGTTGGTGATCAGCCAGGCAGCGAGCTGCGATCGCGAGGCTGGCGTCAGCACATCGGTGAACAGAAGCTGCCGCAGGCTTTCCAGCATCGCCGAAGCTGTCGTCGTGTCGCGCTCATCGTTCGGAGTGTCATGGTAGTTCAGCGTAGGCTCGGTGCGGTCGAGGCGGGTGATCTCGTCGCCTATGCTGCGGCAGAAGGTCGTAATTGCTTCTGGGCCGCCGAAACTCGCGAGCAGCAGATTGGCCGCGGTATTGTCGCTAAGCGTCACTGCCGCCGCGCAAAGATCGCCAACGGTCATGCCATTTTCTCCGGCATTGGGTTCGGTCGCTGGAGAATAGTCGATGAGATCGCTCTTCCTGTAGTGAATGCGCCGATCGAGCTTTTCTTCACCCTGGTCGACGCGGGCAAGCACAAGAGCTGCGGCCAGCGCCTTGAAGGTGCTGCACATCAGGATGCGCTCGCCGGCGCGGTGTTCGATGCGCTTGCCGCTCGCCATGTCGAGAATGCTGACGCAGATTCGGCCCGGATGCTTGCTTTCGAGTGCGGCAAGCTGCGCCTCGCCCGTATTATCGTCTGCAGTACGTCCAACCGCGCTAAGCCCTGCCAGAACAGGCAGCGCGAGCAAGCTGCCGGCAAGGCTTTGCCGGCGCGACAATAAGATCGTCATCACGTTTCCACTTCGATTGATGTTGAGCAACTCGGTGCGTCTCGGGTCTCGTGGACGTCATTGGGACCCTGCAAATCACCTTGCGAGGCAGACTATGGCTCTGCTGTGTGCCCTAGACAAACGATCAATTCTGGGCTTAGACATGAGAAAAACTTGGTCTTAGGACACAAATGGATATTTCCCAGCTGCCGCTGAACGCGCTGCGCGTTTTTGAGGCCTCGGCGCGGCATTGCAGTTTTACGCGGGCTGGCCTCGAGCTCCGGGTCACGCAGACGGCGATCAGCCATCAGGTCAAGGTGCTGGAAGACGTGCTCGGTGTAACCCTTTTCAAACGCCTGCCGCGCGGTCTGGCGCTGACCGATGAAGGGCACGCGCTGCTGCCGGTGCTGACCGATGCCTTTCGCCGTATGAGCGCCACGCTCAGCCAGCTGGAGGAGGGAAATTTCGCCGAGATCCTGACGATCGGCGTCGTCGGGACTTTCGCGATCGGCTGGCTCCTGCCGCGTCTCGGCAGTTTCAAAGCGCAGCATCCGCATGTCGATCTGCGCCTGAAGACCAACAACAACCGAGCCGACATGGTGCTCGACGGATTGGATTTCTTCCTGCGTTTCGGCGACGGCGCTTGGCATGGAACGGAAGCGATCCATCTTATGGATGCGCCGCTCTCCCCGGTTTGCACGCCGGATATCGGCGCGCGATTGCGCACGCCTGCCGATCTCGTCGATGTCGAGCTGCTGCGATCCTATCGCGTCGATGAATGGTCGCTCTGGTTCAGGGCGGCGGGCTTGGCGCCACCGCATCTTCGTGGCTGGATGTTCGATTCGTCGCTGACGCTGGTAGAGGCTGCAGCACGCGGCGTTGGCGTCGCGCTGGTGCCGGTCGCGATGTTTTCCCATGACATCGAGGCCGGCAGGATCATGCAGCCGTTCCAGATCACCGCGATGACCGGCAGCTATTGGCTGACGCGCTTGAAATCGCGAGCGGAGACGGCGTCGATGAAGGTGTTTCGCCAATGGCTGTTGGCGGAAATCGAAGAGATGCCGGGAGAGGCTGCATAGTTGGAGACAACCCCGGATTCATATCCGGAGCCGTTTGGGATAAATGATGGTTGGAATGCGGATGATTGCGGTGTGCGGCGACCGTCTCAGCCTGCGAGTTTCAGCCTGACGGCCCCGGTCCGCATTCCCGAACGCACGGTCTTGAACCGTCCGACAAGACCAGCGAGCTCGTTGCTGATATCTGCGAGGTGCCGCGTCGAGGCATTCGTCTCTTCCATGAGCGCGACATTCTGCTGGGTCATCTGATCCATGTTGCGGACGGCGGAATTGATCTCGCTGATGCCGGCGGCCTGTTCCTCCGTCGAGCGAGCGATGGCGCCGACATTCCGGTCGATGGAAGCGACCTGATTGCCGATGAGCGCCAGCGCCTCGCCGGTTCTGTTGACCAGTTCGACGCCGCGACGCACATCGTTGGATGACCTGTCGATGAGATCCTTGATTTCCTTTGCGGCGGTCGCCGAACGCTGCGCCAATTCACGGACTTCCTGCGCGACGACGGCGAAGCCCTTGCCCTGTTCGCCCGCTCTTGCCGCCTCGACGCCGGCGTTCAAAGCCAGAAGGTTCGTCTGGAAGGCAATGTCGTCGATGACGGAGATGATATCGGTCATCCTGCGCGACGAGGTTTCGATATCGCCCATGGCGGACACGGCTTGCTGTACGACCTCGCGCGAGCGTTCCGCCTCCGAGGCGGATTCCTTGACGATCGCCTGCACTTCGCGCGTCCGTTCGGCGGTCTGTTCGGAAATGGTGGTGATCTGGTCGATCGCAGCGGCACTTTCCTCGAGCGCAGAGGCTTGCTGTTCCGTGCGCCTTGCCATGTTGTCAGCGGCAGACGAGATCGAACCGGCTTCGTCGCGAACGCGTGTCACCGAATCTTCGATGCGCTGCATTGCAGTGCCGAGGGATGCGAGCGACTCGTTGTAGTTGCTCTTCAGGACCTCGAATTCGGCCGAAAGGGCTTCTGTAATATCAGCCGTCAGGTCGCCGTTCGCAAGTCCGTTCAGCGCTACGCCGAGGGCATTAAGCGCGCGTTCCTGCTCGCGCTGTGCAGCGGCCCGCTCGGATTCTGCGCGGTCGCGCTCATCGGCGAGCACCTGCAGGTAAACCGAAATGCCGTAATCCATGTCAACGAGGGCGGCCTTGACGATCGCCGACAACCGCCGTGACAGAGCTTGTTCATGCTTGCGCAGCATGAAACCATTGAGCTGCTGCGCAACGATCGAACGCACCATCCCTTCGAGGATCAAGGCGTAGCCGCCAATATACCAGCGCGGCTCGAGGCCGAGACGGGCATGGGTCCTGCCGACCGCCGAGACCGCTTCGACATAATCGGGTCCGTATTCGCCTGACGCGATCGTCTTCCAATGGTCCTGCTGCTTGGATTTGGCGTGGTGCACATGCTGTTGCGACGAGAAGAATTTCGACATCGCCGGATGTTTGGTGATCTTCTCGTAAAAGATGTCGAGAGAGCTTTTGACGGCCGATTCGATAGTCGGCTGCAGCTCCGAAAGAGCCTGCCTGGCATCCTGTCCCAGTCCAACAAAGTCGAGCCGGTCGTCCAACTCGTCCATTTTCGATGCGCGTATCATAATCTGCTCCAAGAAAGAAATTACAAGCAGTTAGGGCATGGTTATGGTTAAAAATTCATTAGATTTTCACGTCATTTTCGATGCGCAGTTGACCGCATTGCAGGTGGTGGTTGCAACCACGCCCGTCGCAACATCATTGCTCGGTCCGATGTCATCTGCTAAACGCTGTGGTCATCACGTATCTCGACACGAGGCCATCGGCATGGGGAATTCCAAGTCAGCAGATAGATAAGCCGCAACAGCTTTTTGTTGTTGCGGCGTGCTGTCGAACTCATTCCCATTGATGCCAGTGGCAGGCGACGCCCGATCTCTCTTTCGAGCGGAATTTTCTCATGTCAGACATACGCCCGTCATGGGCCTATTCGCTGCCGGCGGCACTGCTGCTGATGGCGCCTTTTGATATCCTCGCCTCGCTGGCCATGGATATCTACCTTCCCGTCGTGCCGTCGATGCCCGGCACTCTCGACACGACACCTGCGGTGATCCAGCTGACGCTGAGCCTCTATATGATCATGCTGGGTCTCGGGCAGGTGGTGTTCGGCCCGCTTTCGGATCGTATCGGCCGCCGCCCGGTCCTGCTTTCCGGTGCCGTTCTATTTGCCGTCGCCTCTCTCGGAGCTGCCCTTTCATGGGGTGCGCCTGTCTTCGTGCTGTGCCGCCTGCTGCAGGCTATAGGCGCGTCGGCAGCTTTGGTCGCGACCTTCGCGACTGTGCGGGATGTCTATGGCAATCGTCCGGAGCAGGCTATTATCTATGCCACATTCGGATCGATACTCTCCTTCGTGCCGGCGCTGGGTCCCATAGCCGGAGCGATGATTGCCGACCAGTTCGGGTGGCGTGCCATCTTTATATTGCTTTCGCTTCTGGCATTGGCTGCGACCTTTCACGCCATGGCGAAGTGGCATGAAACGAGACCTCAAGGCTCGATCGGGCCGCGCCGATCGATTGGGCCGATCTTCAGAAGCCGTTCGTTCTGGACCTATACGCTCGCCTTCAGTGCGGGAATGGGGACGTTCTTCGTGTTCTTCTCGACCGCTCCCCGCGTGCTGATCGGCCGGGCCGGCTATTCCGAACTCGGCTTCAGCATCGCCTTTGCAACGGTTGCTGTCGTGATGATCGCTACGGCACGCTTTGCCGGATGGTTTGTCGAAAGATGGGGTATTGTGGGCTGCGTTGCGCGGGGCATGGGATTGCTTCTCGTCGGTGCGGCAGCTCTTGCGCTTGGCCAACTCTACGCAGTGCCGTCCTTCGCAAGTTTCGTGCTTCCGATGTGGATCATGGCGGTCGGTATCGTCTTTGCAGGATCTGTGACGGCGAACGGCGCTCTGGCGGAATTCGGCGATATCGCTGGCTCGGCCGTGGCGTTTTATTTCTGCATTCAGAGTCTGATCGTTAGTCTTGCCGGGACGCTGGCGGTCACCGGGTTGGATGGCGATAGCGCATGGCCGCTTGTGGCTTTCTCCACCCTCATGGGGCTGCTGGTATTGGCAGCACTCCATAGGCTGCGGCGTCACAACACCTTGGCTTGATCTGCCAAGCTTGTGCCCCGCAGCGGATAAATCTGAAACGACCGCCCGCGGAGGTCAGCTTCGCGGGTGGTCAGTTTTGTCTCTTCCTGTTTCAGGACCGTCCTAGCGCCAACCCAACGCCGGTGCGACATGAGTCAGGATGCTCTCGATGACATGGGCGTTATAGTCGACCCCCAGCTGGTTCGGCACGGTCAAGAGCAGGGTGTCGGCCGCAGCGATAGCCTCGTCCTTTGCCAGCTCCTCGATCAGCACATCCGGTTCTGCAGCATAGCTGCGGCCGAAAATGGCGCGTGTCTTTTCATCGATGAAGCCGATCTTGTCAGCATCCTTGCCGCTCTGGCCGAAATAAGCGCGGTCGAGATCGTTCACCAGTGCAAAGATGCTGCGGCTGACCGAAACCCGCGGCTCGCGCTTGTGTCCGGCTTCTTTCCAGGCCTCGCGATAGAGCCTGATCTGATCGGCCTGCTGGACGTGGAAGGGCTGGCCAGTCTCGTCGTCCTTGAGGGTCGAGCTTTGCAGGTTCATGCCGAGCTTTGCCGCCCATACGGCCGTGGCATTGGAGGACGCACCCCACCAGATCCGGTCACGCAAGCCTTCGGAATGCGGCTCTAGACGTAGGAGACCGGGAGGATTGGGGAACATCGGCCGCGGATTGGGTTGTGCAAATCCCTCGCCGCGCAAGAGATCGAGCAGCACTTCGGCATGCCTGCGCCCCATATCGGCATCGCTCTCGTCTTCCATCGGTGCATAGCCGAAATGGCGCCACCCGTCGATTACCTGTTCAGGAGAGCCGCGGCTGATGCCGAGCTGCAGCCGGCCGCCGGCGATAAGATCGGCAGCGCCCGCATCCTCGGCCATGTAGAATGGATTTTCATAGCGCATGTCGATGACGGCGGTGCCGGTTTCGATGCGGTTGGTCTTTGCGCCGACAGCTGCCAGCAGCGGGAAGGGTGATGCGAGCTGACGTGCGAAATGATGCACGCGAAAATAGGCGCCATCTGCGCCCAATTGCTCGGCCGCGACCGCCAGATCGATCGATTGCAGCAGCGTGTCGGCTGCCGACCGCGTTTGCGACTGGGGCGAGCGCGTCCAGTGGCCGAAGGAAAGGAAACCGATCTTCTTCATGGTACAATCCTATTATATCCGGTTAGCACGGCCTGTTTTTGCATCACGCATGTCCATGCAGAAACCGGCGCGTCAAAGGTGCCGCTTGCTTGCGTCTTCATAGCATGGCTTACAAAAGCCGTAGGTTCAGGCGGCTATATGTGCATGGATGCAGCGGATGGAACAGCGCAAACTGTGAACTGATCGTCAATGTCGACGAGGTTGTGTTCTTCCCACATATGGTTTCTTGCGCGCTTCCTAACATGAACAAATTTTAACGAAGACATTAACAATCGGATAACGCACCGCACCGAAACTGCCGCGCGTGTGAGTGCATCTCTCGCTTTCAATGTCCTTGAAACAAGAAATGGCAGGAAACTATGTTTGCAAGAAATTTCGCCCCCGCTCTGGTCTTCGTCGCATTCAGCGCCGGTATCGCGCATGCGGAAGTGCCCATTCGTATCGATCAATTCGATCACTGGGGTGCATATTCTTATAAATCCGGCGACAGCGTCAGTTGCTATGTTTTATCCAGGCCGGTTGCGCAGCAGCCCGCCAGTGTCGACCATGGCGACAATTTCTTCATCGTCTCGCGCCTGTCTCCCGGTGACAAACTGGTTCCGGAAGCCGCGATGGGCTATGACCTGAAAGACGGCGAGCCGATGACGGCGACAGTTGGCGACAAGACATTCCCGATGTTTACGAAAGACCGGCACGGCTGGGTAAGGAACGAATCGCAGGAGCCGACCATGGTCAATGCCATGAAAAGCGGCGCGCAGCTGCAGCTGCAGGCAACCTCGAAGCGAGGCACCGAGACGAGTTATTCCTACTCTCTCTCCGGCATTACAGCCGCATTGAAGCGAATAGAGACTTGCCGGTGAGGTCGGCGGCGTCCGAGGATCTACCGGCGATTTCGTTGCGGTGGGTTGTGTAGCGGCCAAGCGGATTGGCGTCTTCCCATTCCGCGGAGAAGGCGCCGCTCCGGGCTTTCGAACTGATATCTCTTGTGAAATCAAAAATCCTGATATAAATGAGACGTATTGATGGGGAATTCAGGATTTCATGCAGCGCGGCTTTCTGACAATTTATGCGGGTGAGAACGCTGCGGTCTTCAGGGCGCTTTCGGCCCCGGCGCGCGTCGATATGCTGAAGCTGCTCTGCGCAAGGGGCTCGTTGAATGTCAACGAGATCGCCCGGGAACTGGATTTGCCGCAATCGACCGTCGCGACTGGTATCATGATCCTCGAAGAGGCCGGCCTTGTCGAAACCAAGGCTGCGAAGGCGCGTAAAGGCTACCAGAAGATCTGCACTGCGCTTTATGACGAGATCCTGCTGAGCTTCGAGGATCAGGCCTTCAAGCATGATGAGGACGTGATCGAAGTCGCCATGCCGATCGGCCTCTATACGAGCTGTGAGACGCACGCGCCATGTGGTCTGTGTTCGACAGAGGGCGTCATCGGGCTGCTCGATGTTCCCGACTATTTTCTTGATCCGCAGCGCATGCAGGCGGGGCTTCTCTGGTTCGGGCGCGGCCATGTCGAATATAAATTCCCGAACAATGCCAAGATCTTGAACAGGAATGTCAATGCCATCGAGTTCTCGATGGAATTGTCCTCCGAAGTGCCTGGTACCAATCCGGACTGGCCGTCCGACATCACGGTCTGGATCAACGGCGTTGCCGTTGGCACATGGACGTCTCCCGGCGATTACGGCGACAAGCGCGGGGCCTTCACGCCAAGCTGGTGGAAGTTGGAAGGCTCTCAATACGGTAAGCTTAAGACCTGGCGAATCTCCAAGAAGGGCACTTTCATAGACGGAGTTGCCTCTTCCGATGTAACGATCGATGATCTCGCCATCGGCCAGCATTCCTCGATCCGCCTGCGGATCGGCATTGCCGACGATGCGCGCAACACCGGTGGCATCAATATTTTCGGCCGCGGTTTCGGCAATTATGGCCGCGATATCCTCATGCGCATCGATTTGGCCCAATAGTATCGTAATTTATGATACATAGTATATTGTCGGGGCCGATTTCCGATAAGTCATATTTTTCATAAGTTGCTGATTTTCCTGGCTATTTTATCGTCCAGCCGGTGCTATACCCGTGACTTTTGCGATATTTCCCGCCTTGAATATGTTGACGGCCTTCCAAAAGTGTATCAAGATCAAGGTATAAGAACGAAATATCTGATATATATGGGAGGAAGGCCGTGAAGGCGCATGTGATCGTCCACCGTGATTTCCGAATCGCCGACATCGATGATCGGCTTTACAGCTCTTTTCTGGAGCATCTGGGCCGGGCGATTTATGGCGGCATCTACGAGCCGAGCCATCCGACTGCCGATGAGAACGGATTTCGTAAGGATGTGATTGAGCTGGTGCGCGAACTCAACTCGCCCTACTGCCGCTATCCCGGTGGTAATTTCGTTTCAGCCTATAATTGGGAAGATGGCGTCGGACCTCGTTCCGAGCGGCCGGTGCGTCTCGATCTTGCCTGGCGGACGCGCGAGAGCAACCAGATTGGCGTCAATGAATTCGTCGATTGGTGCAAGAAGGCCAATACCAAACCGATGCTTGCCGTCAATCTTGGCTCGCGCGGGCTGGATGCGGCGAGAAACTTCGTTGAATATTGCAATCATCCAGGCGGCACATACTGGTCGGACCTGCGGCGCAAGCACGGCTGGGCCGATCCGCATGGGGTGAAGCTCTGGTGCCTGGGCAATGAAATGGACGGTCCCTGGCAGGTCGGTCACAAGTCGGCTTACGAATACGGACGCCTGGCCGATGAGACTGCCAAGGCCATGCGCGGCTTTGATAAATCGCTCGAACTCGTCGTCTGCGGCTCGTCCAATTCCGACATGAAGACCTATCCCGATTGGGAAGCTGAGGTCCTGGATCAGTGCTACGACAGCGCCGACCATATCTCGCTACATATGTATTTCGCCAACCGCGAAAAGAACACGCTGAACTATCTCGCCAAGGCAGAGAAGCTCGATCGCTACATCGTCACCATTGGCGGCGTCATCGACTATATCAAGGCGAAGAAGCGTTCGAAGAAGACTATCGGCATTTCCTTCGATGAGTGGAACGTCTGGTATCATTCCAACCAGCAGGACAAGGACATCCTTGCGCGGAACGAATGGCCGGATGCGCCGCATTTGCTTGAAGATGTCTATAATTTCGAGGACGTGCTGCAGGTCGGCGGCATTCTCAATACCTTCATTCGCCGTTCTGATCGTGTTCGCATTGCCTGCATCGCCCAGCTTGTCAACGTGATCGCGCCGATCATGACGGAAGATGGCGGCCCCGCATGGCGGCAGACGATTTACTATCCGCTCTATTTCGCCTCGAAATACGGTCGCGGCTATGCGCTGCGTCTTGTCACGGATGGTCCGACCTATGACAGCGACGAGGCCGATGATGTGCCTTATCTTGATGTGTCGGCCGTTCACGATGAGCTCGGCAAAATGGTCACGCTCTTTGCCGTCAACCGGCATCCTGACAGCGCGCTCGATCTAGATACACGTCTCGAAGGCTTTGCCGGAGCCCGTGTCGTCGAGCAGCATGAAATGGTCCACAGCGATCTGCAGGCAACCAACACGGCAGCGCATCCGAACGCGGTCGTACCAACCAATACAGGCGATGCCAAGATCGAGGATGGCCGGCTTCGCGCTACGCTGAAGCCGCTATCCTACACCGTGATCCGGCTCGCGGTGTGATGCTTTGCCGCCGGGGTATGCACTCCGGCACCGAAAACGGTCTGATGGTCGCGAGGAGGCGACCGACGACCCGTTGCAGGCCCGGACCGCCGCACGCTGCTTTGAGCGGCTGGCCGGGGAAAAAGGGGTGAAAATCGCGGTCTACCCACCATTGCTTGGAGTGTGCCGCGCAGTCGATAAAAACGGGAGGAGATCATGAAGCAGTGGAAGAAGCTTGCCTTCGGCGTCGCGCTGGCCACGTTCGGCCTCATAGCGGCAGCCAAGGCTCAAGATTATACCGCCTTGCCCCGCAAGGAGACCTTGATCGTCGAAAACCCTGAGGGAACGATCAAGAATCCGGGCTGGTTCAACATCTGGGTCAATGGCGGCGGCGGCGTTTCGACCGGCCTCCAGCAGCTGACGATGGACACGCTCTGGTACATCGATCCGGAGAAAGGTCTGGGCGGTTCGGCCTGGGACAATTCCCTCGCTTCCGACAAGCCGCAATATAATGACGATTTCACCCAGATGACGGTGAAACTGCGCAAAGGCCTCTATTGGAGTGACGGCGTCGAATTCACCGCCGACGATGTGGTCTACACCGTCAAGACCCAGATGGACCATCCGGGCATGAACTGGAGCGCGGCCTTCTCGGTGCAGGTTGCAAGCGTCGAGGCGCCGGATCCTTATACGGTCGTCTTCAAGCTTAAGAAGCCGAATTCCCGTTTCCACGCCATCTTCACCGTTCGCTGGAACGGCGCCTGGATCATGCCGAAGCATGTCTTCGAAAAGGTGGCCGATCCGGTTCGCTACGATTTCGCCAATCCCGTTTCGCTTGGCGCCTATAAGCTGAAGGCGTTCGATCCGCAGGGTAAATGGTACACCTGGGAAAAGCGCGACGACTGGCAGCGCACCTCGCTTGCCCGCTTCGGCGAGCCGGCTCCGAAATATGTCACCTATGTCGATCCCGGTCCGCCGGATAAGCGCACCATCGCGCAGCTCGAGCACAATCTCGATATCATTCACGACAACACGCCGGAAGGCATGTTCACGCTGAAGGAAAAGTCGAAGACGGTCGAAAGCTGGTTCCCCGGTTTCCCCTTCGCCCATCCGGATCCGACGCTGCCCGCCGTGATCTTCAACAATCAGGACCCGCTGTTCCAGAATGCCGATGTGCGCTGGGCGCTGGCACTGCTGATCGATATCAAGGCCGTCGATATGGCGAGCTATCGTGGCGCGGCCACGCTCTCCGCGCTTGGCGTTCCGCCAACGGCGATCGCGATGACGGATTATCAGGCGCCGATGCAGGATTGGCTGAAGAATTTCGAGATCGATACGGGCAAGCGCAAGATCAAGCCCTACGATCCGACGATCGGTCAGCAGATCGCGGATATCCTGCGCAAGCAGCCGAAATACAAGGATCAGATCCCGACCGATCCGGCCGCCATCAGCGCTGCCTTCGGCTATGGCTGGTGGAAGCCAGATCCGCAGGCCGCCGCCGAGCTATTGGAAAAGGCTGGCTTCAAGAAGGTCGGCGGCAAATGGATGACGCCTGACGGGCAGCCGTTCAAGATCCGCCTGACGGTCGAAGGCGACACTCGCTCGGTGTTCACCCGCGCGGGCACTCTGATCGCCCAGCAATGGGCAGCCTTCGGGATCGATTCCAAAGCTGCTCCATCCACCAGCGTCTGGCAGGCGGGATTGCAGCCCGGCAACTACCAGGTTGCGATCGCGTGGAGTGTCGAGACGTGGGGCGGCGATCCCGATCTGTCCTTCTTCCTCGACAGCTGGCATTCGGAGTTCGTCGCCAAGAAGGGCGAGAACCAAGCGCCCCGTAACTGGCAGCGCTGGTCCAATCCGGATCTCGACAAGATCATCGAAAATATTCGCCGCGTCAGCGCTGATGATCCGAAGGGCATTGAACTTGGCAAGGACTATCTGAAGCTGGTCGCGCAGCAGATGCCGACCATTCCGCTGATGTCCTATAACGTCTTCACTTCGATGGATACGACCTACTGGAAAGGCTATCCGACCATTGCCGACCCCTATACGGACCCCGTTCCCAATTGGGCGAACTCCCGGTTGATGATGGTCAAGCTGAAGCCGGCCCAGCCCTGATTTCTCCCGACCCTGATGCGACAACCGCCGCATCAGGCACCTTTCGCCGGACACTAAGCAGGTCCGGCGAATCTTTTGAATTCATGATGAAGCGCAAGCAGTAAGGAAGACGGCGGCATGACGTCCTATCCAGTTTTCGTATTGAAACGATTTGGCCAATTCCTGCTCGTTGTCTTCCTCGGCATTTCCGCGACGTTCTTCATCACCCACATGACACCGATCGATCCCGTCGAGGAAAGCATCGGGACCATCCAGCAGATGGGCCAATCCGATCCCCGCGCCGTCGAGCTGATGCGTCAGTCGTTGCGTGAGCTTTATGGTCTCGAGGGTTCCATCTGGCAGCAATATCTGCATTTCTGGGGGCGTCTTGCGACCGGTGATCTCGGGCCTTCGCTTTCGGCCTTTCCCACGCCTGTTTCCGCCATCATTGCGAGGGCGCTGCCCTGGACGATCGGCCTGATGACTGTTTCCGTCATCCTGACCTTCATTCTCGGCAACGCGATCGGCGCGCTCGCCGGATATTATCGTAAGAGCTCGGTGCTGAAGGCCGTCAGCCTAGTGTTCATCGCCATGCAGCCGATCCCCTATTACATTCTCGCCTTCGTGCTGATCATTCTCTTCGGCTATGTCTGGCCGATCCTGCCGATCAATGGCGGCTACGAGATGAACACCAACCTCAATCTCTCCGTTACACTGGTGCTCGATATTCTCCGCCACTCCATCCTGCCGGCGCTGTCGCTGATCCTTGTCGGGACGGGCGGCTGGCTCATCGGCATGCGGGCGCTGGTCTCCAATATCATCACCGAGGATTACGTCGTTTTCGCCGAGCTCGGCGGCGTGCCGAAGCGCAAGATCCTGCGCTCCTACATTGCCCGCAATGCCATGGTGCCGCAGTTTACCGGCCTTGCCATGTCGCTTGGCGCGGTCTTCAACGGCACGGTCATCACCGAAATCGTCTTCGGCTATCCCGGCATCGGCAATCTCCTGATTTCGGCCGTGCATGCTGGCGATTACAGCCTCGTCCTGGGGCTCAGCGCGCTGTCGATCGTCGGTGTCGCCGCTGCCGTCTTCATCATCGACATATTGGGTCCGCTGATCGACCCGCGCATCAAGGTGGAGTAGGCCATGCTGACGATCGTTCGCGACCTTGCTCGCCAGAATATGGAATTCCTTTTCGGTCTTCTGTTGCTCGCCATTATCGTCGGGCTGGTGATCCTGTCTTATTTTTCGCCCTATGGCCCGGCCGATCTTTATCTGCTGCCGCCCGATATGCCGCCGGATGGGCAATATTGGCTGGGTACGACATCGCGCGGCCAGGATGTGTTCTGGCAGCTCACGACGGCGCTCCGCAACACCCTTTATTTCGGCATCGGCGTCGCCATTCTCTCGCGCATCATCTCGCTGGTCGTGGGGTTGGTGGCTGGCTATGCCGGAGGCGCTGTCGATCGCGTGCTGATGGCGATCAATGACAGCATCATGGTCATTCCGCAGTTTCCGCTGCTGATCCTGTTCTACTTCGTGCTCAAGGATGAAATGACCTGGACGGTGCTCATCATCGTCATGGCCTCGCTTGGCTGGTCGTATGATGCACGCCTGATCCGCTCGGTGGCGATCAGCCTGAAGACGCGGCCTTTCACCACGCAGAGCGTCTATTCCGGCATGAGCATGCGCAAGATCCTCGTCGAGGAGCATCTGCCCTATGTGCTGCCGATCGTTTTTGCCACCACGATGAACAACATGATCTGGTCGATCGGCATGGAGATCACGCTTGCGGTGCTCGGCTTTACCGATATCGAGACGCCGACCATGGGCATGATGATCTACTGGGCCAATGCCCATTCGGCACTGATCGCCGGAACATGGTGGTGGGTTGCAGCGCCTGTGGCCGCCATCGTGGTGCTGTTCATGGCGCTCTTCCTGCTGTCGATGTCGATGAATGAATATAACGACCCCCGCAGTCGTTTGAACCGGATGGGAGGCTGAGGGATGGAGGCTGTCGTCGAGGTCAACAACCTCAGGGCTTATTACCGGGCCTTCCTTTTTGGTGTCGATCGCGAGGTGCGGGCGGTTGACGATGTCAGCCTGTCGATCGGCCGCGGCGAGATCTATGGCGTTGCCGGTGAATCGAGCAGCGGCAAGACGACGTTGATCAAGACGATTGCGGGCGCCATCCGGCCGCCGCTGCGCGTCGTCTCCGGTGCCGTCAAATTCCATTTCAACAATGGAACGCAGGATATCTACGCCATGACAGCGGAGCAGAGGGCGTCGCTTCGCTGGCGGCATCTGTCCTATGTCATGCAGGGATCGATGAATGTGCTCAATCCCGTGCGCCGCATCCGGCACTCCTTCACGGATTTTGCCTTCCGCCACATGAAAGCTGATCGCGCCACCTTCTTCGACCGGGTCGGCGCTCATCTTCAGCGGCTGAAGTTGGATGCCCACCTGCTCGATGCCTATCCGCATGAATTGTCGGGCGGCATGCGCCAGCGCATGACGATCGCGCTCGCGACCATCCTGACGCCGGAGTTCATCATCGCCGACGAGCCGACGACGGCGCTTGATGTCATCGTCCAGCGCGACGTGCTGCAGATGATCCGCGAAATACAGCGCGAAATGGGCTCGTCTTTCCTGTTCGTCACCCATGATATGGGCGTTCACGCCGCCGTTTCCGATCGCATCGGCATCGTCTATGCCGGCCGGCTGGTGGAGGAGGCGCCGACGCGCAAGCTTTTCCACCTGCCGCTGCATCCCTATACGCAGCATCTGGTCGCAAGCCTGCCGCGGATCGGGGATGCTTCCACGCGCCCCTCGCTTGAGGGCAGGCCGCCCAATCTCGCCATGCCGCCGGAAGGATGCCGCTTTCATCCGCGCTGTCCGAAGCGCATGGACATTTGCAGCCGCGAAGTGCCGCCTATGGTGAACGTCGAGCCGGACCGGCGTGTCGCTTGCTTCGCGGTGACGGGAGGAGCGCGATGAGCGATCTTCTTTCTCTCTCGCATGTCAGCAAGATCTATCGTCAGGGCGGCATGCTCAGCCGTCGTCATATCACGGCGGTTCACGATGTCAGTCTGAGCCTCGGAGAGGAGCCGGAAATTCTCTCCATCGTCGGCGAGTCGGGCTCCGGCAAATCGACGATTGCGTCTATGATCCTCGGCCAGACGGCGCCGACATCGGGCAGCCTGAATTTTCGCGGCAGAGCCGTCGCCATCCACGGGCGATCTGAGCGCCGCGACTTCATGCGGGAGGTACAGCCGGTCCTTCAGAATCCGTTCGAAGCGTTCAACCCGCTCAAGAGAGTTGATCGATATCTTTTTGAAACGGCAAGGAATTTTGCGCCCACAGGCCTAAGGCCAAGCCGGGCCGATGTCGAGCGTATTGCCGACGAGGCGCTTGCCCATATCGGCTTGACGCTTGCCGAGGTGAAGGGGCGGTTCCCCCATGAGCTTTCGGGCGGCCAGCTGCAGCGAACCGCCATTGCCCGCGCGCTCATACCGCAGCCACGGTTGCTGGTAGCCGACGAGCCGGTTTCGATGGTCGATGCTTCGCTGAGAATGGCAATCGTCAATCTCTTCGGTCAGCTGAAGAAGGAGCTGGGGCTGTCGATCATCTACATCACCCATGATCTGGCGACAGCCTACTATATCAGCGATCGCATCATCATCATGAAGAAGGGCGAGATCGTCGAGCAGGGCGGTGCGCGCGCCGTTCTGGATAATCCGCAGCATCCCTATTCGCAGGCTTTGAAGGAAGCAGTCTTGTCCACCACGCCCGAGATGGAGCCGGCATCGATCGCATGATCGGTCATCTTCAACGCGAGATCCGCGTCGAAAGGATGATGGATGACAGGGTGCGTTCGACGCCGTCGATGGTGCCGATGCCGTCGATCAGCTGATCCAGCTCGGAGATCGAGGGTGCTGCGATGATGGCGATCAGATCGAATGTGCCGCTGACGGAATGAAGCGTCGTTACCTCCGGGATCGCATTCAGCGATGCCGTCACGGCTGACAGCGCTTTCGGCGCGATCGTGATCAGCACATGCGCCCGAATGAGGCCGGACAGATAAGTCTCCGACAGCCTCACGCCATAGCCTGAAATCACACCCTCCCGCTCCAGCCGTTCGAGCCTCGCCTGAACGGTGGTGCGCGATAGCGACAGCTTTTTGGCGAGAGTCGCGACGGGCATGCGGGCATTCTGGCCGAGCAAGGCGATCAGTTCGCGGTCTTTATCGGTAACCTGCATGGTATTCCTGCATTTTGCAAAATCGTTTCGTCGATTTGTATGAATTCATACAACGAAATGCATTTTTCGTCGCTATGAATCGTTCAACTCCCGCTTACACTTATAAAAATCTTATCAATAAAATGCAGGGGAGTCATATGAAAGACATAGTGGTCATCGGCGCAGGCAAGATCGGTGGGGCGATCGCTCTGATGCTGGCCGAAACGGGTGATTACACGGTCGTTGTCGCCGACCGCAGCCAGGAACAGCTGGACAAGATCGAGCACCATCCTGCGATTTCCACCGCCGTCGTCGATATTGCCGACCGCGCCGGGCTCGTTGGCGTTCTGAAGGGCAAGTTCGCCGTTCTGTCGGCCGCACCGTTCCATCTCACAGGCTTCGTCGCGGAAGCGGCACTTGAAGCCGGCGTCCATTATCTCGACCTCACCGAAGACGTCGCGACCACTAAGAAGGTGGAAGAGCTGGCTCAAGGGGCAAATACCGCCTTCATCCCGCAATGCGGACTTGCGCCGGGCTTCATCTCGATCGTCGCCAATGATCTTGCCAAGCGCTTCGACAGCCTCGACAGCGTGCGCATGCGCGTCGGCGCGCTGCCGCAATATCCGTCCAATGCTCTGAACTACAATCTGACCTGGAGCACGGACGGCCTCATCAACGAATACATCGAGCCCTGTGAAGCGATCGTCGAAGGCAAGCTCGTCACCGTGCCGGCCATGGAAGAGCGCGAGGAATTTTCGCTCGACGGCGTCACCTATGAAGCCTTCAACACGTCCGGTGGGCTCGGCACGCTCGCCAAGACGCTAGCTGGCCGCGTGCGGACGATGAACTACCGCACCATCCGCTATCCCGGCCATCAGGCCATCATCAAGGCGCTGCTCAACGACCTCAACCTGAAGAACCGCCGCGATGTGCTGAAGGATCTCTTCGAGAACGCACTGCCCGCGACCATGCAGGATGTGGTCGTCGTTTTCGTCACCGTCTGCGGCTGGCGCGAAGGCCGCTACATGCAGGAAACCTATGCCAACAAGGTCTATGCAGGCATCGTCGCGGGCAAGAAGATGAGCGCCATCCAGATCACCACGGCTGCCGGCATCACCACCGTGCTCGATCTGCTGGCCCAAGGCAAACTGCCTGCGAAGGGCTTCGTCTGCCAGGAAGAAATCGATCTCGGCGATTTCCTCGCCAATCGCTTCGGACAGGTTTACAGTCTTGAAAAGATCAGGATGAGAGAAGCCGTCTAAGAGGCTATTTTACTTGATGTTTTTTATGTGGCGCCTTCGGGCGCCACATGTATTTCGGCCGTTGAGGAAACTTTCTGAAGGCTAATCAATCAGCCGCTCGAGGATCTCGATCGGGTGCGGGACGATCTGGTGATCGATCTTGGCGACCTGCGAACGACAGGAAAAACCGGTCGCCATAACCACCGTCTGATTGCCGTTTTCGGCGATCTTGTCCTGCCAGCTCATCGCATAGAGCCTTTCCGAAATGGCGCGATTGCGCACCTCGTGGCCGAAGGTGCCGGCCATGCCGCAGCAGCCGACATCGGCCATATCCAGCTTGATCCCCAATTTGTCGAAGAGCACGGACCATTGCTTGAGAGCAGCCGGCGCATTCGTTCTCTCCGTGCAGTGGGCAAGCAGCGTGAAGCGTTCGTGCGGCACAGCCTCTGATGCTGGTATTCGGTCGAGATTGGCGGCGAGCCATTCCTGAAGCAGCAGCACCGGCGTGCGCAGCTTGGCGGAGGGCAGGGCCGCATATTCACTGCGATAGGTCAGCGTCATCGACGGATCAATGCCGACAAGCGGGATGCCCAGTTGCGAGATGCGATCGAGATAATCTCGCGATTTCGCCGCCGCTTTCTCGAAGCGACCGAGATAGCCGTGCACATGCAAGGCTTTGCCGTTGTTCTGTGATCCAGCGAGCCACGGCTTGAAACCCATTTTCAGGGCGAGCTTGAGCGCTGCGATGACGACGGCCGGATCGAAATAGGTGGAGAAGACATCGGCAACGATGACGACTGCTTGGGCTCGCTCCTCTGCGGAGAGCTTTCCCAACAGTTCCGGAGTAGCAACCCGCACGCGGAGACGAGCGGCTTCCCGTTCGAGCGATACTGCAGGCATCGCGGGAAGGGCGGTGAGACCGGCAAACCGCATCAAGGCCTGGCCGGCGGTCGACCCGGTGAGCAGATTGTAGCCCGGCTTGAAGCGCGCCATCAGCGGCAAGGTCGTTTCGATGGCCGCAACGATCGGGTCCTTCAGCGGCCTAAGGTATCGACCGTAATAGAGCTCCAGAAATTTCGATCGGAAGGCCGGGACGCTAACCTTGACAGGACATTGGCCGGCGCAAGCCTTGCAGGCGAGGCAGGTATCCATTGCCGCGCGCACCTCATGGGAAAAGTCGTCGCGATTGGCCGGATTGAGCGAGTTGACCGCTCGCCGCAAGAGACTGCCGAAAGGATTGGCACGCCGTAGGGCTTCCGCCTCGCGCCGCGGATCGATCTGCCGCTCCGCCAGCAGGCGCAGCCATTCACGCATCAATGCTGCGCGCCCCTTCGGCGAGTAACGCCGGTCGCCTGTCGCCTTGAAGGATGGGCACATTGGGCTTGTCGCATCGAAATCGAAGCAGGCGCCGTTGCCGTTGCAATAAGCGGCATTGTCGAAAGCAGCACGGATGTCGTTGCCGATGGCTCGATCGAAGTCTCCGCGCAGTGACACTTCGTCGATCTTCAGCAACGGGCGGGATGAGCCGGATGCGATCTTGCCCGGATTGAGGCGATCGCCGGGGTCGAATGCGCGCTTGATGTCCTGCAGGCTCGGATAAAGCTCGCCAAAATATTCAGGGACATATTCCGAGCGAACGCCCTTGCCATGTTCACCCCAGAGCACGCCGCCATATTTGCGGGTGAGGGCAACCACGCCGTCGCTGATCCTCCGGACGAGCGGCTGATGGTCGACGCGGGTAAGATCGAGCGCCGGGCGGACATGCAGCACACCAGCATCGACATGGCCGAACATGCCGTAATCCAACCCTTCGGCGTCAAGAAGGGCGCGAAATTCTCTTATGTAGGCGGCCAGATGTTCGGGCGGAACGGCAGTGTCCTCGACGAAGGGCACCGGCCGCACCGGCCCCTCAACATTGCCGAGCAGGCCGACAGCGCGTTTGCGCATCGACCAGATTGCTTCGATCTCGGCCTTTTCGCGGGCGATCGTATAGCCCTTGTGGCGCGCTGACGAGCGGTCATCAAGCGCGGCGGTGACATCCGCGAGCTTGCGTTCCAGCTCGTCTCGATCATCAGCCAGCACCTCAACGATGTTGATGCCATTGGCGGCGCCAGACGCATCCTCCGGAAAGAAGCGGGCGATGCCGCTCCAGACTATGTCGCCCTTGGCGAGACCCAGCACCTTCTCGTCGACTGTCTCGACCGAGGCCACCTTCAGCGCTACCAGCCGCCTGGCATCCTCCAGCGCCGTGTTGAAATCATCATAGCGGATGTTAATGAGGGCCGATTGTGCCGGGATCGGCAGCACGTTGAGTTCGGCCTCGGCAATCAAAGCAAGTGTGCCTTCCGATCCGCACAGCACCGCATTCAGATCGAAGCGGCCGTCCTCGCGCCCGATATGGGCAAGATCATAACCGGTCATGTAACGATTGAGCTTCGGGAAGGTCGCCGCGATCAGCTCGCTTTTGTCCCTGGCGATTGCATCCACTACCCGGTGAATTTCGCCGATCCGATCGTCACGAGCCTTGATCTCCTTCAGCTCGGTATTGCCAAGTGGACGCGACCACCAATCGCTGCCATCGGAAAGCACCACGCGAAGGCCGAGAACGTGGTTGCTGGTCTTCCCGTAGAGACACGAGCCCTGGCCGCAGGCATCGGTGGAAATCATGCCGCCGATCGTGGCGCGGTTGGAGGTGGAAAGCTCGGGCGCGAAGAACAGCCCATAGGCCCTCAGCGCCTTGTTGAGCTGATCCTTGACGACGCCGGCCTCGACACGGGCAACCCTTCGCACCGGATCGATCTCCAGGATCCGGTTCATATGCCTGGAGCAGTCAACGACGACGCCTGAGGTAAGGGATTGTCCGTTCGTTCCGGTGCCACCACCGCGCGGGGCGATGACAAGATCGGAAAAGGCTGGTTCGGATAGGGCTTTGGCGATGATTTTCAGATCATCCGTGTCGCGCGGATAGAGAATTGCCGTCGGCTTGACCTGATAGATGGAATTGTCGGTCGAGGCGACCGTCCGCGCGCCGTCATCCGTCTCAACATCTCCTTGAAAGCCGAGTGCTGATAGTCGACGGGCGAAGGCGCCGGTCTGATGTTGCAAACTGTCTTTCGCCGAAACGAGGCGTGGTATCATGATGCGAAGACTTCCGGCATTTTACGCGGTGATTGGAGCATTCCCGCTTTTAAACGGAATTACGGGAATGCTCTATCTCTTTGTTTTCACGCAGTTCCGGATGGACAGCCGTTTTGTGCGTCGGTCGCAGCTGCTCTAGCGCCGGAGCGCCGCGCAGGCCCTTTCGATGCGATCAAGCGCTTCGACGAGATCGGCTTCCGATGTCGCATAGGAAATGCGGAAATAGGGCGACAATCCGAAGGCGGAGCCGGGCACGACGGCGACATGGGCCTCATCGAGCAGATAGGCGCAGAAATCCGCATCCGTCTCGATCATCTTTCCCGATGGCGTTGTCGTTCCAAGCACGCCGGCGCAGCCGGAGAATGTGTAGAAGGCGCCTTCCGGCATAAGACAATCCAGGCCTTCGATGGCGTTAAGCCGACCAACCACCAGATCGCGCCGACTCTGAAAGCTTGCCTTCCGACCCTCAAGAAAGTCCTGCGGGCCATTCAGCGCAGCAACGGCCGCTGCCTGGCTAACGGAGGAGGGGCAGGAGGTCGCCTGGCTCTGGATAACCGCCATAGCCTTGATGAGAGCCTTCGGGCCGCCGGCGTAGCCAATGCGCCAACCGGTCATGGCATAGGCCTTGGAAACGCCGTTGACCGTCAGCGTCCGGCTCTTGAGGCTCGGCTCGATCGCAACGGGTGTGGTGAACTCAAAGTCCTCATAGACGATGTGCTCATACATATCGTCGACCATCAGCCAGACATGCGGATGACGCTGCAGCACCTCGATCAGCGGAAGATAATCGGCCTTGGAATAGGCCGCACCCGATGGATTCGATGGCGAGTTGAGTAGCAGCCAGCGCGTCTTGGGCGTTATCGCCTGTTCGAGCCGATCCGACTTCAAACGAAAACCGGCCTTGGCGTCGCAGGGGATCAGAACAGGCACGCCGCCGCAGATCTCAACGATATCGGAATAGGAGGTCCAATAGGGCGTCGGGATGATGACCTCGTCGCCCGGATTGATCGACGCCATGAAGGCGTTGAACAGGATCTGCTTGGCACCCGTCGCCACGGTGATTTCGTCGAGCGCGTAGTCGATGCCGTTCTCGCGCTGGAACTTTCCGGCGATCGCCTTCTTCAGCTCCGGTGTGCCGTCGAGCGCGGTATATTTCGTTTCGCCCCGATCGATGGCGGCCTTGGCCGCTTCCTTCACATTGTCGGGCGTATCGAAATCCGGTTCGCCCGCACCGAGAATGATGACAGGCAGGCCGTCACGCTTCATCGCGCCGGCACGCGCGCCGATCTGAAGAATGGTGGAGACGCCGATGGAGGCGATCCGCGAAGCGGGCTTGAAGCCCGCCTCTTCGATTTTCGTGGCGATCGTCATGGAGCTTACTCGATGTCGAAGGAGACACCCTGCGCCAGCGGCAGGGCCTTGGAGTAGTTCACGGTGTTGGTCGCCCGGCGCATATAGGCCTTCCAGGCATCCGAGCCGGATTCGCGGCCGCCGCCGGTTTCCTTCTCGCCGCCGAATGCGCCACCGATTTCAGCGCCTGACGTGCCGATGTTGACGTTGGCGATGCCGCAATCGGAGCCGTCGGCTGCGAGGAAACGCTCGGATTCCTGCATGTCGCGCGTGAAGATCGAGGACGAGAGGCCGGCGGCAACGGCGTTGTGCTCGTCGATGACGGCGTCGAAATCGTCATAGGGCATGACGTAGAGGATGGGGGCGAAGGTTTCTTCCATGACCGGACCGGCCTGCTTCGGCATTTCCACCAGCGCCGGCTTTGCGTAATAGCCGTTGGCGTGGCCGATATCGACGCGCTCGCCACCGGTGACGGAGCCGCCATGGGCCTTTGCCTCAGCGATCGCTTTCTGCATGTTGTCGAACGCGGCCTTGTCGATCAACGGCCCGACGAGAGCGGAGGAATGCAGGGGATCGCCGACCGAAACACTCTGATAAGCCTTCTTCAGCCGCGGCACGAGTTGGTCATAGACGCTTTTGTGAACGAAGAGACGGCGCAGCGTCGTGCAGCGCTGGCCGGCCGTGCCCATGGCGCCGAAGGCGATGGCGCGCAGCGCCACGTCGAGATCGGCCGAGGGGCAGACGATGCCGGCATTGTTGCCGCCGAGCTCTAGAATGGCGCGGGCAAAGCGCTTGGCAAGCCGCGGTCCGACTTCACGGCCCATGCGGGTCGAGCCGGTTGCCGAAACGAGCGGCACCTTCGGATGGTCGACGAGGATTTCGCCGATAGCACGGTCTCCCATCAGCACCTGCGACAAGCCCTCAGGCGCATCGCCGAAGCGGGCAAGCGCGCGATCGAGGATCGCCTGCGAGGCAAGCGCGGTCAGCGGCGTCTTTTCCGAGGGCTTCCAGACGACGGCGTCGCCGCAGATCAGCGCCAGCGCCGCATTCCACGACCAGACCGCGACCGGGAAGTTGAAGGCGGAGATGATGCCGACGACGCCGAGCGGATGCCAGGTTTCCATCATGCGATGACCCGGACGTTCGGTCGCGATGGTCAGGCCGTAAAGCTGGCGGGAAAGGCCGACAGCGAAATCGCAGATGTCGATCATTTCCTGCACTTCGCCGAGGCCTTCGGAGCGGATCTTGCCGGCTTCGATGGAAACCAGACGGCCGAGATCGTCCTTGGCGGCGCGCAGTTCTTCACCGAGCAGACGCACCAGTTCGCCGCGCTTCGGGGCCGGCACGAGGCGCCAGGCGCGGAACGCGGCATACGCCTTCTCGATTTTCTTTGCCGCTTCTTCGGCAGAAACGGTCTTGAGGCTGCCGATCTTCTCGCCGGTGACCGGGGAATAGGAGGGCATATCGCCCTCAGTATAAAGCGTCTTGTCGACGCCGAGCTTTTCGAGAATGGCGGCAGCTTCGGCTGCAACGGATGTGGTCTTGGCTGCAATGTTCATCGTTTGAAACTCCACTTGTCTTGATCCGGGTGGCGCGCGGCTGATATCGCCGCATCACCTCACTCGGCGGCGTCTTGTTTGGATAATGCCCGCAGGCAGGCGTCGATGGATGCCTGTTCGATGCCGGCGTAATGGTCGAATTCGTTCAGCACCTTCATGCCGAGATCGGCTTCGAAGCGCTGCTGGTTTGGGCTGGCGACGAAGTCCTGCTGCGCACCATCGCCGAGATTGGACTGGAAAATGCCGGCAGCACTGACGGGGAGGAAGTCCTCGTAGACGATGGGGTCGAACTGGACGAGGCCCTGGTCGATCAGCGCGTCGATATCCCCATGGCTCGTTGCGGCAGTCTTGCCCTTGGCTGTCAGCGAATAGGTGAAATAGCCGAGGCCGTCGGCGCGGATTGCCGCCCAGTCGTCCGGGAAGTCGGCAAAGCTTTGAGCGAGAGCGGCCTCATAATCGCGCGCATTCGATCCGTCGGCTGCGGGGCGTACGATCTTGCGCGACTGATCGAGCAGCTTGTCATAAAGCGCGCGGCCCTTCGGCGTCAGCGCAATGCCGCGTTGCTCGATCTCGCCGAAGCGGGCGGTGTGTGAGCCCGCTTTCCAGACGCCATCGGCATTGCGGAAAGAGACCGGCTCTTCGAGCGCCTTGAACGAGGTCTGGCGCAGCAAGATCGGGCAGGCCCGCGTGGGCGGCCCCTCGACAACGGCCTTGGGGGCGATGTCGTAATCGGGCATCAGCGCCTGGACGCGATCGATATCCAGCGTGCGCGGCGTCAGATGGTTGATGTGCGGCCCCTTGAAGGACACGACATCGGCAATCAGGCGATGGGCATCATGGAGGCGATGGTACATGCCGGCATCGACGTTGGCTTCGTCATGCCAGCGGAAGGTCTCCAGCACCTCGTCGACGAACTGGCTAGCGTCGGCCATGGTCAGTCCGCCTTCACGCTCGGCCTTTTCGGTGAGTGCGACGGCGCCATCGGTGAAAATCTGGCGCTTAGCGAGAATGTCTGCGGCCGCCTTGCGAAGATCTTCATCGGCGATGAGATCGAGCCGCAGCAGCGAGGTGAAGACGCGGAAGGGATTGCGCTTCAGCTCCCCATCGCCGATCGGGCGGAATGCGGTCGAATGAACCGGCACGCCGGCGGTCGAAAGATCGTAGTAGCCGACCGGATACATGCCCATGACGGCGAAGACGCGTGCCATCATTGCCAGCTCCGCCGCGGTGCCGAGCCGGATGGCGCCGTGCCGTTCCTCCGAGATGCGATCGAGATAGTCCGTCGCCTCAAGGCGCTCCTTCAGCTTGGGCTGTGCCGCCAGCGTTTCGTCATTGACGCGGGCGACCAGCTCCATGAGCGTGCCGTAGGCGGGAACTTCTTCGCGATACATCGCCGACATGGCGGCTGAAAAAGCGCTGCGAATATCGCCGGTCGAGACGTGATCAGGCTTCATGTGCGATCTCTTCCTGAAAAGCTATATCATTCTTATCTCGCAGAATATCTCTTGTTGGACGGCTGGTGTTGTGAGAGAGAATTCTAACTTGATGCGAAAATGGAATGATCATGCGTCGGCGCCTTATCCCTGACATCGTCAATCTTCAGGCATTCGAATGTGCTGCGCGCCATCAGAATTTTTCGCGTGCCGCTGAAGAACTCAACCTGACCCAAAGCGCCGTCAGCCGTCAGATCAGCGATCTGGAGCAGCAGACGGGCTTGAAGTTGTTCGAACGTGTCCGTCAGCGGGTCGTCCTGTCTGAGGCCGGGCTTCGGCTGTTGCCGGAGGTGAAGGATCTGCTTCTGCGCTCCGAGCGGCTGATGATCGGCGCTGTTGCCGCCGGTCAGATGAAACTATCGCTGAAGGTCGCGACCTTGCCGACCTTTGGCACGCGCTGGCTGGTGCCGCGTCTCGGCCGGTTTCTCGACGAACATCGCGATGTCGCCATCACCGTGGAATCACGCTCCAAGCCCTTCAATTTTGACGAGGATAATTTCGATCTCGCCATTCACTACGGCCTGCCGGCATGGGCGGGAGCCGTCGCGACTTTTCTTTGTAAAGAAACCGTTCTCCCCGTCGCCAGCCGGGAGCTTGCCGGACGGCTGGGTCTGATCTCGCCGGAAGAACTATCGGGAGCCCCGCTGCTGCATCTGACGACGCGTCCGAAGCTCTGGGCGCAATGGTTCGATCTGCAGGAGCTGCCGACGGAGAATGCCTATCCCGGCGCGCGCTTCGACCAGTTTTCCATGATCATCGCCGCAGCCATCGCCGGGCTCGGTGTGGCGCTTTTGCCGACCTATCTGATCGAGGATGAGCTCAAGGCTGGCACGCTTCTCCCGCTGTTTAATCTGCCGATGCCGACCGAGAACAGCTATTACGTGGTCATGCCGGAAAAGAAGCAGACGAACGAGACTGCGACACTGTTTCGGGATTGGCTGTTGAGCGAGGTCACACCGCAATCGTAGATGATGCCGCGGCGCTGATTTGCGTCTGCTGCTGCGAGGCGAAAAATTCGTCGCAGATGAGCCAATCTAAATGGATTTGAATCGTTGGGCGTTCAAAACGATTTTTATTTGGAGTGCGTGGACATCCGAACGGGCCGGAGCGCCCCGCTGATAGAATAGTGTCGCGCGACTTAGACATTCGTGTCGGACGGGAGGAACCTTTGCCAAACTATGTTTTGCTGCCCGAAGCTGCTGCATTACTTGCCGGCGCCAACAGGGTACTTGTCATTGGCTGCTCCGGAGGCGGCAAGACGACCTATTCCCAGAAGATTGCGACTACATTCGGTTTGGAGTTTCAATCGCTGGACCGGGACGTCCGATGGCTGCCCGGTTGGAAAGAGCGCGAAAAGGGTGAGCAACGGTCGATTATCTTCGAGCTGGCGCGACGGGAGAGGTGGGTCATGGATGGCAGTGGCGCATCCACCTTTGATCTGAGATTGTCGCGCACCGATCTCGTCCTTTGGGTTCGAGTGCCGAGGCGTGTCGCATTATTGGGTCTGGCGAAGAGGGTTTCGCGGCACTATGGAACAGTTCGCCCTGCAATGGCCGAAGGTTGCCCTGAACCTCTGCCAGATAGGGCTTTCCTCTCCTATATCTGGAATTTCGAGAGGAAATATGCGCCTCTGTTTGTTCGAAGTATCGACCTGTATGGGCCGCAAGTGCCGGTCGTCCTTTTGAATTCGCACGGCGAAATGGATCGGCTGCTCCGGCTTGCACGCAAAGCCGATGAGAGCCAGTCGGATACAGCGACCAAGTCTACAATTAAAGCCGAGAATCGTGCTTAAATACAGGAGGCAAGGCCATACACCATGGCCGCAGGGCCATTTCCAGTCGGGTGGGGGCAATGACGATAAGTGAACATGCCGAACTGGAGGATATCGTCTTCAAGAGCGCTTTGCTCATGTCGCTTCTCCGGCGCTGGGATGAGATTGCACTGCCAGATTGCTGGCTGGTGGCAGGAGCCGTTGCCCAGACCGTTTGGAATCATGCCTTCGGGCTGCCTCTGTCTCATGGGATCAATGACCTCGACATTGTTTATTTCGATGCCGATGATCTGTCTGAACAAGCGGAGGCCGATCATGCCGCTCGGATCCGCGGGATGTTTCCCGATTTGCCGGTTTGGATCGATGTGAAGAATGAAGCCCGGGTTCATTGCTGGTACGAGGCGAAGTTCGGATACCCGATCCCGCCTTACAAATCGACCCTGGACGCCATCACCACTTTTCCGACTACGGCAACCGCCGCGGGATTGCGTTCCAATAGTCACGGTCGTCTGGATTATTGTGCTCCGTTCGGTCTTTCCGATCTGCTGAATGGCGTCGTGCGCCCCAACAAGAAGCAGATCACGCAGGCGATCTACGAGCAGAAAGTCAATCGCTGGATTGCAGTCTGGCCGAGGCTGACGATCGTTGGCTGGGACGGCTGAGGAGTTTCGAGGCTCAGCCGTGTGATTTCCGGCCGAATGTCAGATCATGTCGAATATGGCCGATGCTACGACGACTTCCGTGCCCGCGAGGCCGACCGAACAGAAGAGCGTGGTGTCGAGAGGAGATGTTCTGCCGGCAGCATGGCCGGCGACTATGGCAGCAAGATCGAGCATTCGCTCCTCGTGCATGGTTCCGGAAAGGAAAAATGGGGACGCATAGGCGCGCGTTTGCTCAGGAGAATCCGTAGCGATGATGCTGGCCATGTTCGCGACATCCAGGCCGAGTTCATGTCCCTTCAGCGTCTTCGGGCCGATCGTATTGATGTGGACGCCGACTTTTAACTCCGAAGCATCGATCACCGGCCTGTCGCTGCTTGTTGCGCATAACACGATATCGGCATCGGCCACGGCTTTTGCAGCACTTGTAACCGGTTCAACGGCAATGCCGAGTTCCAATTGCATCTCTTCAGCGAAGGCGGCACAGTTTCTCGGGTTTCGGCTGAAGACCCGGACAGAGCCTATGTCGCGAACGGCAACAGCGGCAATGAGCTGCGTTCGCGCCTGCGCGCCACTGCCAATGATGCCGACCGTGCGGGCGGCGGGAGTGCTGAGGTGGCGGATGGCTATGCCTCCGATTGCCCCTGTCCTGATCTGGCCGAGCCGTTCGCCCAAGATGACGCCCTGCAGTTCAGCCGTGTCGGCACGCCAAACAGCGACGACTTGTGAATGCTGCCCGCCGGCAAAGGTCTCGTAGGCGCGAAAGCCGGCAAGCGGCCGCTCGCCATCGATGCCTCCGACCGTAAACACGATGTCTCCACGATCGGGAAAGGAGACGTGATGCCGGGGTGGGGACACCAGCTTGCCGGCCGCCTTGGCTCGGAAGGCTGCTTCCAAGGCATCGATTGCCCCGCGCATGACTGTAGCAGGGCATAAATCCTCGTCTTTCAATATCTTCATCGAAGGTTGACCTCCGTGTGCCTGGCCACTCTGCAACCTCAAGCGCACTTGAGGTCAATGGCGGCCGGCCACAGCAGGTCGGAAAAAAAGGAGGCGGGGTATCGATGGGCATGAATTATGCAGCTTGACCTATCTGCTTTTCGCGGCCGCATCTCGTGATGCCGCCATCCTGGCGTTGCGCATTGCCCAACTCTTCAGGCGTAGGCCATTAAGCTTGATGAAGCCCCCGGCGTCGTGGTGGTCGTATGCTCCGGAACTCTCCTCGAAGGTGACGAGGTCGGTCGAGTAGAGCGACGCGGGCGAGGTGCGGGCGATCACACTGGTTGAGCCCTTGTAGAGCCTGAGCGTCACTTCGCCGCTGACATGGATTTGGCTCCGGTCTATCAATGCCTGCAGCATTTCCCGCTCGGGCGAATACCAAAATCCGTTGTAGATCAGCGCAGCATAGCGAGGCATGATCTCGTCCTTCAAATGTGCAGCGGCGCGATCGAGCGTGATGGATTCGATGCCGCGATGGGCGGCGAAGAGGATCGTGCCGCCCGGGGTTTCGTAAACGCCGCGCGATTTCATTCCGACGAAACGGTTCTCGACGAGATCGATCCTGCCGATCCCGTGCCTGCCGCCCAATTGGTTGAGCTTCGTCAGGAGGCCTGCGGGCGTCATCGCTTCCCCATTCAGGGAAACCGCATCGCCCTTTTCAAAGCCGATGACGACGATTTCCGGCTCGTTTGGTGCCTCTAGAGGATCGACGGTGCGCTGATAGATATGGGATGGCGCGATTTCAGCCGGGTCTTCTAGGACCTTGCCCTCGGTGGAGGTGTGCAGGAGATTCGCGTCGGTCGAAAAAGGGGCCTCGCCGCGCTTATCCTTCGGCACGGGAATTTGATGTGCTTCCGCGTATTCGATCAGCTGGGTGCGCGATTGGATGGCCCACTCGCGCCATGGCGCGATGATCTTGATCGATGGATCGAGCGCATTAGCCGCAAGTTCGAAACGCACCTGGTCATTACCCTTGCCTGTGGAGCCGTGGGCAATGGCATCGGCACTCACCTCGCGGGCGATATTGATGAGATGCTTGGCGATCAGAGGACGGGCGATGGAGGAGCCGAGGAGATATTGGCCCTCATAGAGCGCGTTTGCCCGGAACATCGGGAAAACGAAATCTCGAACGAATTCCTCGCGGGCATCCGCGATCCTGATATCTGTGACGCCCAATTGCTCGGCCTTTCGGCGGGCGGGCTCAAGCTCCTCGCCTTGACCAAGGTCGGCGGTAAAGGTCACGACTTCGCAGCCGTAGGTTTGCTGAAGCCATTTCAGGATGATGGATGTGTCCAGTCCTCCCGAATAGGCGAGCACGACTTTCTTGAGCTTCTTCGACATCGGCTTCCGTCTCCATGTTGATGGCTGGAACGATAGGCCAATCCTCGCGCAATGAGCTTGCGAAGAGTTCAATAATACGAGAAAGTTCGGCATATTATGCCACTAAATCGACAATAGGAGCTATATTGTGTCACCGACTTTGGACGAGATCGATCGGCGTATCCTCCGGGTGCTACAGCGCGACGGACGCATCTCCAATGTGGACCTCGCGAAGGAAGTGGGGTTGTCGCCGTCACCCTGTCTTCGCCGCGTACGATTGCTGGAGGATGCAGGCATCATCGATCGCTATGTTGCCGTTCTGGACCCGACGAAGGTGGGTGCAGGCCTCACCGTGTTTGCCCGCGTTTGGTTCAAGACGCAGGATGCACAAGTCACCCTGCAATTCGCGGAGGCCGTCAGGCGGTTTCCTGAAGTCATGGAATGCTATCTGACGACGGGCGAATGCGATGCCGTCCTGCGCATTGTTACAGCTGATCTGCACAGCTATTGGCGGTTTCAGGCTGACCACTTGACGCGCATCCCGAGCGTATTGAACGTCAAGACCGATGTGCCAATGGAAACGCTGAAGCGAAGCTTTGAGCTGCCTCTGGTCTCGTAATCATTCGTCGACAGATTATTGCAGCCTCAACGCCGTTCAGATCGGGGAGCAGATACCCTCTGCTCAGACTTGGTCAGCATATCGGACCGGCAATTGATATTTGGAGAGCGAAATGAGCATATTTGAAACGGCAATGCAGGCGACCCGTTCGGTTCTCGCCAGCCGTTTTGCGAGCTATTCATTTGCCTTTGCCTCAGGGGCGATCATACGAGGCGAGGGAAGAAAGAGCTCCGACATCGATCTGGTCGTGGTCTTCGATCATCGCGAAACCGGTTGGCGCGAGACCTTTATCGAGGGCGAGTTTCCGTTCGAGGTGTTTGTTCACGACCGGGAGACACTCAGCTGGTTTTTCGAGAGCGATATTGCGCGTGGCTATCCCGTTATCATTCATATGGTTGCGACAGGCCAGATCCTCGGGCCAAATCCTGACAAGGGGCAGGCCTGGAAGGACTATGCTACCAGCATCCTCCATAATGGCCCACCGAAGCTGGAAGATGAGAAGCTGAATGCTCTGAAATATCAGATCACCGATCTTCTCGATGACCTATATGGAGAGCGGGCGGCTCCAGAGGCACGCGCGATTGCAGCGCAACTCTACCAGCCCTTGGCGGACCTTATGCTGCTTGGGCGAGGCAAATGGTCGGGCAGGAGCAAATGGATTCCTCGCCTGCTGCGTGACGTGGCTCTGGACCTGGCCGATAGCTTCGACGATGCCTTCAGGCAGGCTTCAGCGGGAGAGGTGAAGGCATTGTGCGACCTCACACATCGCGAGCTGGATCGGCATGGTGGTCCATTTTTCGCTGGTGACAAGCGCATGGCATCGCAACAAGCGAGACGAAAGAGCCTCGTCTCGTGATTGATTGTTATGCGCTGATCAAAAATTTTAAGCTTGAAATTCTTCATTCCAATGCTCACACATTCCTATCGGGTCGCTGCGGATTTGCAGGATAGGCGCGAGGTGAACTCGGGAGGAGAAAGCCGCCATGAAGATGCATCCGCTGAAGGGGCCGAACCGGCTGAAGCTCGGTGTTTTTTCGACCAACGCGGATGGCGGCCTTGCCATTACCGACGTGCCGGAGCGCTGGACGGCAGGGTGGCAGGACAATCTGACGGCGGCGCAGATTGCGGATCGGGCGGGGCTTGAGTTCTTTCTACCGATCGCCCGCTGGCGCGGTTTCGGCGGCAAGAACCGCGTGCGTGAATGGTCGTTCGAGACCTTCACCTGGGCTGCTGCGCTCTCCGCTGCGACCGAGCAGATCGGCCTTTTCATGACGGTGCACGTACCGCTCGTCCATCCCGTTTATGCTGCCAAGTCGCTTGCGACGGTCGATCATATCAGCCAGGGGCGAGCCGGGCTGAACATTGTCTGTGGCTGGAACCCGAAGGAATTCGGCATGTTCGGCGTGCCGCTGGTCGAAAAAGGCTACGACCAAGCCGCCGAATGGCTGGAAGTTGTCGAAAGGCTCTACGCCTCCGATGAGCCGATCGACTATGGCGGCAGCTACTATAATCTGAAAGAAGCCGTCAGCCGTCCCGCAAGCCTGCAGGCGCCACGGCCGGTGACGATGAATGCGGCTTTCGGCGGCCCCGGCCGAGACTTTGCCGCGGCGCACTGCGACTATCTCTTCACCACCTTCACCGAGATCGATGACGCCGGGAAGCATGTGGCTGATATCGCCGCACGGGCGGAAGGAAAAGGCAGGCAGGTCGGCGTTTATACCGTCTGTCACGTCGTCTGCCGCGAGACACAGACGGAGGCGGAAGACTATTATACCCGCTATGCCGTGACGATGGCCGATCACGCTGCCGTCGATCAACACATGGCCGGCAAAAAAGAGTTCTCGCAGTCCCATGATCGCGAGGCCTATGACCGCTACCGGCAGCGGTTTGCCGGCGGCGCGGGCAGCTACCCGCTGATCGGCACGCCGCAGCGCATTGCTGAAGAGATGATTGCCATTGCCGAGCAAGGCTATGCCGGCATCGCCTTGTCCTTTGTCAACTACACGCAGGAACTGCCTTATTTCTGCGATCGTGTCCTTCCGATTCTGAAGAAGGCTGGGCTCCGCGTAGGGTGAATCACCGTTTCTATGGTTCGCGCCCCTGCCGCTCGCGGGAATGTGATCATCCTTCAATGACGACTTGGCTATCCGGCCAAGGCTGATTTTCCTGGCCGCTCGCGATGATGTCGCTTTCATGCTGCGGCGTCGCAGGTGCGACATGTGTGCAACGCAGCAAAAAACTTGAGGGCAAGGGGTTTACAAGCCTGACCCAGGATGGGATTCTTTTCGGCGAAGGGTGTTGCTTGATTGGAAGCAGCGTCATTCCCTTCGACCGGACGCCGTAAATCTTGGCTCCGATGCGTCGCTATCTTGCTGACGCTTAACCGAACAAAATCAATCCGAAGCCAGAATGCGGCGTTGTTCCGCGCTGGCTGTTGCCTTGTTGCGCCCTGAACATCATGAGGTCGGGGTATAGAGAATGCGGGCTTTAACATGGGCTTCAAGTCAAAACACGTTCTTCGCGGCGTTCTTGGTCTTCTTGCGAGTGTCAGCTTGCCGCATGTCACCAAAGCCAGCGATCTGATGATCTGGTCGCCGGTCAAAGTGGCGCCGCGAATATATAAGACGACGCTTGGTTTCCGGCTGCCGATGGCCTGGGATGTCAGTGCCGGCATGGATCTTGGCCTTGGTAGCGCTGCCACCGGCGCGATCTTGCGAAGCAGCAGCCTGGCAACGCTCTGGGGCACGGCGATCGACGATCACAAGCGCTTTTCGACCGTATGGCGTCGCGAAGTCTCCGTGAGGGTGGACACTCTCAATAGCACGGGAACGCTTTGCCTCGAGCGCTCGCGAAGCTGGACAGTGTCGGAAAATCTGGACATGAGCACGTCGAGGTCGCTGAACGTAAATTACGCGGGCACGCGGAATGCGGCAAATTCCGTTACCGCGACACAAGCCGTTACCGTTGCTGTTCCTTGGACGGGAACGTCCTTATCTGCGATCGGCAATCTGAAGGACGTGGGCAGCGTTTTTTCGAGCATGGTCTCGTTTCAGCAGCCTTTGGCGCCGAACCTCAATTTCTCGGCCTCCTTCGCCGATCCGCAGACTTTGACACCGGCTGGCAATGTACGCTTGGACTACCGTATCAAATGGTAGATACCCGAGGTTTCTAAGTTCGGCCCTTTGTATATCTCGGTGGGGAACAAATGTCCCTCGCGGAAGTTTAGAGCGGGCAGGACATCGATCTTGCTCGATGTGTCATGACCTCGCGAAGCCTGCCGCTGGTTCAACTCCCTGCCGGCGGCAGGCTTAGCGTTGCACCGGAGAACTCAGTCAGCGGATCCTGTCGCTTCCGTCGGCGATTTGATCGTTATGTCGGGCTCGGCAAGCTTAGCCTTGAGCTTCGAGATGACATCGTGCCGGACATCAGACCAGGACGAGGTGATCGCCCAATATTCGATGTTGAGCACGGCTTGATCGACGGCCAGCTCGTCGAGAAAAACCTTCGGTGCGGGTGTGGTCTTGATGCGCTGATCCGCTTTCAGGATATCGAGGATTGTTTTGCGGGCAAGATCGATGTCGATTTTCTCACCCATGGCAACGGACAATTGCTGGCGGCGGTCCGGCTCGCGGCTGTGGTTGATGATGGGCGTGTTCCAGAGCGTCGAGTTCGGCGCCATCAGATAGAGGCCGTCGGCCGTCCTCATCTCCGTCGCGAAGAGCCCGATCTCCTTGATGTAACCTTTGACGTTCGCGGTCTCGATATATTCGCCGACCCGGAATGGCCGCAGGATCAGCAGCATGATGCCGGCGGCGATGTTTTGAAGCGTGCCTTGCAGTGCCAGGCCGATCGCCAGGCCGGCAGCGCCGAGAGCGGCGATGATGGAGGCTGTCTGAACGCCGAACTGGCCAAGGACGGTGATGAAGACAAGGATAAGCAAGCTGTAGTGCAAGACATTCTGGAAGAAGCTCGCGAGCGTTTCGTCTATGCCGCGAATGCGCGAGATGACACGGTAGGCTGACCGGCTGATAATGCCCGCAAGAAGCCAGCCACCGATCAGAAGAATGATCGCGCCGAGAAGCGAAAACCCATATTGAACCGCGAGTGCCGAGGCCTGGTCGAGTGCCGAGCGAGTGGCGACGACGATATTGGTCGTTTGATCGTCCATGTCAAAACTCCATCTTTTCCAGAAAGCCAAATGAGAAGTCGCGTTTTTTGCTCCGGGCGATCGGACGCATGAAACACAACTGTTTCAATGGTTTATGCGGGCTATTTTCTCTGCCGGAGCGTCAGGCGCCGTGCTTTGCCTGATTTGGGCCTGTGGTGGCAGCTGCGGCGTAATGAGCCTTCTTTTGTTCGTACATGCCGAGATCCGCGCGCTTGATCATGGCCTCCATGGTTTCGCCGGGCAAGCTCGTGGCAATGCCGATGGAGACGCTGAGGGGCGCGCTGGAATAGAACTGATTGTTGATCTTCAGCAGTTCGTTGATCGTCTCGACCATCGCGGCAGCCGCGATTTCATCGGCGCCCGGCATGAGAACGGCAAATTCGTCGCCGCCGATGCGGGCGGCGTGGTTCGGCAGGGAGACGACGCTGTTCAGCACCTCGCCCATGCGGCGCAGCAGCGCGTCGCCAGCATCGTGGCCGCTCTCGTCATTGGATTCCTTCAGGCCGTTCAGATCGAGAATGATGGCCGATACCGGCCGAAGCGATTTGCGCTCCAGTCTGTTGAGCTCCTCCATGTAGAAGGCGCGGTTGTAAAGTCTGGTGAGCACATCGTGCTTGCCGAGATATTCAAGATAGGCTTCCGCTTTCTTGCGCGCGGTAATATCGGTCAGCGCCACCTGCACCAGCGACCAGTCGTCCTCGTAACCGGGAAAGACCGAAAACTGCAGGAGGACGTGACGCTCCGATCCGTCGAGCGCGTAGTTCAGCACCTCACGCTGATGGAAAAGGCGACCGTTCCACAATTCCACCAATTGCCCCCGAAAATGCTTCTCCATGTCATCGCGGAACACTTCACCGATCCGCTGATGCAGGGTCTGGCGGTCCGGTGCGCAGAAGAGATCGAGCGTTGCCTGATTGACATCGAGCACGCTGATCTCGCTCATGCATTGCTGTACGAATTCCGGATGCACGTCGAGAAATACCTGAAAGTCGACGATGCCTCGGTGGCGGATCTCATCGAGCAGGATCTTGATCCGGCTGAAATCCTCGACCCAAAGGGAAACCGGCGAATGCTCGAACATGCCTTCGGCATAGCGGCGCTGCCGCTCTTCCTGCCGTCTCGCCTCCTCGCGGGCCGTCACGTCTTCTGTCGTCAGCAGCAGCCGGCTCCACGAGGTCTCGTGGCCCGGCAGGATGACGCCGCGTAGCTGGATGTCGAGCCTCTTGCCGCCGAGGGAATAGTTGATTGCGGTGCCCGAAAACTCGGTCTTGCCTTCCCAGAGCGCCACCAGCTCATTCACATGGCTTTGCAGCATCTCGTCGCGGAAGACCCGCGAAAGGCTTTCGACGAGCGTCTCGAAGGACGGCGCCTCGAAGAGCTCCAGCGTCCTGGCATTGACGGCAAGAAGCTTGATCTTTTGCGAGCAGGATGCGACGCGCTGCACGTCGGCGAGCAGATAGGAACGCAGGTCCGTCACGCCTTCCGCACGCCAGAGTTCGAACTGCTCCTTGACGCCGCTGAAATCCTCCAGCCACATGGCGACGGGGGCAAGGTCGAAAACGGTGCTGCTGAAGTCCTGGGCGTTCATCATGATTCCCTGCACCGGCAACAAAAGTCAGTATGCGAAATGGAAAGCCGGCAGTTCGCTAAATTCTGCTTAGCGAGCATTGGTAAACCTTGCGTTGATATCAAGTGGCCGGTCAAGCCGGACAGTCACTGTCCGCTTCTTTTCAACTCATTCTTGTCAAAACTGTGCCCTAAACGGCTCTCTAGCGCGATCGCTATCGGGTTGATCCGATCTAGGGCAGTCATGTCTTCAAAAAACGCTCGAAGGCTTCTAGGGTCTTTTCGCTGACATGGTGTTCGATGCCCTCGGCATCATTTCTTGCCGTATCAGGATCGACGCCGAGACGGCAAAGGACGGCCTCGACGATCTCATGACGCCGGCGGGTTGCCACCGCCAGGCGCTGCCCTTCTTCAGTCAGGAACACGCCACGATAGGGGCGCTGCGTGATCAGGTTTTCCTCCGCGAGCCGCTTGAGCATTTTTGCAACCGTCGGCTGCGTCACTCCCAGCCTCTGTGCAATATCGGTCTGGCGCGCTTCACCGGCATGTTCTATCAGATCGGCGATGAGCTCGACGTAATCCTCCATCAATTCCGTGCGTCGATCGTCTCGGCTTTTCTGAAAGGCCTCGGCATGCGTCTCGATCTCGGTCGAAGAAAGACGGCTTTCCAGGGCGGCAGGCAATTTCGTCAAGGCGGCTCATCTCCCTCTTGATTAAGAGTCATGTAATGATGTTTAGCCTCGACTATAAATAATTCAAAGACGTTATGAAACCCAGGCGGCCGATCCCGGCCAGCCGTGAAATCGAAATTCCTATGTCTCAGTTGATTCGTCGCGCCACGCCTTCAGACGCGCAACAGCGGCAGCAGTTGCTTACCCTGCCGCTTTATTTCCGAGAGGTAGGGTGTGTCCGAAAGAACGAAATGCGTGATGCCGAGATCGCGGTACTTGCGCAGGGAGCTGGCGACATCCTCTGGCGAGCCGACCAGCCAGGTTGTGCCGGCACCGCCGCCGCCGAACTTGCCCGGTGCGGTATAGAGATTGTCGTCAAGCACGTCGCCGCGCGCGGCGAGATCGAACAGCCGTTTCTGGCCCACTGCGATCGATTGCCGGTGATCGTTCCAGCCGACGCCCTTATTCTTAGCCATCTCGGCGACTTTCGCCTCGGCATCGGTCCAGGCCTGCTCCGTTGTGTCGCGCACCAGCGTCGTAATGCGCAGTCCGAATTCCAGCGGCGGCAGATCGCGATCAAGCTCCCTGCTTAATGCCTTCAGTCGGCTGATCCGCTCGGCAATGTCGGCGAGTGGCTCGCCCCAGAAAAGCTGAACATCTGCCTCCGTGGCGGAAACGCGTTCCGCAGCATCCGAAGCGCCGCCGAAATAGAGCCTGGGATGCAGACGTCCACCCCGAGGCTCGATGCGCGGAGCCGCCGTGGATTCTCTGACGCGAAAGTGTTCTCCCTCATAGGTGACATTCTCTTCGGTCCAGAGCTTGCGGGTAAGCCGCATGAATTCTTTGGTGCGCCCATAGCGGTGGGCTTGATCGCCTTCGCTGTCGCCATAAGCGGCAAGATTGTCCTTGCCGGAAACGATATTGACGCGCACCCGGCCGCCGCTCAGCTGATCCAGAGTGGCAGCAGCGGAGGCGAAGTGCGCCGGGCGCCAGTAGCCGGGGCGGATTGCGATGAGCGGCTCGAAGCTGGTGGTGCGCGCAGCAAGTGCGGCCGCCACGGTGAAGGTGTCGGGCCGGCCCCAGCCGGTGCCGATCAATGCACCCTTCCAGCCGTGATCCTCCAGCGCCTTGGCATGGCTTGTGAGCGTCTCCAGGCTGTTATGGTTCTCGACGGCGGAATCGCCGCGATGGCCCGGTTTGACGTCATTCGGGATGTACCAGAGAAATTCGCTGCTATCGCTCATGCCTGCGCCTGTCGGTCCGTCTGAATTGATAGGGGATTTGTAGCGAAGCGAGCCGTGATCAATCCTCGGCTCACCTTCCTTGCGTCTAAAGCTTACCCTTCCAAGGGACGAGCACGGCTTCAAGAATGCGGACGGCGGTCGAGAAGGCGAAGGCGCAGACCGCAATGATGCCGATGCCGACGAAAACGACGTCGGTGGCAAGGAACTGTGATGCCGACATGATCATGAAGCCAACGCCGCGGGTCGAAGCAATGAGTTCGGCTGCCACCAGCGTTCCCCAGCCGATGCCGAAGGCGATCCGGATACCGGTCAGGATTTCCGGCAGGGCAGAAGGCAGGACGACGTTGAAGAAAAGGTGCAGCCGGTTCGCGCCGAGAGACCGCGCGGCATTGACCCGCTCCAGGGGCAGCGAACGAACGCCGGCTTGGGCCGACAGGCAAATCGGCGCGAACATGGCGAGCACGAGGAGGGTAATCTTCGAGGTCTCACCGATCCCGAGCCATATGATCATCAGCGGCAGGTAGGAAAGGGGCGGAAGCGGCCAATAAAATTCGATGGGCGTATCGAGAATTCCCTTTGCCCAGCGGTTGAGGCCCATCAGCAGACCGACAGGAATGCCGACCCCGATCGCGATGGCCGCGGCGACGACGATGCGGAACAGGCTTGCCGATATATGTTCGGAAAGCGAGGCACCCGCATAGCCGTCGCGATAGACAACGCCGATCTGCGCCAGCACCTCATCGGGGCGAGGCAGAAAGAGATGAGATACCAGGCCGAGCTTGGCGACGAGCCACCACAATGCCAGGCAGACGATTGCAGTCGCGATGCTGATGGCGACGGTGGGTTTCTCGCCAACGCCGAAGCCGGGAACACGAACCAGCTTCGGTTGTGTTTCCCTTTGAGAAACGGTGGCGGAGTGCGTTTCGATGATGTCGCTCATGCCGCACTCCTGATGTTGTCAGCACTGTGGAGGATGGTGCGAATTTCGTCCCGAAGATTGCCGAATTCGGGAGAAGACAGGATCGCTCTCGTATCGCCGCTGGCGGCAAAACGATGCACGAAATCAAGCTCGAAACGCGCGACGACACGCCCCGGCCTTGGAGACATAACCAGAACCTCCGTGCCGAGAAACAGCGCCTCCTCGATCGAGTGGGTAATGAAGAAAATGCGCTTATCGGTTCTGGCCCAGATGGAAACCAGAAGCTCCTGCATCTGCTCGCGCGTCAGGCTGTCGAGCGCGCCGAATGGTTCGTCCATCAGCAGGATATCCGGATCCGGGGCGAGCGCCCGTGCAATGCCGACCCGCTGGCGCATGCCGCCCGACAATTCATAGGGCAGAGCATTGGCAAAGTCGGTGAGGCCCACCAGCCGCAAAAGCTCGGATGCTCGATCGCGGCGTTCCCGCTTGCCCAGTCCGGCAAATTGCAGGCCGAGAGCCACGTTGTCGATGACGGACTTCCATGGCAGCAGCGAATCCTTCTGGAACACGACGCCTCGATCAGCGCCTGGCCTGGAAACAGGCCTGCCGTCGAGCGTGATCTTCCCCTCGGACAACGGCAGGAAGCCGGCGATCGCATTGAGCAGAGTAGATTTGCCGCAGCCGGATGCGCCAAGCGCCACGACGATGCCGCGTTCGGGAATGTTGAAGGAAACGCGATCGAGCGCGTGAACGGTCCTGCCGTCACGCGCTGCAAAGAAGACGCTTGCATGGTCGACTTGAAGCATGGGTTCTCTCGATATTGCGGCGCCGGCGTGACAAGCGCGCCGGCGCCGGGGAGGATCAGTTGCTTGCGCTGACAAGCGCATCGGCGGTGACGAACGCGCCGTAGTTCGGCAGGACTTCGGAGACTTTTCCCTGGCTCTTCAGGAAGGCGGCCGTGTCCTTGAGGATTTTTGCCGCGCCGGACTGATCGCCGCCACCGAGCCAGGCGGCCGATGCTTGCACGTCGGGCGTCAGCAGAGTGAGGTTTTTCAGCGCTGCTGCCTGCTGGTCTGCCGTGCCGCCCAGAAGCTTGGCAAGCGCCTTGGCGTTGTCGCTATCCGGTCCCCACGCCGCTTTATCGGCTGCGAACGAGGCGTAGTATTTGTTGATCACCGAGGCATAGGCCTTCAGGAACTTCGGGTTGTCTGCTGCGAATTTCGAGGTTGCGACCCAGGCGGAAAATGTCGGAGCGCCCTTGTCGGCGACATCTTTGGAGGTCACCAGGACTTTGCCGTTCTTCTTCAGCTCAGTGAGTGCCGGGTCCCAGACGAAGCCGCCGTCGATATCGCCGCGATTGTAGCTTGCGACGATTTCCGGCTGCGGGATGGCAAAGACCTGTACGTCCTTTTCGCTCAGGCCCAGGGACTTGATGAGGGCGAGCAGCTGATAGTGGTCGGTGGAGACCGGTGCTGCCGCGAGCTTCTTGCCCTTCAGATCGGCAAGGGTGTTAATGCCGGAGCCATTGCGTACCACCAGAGCTTCATCGACGCCGGAGATGGACGAGAGGTAGAATGCCTTCACCTCCAGCCCGCGCGAGGCGGCAGCGGCAAACGGGCTTGAGCCGACATAGCCGATCTGGACGTCGCCGGATGCGATAGCGGCGAAGATCTCCGCCCCGGAATTGAATTTGCGGAAGTCGATTTCGTAGCCGGTCTCCTTCGCGAAATCGCCATTGGCGATCGCGACCGAGGAGGGCAGGGCATCGGTCTGATAGGCGACGACGACCTTCTTGTCGGCAGCGGCCGCGCCGGCCGCCATGGAAATGCTGGCGAGCCCTAAGACGGCCGCAGCGATCAGTGTATTGAACTTCATGACTAGTCCCCTTGGCCGGATCAGATTTTCCGGCGGTTCCCTGAATGCAATGCGTAGAACCTAGCGAAATCGGGGGCAGGATCGATAGAAATAGCAAACTATTTTTATAGATTATTATAGGAATTGTTTGTCTGAATTCACGAAGATGACAGGGCTAGCGCCTTTTCGGCGGAGCGAAGCCGACATAGGTAGCGACGCTCAGGAACGCGTCAAAATCCTGAACTCTGCTCGATATCGGTCATTCCCATAGCAAAGCGAAAGCCTGCCGGCCTAATTGGTGCTTTCGCGCTCGTTGAGATCGATCTGGCCTCTTTCCGCCAGAATCGGCAGGGCGATATTATGCTGCGCCTCGTCCATTTCCTGCACCGTGACGAGCGTTCCTCCTCGTTCGAGGGCGGCTGCATAGGCGGCACGCTGCTCCTCGTGAAAGAAGATGCCCGTCAATGCATCCAGAAAGCCCATGTGATCGGTCGGTGAGGTATCCGGCCGGTTGCCCCGTGTCATGGTGATCGCGTCCTTAGGGATACCGGCATCCATCAACGCCTGAGCTGCAGCTTCCGCTTCATATTCGTCGTCGAAGAATGCGGTCAATGCAAAGGAGCCGGTTTTACTTTCGCTGTTCATGGCGGGTTCTCCGTTCTCGTGGTCTCACTGTCTTAACGAGCACCTGGGGAGGGTGTTCCCTGGTGATGAGTATCCAGCATGGAACAAACAGAAGGACGATTAGTTGATCGTCATAGAATCTGGAACCATAGCGAGCCCCCAATGCTCGATAGATTTCCTTCGGCCGGCGCAGGCCCATCGCTCAGTTATGAGCATGCGAATGCAGAGACACTTGATAATCTGCATGAAGATGCTCGATCCTGCACACGCTGCGATCTCTATCGCAACGCCACTCATCTGGTGTTCGGCGAAGGGCCGGCCCGGGCCGACATCGTGCTGGTCGGCGAACAGCCGGGCGACAAGGAGGATGTGGCCGGCCGGCCTTTTGTCGGACCGGCGGGCCGGCTCCTTGATGAATGCCTTGAAGAAGCCGGCGTGGATCGAGACCGCTGCTATGTCACCAACGCCGTGAAGCATTTCAAATATCAGATGCGTGGCAAGAAGCGATTGCATGCCAGGCCCAATGCCGGCGAGGTGCAGCGCTGCGCCTGGTGGCTGGGAGCAGAGCTCGAATTGCTAAAGCCGAAACTTGTCGTCGCGCTTGGGGCGACGGCCGTATCCTCGCTGCTCGGCTCGAAAGTTAAGGTCATGCGCGACCGCGGCCAGATTCTGCATCCGTCGCGAAAACTCGATGTCCTAGTGACCATTCATCCTTCGGCGCTCCTGCGGATCAGGGAAGCGGACGAGAGGGAAAAAAACCGGCTCACCTTCATTCGGGATCTCAAAAAGATCCGAAGTTTTCTGCGGCACTGACAATCCTCTCCAGACGCAACTGCAGAACAGCAAAGGTCATGTCATGGCTGACAATCAACCCAATATTGCGGAAACCAAGCCGGATCGGCTGAAACAGCAGCCTGTTGATGACGCCGGTCGCCAAAATGATGCAACGGCTGAAAAGCGCCCCTCCTTCATTCGCCGTCATCCGTTCTCCATTCTGCTCGGCATTGTCGTGTTGCTTGCACTGATCGTAGCCGCATGGTTCGTCTGGAAGATCTATTTCCATCCCTATGAGTCGACGGATGATGCCTTTGTCGATGCGCGCAGCTTTTCGGTTGCCGCCAAAGTATCCGGCTATGTTGCCGAGGTTCCGGTGACCGATAATCAGTCCGTCAAAGCCGGCGATGTCATCTTGAGGATCGATCCGCGTGATTATCAGATCGCGCTCGATCAGGCGAACGGGCAGGTAGAGGTGGCGAAGGCCTCGGTCGACAGCGCCGGCGCGCAGATCGAGGCAGCGAGCGCCGCCGTCGACGTCGCCAAGGCGCAACAGAATTCCGCCACCGCCGCTCTGCAATTTGCGCAGCAGGAATCCAATCGCCAGCAGCAACTGGTCAAGACCGGCTCCGGCAGCGTGCAGGCCGTGCAGCAGGCTACGGCAACCCTGCAGCAGGATCAGGCGAGCCTCGCCCAGATGCAGGCGAACATCATCTCGGCGCAGAAGAACAAGGCCGTTGCCGAGGCGCAAAAATCCAGTGCGCTCGCCAGCCTCAAGCAGGCGCAGGCTCAGGCCGAAGAAGCGCAGCAGAACCTTAGTTACACGACGATCACGGCGGCCCAGCCAGGACGCATCGCGCGCCTTGCCGGCGCCAAGGGGCAGTATGTGGAGGCGGGACAGGCGATCTCGACATTCGTTCCCGACGATGTCTGGATTACGGCGAACTTCAAGGAGACGCAGCTCACCGACATGCGGCCGGGCCAGCCGGTGGACATTACGATCGATGCCTATCCCAATCACACGCTCCACGGCAAGGTGGCCTCGGTTCAGCCGGGCTCCGGCACCGCCTTTTCGCTGCTGCCAGCGGAGAACGCGACCGGCAATTACGTCAAGGTCACGCAGCGCGTGCCGGTCAAGATCATCGTCGACAGATGGCCCGCTGATGTTGCAATCGGTCCCGGCATGTCCGTGGTGCCGACAGTGACGGTGCGCCCGAGGAGTTGAGCGAGATGAGCTGTGCAGGCGCAGCAGCGGGTGGAAGAGGAGCGTCATCCGCACAAGTCACGAATCCCTGGCTGATTGCCATGGTCGTGTCGCTGGCAACCTTCATGGAAGTGCTCGACACCACGATTGCCAACGTGGCGCTGCGCTACATTTCAGGCGGGCTCGCCGTCAGCTCCGACGAAGCTTCATGGGTGGTCACGACCTATCTCGTTTCCAATGCCATCGTGCTGGTTGCCAGCAGCTATTTCGCCGAACGGTTCGGACGCCGTCGGTTCTATCTCCTGTGCCTGGTGACATTCACGATCGCTTCTGTTCTGTGCGGTCTATCGTGGAATCTCCAGGTGCTGTTGATTTTCCGTGTCATACAGGGTTTTGCCGGCGGCGGCATGGTGCCGACCTCGCAGGCGATCCTTGCCGATGCGTTTCCGCCGGCAAAACGCGGTCAGGCTTTTGCGCTCTTCGGTGTCGCCGTGGTCGTCGCGCCGGTCATCGGACCGACCTTGGGCGGTTATCTCTCCGACAACCTCTCCTGGCACTGGTGCTTCCTCATCAATGGTCCCGTCGGCATATTCGCCTTCGTGCTCGTCTATCTGCTGTTGAAGGAAACTCCGAAGACGAGGGCCATGCGTGAGGAATTCCGCAAGAAGGGCGTTCGCTTCGATCTCATCGGCTTTCTGCTGGTGGCAACCTTTCTCGGTTCGCTGGAGCTCGTCCTGGATCGGGGACAGACCGATGACTGGTTCGGTTCCAACTTCATCATCGTCATGGTCGCCATATGTGTTCTGGCCTTCCTGGCTGCCATACCGTGGGTTCTGACGAAGGCAAACCCGATCATCGATGGATGGCTGCTCGGCACCCGGCAATTCGGCTCCTGTTTCATCGTAATGATGGCAACCGGCGCAATCCTGATTGCGACGACGCAGTTCATCCCCGAGGTCGTGCAGCAGAACTACGGATATACGGCGACCTGGGCAGGCCTGGCGCTCTCGCCGGGTGGGATTGTGACCATGGTCATGATGTTCGTTGCCGGTCGTGTGAATTCCTGGGTCCAGCCGAAGTATCTGATCGCCATCGGTGCGGCGATCATTGCGATGTCCATGTGGCAGCTGACGCGGCTCTATCCCGGTCTGAACTTCAGCTTCTTCGTCTGGTCTCGTCTCTATATCGGGCTTGGCCTGCCGCTGATCTTCATCCCCATCACTTCCGCCTCCTACTATGGTTTGAGGCCCGAGCAGACCAATCAGGCATCGGCCATGATCAATGCCGCGCGCAACATCGGCGGCTCCATCGGCGTTTGTATCGCGTCAAATGTCCTGGCGCATCGGGAGCAGTGGCACCAGAGCCGCCTGGTGGAGCATGTCACGCCATCGTCACCGGCCTATCAGGAGACGCTGCGAACCATGACGCGCTATTTTGCCGAGAAAGGTGCGACCATGGCGGATGCCCAGGCGCAGGCAACGGCCTGGATAGGGCAGCAGGTGCAGACCCAATCGAGCTTCCTCGCCTATATCGATGTATTCCATGTGCTGATGCTGGTCGTGCTCTGCGCCATTCCGCTTGCATTGATCCTGAGCAATGTCGATCTCAAGGAGGGTGGCGGCGGCGGCATGCATTGAGCACCGCAACGATCGACCTCCCTGCAGGTGGACGGTTGGCTGACTAGGTCATTCGCCGCAGCAGCGCTATGAGGGCGTCGGTGTTGTCATGGGTCTCAAGCGAGAGCAAATGCTTGTCCGCGAGCTCGGCAATCGCCAACGCGACTTCACGCTCCGACCATCCCGCCAGGGTCGCGGCATTCAGCAACTCTCGAAAAGCGGCTTGCAACGCGTCCTGGCAGCGAATGTCCCGGTCGGGATCATCATCGGTCACGAATGGTCGTGCGATATCGGGCATGGTTGAAAGGTGAACTGATTTGCGGGTTTTGGCAATCTATTGCGTTGAATCGCAGTCGATTGCGCCTTTTTTGCGTGTGAGAGACGTCACAGCCCGTCAAAATAATTGGTGATCACGGTTTAACGGCCTGACGCTTCGCTTTCCTCTGAACAGGCGCAGTTATCAGGCGCTCGATACTGTCATTGAAACCTGCCGCGGCACCCATCGATGCCGCTTTTGGTCACTGCTGATTTTTTCCGCATCCGGCGAAAGAAAAAGAAAGCTGTTTCTTAAATAACTTAAAATCTATGTTTTTTATAGACTACAGCGCCCCATGGTCGGCATTGGGTGCAAACATGGATGAAACGGCATGTCTTACCTTCTTAGCCTTCTTGACAAGAGCCCGATCGAACAGGGGCTCAGTGCCATCGATGCGCTCGGCGCCACGGCTCGCTTGGCCATCCGGGCCGAGGAACTCGGCTATCATCGCTTCTGGGTCGCCGAGCATCACAACATGGCGAACCTCGCAAGTTCGGCTCCGGAAGTTCTGATTGCCTACCTTCTGGCCAGGACCTCGAAGATCCGTCTCGGCTCCGGCGGCGTCATGCTGCAGCATTACAGCGCCTATAAGGTTGCCGAAGCCTTCAATCTCCTCGCCTCGCTGGCCCCCGGCCGTGTCGATCTCGGTGTCGGCAAGGCGCCAGGCGGATTTCCACTGTCGACCCGCGCGCTGCAGCGCGCCTTCGATCAAGAAAAGAAGCCGGACTTTGCCGAGCAGCTTTCCGATATCAACACCTATCTCGCGGCCGATCCTCATTCCGATGGCGCGCTGGCCACGCCGTTTCCGCCGCGCGCGCCGGAGCGCTTCCTTCTCGGCGCCAGCGTCGAGAGCGCGAAGCTCGCCGCAGAGAAGGGCTGGAAGCTGGTGTTTGCCGGCCATCTGAACGGCGATCCGGAAAATCTGCGCAATACCTTCGAGGCCTACGCGAATGCGACGGGCGGCAAGGTGCCGATCCTGGCGCTCGCAGCCTTCGCTGCCGAAAGCGAGGCTCATGCGCGTGAGCGCGTCGGCCAGTTGCGCATCGTCAAGCTCTTCCTGCCCAACGGCCAGAGCGTCAATGTCGGCACCCAGGAACAGGCGGCGGAATTCGCGCGTCAGGCGGGCTTCGCGGACTTCCGGACCGAGGAGAAGGCGCCGAGCGTGCTGCATGGCACGGCGGCGCAGATCCGCGGTGAGCTGGACGCGCTCCATCGCCGTTACGGCGTCGAGGAATTCGTGCTCGACACGCCGGCGCTGACCGCGGCCGAACGGCTGAACTCCATAGAATTGCTCGCCAAAGAACGCCTTTCCCTCGTTGCCTGAGCGGCCTGTCCCAGGAGGATCATCATGGCTCAAAAACACGTCACCTTTGGTATCATGCTGCAAGGCCCCGGCGGCCACATGAATGCCTGGAAGCATCCGAGCGTCCCGGTCGATGCCAGCACCAATCTCAACTTCTTCGTCAAGACTGCCCGCAAGGCGGAGGAGGCGGGGATTGCCTTTGCCTTCGTTGCCGATGGGCTCTATATCAACGAACAATCCATCCCGCATTTCCTCAATCGCTTCGAGCCGCTGACCATTCTGTCCGCGCTTGCCGCCTTCACGACGAAGCTCGGCCTCGTGGGCACGGTCTCCACCTCTTATAGCGATCCCTTCACCATTGCCCGGCAATTCGCCTCGCTCGATCTCATCAGCGGCGGCCGCGCCGGCTGGAACGCCGTGACGTCTCCGCTCGAAGGCTCCGGCCGCAACTATAGCCGCGAGCATCCCGAGCACGAGCTGCGTTACGAGATCGCCGACGAGTATCTCGACGCCATAAAGGGGCTTTGGGACTCCTGGGATGACGATGCCTTCGTGCGCGACCGTGAGAGCGGCGTCTACGCGGACAAATCCAAGCTGCATCGGCTGAACCATAAGGGCCGGTTCTTCCGCATTGAGGGTCCCCTCAATATCGGCCGTTCCAAGCAAGGCCAGCCGGTGGTATTCCAGGCGGGCGCCTCCGATTCCGGTATCCGGCTGGCCGGCAAGCACGCGGATGCGGTCTTCACCAATGGCGGGCCGCTGGAAGACGCGAAAACCTTCTACAAGCAGGTCAAGCAATCCGCGATTGCCCATGGCCGCAGTGCCGCCGATGTCGGCATCTTCCCCGGCATCGGCCCGATCGTCGGCGCGACGCAGGAGGAGGCGGAAGCCAAGTATCAGGCGATCCGCAATCTCGTCACCATCGAGGAGGCGCTCGCCTATCTCGGCCGCTTCTTCGATCATCACGATTTCAGCGCCTATCCGCTGGACGAGCCATTCCCCGACCTCGGAGATATCGGCCGCAACAACTTCCGGGCCACGACCGATCGCATCAAGAAGACGGCGCGCGAGAAGGGTCTCACCTTACGCGAGGTGGCGCTCGATGCGGCGACGCCGCGAACCTCCTTCATCGGCACGGCCGAGCACATTGCCAATGAGATCATCCGCTGGGTGGACGAAGAGGGCGCCGACGGCTTCATTCTCGGTTTCCCCGTCATCGGTGAAGGCTTCGACGATTTCTCCAGGCATGTCCTGCCGATCCTGACCGAGCGCGGCTATTTCGATCCCGCTTTGAAAGGCGAGACGCTGCGCGACCACCTTGGACTGCCATATCGCGAAAGCCGTTATGCGGCAGAGGCTGCCGACATCGAACCCGCAAAGGCCGTAGGCGCTTGAGCCAGGACGATCACCATGAACGCCATCATCAAGACCGCTTCGATTACCGATCCGATCGAGACAGGCATTGCCGCCTTTCTCGATGAGATCATCGCGCTCAGGCACGACCTGCATCAATATCCCGAACTCGCCTTTCAGGAGCATCGTACCGCCAAGAAGGTGGCCTCGCTGCTTGCGGGATGGGGCTACGACGTTGCAACAGGTATTGCCGGGACAGGCGTGGTCGCGACCCTGAGACGGGGCAATGGCAACCGCAGTATCGGCATCCGCGCCGACATGGATGCCTTGCCGATCGAGGAAGCGACCGGACTTGATTATGAGAGCGCCAACCCTGGCGTCATGCACGCCTGCGGCCACGACGGACATACTTCGATCCTGCTCGCTGCTGCTCGCTACCTCGCAGAAAGCGGCAGTTTTAGCGGCACACTGCGGCTGATATTCCAGCCGGCCGAGGAGATCGGCGCGGGTGCGCGCAAGATGTTGTCGGAGGGACTTTTCGATCGCTTCCCGGTCGATGCGGTCTTCGGCCTGCACAATTGGCCCGGTGTGCCGACGGGACAGTTCGGCTTCGTTGCCGGCCCGGCGATGGCTTCCGTCGACAAGGCGGTCATCAAGATCGTCGGAAAGGGCGGGCATGGTGCCGAGCCGCATCGTGCGGTCGATCCGGTGCTGGCTTCGGCCTCCTTCATCACGGCCCTGCAAAGCGTCGTCTCGCGCAATATCGATCCTCAGGAAATGGCTGTCGCAACGGTCGGCTCCATTCATGCCGGTTCGGCCTCGAACGTCATCCCGGAAAGCGTGGAGATGAAGCTGACCATGCGCGCCTACAATGAGACTGTCCGTGCCAGATTGCAGGAGCGAATTCCCGCACTGGCGCGCGCGCAGGCGGAGAGCTTCGGCGCTGTGGCTGAGGTCGATTACCATCTCGGTTTTCCCGCACTCGTCAATCACGCCGAAGAAACAGAATTCGCCCGCAATGTCGCCTCGCAGGCGCTTGGAGCCGCTGCCGTGGAGGCGGATTTCCGGCCGCGGACGGCGAGCGAAGACTTTGCCTTCCTGCTGCAGGCCAAGCCCGGGAGCTACCTCTTCGTCGGCAATGGCGACAGCGCACCGCTGCATAGCGCCCGCTACGATTTCAACGACGCCATCATAGCGCCGGCAGCCCGCTACTGGGTGCGGCTCGCCGAAGCTTTCCTCGCGAATGACAACGGGTGACGAACGACATGAGCGACACGTTTCTTTATACGACCACATTGGACCCGCGCGCCAAGCCGCTGATCGACGAACTGATCCATGAGTATGACAGCCGCTACGGCAACTATTTCAATGCTGAAGGGGCGGCTGCCGAACTCAACCGCTATCCGCCGGAGGCCTTTGCACCGCCGCATGGCAATTTTCTGCTCTTGCTCCGAAACGGGGAGACGATCGGCGGCGGCGCTTTCAAGCACTATGACGACCAAACCGCCGAATTCAAACGGATTTGGACGCGGCACGATCTCCGTCGCCAGGGATTGGCGCGTAGGCTGCTGGTAGAACTGGAGGCTCAGGCAGCGCGGCAGGGCTATCGCCGCATCTATCTGACCACAGGTTTTCGCCAACCCGAGGCGGTCGGCCTTTATCTCAACAACGGCTACACAGCCCTGTTCGATACCTCCGTCGATCCGGAAGTCTACAAGAGCCTGCCTTTCGAGAAAGATATCAGCCATTTAGCTCTGGCCTATATCGCCGAAACCTCCGGCTCGCAGCAGCGCTTGGCGGCCGCCGGCCGGTAACGCATTGCGGATCAACGACAATCATAAGGGGTAAGCATCATGGCGCTGACGACGGATTTTGCGAGTGTCGATCAAGGCACTGGCGCCGCCGAGACGAAGACAGATTATTCGCGCTATCGCATCGTGCCGGCGAGGCACCCTGGGCGAACCGTCGGCACGATCTTTGCTGCCCTCGTCATAGCGGTCGTCCTCTACTCCACCTTCACCAATCCGCGATGGGGCTGGGGTGTCTTCGCCGAGTGGTTCTTTGCGGAGCCGGTGCTGGTTGGCCTTGGCAGGACGCTGCTGCTGACGGCGCTTGCGGCGGTGTCAGGCTCAATCCTCGGAACGGCATTGGCGCTGGCGCGCGTCTCGAAGTCGCCGCTGCTTGCGAGCCTCTCCTGGGGTTACATCTGGCTGCTGCGTTCGATCCCGATGATCGTGCTGCTTCTGGTTCTCAACAATCTCGGCTATCTCTATGAAACTATTAGCGTCGGCGTTCCGTTCACCGACAAGGTTCTGTTCGATTATCCGACCACGCAGCTCCTGACGCCCTTTGCGGCAGCCTTTCTCGGGCTGACGCTGAATCAGTCGGCCTTCTTTGCCGAAATCGTGCGCGGCGGCATTCTGTCAGTCGACCAGGGTCAACTGGAAGCGGCTGCGTCCCTCGGCCTGTCGCGCCGCCGTCAGGCGTTTCGCATCGTTCTGCCGCAAGCGATGCGCTCCATCCTGCCCACCGGCTTCAACGAGATCATCGGCCTCGCCAAGAGCACCTCTATGGTCTACGTGCTGGCCCTGCCGGAACTCTTCTACACGGTGCAGGTCATCTATCGCCGCAATCTGGAAGTCATTCCGCTGTTGATGGTGGCAACGGTCTGGTATCTCGTCATCATGACGGTGCTGTCGATCGCGCAGCACTATATCGAGCGTTATTTCTCCAAGGGCGCGGTGCGCAATCCGACGCCGTTGCCGTTTCAGGCATTCTTCCGGCGCTTTCAGCGGCCACTGCCTGCCTCCGCGGCAGGCGCCAGATCGGACACCGAGGCACTCGCCGCTTTTCGGAGCGTGACGGATCTTCGTGCCAGGGGCGGTGCCGTTCGCATCCACGGCATTTCGAAGAGCTTCGGCACACTGAAAGTTCTCGACGATGTCGAGCTTAACCTTTCTGCCGGCAGCGTCACGGCCATTATCGGTCCGTCGGGTTCGGGTAAATCGACGCTGCTGCGCGCCATCAATCATCTGGAGCGCGTCGACAGCGGCTTCATCTCCGTCGACGGCGAGCTGGTCGGCTACACCCAGAAGGGCGAGGTGCTTTATGAGCTCAAGGAAAAGGACATTCTGAAGCGCCGGACCGACATCGGTATGGTCTTTCAGAACTTTAATTTGTTCCCGCATCTCACTGTTTTAGAAAACGTTATCGAGGCTCCGATCCAGGTGCGCGGAGTGAGCCGCGACGAAGCGACCGCCTTTGCGCAAGAGCTTCTCGCCCGCGTAGGTCTTAGCGAGAAGATCGATGCCTATCCCCGCCAGCTTTCCGGCGGCCAGCAGCAGCGTGTCGCCATCGCCCGTGCCCTGGCACTGCGGCCGAAGGTCCTTCTCTTCGACGAGCCGACCTCCGCACTTGATCCTGAACTCGTCGGCGAAGTGCTCGATGTGATCAAGGAGCTTGCCCGCACCGGCACGACACTCGTCATCGTCACCCACGAGATCGGCTTTGCTCGCGAGGTCGCCGATACCGTCGTCTTCATGGAGGGCGGCCACGTTATCGAAGTTGGCCCACCACAGATTCTCAGTGATGCGAGACATCCGCGCACGCGCGCTTTCCTCGCCAAGGTTCTCTAGCAGTCGCAGGCAAGCATTCGACATTCTGACGCAGCAGGCGTCCGGATCATCACAGCAGCAAAAACAACTTATAATTGAAAAGGAGAAGGGAAATGACATTCATTGAGAGAGCGAAATATGTCGCCGCCGGCGTCCTGACGGCGGTAGCGATGAGCTGCACGGCAGCGGGTGCGGCCGAGAAGTTCAATCTAAGTCCGGATACGTCCAATCGCATCCGTGCCGAGAAGGACGAGGCAGCGATCAAGGCGATTGCGCCGGGCTTCAAGTTCGTCAATCCCGGCAAGTTCACAGTCGCGATCAACCCTTGGGACCCGCCGATCGCCACCTACGCGACCGATGCCAAGACGGTCGTCGGCACCGATCCCGATATCGCGCAATTGCTTGCCGACTCCCTCGGCTTGCAGCTCGATCTGGTGCCGGTTGCCTGGGAGGACTGGCCGCTTGGCGTCTCCTCTGGAAAGTATGATGCCGTCATTTCCAACGTGACGGTCACGGAAGAGCGCAAGCTGAAGTTCGATTTCTCCACCTATCGCAGGGACGTGCTCGGCTTCTACGTGAAGGCCGACAGCAAGATCGCCTCGATCAAGGAGCCCAAAGATGTTGCCGGTCTCAAGGTCATTACCGGCGCCGGCACCAATCAGGAGAAGATCATTCTGGAATGGGACCGGCAGAATGTGGCAGCCGGCCTGAAGCCTATCGAGGTTCAATATTACGACGACCGCGCCGCCGCCGATCTTGCCTTGCAGTCCGGTCGTGCCGATGTCGAGTTCAATCCGAATGCGACACAGGCCTATAAGGCCGCCATCAACGGCACGAGGAAGCTTGTCGGCACCGTCTCCGGCGGTTGGCCGCTGACGGCCGAAATCGCGGTTACGACGAAGAAGGGCGCAGGCCTTGCCGATGCGGTCACCCTTGCACTCAACGATCTGATCAAGAACGGCAAGTATGGCGAAGTGCTGAAGCGCTGGAGCCTGACAGCCGAAGCGGTCGATCAATCCAAGACCAACCCTGCGGGCCTGCCGAAGAGCGGTTCGTAATGTTGGTCGGGCGGACCGGCGTCAGTGGGGCTCACGCCGGTCCGCTCCCATCCATCCAAAATGGAGATACAGGTTCCGTGACTATCCGCACTATTTTCAGAACTGCGTTTGTTGCCGCAGTGGCGCTTACTTTGACCGGTCTCGCGCCGGCAATGGCAGCCGAAGATTTCGATCTGAGCCCGCAACAGCCAGGGCGTCTTCACGCGGCGAAAAACGAAGCGGCGATTGCCGCCATCTCGAAGGATTTCAAGTTCGTCACATCAGGCACATTCACCGTGGCAGTCGCGCCGGGCGGTCCGCCGCTTGCGACCTATGCGACGGATGCCAAGACGGTTGTCGGCGCCGATCCAGATTACGCCTATGCCGTTGCCGACGCGCTCGGCTTGAAGCTCGAGCTTGTCCCGGTCGCGTGGATCGACTGGCCGCTTGGGCTGACTTCGGGCAAATATGATGCCGTCATCTCCAATGTCGGCGTTACCGAGCAGCGCAAGGAGAAGTTCGATTTCTCCACCTATCGGCAAGGCCTGCACGGTTTCTTTGTCAAGAACGACAGCAAGATCACTGGTATCAAGGAACCGAAGGATGCGGCCGGTCTTCGCATCATCGTCGGTGCTGGCACCAATCAGGAGCGCATCCTGCTGAAATGGAGCGACGTGGATGTCAAGGCCGGCCTGAAGCCGATCGAGCTGCAATATTATGATGACGATGCGGCAAGCCTTCTGGCTCTGCGGTCCAACCGCGCCGATGTCATCGTGCAGCCGCATGCGCAGCTTGTTTACATCGCTGCCCGCGACAAGGACATCAAGCGCGTGGGTACGCTGAGCGCAGGTTGGCCGGATCGCTCGGATGTCGCGATCACCACGCGCAAGGGCAGCGGTCTCGCGGCGGCGCTCACCATCGCAACGAATGGGCTGATCAAGGATGGTACCTACGCCAAGATCCTCGACCATTGGCACCTTGCCGAAGAAGCCTTGCCAAAGTCGGAAACCAATCCGCCGGGCCTACCGAAATTTTGAGGAGACAGCCGCGTGAGCCGCCAAGCCCCATCGATCAGCCATATCGGCTTTCTCACACCTGGAAACTATCCGGATGAAGATCCGCTAGCCGGTCTGGAACAGACCTTGCAATTGCTCGAATACGGAGAGCAGAGGGGTTTCAACAGCGCCTGGGTTCGCCAGCGGCACTTGGAGCCCGGCATTTCCTCAGCCAGCGCCTTTCTCGCTGCGGCGACGCAGCGCACGCGCCACATCGAGCTTGGTACCGCCGTCATTCCCATCGGCTACGAAAGCCCGTACCGGCTTGCCGAGGATCTGGCGACAGTGGATGTGCTGTCGCGCGGACGGTTGAACATCGGCTTGAGTGCCGGCCGGCCGCTGCATGCGGATCTGATCGGGCCGCTTGCTTTCGATGGGGACTGGGAAAGCCACGATTTCTCCCATCAGCGGGTGCTGCGCTTTGCCGACAATCTGAGGGGCGCCTATCTCGGCAATCAGGATACGGTCATCAAGACGCCATTCGGCCCGCAGCGTCCGCGGCTTCAGCCTTATGCGAAGGGGCTGATCGATCGCATCTGGTATGGCGGCGGCTCATTGCGATCTGCCGAATGGGCCGGACGCAACGGCTTCAATCTGCTGATCGGCAACGTCACCACGGGCGAGCAGACCGACGATTTCTTCGTTGCTCAATCGCGACAGCTGAAAACCTATCGCGCGTCCGGAGGCGATGCGAGGCGGGTGGCGCTCGGCCGGGTTATCGTACCTTTCGACAGCGCGGATGCGATCACCCGCAAACGCTACACCGACTATGCCGCCGGCCGCTATGAGCGCACGCTTTCACCTCAGGGCGAACGTCGCACGCTTTTCGCCCGCGATATCGTCGGCTCTTCGGATGAAATTCTTGAGCGCCTGCGCAAAGATCCGATCTTGCCTCATGTCAATGAATTCCGGCTGGAGCTGCCCTACGAATTTCATGATGAGGAATATCGGCAGATCATCCATGACTTCGTAACGCTGATCGCTCCGGAGCTTGGCTGGAAGGAGGCCACGCTTCTGCGCCGATCCGCATCCTGAGGGTTGCATAACGGCAAGACCGGGCAGGCGAGATAAGGTCCTCCCGGTCCGTATGGTGCCGACCTATCGATCGGGTCCATGGATAGCCTAGGCGGCCACCCGGCGAGGCCGAAGCGCGAGCAAGCGTAGCGCATTCATTGTCACCAGCACCGTTGCGCCGGTGTCGGCGAGGATTGCCGGCCAGAGCCCGGTGATACCAACGATCGTGGTCACCAGGAACATGCCCTTGAGGCCGAGCGCGATGGTGATGTTCTGGCCGATATTGCTCATCGTACGCTTGGAAAGATCGATCATCTCGATGACATCGCCGACGCGGCCGTGCAGCACGGCGGCATCCGCCGTTTCCAGCGCAACGTCCGTTCCTCCACCCATGGCGATCCCGACATCGGCGGCTGCCAGCGCTGGCGCATCGTTGATGCCATCACCGACCTTGGCGATGTGAAAGCCTTGCTGCTTTAGCTCGCCGACAATCCTTTGCTTGTCTTCTGGCAGCAATTGTGCGCGAACCTCTATGCCGAGTGTCTTGCCGATCGCCTCAGCCGTGCGCTGGTTGTCGCCCGTCAGCATGATCGTCTTGATGCCAGCATCGGCAAGCGCCTTGAGGCCGGCAGCCGTATCGGCACGCGGTTCGTCGCGCATGGCGAGCAGGCCGGCCGCCGCACCGTTGGCAATGATGATGGAAACGGTCTTCCCTTCATCGTTGAGCGCGGCGATCCTGGCCGACTGCTCCGAAGTCAATGATACGCTGTCGGCAGCCGCCTGCGGCGATCCCAGGAACACGTCCAAACCGTCGACCGTGCCGCTGACGCCCTTTCCGCCGATCGCTTTGGCATCCATGACCTGAGGGACATCCGTTCCGGCGTCAGCCGCACGGTCGAGGATGGCGCGGGCAAGGGGATGGCTCGATCCGGTTTCGAGCGCTGCTGCCAGCCGCAGCACCTCCGTTTCATTCATGCTTAGGCCGACGATATCGGTGACCTTGGGCTTGCCTTCGGTCAAGGTGCCGGTCTTGTCGAAAGCAACGGCGGTGACCTTGCCGATGTTTTCGAGCACAGCGCCACCCTTCAGCAGCAGACCGCGGCGAGCGCCTGAAGACAGTGATGCCGCGATTGCCGCCGGCGTCGAGATGACCAGGGCGCAGGGGCAACCGATCAGCAGGATCGCCAGGCCCTTATAGACCCACTCGCTCCAGCTACCGCCCAGGAACAGAGGCGGGATGACGGCGACGAGCGCACCGACAACGACGACCCCAGGCGTGTAATAGCGCGAGAAGCGATCGATGAAACGCTCGGTCGGAGCCTTCGATTCCTGCGCTTCCTCGACCAGCTTGACGACGCGGGCGATGGTATTGTCGGATGCTGCCGCCGTTACCCGAACACGCAGCGCGGCGTCACCATTGACCGTGCCGGCAAAGACGGCTGCATCCATGCCCTTGTGCACCGGCGTGCTTTCGCCTGTCACCGGTGCCTCGTCGATGGCGCTTTCGCCGGAAAGGATCACGCCGTCGGCCGGAATGCGATCGCCCGGACGAACCAGGATGATGGCGCCGAGAGCAAGGCTCTCGGCCTGCACTTCACGGGTCTTGCCATTCTCTTCAAGGAGAGCGGTCTTGGGTACCAGATCCGTCAGGGACTGAATGCTCGCGCGCGCCTTGCCGGCCGCGACGCCTTCCAGCAACTCGCCGATCAGGAAGAGGAAGACGACGGCAGCAGCTTCCTCACTGGCGCCGATGATTACGGCGCCAGCGGCCGCGATCGTCATCAGCATTTCGATCGAGAACGGCGTTCCCATTCTTGCGGCCATAAAGGCGCGTCGGGCGATCGGTAACAGGCCGACCAACATGGCCGCAGTGAAGATCCACATATCCCACGCCGGTATCAGCTTGCCGCCACCCCAGGCGGTGGCGAGCGCTGCGCCGCTTGCGATCGTCAGCCTGCCCTTGGCCGACTTCCACCATGGCCCGGTGGTCGGTCCATGATCGTGACCGTGAAGGCCAGCGACCGAAGCATCGCGCTCATCCGAAGCGTGGGTGTGATCGGCATGATCATGTCGATGCCCGGCGGCGCCATGGTCGTGGTCGCCGTGATCATGCTCGTGATCGTGCCCCGCATGGTCGTGGCCATCGGACTTGTACGTGTGATGATCGTGCCCGCAGCCGCAGGCATGGTCGCTCCCTTCGATCTTTGACACGGCGGCATTGCTCTGCGGCAGCGGGAAAACTTTGTAGCCCAGTCCCACGACCCGCTTGGTTATGTTGTGCAGCAGGTCCGGATCGCCCTGATGCCTGACCGTCATAGTGCCAGCGGTGACCGAGACGGAAACATCCTCGACGCCCTGCAGTCGGCGAATGGCTGTGTCGATTTTCGCAGCGCATGAAGCGCAATCCATGCCCTCTATGCGATAGCGGCTCTGTTGTGTTGTCGGCGTCATGTTTCGGTTCCAGATTTTCTACCGGAACCATTGCTACATCCTCTAGTAACTAGAGTTACAACAGCAATTCTATGAATTTTTTAGGCGATCGTTCGTGGTGACGGCAATCGATCCGGCCCGCACCATGAGGCCGCCTCAGTTCCCTGCGGCGGCTGCTACGACATGGCACAGGAAGATCTATAGTAGTTTCAGCAGAACCTTGCCGGTCTTGCCGGGCGCCAACGAGGATTTCACAGCTTCCGCGATCTCCGCGATGTCGTAAGCTGCCTCCACGGGCAGCTTGACCTCACCTGAGGCGACGCGGGAGATTAGCTCGCTGATCAGCCGTCGGCGCTCTTCCGCCGGCATGGCGGCGCTGATCTTGATACCCCAGAAGCCCTTGATCGTGAGCTGTTTGAAGATGACGGCCCTCGAGGCGATCTGCATCGGTTTGCCGGCCGCAGTGCCGAAGGAAACCAAAAGGCCGTTTTCGCCCAGCAGGTCTGCCAGGTCGTTGCTCGCAATACCACCGACGGAATCGACTGCGGCACGGATCGGCGCGTCGCCGATCATGGCGCGCACCGTCGCCTTCCAATCGGGCGCCGCGGTCGAGACGGCATTGCCGATGCCGAATGCTGATAGCTCATCAATGCCGCCGTCTCGTCGAACGAGATTGATCATGTGTATGCCGCGGCTGTGTGCCAGCATGGCCAAGGTTTTGCCGACAGCCCCATTCGCTGCGTTCTGGATGATCCAATCGCCGCGCTCCACATTGAGGAATTCCAAAAGCGAGATAGCGCTGAACGGCATGGCGATCAGTTGCGCCGCGGCTTCGTCGGAAATCACGTCCGGCACCGGCACGAGGCTTGCTGCCGGTGCCGTGAATTGTTCGGCCCAAGTACCATGGACGCCGGCCGCAACAACACGCTTGCCGATCAATGCTTTGTCGACACCTGGCCCGACGGCATCGACAAAACCGACCGCTTCGCTGCCGCCAATGGCAGGCAAAACTGGCTTGTAGCCATAGGCGCCGCGCACGGTCCAAAGGTCATGATTGTGGATAGGGGAGAGAATGGTGCGAATGCGCACGTCTCCGGCGGCGGGCTCCGGCAGCGGCATGTCGGCCAGATAAAGGACCGCAGCCGGATCGCCGAAGACATCGTGGATGGCACTGCGCATTGTATTTTCCTTGTGTGTTGACATGCTGGTCCTGCTTTGGATCAAAGGCCGCCGGGTGCCGAAAGGGCTTGCTCAGTGGCAAGCATTGCCTGGTCGAGCGGTGTCTTGTCTTTTCCGAGCTTCGCCAGGATTGCTGCCCCGAGCCACAGGCTATAGAGCGAACGCGCCGTCTTTTCCGGGATGCAGGATGGTGAGATCGAACCGTCCTCGCGTCCCTCGGTGATTGTTTTGGTAATGCGGCGAATGAGGTCCTCGACGCCGCCGAGCAGGATCACGCGCATATTGTCGGAGAGATCGGAGATCTCGGCGGCAAGCTTTACGACCAGGCACCGGTCGGCGAGGCTGGCCGTATTGCCATCGGAAAGCCAGGCATCCCAATAATGCATCAAGCGCTGGCGGCCATTGCCCTTCCAGCCGAAGAGCGCGTCGAGCCGCTCCGCATAGTCGGAGCAATATTGCTTCAACAAGGCGCAGCCGAAGGCCTCCTTGGATGCGAAATAGTAATAGAATGAGCCTTTCGGCACGGCGCTCTGTTCGAGCAGCTCCTTCAGGCCCACGCCTCCGAAACCCTTGCGCAGCACCAGTTCCCGCCCGATTGCGAGAATATGGCTCCGAGTCAGCTCTGATTTCTTCTTCGTCATCATGAGCGGTCCGTAACAAATAATCGACCGGTCGTCTATAAACCCGATGTTGTTCGCGGTCAGATCAGTGCGAGAGCCGCAAGCGAGAGGATCAAAGCGGGAAACATCACGAGAGCGCCGATCCTTAGAAACGCCAGTGCTCCCATGTGGAGCCCTTCGCGGCGAAGAGCGGCAAGCCAGAGGATTGTGGCAAGCGAGCCGGTAACGGAGAGGTTTGGTCCAAGATCGACGCCGATCAGCACGGCGCCGGCAATGGAATCAGGAACATGGGCGGCCTGCACCGCGCTGCCGGCGAAAAGACCGGCCGGCAGATTGTTGACGAGGTTGGAGACGATGGCAACTGAAAGCCCGGCAACGCCAACCGCCTGTGTCTGCGATTGAGCCGCCAGCAATGCCAGTTTTTGGGACAGCAGAGCGGTGAGCCCGGTGTGATTGACCGCCTCGACAATCACGAAAAGGCCCGCAACCAGAGGTATTACACTCCAGCTGATGCCACGAACCGTCTCCAGCGGATTTTGCCGCGTAAGCGCGAGAACGATGACGGTCGTGAGGAGACCCGCGACAAATGTCGGGATGCCGAGATCGACGTTCATGGCCGACGCCACGATCAGAATGAGGGCGGTGACTATCAGACCCCATCCTGCCAGCTTGGCGCTGCGGGAAAGGGCGGGTTGTCCAACCTCGCGGGCGATCGTGTCTTCAGCCAGTGCATGGCGCTGCGTCCAGCAGAGACAGACGAAGGTAACGATGATCGACACGATTGATGGCAGCAGGAAGGTCTGCATCCAGCGCGACAGGGGCGGCATCTCGCCGCCGGCGAAGATGACCAGATTGGCTGGATTGGAGATCGGCAGCACGAAGCTCGCGGCATTCGCAATGAAGGCACAGACCAGCAGATATGGCATGGGGTCCTTCACCCGCGCCGCACGGCAGGCTGCATAGACGGCCGGCGTAAGTACGACGGCGGTTGCGTCATTCGACAGAAATACCGTCACGACCACGCCGACGATATAGACGAGCACGAACAGCCGGCGAGGAGAGCCCCTGGCATGCGAGGTGGCGATAGCCGCCACCCAGTCGAAGAGCCCTTCGCGCCGCGCCAGCTCCGATAGCAGCATCATGCCGATCAGGAAGAGATAGACATCGAATCCTTTGGATATACCTGTCCATACATCGGCAGGGCCGATGAGCCGCAGCGCAACGAGAAGTGCTGCGCCGAGAACAGCCCAGATCGCTTCCGGCCATCGGAATGGACGTGTGACAACACCGAGGGCTGTCAGGCCGGCGATACTCCAGGTGATGGCGGATTCGGTCATTCGGCTTGTCTTGGCAACTCTTCTGGGATCTGGGGTCGGAGCGGCTATGTAGCATCACTGCGGGCCAGCGCAAATCGTAACCACGCTATATCTCGACAGAATCCTGCATGATATGCCGATCTGACGGAGCGCTATGCCTTCTTCGCTGTTGCCGTTTTCCTTGCAGTATCGTCATGCGATTTGTCGGCTCGCTCGACAAGGACGGAACATTCTGCATGGCGTATGACATATTCGACCGTCGACCCAAATATGCGATCGATAATATCGGAGGTATGCGTCGCAAGAATGATGAGGTCGGCCTCCTTTTCTTTGGCGACGGTCAGCAGCGTCTTCGATGCCGTGCCCATGCGTACGTCGACGGAGGCGGTAATGCCGAGGCGCCTGCACAGAGCATCGAGCTTCTCCTCAGCCTCGGTGATCACTGAAACAGCCCAATCGTCGGGGCTTTCGCGTCCCGAGGGGAAACGCTCGATAACATGCGCGACCGTCAATTCACCGCCTGGAGATAAAAGTGCCTGAGACGTCCGCAATAGGCGTTCGGCGCGCTCGCGCGAGCCCAACCCAATTGCGCAAATGATCTTGTCATACATTGCATTCTCCCAAAAACGTCTCGGTCCGAAGCAGTTCTTCGGCGCCGCTTGCAATCTTTCCGGTTAAACTTGCCCGGACAAGCAAACGAGTACCCAACACATCTATAATGGCGGCATCCGTCAAGTCTCGTTGGCGGCATGATGCAAGCCATACCTATCTGTAGGCCTCCGCCAATGACTGTTCATTTCGCCGTCGGCGCTGTCGATTCGATCGGGTGATTCGCCAGCCTGGCATGAAGTTTACCGCAATAGAGGTCAAATGGTCGCGGTTTTCACCTCCGATCGGATCCGTGAGCGGCCGTGGATACATGCTTCCCGAAGAGGCGGCGGGATCGGGGAAAATTGCTGCAGTGCAAACGGTTTAGCCGCCGAACGATGGGGGCGCCACCATCGCAACAGCCTAGAAATATCATGGCTTCTGCGTCAATCTGACATGGCTGCGGCGAAGCCCTGCGACATCCTGCACGCTTTTGCGCAATGCACAATCTGCCTTAGAACCATGTCGCGAACAGCTTGCCACGGAATCAACCCATCGGCGAGACGGGCACTGCTATTCTTGTCGCTGACAAGAGGCAGAAAGCCGGTCATATTGGGGCTCCGATATCGTCGATTGCGGTAAGTGCGTTCTGGGTTCAACGAAAGATTGGTGGTCTGCAATGCAGTTCATTCGATCTTTATTGGTCGGTGAACCCTCCTTGATGACACTGACTTGGAAAGGACGGGCTCACGTGACAGCCTCCTCCGCCACCGATGGAATGTTGGAAAGACGCAAGCTTGCGAACTCGCCTGCGTCGGAGAGTTTGACTATCGGCAAGGCGGCGAAGGAGCCGATGGCTGCAAAGTGTCGCGGCCTCCGCCTTGCATCGGCGCTGCTCTGCCTGTCTTCTCTTGGATGGATCGGTCAGGCGGCAATGCTTGCGGTCGGTGTCGGCGCGATCAGCGAAGGTGGCGGTGTCGGCGAGGTCGCGGTTCCCGCCGCCGTCGTTGCGGGTATCGGCGTCCTGCGGGCCTGTCTGGATTCGGCGGGCGGGCGGCTCGCATTTGTCGCTGCGCGCCGGGAGCTGAGCACGCAGCGTGCGGCGGCGGCTGCAGCGCTTGCTGCACGTTCCCCCCTCGATGGTGCGAGGCCGGCATCCGGTTTGGCGGCAAGTGTGCTGGGCGAGCAGGCCGAAGCGGTCGTTCCTTATCTCGCGCGCTTCCGGCCGACCCGTATGAGAGCAAGCCTAGTGCCGCTGGTGATGCTCATCTGCATCCTGCCGATTTCCTGGCTGGCGGCACTGATTCTCGCGCTTTGCGCGCCGCTCATCCCGATTTTCATGGCATTGATCGGCTGGCGCGCAAAAGCCGCCAGCGAGAAGCAGCTTGCCGAAACCGGCGGCATCAATGCCTTCCTGCTCGATCGTCTTCGCGGCCTCGCGACCATTCGCGCGCTCGATGCCGTCGATCTCACGGCCCGGCGCCTGCGCGCCGATGCGGCCTCGCTGCGGCTGCGTACCATGGCTGTGTTGAGGATCGCATTTCTGTCTTCGGCGGTGCTCGAATTCTTCGCCGCGCTCGGCGTTGCCGCGACAGCCGTTTATGTTGGCTTCAGCCTCTTGGGCTCGATCGAAGTCGGCACCTGGGACGGTCGCCTCACATTGACGCAAGGGCTCTTCATTCTGCTGCTTGCGCCCGCCTTTTTCGAGCCGCTTCGGGAGCTGTCCGCAGTTTGGCATGACCGTGCCAGCGGGGAGGCGGCACTTTCGGCACTGAAGGAACTCGCGTCATCGCGCCAGACCATTCTCGGCGGCACAGACATGCCGTCACCCATGCCGGCAGGCGAGGCCGGTGTTGAGATCGAAGCGCTGGCCTTCCGCCATACGCCGGAACGAGACGCCGCAATCGATCATTTCGATCTCTCGATCACGGCCGGGGAACATGTAGCGCTCTGGGGTGCCAGTGGCTCGGGCAAGACCACGCTTCTGTCGCTGATTGCGGGTCTTGCGCGATACGAGGCCGGTGTCATCAGGATCGGCGGCGTCCCGCTGCGTGACGACACAGCGGATGCATTGCGCCGTCGCATGGCTTGGATAGGTCAGTCACCGCATATCTTTGCCGGCAGCGTCATGCGCAATATTGCTCTAAGACGCGACGGCATCGATGCTCCTGCCGTTGCTTCAGCGCTCGAAGGCGTTGCTCTCGATAAGGTGTTTACGCCGGAGCGGGTAGCTGCGGTCGGCGAGGGAGGGCTCGGTCTTTCCGGCGGCGAGGCGCTGAGGCTGATGCTGGCGCGGATGATGGTTGATGAGCGAGCCGATATAATCCTAGCGGACGAGCCGACCGCTCATCTTGATGCGCAGACTGCCGCCGCAGTCACGGATACGCTGCTCGCGCTCGCCAAGGGCCGCATCCTGATCGTTGCCACGCACGATCCCGTGCTTGCAGCGCGAATGGATCGCATCGTCCGGCTCGATAGGCCGGTGCGGAGGGCGGCGGCATGATGAAGACCTCCTTCAAGTCTCTCCTCCCGTTGGTCACGCTATTCTGGGTCGAGCGTGGCGCGAGCCTTGCTCTCGGTGCCGGCTTGTCCGTGCTGGCCATGCTTGCCGGCGGCGGATTGCTGGGGCTGTCCGGCTGGTTCATCACTGCCTCGGCCTTTGCCGGCCTGACGGTCGCGAGTGCCGCGGCTTTCGACGTGTTTATGCCGTCGGCCGGCATACGCCTGCTCGCCATCGGCCGAACAGCTGCGCGATACGGCGAGCGGCTCATTACGCATGATGCGGCCCTCAGGGTTCTTGCCGCCTTGCGCGAGAGGTTGTTTCGCGGCTGGGCGGAGCCTTCCGCAGCTGCGACCATGATCCGCCGGCCGGCAAAGCTGCTGTTCCGCCTGACGAATGATGTCGATGCGCTCGATTCCCTCTATCTGCGTGTGCTGATGCCGGCCATTGTCGCCATTCTTGCCGCTATTGCAGTGACGATAGCGCTCTGTTTCATCGATCCATCGTTCGGCGTCATGGCAGGGCTGTGGCTTGTCGCACTCTGTCTCGGTCTCTCCCTCGTCGCGGCGCGTCTGGCGCTGAAGCCGGGCCGTCGCCGCGCCCACGCGATGGAAGCATTGCGTGCCCGGGTTGTCGATCTTGTTGCCGGTCAGACCGATCTGGCGATGGCTGGTCAGCTGCGGGCGCAACAGGCGGCGATCGTCGAAGCGGATCAGCGATTGGCGGAGGCTGACAGCGCCTTGAATAGGATCGATAGTGCCGTCGCAGCCGGCTTTTCACTTGGCTCGACATTCCTGTTGACGATGACGCTGCTTGTGGTTGCCTTGTTTGCCAAGCAGGGAGCGATTGGCGCGCCTGCCGCCGCCTTCGCGCTGCTCATCGCCTTCGCCGCTACGGAACCTTTTGCGGCTCTTAGACGAGGGGTGCTCGAACTCGGACGAACCTTGCTTGCCGCAAGGCGCATTGCGCCTCGATTGAGCCCGCCGGCCGCTCCCATGCCCCGGATTGAACCGGTTGCCGGCTACGCCTTTCAGCTCAGCGCTGTCGTTGCCGGACACGAGGGAGCTTCCCGCACGGTCCTGAAGGATCTGTCTCTGTCGCTGCCGGTCGGCGAACGGCTGGCAGTCGTGGGTGAAAGCGGCGTCGGCAAATCGACGTTGCTGGCCCTGCTGGCCGGCGAGATCGCAGCGACGAACGGCGCGGTGGCTCGTCAGGCTGCTGCGACGCTAACGCAGCGCAGCGACGTGTTTCGAGACACGGTGCGAGGCAATCTGAAGCTGGCAGCGCCTCATGCGGATGACGACCGGCTGCGCGATGCTCTCGCAACGGTCGGCTTGCTCGACGACATCGACGCACTCCCTCATGGCCTTTCAACGCGCCTCGGCGAAGGCGGCAGCGGCCTCTCCGGCGGTCAGCTTCGCCGGCTGGCGCTTGCAAGGCTCCTGCTGCGCGATACGCCGCTCTGGCTTCTCGATGAGCCGACGGAAGGCCTCGATGCCGCTACGGCCCGTGCCGTGCTTGCTCGACTGGCCCCGCTGGCCGATGGGCGCAGTCTCGTCATTGCAACACATATTCGTCGCGAGGCAGCTCTCGCCGATTGGATCGTCGCTCTGGACGACGGCTGCATCGTCGCCATGGCGCAACGCGGAACGCCTGAATTCGAAATGCTTCTCGATCGGCTGCGGCCGGATTGAGGGGCAATCAACATGCCCGCGACGCGTCGAATGGCGCCGCATTCCTGTCAGACACACCGTAGGGGGTGGGAGAAAGACTATGGAACTCGATATCGTGGCGCTGTCGCGCCTGCAGTTCGCCATGACGGCGCTGTATCATTTTTTATTCGTGCCGCTGACGCTCGGTCTTTCCGTGCTGCTTGCCATCATGGAAACGACCTATGTCATGACGGGCCGCCAGATTTGGCGGCAGATGACGAAGTTCTGGGGGACGCTCTTCGGCATCAACTTCGTGCTCGGCGTCGCCACGGGCATTGTGATGGAATTCCAGTTCGGTATGAACTGGAGCTACTACAGCTATTATGTCGGCGACATTTTCGGCGCGCCGCTGGCGATCGAAGGATTGATGGCCTTCTTCCTCGAGGCGACTTTCGTCGGTCTGTTCTTCTTCGGCTGGGATAAGCTGTCGAAGGTCGGCCATCTGGTTGCGACCTGGGCGGTGGCGCTGGGATCGAACTTCTCGGCGCTATGGATCCTGATCGCCAATGGCTGGATGCAGAACCCGGCAGGCTCGGCGCTCAACCCGCAGACCATGCGCATGGAGATCGTCAGTTTCTTCGATGTCGTCTTCAATCCGGTGGCGCAGGCGAAATTCGTTCACACCGTCTCGGCCGGCTATGTCTGCGCCTCGGTCTTCGTGCTTGGTGTCTCGGCCTGGTATCTCGTGAAAGGCCGCAGCGTAGAGCTTGCCAAGCGTTCGATGACGGTTGCCGCGTCTTTCGGTCTCGCTTCGGCACTTTCGGTCGTCGTGCTGGGCGATGAAAGCGGCTATCTTACGACCGAACATCAGAAGATGAAGCTCGCGGCAATCGAGGCCATGTGGAAGACCGAGCCGGCGCCGGCCGCCTTCACCGCCTTCGGCTTTCCGGATCAGGAGGCCCGCGAGACCCATTATGCCATTCACATTCCATGGGCCATGGGTCTGATCGGCACGCGATCGCTGACGACGGAAATCCCCGGCATCGACAAGCTCGAGGAACAGGCCAAGAACCATATTCGTCAGGGCATCAAGGCCTATGATGCGCTGATGAAGGTTCGCGCCGCCAAGCCGGCGACGCCCGGCGAGGCCTCGCAGGATGTGGCCACTGCACGCACCTCCTTCGAGGATATCGGCCACGAGCTCGGTTATGCTCTGCTGCTCAAGCGCTATGTCGACGATCCACGCCAGGCGACGGAGGAGCAGATCGCGCAAGCCGCTCGCGACACCATTCCGAATGTGCCGACGCTCTTCTGGTCATTCCGCATCATGGTCGGCCTTGGGATGTTCTTCATCCTGCTGATGACGGTCTTCTTCTGGCTTTCGGCACGGCGGAAACTGGATCGATATCCGCTGCTGTTGAGGATCGCGGTCTTCGCCATTCCGCTGCCCTGGGTCGCCATCGAGCTTGGCTGGCTCGTTGCGGAATTTGGTCGTCAGCCGTGGATCATCGAAGGTGTGCTGCCGACGGCCGCGGCCGTCTCCAATCTCGGCGCCGGCACGGTGCTTCTCACCATCCTCGGCTTTGCCGCGCTCTACACGGTCCTCATCGTCATCGAGATGACGCTGATGATCAAGGCGATCCGCCATGGTCCCGAAGCGGACAACGAGCCGGAGGCCAAGCTGATTTCAGAAAACCTCGTTCCGGCTGCGGAGTGACCTGCCATGATCCTGCATGAATTGATCGACTACGAGACACTGCGCATCATCTGGTGGCTGCTTCTCGGCGTGCTTTTGATCGGCTTTGCCGTCACCGATGGCTTCGACCTCGGCGTCGGCACGCTGCTGCCATTCGTCGCAAAGACCGATACGGAACGGCGCATCGCCATCAACTCGATCGGCGCGACCTGGGAAGGAAATCAGGTCTGGCTGATCCTCGGGGGTGGCGCCATCTTCGCCGCCTGGCCACCGCTTTACGCCGTGTCCTTCTCCGGCTTCTACCTAGCCATGTTCGCCATCCTCTTCGCGCTCATCCTGCGGCCGGTTGCGTTCAAATACCGTTCCAAGCGCGATAGCGCCGGCTGGAAGGCGGGCTGGGACTGGGCTTTGTTCGTTGGCGGTTTCGTTCCGTCGCTGATCTTCGGCGTCGCCGTCGGCAATGTGCTGCAGGGCGTGCCCTTCCGCTTCGATGATGATATGCGCATCTATTATGAAGGGTCGTTCTTCGCCCTTCTGAACCCCTATGCGCTCCTCTGTGGCCTGCTATCGGTTGCCATGCTCGTCATGCACGGCGCTGCCTGGCTTCTCGTGAAGACAGATGGGGTTGTCGCCAAACGCGCGCGTCGGTTCGGCATCGTGGCGGCTCTGGCCGTGATGGTGCTCTTTGCGCTTGGCGGCTTGTTCCTTTGGATTGATATAGATGGCTATCGCATCGCCAATGCAATCGATGTCGCAGGCCCGTCCAATCCGCTTCTGAAGACGGTCGAGCATAGCGCGGGCGCATGGCTTGGCAATTACGACAGTCATCCATGGATGATGATCGCCCCGGCTCTTGGCTTCGTGGGGGCAGCGGCGGCCTTGCTTGCCATGCTCAGCCGGCGTGAAGTGACCGTACTGCTATTTAGCAAGCTTGCCATTTTCGGCATCATCTCGACTGTCGGCGTGTCGATGTTCCCCTTTATTCTGCCGTCATCGCTTGATCCGCGCTCCAGTCTGACGGTGTGGGACGCTTCGTCCAGTCACCTGACATTGTTCATCATGCTCGTCGTCGCCGTCATCTTCCTGCCGATCGTGCTTGCCTACACCGCATGGGTCTATCGCGTGCTGTGGGGCAAGGTCGACGAAGCGACGGTGAATGACAAGGGCGGCCACGCCTACTGATCTGCAAGGAGATTTCACATGTGGTACTTTGCCTGGCTTCTCGGCTTCCCTCTCGCCGCAGCCTTCGCCGTCCTCAACGCCATGTGGTACGAACTGGTGGATGACCAAGCGAAAGCAAAAGCCGCGGGCGCTCAAGAAAAATGAGCGAGACGTGCCATCCTTGATGGAACCTCGCCATATGATCGGCACGCCGGCCCAAAACCGGCGTGCCGCGCTTGCAAGACCGAATCGCGATAATCGGGATATAGGTCCTTGGATCTATGACCGCGGAGGCGGTCAAACAGCTTTGTCATGCCGTCAATTACGGGAACAGCGGCTGGTTCAAGGCATTCATGGATCGAAAATATTGGGATATTTGGTCTTCTCGGGGATGAAAAGTGGTGCAGACAGCTCCACATAGGGGGAATTGTATGTAATGATATGCAATCAATGCCGGCCGGAGTTTCTGCTCGCGTCCGGTCTCGTGCGGAGCATGAAATGAAAGACTGGCATCCCGATCTCAGCCGCTCCTCCAGCCCCCGCTACATTGCCATAGCCGACCTGATCGAGATGGATTTGCGCAGCGGCGTTCTTGTTGCCGGCGACAGGCTCCCGCCGCAACGTGCGCTTGCCAGGCGTCTCAACATCGATTTTACGACGGTTGCGCGCGGCTACGTCGAAGCGCAGAAGCGTGGGCTTGTGGATTCCCATGTCGGACGCGGGACGTTCGTGACCGGCAGGCAGGAGAGGGAACGCCGAAGTTTTGCTCTCGACGCCGCTTCCGATCCGCGTCGTGCCGCTGCGATTGATTTTTCGATGAATCTGCCGCCGGAACCGAGCGATCCGGACCTTCTTGCTCGCATGCAGGAGGGCATATCGGCCGTAGCGGTCGATCTTATTCCCTTGCTGCGTTATCAGGGATTTGGTGGCCTGGGTATGGACAAGGAGGCTGCCGCAACCTGGCTCAGCCGCCGCGGCCTCACCCCGGCACAGGAGCGCATCTTTGTAACACCCGGCGCGCACCCGGCCTTGCTGGCGATCTTTGGCCTTTTGGCCAAGCCCGGCGAAACCGTGCTTTCGGAGAATATCACGTATCCCGGCATGCGTTCGATTGCGGCGCAGCTCCGGCTCAATCTCTCGGGCCTGGCGATGGATGATGAAGGTGTCTTGCCGGAAGCATTTGAAGAAAGCTGTGAACGCCTGCGACCGAAGGCGCTTTACCTCAACCCGACACTGCAGAATCCGACGACGCTGACGATTCCGCAGGCGCGGCGCGAGGCGATTGCCGCGATTGCCCGCAAATATCGCGTGCCGATCATCGAGGATGATGCCTATGGCTTCATTCCGCTGGATGCGCCAGCGCCAATGGCTGCAATCGCACCGGATCTGACCTGGCATATCGGTGGATTGGCGAAGTGCATTGGTGCAGGGTTGCGCCTCGCTTTTGTCGTAGCGCCGGACACCCGGTCGATATGGCCCTTCGTGAGTGCGATGCGGAGCAACAATGTCATGGCGTCGCCGCTCAACATGGCGCTTGCGACGCGCTGGATTGAAGATGGTACCGCCGATGGCATCCTGCGTTTCATTCGCACGGAGGCCGCCGCCCGCCAGGAGATGGTTGCTGACATATTGCCAACAGGCAGCTATCGGGCCGATCCCATCAGTTTCAACATCTGGCTGCCGCTTGGTGGTGGCTGGACGCGCGCCACCTTCGGCAGCCATATGCGCAATGCAGGTATCGGCGTTGTCGCAAGTGACGCCTTCACGGTGGACGGCGTGGCACCTGAGGCCGTGCGCGTTTGTCTCGGCGGCCCAATAGGCGGCGAGGCCTTGAAAGGTGCATTGAGTTTCATGGCGCATGCGCTGCAGGGGCCGCCGGAATTGGCCGCCTCCTTTTTCTAGCTTTCGGGCGCAATATCGCTATTGATCGGAGGGACGCAGGCTCCTTAGCGCCTCCATTCCCTTCATTTGCCGAAATTGCCACTGCGTCATTCTGCCAAATGGACGTATAGAATGCATTCATTATATTTATATTGAATGCATGCAATCTGACTATTGATTGCCTGTCATTGGAAGATTGATTCAGGAGTGATGCTGTCATGGATGCCGATTATCCCCCGCTGAGCCCACTGCAGACTGGCTTTCGTTGTCGTTGCCCGCGTTGCGGGCAGGGGCGCTTGTTCGATGGATTCCTGACCCTTCGCAAGCAGTGCGAAGCATGTGGTCTCGACTATTCCTTCGCGGATCCCGCCGATGGACCGGCTTTCTTTGTCATCTGCTTTGCCTGCATCCCGAGCGTCCTTCTCGGCGTCTGGCTGGAGGTAGCATTCTCGGCGCCGGTCTGGGTTCATTTCCTTCTGACGGGACCGTTCATACTGGCGACCTGCATTCCGCCATTAAGGCCGCTGAAGGGCTGGTTGGTTGCGAGCCAATATTTCTACAAGGCCGAGGAAGGTAAGCTCGTCCGCCTGTCGGCAACCGAGACGCCGCACTCAGCGAGCTAAGGTCTGTGGGCTTCATCTCGAATTGATGACCGCCGCGGCGAGATGAATGATGGCACCAACTATGCTGTGTGGGTGGAAATCTTATGATCGAAGTTGGATTCGACGATGGTTTGAACAAAAAATAAAGCGGCTGGAGCAGCAGTTTTGAGGTGGTGCTCCTCACGATAAATAGTGTCAACTAGCCTGGAAATATCTGAAATGTGGGATTGGTTCCCTATAGTCTTCATTCTCTTCAAGGTTCTCGTGTTAGGCACGGGCATGTTCTTCGCCATCAAGTGGCATCACGATCAAGGGAAGCAGAAATAACGAAACCGGCGGACCCCAAGCGCCCGCCGAACACACCCTTGACGCCTCAGATTAAAGCGAAAATCTCGGCGCTCGATACCGGATATCAACCCTTCGGCATCGCTGCGCCAATGCCGCACTGCACATTTCGCCAAATAAGTCACCCTTCAAGTCAAAAAAGTATCAGTCGAGCGTACAAGGCGTAGTAGCGGCAGGCGCTTATGAGGGGTAGGTTTACCACATAGAAGACGTGATGGCCTCTGGGAGGAGGCGCCGCAACCGTTGCAGTGCGGACGGATGAAAGGAGGCTTGCCGATGAACCCGGATTTGGAAGTGGTCGCGATCGGCAGCGGAGAATCCTTCAAAGCGTGGGAACACGGCTATCCCTACCGCACGGTTCGCTGGCATTTCCATCCCGAATATGAGATCCACCACGTCGTCGCGACGACGGGCCAATATTTCATCGGTGACTTCATTGGCGAGTTCGAGCCGGGCAATCTCGTGCTGACGGGACCGAACTTGCCCCATAACTGGGTAAGCGACGTGCCCGCCGGCGTTACCTTGCCGTTGCGCTGCCGCGTGCTGCAATTTTCCGAATCCTTCTTTGCCGATGCCAGCAAGGTTTTTCCGGAACTGTCGGCCTGTGTCGGCATCCTGGAGACGAGTCGCCGCGGTGCGCTCTTCGCGCCCGCGACAGCGTCGATCGTCGGCCCGATCCTTGGCGAACTGGTCGAAGCGTCAGGCATCCGCCGCATCGAACTTTTCATGAATATTCTTGACGCGATGAGCCGGGCCGAAGGCACGCGCACGCTCGCCAGCGCCGGTTATCAGCCGGACCCATCCGGCTTCATGTCGGCGGGCGTCAATCAAGCGCTGGCTTACATCAATGCGCACCTGACCGAGCCGTTCAGCGAATGCGATCTGGCCGAATTGACCGGCCAAAGCCCGAGCGCTTTTTCGCGCAGCTTCCGCCGCCATACCGGCATGGCGCTAGTGCAATATGTCAATCGGCTACGCATCAACTTCGCCTGCCATCTCTTGATGAGCAAGGCCGAGATGACGATCACCGACATCTGCTTTGCGGCGGGCTTCAACAATATCTCGAACTTCAATCGGCGTTTTCTGGATCAGAAGGGCATGGCGCCCTCGCGGTTCAGATCGCTCTTGGCAGAGCACGCACGCGCGGTGGAGGCCGCCTAACAAAAGGGAGGACAGGGAGGAGAGACAAAATTCAGGGCAGGCGAACGGGCAGGCATCTTTGCCGTCCGAAGGAGAAGGCTTGCCCAAAATTACCGCTGCGTCGGTCCGATGGCCGTTGTTTGCGGACAATCAAACAAGAGCATCGCGTGCGGACAGCCGTGATGATCGAGGGAAACCATTACCATTTGGAACGGAGAAATTCCAATGAACCATTTCGCACTGAAAATCGCCGGCGCAGCCGTGCTCGCCGCCGGTCTTCTGGCCGGCACTTCCGCCTTCGCGCAATCCGCTAAGGTGACGGATGCGACCGTTGCCTTCCTGATGCCCGACCAGAGCTCCACTCGCTATGAAGAGCATGATTTTCCTGGCTTCCAGGCGGAAATGAAGAAGCTCTGCGCCGGCTGCAAGGTCATCTATCAAAACGCCAATGGCGACGCTTCGCGTCAGCAGCAGCAGTTCAATTCGGCGATCTCGCAGGGTGCGAAGGCAATCGTGCTCGACCCGGTGGATTCCACAGCCGCCGCTTCCTTGGTGAAGCTGGCGCAGAGTCAGGGTGTGAAGGTCATCGCCTACGACCGCCCGATCCCGTCGGCGGCCGCCGACTATTATGTCTCCTTCAACAACGAAGAAATCGGCAAGATGATCGCCAAGTCGCTGGTCGATCATCTGAAAGCCAAGGGCGTGAAGGCGGGTGATGGCGGCCTTCTTGAGATCAACGGCTCGCCAACGGATGCTGCCGCCGGCCTGATCAAGAAGGGCATCCATGCCGGTCTGGCCGACGGCGGCTATCCGGTGCTTGCGGAGTTCGACACGCCGGAATGGGCGCCGCCGAAGGCCCAGCAATGGGCGAGCGGCCAGATCACCCGCTTCGGCAAGAAGATCCTCGGCGTCGTTGCGGCCAATGACGGCACGGGCGGGGCAGCCGTCGCTGCCTTCAAGGCCGCCGGCTACGATCCGGTGCCGCCGGTCACTGGCAACGATGCGACCATCGCCGGCCTGCAGCTCATCATTTCCGGCGATCAGTACAACACCATCTCCAAGCCGAGCGAGATTGTTGCCGCCGCCGCCGCCAATGTCGCGATCGAACTGCTCTCTGGCGGGACGCCGAAAGCCGACACGAAGCTGTTCGACACGCCGACCAAGCTCTTCACGCCAGCCCTGGTCACGCAAGAAAACCTGAAGGCTGAGATCATCGACAAGAGCGTCAACGGCAAGCCGATCCAGACACCGGACCAGCTCTGCAACGACCGTTATGCCGATGGCTGCAAGAAGCTCGGTATCGGCAGCTAAGAGCTGCTCCTCCCAGTCTCCGGCCGCTTCGGCGGTCGGAGGCAAAACGAATCCGATAGCATTTCAACCCGAGAAGGTGGCTTGCCATGAGTGACGCTTCCGATCACAGAGCCCCTGACGGCGAGCTGGTGCTCAGCCTCAAAGGGATCTCCAAACATTTCGGCGCCGTCTCGGCACTGACGGATATCAACCTTGATGTTCACGCCGGTGAAGTCGTGGCGCTTGTCGGCGACAATGGCGCGGGCAAATCGACGCTCGTCAAGGTTCTGGCCGGCGTCCATCAGCCGAGTGCCGGCACGATCACATTCCGCGGCAAACAGGTGACGCTCAGCGATCCAGCAACGGCGCTCGATCTCGGCATTGCCACGGTGTTTCAGGATCTGGCGCTTTGCGAGAACCTCGATGTCGTCGCGAACATCTTTCTCGGCCGGGAGCTGAGCCCTTTGAAGCTCGACGAAACCGCCATGGAGGTTCGCGCCTGGACATTGCTCAACGAGCTTGCAGCGCGCATCCCAAGCGTGCGCATCCCGATAGCATCGCTTTCGGGCGGCCAGCGGCAGACGGTGGCGATCGCCCGCTCGCTGCTGCTCGAGCCGAAACTCATCATGCTAGACGAGCCGACCGCCGCCCTTGGCGTGGCACAAACCGCCGAGGTGCTGAACCTCATCGAGCGTGTCCGCGACAAGGGGCTCGGCGTCATCATGATCAGCCACAATATGGAGGATGTGCGCGCCGTCGCCGACCGTATCGTCGTGCTGCGCCTCGGCCGCAACAACGGGATCTTCTATCCCGATACGTCAAATCAGGAACTCGTCAGCGCCATCACCGGAGCCACGGAAAACGCGGTGTCGCGGCGCGCTGTGCGCCGTCAGGCCCAACAGGAACACAGAGAAGGGGGCCAGCCATGAGCGAGAATGGCAAGCAATCCACCCTGCTGCTCGACCGCAGCGACGTCCGCGTCAACCATGATACCGGGCTTGGCGCGACCATTCGCTCCTCCATCGACAAGGTGCGTTCCGGCGATTTGGGCTCGCTGCCCGTCGTCGTCGGCCTCGTCATCATCTGGACGGTGTTCGGCACTCTCAACCCGACATTCCTTTCCAGCAACAACCTCGCCAACCTGCTGTTCGACGCCTCGACCGTCGGCATCATCTCGCTCGGCATCGTCTGCGTGCTGATGGTCGGCGAAATCGATCTTTCCGTCGGCTCGATCAGTGGCTTCGCTTCGGCCATGGTCGGCATGCTCTGGGTGAACGAGGGCTGGCCGGTGGCCTTGGCGATCCTGGCGGCGCTGGTTGTCGGCGGCGTGATTGGCGCCATCTATGCCGTGCTGTTCAACCGGTTGGGTATGCCGAGCTTCGTTGCCACATTGGCCGGCCTTCTCGCCGTGCTCGGCATGCAGCTCTATCTGCTCGGCGCCACCGGCTCGATTAATTTGCCCTATGGCTCGGCCATCGTGAATTTCGGCCAGCTTCTGGTGATCCCCCGTCCTCTTGCCTATGTCTTCGCGCTTATTCCGGGCGCGGTCATGCTGGTCAGCGGCTTGAGCGCCGTGCGGCGACGCAAGCAGGCAAACCTTTCGGCACCGTCCATCGGCGGATTGCTGGCGAAGGCGGCTGTGATCACAGTGGCCTTGGAATTCGTCGCCTTCTATCTCAATCAGGATCGCGGCATTCCCTGGATGTTCGCCCTGTTCGTTGTGCTCGCCATCGTCATGAATTATGCGCTGACACGCACGCAATGGGGCCGGTCGATGTCTGCCGTCGGCGGCAATCGCGAAGCGGCGCGCCGCGCCGGCATCAATGTACGCAGGATCTATACCAGCGCCTTCATTCTCTGCGCGATGTTCGCAGCCCTTGGCGGTGTGCTCGCGGCAGCGCGTCTCGCCTCGGCCAGCCAGCAGGCAGGCACCGGCGATGTCAATCTGAATGCGATCGCGGCGGCCGTCATAGGCGGCACCAGTCTTTTCGGCGGCCGCGGCAGCGCCTATTCGGCCCTGCTCGGCATCATCGTCATCCAGTCGATCGCAAGCGGCCTCACCATGCTCGATCTGTCGTCGGCGCTTCGCTACATGATCACAGGCGCAGTTCTTGCCATTGCCGTCATCGTCGACTCGCTCGCCCGTCGTTCCCGCGCCTCGCATGGGCGCGGCTGATTTCTTCAAGAAGGTAAGGATTGCTATGAGACAGGATTTTGCCGGCAAGGTTGCCGCCGTCACCGGGGCTGCCTCTGGAATTGGCCTCGAATGCGCCAAATCGCTATTGAACGAGGGCGCCAGCGTCGCCCTCGTCGACCGGGCCGAGGACAGCCTGAAAAGCCTTTGCGCCGAACTGGGGCCGAACGCTCATCCCGTTGTTGTCGATCTTCTGAAGCCGGAGAGCGTGGCGACCATGTTGCCGCAGATTCTCGATAAGTTTGGCAAGCTCGATATCTTCCATGCCAATGCCGGCGCCTATATCGGCGGAGAGGTCGCGGAAGGCGATCCCGATGCCTGGGACCGGATGCTGGATCTGAATATCAACGCGGCCTTCCGTTCGGTCCGCATGGTGCTGCCGCACATGATCGAGCGCAAGACGGGCGATATCATCATGACCAGCTCGATCGCCGGCCTGGTGCCGGTGGTCTGGGAGCCGATCTACACGGCTTCCAAGCATGCCGTTCAGGCGTTCACGCATACGGTGCGGCGTCAGGTTGCCAAGCATGGCATCCGCGTCGGCGCCGTGGCGCCGGGGCCGGTGGTGACGGCGCTGATCAGCGATTGGCCGCAGGCAAAGCTCGACGAGGCGATCGCCGCGGGCGGTCTCATGGAGGCGACGGAAGTGGCGGAGGCGGTCGTCTTCATGCTATCCAGACCGCGTAATATCGTAATCCGGGATCTGGTGATCCTGCCCTTGAGTACGGATCTCTGATGACGACACCTTATTTCATCGGCATCGATGTCGGCACCGGCAGCGCCCGGGCTGGAGTGTTCGATGCGCGTGGCCATCTGCTGGCTGCGGCGAAGCGGCCGATCACTATCTGGCACGAAGCCGGCAGCATCGTCGAGCAGTCGAGCGAGCAGATATGGAGAGCCGTCTGCGACAGCGTCAAAGAGGCTGTCGCAACGGCAAAGATAGCGGCCGATGACGTTTCGGGCATCGGCTTCGATGCAACCTGTTCACTGGTCGCAGTCAAGGCGGATGGTCGGCCCGTGGTTGTGGGACCATCGGGCGACGCCGATCGCAATATCATCGTCTGGATGGATCATCGCGCGACCGGCGAGGCCGCGGAGATCAATGCCGGAAACCATGCCGTGCTGCGCTATGTCGGCCGCCGCATCTCGCCGGAGATGGAGACGCCGAAGCTGCTGTGGCTGAAGCGAAACCTGCCGCAATCCTTCGCCGCAACGGATCATTTCTTCGATCTCGCCGATTATCTGACCTGGCGCGCGACCGGCTCGCTGCAGAGATCGGTCTGCACGGTAACGTGCAAATGGACCTATCTCGCCCATGAGAAGCGCTGGGACGCCCAATATTTCAAGGATATCGGCCTTGGTGAGCTGGCCGACGAAGGCTTTGTGCGGATCGGCACCGAGATCGTCGAGCCGGGTACGGCTCTTGGCGACGGCTTGAACGAAACCGCCGCCCGTGATCTTGGCCTCGCCACTGGTACGCCGGTCGGCGCATCGCTGATCGATGCCCATGCCGGCGGTGTCGGCACGCTTGGCGGGCAGGGGCCGGATGGTAAAGCCGATGTCAGGAACAGGCTCGCCTATATCTTCGGCACATCGGCCTGCTCGATGGCGTCGAGCGATGGAGCTGTCTTCGTCGATGGCGTTTGGGGACCCTATTATTCGGCCATGGTGCCAGGTCTCTGGCTGACTGAAGGCGGTCAATCTGCGGCAGGGGCGGCGATCGATCATCTCGTTACCCTGCATCCGGCATCCGGCGAAGCGCGTCAGAAGGCGGAGGCCGAGGGCTTGTCGCTGGTCGCCTGGCTGGATCGGCAAGCCATGAAAGCAAGCGGAAACGCGTCCGACGCCGTGAAGCTCGCGCAATCCATCCAAGTGGTTCCCGAATTTCTGGGCAACCGCTCACCCTATGCCGACCCCGATGCGCGCGCCGTTATCTCCGGCCTGGGGCTGGAAACCGGCATCGACGATCTGATCGCTCTTTATGTCGCCGGCCTCTGCGGCATCGGCTATGGCCTCAAGCAGCTGCTCGAAAAGCTGGCTCAGGACGACATCGCCTGCGACCTCATCATCGCGAGCGGCGGTGCTGCCCAAAGCGGCCTTGTGCGCCAGCTTCTGGCGGATACGACAGGCCGCCCGGTCGCTGTTGCGGATACGGAGGAGCCCGTTCTTCTCGGTGCGGCGATGCTCGGCGCCACGGCTGGCGGCCATTGTGGTTCGCTCTTGGAAGCCATGGCTACCATGTCACGATTGGCGAAACGATTCGAGCCGGCCGAAGGCGCCGTTAAAGCACTGCATGAGCGGCGCTACGAAGCCTTCGAGATGCTGCAATCGGCTGATCGCAGCATCCGGGCTTTGATGGCGCGATAAACATGGCTGCACGGCCATCCCAGGCGCTCGCTGCCCCCTCCAACTCAAAGGGATTTATCGTCCTTATTCATAAGTCCATGCATGAACGGCTCTCTACCGTTCCATGAATCGTGAGCTAAATTAATTCCCACATTGTCGCGCCATCGCAGCCGACCTTAGGAAGGACATCATCATGGACATCAAGAAGAACGGTACACAACCCTCTGCCAAAGGCCCCTCCGACTGGTTCACCGGTACAGTCCGCATCGATCCGGTCTTTGCGGCTAATGATGCGCGGCGAGCGGCAGCCAGCAGCGTCACGTTTGAACCCGGCGCAAGAACTGCGTGGCATACCCACCCGCGCGGCCAGACCTTGATTGTCACCGCGGGCTTGGGTCTCGTTCAGCGCGAAGGCGGCCCGGTCGAGGAGATCCGCCCCGGGGATATCGTCTGGTTCGAACCGGACGAGAAGCACTGGCACGGCGCTTCGCCGGCGACGGCCATGACCCATATCGCCATCCACGAACACCTCGACGGCAAGGTGGTGGATTGGCTGGAGCATGTGACGGACGAGCAATATCACGCGAGGTGAAGGTCCACCCCGCGGTCGGGCCAGCACCGAGCGGAGCGCTCGCGAGCACTCAATTCTTGCCATGGCTTGGCCAAAAGTCGGCCGAACGAGGTCAATATGGACGGATCCCTGCCACTTCCAGGGCGCCGGCCTAACGATCGAATGCCCCGCGACGCAACAGACCTCGCGATGTCAGCAAGACGGATGGGGAAATATCATGCTTCGGCTTGTGATTGGCGCGGCACTCGCGCTTGCAGCGCTTACCTGGTCCAATGCGCAGTGCATGCAGATGCCGACGGGCTTTTCCTTGCCGTCGAGCAGCGTATTTGCGGCCGATTAAACCCGGCCGCTATTTGGCGGATGTCGCCATCGCGGCGGTGCTGGCCGTAGGCAGATAAGCATTCGGTTGTATGGCGGCGCTATCCTCGATCAACTGGCACGAATCGAGGATATCCCATGACCTCTCCTGAGCATCCCATGCCGAGCGAAGCCGGCATATTGCAGTTCATGGAGATCTGCGATTCCTTCTATCCGCCGGATGCGGTAACGGCCTCCATCACGCAGCAGCGTGAATGGTATGACGCCTTATGCGCCCGTTTCGATCGTCCTTTGCCGGAGGGTATGCAGACCACGGATCGCTTGGTATCCGGAACGATTCCCGTCAGGCGGTACAAGCCCGCCACTATCCGTACGGCAACGAACCTGCTCTATCTCCACGGCGGCGGTTTCGTCGTCGGTTCGCTAGAGAGCCATCATGCCATTTGTGCCGAGATTGCCGATCATGCCGGCGCTGAACTGATCTCGGTCGATTATCGGCTGGCGCCGGAACACCGCTGGCCGGCACAGACGGATGATTGTTTCAGCGTGCTCAAACAGCTGCTCGCTGAGAAGAAGTCGGTCGTGCTGATCGGCGATAGTGCCGGCGGCAATCTCGCGGCAGGGCTGGCGGTGCGGGCGAATGCCAAGGGGCTTTCGGGAATCGTCGGCCAGATCCTGATTTATCCCGCGCTTGGCGGCGATCTTATCTCCGGCTCCTATCAGGAAATGGCCGAGGCGCCGGGCCTGACGACGGCCGATGTCGCTTATTACCGGACTATTCTGCAGGCGCCCGAAGGCGATCCTGTTTCCGGGCCGCTTGCCTTGTCATCCGTGACTGGCCTTCCGCCCGCCTTCATTACCGTGGCCCACTATGATCCGCTGCGCGATGACGGCCGCAATTATGCGGCGCGCCTAGCGCAGGCCGGCGTCGAGGTGTGGTTCCGCGAGGAGCCGCAGATGGTGCATGCCTGGCTGCGGGCACGGCATATGAGCGAGGGCGCGCGCGCCGGCTTTGCCGCCATATGCGCGGCGGCACGCCGGTTTGCTGGCTCCCGCTGACCTACATCAGGTCGCGGGCGATGCGCTTCTCCTCGAATATCTTCCGGAAGATCTCGGTCTCGCCCTCATAGGCAACGACTGAGGCGCTGATGACCCAGTCCTTTGCCGTGCAGGATATGGAGGATGTCGCCACCGTGCGAACGAACCAGCCGGGGCGGCTCATGTCGCAAGTCCAAGTCGAGATGCCCGTCATCGACAGCGGGTCGTTTGGCGCGATCGACCAGACCTCCTCGCGCAGCTGCCGCGTCGAAAGTCCCGTACCGGGATGCTCGGAAAGGCCGGTATCCTCATGGATTTCATAGCGGGTGACGCCGGCCGAGAGATCGCGCACCACCTGGCGCTTCGTCAGAGACGGCGCATGCTCGATATATTTCGGCAGCGGATCGGGATTGCCGGGCTGCTTGATGTCGATGAGCTCATGCGCGCCGAGCTTGGGCAAAGCAAGACCGATGGAGGCGATATCGATCGTCAGGCCAGGATCTTCCGGTGGCGGCAGGACCATCGGCCAGTAGGAAGTCGACAGCGACAGGCGGATACGGTGCCCCTTCCGGAAACGATAGCCGCAGGCATCGAATGTCACTGTCACTCTGACCTGCTGACTCTTAATCAGCGGCTCCGGCGCGGCATTGCCGTCGCGATGAGCGAGATTGAGCACGCCGAAGGAGACGCGCGTTGCCGTGCCATCCGGATGGATATCGACGAGCCTGGCGCAGAGATTGGCAGTTTCGGCGTCGCATCTGAGCGTCAAGGTGACGACGGGGCGGCCGAGATAGTCGTGATCCTCGATCAGCGGCGCGGTCTGGAAGGTCAGTGACCCGGCATCGTCGACGCGCTGATCGATCGCCATTTCCGCGTCCGGCTTCAGGGTAAACCATTCACCGGAGGCCGTGCCCGTGTCGAGCGGTGAGCGCAGATAGACGGGATGCTCCGGCGCGTGCGGGATCGGCATGCCTTCCATCAGCGCGCCGAATTGCTCGACATAGAAGCACTGCATCTCCGGCCGCTGCCACTCTTTCTTGGCAATCCAGAAGCCGGGGTCGAAATCGCGGCGCATGGCTGGCTTTATGGCATCGAGAATGTAGGCACGCACCGATGGCATGGTCTCGGCGCCGTTGCGCTCGCCACGCAGCCAGCGGTTCCACCAGGCGATGGCTTCTCCATGGAAATCAACCCGCGGCTTTGGCCAGGCGAAATGCGGATATTTGTGAACCCATGGGCCAATCAGCGCCTTCGCCTTATCCCCGAGCCCTTCAACCGCCAGCAGCGGCGTGTTGCGATAACCGTCAGCCCAGCCAGCAATGACGATGGCGGGAATATCGAAACTCGTGAAATCCTCGCAGATCGACCCATGCCGCCAGAAATCGTCGCGGCGCTGATGCTCCAGCCATTCCTCCATGAAGAAGGGTTCCTGCTCCAGGCGCTGCCGCCACATATCGCGCCAGTCGTCGCCGACGATGGCCGGATCGGGCGAGCGCGATTGATAGCCGAGCATGGTCGCTGCCCAGGAAAGCTGGGCGGAGAGGTGGCAGCCGTTCTTGTAGTGGATGTCGTCATTATAACGATCGACCGTAGAGGCGATCGAAATTACTGCTTTCAGTGCCGGGGGCTTCAGGGCCGCGACCTGCAGGCAGTTGAAGCCGCCCCAGGAAATGCCCATCATGCCGACCGAGCCGTTCGACCACGGCTGTGCCGCGATCCAGGCAATCAGCTCGCAGGCATTGGCCAGCTCGAGCTCTGTGTATTCGCCATCGATGACGCCGCTGGATTCGCCGGAGCCACGGATATCGACACGAACGCCGGCAATCCCGGCTGCGGCAAAGACTGGGTAGGTGGATTCATCACGCGGGCTCGTCCCGTCGCGCTTGCGGTAGGGCAGGAACTCGAAAACGGCAGGCACGGGATCGCTCTCTGCGCCATCGGGCATCCAGATGCGCGCGGCAAGCCGCGTTCCGTCCTTCAGGGTGATCCACTGATTCTCGATAGTGGTGAAGCTGCGTTCGGCCATGATCATATATCCAGAAGAGGTTTAGGCGTTAAACCATACACGGCTGCCGATGTAGCCGTTGGACATATCGTTGCCGATATCGTCGACATATCCCTTCAGCGTTTTCGCAGAGGCCATGATGTAGTCATTGAAGACGGGCAGGATCAGGCCACCATCGTCTCGCACCATCAGCGCTAGCTGTCGATAAAGTACCTTGCGCTTGGCCTCATCGAGTTCAGACCTTGCCTGCAGCACCAACTTGTCGAAGTTAGGGCGCTTGAAACGCGTGTCGTTCCATTCTGCGGTCGACAGGTAGGAAGTGGAATAGCGCGAATCCTGCGTCGGGCGACCGCCCCAGAAGGAGGCGCAGAAAGGCTGCTTGTTCCAGACGTTGGTCCAATAGCCATCTTCCGGTTCGCGCTTCACGTCGATCGCGATGCCGGCCTTGCGCGCGCTCTGCTGAAACAGGATCGCCGCATCCACGGCACCCGGAAAAGCTGCGTCTGAGGTGAGCAACTGAACTGGGCGGTCGAGGCCCGATTTCTTGAAGTGGAAGGCGGCCTTGTCCGGATCATATGGGCGCTGCTCGATATCGGTCGGCGCAAGCGCGTAGTTGGAATTGACCGGATAGTCGTTGCCGATCGTTCCGTAGCCGCCCAGAACCTTGTCCAGGATCGACTTGCGGTCGATCGCATATTTCAGCGCAAGCCGCAGATCGGCGTTGTCGAAAGGCGCGGTGTCGCAATGCATCAGGAAGCAGTAGAAGCCCTTGCCGGCATTGCGGACTATCTCGACGGCCGGTGCCCTCTGCAGCATCGGTACGGTCTTCGGATCGACATTGTTGACGAAATGGACCTGACCGGAGGCCAGCGCTGCAATGCGGGCGGTGTTGTCGTTGATGACGAGGATTTCAACGCTGTCGACAAAGCCCCGGTCGGAGCGCCAATCCCTAGGGTTCTTCTCGAAGGTGGCGCGAACGCCCGGCTCAAAGCTTTTCAGAATGTAGGGGCCGGTGCCGATGGCCGCCGCCGGCTTGTCGACGCCGCCCTTTGGCTGGATGATCAGGTGGTAATCGGTGAGAAGGAGAGGCAGGTCCGCATTGCCTTCGGAAAGCGTCAGGACAAGATCGCCCGCTTTTTCTTCGATGCCGGTGATCGAGGCCATGAGCCCAAGAGCGCCCGACTGCGAATTCTTGTCCGCGTGCCGCTTCAGGGTCGCGACGATATCGGCAACCGTCATCTTGCTGCCGTCGTGAAACTGCACGTCGTTCCTGATCTTGAAGGTCCAGACCGATGCGTCCGCCGATGGCATCCAGGAAGTCGCCAACGACGGCAGGGGAGCGCCGGTCTTCGGATCGGATTCGATAAGCGTGTCGCCCCAGAGACGGCCAATGACGAACAAGACGGAGGCGCTATAAGTCGCGGGGTCGAGCGCATCGCTGGTGGCGCCGCCCTTGAGGCCGAGCTTCAGATGGCCACCACGCTTTGCTTCCTGCGCGCGGGCATCGCGCGGCATCAGGAGGCCGGAGGCGAGGGCCGGCAATGCGCCCAGCGCGGCAGCGCCGCCCAGGAAATGGCGGCGGCCGATTTTCAGCTGCGAAGATTGATCCTTTTGATGCGTCATGACAGTCCCCTCGTTTCCATTTTGTGCGTGGAAACCTAGGGAGCGGATCGGCTCATGCAATTTCGCGACTTGACGCATCTTTAAGCGAGTTTACGCTAGTTCCTTCCAAGACGGAGCTACCGGTGCCTCATTTAGTCGAGAACCTCAAAATTGCTTGCGCAACCCAACGCTCCATTTCGCATCTGTGCCGTGCAATCGATATGAACCGGCAGCAATTCAACCGATATATCAACGGCCAGACGAGGCCGTCTGCCCATAATCTGGCGCGCATTGCCAAGTATTTCGATCTTGAGGCCGCCGACTTTGGTCTTGCTCCCAGGCTCTTTCGCGAGCGCCTTCGCAAACCGGCCCTGGACCTCAATCAAAGTTCCGAATTGTTAAGGGCGTTCCCCGGAGATCTAAGCGCGCTCCGGCGCCATATCGGCTATTTTCAGACCTACCATCGCTCACCCTCCTGGCCGGGGATGGTCGTCTGTTCCTGCAGTCGTCTTGTCGAGCAAGGCGGTCTTGTGCATGTCAAGTCGATGGAGCGCCTGCGGGACCCCGGAAACGGCATCCAGCAGTTTTCCAAATATGTGGGTTTGGCCGCCTTCTATCGAAACCGGATCTTCATTACCGAGCGTGTCGTCGGCTCGAATCCCATATTGTCACAGACGATTCTCCTGCCCTTCGACGAGTACCAGCGCGTCTATCTGCGCGGTACGACAATGGGAGTTTCCTGGCGAAAGGAAAACCTCCCCTATGCCTCACGGATGATCTGGCGCCATGTCGGCACCGAGCCGGACCTTCGTGAACTTCTCTCGCGCTGCGGACCTCTGCCGCTATCGTCGCGCCGGCTGCCGCCGACGGTGCGCTCATTCCTCGCCGATCCATCCGCAGAAGTATATTCGGTGCCGGCAGAATATTAAGGAGCCGATTGCCCGGTCGGGTTAGTCTTCGGCGGTTCGAGAGCGAAACCCTCAAATACAATAGAAAGTTGTGCTTTTACAGAATATATTAAGGGTCGCTTTATATGATTGCAGCCTATCTTGAGGTTGGCGACACATGCTTTGACATTCGGGGGCGGTTAGATGCTTTTCTCTGCGAGAACGGATGCAGATTCCAGCCCTCATACCTACGTCAGCGATCTGCTTCGGCAAGAAGCAAAGTTTGATTTACGCCACGACGCAGACATTCCCGATGCTGTCTCAGTCAATCGGCTGTTGAGTTTTATCAAGCATTTGTGGAGCGAAACCGGCGAGGAGCTGGATGTCAATGTCTTCTATCGTCATCGCACCCTTGATGCCCTCGGCCTTGCAATTTCCAATCACGAAGACCTCTCAGTCTCGCCGAAAATCATAGAACTCCGAAGCGGAGAAGGTACCGCTCCTTTGCTGCTATTTGCCGGCGGAGCAAGCTGCTTCCTGGAAATGCAGCAACTGATCAAGGAAATCCGCTTTCCCGGACCGATTCTCGGTGTTGCTTTGACGGCCTTCAATCGCGATCGCCACCATCCGGCAACGGTCGAAGACGAGGTCCAAAGTACGCTGAGAGCGCTGCAGGCAGCAGGGATCCGCGAGCCATATCGATTGCTCGGTTATTCGTTTGGCGGTGTTTTTGCCTTGGAGCTCGCTCGCGTCTTGAGCGCGCAGAGGCAAAAGATTGCATTCCTTGGCATGCTGGATACTCCGTTTGGCGAGCAGGAGTGGCCCCTGATGACCTGGAGCAGGTTCATGTGGCAACGCTGGAGAAGAGCCCGAACCAGAAAGAAGGACCTAAGGAAAACCGATGCTCAGCCACGCCGCCAAGCATCGACTCAGGCCGGCGGGTCGGTTATCGGGCGACGAGAACTCCTCGCAAAAAAACTGAAGCCCCTTTCTTTCCGCTACGCCGATCCGCATTCGGCCTATTATCCGGAGCTGGCACCGCAATGGATGGGGGATTATCCGCCGCGTTACGATGCGGCTGCCAGACAACTTCTGCGCATGAAAGGCCTTTACAAACCAAGCTGTTACGACGGCGAGTTGACCTTCTACCGCAGCCTGCAAGGCTCGCCGGTCGATTGCGATCCCAAGACCATATGGGGGCGCTTTCTCACGCACGCGAACTGGGTTGATGCTGCCGGCAACCACCAGAGCATGATTGTCGGCCGCAACGCCGGCACGCTCGCTCGCGACCTTAGCGCGCGGCTTGTGCGCTGAGGTCTCCATCGGCATGAAAGCGCGAGTGAAGGCTAAGCCGCAGAGGTGAAAGATGCCGGTCCTTCAATTTCCAGCGCTTGCCATCCTCCGAGTCGTCAGCACGCGCTCCAGCCAGCCGATCTCCATTTCGGGCACCGACTTCAACAGCAAGTCGGTGTAATCGTCGAACGGCGGCGAAAGCGCTTGCGATTTCGGGCCGAAGCGAACGAGCTTGCCGCGATGCATCACCGCGACGCTGTCGGCGATGGCGCGCACGATGGCGATATCGTGGGTGATGAAGACGTAGGAGAGATGCGCCTCTTCCTGCAGCTTCAAGAGCAGTTTCAGAATGCCCTCGGCAACAAGCGGATCGAGCGCCGAGGTCGGCTCGTCGCAAAGAATGAGTTCCGGCTTGGCCGCAAGCGCTCTAGCGATGGCGACACGCTGTTTCTGGCCGCCGGAAAGCTCGGCCGGATAGCGGTCGATGAAGCCGTTGCCCATTTCGATCTGATCCAGTAGCTCTTTCACGCGCGCCGTCTTTGCAGCGCCACGCAGGCCGTCATAGAAGGTCAGCGGGCGGCCGATGATTTCACGCACGGTCTGGCGCGGGTTCATCGCGGTATCGGCCATCTGGTAGATCAGCTGGATACGCCGCAGTTCCTGCCGCGAGCGGTCTTTCAAGGCTGAGGTCAGCGGCTTGCCGTCAAAGGAAATCCGCCCGTCGCTCGGGGGCAGCAGGCCGGTGATGACGCGGGCGAGTGTCGATTTGCCAGAACCGGACTCGCCGACCACTGCCAAAGTCTGACCTTTAGGAACATGTAGAGAAACATCGTGCAATACTTTGAAGCCATTCGAGTATTGCGCGCTGATGTTCTCAACTTTCAAAAGCGCGCTCGTCTGATCGGTGGCTTCTGCGCGTACTTCCTGGCGAACGTTGACGAGGGCGCGGGTATAATCCTGCCGCGGCTCCTCGATGATCTGTTGGACGTTGCCATATTCCACCGTCTTGCCGTGCCGCAACACCATGATGTCGTCGGAAATCTGGGCGACGACGGCGAGGTCATGGGTGATATAGAGCGCGGCGGTATGCGTCTCCTCGATGGCGTGCTTGATGGCCGCCAGCACGTCGATCTGCGTGGTGACATCGAGCGCGGTCGTCGGTTCGTCGAAGACGATCAGTTCGGGATTGGAGCAGAGCGCCATCGCGGTCATGGCGCGCTGAAGCTGACCCCCGGAGACCTGATGCGGATAGCGGTCCCCGAAGGTTTCCGGATTAGGCAAGCCAAGCACGCGGAAGAGATAAAGCGCCCGCTTTCTTGCCTCCTCCTTCGTCATCAAGCCATGCTTCACCGTTGCTTCAATGACCTGATCACCCAAGCGATGCGCCGGATTGAAGGCGGCCGCTGCTGATTGCGCGACATAGCAGACCCGGGCGCCGCGAATCCTGCGGATGCCGGATTTGCCGAGCGGCAGGATGTCCGTGCCGTCAAGCAATACCTGCCCGCCGGTGATTTCGGCGCCACCACGGCCATAGGCAAGCGCTGAAAGACCGATGGTGGACTTGCCGGCGCCGGACTCGCCGATCAGCCCGAGCACTTTGCCCTTTTGCAGATCGAAAGAAACGCCATCGACGATGGTGACGCGCTTCGGTGGCTCGCCCGGTGGATAGCTGGTCGCCTCGATCTTCAGATCGCGAACGGAAAGAAGCTCAGGCATCGCCACGCCCTCCCTTGAGGCTGGAAGTACGCCTTAAAAGCCAGTCGACCACCAGATTGACACAGATTGCGAGTGCCGCAATGGCGGAACCCGGCACGAGCGCGGCAGAGATGCCGAAGATGATGCCGTCCTTATTGTCCTTGACCATACCGCCCCAGTCGGCCGCCGGCGGCTGAATACCGAGACCGAGGAAGGAGAGGGTGGAGAGGAATAGGATCGAGAAGGCGAAGCGCAGCCCGAACTCCGCCAGCAGCGGCGACAGCGTATTCGGCAGGATCTCGCGGAAGATGATCCAGATCTTGCCTTCGCCGCGCAGCTTGGCCGCTTCGACGAATTCCATGACAGCGACATCGAGCGCCACGGCGCGGCCGAGGCGATAGACGCGGGTGGAATCGAGGATCGCCATGACGAGGATCAGCACGATCAGGCTCTGCGGCAGGACTGCGAGCACCACGAGCGCGAAGATCAGCGTCGGGATCGACATCATCAGGTCGTTGAAGCGCGAAAAGACCGTGTCGATCCATCCGCGCGAGACGGCGGCGGTGAAGCTGAGGATGATGCCGAGCGAGAAGGAGATGATCGTTGCCGCCAGCGCGACGAAGAGCGTCGTGCGGGTGCCGTAGATCAGACGCGACAGGATATCGCGGCCGAGATTGTCGAGGCCGAAGAAATATTGCGCATCGGCGGGCTGCCAGACATTGCCCACGACTTCCGTCTCGCCGAAAGGGGCGATCCAGGGGGCGAAGATCGCACAGATGAAGGCAATTAAAATACCGATGATGCCGATCCAGGCGGTGATGGGGATATCTCTCAATCTCATCGCGGATGCCTCAGACGTGGGTTGGCGATGATGGCGAGAATATCGGCCGTCATATTGAGGAAGATGTAGACGGCGGCGAAGATCAGGCCGCAGGCCTGGACGACGGGCATGTCGCGCACCGTCACGGCGTCGACCATATACTGGCCCATGCCGGGATAGACGAAGACGACTTCGACGACGACGACGCCGACGATGAGATAGGCGAGGTTCAGCGCGATCACATTGATAATCGGCGCCAGCGCATTGGGAGCTGCGTGCTTGACGATGGCGCGGAAGGCGGAGAGCCCCTTCAGTTCGGCGGTTTCCATATAGGCCGAGGACATGACGGACAGAATGGCAGCCCTTGTCATGCGCATCATGTGCGCAAGCACGACCAGAACAAGCGTTGCGGTTGGCAGCGCGGTCGCCTTCAACCGCTCGATGAAGCCCATGCCATCGAAGACCGTCGCCGGAAAGGTCGCGACACCGAATTTGACGGAAAAGAACATGATGAGGAGATAGCCGATGAAGAATTCCGGCAGCGAGATCGCCGCCAGCGAGATGACATTGATGATCTTGTCGGGCAATCGGTTCCTGAAATGGACCGCTAGCATGCCCAGGCAGACCGCCAGCGGCACTGAAATCAACGCGGCAAAGCCGGCGAGAAACAGGGAGTTGCCGAGCCGCTTGCCGATCTGCTCGCCGACGGAATTCTTGCTGGCCCAGGAGGTGCCGAAGTCTCCCTGGACGGCATTGCCGAGCCATTGCACATAGCGGGTGACCACAGGCCGGTTGAGGCCAAGCTCCTCGCGGATATTGGCGACGGCCTGCGGCGTTGCCGATTGGCCGAGATAAGTGGTTGCAAAATCACCGGGCAGGGCTTCTAGCCCACCGAAGATCAGGACGGAGACCGCAAAGAGCAGAATGATACTGAGCACGCAACGCTCGATAATGAGGGCCAGCAGCGGAAAGCGCTGCTTGAACCTCAACCCGGGCAGAACGGTTCCGGGAGGTGAATTGGACATGGCCGATGCCTCGCACTGAGAGCGGCTCCATGTTTCATGGGAATCGCTAAGCCGCTCAATCTTGTTGTTTTACGCAATTCCGGCCGAAAAACAGCTGAGCATTTTTCCGGGAATTACATGAAACGTCGGGAGGACCGCGAAAACCTTTCGCGGTCCGGGCTGTGTCAGAGATGAGGGCGTTTTCGCCCGGCTTCGGGCATCAGGTGTCCAGCCAGACGCGGGTCGCGACATAGCCGTTCGACATGTCGTTGCCGATGTCGTGGACATAGCCTTTCACCTGCTTGGTGGAGGCGTTCACGAAATCGTTGAACATCGGCAGGATGACGCCGCCTTCATCGCGCACCATCATCGCCATGGCGCGGTAGAGCTCCTTGCGCTTGGCGTCGTCCAATTCGGAGCGGGCCTGAAGAAGGAGCTTGTCGAAGTCGGGGCGCTTGAAGCGCGTGTCGTTCCAGTCCGCCGTCGACAGATAGGCGGTGGAATACATCTGGTCCTGCGTCGGTCGACCGCCCCAGTAGGAGGTGGAGAAGGGCTGGACGTTCCAGACGTTCGTCCAGTAGCCATCGCCCGGCTCGCGCTTGACCTCGATGTTGATCCCCGCCTTCTTGCAGCTTTCCTGATAGAGAACGGCTGCATCGACGGCACCGGGGAAGGCGACTTCCGACGTGCGCAGCAAGACCGAGCCGCTGTGGCCGGACTTCTTGTAATGGAAGGCAGCCTTGTCGGGATCGTAGGTACGCTGCTCGATCCCTTCGGGGAAGAGAGCATAGGTGCTGTTGATCGGGAAATCGTTACCGACCTTGCCGTAGCCGCCAAGGATCTTCTTGACCATCGTCTCGCGGTCCATGGCATATTTCAGGGCTAGGCGCAGGTCGTTGTTATCGAAGGGCGCCTTGTCGCAATGCATGATGAAGACGTAATGGCCGCGGCCGGCGGTGGCCAGAATCTCGACGGTCGGCGCGCGCTTCAGAAGATCCACGGTCTTCGGGTCGACGCGGTTGATGTAGTGGACCTGGCCGGACGAGAGCGCCGCGATGCGAGCCGTCGCATCGTTCATGCAGATGATTTCGACCGAATCGACGAAGCCGCGATCGGTGCGCCAGTCGTCCTTGTTGCGCTCGAAAGTGGCGCGCACACCCGGTTCGAAGCTGACCTGCTTGTAGGGGCCGGTGCCGATCGAGGCGAGGGGATCGTCATAGCCGCCGTTCGGCTGGATGACGAGGTGATAGTCAGTCAGGAGCAACGGCATGTCGGCGTTGCCTTCGGTCAGCGTCAGGACGAGATTGTCGCCATCGGCCTTTATCTCCTTGATCGACTTCATGACGCCAAGCGCGCCGGATTCCGACTTCGCATCCGTATGGCGCTTGAGCGTGGCGACAACGTCGTCGATCGTCAGATCCTTGCCGTTGTGGAATTTGACGCCCTTGCGGATCTTGAAGGTCCAGGTGGCAGCATCCTTCGACGGCTCCCAGGATTCGGCGAGCGAGGGAACGGCAGCGCCCGTCAGCGGGTGGGATTCCACCAGCATGTCGCCCCAGCAGCGACCGATGCAGAACATGACCTGGGACAGGAATTTTGCCGGATCCTTGGAATCGGTTGCAGCACCGCCTTCAAGACCAAGCTTCAGGTGGCCGCCGCGTTTCGGTTCGGCCGCCATTGCACTTTCGGTAAAGAGTTTGTCGGCGAGCGTCAAAGTCACGCCGGCTGCCATTGCGCGCCCCATGAATTCGCGGCGGCTGAGCCCGCCCGCGGTGACGCGGCTTGCGAGATATTTCGTATAATCGTTCATTCCCCTGTTCCTTCTTCTTGCCGTGTTGACAAAGCTATCGAGCAAGCCACTTCAGGTCACGGTTCCTCTTCCGCCTGAAGCCTGTCGCCCGCGAGCATGCGGGAAATTGAGCGGTTGCTGCCGCCTCTACCTTCCTTTCCAGATGGGGGCTCGCTTCTCGGCAAAAGCACGTGCGCCTTCCAATTGATCTTCGCTCGAATAAAGGAGGTCGACGGTTGCGAACTGCCGTTTGGTGATCTTGTTCATGGCAGTCTGAAACGTCGAACCCTCCGCTTCACGAACGATTTCCTTGATCGCTGCGTAGACGAGCGGCGGCCCGCTTGCGAGCAGACGGGCGAGTTCCCAGGCCCTGTCCATCAGCTTGTCGGCGATGACAATCTCGTTGACGAAGCCCCAGCGATGCGCCTCCTCGACATTGAGCCAGCGGCCGGTTAGCAGCATGTCCATGGCGATATGATAGGGAATGCGCTTCGGCAGCTTGATCGATGCCGCATCGGCGACGGTGCCGGAGCGGATCTCGGGCAAAGCGAAGGTCGCGTGCGGGGCGGCGATGATGAGGTCGGTGGACAGCGCAATTTCCAGCCCGCCGCCGCAACAGATACCGTTGACGGCGCAGATGATCGGCTTGTTGAGGTCGCGGAGTTCCTGCAGACCACCGAAGCCGCCGACGCCATAGTCGCCGTCAACCGCGTCGCCGGCTGCCGCAGCCTTCAAATCCCAGCCGGCGGAAAAGAATTTCTCGCCGGCGCCGGTGACGATGGCGACGCGCAGATCCGGGTTGTCGCGGAAATCGCGAAAGATCAACCCCATCTTGCGGCTGGTCGCGAGATCGATGGAATTCGCCTTGGGCCGGTCGATGATGACCTCGAGGATGCCGTCTTCGGAGCGGGTTCGAATGGGGTCTTGCAACTTCCGCTACCTCCTTCGCCGGATGAGAGCATCCGCGGCAATGACGCCGCGAGATTCTGCTAGGACCATCAATGGATTAATGTCTAGTTCTTCCAGATGTGCGGCATTCGTTACGACATATTCTGCCGCTGATAGGATGGCATCAGCTATGATATCGAGGCTGCTTCCCGCGCTACCACGATAGCCTTCGATCAATTTGCGAACTTTCAGCCGTGAAATCCGCTCCAGGACCTCAGCTTTCGTAACCGGAAGCGGCAAAACGACGGAATCCTCAAGCAATTCCACGAGAATTCCGCCCGCACCGACTGTCAGGGTCAGGCCAACGACAGGATCGCGAACAGCGCCGACGATGAGCTCGGCGATGGGGCGGTCGACCATCCGCTCGACGAGGAACCCGTGGGCGACACCGGCCATGCCTTCGGCCGCGTCTCTGACGGCATTTCTATCCCATAGGTTGAGTTTGACCGCGCCAACCTCGGACTTGTGCTCGACACCGAGCGCCTTGAGTGCGACGGGAAAGCCGAGCTGCTCCGCGCACTTGGCCGCCTCGCTTGGCGTGGATGCTGTCTCGCCGCGCGGGATGGCAAGGCCAAATGCTGCGAGCTCGGCCTTGGCTTCGGCCTCGGTCAAGGTCTCGATTTCACCCGCTTCCGTGTGTGTACTGAGAAGCGGCAATGGTTGCGGCTTTCTCCAGGCATCGGCAATGCCGTTGGCAACATCTGCAGCCGCCAGCGCTTCGCTGATGCCGCAGAGCGGTACAATGCCGCTTTCGATCAGCCGCTGCGCGGTTGCCTCCGGCAGGTTTTCAGGCAAGGTCGCCAGAATGCCGGCGCGGGCGCCCGTCTGCTTCGCCGCCGCGGCAACCGCCGCAACAGTAATCATCCAGTCGGCGCCATCACAACGATCCTCGCGCGGGAAGTCGAGAACGAGGAGATTGAGGGCATAGCCGCCGGCGAACATGGCGCTGAAGGCCTCCGTCTGGCGGCCCAGATCGCCCCAGACGAAGGTGTGATAGTCCAGCGGATTGGAAAGCGTCACCATCGGGCCGAGGGTCGCGCGCAGGGCAGGAAGCTGTTCGGCTTTCAACGCGCGGAACTCGATAGTCCGGCCGACGGCGGCGTCGGCCATCAGCGATGCCTCGCCGCCCGAACAGCTCATCGAGGAGATCGCATTGCTTTCGAGAGGGCCGGCAACATGCAGGAGTTTCAGTGTTTCGATCAGCTCCGGCAATGTCGCGACGCGGCCGATGCCGAGGCGATCGAGAACAGCGTCTGCCACCGCGTCGCTACCGGCAAGCGATGCAGTATGCGACACGGTGGCGCGTTGCGCCTGTTCTGATTTGCCGACTTTCAGTGCGACAACGGGCTTCCTCAGCTCTCTGGCGCGCATGGCAAGGGCTTCCAGTGCCCTTATATCGCCGAAGCCTTCGATATGCAGGCCGACCGCTGTGACGCGCGGGTCCTCGAGGACGGCTTGGGCAAGGTCCGACAGGCCGGTCTGCGCCTGATTGCCTGCAGTCATCAGGTAGCTGATCGGCAGGCCGCGCCTCTGCATGCTGAGATTGATGGCGATATTGGAGGATTGGGTGAGGATCGCGACGCCGCGCTCGGTTCTGACAATGCCATGTTGATCGGGCCAGAGCAGGGCGCCGTCCAACCCGTTGATCATGCCGTAGCAGTTCGGCCCGACGATCGGCATGGTGCCGGCAGCTTCGACCAGTGCGCGCTGCAAGTCCGCGCCATCAGCAAGTTCCGCCACAGCCTCGCTGAAGCCTGAGGCGTAGCAGACGGCGCCGCCGGCGCCTCTGGCTGCGAGATCACGAACAATATCGACGGTGAGCGTCCGGTTGACGCCGACGAAGGCGGCGTCCGGCGCATCAGGCAGGTCGGCGACCGACCGGTAGCAGCGGCGGCCAAGGACGCTTTCCTGTGTAGGATGCACCGGCCAGATCTCGCCGGAGAACCCCATGCGGTCGCATTGCTCGATGACGCGCCGTGCCTCTCTGCCGCCGAAGACGGCGATCGTTTTGGGTCGGATCAGGCGGTCGAGAGAGCACTGGGTCATGGGCTCATGCTCCGAACGGCCGAAGCAGGTCGCGGCTGATGATGTGCCGCTGGATTTCCGAAGTCCCGTCCCAGATACGCTCGACGCGGGCGTCGCGCCAGAAGCGGGCGAGCGGCAGGTCGTCCATCAGACCCATGCCGCCAAAGATCTGGATTGCCTCGTCGGTGACGCGAGCGAGCATTTCCGAGGCATAAAGCTTGGCTGAGGCGATCTCGCGATTGGCCGGGATGCCGGCATCGAGCTTCCAGGCGGCCGATAGCGTGAGCAGATCGGCCGCGTCGATCTCGGTAATCATGTCGGCGAGCTTGAAGGATACGCCCTGATTGGCGCCGATCGGCTTGCCGAATTGCTTGCGCTCGGCCGCATAGGGCAGGGCGAGATCGAAGACACGGCGTGCCCGGCCGACGCAGGTTGCGGCAACCGTCAGGCGCGTCCCGTAGAGCCATTGATTGGCAAGATCGAAGCCGCGATGGACTTCGCCGAGCACCTGCGACTCCGGCAGGCGGCAATCGGTGAAATTCAGAATGGAATTGTGGTAGCCGCGATGGGAAACCGAGTCGTAACCCCTAAGGATCTCGAAGCCCGGCGTGCCGCGATCGACCAAGAAGGCTGTGATCTTCTTCTTGACGCCCCGATGGGTGTCCTCCTCGCCAGTGGCGGCAAAGACGATGACGAAATCGGCGACATCGGCGTGCGAAATGAAATGCTTCGTGCCGTTGAGCACGAAATCGTCGCCATCCTGCCGTGCCGCGCATTTCATGCCGCGCATGTCCGAGCCGGCATCCGGCTCGGTGATCGCGAGCGCATCGATTTTCTCGCCGCGTACCGCCGGCCGAAGATAGCGCTCGCGCTGCTCGCCTTCGCAGGCCATCAGGATGCCGGAGGGGCGGCCGAAGAAGACGGTGAGTCCCATCGAGCCACGGCCGAGTTCGCGCTCGACGAGCGTGAAGGTGACGTGGTCGAGCCCGGCGCCACCGATTTCCTCAGGAAAATTGCAGGCATAGAAGCCGAGCTCGATACATTTGCGCCGGATCTCGTCTCCGATTTCAGGCGACACAAAGCCGGTGCGTTCGACTTCGTTCTCGTGCGGATAGATCTCCGTCTCGACGAAGTCCCGGACCGTCCTAACGATCATCTCTTGTTCTTCGCTGAGCCCGAAATTCACGATCGCTTCCTCCTAGCGTTTTTGTCCCACATGACGACCGGCTCCCTCCGGCATGGCCAAGGCTGCGTGCGCGGCAGAAATCGGCCTCAACTTCGCCAGCACCTCCTCCGGTGCGGCGACGGCTTTCCCTGCCTTTGCGTCGACATGCAGCAGCATCTGTTCGGCGGTGGCGATCACCTCGCCGCTCGCGCTATCGTGCAGCGCATGGAAGACATGCAGCCGCTTTTCATCGGATGCGAGGATCTGCGCGGTCGAATGAATGGCCTGCCCGAGCTTGGCTTCGCCGAGATGGCGGATATGGGTTTCCACCGTGTAGTAGCTGTGGCCGCGCTCGACATAATCGAGATCGACGCCGATCAGGCGCAAAAGCGCATCCGACGTGTCGCCGAAGACCTGAAGATAGCGATGCTCGGTCATGTGGCCGTTATAGTCGACCCATGCCGGGCTCACCTTGGTGTCGATCAGCCGTAGCGGTCTTGTAACATCCAGCCCCTGTTTCTCGCCGCCACCCGCGGCCCAAAGCTGGTGCTCGAAATCCTTCAGCAGCTTGCCGGCGCCCCAGCCCTTGCCGCCATGGCTTCCTTTAAGGCTCTGGAGGATACCAACGAGATTTTCATCGCGGATGCGTTCGAGTTCGCGGATCGACAGGCCGTCTGCCTGGTCGTCCGACTGCTGACCGATCTTTTCGACGAGGGCATCGTCGAGATCGACGACATCCATCAGTTTCGTCCAGTTCCACTGCAGGGCAGGGCCGAACTGCGCCAGGAAGTGACGCATGCCCGCTTCACCGCCGGCGATGCGATAGGTCTGGAACAGGCCCATCTGTGCCCAGCGCAGGCCAAAGGAGTAACGGATGACATCGTCCAATGTCTCGACGGTGCAGATATCGTCCTTGATCAGCCACAGCGCCTCGCGCCAGAGCGCCTCCAGCAGGCGATCGCCGACGAAGGCCTCGATCTCCTTGGCGATATGAACACCCTTCATGCCGATGGGTGGCAAGCGCTCCATCGCCGCCTGGATCGTCGCGGCGCTGGTCTTTTCGCCGCCGACGATCTCGACGAGTGGCAGGAGATAGACGGGATTATAGGGATGGGCGACGAATAGGCGCTCGGGATGGCGCATGTCGCGTTGCAGGTCGGTTGGTAGCAGCCCCGAGGTGGAGGAACCGATCAGCGCATCTGGCTTTGCCGCGGCATCGATGTGCGTCAGCACATTGCGCTTGAGATCCAGCCGCTCGGGCACGCTTTCCTGGATCCAGTCGGCCCCCTCGACCGCAGCTTCCAGCGTATCCCTGAATGTGAGCCTGCCGCGCGGCGGAAGCGGCGCCCCGGTCAGCATCGCATAGGCCTTTTCGGCATTATCAAGAACTTCGCCGACGATGCGGGTTGCCTCCGGATGCGGGTCGTAGACATCGACATCGATGCCCGCGAGCAGGAAGCGAGCGATCCATCCGCCGCCAATGACACCGCCGCCGATGCAGGCCGCCTTGTTGATCTTGGTCATCGGGGCCTCAGCGCTTCGTCAGTTTCAATTTCTTGCGGACATCTTCGGGGCCGATGATGCGCGCGCCCATGCCTTCGACCACCTGCACCGCTTTTTCGACGAGCTGTGCGTTGGTCGCCAGCATGCCCTTGCCGGCATAGAGATTGTCTTCCAGCCCGACGCGGACATTGCCGCCGGCAAGGATCGCCGCCGCCGGATAGGCCATGGCGTTGCGACCGATGGAAAAGGCCGAGAAGGTCCAGCTTTTGGGAACGTTATTGACCATCGCCATAAAGGTGTTGAGGTCATCGGGCGCCCCCCAGGGGATGCCCATGCAGAGCTGGATGAGGACCGGATCCTCGATCAAGCCCTCCTCGGCAAGCTGCTTGGCGAACCAGAGATGACCGGTGTCGAAGGCTTCGATCTCCGGGCGGACGCCGAGATCGGTCATCTTCTTTGCCATGGCCCTCAGCATCGAAGGCGTGTTGGTCATGACGTAGTCGCCAAGATTGAAGTTCATCGTGCCGCAATCGAGCGTGCAGATTTCCGGCAGGCATTCGGCGACGTGGCTGACGCGCTCGGTGGCGCCGGCCATATCGGTACCCTTGGCATTCAGCGGCAGGGGGCTCTCGACATCGCCGAAAATCAGGTCGCCGCCCATGCCGGCGGTCAGATTGAGCACGACATCGATGTCAGCCGAACGGATACGGTCCGTCACTTCCCTGTAAAGCTCGTTGCGGCGGCTGGCAGCACCCGTTTCCGGATCGCGGACATGGCAGTGAACCACGGCCGCCCCAGCCTTGGCGGCGTCGATCGCGGATTCCGCGATCTGCTTGGGAGTGATCGGAACATGGCTGGATTTGGAAACGGTGTCGCCAGCGCCAGTCACGGCACAGGTGATGAAGACGTCGCGATTCATCGCAAGAGGCATTTTTGTTCTCCCTCGTATTGAGGACATTACGAGCTATGACGTGCCTTCATGCTTTGCATTGTCGGAAGTATTCGATACAGTTTCGGAACGCTTGGAGGAATGCGTGATGCTGACAGCGGCAAACGAGACACTCGATATCGACCTCCTGATCCTTCCGGAAACGAACCTGATCCTGATCGCTTCGGTGATCGAACCGTTGCGTGGGGCCAACCGCATCTCCGGGGCGGAGCTTTATCGCTGGCGGCTCCTCACTCCGGATGGCTCTCCCGCTGAGACGACGAGCCTTATCCCGGTGCCCGCCTGCTCCGGCTTTCGCCCGACATCGGACGCTACACCGCTTTTCGTGCTCGCCAGCTACAATTGGCGGCGCAGCGCCACGCAGGCGCTGAAGATGCAGCTGTCACAGACCGCACGCCATAGATCGCTGGTCGCCGGCATTGAATCCGGCACGTGGCTGCTGGCCGAAGCAAGTTTGCTGGATAATGTCTCCGCTGCCGTCCACTGGGAGGACTATGATGATTTCGCGCTCGCCTATCCTCAGGTGCACGCGGTTAAGGATCGCTATGTGATCGACGGCAAGCGGATCACCACGGCAGGTTCGCTGCCGACGGTCGATCTGATGTTGGAAATCATCCGGCGGCGGCAGGGCTATTCGCTGGCGCTGGAAGTCAGCCGGCTGTTCATCTACGAGCCGGCGAGCACACAGAGTGTGGCAGAACTTTCGCCATCGACGGCCGGCCTGCGCATGCGCGATCCGCGAGTTGCTCAAGCAATCCGTCTGATGGAGGACCATATCGAGCAGCCGTTGGTGCTGACACGTCTCGCCCGCCGGGTCGGCGTCAGCGCCCGCCACTTGCAGGCGCTTTTTCAGGAGAGTATCGGCGCGCCGCCGCATGTGCATTATCTGGCGCTGAGGCTCAATGCAGCGCGGCGCAAGGTCATCGAGACGAAAGCCTCGTTTGCCGAGATTGCCGCCATGACAGGCTTCAATTCGGCATCGGCCTTTTCCCGCAGTTACCGTGCCAGCTTTTCCGAAAGTCCGTCCGGCACGCGCCGCAGACTGCGCCGGCGCATTATGGCTGAAGTAGGGCCGACATAGGCCGGAAGGCCTCGCGCACCATCTCTGCCAGTTCCCGGATCGCCTCGCTCGAATGATAGGGATTGCGTCGAAGCACGACGCGCGATGAATCCACAGGTGGGAAACCATCGTCACTGGTCAGCTCGCGGCACCCATGCGGAATGTTACTGCGCGACAGGGTGGTCACGGCAAGCCCGGCGGAGACGGCGTTCTTCAAGCCCGAACTCGTATCGGCGATGAAGGCGATGCGATAGGCGCGGCCCTGCTGCTCCAGCGAGCGCAAGGCGAAGTCGCGCGCCCATGTCGAGTTGCGATAGGTGGCAACAGGCAGCGGCACGCCATCATGCAGGCGATGCACCATGGATGTCACCCAGACCGTGGGATCGATGCAGAGAACTTCGCCCTTGTTCTGGTTGCTCCAATCGAAGACGACGGCGAGATCCAGTTCGTCTTTTTCCAGAGCGGCCAGGTTATGCGCCGTATAATCGCAGGAGACGGTGACTTCGACCGCCGGATGCCTCACAGCGAAAGCGGCCAGTGCCGCCGGCAACACAGTCTGGCTATATTCCTCCGGAATGCCGATCCGGACCGGCCCGTCGAGCGGCTTCGTGCGGATATTCGCCGCCGCCTCGTTCAGGAGTTCGATCACGCGCTGCGCGTAGGGAAGCAATTGAGTGCCGGCTCGGGTGAGAACGGCCCCACGGGCACTTCTTTCGAAGAGCGTTTCACCGATCGTATCCTCGAGCCGCTTGATCTGAGCGCTGACGGCCGATTGGGTACGGCCGATCCTTTGAGCGGCCGTGGAAAAATTGGACGTCTCGGTGATGACGAGGAACGTCCGCAGCAGGTCGCTTTCGATGGGGTCGCGCATGACACGTTACAAATATTTCTGATAGCTACTATCTCTACTATTCGTTTGCCTGATGTCAAATATCGGCGCACACAAGGGCGTTCCTTCTGCTTCGTTCCTCGAGTCCGTACATGACATTCCAGCTTCCAACCCGCTCCGCTTTTGCCAGCGACTACGAGAGGGGCGTTATACTCGTGGCAACGGCAATGCTTGCGTGGAGCTGCAGCGGCATCTATGCCCGCCTGTTGACCACGGATATATGGACGGCGATCGCCTGGCGGTCGCTGTTCGGCGGCTTGTTTCTGCTGATACCCAGCTTTTTCCTCGAAGGCGGGTTTTCGCGGCGGCAATGGGCATCGATCTTTCATCCCGCCGGGCTGGCGATGCTGGTCTGCCAGACGATCAGCCAGGCCTGCTTCATCGGCGCGCTCTATATGACGACGGTCGCCAATGTGACCATGATCTACGCGACCGCGCCGTTCATCGCCGCGTTTCTCAGCTGGACCATGCTGAAGGAGCGGGTCGCGAATCGGACCTTGATCGCTGGCGGCATCTGCCTCGTCGGCGTGGCGGTCATCGTTGCCTCATCGATCGGCGGCGGCACGGGCATCGGCGATCTGCTGGCGCTCGGCATGACAGTCACCTTCGCCCTCATCATCGTCATCCCACGCATGGATCCGAGCATTCCGATCCTGCCATCGAGTGTCGTCAGCGGGCTTTTGACATTCGTCGTCTTCGTGCCCTTTGCCTCGACAAGCTCGGTGGATGTTCACAACTGGCTTCTGCTTGCCGCTTTCGGGGCGACGAATTTCGCGCTCGCTTTTGTCCTCTTCCTGTTCGGTTCGAGAAAAATGCCGGCTGCCGACGCTGCGCTTATCAGCTCGATGGAGATCGTGCTGACGCCATTCTGGGTCTGGCTCTTCTTCTCGGAGATGCCGCCGGTTGCCACCTTTATCGGGGGGGCGATCATCTTCGCAACGATCGTCTGGCACACGGCCATCGACCTCCGGCATAGCCGCCGCCGTCGGACTCCCGTCAATCGGCTATAGCCATAACTTCTTGTCTCGGCAAAGATAGCGGTTCGAGCCTCGACTTCATAAAAGCGATGAAAGCGACATGACCTCCAACGATCCCTTGCTCCAGCCCTATCAGCTCAAGCACCTGACACTGAAGAACCGTATCATGTCGACGGCGCATGAGCCGGCCTATTCGGAAGGCGGCATGCCGACGGATCGCTACAGGCTCTATCATCGTGAGAAGGCAAAGGGAGGCATCGCGCTGACGATGACGGCGGGCTCGGCGATCGTGTCAGCGGATTCGCCGCCGGCCTTCGGCAATCTGCATGCCTATCGCGATGAGATTGTGCCCTGGCTGAAGAAGCTTGCCGACGACTGTCACGAGTTCGGGGCTGCTGTCATGATCCAGCTGACCCATCTCGGTCGTCGCACCGGCTGGAACAAAGGCGACTGGCTGCCCGTGCTGGCGCCATCGCCAATCCGCGAGCCGGCGCATCGCGCCTTTCCGAAGGCGGCTGAAGATTGGGATATCAAACGGATCATTGGCGACTTTGCGGCAGCGGCACAACGCATGCAGGCGGCCGGCCTCGACGGTATCGAGATCGAGGCCTACGGCCATCTGACCGACGGCTTCTGGTCACCGGCAACCAACCGGCGCGATGACGAATTCGGCGGTTCTATCGAAAACCGCATGCGGTTTTCGATGATGATGACAGAGGCCATCCGCAAGGCGGTCGGCCCGGAGTTCATCGTCGGCATGCGCATGGTGGCGGACGAGGACTGGGAGAAGGGGCTTTCGCGGGAAGAAGGCGTCGAGATCGCCAGGCGGCTGGTTGCGTCGGGGAACATCGATTTCCTCAATATCATCCGTGGTCATATCGACAGCGACGCGGCGCTCAACAATGTCATTCCGATACAGGGCATGGCCTCGGCGCCGCATCTCGATTTTGCGGGCGAGGTGAGGGCCGCGACGAAATTCCCCGTCTTCCATGCGGCCCGCATCAGCGATGTCGCGACGGCGCGTCATGCGATCGCGGAAGGCAAGCTCGATATGGTCGGCATGACGCGCGCCCATATCGCCGACCCACATATCGTCAACAAGGTAATGTCCGGGCAGGAGGCCAATATCCGTCCCTGCGTCGGCGCAACCTACTGTCTCGACCGCATCTATGAGGGCGGCGAGGCGCTCTGTATTCATAATGCGGCAACCGGCCGCGAGGCCGAGATGCCGCATCGGATCGAGCGTGCGGCGGCGTCGCGCAAGGCTGTCGTCATCGGTGCTGGGCCTGCGGGCCTTGAGGCCGCGCGCGTGCTGGCCGAGCGCGGCCATAAGGTCGACGTGTTGGAGGCGAGCAGCAAGGCCGGCGGACAGGTGAATCTGCTCACCCGCAACCCGCGCCGCAAGGAGATGATCGGCATCATCGACTGGCGGCTGGCGGAGCTGGAGCGGTTGGGCGTCACGATCCACTACGACGTCTACGCGGGAGCTGACGATGTTATGGCGTTCGAGCCTGATCTCGTCATCGTGGCGACGGGTGGCATCGCGCAATCTCCCGAGTTGGAGAGCGGCGACAGCCTCGTCACCTCCTCCTGGGACATTCTGGCCGGTGCCGTTAAGGCCGAGGGCCAGGTGCTACTTTACGACGATAATGGCGGACATCCGGGCATGTCGGCGGCCGAAGTCATTGCCAATGGCGGTGCCGAACTGGAACTCGTCTCGCCGGAACGTTTTTTTGCGCCCGAGATGGGCGGCATGAACCATGTGCCCTATGCCAAGACCTTCGCCGAGAAGAATGTCCGTGTCACGATCAATACGAGGCTCAAATCAGTGCGGCGCGATGGCAATGCATTAGTTGCGGTTCTAGGGTCCGATTTCTCGGAGGAGACGCAATGGGAGCGGCGGGTGTCCCAGGTGGTCGTCGAACACGGCACCGTCGCGAATGATGAGCTTTATCTTGAGCTAAAGGCCTCATCGCGCAATCTTGGTGCGGTCGATTATCCTGCATTGATCGCACGTCGATCGCCGCTGCCGGTCAGGAACGAAACTGGTTCCTTCGATTTGATCCGTATCGGTGACGCGATCGCGAGCCGTAATATCCATGCAGCGATTTACGACGCGTTGCGTTATTGCTCGCTTCTGTGAGCCGGCAACCATTGGCCTTTGCTGGATTTCAGCATAAATTTTATTTAAATCAATGTGATATAATAGAAATCTTAAGTGATAAATCAAGTTCTGCGACCGCCACGACGTAGGCTGTCAGCGCCGCCTTAATTTTGAAACAAAATGTAACAACTTATAACACCCCGTTATCGGCCGAATCATTATATTTGGGCGTCTGAATGAACGAGAGGTTGTTTGATGCTGGCTAACCATGCGCCGTCCCCTTCGCAGACCGATGTGCTGATCTGTCTGGATAATCAGCAAATTGCCTCGCGCATCAGTTCGCTTCTGTCGCAACAGGGATTGACGGTCGCAGCGATGCCGACGACCGGTCTTCAGGAACAGTTCGATCCAACCGGCTGTCACCTGGTGGTGACGCATACCGCGATGATCGGGGACGTGCGGAGGCGGCTGAACTTGCCGGTCGTCAACATCGAGACCTTCATATTCGATCGCCCCGATCACGTAACCGAGGGAGCTGCGCGGCACTTCGACGGCGAGGCTTTCGTCAAGCGCGTTTTCTCGGTCATGAATGGTACCCAAAGGCGCGCAGCTGAGTGATTTAAGTCAGCAGAGCCGTCTTCTATAGTCGTTGCTGGCTGGCCTTGTCGAAGAAGTGCAGGTTCGGCGTCTTGAGCGAGATCTGAATTGTCTGGCCCGGCACGAGTTCGGCTCGCTCTCTCATCACCCAGGTCAATTCCTTGCCTTCGAGGTCAAGCGCCACATGCGTTTCCGAGCCGGTGGGTTCGACGACGGTCACCGTTGCGGTAACGCCGGCCTCCGATGCGAAGGAAATATCTTCCGGACGTATGCCGAGAACAACCTCTCGACCCTCCGATTGAGCCGGAGCGCTGGCGAGTTGGATGCGTGTGCCGGTTGGCAGTACCAATTCCGGCGAGGCACCGCCGGTAAGCTTGCCTTCGAGAAAATTCATAGCCGGAGAGCCGAGGAAGCCCGCGACAAAGACATTTCTCGGGCGGTCGTAAAGCTCCAGCGGCGAGCCGACCTGTTCGACCTTTCCGCCCTGCAGCACGACGATCTTGTCGGCCATGGTCATGGCCTCGATCTGATCGTGGGTCACGTAAACGATCGTCGTCTTCAGGCGCTGATGCAGCGCCTTGATTTCGGCGCGCATCTTGACGCGCAGCTTGGCATCGAGATTGGAAAGCGGTTCATCGAAGAGGAAGACCTTGGGGTCGCGCACGATGGCGCGGCCCATGGCGACGCGCTGGCGCTGGCCGCCGGAAAGCTGAGCGGGCTTGCGATCCAATAATGGCTGCAAGCCCAAGATCTTGGCGGCTTCGCCGACCTTCTGATCGATTTCGGTGCGCTTCGCGCCGGCAAGCTGCAGCGCAAAGCCCATGTTCTGCGCCACGGTCATTTGTGGATAGAGCGCGTAGTTCTGGAACACCATGGCGATGTCACGATCTTTCGGTGGCAGGTCGTTGACGATCCGTCCGGCGATGGAAATCTCACCGCCGGTGATGTCTTCCAACCCTGCAATCATCCGCAGCAGCGTTGACTTGCCGCAACCCGAAGGGCCGACGAGAATGACGAATTCGCCGTCCGAGATCTCGACATCGACGCCATGGATGATGTTTACCGCGCCGTAGGACTTCCTGACGTTCTTGATGGTCAATCCGGACATGACATTCTTCCCTTGGATCAATGCTTCTTGCGGATGCGCAACGCCTGGTATGGCTTGCCCGGCAGTTCCACGCCGAAGGCGGCATCCGCCTTGCCGCCGCGCACGATGGCGCCATGGCGCGTCGGATGCGGGACCGGCGCTTCCACCTTCTTGGCAGGCGTGATCGTCATCTCCCATGTGTCGATGATGTCGACATCATAGTCGGTTCCATCCTTCGGCAGACCGGTGGACCAGATGACCGGCTGGTGCTCGCCGAGATAGATGTAGCTGACATCACCATCCCTGGCGCCGGAAACGCGCGTCCACGGCCATTCGCCATAGGAGGACATGGGTTCGAGGCCGTTGGCCACATCCTGCTCCAGCAGGTCGCGCAGGAAGCCGATGCGCTTCCAGGCCTCGCCGCGCAGCTCGCCGCCCTTTGCCCACCAGATCAGATCTTCCGGATGCGAATAGGTTTCGCCGTGGCCGGCATAGCCGCCGCGCGTCACCGTGATCCAGAAGCGATGTACCAGTTCCTGCGCCGTCAGATTGCCCCAGGACTGGATAATGTTGCCTTCATATTCCGGCTCGTCGTTGACAACAGGCTTGCCATAGGCCTCGCGCCATTCCTGCGTGCGCTTCACATCCCAGTTCTGGATGCAGGTATGGGTCACCCACGGCTTGCGATGATCGAAGTTCATCGTCGGCTCGCCATTGTGGATCGACTTTAGATGGCCGTAGGGATCGTTCTCTTCGAGAATGTGGAAATAGCGGTCCCACTGCTGCAGCGGCTTGGTGTCGAGAAGAAAGTCGTACTCATTGGCAAGTGCCCACCAGACATTGCGATAGGCGGCAAGGCGCGCCGCGAGATAGGCGACGTAGCGGAAATCCTGGTCGGCCGACATATCGGCATAGCCCCAGCGGTCGTAAGGATGAAACATGATAATATCGGCTTCGATGCCAAGATCGCAAAGGGCTGCGACTTGGCCCTCGAAATGGCGGAAGAGGATAGGGTTCGGCCGGTCGAAATCCTCCTTGCCGTCGGCACCCTTTTCGAAGCAGGCGTAGAGCGGCTCGTTGACGTTATAGGGATAATCCTTGGGGAAGACGCCCATGCGGATCTTGTTGAAGCGCGATTTCTTCAGCGTATCGAGCGTTCGGGCCTGCATCTCGAGCGGTTGGTGTGTCCAGGCATAGCAGGTCGTGCCGAACGACAGGAACGGCTTGCCGTCGGCATAGGCGAAATGGAACTTGTTATGGACATGCACGGGGCCGTGGTTGCCCTCGGATGGCTTGGTCGCGACGAAAGAACCGGTCTTGCCGGCCAGTTCCGATGTCTTCGAGCGCGTGCGAAACGACCAATCGCCTTCATTGTCCGGCATGAAGCGAACACGATAGACGCCGTCGCCATCGTAGAAGCCGGGCACGCGGATCTCGCGGCTGTTCTGGCTGAAGACGGCATCGAATGCCACATCGAGATAGGGATTGCCGCTCGAAGGACCGTTGAAGCCCGCTTCGAAGACTCCCCATTTTTCGACGGACGCGTTGGACATGATATTCTCCTCGGAAGATGTATGGATGGTCCGACCGCTCAGCCCTTGACCGCGCCGGAGGTGAGACCGGAAACGAAGTAGCGCTGGAAGATCAGATAGACGATAGTGGCCGGCAGCACGGTCATGACGATCGCCGCGTTCAATTGCCCGTAATCATTGGAAAACTGGCCCTGGAAGGACATGAGCCCCAGCGGCAGCGTCCACATGTGCTGATCCTGCAGCAGCACGAGCGCCATGGCGAACTCGTTCCATGTCGAAACGAAATCCAGGATCAGCAGCGCGGCGAGCACTGGCAGGCAGACGGGCAGGAATATCCGGCGGAAGATGGTGAAGTGGCTTGCACCGTCGATCAGAGCGGCCTCCGACAATTCCTTCGGAATGCCTTTGAAGAAACCGTGAAGGATGAAGACCTGGTAGGGCACGCCAAAGGCGATGTAAGGCAGGATCACGCCGGGGTAGGTGTCGATCAGACCGAGCGAATTGACCAGCGTGAAGAGCGGCGCCAGCATGACCTGAAATGGGATCATCGTGCCGAAAACGACGAGGAGCAGCAGCAACTTGCTGAACCGCAGCCGGATCTTGGCGAGCGTATAGGCGGCCATCGCCGAGAGGATGAGACCGAGCGGCACCTTGATCACGGTGATGATGGTGCTGTTCAGGAAGGCATTGGCGAAATTGCCGCGGCCCCAGGCGCTCGAATAATTCTCGAAGGCCGGATCGAGCGGCGGCATGAAGGCGCCGGTCGATGTCACGTCGGCTTGCGGCTTCAAAGAGGTGAAGACGATGAAGATGAATGGCGCAAGCCAGATCGCAGCGACGATGAGAAGCGCGATCCATAGGCCGATCAGAACAGGGTCGCGCTTGCGCTTTGCCGGTGCAATCGTTTCGAAGTCGTCCGACGTGGATGTGGCCGATGCTGCCGTCATTGCTCGGCCTCCTCATGCTTCTGCGTCCAGCGCAGGTAGGGAATGACGACGACGATGGTGATGAGCAGCAGGACGACCGAGATTGCAGCGCCACGGCCGAAATCGAAGATCTGCATGGCCTGCGTGAAGGCCCAGAGCGCCAGCATCTGCGTGGATTGCGCAGGCCCCCCGCCGGTCAGGCCGTAGACGATGTCGAAGGCCTTCAGTGAGGAAATGACCGACAGCACCAGCACGATGGTCAGCGTCGTGCGTAGCGCGGGCAGGGTGACGTAACGGAAGATGTTCCAGCGTCCGGCGCCATCGATGCGCGCAGCCTCGACCAGCGTCTGCGAGACATTCTGCAGGCCGGCGAGAAACAGGACCATGGAGAAGCCGACGGATTGCCAGAGATAGGCGACGAAGACGGAATAGAGTGCAATATCCTTGTCGCCGAGCCAGTCCTGGATCCAGCCCTGCAAGCCCATGGAAGTCAGGATTTCGGTGAAGAGGCCGAAGAAGGGATCGTACATCCACTTCCACATGGTCGCGACTGCGATCGGCGCGATGATGACGGGCAGGTAGAAGATGGCGCGGAAAGTATTGCGGGCAAAGAGCTTCTGATTGAGGCTCAGCGCGAGCAAGAGGCCGACCATGGGCGGAAAGATCACGCACATGATCGTCCAGATCACGGTGTTGCGGAAGGCGACCCAGAAGACGGGATCCTGCGTGAAGATATATTGATAGTTCGCCAGGCCGACGAAGGGGCGCTGCGGATCGAGGCCGTTCCATTTCTGGAAGCTCAGCACCACCACGTTCAGCATCGGATAGAGCGCGAAAATCACATAGATCAGCATGGCCGGGGCAAGCAGGATTGCTGCCTGGACGCGGGGATCATGAGTACGATTGCGGAATGACATTCTGCTTGCTCCCGGCGGCAGCTGGCGCGTGGGCATAAGAGTGAAGGAGGCCGTTCGCCGCGATGACGATCGGCGCGGCAGCCTCCCTCAGTCGATCAGGTGCGGCCGGAAATGAAGGTCTGCAGCTGCTTGGCGGCATCGGCCGGCTGGATGTTGCCGGAGGCGAGGTCGTTGATCACCCGGAAATATTCGGTGGTGACGTCGAGCGGGAAGGCCTGATCGCCATTCATATAGACCTTGCTGTAGGTCTTGAAGATATCCAGCCACTTCGCCTCGAGCGGCTTCTGGTCCGTGTATTGGACATTCTTGTTAACCGAGATAGAGCTGATCTGGCCGACGAGATCCTGCTGCACCTTCGTCGACAGGAAGTAGTCGAGGAATTTTGCCGCAAGATCCGGGCTCTTGCTCTTGGTGCTGATGTAATTGTACTCGGCAAAGCCATAGAGGCGATTGGTGTTCGTCGGGAACGGCACGATGCCGTAATCGTCGAGATTGACCTTGCTGCCGGTGAGCTGGCTGACCAGCCAGTCGCCTTCGAGCATCATCGCGGCGCGGCCGGCGACGAACAGCGTATAGGACTGCTGGTTGCTGATGCCCATGAAGGGCTTCAGCGTGTAATCCTTCGTCCACTTGGCAAATTCGGTAAAGGCGTCGGTCGCGCAGGGTTCCTTGGTCCAGTCGGTCTTCATGGCCATCAGCGCGTCATGCTTGTCGGCGCCACATTTGGTTTCCAAGAGCACGTCCATCAGGCGCATGACGTGCCAGTTGACCGAGCCGCCAAAGGTGAAGGCCGGGATTTTGGCAGCTTTCAGCTTTTCCGCCGCGGCGAGAAGGTCTTCGTAGGTCTTCGGCTCCTCGGTGATGCCAGCCTTCTGGAAGAGCTTCTTGTTGTAGTAGATCGCTTCGCCCTTGAAGGTGAAGGGGACACCGTGCTTGCCGCCCGGATAAAGATCGGCAAAGGCGGCAGCAGAGGGAAGCAGCTCGTCGTTCCACTTGTACTGGGTGTAGTATTTGTCGAGCGGCAGCGAGAGGCCTGCCTTCACGTATTCGCCGCCGAGGCCGAGCCCGGCCCAGCTGAAATAGATATCCGGACCTTTGCTGGAGCCAGCGGCCACGCGGAGTGCGGTCTTGTGTTCATCGACGCCGCGCTGGACGATTTCGACATGGGTGCCGGGATTGGCGGCCTCGAAGTCTTTCGCGACCTTCTTCAGCGCGCCGTTTGCTGCGCCATTGTCAAAGTTCAGCGTCCACAGCGTCAGGTCTTCCGCGGCAACATTGGTTGCCGAAAAGGCAGCCGCTGCCATCGCAGCAGCGCCGAACCAACGCGCATATTTGAAGTTGCCAGCCATCTCCCATTCCTCCTCTGAGCAAAGCTGAGGGCGGTTTTGACAAATCGTTGTCAACATGTCAACTGGTATGATGAGCTTATCAGCAGTATCATATGAAGTGATCGTGAAAGCAGGCCATGATGACGACGGCCGACGCCGCGCCGGGATCCATGTGTCCCAAGGCTCGATCGCCGAGGCGCGACGATCGGCCTTTTGCGGCGATCATGCTTTTGGTGGCTTCTGCACCCGCTTCACCGGCTTTGAAAGCGGCGGCGAAACAATCGTCAAGCGAAAGCCCTCGATCCCGGGCAGCGCGGCAGGCCTTGGCGGCAGGCGCCCAGGCATCGACCATGGTCTTTTCGCCGACCTCCGCCTTGCCCCGATCCTGAATGCCCTTGGCGAAAGCCGAAAATATCTCGACCATATCGTCGTCGTTGAGCAAGGCCTTCCCTTTGGCGACGCCGCCCGCACGCATGAGTGCGGTCGCATAGAGCGGCCCGGATGAGGCACCCACGGCGTTAAGGAAGGACTTCGCTGCCGTGTTGAAGACCAACGTCGGATCGGATGTCGATGAATCCAGCTCCGAAGCGGCCTTTGCGGCAGCGGTAAAGCCGAGCTCCATGGCGATGCCATGATCCGCATCGCCAATGACGCCGTCCAATTCGCAGAGACGGTCCTTCTCGCGGGCCATCGCTTCGGCGATCCGCACGAAAAGCGACTTCAGGTCTTCCGTTGTAATCGTCGTCATGACAGCGCCTCGCCGGAGCGGAACATGGCGCAATCGCAGGGATGGTCGATCAGCCGCTGCAGCTCGTCGTCCAGATGCATGAGGGTGATCGAGGCACCGGCCATTTCGAGCGACGTGCAGTAATTACCGACCAGCGACAGGTGAATGACGATGCCTGCGTGGTCGAGCATCGACTTGACCTTGCGCATCATGATGTAGAGTTCCATCAGTGGCGTCGAGCCAAGCGAATTGACGAGCACGGCAACTCGGTCGCCGCGCGCCGGCTTCATTTCGTCGAGGATCTTGCCGACGAGTTCATTCGTCACTTCGTCAGCCGACCGCATCGGCCCGCGAGCTACACCGGGCTCGCCATGGATGCCCATGCCGATTTCCATTTCATCGGCGCCGATCTCGAAGTTCGGCTTGCGTGTCTGTGGCAGCGAACAGGGCGAAAGCGCCACACCCATCGTATAGGTACGCTCATTCGCCCAGCGTGCCAGCCGTTCCACATCGTCGAAACCATACATCAGATCGCAGGCGGCGCCGGCCGCCTTGAAGATGAAAACGTTGCCGGCAACACCGCGACGACGTTCTTTCTGATCGACCGGCGCAGAGGCGATGTCGTCCGTCGTCAGGACAGTACGCACCTCGATATCGTCCATGGCTAGCATTTCCGCAGCCATGTCGAAATTCATGACGTCGCCGGCATAGTTGCCATACATGAACAACACGCCGGCACCGCCATCGACGGCCTTGGCGCATTCGATGATCGGATCGGGCGGCGGCGAGGCGAAAACATTACCGATAGCGGCGGCATCCGCCAGCCCCTTGCCGACAAAGCCGAGAAATGTCGGCTCGTGCCCGGACCCGCCCCCGATCACCAGGCCGACTTTGCCGGCTCGCGGCCCATGGTTTGCCACGATCGAGCGGGGCGATCCTTCAACGGCGCGGAGATGGCGCGGATGAGCCGCTAAGATCCCGGCTAGCATTTCATCCACGGCGGCCGCGCCGTCGTTGATCAGCTTCTTCGTCTTCACGCAGTCCTCCAAATCATTGCGATTGTTGGGACTAACATGCGCGTCTACGATTGAAGGTCAATCCATCAAGTCAGCCGAAAGAGTGCTGTAGGCGTCAAGCATGAGCCTGTTGCTTTCGGTCTGTTCCTTAAGCCGAAACTCCCCCAGCTCCACCAGTTGCGGAATAGGCGTTATGTTGACCAGATGGAGCGAACGCAATCCATTGGATCGCGCCGTGGTGAAGCTGAGTACGGCGCTCGGATCGGACGACAGGCACTCTTGCCATTGCTGGCCGGCGAGGCGTGACAGCGTCGCGACCGTATTGAACAGCGGTCGTTTGGCACCTGCCGCCGACGGTTCGTTCTCTCCGGCGATCAGCCCGAAGGACCCCGTCAGCGCCGAAAGCGTCAGGCATTCCAATGCGGCATCGAGAACACGGGCAGCGTAACCCCATGCAAAGGCTTCCCCAAAGCGGGCATTGTGCCGCGGATCGGTGTTGGCCATGGCGATGCGTGCGCCACGGGGATTGTCCATCGTCCGGCTGCCATAGGGGTTCTGGCGCATCGGTATGGTGGATGGGCCGATACGGTAAGGTTTGTCGCCGTAGATGGCGCGCACCGAGCGCGTGATGAAGGGCAGTGCTTCCAGCGTCTGCATGACGCTGAGATCGTCCGCCGCATGTACGATCGGATTGGTGCAATGGGTGATGAAGACGAGCGTTTCGGCGGGCACCCGTTTGCGATTGAGTTCCGCGAAATAGCTCAGCATGCCGCCGCCGATACGCATATCGGGGAAGGCGACGTGAGCTGCGGCATAAACCTCTTCGAGAGGCGGGCATTCGGGCCATTTGCTGCCCGGCGGCGTCGATTGTCGATCGACCGAAGGCGATACCGCGATAGCGTCGGGTTTGAAGCCGGCCGCCTGCATCCAGTCTGCTATTTGCTGTGTCTCGACAAAAGGTGCCTGGCGGCAGGGCAACGCGATTTCCAGCGTCGATTTGCCTGGATGGAGTGCAGCAACGGCGGCAAAGCGCTTGAAGGCGTCAGCACCATGGCCGGCATCGGGATCGAAGTGAAACAGCAGCTCCTGCGATCCGATTTCAGCCAGCCGGTCGCGCGCAGCTAGCGTCGCATCCGCCTCCTCCGGCGTAATGATAAGGCCGATGGACGGCATGATTCCGGACCTTGCTCCAGCGCTAAGCCCGACAGCCGGCATCTCTCCCGAACTATAGGCAGAGGCGGGAAGCCGGCGGCGCATATCCCCGATGGTCAGCACGATACGCTGCCGCATCGGCTCGCCAGCCGAAATTCGATAGGGCCAGGGCAGGGCAAGCGGGCGAACATAGGTCTTGTAGGAGGCGTCGGACCAGTTGCGCTGGTCTTCCATCTCGAAGGTATCCCCCTCCATACGGCACTCGGCCGTGACGTTCGACGTTACGCTATGCGTAATTGCCCGCATCTCCTTGAAGGGTTGCCAGGGTTCGATGAGATCAGGAAAATGTGTGTTTTCTCGGCTGCCGTCGACATGCTCGACCGATACTGACGTGCCGGCAATGCCGACGATCGGGTGCAGGATGCAGAAGCCGCAACGGTTGGTTTCGAAGCCGGTCGTCGAGAACGCCGTCGCTTCGAAGATCAGGGCCTCATCGACTTGAGCCGTGATCCGAACCTCAACTGTCAGCTCGGTGTTCTCGGGGCCGGCGCAGCGCGCTAGATAGCTGACGAAAAAACCATCGTGACGCTGCTCGATCCGCAGATCGTCAATATCGGGCGAATAAGTGCCCCAGTCGCGATCGCGGATCAGATAGGAAACAGCCCGCAGAACCTCCACGCCGTCATAGCAGATGGACCGGAGATTGCCGTCCTTGAAATCGACGTCCAGCCTGCCCGAAGTCAGTCGCACCGGCGGCGTTTCGAGCTCGCGCGTGCCGTAAAGCTGGAACGGATCGATCTCGGTCGTCATCGCAGCAGCGCTCCGATGTCGACGCGCTTCCCGTTGGCCGCACTCTCGTAGGCGGCTTCGACAAGCGCCAGCGTCTTGAGATTGTCCGCGCCTGACGTGGAAGTCTCGCCGCCATTGGCAAGACGGTCGGTCCAATGCTGCTGGATTGCGAGAACGCTCTCCTGGATATTGTGCCAAGGGCGCGAGGCCCAGGACAGAAGCGGGGGCGACGCATCGGATATGGTCACGCCATCGGGGCCGCAGACCTCAAGGCGATAGCCTTGCGACAGCCGAATGCTACCCTTCGTGCCGTCGAGCTCGATCAGCGTCTCCGGAAAGGGCTCGGTCGCAAGCTTGGAAGCGTAGCTGACGTCGACTATCGAGGTCGCGCCGCTCTCATGGTCGAGCAGGATGGTGGCGACATCCTCGCCCTTGATCTTCGGATTGACCCGTTTGGTGCGGGCCGTCAGTGAAGAAACGTCGCCGAGGATGAAGCGGGCGATGTCGAGTGTATGAATGCCGAGATCCTCGATGATGAAACGTTCGCCTTCTGCCAGATAGGGCTGGCCGGAAAACACGTCGTAGCCGGAGCGGAAGGAGAAACGTCCCCAGAAGGGCTCGCCGATCGCGCCGGACTGGAGGGCATGCTTGACGGCCTGAATGGGCGTCTGCCAGCGGAAATTTTCATGCACCATCAGCGGCACGCCGGCCTGCGCACAGGCCTCGACCATGGCCTTGGCGTCGCTCAGCGTCTTTGCGAAAGGCTTCTGGCAGATCGCCGGGATCTTGTGGGAGGCGGCCATCTCCACCAAGGCGCGATGGCTTGCCACCGTCGTTGCGATATCGACGAAATCAAAGCCACCATCGGCGAACATGGCGGCCGCATCCGTGTAGCGACGCTCGATGCCGAACTGGTCGCCGACGAGCTTCAGCCGCTCCGGGTCGCGGTCGCAGATCGCAACGATGCTGGCACCTTCAACGTCTTGCCACGCGTGCATCTGATTGATCGCGAAGAAGCCGCAACCGATCAATGCGCCCTTGAGTTCTGCCATTTCAGCCTGCCTTTGCCATTTGCATGAGAGTTACGCGCTGCTGGAGGCGCCGTTGCGCCTGATCTACGACGACAGCGATGATGATGACACATCCCTTGATCACCATCTGCCAGAAGGATGAGACGCCCATCATCACGAGCCCGTCCGAAAGAATGCCGATGACGAAGGCGCCGATGATCGTCCCGCCTATGGTACCGCGCCCGCCAGACATCGAGGTGCCGCCGAGCACGGCTGCTGCAATGGCGTTCAGCTCGAAGCTCTCGCCGGTTGCCGGATGCGCCGCCATCAGCTCCGACGATATGACGATGCCGACGATAGCGGCGCAGAGGCCTGAGAACATGTAGACGAAGATCTTGACCACATCGACGCGGATGCCGGACATGCGCGCCGCGCGCTCGTTTCCGCCGACGGCGAAGATATGCCGGCCGATCGGCGTCGAGCGGGCGACATAGGCGGCAAGTAGCGCCAGCACGATCAGGATCCAGATGGAAACGGGCAGACCAAGCATACGGCCCGCACCAAAGACGTCGAAGCCCGTCGTATCATATTCCGGCCGGCCCACGAGATTCGGGAAGGTCTGACCGTCCGAAGACAGGAGTGCGAGGCCGCGGGCGATATAGAGGGTTCCGAGCGTGGCGATGAAGGGTGCGACGTTGAGCTTGGTGATGAGCAGGCCGTTGATGAGCCCGATCAGCAGACCCACAGCCAGCGTGATGAGAATGATCTCATAGATATTGAAGTAGACGGTATAGCCGATCGGCAGTTCGACACCATTCAGGATGAGGGCGCCGGCGACCATGCCGCAAAGGCCGACGATCGAACCGACCGAAAGGTCGATGCCACCGGTGACGATCACGAAGGTCATGCCCATGGCGAGAAAGGCGTTGAGCGCGACATGCTTCGACATCAGGATGATGTTGGCGGTCGAGGTGAAGTTCGGTGCAAAGATCGCAAAGAAGATAACGACGGCAAACAGCGCGATGAAGGTCCTGAGCTTCATCAGCGTCAGGAGAACGGAACCGTTCGAGCGATTGGTCGCAAAGGCGGAGGACGTATCTGCGGTCATGACGCGAATTTCCCTGTATGTCCGTGTCCCTTGGCGGATGCCGCGATGATGGCCTCTTCCGTCGCTTCGCTTCGGTCGAGAACGGTCACGAGCTTGCCGTTGCTGAGCACTGCGATGCGGTCCGAAAGTGCCATGACCTCTTCAAGGTCCGATGTTGAAAACAAGATTGCTAGGCCCTTGCCGGCGAGCCTGCGCATAGTGCGAAAGACATCGGCCTTGGCGCCGACATCGATGCCGCGGCTCGGCTCGTCCATCAAAAGCACCTTCGGGTCCGTCATCAGAGCCTTGCCGATGACGACCTTCTGCTGGTTGCCGCCGGACATGGAGGTAACCTCGAAATCGGGATTGGGGGCCTTGATGGAGAGATCGCGGATCATGTCGCGAATGGCGTCCTTTTCGGCACCCGGATCGATATGGAAAAACAGCCGGGCGAAGCGGCCGAGGCTGGCAAGCGTCAAATTGCTGGCGATGGACAGGACCTGCACCAGTCCTTCGCGCTGACGGTCCTCGGGGATCAAGGCGAGGCCGTGCCGGATGCGCCGGGTGGTGTCGCGGGCGCGAACCTCCACGCCATCGATATAGATCCGCCCGGTCGAATGCATATGCCGGCCCATCACGCATTCGAAGAATTCGCTGCGCCCGGCACCCATCAGGCCGTAGATGCCGAGGATTTCGCCGGCGCGCACCGATAGAGAGACGTGATCGACGGCAAGGCCGCCCGTACGTCTCGGCAGGCTGATCTCCTCGGCGCGGAAGGCCTCCTTGCCGATCGCATGGCCTCCGTCCCTGGCGAAATCCTTGGCATCCGATCCGATCATCGACCGGACGATCCATTTCGTATCGATATCGCGAACCATGGCCTGGCCGGTGATCTGCCCGTCGCGCAGCACGGTGATGTAATCACCGATCCGCATCAGCTCCTCCAGCCGGTGCGAAATATAGACGATCGCGACACCTTGAGCCTTTAGCTCTGCAATGACCTTGAACAGAATATCGACTTCCGCCGCCGACAGGGCCGATGTCGGCTCGTCCATGATGAGGATGCGGGCGTCAAGCGAGATGGCCTTGGCGATCTCCACGAGCTGCTGCTGCCCGATCGGCAGGTCCTCCACCATGGTCTCGGCGCCTATGCCGGCATCGAGCCGGTCGAGAAACTCGTTGGCCCTTGCGATTTGCGCCTTGTGATCGATACCGAAAATGCCTCGGGTGATTTCACGCGTGGCGAAGATATTTTCGGCCACCGTCATGTTGGCAAAGAGATTGAGCTCCTGGAAGATCATGCCGATTCCGCGAGCCTGCGCGTCGGCCGGGCTGCTGAAGGAGACTTCCTCACCGTCGAGCAGGATGCGGCCCGAGGTCGGCCGTTCGACACCGGCGATGATCTTCATCAGGGTAGATTTGCCGGCGCCGTTTTCGCCGACGAGCACGTTGACCGCCCCGCGGTGCAGCTCGAGGTTGGCGTGCTTGACGGCAACGATGCCGGAATAGACCTTGGAAACGTCCTCCAGGCGCAGGATGATGTCGTTGCTTGGGGTTTCGCTCATGGTCATTGCCCCAATGTCAGGGCCGAAGGGGTGATCAAAGGCAGCTGACCGGAAGGGGGCAGCGGAAACGCACCCGTCACGGTGACCGTCTTTCCGGGCAGCCCGTTCCGGGGCAGAGCTGCCAGAAAGGACGAGTTTGCCTTTTCATTGAAGGCCTTGCCGAACTGAGCCCATTCGATCTGGTTCCTGAATTCGTTGAAGTCCAGGAAATCCAGCGCGTCGCGCAGCGCCGTGCCGCGGATCGCCGGGCCGATCTGCACCTTCGCATCCGCCTTGCCGTCGCCATCCACATCGACATCGAGGCTTCCGGCGCGAGAGGCGGTATCGGCAGCCACGATCTTGCCGCTCAGCTTGACGGCGTAAGTCCAGGGCGATGAAGCCTGTTTTCGCGGGTTTCCGTATTTCGCGCCGGCATCGTCCGGATTAGCGGCTATGGCCTGCAACACCGTCTTGAGGTCGCCCGCGCGCTTCTCGATACCCGGCTGTACCTGAGATTGCCAGATGGCATCGACCTTTGTCGCGGGATCGAAGGCACTCTTTGCTGCCGCCGCAGCTTTCTCTTCGGGCGTCGGTGTCTTGATAATCTTGCAGCCGGGCAATGCCACGGCCAAAACAAGGGCCACGAGCGCGCCTCTGGTCCTCAACATGCAATGCACCTCGATCTCGCAGGAAAGACATCCGGAGAGCGCGGTTTTGCCGCGCCCTCCAACCTGGTGGTTCGCCGTTAGTTCTTCAGTGCGAAGGTCTCAAGCTTGTCGGCGTTGTCGGCATTGATGAGGACGCAATCCATCAATTGCTTCTCATCCTTCGGCGCCGTCTTGTTCTTGATATAGGCGTCGGCCTGTTCGACCGCCTTCTGGGCCTGGGCGTAAGCCGGCTGCATGACCGTCGCCTTGATGCCGCCCGCCTTGATCGAGTCGCGCACGTCGTTCGACCCGTCGAAGCCGACGACGATTACATCCTTGCGGCCGGCGGCCTGCAGAGCGGCAATCGCTCCCATCGCCATGGTGTCGTTGCCCGAGATTACGCCCTTGATATCAGGATTTGCCTGCAGGATGGTTTCCATCTTGGCATAGGCCTCGGTCTGGCTCCAGTTCGCCGACTGCTTGGCGACCAGCTTCAGGTCCGGATAGTCGTCGATGACGTCGTGGTAGCCCTGCGAGCGGATGCCGGCATTGGTATCGGCTTCGCGGCCGACGAGTTCGGCATAATTGCCCTTCTCGCCCATCAGCTTGACGAATTCCTGCGCGCCGAGCTGGGCGCCCTGGTAGTTGTTGGAAACGATCTGGGCGACGGCAATGCCGGTGACGTTGATTTCGCGGTCGATGAGGAAGGAAGGGATGCCCGCATCCTTGGCCTTCTTCAGGGCAGCGACGGTTGCGTCCGCGCCGGCATTGTCGAGGATGATGGCTTTGGCGCCACGTCCGATCGCGGTGTCGATGACTTCCGATTGCTTGTTGGCATCGTCGTCATGCGTCATGACGAGCGTCTCGTAACCCAGCTCTTTTGCCTTGGCTTCGGCGCCGACGGCCTCTGCCTTGAAGAATGGATTGTCGAAGGCCGGCGTGATGATGGCGATCAGATCGGCTGCGAAAGCCGGCATTGCCGTGCCCAGAGCCAGTGCAGCGGTAAAGGCTGCAAGTGTCAGTCTGCGTGTCAGTTTCATGGTCTCCTCCCAGTTATGAAACAAGCCCTGTTCCCGGCAGGGCGGCAAGGGGAGGGCATCGCCCTCCCGGGGACATCGATCAGGTGATGCGACGGATGCTGTCTGCGATCTCCTGCGGCTCGAAAACCTTCTTCCAGTCGTCGCGCATGAGGGCAGGGATGCCGAATTCGATCGCCTTGTTGCAGGCATCGGAGAATACGCCGTCGACTTCCTTGAAGATGACGGCGCCAAGCACGTTCATATGGCCGAGCAGGAAGTCGCGGGCGGCTTCCGCCGGAACGCCGCGGGCGACACATTCATCCATGGCCTGGCGCATGACGACGAGCAGCGAGGCGCAAACCGTTTCGGAAAGGCCCGGCTCCAGCATCGCCATCTGCTCGACGGTGACGCGATGCGAGCGCATGACGGGCGCCCAGATGACCTTGGCGATTTCCTCGCCGAGAGCATAGGCACTTTCCGGACCCTGCATCAGCGCCGAAACGATATGCTGCTTGGCAAAGAGGCCACCGAAATGGTCCTTTTTGGCCTGCATGTCGGTCTCGTCGTTGAAGATCGGCGGATGGCAGGGATGGGTGACGAAATAGGTAAGATCGTCGCGGTTCGGCAGATGGCCCGCAAAGGGTGCGGCGGCGTCGAGAGCGACGACCATCGTGCCGGGCTTCAGCTTGTCGACGATGCCGGCGGCAACCTTGCCGATCGCGGTATCCGGTACTGCGAGGATCACGACGTCTGCGCCATCCAGCGCGGTATCGACGGGGACGCAATCGATGGAAAGGTCATTCTTCAGGCGGGCCTTGCCGGCATCGCTGACCTCGACATGGCGCACATCGAAGCGCGAGCCTTTCAGGTTCTTGGCGAGCCGGTAGCCCATTTTGCCGCCGGCGCCGAAAAGAGCAATTGCAGTCATGTTAGTACCTCGTTCACTTTCAGAATGTGGTATCGCAAGTGGTATGATGAGTCAATGAGCATGCCAATGGCATAACGGAAAATGGCGAGGTTAGGATCCCCTGCCGTCGCGGATCTGCGCGAAGTAATCGTCGGTGCCCACCTGTCCGCCTTTCAGCGCGATCTGCAGGCCATTGGTGGGCGCGTAGCTGCCATGGGCGGTGCAAAGCGGTGATCCCGGCGTTTGCGGTAATGGGAGAAGTGTCGTCAGCGCCTCGACCCGCAATTCCTTGAGCGCGTGGCTCGATGTGTCACCGCCGGCGATGACAGCGCGACCGAGATTTTCCTGCTCGATCAACCGTCGCAGGATCGTGCCGAGGGCTTGGCCGAGACGATGCCGGGCACCAGGAATGCGGTCGATATCGCCGCCGCGGTCGGCGGATGGGCCGAGTGCTGTGTGAAGGATGACGCTGCGGCCGGCCTTGAGGCTGTCGATGCCGGCATTGACGGCTTTTTCCACGGCAGGTCCGGCATTTTCGCCGACAAGCTCAAGGGGGTCGAGATCGAGGCCGTCAAAACCATCGGCTACGGCACGGCGAATTTGCCGTTCGGTGGTCGGTGATACGCTGCCGGAAACCACCGCGAGGCGATCGACCTTGCCGGGAGGAGCGAACTCCGGCTTCTCTTCGATCAGACCTTCGTTGCGCCAGGCATCGAGAAGGGCATATTCGACACCGGATGAGCCTGCGACGAAGGCGTTGCCCTTGCTTGCGAGACGCCATAGCTGATGTCCTGCGGCGGCCTGGGTTTCTGCACTATCGACGTCTAGCAGTAGGATACCCTCCTTGCCTCCCGTCAGCGCATCGATCCGCGCGTCGGCATCGGCTGTTCGGATCGTGGCGAGGTCCACGACGCTGACGGGGAGGGGCGTCTGCTTGCTCAGATGCAAGGTGAGATCGGCCTCATCCATTGGCGTAACGGGATGCCGGCTCATGACAGGATGGCGGTCGATGCGGAAGACCTGGCCCTGATAGGCCGCAAAAAGATGACCGAAAGCGGTGTAGCGTTTCAGCTGCGGCGCACCGACCACGACCGGCACGACGGACTGCGCAAAGAGTGCTTTGCCGATCTCGATCGCCCTGCCGATGTTGCCGACCTTCGGACTGGAATCAAAGGTTGAGCAGACCTTGTAGTGGCATATGGCGGCATCGAGGCTCTTCAGCCATGTGAAGACAGGCGTCAGATGCTCGTCCATCCATTGCGGCGTTTCGCTGCGGCTGATGCCGGCAATGCCGATGGCGCGGCAGTCCTTGAACCGCTCTAGCATGGTTTCGCTCGGAACGCCGAGGAAGAGGGCTGTCGGCACACCGTTCGAGGCGAGAGCCTCCATGACGTCGGTGGAGCCGGTGAAGTCATCGCCGTAATAGCTGAGAAGAAGATTGGACATTGCTGTTAGGCGTCCTTGCCGTCACTGAATTTTGCGATCGAGGCGGCAAGCTCCGGATGATCCCTCGCATAATCAACAAGCGGTATGTCCGAAACCGCCGCCTGCCAGGCCTGCTGGATCGCTCGCACTCCAGCGGCTGGTCCGAAGGGGTGGCTGACGATGCCCCCGCCGCAGAGATAGAGAAGGTCCGTCGTCCGGCCGGTGCGCTGGTAGGTTTCGGGCGCTTGGCCGCCCCATTGACCGGAACCGGCAACGGGGAGCGGACAGTCGGATGGGTCGAAAAGCGGCGTTCGGATCGCCTTGAAGGATTCGACGAAGCTGTCGTCCGGTTCCCAATATTTGACCCTGATGCCGTTGATCTGGAACTGATCGACGCCGAGCAAGCGCCAGAACTGCTGATATACCTTGAAATCCATGCCGGCGCCGGGATGGCGGGTCAGGATATCCCAGCCATTGCGGTGCGCATGCAGCACCAGCCCGGAGCGCTTGCGCAGGAAGCTCATGCCGCCGAAGCCGATGGAGTTGATGTTGACAACAGCGCAATTGCCGCCGGCCTTCAGCACGAGATCGTGGTTGCGCATCATCTCATCGGGATCGGCATGCGAAATGCCGAAGGCATACATGACCTTCTTGCCCGTCTTCTGCTCGTGATTGAGGATCAACGGCATGATGGCTTCGACGCGCTCTTTTAGCGGCGAATAGGCTGGGCTCATGAGCTTCTCGTCGTCCTTGATGAAATCGACGCCCGAGCCGATCAGCTCGCCGACCAGTGCCGCCGTTTCCTTTGGCCGAAGGCCGAGCGCCGGCTTGACGATCGTGCCGATGATCGGGCGCCCGCTGACGCCGGTCAGGCGCAAGCTGCCGGCAACGCCGAATTGCGGGCCGGGATGCGCATCGCGGAAGGCCTCCGGCAGCTTCATGTCGACGATGCGGATGCCGGTCATGCCTTTGATCGAGAAGACGCCGGCGATCGCGATCGTCATCAGCGCCGCAAGATCGGTGCCGATGGCATCCAAAGGGAAGGCGATGTCGACATCGGCGCGACGGATCGGGCCATGGCCTTCGACCAACTCCGGCCAGGTCGGACGCTCCGCGTCGGCAAGGGGGCGGATCGCGACGACACGCGCGGCCACGCGCGCCTTGAGCTCTTCCGTCTCGCCCGGCACAGCGACGAAGGTGCCTGTCGACTGATCGCTGGCGATCTTGCGAGCCATCGCCTCGATGCTGCCTGATGTTTCGATACGGTAGGTGATGGTGATGGTCATGAGTGGATGAATGCTCCTCTCGCCGACGATTTTTCGCGTGGCGCAAACTGGTGATCTGGTATAATGAGTATTCCAACTTCTGCAACGATTTTTTTGTCCGGTTGCCGGGAAGGCGACTGGTATGGGCTTCCGCCGTGGCGGCCAAAAATGCATAAGGGAGGAAAAGCTTTGGGAAAGCGGGATTCCATGAGCCAGCCAGTCGAACAAATTGTACGTCGAAAGCTGTCGGATGAAGTATTCGATCGACTGGAGCGGTTGATCACGTCGGGAGAGCTCAAGCCTGGGGATGAGATGCCGTCCGAGCGTGTTCTTATGGAGCGCTTCGGTGTCGGACGTCCGGCGATCCGCGAGGCCATGCAGGCCCTTGCCAATATGGGTTTGGTCAACATTTCCCATGGCGAGCGCGCCAAGGTGCTTCAGTTGACGGCGAAGTCGATCTTCCGGCAGGTCGACCTCACCGCAAAGATCATGTTGTCGCAATCCTCCGACTCGCTTGAGCAGCTGAAGAGCGCGCGCATCTTCTTCGAGCGCGGCATGGCGCGAGAGGCGGCTCAGCGCGCGAGCAAGAAGGATGTTGCCGATCTCAATGAGATCATCGAGCGGCAGCGCGCATCCCTTGGCCATGCCGAGGACTTCATTTCTGCCGATATGCAGTTCCACACGCGCATTGCGCAGATTTCCGGCAATCCAATCTTCGCTGCTGTCAGCGAAGCTATGCTCGCATGGCTGAAAGCCTATCACACCGACATGCTGATCTGGACGGGCAAGGAAAAGTTCACACTGGTCGAACATGAGGAAATCCTTGCGCGGCTGGCTGAAAACGATGCCGATGGCGCCGAGCAGGCAATGCTCAAGCATCTGGAAAGATCGCGCGCGCTCTATACGAAGTGAACTCCTTGGTATTCGCCCTGCGATGGCACCGTACCCCACCGCCTTTGTCGTAATTCCTCCCCAATCCAGATAGAATCTGGCAACATGCAAATGAGGTGTGCGTGATGATTGATTTCTTTCAGCGAAACATGGCGCTTTTCCTGGCCGCTCTCATGACGGCGGTGGCCATAACCCTCTACAATCTGAGCTGCCTTCTGCTCAGGCATCACCATACGATGCTGCACACTGTGCATCATGCGGCAGGCGCCTTGGTCCTCCTCGCCGGCTTCTACACCATGATCCGCTACATGCAGGCGTTGCCGGAGGAAGAAGGCTAGAAAACGCCAAACTCCGAAATTCGAGCCGGCAATTTCAGATAGAGTTCAGCCTAGGCCGCTATATCCTCGCCCTGTCCCGATGCGAAATCGGCGGTGCCTTCACCAGGTGTTGCCGATTTCAAATTGGGAGCCAGTTTCACAGCTAGTTCGTCGCACCACTCCGGTGCAAAGCCCCCATGAACAACTGAGGATATCAAAACGTGGCTGATGTTTGTACGCAAGGCGTGGACACGGGCTTTGTCGCCCTGGGCTATGCCAAGATCGCAATTCTGGGCGTCGTGCAGGGATTGACCGAGCTGCTGCCGGTCTCGTCCACGGCCCATATGCGCGTGGTGCCGGCCTTGCTTGGCTGGCAGGACCCCGGTTCTGCCTTCTCGGCTACGATGCAGCTTGCCGCCCTTGCCGCGATCGTCTCCTATTTCTGGAGCGACGTTCGCTACGTCACCTTCGGGTCGCTCGATGCGATCAGGCAAAGGGACTGGCGTTCGCCTGCCATACGGCTTGCGATCGCCATCGTGATTGCCACCGTACCGATCGTGATCGCCGGCCTGCTGCTGTCATCCTCCCTGAATGCCTGCGGTACGTCTTTCCGCAGCCTCTGGGTGATCGGTATCGCCTGCCTGGTCATGGGCTTGTTGCTGGCGATCGCGGAACTCTACAGCCGCCATCGGAAAGACATCGAGCAGATGACGCTGATGGATGCCCTTTTCGTCGGCATCACGCAGGTCGGCGCGCTCGTTCCCGGCGTCTCTCGCTCGGGTTCAACGCTGACCGGCGCACTGTTCCTTGGCCTGAAGCGCGAGGAGGCGGCGCGGTTTTCCTTTCTGCTCGGCTTGCCTGCTATTGCGCTCGCCGGCTTGAAGGAACTGTATGAGCTCCATAAGGCGCATATTCCGATGGAAGCCTGGTCGGTTCTGCTCGTCGGCCTGATCGTCGGCAGCATATCGTCCTTCATTACCATCTGGGGACTGATGCGCTTCCTGGAGCGTTTCTCGACCTGGCCTTTCGTCATCTATCGTATTGTGCTCGGCGCCGTCATCCTCTTTGGCGTGCTGACCATGGGCTGGGCATGAACAGACAGTCCTAATCGGCTGCGAAAGCTTAATTGGCGCTGCCTCTCCGGGCAGCGCCTTTTTTGTTCTCGAGCCGCTATCCGAAGACGAGACCGCCATCGACGATCAGGTTCTGTCCTGTAACGGCCCGTGCCCAGGGGCTTGCAAAGAAAAGAACCGCATCGGCAACCTCTTCGGGCGTGGTGACGCGGCGCAGCGGCGTATTCGCGGCAATGATGTCGAAAACGGCTTCCGGCGTGGCGCTGCTCGCATCCGTCGTGCGCAAAAGACCGCCGGAGACCATGTTGACGGTGATCCCAAGCGGACCGAGTTCGGATGCGGCCGTGCGAGTCAATGACAGCAACGCCGCCTTGGCGGCGGTATAATCGTGATAGGGCACCACCGGGTTCTGGAAGAGGTTGGTGCCAATCGTCACGATTCGCCCAAAGCCTGCCTGCGCCATCGCCGGGCGCACCGCTTGTATCAGGTTCAAGGCGCCTTGCAGTGCGGTTTCCAGCTGTATCGCCATCTCGGCCCAGCTCAGGGTGTCCAATTTCGAGCGCGCATCGCCATTGAAACTGAAATCGGCAAGCGCGTTGTGGACGACGGTCGTGGGTGCGCCAAAATGCTCGGTCACCTCCGCGACAAGCCGCTTCGTTTCTCCGAGATCGCGGATATCGGCCTGGAAGGTTTTCGCATGACCGCCGAGGCCCGCTGAGAGCGCTTCTGCCCGCTCGCGGCTTGCGCGATAGTTGATGGCAACCTTTGCTCCCTCCCGGGCAAAGGCCGTCGCGATGGCGGCGCCGAGACCGCGCCCAGCGCCTGAAACGATCACGATCTGATCCTTGAGTAACAGGCTCATTTCTCTACTCCTTGTTTTTCTGCCAGAGCGCATGGAAATGCTGCACAGGTCCATGACCGCTTCCTACGGAAAGCTGGCCTGCGGCAGCAACAGCGGCGGCGAGATAGGCTTTGGCGGATGCAACAGCTTCGGCGAGCGACAGGCCTTTGGCGATCTCGGCGGCAATGGCGCTGGAAAGCGTGCAACCCGTTCCATGCGTATTCTTGGTCGGCAGCCGCTCGGCTTCGAACCAGGTAAGATGACCGCCGCTTGCGAGCACATCCGGGCTTTCATCCCCTTCGAGATGACCACCCTTGACGAGGACCGCTGAAGGCCCGAGCGCTGCCAGCGCAAGCGCCTGGCGCGCCATGTCTTCGCGGCCTTTCGCCTCCACGTCATGCAACAGCGCAGCCGCCTCGGGCAGGTTCGGTGTAATGACGGTCGCAAGCGGCAGCAGCCGCGTGGTCAGCACGTCAACGGCATCGGCAGTCAGCAGAGCTGCGCCACCCTTGGCGATCATGACCGGGTCGAGGACGACGGGCACATCGCGATGTCGCGCCAGAATGTCTGCGACGGCATTGGCGGTGGCGGCATTGGCGATCATGCCGATCTTGACGGCATCCACACGGACGTCGGCAAAGATCGCATTGATCTGGTCTGCCACGAAATGAGGGGGCACGGGATGGACACCGGAGACGCCCTGCGTGTTCTGCGCGGTCAATGCGGTCAGAGCTGCCATTCCATAGACGCCGCAGGCGGAGAAAGCCTTCAGGTCGGCCTGAATGCCAGCGCCGCCGGAGGGATCGGAGCCGGCGATGGATAAGACATTGCGGATCATAGGTGAGCCTCCCTGATGGCTTTCGCGATGATGGTTGTCGCGGCTTGCGGGTCCGGTTGGCCGCATATGGCCGAGACAACCGCGAGACCATCGGCTCCGGCCGAGTAAACGCTTGCGGCATGCTCTGCTTTCAGGCCGCCGATCGCGACTGATGGAACTGGGCAAAGCCTGACGATGCGGGCAAGCCCGTCGAAGCCGATCGGCCGCTTGTGGTCGGGCTTGGTGGGCGTGGCAAAGACCGGACCGATCCCGGCATAATCGACGATATCGGCATCGATGGCGGAGGCGAGGGCCTCCGTTTCCACCGAGAGGCCGAGGATCATGTCCGGGCCGATCATGCGACGCGCATTGGCAGCCTTCATATCCTCCTGACCGATATGGAGGCCATCGGCGCCGATGGCGATGGCAGCCTCGACATTGTCGTTGACGATCAGCCGGACATTCGTTCCGTGCAGGATTCGCTTGAGGGCGCGGCCCGTCTCGATCATGGCTGCGGTCGAAGCCTCCTTGTCGCGAAGCTGGATGATGGTGGCGCCACCGGCCACTGCCGCCCGCGTTGTCTCCACCATGCCGAGGTCGCGGCACAGCACAGGATCGAGGACGAGATAGAGCGAGAGATCGAAGTCTTTCTTCATGCTACCGATATCCTTGCGTTGCGATCCAGCGTTTCCGGGGTAAGGCCACCGAGGGCATCGAGGAAGCGCCAGGAAAAGGAGCCTGGGCCATCTGCAATTGCTCCCGCCTGTTCGCCGGCAACAGCAAAGACGGCAAGCGCCGCTATGGTCGCATCGAAAGGATCATCCGGAGCTGCCGCCGCAAACGCACCGACAAGGCAAGTTAGCGAGCATCCGAGTGCGGTCACTTGCGGCATCAATGGCGAACCGCCAGCAATGCGCTTCGCCTTCTGCCCATCCGTCACGAAATCCGTAACGCCGGTGACCGCGACAATGCAGCCGTGCCTTGCGGCGAACAATCGGGCGGAATCTTCGGCTTGTTCGACGGCATCGCGGCTATCGACGCCCTGGCCGCGGCTCGTGCCGCCGGCAAGCGCGATGATCTCGGATGCGTTGCCGCGAATGATTGTCGGCTTTAGTTCCAGCAAGCGCGCTATGGCATCGCGACGAAATGCAGTCGCATAATGGGCGACGGGATCGAGGACCCAGGGCTTGCCCACCTCGTTTGCCGACTGCGCGGCCTTCAACATGCCGGCAAGCCAGCCGGACGAGAGCGTACCGATATTGATCGTCAGTGCGCCGGAGATAGCGGCAAACTCGCCGGCTTCCTCTTCGGCATGTACCATTGCCGGCGATGCTCCGGCGGCAAGCATCACATTGGCCGCGATATTCATGGCGACGAAATTGGTGATGCATTGCACCAGCGGAGGATTGGCCCGCATGGTGCGAAGCTGACTACCTGCTGTGATTTGGTCCTGCATATCGCCCCTTCTTTCGGGCGGGCGAGACGCGTGGGGACGACGTGCAGTGTTTCGCGAGGTCCCGAGCGACTCCCTCCGCCAGCATGATCTGGTTCAGGTTCGAAGGGTGCTTCTCAGCCCGCCGAATGGCGGACGCCCCTGTCTCTCATCTCTCTTCTTTTCGCAGACAAAGGAGGCGCTGTCATCAGCAAATCGCAAAGGCAGGCGTGATCGACAGGATGACGACCGCCTGCTTTTCGGGCGACATATGCAGAATTTGCATAGGTGCAGTGATTCCTTAGCTCTGCAAAAAGCCGAGGGTTTCGACTATATATTTCTCATCGAAGCGACGGGAGCGCCAAGCACGGCAGCTCAGCTTCGAAAGCCCAAGGAAAGGGGATCATCATGAACGTAGCACGCTCTTTCAATAACTGGCGCAAGTATCGTCAGACGGTCGCCGAACTGGGCCGTATGTCCACGCGCGAACTGCATGACCTGGGTATCGATCGCGGCGAAATCCGCAACGTTGCCCGCGCAGCGATCGCTCGCTAACGGCCGCAACGGCTCCTTATAAAAGCTGCATTATGCCAGCGCCTGTTCCCCCGAGCAGGCGCTTTTGCTTTGTGGGCATCCCGCTCATTCTTCGCCGTGCTGGTTGAAGATTGCGTTCGATCTAGCTGCCCGGTTTTCGCATGGCGCATAACTGCCTTGCAAAGAAATGCCTATGAACTGAGCAAAAGACTGGTATGTTTGTCTTTATCGAAGCGATGCACCTCCTCCCGCATCCCTTCGCTTGGCAGACGTCCTTATCCTCCTCCCAGGGACGGCTGCAGGAATAGCGGAACTCCTCCTCCCATCCGCTGTTCGGTTCTTGTAAAAAGCCTGCCGCTCCTCCTCCCGCGGCAGGCTTTTTCGTTTCATGAACCTCCAGACATTTCCAATGGCCTAACGTGGTCGAAGAGTCCGCGCCCTAACCGGGGCGGCAAGAGCGCTTCCGAGTTAAAGAGTGCGCATTCTCCTCTCGCAAAAATGAAGAGCGGCCCCTATGTGCGACCTATGTAGCGCGCTACATCGAAGATCGCCCAAATTCGATTCCCGAAAAAGGAGGATGCCCATGACCGGTTCTGCCGAATATACGCCGCCGAAAATCTGGACCTGGAACAAGGCCAATGGCGGCCAGTTCGCCAATATCAATCGCCCGATCGCCGGCCCTACCCACGAGAAGGAACTGCCTGTGGGACGCCATCCCCTTCAGCTCTATTCGCTTGGAACGCCGAACGGCGTGAAAGTCACCATCATGCTCGAAGAGCTGCTGGCGCTTGGTCACAGCGGCGCGGAATATGATGCCTGGCTGATCAAGATCGGTGAGGGCGATCAGTTCGGCAGCGGTTTCGTCGACGTCAATCCGAACTCGAAGATCCCGGCCCTGCTCGACCGCAGTGGCCCGAAGCCGGTTCGCGTTTTCGAATCGGCCTCGATTTTGATGTATCTCGCCGAAAAATTCGGTGCCTTCCTGCCGACCGAGCAGCCGGCTCGTGCCGAATGCATCTCCTGGCTGTTCTGGCAGATGGGCAGCGCTCCCTATCTCGGCGGTGGTTTCGGTCATTTCTACGCCTATGCACCGACGAAGATCGAATATGCGATCGACCGTTTTGCCATGGAGGTGAAGCGTCAGCTCGATGTTCTCGATCGCCGCCTGGCCGAAAGCGAATATATAGCCGGCAGCGACTACACGATTGCCGATATCGCCATCTGGCCGTGGTACGGCGGTTTGGCCAAGGGGTGGCAGTATGGCGCGGCCGAGTTCCTGCAGGTGCAGGACTACAAGAACGTGCAGCGCTGGGCCGAGCAAATCTACTCGCGTCCTGCCGTCAAGCGCGGCCGCATGGTCAACCGCATGTCGGGCGATCCGTCCGAGCAGCTGCGTGAGCGCCACGATGCCAGCGACTTCGATACGAAGACGCAGGATAAGCTGGAAGCAGCCGGCTGATACGCCAATTCGCTTTGCAGAAATGAGCTCGCGACCCTCCGGATCGCGAGCTTTTTTATTTTGCTTACTGCGGGTGCTGCCGGCCTTGGCAAGTCAGCCTCGCTCCATCTTGTGAAGCGTAATGTTCGGCTGCCGAGGCTCCCCCGCTCGGCATAGACCGCAGCGCGATTCTGCAAAGCGTGTCGACATTGGCGAAAGAGGAATGCTTCTCCATGCAGCAAATTGCTGACGATTGTGCCCTGGATGAAAACATGACCGCGGGTGCGGCGTCGCAGCAGCGAGGCGAGGCGAGGGATACGCTCCTGAAGTACCTGGTGTCGGGAGGCGATGAACGGCTGGATTGCGATCCGGTCAGCGGGCTCAACATGTATGGCTATGGTCCGGCACCGCGGCCCGAAGATCTCGCTTTCGGCTCGTCGACGGCATCCACCATCTCCGCTGCCGCCTTCGCCGCGGTCGAATCCTATTACGCGGATCTGATGAGGGCGATGGAAGCGGGATCGTCGGCGGCTGTCTACGATCGCGAAATCAGGCACGCGCGTGACGATCTGCTGCGCTTACTTGGCTTGAGTCAAAACTCGGCCGCCCGAATCGATGCGATCCTGGCCACATCGGGCACAGACATCCACCTTTTTTCGGCCGCGCTGCTGGCGGGCGAGGATGAACGTGCCCTGATGACCATCACGCTGATGGGGAACGAAACGGGCAGCGGCGTCATGATGGCGTCGGCCGGGCGGCATTTCATGAGCCGTGGCAGTAGCGCACGGACCGTTGCCAAGGGCGAGGAATTGCGACCGGGGAATGCCACGCGCAATGCCACGATCGCCGTGCGCAACAAGGATGGTTCTCTTCGTGCCGATAGCGAGGTGGAGGAGGAGTTGCGCGGCCTTATCGAGCTTGCTCGCGCAGCCGGCCTCAGATGCCTGCTTGTGGTAACCGATGTCTCGAAGACCAGCCTGCTGGCGCCGAGCCTTGAGACCGTCATGCGTCTGAAGGAGCGCTTCGGTACGGTGCTGGATATCATGATCGACGCCTGCCAGTTTCGTCTGTCGGCGGCAACGATCCGGGCCTATCTCGCACATGGTTTCATGGTCGCGCTCACGGGTTCGAAATTCCTTGCCGGGCCGATTTTCAGCGGCGCGCTTCTGTGCCCGCCGCAAATGTCGGCGCGCTTCAAGTCGCGTATGCTGCCCGCCGCTCTGGCGGATTACTGCGGAAAGGCGGAGTGGCCAGAAGACTGGGCCGCTCGCGACCTTTTGCCGGAGCGTGCCAATCTCGGCCTGCTGCTGCGCTGGAAAGCCGCGCTGTTCGAGCTCGAACGCCTCGTCGGCGTAGCCGAAGATCGCATGATTGCCGTCTTGTCCGCTTTTGCCGACGCCGTCTCTGATCGTCTTGCGAACGATCCGGCTTTCGAGCCTTTGCAGAGCCGGCCATTGGACCGGCGTGCGCTGTGGGGCGCATCATCGGCTCTTCGCTGGGACGAGATTCCCTCCATCTTTTCGTTCTACCTGCGCAATTGCACGAATGGCGCGATGCTGACGGCGACGGAAATGGCTGCCGTTTACAAGGATTTGGCTGCCGGCGGCAATGGAGTTGCGTTGGTGCGTCTCGGGCAGCCCGTTCGCTGCGCCGATTTTGGTGATGTGCCGGCGAGTGCCCTTAGAATTTGCCTGAGCGCGCCGCTGGTCGTGGCCGCTTCCAGGAGCGATGAAGCCTTTGGGGCGGTGGTCGCGCAAGCGATGCTGGTTCTGGATCGCACCGCCGAGGCAGCAGCCCGACTAAGCGACGGTTCCAATGCCAGGGAGATGCGCCGCAGCGCCTGAAGCGCATCACGGAAACGCGCTTCAGCTGGCGTGGTGGCTCATCGGCAATGGGATCATGAGCCTCGGCGATCATCCCCGTCAAAGCCGGCAAAATCGCCTCTGACGATACCGTGTCGCTGAAGCTTGTCATAAAAGGTCTTCCTGGGAATGCCGAGCGCTTCGATGGTGCGGCGTACGTCGCCATTGTTCTGCGACAGGGTTTCGCGGATGAGTTCGGCTTCGTAGCGCTCTACTCGAAGGGGCAAAGGCAAGCCTTCATCCGCCGCCGGCGCTTCGTCGGATTTTACCGTTGTTGCCGATTCGAGACCGAGCACGAAGCGCTCGGCAAAATGCGAGAGTTCACGAACATTGCCCGGCCAGTCATGTTCCCGCAGATGGCGGCGCACCGTTGTGGATATGGCCGGCACCTCGCGCTTGAAGCGGCCGGCGGCGCGATCGGCGAAATGGCCGAAGAGCAGGGGAATGTCGTCGCGCCGCTCACGCAATGGCGGAATGGAGAGCGTGACGACGTTGAGGCGATAGTAGAGATCTTCGCGGAAATCGCCCCGCTGGCGGGGATCGCCGAGATCGACTTTCGCTGCCGCGACGACGCGAAGATCGACGGGGCGGACCTCATTGGTGCCGAGCGGTGTCACCTCGCGCATTTCCAGCACGCGCAGCATCTGCACCTGGATTGCCGGCGGCATGCTTTCGATCTCGTCGAGAAACAGGGTGCCAGCGCTTGAATGCTCGATGCGCCCGACGCGCTTCTTCTGGGCGCCAGTAAAAGCGCCCGGCTCATGGCCGAAAAGCTCACTCTCGATCACGGTTTCGGGCAGTGCACCGCAGTTCAGCGCAACGAAATTACCGTTTGCGCGACGGCTCCAGCGATGCAGCAGGCTTGCCACCACCTCCTTGCCGCTGCCGGTCTCGCCCGTGACAAGCACATCGACATCCGTATCGGCGATCTGCCGCAGCGTATGCCGCAGCCGTTCAATTGCGGGGGTCTGGCCGATTAGCGGCAGATCGCTCTGGGCCTGCTCCGCTGCCTGCCGCAGCGCGCGATTTTCGAGCACAAGGCGTCGCTTCTCGGCCGCGCGCCGCACGCTCTGCACAAGCCGATCCGTGGCGAAGGGCTTGGCGATGAAATCATAAGCGCCATCCTGGATCGCCTGCACCGCCATCGGAATATCGCCATGACCCGTCACCAGAATGACCGGCAGATCGGCGTCGAGCGCCTTGATGCGGGCAAAGAGCTGCTGCCCGTCCATTTGCGGCATGCGAATATCGGAAACGACGACACCGGCAAAATCGACCCTGAGAGCATGGAGCGCTTCGGTAGCGGCAGAAAAGGCGGAGACGCCAAAGCCGGCCAGTTCAAGCGTCTGCTTCGTCGCTCTCAACAGATCCTTGTCGTCGTCGATGAGGAAAACGGGGGAGTTCTCACTCATGGTGTGGCCTTGCGCAAATGGACGGTGAAGTGGGTGCCGCTGCCATTGCTCTCGACGTCGATCCGGCCGCCATAATCTACGACGATATCCTTCGAAATGACGAGACCAAGACCGAGGCCCTTTTCCTTGGACGTGTTGAAGGGTGTAAACAGCGAGTCGAGGATTGCCGCGGGAATACCGGGACCGTTATCCGAAACCACGATCTCGACTTCATCCGGAGTTTCGCGCACCGATACCTCCACCTTGGCTTCGTCACGACCTTCCAGGGCTTCCAGAGCATTCTGAAACAGGTTGATCAGCACTTGCTCCAGCCGGATGCGCGTGCCAACTACGCCAAGGCCCGTTGGCGGCAGCTCGATCTTGAGCGCATCCAGGCGGCCGGCAAAGCGGCTTCTGAGCAGGACGACGGCTCCCTCGATCACGCTTCTGAGGTCAACCGGCTCGGGTGCAGTCCTTCCCTTGCGGGCGAAGGCCTTCAGTTCTTCGGTGATTGTGCCGATACGCTCGGTCAGCGCCGCGATTGCCGAAAGGTTTTCCTTCACCGGCTCTGTCAGCTGCCGATTAAGGAAGACATTGGCATTGTCCGCATAGGCACGGATCGTCGCGACCGGCTGGTTGATTTCATGAGCGACGCCGGCGGCGACCTGACCCAGGATGGCAAGGCGATTGGCTTGCACGAGATCCTGCTGCACGCCTTGCAGCTTGGCTTCCGTCGCACGGTGGTCGGCAATTTCCGCCTCCAGCCGGTCGCGGGCCTGGCTGAGATCCTCCGTGCGCTCGAGAACCCGGCGTTCCAACTCCTCACGCGCGATCCTGCTGACTGCGATCTGCATAGCCGATACATCGCGGCGGCGCAGCAGGAAAGCGGCGAATGCAAGGATCGGCAGAAGGACGGTCAAGGTAAGGAAGCGCGTCTCGCGCACGGATGAGGCGATCGCCTGATCGGTCGGTATCAGGTAGCCGAGCCGCCAGGGCGTCGATGGAACCGCGACTGTCAGCTGCAAATATTCCGCAGCGCTGCTTCCGGGCAGAATGGCGCGCACGATGGTTGCATCCGGGCCAACTTCTTCGGGATGGCTGACCGGAAGCGGCGAAAGGGGTGCTGCGCCGAATTGCAGGCTTTTTCGAATCGCGTTGGCTTCCTCGCGCGCAAGGGGGGCAGTCGTCATGAAGCGCCATGAGGGCAGGCTGGTGATGAGCACGACACCGCGTTCGTCGGTCACGTAAGCGGGGCGGCCAGTCTCGCTCCAGTCAGCCTCCAGCTGATCGAACTCCATCTTCACGACAACGACACCGAGCGCAGAGCCGACATCGCCGACGCGTCGGGAAATGTAGAGGCCGGGGCGGTTGCTGACCGTGCCGAGCGCATAATGTTCGGCGGTTCCCGTTTCCATGGCTTTGCGGAAGTAGTCACGGAAGGAATAGTCATTGCCCACGAAGCTCAAGGGCTCGCGCCAGTTGCTGGAGGCCATGGCAACGCCGTCTTTACCGGTGACGTAAAGGACGGATGCGCTGGTGCCCGAGACAAGGCTTTCCAGCTTGCGGTCGAGAGCGACAACATCGTCGATGTGCTTCTCGGCGAGCGCATCTCGCACCTGCTGATCATCAGCGAGCAAGAGGGGCAAGGCGCGCGGACGTTCGAGGACTGCACGCAGCAGGGCAACCTTGAGGTTCGCATCCGTGTGCCCCTGCCGCTTTAGCGCTTCTATTGCCGAGAGCCGACCATAGAAATTCGCGCCATAAAGACCAGCCGCAATGACCGCCGCACTTAGAAACGCGAAGACGAGCCAGACCCGGCGGGAGCGCCGGCCCAGTTGCTCGGGCGTTAGAAATCGTTCGTTGGCCGGGCGCTGCAGCATTGCCGTATTGTGCATGATTTCGCGCGTGCCGCAATTCGATCTGTGCGAATAGTCGCACAGATCGAAGATCTTCGATCCGCGCCGGAAATTAAAGCTCAACAAAAGCAATGTGTTAAAATCATGGCGGGCATTTGGCACGGTCATTGCAAAGGATGATGAAACAGTCGGAGGCTGTTGAATTCTAGTCGTCGCCCGGAGGGCCGAGAGATCGGTTGGGCTTAACGGAGGACATCATGATTGCTCCCATCGCTGCCGCGGAAACGCGCGCCAAAGTTCCCTTCTACCGGCATCTCTACGTGCAGGTTCTCACCGCCATCGCCGCCGGCATCCTGCTTGGTCACTACTATCCGCAGCTCGGCACGTCGTTGCAGCCGCTCGGTGATGCCTTCATCAAGCTCGTGCGCATGGTCATCGCGCCCGTCATCTTCCTGACGGTCACGACAGGCATCGCCGGCATGTCGGACCTGAAGAAATTCGGGCGTGTGGTCGGCAAGTCGTTCATCTACTTCCTGACCTTCTCGACTTTGGCGCTGATCGTCGGTCTCATCATTGCCAACGTCGTGCAGCCGGGTGCCGGCATGCACATCAATCCGGCGACGCTGGATACGAAGGCCGTCAACAACTATGCGGCGCAGGCCCATGACGCGTCGGTCGTCGGCTTCCTGATGAACATCATTCCGGATACGATCGTCGGTGCTTTCGCCAAGGGTGATATTCTCCAAGTGCTGTTCTTCTCGGTCGTCTTCGGCATTGCGCTTGGCGCTGCCGGAGAACGCGGCCGCCCGGTGACCGATTTCCTGCAGGCATTGACCACGCCGATTTTCCGCATGGTTGCCCTGCTGATGAAGTTCGCTCCTATCGGTGCCTTCGGCGCGATGGCGTTTACCATCGGCAAATATGGTATCGGCACGATCGCCAATCTGGCCTTCCTGATCGGCACCTTTTACGCCACCTCGCTGCTGTTTGTTCTCGTCGTGCTCGGGGCCGTCGCCCGCTATAACGGCTTCTCGATCCTGGCGCTGATCCGCTACATCAAGGAAGAGCTGCTGCTGGTGCTCGGCACCTCATCGTCCGAAGCCGCATTGCCGGGCCTGATGAACAAGATGGAGCGTGCCGGCTGCAAGCGCTCCGTCGTCGGCCTCGTTATTCCAACGGGTTACTCCTTCAATCTGGACGGCACCAATATCTACATGACGCTGGCGGCGCTGTTCATTGCGCAGGCGACCGATACGCCGCTGACTTTCGGCGACCAGATCCTGCTGCTGCTCGTCGCCATGTTGAGCTCCAAGGGTGCTGCCGGCATCACGGGTGCAGGCTTCATCACGCTTGCTGCGACCCTTGCAGTCGTACCGTCGGTTCCGATCGCCGGCATGGCACTGATCCTCGGCATCGACCGCTTCATGTCCGAGTGCCGCGCCCTGACCAATTTCGTTGGCAATGCGGTAGCCACGGTCGTCGTCGCCCGTTGGGAAAACGAGCTCGACCAGACCAAGTTTGCCGCCGCCATGGCGGGGCAATTGAGCGAAGAAATCGAGGTGCCTGCGCTGCAGGCCGCCGAGTAAACTTCGCATCATCCTCCCAAGGATGAAACGGCCTCTTCGGGGGCCGTTTTTCGCTTTCGTGCCGTTCGATCACAGTTTCATGTACCACCGCCAGACGGTTGATCCCTCCAGTGTCATCAACAGCCGCCTTCATAAAACTGTCACCGCAACGGCTCACAGCATCATACTGACAATTGTGAATTTCGACGAAACCCGAGCGGACAGGAGGGCAGCGTGTCACAGACGACTTTTGTGAGCGCCAGCCAGCCAGTTTCGAGAGGCGTGTGCGTCGATCGGCCATATCGCGAGTAGCGCACATGGCTTCCTCACTCTCAGCACAGCAAAGAGCCTTGCGACGGTCGGGGAGCTTTCTGTCCGAGCTTGCCTCTCATGCGGAGGAGTTGCTGCACGGCCAGGTCCATGAGCAATATGCGGCCATCTGCTACAGGAAGGTACCCGAATGCGAGGATGCCGAGATGCTCCTCGTCACCAGTCGTGAAAGCGGCCGATGGGTCGTTCCCAAGGGTTGGCCGATCAAGGGCAAGAAACCATACGAGGTTGCTGCCATCGAGGCTTATGAAGAAGCCGGAGTGCGCGGCAAAGTGAAGAAAAAGCCTTTCGGCTATTTCACCTATCTGAAACAGCTTGCCGACGGCAATCGCGTCCCCTGCATTGTCGGACTGCATCTGCTTGAGGTTGATCAGACCTTGCAGGACTTCCCGGAGCGAGGCCAACGCCGCGTCGAGTGGGTCTCCTTCATCGAGGCAGCCAATCGTGTGCGTGAACCGGAACTCAAGGGGCTCCTGCTGGCGGCCGAGCGGAAGGCGCGCAAGGCAAAGGGCAGGAGGTGATCGCCATCGTTACAGGGTGGTTCGCAGTCGGCCGGTCGGCGGCCGTCGTCGGAAGACGGTGCGCACCAGCGTTCATTCCTCTGTAACCGTGACGTGTTGTCGCTATCACGGAATATTAAATCGCGACATTAGCCGAGAGCCAGGCGATTGGCAGCTATGCGCTTCCGTGCTTGCCCTCGCCGTATTGATGCCTATATTGACGCAGCGTTCGGCCGTGTCTGTTTAGGTCGATATGCCTCATGGCTGCAATAGCTGCCTTCACCCGGCAACGAATTGGCCGGCGGACTTTGGAAGGAGAAATTTCATGTCCATTACTCCGAATAATATCGATAGTTCAAAGGTTTCTACCGTTCCTGATGGTGAGATTGCTGCTGCGGTGCGGCAGGCGCGTGAAGCCATCGGTTACACGATTGACGACCTCTCGGAGACCTGTGGCCTCACCAGTGAGGAAATCACAGAAATCGAGGCTGGTGCCGAGGCCGATCCAGCGAAGCTTCGCCGCATTGCCACCGCATTGCAGGTTCCTCCATCGACTTTCTTCATCGTCTGAGCAGGCGGCGCACTTCGGTGCGCCCCTTCAACTTTCCGACGGGTTTTTCGTCGCAAAACACTGCAGATTTTGGTGCGACATGCTCCGGTTTGGCATGATGGCTCTCAAAGAGAGCTATGCGCTCATGAGGGGAGATCTCCATGCCGAAGAGAGCCCATTTTCGGCCGCGGATGTCTATCGGCTTTTAAGCGAAAACTTCTGTAATTATACATCGAAAATAAGCCAATATCCGTGTGATTTTGTAGGTAATCGCTCTTTCTCCTGTAGCGATACTGGTCAAAATCGTTTCAAAGCTTTAACCTGTACCAATCAAATACGTTTTATTAGTCGTACTTTTATCGAAACAGCATAATGCGGCAGCGCCTGCCGCAGATGAGATGTATTCGATAATGCTCAGTGGGACATACAGGCATGGGGCGGAATGATAAGAATGGCGGCGCCGACCTCGATCATGGCGAGCAGCTCGTTAATTCGATCCCTGTTGAAGTTCCCAGTCGTCAAACGAACGCGGATTATCGCCTGGCTTTACCCCCGGAGCGAACACAAGCCGAAGAGAGCAGTTTGGGTCGTGCGCCAGCTGAAGAGGACAAACTGGCAGCCCTAGACCGGATCGCTCGGGATATGACATTGCTCGCCACACTCGTGACGAGACGGCGACACGCCAAATCCGAAAGCACCGAGGATCAAGATCAGGCGCCGCTAAGTGACGCCTCCAACGACCCAGAAGAATTGGCATTCGCGCCTATCGGCATCGCACCGCGTGATGGTGACGAGATTCAATTCATCGGTTCGATCAGTCAAGCCGTAGAGTATCTTACGACGCAATGGCCGATCCGTAGCGGAGATGCCTTCGAAGAAGCGTTACAAGCCTGTATCGACGGCGTCAAAGGCAGAGCCTCGCCTGAACAGGTTCGCTCTGCCTTCCTCAAAGCAGCAGGTGCGGCCAGTATACGCGTCATTCCGTCCGGCGATTAAGCCGCCAGTCTGCCAAAGCTTCCTGTCCCATGGACTCACAGAACCTTCGCAGCGTGCGAGAAAGACGCAAGCGCATGGCGAACTGCGCATGGTATAACCGAGGAGGCCCAACCGGTTCTTGAAGCAAGGCGGCCGGGCCTCCCGTCCATCGCAAATTGGCGGTTGCGACAGCTACGAAGATGTGGCTTGCCACTGCCCTGTCGTCCATACGCAAAGCGACAGCAGCGGTCTGATTGCGCCTGACGTTGGAAAGCAGGTTTCAAAGTAAGCCGCTGCCTAACGCCGGCACGCCACTTGTCCCGCAATGCTACAGCTCGATATGCCGAGTTCTTCCCCGTGTGAATGCAGCGCGAGCACAGCCCATATACGTCTGCTTCAGCGCATGCTTTGCGGACCGGTTCTTTCCGAAAAGATTGATGGCTCAGGGCGTTGAGCGCAGTTGGGAGGCCAGACGTTCCTTCAAAGGGTCCGCCCCGTCAGGCCTCCCGGCGCAGCAGATTGGTATCTGCGGTAGCGCTCGAAACCTGCAGAACAGCGCGTGGACTGTCTATATCGAAAACGACAGGTTGCATCCGATTGCGTCATCGGAATTGACGGCGGTCTTTCGTCGGCGGAGCGAGTTGTCCGCATGCAGCAACGCGGAGCGCTCCGCCTGATTCTAAATCGCGTTGATCGTCAATGGCAGATTCCGGAATTTGGATGCTCGCTAAAGTATAGAATCAGAATTACCTCAATACATATTGCGACAGCATCATACAAATAATGTATAGTTTATAAAAATATTTATTAGCAATTACGTATTTACAGCTATAATCGCGTCGATATTATGGCCTCAACGTGAACTTTCACAAGTTACATGTTGAATCTCGTGAATTCCTTTAAGGAGAATTTTCGAATGCGCAAGTTTTTGGGATCCACCGTTTTCCTGATGGCGGCGGTTGCGGGGAGTACCGTTTATGCAGCAGACCTTGCGGTTTCCACGCCGCCTCAAGCTCCTATTGAAGCTGCGCCGGTATTTTCATGGACCGGCTTCTATGTGGGTGTGAACGCCGGCGGCGGTTTTGGCGGCAGCGATGATGTTGGTTTCCATTCCTTCGGAAATTACCTCGGCAGATACGGCAAGCTCGAAGGGTCCGGTTTTCTCGGTGGCGGTCAAATCGGTTACAATTATCAGTTCGACCCCAACTGGGTAGTCGGCCTCGAAGCCGATTTTCAGGGTGCTGACATCAGTGACTCCTTCAGAAACGGCACCGCAAGCGCATCTTCCAAGATCGACTGGTACGGCACCGTCCGTCCTCGCATCGGTTATGCCTATGACAATACTTTGTTCTATGGCACCGGCGGTCTCGCCTATGGGCATGTCGATTACAAGGGTGCATTGGCCGGCGTAAGTTTCGACGATGACAAGACCAAGACTGGCTGGACCATAGGTGCGGGCGTCGAACATGCTTTCACTGACCATGTGACGGCAAAACTCGAATATCAGTATGTCGATTTCGGCAGCAGCAACATGGGCGGGGATGCGCTCAACTCCAAAGCCAGCCTTGATTTCCATGCCGTTCGGGTGGGTCTGAACTACAAGTTCTGACGGCAGCTTTGCCCTAAAATACAACATGTCAATCTGTCGGAGGGGATAATAACATGGCTTTGATTGGCATCAACCTAATCAACAACGGCACGACCAGGATTGATAGTAGCAATGCCGGCACTCCCTCGGATAGCATCCAACTCAATCTTGTTGCCAAAGGCACGGTGATTGTTGACGGCGTTGACGTTGAGATCAGTAGCATCGTCGGCATCGGCGCGGCTTCAAATACAACGATCAAAGCGATTGGTGGTGCGAATGTAACGATCAATGCCGGTCTCGCAAATGTCGGGGCCGCTTCCACCTATACTTATGCGATAGGTGCCAATTCGAGTATTACGGCGGATGTGGGCCTGCTTACCGTTGATCTTTTGAACGGAGCTACCGTGGATTTTGCCGATGCAAACGGCAGTGGGCTTTTCGCCTACGATCCAGGCGGCATCAATTTGAGCCTCTCGGCCCCGCCGAACGTCGTAAACGTTCAGTCGGGAGACAGGATAGAGGTGGTAGGCTCGAACGTCGTCTCTCAAGCAGGGAATGCCATCACCTTCTTCGGCGGTTTGCTGAATGCGATACCGTTCGGCTCCTATACCATACCCACGGGTGTCACCTACACCTATGATGCCAACACGGACAGCCTGACTTTTACGAGCTGCTTCCTGCGTGGCACACTCATCCGCACACCCGAGGGAGATACTCCGGTCGAGGATTTGCGGGCTGGCGATCTTGTGGTCACCCACAAAGGCGTTGCTGAAATCAGATGGGTCGGACGGCGTCGGATTGATCCGAAGGCGATCGATAAGCCACGCGATACGCTTCCGGTTCGCATACAGGCAGGCGCCCTTGCCGAAAGCGTCCCGTCCCGGGATCTTTACGTTTCGCCGGACCGTTGCATGTTTCTGGAGGAATCGTTGATTCCAGCAAAGTTCCTCCTCAACGGGACGACGATCACGCAGGAGACGACTTTAGTGCCGTTCGAGTATTACCATATCGAGCTCGAACAGCATTCGATCATTCTTGCCGAAGGCGCACAGACCGAGACATATCTCGCTCTTGGTGGTCGTATGTCTTTCCTTGAGCCTGGTGTATTGCGGTTCGGTTCCTTTGCAAGCACGGCAACGCGCACCTGGAACGACTGGTGCTATCCGCCAGTCTATGCCGGCAGAGTGCTCCAGCAGGCCCGTATGTCTATCGAAAGGCGGGCGGAGGAAATGGGCTATCGCGTCCGCGAGGCTGAAGCATCCTGACGGTTTCGTCCTATTTACTGGATGTGGATCCGGTCAATGGACGAGCTTAGAGAGAGAGCTATCGGTCGCCTCGAAAACACGCGGGTCCTTTTCCATCCCGCGTTCTCCCTGTTTTGAGTATCTGCCGATTGTCACGACTACTCATCCTTACCTGTCGTTTTACAAAGGGGATACACATCAACTCCCCATCGACCTGACGGCATAACGATAGGTGTCGATGTTACGGCTAAAATGCGCTCACAAGGTCTTCACTGCTTATGCACGTTGAGATTGTGCAATAGACAAATCTATGCCTTCCTTCAGTGGTTCTCAACGCCACAACTTCGGCACATCGGTGCCTTCAGGGACGTCCATCCCACTACAGGAAACGACAATCTCCGCGAGTACCCTGATGGTGCGCGGCTCGGCGATGGCGAAATAATCGAGCATTGCTGCAGAGCAAGAATACCTCGCGCCGTGTAGCCGATTTCAATCCGAGCGAACCGCATTCTCAAACCTCAAAATCTTGCTGAGAAAAGCTGGCGAACGATCGATCGGCGGCCTTTAGACGGTAAGCGAGGCGCCCCGAATCTCCATCACGGCGGACGCTGCACCCATCTCACAACCAGTGTGATTCCGCTTTGGAAAGTCAATTACGCTTCGGAGAAAATCAGAAAAAATCTCTGTTAAACTATGATCATAAAGATTTTGTCGCGTTTTATACTGTTGTGACGGGAATGGTGTGGCAGGAGCGGGATTGCCTGGACAAGAGTGCTGATGGTCTTTGCATGCTCTGGAGTTCCTCGTGCTACGGCGTTGAAGGAGATGTGCGAAGGGCGAACCGAAGCTCCATCGTCCTACGCGATGAGGGTCAGCATAGACTAGTTCTGAACTCGTTTACTTCAACGGAGCAAGAAACATGGCGGAAGGCAATTATAGCGCCACCACAGCGAGTGGCGTACAATATAATCTGACCTACAACCCTGGTGGCATAGGTGGGATAGGTGCAAATTACAACCTCACCATCACCAACCCGGATGCTACGACAACAACGGTAACCAATATCGCGCCAGGCAATGTCGCGACGCCGGTTAATGGCACCAGTTCGCTGTCCATCCTCTCGGTTCTCGGGAACACCAACTATGTGGTCGCCCCCGGCGCGACGGCAACCGTCAACATTACCGCTGCGCTAGCAGGCTCGTCCACGGTCTATGTGGGCGGCAACGCTACCATCAATTCCGGTATTAGCGCCCTGAGCAGCATGACCGTCATCGTTGACGGCGGCACCGCCACCGCTGCCGGCGGCTCGGTCCTCGGAGCGCTGAGCGGCTTGACTGTCGATATCGAGAATGGCGGCACGTTCACCAACGGAACGGCCTTGATAAGCGCGCTGAACGGCACGACCATCAACTTCGGAGCCGGTGGGGGCACCTTCGTCGCGAACGCCGGTGGGGCTGTTCTCGATCTTTCGTCGACGACCATCAATAGTTTTGATGCCGCGACGGACAAGATCGAATTCCAGGGGCTGGTCGGATCGATCGATCACTACACCATCACCTCGTCCGGCGGCTCCCAGACGATCAGCCTTTTCGACAGCGGCAACAACCCGCTCGGAAATGTCACCGTTGCCGGCACCAGTTTCACGACCGGCACTTTCACAGCCGGCCAGGCAGGTCCGCTGACAATCACTGCGAATGGTGCGGCGATAGACATTACTCCGGTGGCAACACCCTGCTTCGTTTCCGGAACGCGTATCCTCACCGCGCGCGGCGAGGTCGCCGTCGAAGATCTGAGGGTTGGCGACCTGGCGATCACGGCGACCGGCGAAGCTCGGCCAATCATTTGGATCGGCAGCAAACAGGTCGAACGGCCGGTGCGCAACGAATGGCCGGTCCGGGTTCGTGCGGGCGCATTCGGCGATAACCTGCCCGCTCGCGATCTGCTTCTGTCCGGCGGCCATGCTGTGTGCGTGGACTTGATGGGCGAAGTGTTCGTGCCGGTCGGCGAGCTGGCCAATGGCGCGACGATCGTTCGCGAGGAGTGGCCCGAGGTCACGTATTGGCACGTGGAGCTGGAAAGCCATGATGTGCTGATGGCCGAGGGCATGGGCTGCGAGAGCTATATGGAGGTAGGCAATCGCGCCTTCTTCGGCAGAGCCTATGGTCGCCTTGTCGAGGTCGACGCCGCCCAGCGTGTTGCCGAGAGCCTGACCCGTTATTCCCGCCCCTTCGTCGACCGCGGTGTCCTCGTCGAGGCGATCCGCGAGCGGTTGATCGCGCGGGCGGAGGCACTCGGCTGGAGCCGGGCTGCGGATATGGACCTGCACATGCTGGTCGACGGCAAACGCGTGGAGGGGCAAATCGACGGCGACCTCGCCCGGTTCATCTTCCCCGCTTCCGCCAAGACGGCGAGCCTGGTGTCGCGGACCTTCTCTCCCGGCCGCGAGGTTCGTGCGCTCGGCGTGCGGCTTGAGAGTCTGCGCATCTTCGATGGCCTCAAGACTGATCATGTCGTTGCCTTGGACGGCCTCGTCGGCCTTCATCCGGAAGAGCTCGCCGCAGGTTGCAACTGGTCCTGGACCAATGGTCACCTCGAGCTGCCGGCCACGCTGTGGGCCGATTGCAAGGGGCACGTGATCCTGCGCCTGACAGGCTATGCGGAGGCCGGCCAACCTTGGGTGGCACCGGAAGAAACAGACGTCGCGGGGCTCCGCGCCGCTTGAGGAAGGCCCACCTTGCGGCGGCCCACCTTTGGGCCGCCGACTGAGTGAGGAGCCGTTCAGCAGCCGGAGACGGATGGGATAGACCTATCCGTCTCCGGCAGGAACCGGCGGAGTTGCGAGCGCCGACGAACCATCGCCGAAATCCCCTTAGCCATCGCGATCAACCTGACCCAACGAACCGGGCGAGATTTCATGAACATTTTTCGCAGCAAGGAAGAAATGAGAAATGTCGTCCGTGAGGCCGACGCGGCGCGGGATTCGAGACTGTGGCAGAAAGCGGCCGACTTGTATGATGAGCATCTGCAGACCAATCCCGAGGACACGGGGATCTGGGTTCAGGCGGGAAACTGCCTCAAGGAGGCGGGTAACTACCGTGAGGCAGCCAAGCGCTACCAGAAGGCGCTCGAGCTCAGCCCGGATGATTCCGACATTCACCTGCAGCGCGGGCACCTGCTGAAGGTCATGGGTCGCACGGGCGAAGCAATCGAAAGCTACAAGCGCTCGGTAGAATGCAACCCCGGCAACCACGATGCCGTCATAGAACTCGTGGCAGCGGGTGCCGCCGGTGATGTCTTTTCCGATTTCAGCGCCGAGAGCGAAAAAGCGGTGAAGACCATCTGGCTCGATGTTACCGACCTCATGGAATATGCCCAGCACAACAAGAGCCTAAGTGGAATTCAACGCGTCGTTGCCAACCTCGTCCTTCATATCGAGTCCGGTATTTTCAAGGATTACCGCGTTATCCCGGTAATCCCCGAATATGATCGCCATCGTATTCTCGCCGCGAGCCCCGCGGCACTTGCAACGCTTGTTCGTCAGTTCGATGTCCCGATCGTCGATCGCAGCATGGTCGATAAGGCAATTGCCGCCGTGTTCGACGCCCGCTTCGAAGTTTGGCCCACGCAGGATGATATATTCGTCGTTGCGGGCGCTTTCTGGATCTATCCGCATTACGATGTCATGCGGAAGCTTCGTGAAAAGGGCATGCGCTTCTGCGTATTCATTCACGACCTCATCCAGATCCGGAATCCGGAATATGTCCAGCAGGCCGCAGTCGACAAGTTTCAAAGACAGCTGATCGATGTATTGTCGGTTTGCGATTTCGTTCTGGCGAATTCGGAGTTCGTCGCATCCGAAATCAGGGCCTATTTCAAGGAGCGTCTCAACTTCGAGCTGCCCGTCAAGGCAATTCCGCTTGCTACGGAGCTGCGGAAGACACAGAAGAAGAGCAGGATCCTTAATACCAACATCCTCGGCATGGCAGAGGAGGAATATGTCCTCTGTGTTGCAACGATCGAGGTTCGCAAGAATCATATGTACCAGATCCGCATCTGGGAACGCCTGATCCGAGAACTGGGGGAGAAGGCACCGAAACTCGTCTGGGTGGGCAAATGGGGTTGGCAGATCGACGAGTTGCGCCACCATCTGGCCACTCACGGCTATGTCGGGGACTGGCTCTACATCTTCAACGACATTTCGGATGACGAGCTGGAATATCTATACCGGCATTCTCTGTTTACGACCTATACAAGCTTTGCCGAAGGCTTTGGCCTGCCCATTGGCGAGAGCCTGAACTACGGCAAGCCCTGCATCGCCTCCAACGCCACCTCGATGCCAGAGGTTGGGGGGCATTTCGTGCGTTACATCAATCCGTACAACGTCGAGGACGGCTATAACGTCTTTAAACAGGTCATTGTCGATCGCAGCAACCTGGCCGACTGGCAGCGCGATATTAAAGAGAATTTCGTGCCAAAATCATGGGATTCGTTCTGCTCCGAGCTGTTCTCGACGGCGATCGACATGAGCGTTGGTCTGGGAGACCAGCCTGGGCTTTTGAATTGCCGCCTGCCTCGCAACACGATCATCGAAGGTGGCGACAAGGCACTGTTGCGCATCGCTGCCGAAGGCCGGCGGATCCTCACGTTTCGCGCGGCGCGGGACTCGGGCTGGTTCGCTATGGAGGATTGGGGCGTTTGGGCAAGCCAGCGCCGCTCGCGGCTTGTATTCGACAGCGAACTCGCCGAGGGCGGGAGCGTGCGCGTCTATCTTGAGGTGAAATGTCCGCCTCTCAGCGAGAATATCGCCGTTATTGCCGATGCCGGAGGAGAAACGTGCTCTTTCCAACTCGTCGATCGGTCGACCTATATTTCGTTCGAGGGCATCGTCGGGCCGCACGGGAGAGTTACGGTCAATCTGCTGACGCGGGGCAGATTTGGCGATACCGGCGATCGGTCATGCCATCTCGGGCTCTCAGCCGTTGCGTACTGCGATGGGGCGGACCCACTGGAACGAGTGGGTTTGTTGGAGAAAGTCATGCTCCAATCGCAGCTAGGCCGAAACTGATCGATGCCGTCCCGTTAGGCGGCTTGGGTCCGCTTCAATTCCGAAATTGATCAGTATCTCGATCTCAGAGATTAATGCTGTGTATGGAGAGTTTTTATGGGTGGAGACACAGAAACGTTCTATCAATTCCAGCTTCCGTCTTCTGTGGTTTGTCGACATGAGCACTTCCATGAAGGTTGGTTCGAAAGATGGGCGAAGGCGATTGACCCCAACTGGAGTTATGAGCTGAAGCATCACAGAAAGCTCTGGGAATGGTGTGCAATAATACAGGCTCTCCAAGAGAGGAGGAAGCTCACTGAGGGCTCCAAGGGCCTCGGCTTCGCTGTCGGAACTGAGCCTCTATCCTCGCTTTTTGCCAGCCAAGGAGCAACCATCGAGGCAACCGATCTTTTTGTCGGAGAGGAGGCCGATCACTGGACCGGAACCAATCAGCATGCGAGCGGTCTCGACGCTCTTTATAAAGATTATTTGCTAAGCAAAGAACTATTCCAACGCAGAGTATCTTTCCACCCGGCAGATATGCGGGATTTGTCGGGGTTCACTCCGGATAGTTACGACTTTATTTGGAGCTCTTGCTCGTTTGAGCATCTAGGGAATTTGGCGCTTGGAATTAACTTCGTAGAAGAATCGTCAAAATTGCTTCGAAAAGGCGGCGTTGCCGTTCATACAACGGAGTTCAATTGCTTGTCTGACGAGATCACGATCGATAATGCAGTCGACGTGATTTATCGAGGTCAAGATCTGCGGCGTCTGAAGAAGACGCTGGAGGAAAATGGATTTGATGTTGCACCATTGGACTTAAGGCTAGGTGACGACGACGAAGATCGCTTGTTCGATTATCCGCCGTACGGAATGCATAATCGCGATCACATCAAACTCTATATGCAAGGGTTTGTTGCTACATCCGTTCTTCTTATTATCACAAAAATATAAACCCTACGGAATAGCGGCGGCGTCATCTCTATTGGTCAATGGAGACTATAAAATGCGAAACCGCGTCTATAGATATATCTTACCCGTAATTACATTTCTGCTGATTGCCACCGCAGCGCAGGCCGACAATGTGCAGACAGCAACGAATACCGCTGCTCTGTCGGCGATGAGTGTGTCGGGTGGGCCTCCCGCTGTCATGCGTCTCGGCTATGCCGCGGCAGGTGATGCTCCGCCCCTTCTTTACATAGCATCATCTTCACCCTGCTCGATGAGTTCCGGTTCCGGCGATGGTGGTGCGCAAGTACCGAGTGCCGATGGGAAATGCTGGGTCGCTACATTTCCGGCAGAAGGCGCAGATATTCGAGAATGGGGGCGAAAGCCGACGGATCTACCCTTGCTACATCCGCATTCAACGCCGCGTTTGCTGCCGGAAATATCTGTGTCCTCGTACCGCCCTCGACAAACGGATTTTATGTGGATGCTTTGACGATCCCCCAGGGCAGATGCTTACGAGGCTCCGCTACCGCGCCTGGAAATTATAACGCGGGATATGCCGGCACGTCATGGATAAAATGCGTAGCTGTTGCTAACTCGACTTGCGTCCTGTCGGCTGCTTCCGATGGCTCTCATAGCCCCGGAATAATTGAGCGGATCACGATCGTCGGTTCGCCATCGGTGCCGAATTCCGGTGCGGTCGGTTATCAGATGACGGACGGCTACAACATAACCATCAGAGATCTTAGTGTCTTTAACTTCGATACCTGCACGAAATGGGGTCCGACCATTGCTGGCATTGCGGCGCATGTCTACAACCTAAACCAAGGCCGATGCCGGACGCATTATTCGGTCGTTGACGGTTTTCCCGAGGTCTATGTTTATGGCGGCCGCTGGGGGATGAATAATGCTGGGGATTTTACGAACTCTGACGATTTTGTTCTGTTCACGCGGACGACGGTTGTCGGTGCTGGTGGCGGCCCAAATACGGTCATTCTAGACGGCATTCAGTTAAATCCGGGCGTGGGTGGCGTCGGCTGCGCCTTCAAATGGGGCGGATATACAGGCTCCGGCGGCGCGCAACAAGTTTTCAAGATCACGAACTCGCATGTCGAATATCACACCTACACGGGATCGAACGCGAAGGGCTTTTTCTGCTCCGATAATACAGTTCCCACCATTCGTGCGCTTTGGATTGACAATGTCGATGGTGATAACGGCTTGACCGGGGGACTCTTCAATTTCAACTCAGCGACCGCATTGCAAGAATTCCATATGAAGGACACCACATGGAACTGCAGCGGGACAAGCATCGATTTCTCTGCATCGACCAGTTATGGTGAGGCAAATTTCTTCACGCATAACACTTGGTGCGGAACGGTCTCGTGGGCCGGAGGATCGAGCACATCGCTTTTCCTCAATCAAAACACGGACATCGGCAAACTCACGCTGAGTGGGACGTGGGGCAATCTGGTCAACTCCGACAACATGGTAGGCGGACTAGCAGACACTGCGACGGGGAACATCAGTGCATCCGGTTTTGGGCAAATTGCCTGGACTCCCGTCGTGAAGTTTGGCGGAAGCGGCGGCAGTAGCACGGGCTGGACCTATACATCGAGCGGATTTGCGGCGAGGTTGCCAAACGGCGGCTTCAAGTTGCATGGCGAGATCACCTTCTCAGCAAAAGCAGGAGGCGCGGCGACGGGGAGCTTCAATGTGTCCGGCTCCCCATATCTGTGCAGCACCTCCGGCGTAGGAGATCCAGGTGGCGGCACGCCGATGGTCCTGCTCAACATGTCTGGGCTGGTGAGCAGTGTACAGGCGCAGATGCTCTCGGACTCGACCGTCGTCTTGACCCAGTATGCAAGCGTTGGTCAAGTTGTCCTAACTGATGCCAATTTCACCACAAGCTCTCAAATTCAGTTCGACGTTGAGTGCAATAAAGCTCAGTAGCCGGTGTGAATGCTGCAGGCTATTGCATTTTTACTGATCGCCACCGCAGCGCAAGCCGACAACGAACAACGGCGGTCGCCGCTTGTGTGCCAAGGAATCAACTTAAGGACGAAAGAGATGCCAATTTCTAAGGACGACGTGAGCTATGGCTATCGCTATCTCTTAGGCAGGTTGCCAGAAAACAACGATGTTATAGAAATTTATCGCCAGGCATTCGAAGATGTTGAATTATTCCGTCAGCATCTGATGGAATCTCCCGAGTATAAATTCAAGAATCCGGTGGCGGTCACTAAATCTTTCCTGGCCCATACTCCGCCCTCCGATATTGAAACCATCATGGACGATCCCACTCTTAAACAGGTGGTATCCAAGACGGCGTCCTATTGGTCAGAAATTGGTGCTCAGGCGCCACATTGGTCTGTATTGTCTTTGGATAAATATGCGCCGGATCTGTTAGAACAAAATCTGGCTGAATTTTATGAAAGCGGTGTCGGAGATTTGTACCTGGTTCGCGACCTGCTCCGTAGAATGAACCGATCGCCAAATGACTTCAAAACTATCCTTGAATTTGGTTGTGGGGTCGGGCGTGCGACGGCTGCGCTGGCTACGGCCTTCAAGCATGTTATCGCGCTGGATATCTCAGCCCCTCATATTGAATTGGCGAAAAAGCATGTTGCATCTTCGGGCGCCAATAATGTCGAGTTTATCCAAGTCACATCTGAGAACGTCATGCCAGGGCGCGGCTTCGATCTTTGGTATTCCCGGCTGGTGCTGCAACATAATCCGCCGCCGGTTACACTGTCTGTCCTAGAGAAGGCGTTTTCCGGATTGCCGCCTCACGGAGTCGCGATCGTACACGTCAGGACACATCAGGATGGCTACTACTTCAAAGCAGCAGACTATCTCAAGGGTGGTTCCAAACTCGATATGGAGATGCACTCTACGCCGCAAAATTCCATCCTCGAGCTGGCCGATAGAACTGGCTGCCGGTTATTCGAGTTGCACGAAGAGCCTGGCCATATCGACAATGTTACCACCATCTTTGTTTTCGTGAAGAAATAACTCCAGCAGTTAGAGCATACGCGTACGCCGAAGGCCGCCTTGAGAAGTGTGCGGCAAAGTAGCTGACTGTGAGTATGGACATCTATACGCAATTCCGGACGGAAAACCGCCATACACTTTCCTGGAGTTGCTGCAAGACTTGGATCAGAAAAACGCCGGATTGCGCCATACCTGATCACCATCCGCAACAAGCATCGGATCTCCGTGCGAATCGTCCCTCATCTTTGCGGCAACGATGCCTTCGCAGACCCAGCCATGCTTGGGAAACAAGCTGATGAGGCGCCGATCCAAGTCAGCGGAATGCGTACCAATGAATACGCGCTTCACCTGCTTCGTCACCACATCGATATGGTGTTCAAAGAGGTCGCCCTCGGCACCTTGAATATCGCAATGGATGAGATCAATGGTTCCTTTGCCGTTCAGGATCGTTGCGAGACTATAACATGTGACCTCTTCAATTTCCGCGACAAGGCCGCCATGGTGCCTCACGAATGTCCCGAACGCATCGCCATCATTGCCCTCGCCAGAAAAAGCAGCGGCGGCGCCATAGACATGCCCGGCCTGTGCTGCTCGAGGGAATCTGGCTATCCCGTCTTCAACGCCGATGACCCCATGGATAACGTCGGCATCGCTATCCGAGATGGAGTTTTCACGAAACGAATGGTGAATATAATCGATATGACCGCGATCCCCTTCGATCGGGATCACGTGAGCGCTTAAGCCTTTCTGTTTGGCGGCCGCATAGCCGATTGCCGACCAAGGTGCCCATCCGGCGCCGAGCTCGATCATGCTGAATCGCTCCCGAGCGTCGAGAACTGAACGCAATACCGCGATCCATTCCAAGGCGGCCCCATGAAAATTACCGGGAAACGGAAATGATTCAACCAGTCCCGAATGGCTTGCAAGACCGACATGGTTCACGTTGGAAACGCAACCGAGAAAGTTGGTCACAAAGCCTGCTCGGCCCGGACCCTCATACTTTCTGAATTGCCGAAATACATCCATTGCCTCTCTTCTGGAGGAACCATATGTGTGAATGTATCCATGTATGGTCTTAAATTCATCAGAACCACTGATTTGCCGTATAAGATCTTCATATGAAATTGAGTTCTTCTCCAGCAAATCGAGATAAGAACTCATGCCGTTCTTGTCAGGATCTCTTCCTAGAAGGCCTCTATATGCCGCGATGATGACGTCCTTTGCATTGCTTGTTTTCGATTGCTCTTCGATCACAATGTGCTCCATTTCCGTTTCTATGTGATAGTGAACTTCAATAAATGCATGGGTTGCAAAAGCGATGCGGCACGCCTAACTGCGATTAGACAACCCTCTCAGAGGCACTAATATCGAGGTCGGCATATTCGGGTTCGATCATAGCTCCGGCAAGGTCAGCCGCTTTCATGATCCCTGAAGGCGGTGACCATGAGCCAGCCCAGCAGATAGCAAAGGCTCAAGGACAGGAAAACGACCGTAACGTTCTTCAGCGCATAAGGCATTTCTGCCTCGTCGGGCATCTGCGGTGGAACGACGACCTCAAGATAGAGCTGTTGGCGGCGGGCATCGGCTCGGGCCGCTTCAAGCGCATCGAGGGCGGCAACGAGCGCCTTGTTGGAAAACTCCCGCATCAGCACGAGGCTTTCGTAATCCGCAATTCTGGGCGCGACAGATTTGTCGGATCCGACCATTTTTGCTCGCTCATTCTCGATCTGCTGCTCCAGTGCCGCGACCTGGCTCGTCAGAAAGGGAATGGAGTTACTGTCCGGCGCAGTCTTGCGCGTTTCTGCAAGGCGTGCCCGCGTATTGGCGAGAGCGGACGTCAGATTGCTGATGAGATCGATCATCGACATGGAACTGGCATTCGGATCGACCATCAGCTCCTTGTTTCTGAAGTTTGTTATGTTTCGTTGGGCATCTATGACCCGCTGCTGCGCCTGCTGCACCTCACCATCGGCAAAGCGCACCGCATCGCCGCGGGCGCGATTGTTGAGCCGGTCGAGAAGATCGCCGCCAAGTGCCAGCAATGAGGCGTTCATGTCCGCGGCATCCTGCGCGTGAAAGGCTGTCGTCCGCAGGACGGTGATGCCTGTGGTATCGTTGTGAATGACGGACACCCGGCTCGAATAATAATTAAAGAGCTGTTCCTCGCTGTTGTTTTCCCAGAAGCGGGGAAAGCGCGTCAGCCAGTCCGCCTGCGGGCTAGCGAAAATAGCGCGCACGGGAAGCTTTTCGGCAAGTTCCTTCAGTGCCTGGCGGGAGCGGATATATTCCTGCACGGAAAAAGTATCGTCCTGCGAGCGCGTTATCCCGCTGTTCTGCAGCAGAGAGCCGAAGACATTGGAGGATGGCGGCGCGGCCATGCGGACGACGAAAGAGGATTCGGACACATAGATCGGAGCGGCGATGAATGCGTAATAGGCGCTGACTGCCAGGGTAGGGGCAATAACCGCTAGCAGATAAACGCTTAGACGACCGAAACGCTTGCGACGCTTTCGGGCTTTTGCAGGTCCGGCAACCGAAGTTGCAATCATGCGGCGGAAAGGCTGCGGCCGCTGCTCTGCATCGACTTTCTTGCTTTGGGTCTCGGAGTTGATCAGAGCCATGATCATGCCCTTTCTGGTGATCGTCTGCCGTTGCAGATCTGCGAGCGGACGCCATGGACGCTAATTGTCCAAGCCCGGCGCAATGAAGATTGAGCGGTTGCCCTTCGCCGGTATCGTTGACCGACCGTCTGATGGAGATGGGATAGCGACCAGGAGGGCTTCGGGTGCATCAGGTCTCGGCAAACGCGCGCGGGGGTTCGCAGTTCATTACCGGATTGAAGATTCAGGGGCGCGTCCTTGGCGCGCTGATCATGCGCGAAATGCTCATACGCTACGGGCGGGAAAACATCGGCTTCCTGTGGCTTGCGCTGGAACCGATGATCCTGACTACGGGTGTCATGATCATGTGGACGCTGCTCAATCACGAGGCGCACGGATTGACGGTGGCGGCTTTCGTTTTGAGCGGTTACATGCCGCTGACGCTCTGGCGCCACATAACCGGTCACGCAGTTTCTTGTCTGCGCCAGAATATGCCCTTGATGTATCATCGCCAGATCCGCCTGGCTGACGCCATAATTGCCCGTGCACTTCTGGAGACCGCCGGCACGACCGCCGCTCTCATCCTCGTCTACACGGTTGCGCGTTTGGCAAACATCATTCCGCCCTATCAGAATCTCGGTCTGCTCCTGGCGGGCTGGCTGTTCATGGCCTGGCTCTCTTTCGGGGTGGCGCTCATCTTTGCCGCCGGTTCGGAACGGTTCGAGTTTGTTGAGAAGCTGGTGCCGCCATTTCAATATCTCACATTGCCGATCTGTGGCATGTTCTTCATGGTGGCCTGGCTTCCCAGTGGCGCCCAGAAGCTGGCGCTCTATGTCCCTCTCGTTCATTGCTTCGAGCTTTTTCGCGCCGGTGTCTTCGGCGATTCCGTGCAAACCTTCTATGATATTGATTACCTTGCGAAGTGCTGCCTGTTTACAACGGCTGTCGGGCTCTTCCTGATCAACGTGGCACGCAATCACATCAAGTTCGAATGACGCTGCGGCGGGCGCGCTAACGTTTGGCATAGTTTGTCACCTGGCTCTGGAATTCCAAGGAACGTAGGAGCGTTGTAACTCCAGCTGCTGGAGCCGCCGGTCGACGTCCTCTGCACGATCTTCATGAACCGCAAATATGTTCGCCACGGTGCCGGCCGAGAAGTTTGAGTTGAATTCCTCGGATGTCGCCATTCGCGTCAGGCGATGCCCAGAACTTGTCCAGATGTGGTAGCCGAAATCTGCGAGCTGACGGTGGATCGCGCCTGGAGCGGTTTTGGAGACAATGGAGAGCATATGGTGATTGATCTCCATCAATAGAGAAGGCTTACATCTGGCGATGGTTCTTTGCGCCCCCTTCAGGAACAAGCCTTCCGCTCCCTGTATGTCGACTTTCATGACATCAGGCCGCAGATTGCCGATAACACGATCCAGTGTTTCGACTTTGGCCATGCGATCGGTCTTGGCTTCAGCGCGGGTAGTAATCAGTCGCGTGGCTCCCGCGTTGACCGTTTCGCCCGCGTCATCAAGCGGCAATTCTCCCGGAACATCGGCAAGAGCGAGCTGGTGAACGCTCACTCGGTCTCCAAATCCGTTCTCCGCGATCGATCGGTTGAACAACTCGCAGAGCTTCGGCAAAGGCTCGAAGGCGAGAACCGTTCCTCTAAATGGCGAATGATGGGCTGCGACAGAGAGGGAATAGTACCCGACATTGCTGCCGACATCGATGAATTGCCCGTTATCGGGCACGATGGCTTTCACGAGTTCGAGGTCGAACTTCTCATACTCACCGTTCATGATACCGAAAGATATATGATATTGGCGAAGGTCCAGATACAATTTGAAATTGTATATGGTTTCAAAAAGGACGACGATCGACCTCGGCACGAAATTGTGAAACAGCAATTCACTATGACGTTGGTGAAATTCGTTAGAAGTCAGAAAGCGTCTGCGGTGGTCGTCCAGCGGAAGGTCGGTGATTTGCAGGAGATGGTGGCCGATGACATTTCGCTCATCGTCGTTGATCGGACGGCCGAGAATGAATTTGTAGCAATTCTCGATGTCGTAAAAGCTTGTCACACCGCTGCTCCCACGTCCTGCTGATCAACTTTGTTATTTGTTGTGCCTGCACTGCTGCGTCTCACTGCAAAACCGGCAAGGTCGACATTCTCCCGATGCGCCTCGGAGCCCGTTGGGCAGCATGGCGCCGGGCAGAAAAATCGGCCTCGATCAACGCCTCCAAATCATCGAAATGCGTATCCCACCCGCTCGATAGGCCGGGCTTCATTCGGCGTTGCGGCGTTGCGGTGATCATGTCCAACGCGGCTCTCCAGCTCAGCCCATCAAGCGGGTCGAGAAAGATAGCGGGCTGTCCGGCGGCGGCTTCGCGATGGGCACTGATGTTGGAGGCGATGACGGGCGTGCCGAGCGCGATAGCCTCGGCGACAGGCATGCCGTAACCCTCGGTGAAGGATGGAGCCAGAAGACCAGCTGCGCCAGCGACCAGCTGCGCTAAAGCCGCATCCTCCAGCCCTGGCACCTCGATGACAAGTCCGGGCAGGGCAGGGCACCGCTCCAGCATTGCCAGGATGTGGCTGTTTTCCCATCCCCTCTTGCCGACGATGACGAGCCGCGGAGCCATCGCCCCATCGCGTTCGGCCAGATGTTGCCACAGGTGCAGCAGCAACATGTGGTTTTTGCGCGGTTCGATCGTTCCGAGCGTCACGAAGTAGGGCGTCCGCGGGCGCGGCGTGTCGTTTGGCGGAGACAGGAAGCAGCGCTCGATGCCTGGAGGCAGCACAGCGATCGAAGGGGGCGTCCTGTCACTCTGCTGGGCAAACGTGCGCAGGGCACGTGCGGTTACCTGCGAATTGCACAGCACTAGCGATGCGTGTTTCAGCACCGTCTCCATCCTGCGGCGATGCCGCTCCGGCTCTTCCGGCCGGACGAATTCCGGATGCGATAGCGGGATGAGATCGTGAACGTAGAAGACGCCGTTACGGCCGGTTTCTTCCAGCCAGGAAAAAGCGGAAGTCCGATCAAGCCGGCTGTGTGATACATGGACGAAGGAAGCCTTGGGCGGCAGCATCAAACCATGCGCGAAACGATTGGCAACAGCATGTACGATCTTGCGCAGTTTTTGCGTATGTGCTTCGCCTGCCTTCACTTCCGCTGCAGCCTGCCACCTGATCTTGCCATCGATGGCGGCGAAAATCCGCTCGAGAAGGGCGGCCTGTGCGGGCGAGATTTCTGTTGCCGACCAGCGGCTGTTGAGCATGGAGACCAACTTGTCCGCCCGCTCGGACGGAATGGCGACGGCGCCGTTATGGCCAGTTTCGACAAACCACGACGATGGCGGAAACGCATCGAGATCGGTCAAGGCAGTCCGTTTGCGACGCTCGTTCAACCAGTTCGCATAATGAAGCTCATAGCGATCGATACCGGTGGGCGTCGGGCAATGCGCCCGTTCCATCAATCTGGAAATATCCATAATGATGGGCTTGGTCATAATTTTCTAGCCTCGAGCATGTGGATGGCCTGTGCCAGCCAGCGCCTCCGTGATGGATTGGGAGCCGTGCCCAGACGGGAGCGATAGAGTTCGGCGACCACGTCTTCCGCTTCGCACGGAAGATTGGTGATGTTCGACCAGTATCGAGGGTAGAGGATGAGCGTGCCGGCGACGAGAGCGTCGAGCGTTAGAGCGCGCTTTCGCCGCAACGAAACGACCGAATCCTGCGTGAGGCCCCAGCCGGCATAGAAGGGGAGACCATGACACCATACCGGCTTTTCTCGCAGCAGCGCTTCGAACCCGATCTGGGATGTTGCGACGTGAACCTCGTCGACAGCGTCGAGGAGATTATCCAGATCGACATTGCCGATGACGAGATCTGCAGCCTCCGCCCGTGGCAATGGAGGCGGATGACGGCCAGCCGCCTTCGCCAGAAGATCGGGATGCTGCTTGTAGATGATGAATGCCGTCGGTCTCGCCCGCCGAACGGCCTTGAGCAGTTCGATATCGGATGGATGACTTGCCATACCGAACCGCAGCGAGGCGTCGTTCGGCACCTGCCCGGCCACGAGGACGATATCGCGGCCTTCGGCGAGAGCATGATAATCCGGCGCCGGCTGCGGCGGCAGATTATATTTGGTGATCCCCATCGAGACGATGGCCTGCCGTAGGCGCTTTGCGCGCGCAAGAAGCGCATCGTCGAAATTCGTCCCGTTCAGGATCGTCTCCAACCGGCTTGGAGCGGAGGCATCGAAATAGATGCCTTGGTCATCGAAGCAGAGCGAGGATGGCGGCACCAGCGAGCTGCCGAGGCCGGAGGAGCGAATGAAGCCATCTTCAACCCGAATGATCGGCAATCTCTTGCCCTGCTTCCACAGAATGGATTCATCGGGAGCAGTGGTGTTCCCCCAAAGGACGATGGTGTCGGCACCCTGGATCTCTGACGCGCTCGGATTGGTGGCGAACTGCACCTGCGACCGGGGGCTGCTCAGATAGCGGCGCATGACCGCGCGCTTGTGAAGCGAGAAATTGACGCAAAGGTAACGGCCGGAGAGCGCACGGGCGTGCGTGCGCCATTCGAGCAGCCGTTCGACTGCCTGCTCGGCCGTGATCGCGCTACGCGAGACAGGATCGACATAACGGGAGTATTGAAAGAGTGCAGCAGCAGCAAACTCGTCTATGCTGACCCGGCGTCCACGACGAGAGCGCGCCGTCGTTGCGACCGTGCCCAAGGCGCGGTCCGCAGTCAGTCCCCAGCCGGCATAGGCGGGCATGCCGAAGGTGACGACGGGTATTTCGCGCAGAAGCGCCTCCAGCCCGACTTGGCTGGACACGGTCCAGACCTCATCCACCATATCCAGCAGGGAATGTGTCGAGACAGGGCGGTCCACAATCTGCACTCCTGCCGTTCGGGCGAGGGGTTGAAGAAAGCCCTGGGCCTGGCCTGCGATGACGTCAGGATGGCATTTGACGATGATATCGGCATTTTCCTCGGCAAGAGCCGCCGTCCACATTCTTGCGAAGGTCGCTGCATCGGCACCGGCGCTTTCCACGGTGTGATTTCCCATCACTTCGTCGACAAGCAGGATGCGCCTGCGACGGCTTCGGCGAAGCGAAATGGTCTCGTCCCGCAGCTGATTGTCTTGGGACAACCGCTCGCGGATGATCCATCGCCGCAAGTCGCGGGCACGCTGAATCTCTGTGTCGGATGGCGCATTTTGAAGCAGCGTCTCCAATCGCGAGGGCTGACGGGCAGAAGAATGAATACCGAGATCGTCGGCGACGATGGAGATCGGCGATTTGGCGTCCTGACCGGTCGATTGTAGGAAGCCGCCCGCCACTGTCCAGAACGGCAGACGCAGCACCTGCGCATAGAGGCGTGCCAGGCGGGCAAGCGGCCCGTCTCCCCAACTGACCACACCATCTGCGGCCCCCATCGTCAATTCGATCGGCTTGAGGGACGCGGAGAAGGCGGGGCCGATGAGGGGAAAGCGCTGACGTGTCGGAAGAAAAGCAAGCAGCCGCGCGTTGGTTGGGGGCAACCAGGATGGCTGCTCGTCTGTCTTTGCCGAGGACCGCGCCTCCGGGGGAAAGATCATCGAATCTATGTGCATATAAGTCCCCCAAAAAGATGTCCGCTAGGAGCGATGACTAGCGCCTGAACGAAACTGCCTGCGATGTCCGCTAACGGCTGGCTGCATGAGCGGAACCGCCTTTTGGGGCATGAAGGGCAACGGTAGCTGGATGACATCTTCCGGTATCGAAAATGGGAGGCTGCGACGCCTACTCAGGAGAAATTTCAACAGGCTTCGGCAAAAACGGCCGATGAACAGGTCTGCACGACCATCCGAGGCAAAGTTACTGCCGACGTGCTTCAAGATACCCCCGAACTTTCCCATACCGAATTCCTTGAACCAGCAATGAGAGTGAAACGGCTAATCGAATGGCAGTTATTGCCGCCGCAATTCGGCCTCGCCATACGGATCGCGTCGCCAAAGTATTAATTGCGACATAAGGCAAATTATTCTTGTTTCAGTATGTAAAAATTTCGAAACCCCAGAAATATATTTGACTTTCAAAGGATATATGGGAATCTCTTGCAAAGTAAATTGCCGTCGAAATCGTCATGTGCGTTGTTCGGAACGACGAGCCGAAACGATGGAGGCCGGCTGACTGGGGTTGCTTTATCGGAGCTCCGGAAGGGCAGCTGTGGGGTGGTTCTGACCATTCCAAGAGAGATTTGATGGTCCCAAATGAGCCGCATCGAGAATAATAAGGAATTCACTGATTTCGTTAGGCTGGTGAGTGCACGCTCATCCGGTGTCGTCATAGGTCAACCGGTTTCCTGGCCGCGTTCTGTCGCGCGATGGACTCGATCTCAACTGCTGCTATTGCTGATCGTCGTCGTTCCCGGCCTGCTCGGGGCGATCTATTACGGTTTCATCTGCTCCGATCAGTATGCTTCCGAAACGCAATTTGTCGTGCGCAGCCCTAATAGAAATGCAGCCGGCTTGCTCAGCGGTTTCCTTCAGAGCACCGGATTCGTCCGCGCGCAGGATGACAGCTACATCGTCACCGAGTTCATCAAGTCGCGCGCAGCTGTCGACGCGCTGGTGAGCAGGGACGATCTGAAAGCTATTCTTTCCCGGCCGGAAGGCGACTTCCTCAGCCGCTATCCGCTACCCTGGGCCGAAGCCAATAATGAGGAGCTGTATCAGCACTATCTCCGTTCCATCAATGTCCACACCGATAGCGGCAGCGGCGTGACCACGCTGGATGTGCGTGCATTTCGCGCCGATGATGCTTATCGCTTGGCCAATGCCCTGGTGCAGCATGCGGAAGAGCTCATCAACCGGCTCAACGATCGCGCCCGTGAGGATGCCATTCGCTATGCTCAGATCGAGGTAAATGACAGCCAAACGAGACTGTCCAAGATGCAGACAAGCCTGACCGATTTTCGCAATCGGGAGGCGCTTGTCGACCCGAGCAAGCAATCGTCTGCCGCCTTGGACATGATTGCCCGGCTTTCGGATGATCTGGCCGACAGCAAGGCGCGTCTTTCGGCCCTGCAAGAACAGGCGCCGCAAAGTCCGCAAGGGGAGGCGTTGAGAGCGCGCGTGGCGGCGATGGAACGGCAGATCAGCGATGAACGGGCTCGTATCGTCGGCAATGACGGCTCGATGGCGCCCCGTATCGCGCAATATGAGCAGCTGCTTCTGGAGAGGGAAATGGCAGCGAAGATGCTGACATCGGCGACCACCTCCCTGGAAAATGCCAGGATCGATGCGCAGCGGCAACAATTGTATCTGGAACGAATCGCCGATCCGAATTTGCCCGATCATGCGTTGTACCCGAAACGCCTTGGTTCGTTTCTGATGCTGCTTGCGGTTTGCTTCGCGACATTCTGGATCGTGCGCTTCTTCACGATCCAGGTATATGAGCACGCGGCTCAGCAATGACGGGTCTCCCTTCCAGTCTCACGCAGATTGCCTCCCCGGGGACGCTGGCGCCGAAGAGCGAAATACCCTGGCATGAAGATGGCATTGTCGGCGTGTTCGATCTCGTCAAGGAATATGAGGTGCATGGCCGGATGCGTCGCGTGGTCGATGGTGTGACATTCAAGATCGGTCGCGGTGAAAAGATTGCCGTCCTTGGGCACAACGGGGCCGGCAAGTCAACGCTTGTGCGCATGATCGCAGGGATAGAGGAGCCGACGTCGGGTAAGGTCGTACGCAACATGTCGATGTCGTGGCCCATTGCCTTGAGCGGTGGCTTCGGCGGTTCGATGACTGGCTACGACTGCATGCGCTTCCTATCGCGCATTTATGACAAGCCATTCGATGAAATTCGCGATGTGGTAGAGGATTTCAGTGAGCTTGGCCGCTATCTGCGCATGCCTCTCAGGACCTATTCCTCGGGCATGCGGGCGCGGCTGGCCTTCGGCATGTCGCTTGCCATCGATTTCGATTGCTATCTCATCGACGAGGTATTGGCCGTTGGCGACAAACGCTTCCAATCCCGTTGTTTCGAAGAGCTTTTCGTCAAGCGCAAGGATCGCTCGATGATCATTGTGGGACATAATCTCAATATGATCGGTGATCTGTGCAAGTCGGCGCTCGTATTGAAGAATGGTCGCGGCCGCGTCTTCGACGACATAGAAACGGCGTTTCGTATCTACTCCACATTGTAAAGCCGCCGTCTGTTTGTCGTGTAGATAGGCAACAATAGTGCACGCTGTATTTGCAAATTGGCACAATATAGAACGATAGAATGCACCGCGTCTCTGTGCTTTGCGGGACCCGGCTATATACGGACAGCGGCATTCCGGGTGCTGACGCAGGCTCCTACCTAAGCCTCATCATGTATTAGAATAATTAAAATGAACGTAGCGCGCAGATTGTTTCAGCCACAAGCCCGGGTAGTCGCATGACTTCTCAATTTTACCAGCGAGCCTTGTGCACGCAACGAACCTCCGATAATTCGATCAAGATAAATTAGTAACTACTTTTGCAACCTTTGCCCGTAAGCATGTCGAATATATTTGCCGGCAGCGATTATTTTGTCCGATATCGTCGCTCGGGATACTCAACCTGTGGCCGCGCTACGAAGAGGTAGGATTCTGTATAACATCGTCACTATCTGTACTGTCGTGCTAAAATTCGTCGTGCTAATTTAAATATAGGTAATGCAACTTACGATGAACGTCTTGCATCCCGAAGTGGGCACGGGAGCAAAGTAATGGAGTCGTCAAAAACGAACGCTAGAAAAATGTAGCCTAGATAGAAATCGAGCGTTAGCGATGGCTAATATACAACCTGAGATTTTGAGTAGGATTAGCGGATGGCGATGTTGGAAAGAGTTGTCGAGCAATGCGTTGGCACTTTCGAGGTGTATTCCCGGGATGCAATCATTCGCAACCTTGACATGCTTGAACCAAACTGGAAATGGGCGGTTCCCTCGGAAACATCAGGCGATTATTCCTTCAAATTCAGCAAGCAACCGCTTCAGTCGGCCTCGATCATAAGCGCCGAGCATTCGGCCAGCCTCGAGGGGATAGCGAAGCAGGATTTGCCGCGCGTCAGCATCGTATTCGTCCTCGCAGGCGAAATAGAGATCAATCATCGGCGAATGCGCAAATCCTTGCGCATTCCTGCCAACTACGTCGCCAGCATCAGCGACCGGGCGGGAAAGCGGCTGGAGATCAAGCCGCGCAGTTCCTGGCTGCTGTTTCAGATCCCAGAATCGGTAATCCGCCAGCATTTCGAGGAGCTGACCGGGAAACCCTATGTGCAGGAATTTGCGCTTGCACCGGTGAGCTTTCGTCAAGGCGGCGCACAAGGGCTCTATCAGACACTGCGCCAGGCCGAGAAAGATTTGACGACAGCTCGCCAAACCGAGCGGATGATGCTCGCCAAGGCTTACAGCGAGCTTCTGCTGGTCAAGCTGTTTGCCAAGCTGCCGCACAATCTGTCCGACGCCTTCAATCGAGGCACCTTGGATAACGCGCCGCGGCAGCTCCTGCGGGCGGAGGCATTCATGCGCGACAATCTGCATAATGCCATCATGCTGGAGGATCTCGCACATGCGGCGAGCTGCAGCCCCCGCGCGCTGCAACGTATGTTCAAGACCTATCGCGGCGATACGCCGATGGGAATCCTTTGCAATTACCGGCTGGCCGCAGCACATGGCGCCATCAAGGGCGGTCAGGCCGAAAGCATCACCGATCTTGCCATGAGCCTACAATTCTCCAACCCCGGGCGATTCTCCGTTCTCTACAAACATGCCTACGGCTCCAGCCCATCGTCGATCCTTCGTTTTTCCCGGGAGCGTAGCGACGATGCCGGAACGGCCTAGCCTGCTTGGCACGATGTTGCCTCGTCAAAACTGCCTCCATGCCAATCAGGATCATCGATGCCGTTGAAGTTCGGACTACTGTGCGTTCTTGCCTGCGTTCTTACTGGTTGTGGATTACCGGAGGCCGGCCCCAAGGCCTCCCGCATATTAGAGGAAGCGGCCGCGCGTGCCATGCCGCCATTCGCGGTGGTCGATGTGACATCGACGGCGTTGGTCAGGAGCGTCGCGCGGCCGGAAGCCAGCTTTGCGGCATATTTCGGTGAGGGCGCACGGGATCCCGGCCTCAGGATCGCGGTTGGCGATGTCGTTTCCGTCAGCCTTTGGGAGGCGCCTCCCGGCAGTCTGTTCGGGATGGCCTCGAGCGTTTCGGGGCAGCAACAGGCGACCGGTAGTTCGGTGACGATCCCGCCGCAAACCATCAACAGCGATGGCACGATCAGTATTCCCTATGTGGGCCGGATTACGGCTGCCGGCCGCACTCCGGCGTCGGTCGAAAAGGCGGTGGTTTCCGGCCTGACGGGCAAGGCGGTGCAGCCGCAGGCGTTGGTGACCGTCCAGCAAAGCTCGTCGAACACCGTTACGGTTACAGGCGAGGTGGCCGGTGGTGCACGCGTCGCACTTTCGCCCGCCGGCAGCCGAATACTCGATGCTATTGCCGCGGCGGGAGGATTGCGCGCCGGCGTCAACGACAGCGTCGTCTACCTGACGCGTGGCGGGCGAACGATGCATCTGCCTTTTACGGCGATTGTTCAAAATCCGCGCGAAAACGTGAGATTGCGGCCCGAAGACGTGGTCACTGTGGTGCGCGAGCCGGTTACCTATACGATTCTTGGCGCCTCAGGTCAGAGCGGCGAGGTCCCCTTCAGCGTTCAGCATTTGACCATGGCGAACGCCGTTGCGCGGGCAGGAGGCTTGCAGGATAGCCGCGCCGATGCTTCGGGCGTCTTCCTTTTCCGCTACGAACCGCTTGAGGTCGCCCGCCGCATTGTTGCGCCGAGCAATCCGTTGCTGCGCCGTGGCGGACCTGTCCCGATCGTCTATCGGTTCAACCTGAAAAACGGCTCGACGCTGCTTGCGATGCAGAACTTCGAGGTTCAGCCGCGAGATATAATTTATATCTCCAATGCCTCGTCGATCGATATTCAGAAGTTCATGGGCCTCTTCCAGGGGGTTACCGGGACGGCTCTGTCGGCGGCGTCGGTCGGCATCTCCGCGTCGGCGGCAAACTGAAAACGGCGGAGCAAAGGCAAGGGAGAGGCTGGAGGCGGATAATCTGGCGGCGATCGAGGGAGTTTCCTGATGTTGCCCGGCCTGCGGAATGCGTTACGGGCATGCTGGAACGAGAGAGGTACAATGAGTTCTTCGGCACTGCTACATCTTCATGAATTGATGGCGTTCGATCGGCATCAGGCCGAAACCGCCATCTTGCAGCGCGTGAACAGCGCCTACCTCGGAAACCACACGGCCTTGGTGCGTGTACTCGGTCGCTACAAGCTTTATGTAGACACCCGAGACAGAGGTTTCGGATCCCATGTTCTTCTGGACGGCTTTTGGGAAATCTGGCTGACGCTGTTCTGCGCGCGCAACGTCAAGCGCGGCATGACCGCGATCGATGTCGGTGCGAATTTTGGCTATTACTCCCTTCTGCTTGCCGAACTCGTTGGCATCAGGGGCGAATTGATCGCCGTCGAGCCCAATCCCCATGCCGCCGATTTCCTGCGTCGCAGCGTCGAGCTCAACGGGTTGCTCGGACGGACGCGGATCGAAACATCAGCACTTGGTGCAACGATATCGGGAGAAGCGTCTTTATATGTTCCCCATAGCGAACCGAAGAACGCGCAGATCGTTTCGGACGTGTTTCAACCTCGCCCACAGGACGGTGTCGTCATAAAGGTCCCCGTGACGACCCTCGACGGGATGAGCGCCTCCTGCTCGCGCGTCGACTTCATAAAGATCGACGCGGAGGGGGCGGAGGAGGTGATACTCGAAGGAATGGCCGAGACCATTGCCCGCCATAAGCCGATGCTCGTGGTCGAATTCAATCCTGCCCGCTATGCCGACGCATCCGGTTTTCTCGAACGGCTCGTCGGCATCTACGGGGCAATGCGGCGCCTCGATTTCAGCGGCGAGGCGGTTCCCATCACCAGCGAAGACCTGCTTTCGAAATATGCGGCCGATGATTCGCTGCTCGTCTTGTCGCGCGACAAGCCGGCTTGATAGCGACGAGGGATTTCCAGATGCTGAAGGAGAGATGGGAGTGAGCCAGACGATCCTTTACGACGGCCTCAATCTTTCTCTGCAAAAGGGCACGGGTGTTGCGACCTACACCCGCAGTCTGATGTCGGCGGCCCGTTCGCTTGGTTATCAGACCGGAGTTGTTTACGGAATTCCGGGGAAGGTTCCGAAGGACCCGGTATTGCGGGAGGTTGTTCTCTTCGATGCATCCGGCGCCCGCCCGCGCGGAGCATTATCCGAAGTTCGGCATTGGCTGCGTCGTCGCATCGCCGCGCCCTTTGGTGTGAAGCCGGTTCCGATTCCACTCAGCGGAACGGTTATTCTCAAATCTCTTCAGGCGCAGCTCGGCGATGCAGCCCTGGCCTATGCTTCCAGCGACCTGTTCCATCTCGCGCGCCATCATTTCAAGCGCTACGGCAATAATCTCACAATGAAGTTCGAGGCACAGCCGGATCTTCTCCATTGCACCTATCCGATGCCGATTGCGGTTGGGAAGGCGCTGAATATCTACACGATCCATGACCTTGTTCCCTTGCGGCTGCCCTATCTGACCGAGGACGACAAGCGCTATCACTACAAGATGCTGCGCTCCCTGGTCCGGCGAGCGGATCATATCGTCACGGTATCCGAAACGTCGAGGGCCGATATCATCAGGGTTCTCGGTGCCGATGAGGCGCGCGTGAGCAATACCTATCAGGCCGTTCACGTGCCGGAGCAACTTCGCGAGAAGCCGGCCGATGTGGTCGCCGATGAGGTTGCCGGCATCTTCCATCTCGATTGGAAGGGCTATTTCCTCTTTTTCGGTGCTTTCGAGCCAAAGAAGAACATCTCACGTCTGATCGAGGCCTATCTTGCCGCAAAGACTTCCAAGCCGCTTATCATCGTGGGTGCTCCGGGATGGAAGGGAGCGGAAACGCAGCAGCTCATTGATGACGACCGGTTTCGCTTCTATCTTCGCGCTGAGGATCGCATCCTGCCGCAGCGGCAGATCCAGCGCTTCGATTTCGTATCCTATCCCTTGCTGATCAGCCTGATCAGGGGCGCGCGGGCGGTGCTGTTTCCTTCGCTTTATGAAGGCTTCGGGCTGCCGGTGCTGGAATCCATGCAGCTTGGAACGCCTGTCCTGAGCTCCACGGAGGGATCGATCCCCGAAATAGCCGGAGATGCCGCGCTGCTGGTCGATCCTTATGACACGGAGGAGATGCGCAAGGCGATCGTCAGTCTGGATCAGGACGACGGGCTGTGCACCTCGTTTGCCAAGTCTGGCCCGAGGCAGGCCGCCCGTTTTTCGACGGATCGATATCAACAGAAGGTGAGCGCGCTTTATGACAGCCTCTTCAACGGATAACCGCAGAAAGGGCGGATCATGACCATCCTCTTTGCATTCGGGATGCCGGGCGTCATGTCCTCCTGGGGCGTTGCCGCGGTGCATGCCCTGGCCCGCGAAGCCTTCGGCGATTATGCGGTCATTGCAACCGATACGGTGGAGGACCTCAAGCAGCATGTCGTAGCGCGAAAGGGCATGCATGCCGTTCTCGTCTCGCAATTTCCGGAAACCCGGCTTTCGGAATTGATTCTCAGGGTCAATGTGCCGTTTCTGTTGTTTCTCGAGGATCCGCTCGATGCGGTCTCATATCTGGCTCGGGCGACCGAGCAGCGGGATATCGGCTTGGTCAGGGCCGTCTCGGCCAGCCTTGCCTGCCTCGAGCCGCTGGCGGGCGCTTCCGGAGCGCTGGTCTTACGTCGCAACGACATCGCTCAAAAGGGCAGCATAGATCTGCTTCTGAAGACGATAGACCGGCATTTCAGCACTGATCTCAAATTTGAGCAAATCGCGAATGCGCTTCTTCATGTGGGAATGGCGCCGGCCGGACAGCCGTCGCATGCCGAGCCGCCGAAACTGGAGGAGGCTGCAGCGGCGGTGATCGCAGGATATCTGATGCCGCAGGAGGCTGTCCCGGAGGTCAGCGAGGCACTGCGCGATACGGCAAGGAAGGTTCTTCGTCCTCTGGAATTCGACCGTCGGGCAAGCTCGCGCGCCACGATTTTCTGGCCGCAGGAGACATTTCTGTCAGGCGACAGCCTGGGGCAGGCCCTGGACGATCTTGTCGACCTCACCGGGGGAGCCCGGTGCCTGATCTATGGTCCTTATCTTCACTTGCCGCCAGGTCGGTGGAATGCGAAATTTGCCTTCGATGTCGACGAAGATTGTCAGGGGCAGATCTTCACCCTGGAGGTGCATGCTGCCGAATTGCTAGGGAGCCTGCGTGTCTGCCCCGAAGGCACCGGCTCTTTCGAGGCGGCAGTACCGGTCAATATTATCGACCCACGTGCGCCGATCGAAATTCGGCTGATGATGGACAGCGGTGCCATTGAAGGGCGGCTTTCCGCCTGGAGCGTCGAATGGCTGCGAGCGGCTTGATAGCCGGGTGACGGACTGGCTCTGATGACCACGGGTGAGCAACGCCCTTCGACGCGTTGACACGTCATCGGCAGCGGATTCCATCTTCTGCGCATTATTTTGTTACCCAACATTTCCAGCGTCGGGAATTTTGTAAATGAATGTTTCCCGGTCGGATTTTTCCGTATTGGCGCCGCAAAACCCTTCTTTTCAGGCAAACTATAGTTTGTATAAGAATTGAGAAAACGGAATGAATCCCATGAACGCGAGCGCCGCACCCGATATTCTGATAGTCGATGACGACCACGAAATACGCTCTCTCCTGAGCAGATATCTCGAGGAACAGGGTTTCCGCGTGTCGACGGCAAGCGACCTGCGCGGATGTAACGATGCGCTCAACCGGCGTCATCCGGATCTCCTCGTCCTGGATGTCATGCTTCCCGATGGGTCGGGCCTCGATCTTTGCCGCGATCTGCGAAACCGCCGCCCTCGAGTGCCGGTCATTCTGCTGACTGCCCTGAAAGAAGACATAGATCGCATTCTCGGTCTCGAGATCGGCGCCGACGACTACCTCGGCAAGCCGTTCAACCCGCGTGAATTGGCCGCGCGCATCCGTGCGGTCCTGCGCCGCACGAACGAGGATTCCTCGTTGGAGCCCGAGCAGAGGCGCTATCAGTTCGCGAGCATGATGCTCGACCCACAGCTTCGTCGGGTCAGCAGAGACAGTGGCGAGGTGATTTCGCTGACGGGCGCTGAATTCGACCTTCTGAAGGCGTTCCTGGAACGTGCAGGTCGGCTCCTGTCGCGTGATCAGCTGCTCGATCTGACCCAGGGGCGCGACCGCGATCCGGCTGATCGCTCGATCGACGTCCTGATGAGCCGGCTGCGCCGCAAGCTTGGAGAAACGGTAGAGGAGCCCATCTTCAGGACGATCCGCAATGGAGGCTATCAGCTCGTCGTTCCGGTGACGGCCATCAAGGGCGATTCATGAGGTCGCTTGGCGCGCGCTTGGCGTTACTTTTGATGACCGCCATCGTTCTGGTCGTCATTTCCTCGTCTTTCGTGGCAAGCCTCGTCATGCGCGGACCGCGGCCGGACATGACGATCGAACGGATGGCCCACCAGCTTTCCATTCTTGCCACTTTCGCAGAGAAGGACAGAACCACCGCGGCATCGGCGGGATTGGTGGTTACCCCTGGGCCCGCTGAAGGCCAACGTGACGAAGAATTGTCGCGCTTCCTGATGGAAGCCTTGCTTCGAAGATCAGGCATGCGCGAGGCCGCCATAGTACGCCAGTCGACGGGCGAGATGATCGCGTCATTGAAGCTCTCCGACGGTAGCTGGCTGATCATGCCGATGCCGGACCATGGCCCGCCGCCGGGCGGATGGAAAATCCTTGTGGGGTGGCTCGGTCTCATCATCATCGGCAGCGTGCTCGTCTCCATCTTTGCCGCCTCGAAGATCATGAAGCCGCTGCGTCTGCTGGAGGAGGCGGCGGCGGCGATCAATCCCGACGGCACCCTGCCGCACATAGCGGAAAGCGGACCGGGAGAAATTCGGGCGACCGCGCAGGCGCTCAATGGCCTGTCGGCCCGGGTGAAGGCCGCCACGGAAAGCCGTATGCGGCTCGTTGCTGCCGCCGGACACGATCTGCGAACGCCGATGACCCGGATGCGTCTGCGGGCCGAGTTCATCCGGGATGATGAAGAGCGGCGCAAGTGGTTTGCCGACCTCGAGGAACTCGACAGGATCGCCGACAGCGCGATAGGGCTGGTTCGGGAAGAGATTTCCAAGGACAGTCTGGAGCAGGTCAGGCTCGACAAGATCGTCGGCGATATCGTCACCGAGTTGAAAGCGATCGATATGAACGTCACGAGCGGCGAACTGGAGCAGGCAACCATCAGCGCAGGGCCTCTCGCGGTTACCAGAGCCTTGCGAAATCTGCTCATCAACGCGGCTACGCACGGCCAGTCGGCGATGGTGACGGTGACGCATCTTGGCAATAGAGCCGTTGTGCGAATTGTCGATACCGGGCCTGGAATTCCGGAGGATCGGCTCAATCAGGTCTTCGAACCCTTCTTCCGGATCGACATCGCAAGGCAAAGGTCTTTTCCGGGAGCCGGCCTTGGCATGGCCATTGCGCGTGAGATCGTCACCCGATTCGGGGGCGAGATCACTGTGCGTAATCGTCAGCCGCGTGGATTGGAGCAGGTCGTGTCGTTCAAGAGCGCCGAGGCCAAGGTCGCAAGCTAGCTCGAGCGACGCGAACCAAATTGTCGTGGCATAGCAGCTTGGACGTCCCCGGCAGGGACAGGATCTGCTTACGGAATGTTCGCGCGATCAAACAGGCTTTACTTGCATAGAACTCTCGAAAATTCTACATAAACCAATATTGAAAGTAAGATTACAGAACTTACCAAATAGTTCGCGCCGGCGGAAAAGCCGAGACATTAAATTTCCTCAAAATGCCTTGTTTCAGCAACATTCAGAAATGTCAGTGCTGGCAACTGATGTAAAATCGTGGTCGATCAGTAGCTTGGCTCGAGCAGGCTTTGGTCGCCCCGCATACCCGGCTTCGCCATGACGCCCCCAACACGAATGGCGAAGCCGGATTGCTTTCCGGCTCCGTCGTTGATTTTTTCCCAGAAATATCAGTCTCTTGATAATGCCGCGACAGGGTCCAGCAACGATGCGTTGCGGGCCGGCAGGTAGCCGAAGGTCAGGCCGATTGCGCAGGAGCATGCGAAGGCCAGAATGATCGAACTTGCGGAATAAACGAGCGTGAAGTTCGATCCGAAATAGTTGAAAGCGAAGCCAAAGCCGAGCGCGGTCGCGATGCCGAAAGCCCCGCCCAGCAGACATACGAGGACGGCTTCGATCAGGAATTGCTGGAGAATGTCTTGGCGTCTCGCGCCGACTGCCATGCGCACGCCGATCTCGGCGATACGCTCCGACACCGAGACGAGCATGATGTTCATGACGCCGATACCTCCGACCAGCAGCGATATGACGGCGATTGCCGAGACGAGCAGGGTCATCGTTCGGGTCGTGCTGGTAATGGTTTGGCGAATATCGTCTGTATTGAGGATAAAGAAATCCTTGGTGCCATGGCGGCGCTCCAGAAACTGCGTGACGGCCGCCTCCGCCGCAGAACTTTCGGTATTGTCGGCGACCCGTACCGTAATGCTGCGCAACGACATGTCGCCCAGCAGGCGGGCTTGGACGCCGGTATAGGGCAGATAAACGGAAAGATTGTCACTTGAGCCGAAGCCGCCTTGCTGGGAGGCGATGACGCCGATGATGCGCACGGGAACCTTGCCGACGAGAATGGTTTGCCCGAGCGGATCGAGCCCGCGGTCGGCGAACAAGGTCGTCGCAGTGTTCTGATCGATTACCGCATCCTGCGACAAGCGCGTCACGCTATCCGCATCGAAGAATCTCCCTGTGATAAGTTTCGATCCTTTCACGGAAAAATACGCATCTCCCACGCCATTGATGAGGGCGTTCGCCTCCGTCGAGCCGAACCGCACGGTGCTACTCGTCGAGACGGTCGGCGTAACGGCGGCGACATAGGTCAATTTCGCCAATGCATCGGCGTCGGCGACCACCAGGGTCTTGATGCGACCCGAGCGCGTATCGCCGAAGCTCTTGCCGGGAAAGATTTCGAGCGTGTTGGTGCCGAGGCTATTGATATTTTCCAGAACCTTGCGCTGCGATCCCTCGCCGAGCGCGATGACGCTGACGACCGAGGCTATGCCGATGATGATGCCGAGCATGGTCAGGAACGTGCGCAGCCGATGAGCCTTGAGTGCAAGGAGTGCCATCCGGAAGGCCTCCGTCAGCCGGCCGGCTATCTCTCGCCAGCCGGATTTGCCGAAACCGGCCGCAGTAGCGGAGGCCCGCCATGCTGGAACTTCGTTGCGCGCACGTCGATCGTCGACGATCCGTCCGTCGGAGATCTCGATGATGCGATCGGCGCGCGCGGCGACGTTCATGTCGTGAGTGACGATGACGACCGTGTGGCCCTCGCCATGGAGCTCGCCCAGAATACGCAGGACTTCCTCACCGCTCTGCCGGTCTAGGGCGCCCGTGGGCTCGTCGGCAAGAATGACGTTGCCATTGTTCATCAGGGCGCGAGCGATCGAAACTCGCTGCTGCTGGCCGCCCGAAAGCTGGCCCGGGCGATGGCTGTTTCGTTCGCTCATGCCGAGCCGCTCAAGAAGCGCTGCCGCGCGCGCTCGTCTTGTTTCACTCGGTTGCCCGGCATAGATGGCCGGTACCTCGACATTGCCGATCGCCGTCAGCTCGGAAAGCAGATGATAGCGCTGAAAGATGAAGCCGAAATGCTCTCTGCGCAGTTTGGATAGCGCATCGCTGTCGAGGCGATGCGTCTCTTCGCCAGCGATCGCATACGTGCCGGCAGTCGGACGGTCCAATAGACCGATGATGTTCATCAGCGTGGATTTCCCCGAGCCGGAAGGTCCGACGATCGCGACCATTTCGCCTTCGGCGATGGATAGATCGACATCCTGCAGGACCGCGATCGTGCGATCCCCGGATTGATATTCGCGGCGCACGCGCTTCAATTCGATAATCGGAGAAGGCATGCGTCAGAACCCCATTGGAGGGGGAGGGCCGCCACTGCTGCTCTTGGTGGTCGCATTGCTTGCCTCGCCGACCACGACATTCTCTCCCTCAGAGAGGCCAGACAGGATTTCGGCAGAGACATTGTTGTTGAGGCCGACCACGACATTGCGCCGGATCCTCTTGCCGTTGTCGTTTACGACCTGAACGATGCGAGATCCTTCGGCCAATTTGGCGCCCAATGCAGAGGAAGGGATGGTGAGAACATTCTTAGCCTGTCCGAGAACGATGTGAACCTCCGCCGACATATAGGTGCGAAAGTAATTATCGGGGTTCGGCACTGCAAACACACCGTTGTAGTAGATCGCCGAGGTCGAAGATGACGATGTCGTACTGCTGCTCGATGACGTCGCGGTGGACGACGAGGTGATGCTGCTGTCGCTGGTGATCGATTCAGGTGCCGGCTCTATCGACTGTAATGTGGCCTCATACCTGCTATTCGGATCGCCAAGGATGGTGAAATAGATCGGTTGCCCCACCTTGACCTTGACGACATCGGCTTCGGAGATCTCGGTGCGAACGATCATCGTATCGACTTGTCCGAGGATGACGATCGTCGGTGCCGATTGCGCCGCGTTCACCGTCTGCCCCTGCTGGTTGACGATGGCGAGCACCGTGCCGTCCATCGGCGCTGTGATGCGCGTGTAGGAAAGATTGGCGCGCGCGGTTTCCACCGCGACTTCGGCCGATGTGATTTGCGCGTCGAGAGCGGCAATTTGGGCAGTAATCTTCTTGACGCTCGCTTGCGCACTGTCGAGGTCCGCCTTGGAGCCTGCCTGGTTACGGAAGATCGTCTGCTGGCGAATGAGCGTCGTCTGCGCGTTTTCAAGATCGGCCTCGCTTTCCTGGCGCTGCGCCCTAACGTTCGCCAGGGAGGCCTGAGCGGTCTTCAGGTCGTTGCTCTGTGTGGTCGAGTCGATTTCGGCAACAAGGCTGTCCTTCTTGACGGTATCGCCAAGCTTGACATGAAGTGCCGTGATCCGACCGGAGACCTGTGCGCCGACCGCGACCAGCTTGATCGGCCTGAAGGTACCGGATGCGAGCACGGCTTCCTCGACATTGCCTCGCGTCACCGGCGCCGTGATGGCCGACGTCTTCTCCCGGTCGAAATAGCCGTATCGGAAGGAGAGAATGCCGATTGCGGCAAGGGCAAGGAGACCTCCATAGAGCATGTGCCGCGGTCTGATGCTCCGCTTTGGAAGCACTCTGGCGGGAAGAGAGCTTGCGTCCTTGGCCCGTTTCGGGCTGACGGTCGCTGGTGCATTGTGTTCTAGGGTGTTCAGCATGAGATTATTTGGCCTTGGCCAGATGTGGACCCATATCGGCGTCAACGACGACAGGCGCGGAGACATCGACCTGTCCGTCCCAGCCTCCACCCAACGCCTTGTTGAGGGAAATGTAATTTGAAGCAATATTTGCGGTGCTTTGGATAAGCGAGCTTTCGGCGCTGTAGACTGAGCGATCTGCATCAAGCACGTTAAGGTAATCGACTGCCCCGGCCTCATTTAGCTCGTGGGACAAGTCTGCCGCCTTGCGATAAGATGCGGCGGAAACGACGAGCTTGGCGTTTTTCAGTCTCTCTTGCGTCAGTGACACAATGCCATCTTCGACATCCTGCATAGCCGTCAAGACCGCCGACTGGTAGGCGATATAATATTGGTCGCGTTGTGCCTTGGCGACATCCACCGCAGCCTTGAGCTGACCACCCTGGAATATCGGTACGGTGAGCGATGGGCCGAACGACCAGCCGATCGTTGACTTCTTGCCAAGGTCCGAAATGCTTGTGGCAGATGATGAGATGCTGCCCGTCAACGAGACTGAAGGATAGCGATCTGCCTCGGCCTGACCGATCTTGGCGGTATATTGTGCGAGTTGGCGCTCGGCACTGCGAACGTCAGGACGAGATAAGAGGATATCGGCGGGAATACCTGTCGAGACATCAAGCTTCGGTCGTGGAATGGCACCGCCGGTCTTTAGACGTTCGTCGAGGGCTGCTGGCGGTTTGCCAAGGAGTATGGCAAGCTTATGAACTGCCTGCGCATAGGAGGTTTCATAGGTTGGAATATCCGCCTCAGTGCTGGCGGCCTCGCCTGCTGCTTTCGCAGCGTCAATGGCTGTCGCTGTCCCGGCCTTGAATTCAGCTTGTGTCAGTTCCGCCGTCCTTCGCTGTGAGACGCCGGTGCGCTGCGCCAGGTCACGCAGGGCCTGATACTCACGGGCCTGAACATAATAGGAAGCAACATCCCCGACGAGCGTTACCAACGTATGGCGTAAATCCTCTTCCGCGGCATCGACGCCGTATTTCGCAGCTTCGACGGCACGTTTGTTGCCGCCGAACAGGTCGAGTTCCCAGCTTGCATCGAATCCCGGCTCGTACTCATTGTAGACGCTGGCAGGGGTGCCGTCAGAGGCAGCCGTTCGGGTGCGCGTTGCTGATGCTGTCCCCTCAACGGTCGGAAGAAGTGCGCCTCTTTGCTCGCGATAGGTCGCGCGAGCTTCGCGTATCTTTGCTTTCGCCGTTGCAACATCGAGATTGCCTGCGACGGCCTCCTCAATCAAAGCATCCAGCGTGGGATCACGAAGCCGTTTCCACCATTGCGACAATTGCGGCGGCGGTATTTTCTTCGCCGTCTTACTGCCCCAATGCGCCGGCACGGCAAGGTCGGGCGTCTTATAATCCGGTCCTACGACGCAGCCTGTCAATGCTCCGACGACTATAGTGGCAATGGCAATATTCGATGGTCCCGTGTTTGAGCGCAAACATATCGGCAAGATTTCCATCCCTGGCTTGTTGATCCTATGCGCTGGCCTCGATTGAGGCCAGGAAGACGTAGAGCATGAGGAAGACCATCGCTTTTCCTCTGCGAAGAAGGATGGCGCTGCGCACACGCCATCGGTCCGGGAGCGCCGGGCGGGGCGTTCCCGGACCATTCGGCCCGGCGAAGGGCCGCTCCTTCCGACCAACAGGGGCGTCCGGGGGGATCTCGGTTGGTGGAAGCGGAGGGGAAATGGTCTTTCGTGGTGATCAGTGGAACGGATGCGGGCCGGGAACGAGCGATCGCTCCGCGTCCGCCAGTTTGGTGAGTTGATCGGCGTTCAGCACGTTGCGCAGAGCGACGGCCCTGTCCTTGAGAGCCTTGGCCTTGGCGGCGCGATCCAGTACGCGATCGGCCAGGCGCTCTCCGAAAAGCTGAGCTTGCACGTCACCCTGACGGGCGGCCGCGGGCGCGGCGGCGTCATCGGTTGGCGGCGGGTCGGGCAGCTCGTTCTTCGCGGGAGTGAGGAGATCGACCAGGGCGCTGGTATAATCCCGCCAGGCATCGAGCTGGTTACTGCGGACACCGATCAAGGTTTCGAGCGCCGACAATTTTTCCGCGATCATTAGGGCCGGGTTCGGTCTGTGCGGAGGTCCCGGCGGCATGGGCATGCCGCCGCCAAAGGCCATCATCGGCCCTTCGGGATGACGGTCCTGGAAATACCAGCCGTCCGATGGTGGGCCGACCGGACCCGGCTGCGCGGTCTCGGCGCCTGCGGGCTTTTGCTGGTCGGATGCGATTTCTGCACCGGCTGCATAAGCCGAAGCGGTTGCGCCGCCAATTGCTGTTGCCAATAAAGCCGCGACGATAAGTCGTTTCTTCATAATCAATGCCTTCGCTACGAGTAACTGCAGCAAAAGCTAATGGGGCCTTATGAATGCAATACGTCGATATGTTTCTTAACTTTTCCCGCAAGGGGAATATTGCGAACGAAGTTTGCCGATAGCCTGACAGCAATGCTTCATTACAATTTCCTCTATTGTCGCCTTAAAGTTCGTCTCTGGTGTAACAACAAGCGACGTGTAGGGCTAATCGCAGCCCGTAGATGGAGAGAGCTGTCGCTTGGCGACAGTTCTCTCCACGGTGTTTGCTATTCCCTGCTTGCGGAGGCAGCGGATGTCGATTGATCCGCCTCCTTCAAGGCGGACGCACATTCCTCGCAGCACACCTCCACCGATTTGCCGCCGAGATTGACCTTGATGGTCTCGGCGCCGAGTTCGCAGTCGCAAGCCGCACATGTGGTTCTCTTCATCTCGTGATCCTTTCCTGATCGATCCCTTTGCCGGGGCAGGATCATAAGAGCACCGATCATCATGTCGGCGCTGTCGGAATCTTTAGCGAACCGCGTAGCGCTTCGGCTTCAATTGCGCCGAACGCTGAAATTCCGCCGGTGTCTGCCCGTAGGTCTGTTTGAATGCGGCGCTGAAATGGCTATGGCTGGAGAAACCGAGATCGAGCCCGAGCATGGTCAGGTCGTCATAGGAAGCGAGGAGATCGAGCGCGCGTGCCAGCCGAAGCCGTAGCTGATAGCGGTAAAGAGGGATGGCTTCCACCTGCTGGAAGACTTGCGTCAGATAAACGGGCGAGACTCCCACGTCTTTCGCGATCTCCGCGAGCGTCCAGCGTCGTGCGAGATCGGAGGACAGAACGAGCTTTGCCCGATCGACGAGCTTCTGCCGGCCGGAACTTGCGCCGGCCGCATGCGATGTCCGCTCGCCGAGAGAGCGGCGCACCAGGGTTAATGCCAGCGTTTCGCCTTCGAGGCTCTCGGCTATATTGCGGCTAAGCCCGTGGCGAAGCATCGCCACGAGCGCCTGCGCGCGCGGATCTATGCGTCGGTGCTGCCGACGGAAGATAACGCCTTCGCCGGACTGGACCTGTTCTTTCGGCGCAAGCTCGTGAAGGACGCTCTCATCTATACTGAGATCGAGACAGGAATCGCCGCCGTCGACAGGATGACTGATCCGATATCCCTGTCCCTTATTGAAGAACAACACCTGGTTTGCTTCCGCGACGGCATCACTCTGGTCGACGTGGCGCTTGAAAACGCCACGATAGGGATAGACGAGACTCGTCTTGTGGGCGCATTCCTCACCACTCTTATGCCGGCATTCGCCATTGCAGACGATATCGCGGATGAGGACGGTTTTCGTCTTCAGCAGCAAGGCGGTCGTAATTTCTGACATGCCGAACTTCCCCATCACGGCGTTGACGCCCGCCACACCAGTGAAGCCTAACACATCCTGCGCCATCTTTTTAGTAGCGGCTATAAATATGGACATCGCTTCCATTCTGACCGCGGGAAAGGCCAATGTCCTTCAACTGATCGTCCGACAGTCCCAGAAGCGCATTGCGGTTCCTGCGCTCGACCATTTTGCGTACGAGCATACGTACAAGGTCCAGCACGGTCGAGAAAGACGAGCGTCGAGCCTTGCGGAAGGGGCGGGCCTGTTCGGAAGATGTGATGATGCTTGTGGCTTGCATGGCGATACTCCATCGGTTGCTTCGATGAGAGCAGTGAACCACCGGAGCCGTATTCGTGCTGTCAAATAATTTAGCTATCGAACGCGGCAGCGGCCTTCGGGAAAGCGATGTATTTGTATTTTCCTTGTCGACATACCTGCGGCAGCGGTAGTGTCGGCGCCGTTCGGCATGCGGCAATGATAAGGGTATGCAGGGCGAGCACTATTAAGGAGAGTAGGAATGTCGTGGCAACATCCAGTACCCCGGATCACCGCGGAGGAGAGACAAGAGCGCCTTTCAAGGCTTCGAAAGCTGCTCGATGCAAAGGGATGGGCCGGCATGCTGCTCGGGCCGACCGAGAGCCTGCGCTACTTCACCGGACTCGTCTGGCATGCAAGCGAGCGGTTTCTCGGCGCATTGGTGTCGCCGACAGACCTCTACTATATCGTTCCGGGCTTCGAGCGCAGCAGGGTTGAGACCCTGCCGCATCTGCCGGCCGAAATCCTGGAGTGGCAGGAGGAAGAAAGCAGCGTGGCACTCATCGCCCGCGTGCTGGGAGATAAGGGCATCTTGGCGCTCGACGACAGCATGCCGCTTTACTTCTACAACGCTCTGGCCGTCGAGCTTGGAGCTGAAAGGCTTGTGAATGGCGGGCCGATCATCAATGGCCTGCGCCGGATCAAGTCCCCAGCCGAAATCGCGCTCATTCAATATGCCATGAACCTGACACTGGATGTGCACAAGCAGGCCCATGCCTTGCTCAAGCCGGGGATTCTCGCGTCGGAAGTGGTCGAATTTATCGACCGGCGTCATCGCGAGGCCGGTGCCGATGGCGGCTCGACCTTCTGCATCGTGTCCTTCGGTGAAGCGACGTCCCTGCCGCACGGCGCAGACGGCGATCAGACGCTTGGCGAAGACGATGTCATTCTAGTGGATACGGGCGCCCGCATCGACGGGTATCATTCCGACCTGACGCGGACATACAAGCTGAAGAGCGGCGACAGTGCTTTCGAGGATGCCTGGGCGATCGAACGCGAGGCGCAGCAGGCCGTTTTCGACGCGGCAAAGCTGGGCGCCGCTTGTTCCAGCCTCGATGATGCCGCGCGCGCCGTGCTGGCGAGACATTCGCTTGGTCCGGACTACAAGTTGCCGGGATTGCCGCATCGCGCCGGTCACGGCCTTGGCCTCGAAATTCACGAGGAGCCTTATATCGTACGCGGCAACGCGACGGAACTCGCGCCCGGCATGTGTTTCTCAAACGAACCGATGATCGTCTTCCCGCAGAAATTCGGCATCCGGCTCGAGGATCACATCTATATGGCCTCGGATGGGCCGCACTGGTTCACGCAGCCGTCCAGCGGACCGACGAAGCCGTTTGCGACTTGAGAGTTTTAGTCGGGGCGGCCGTCAAGCCGCCCTTTTTCCATCCTCATCGAAGACATGCAGATGCTGTGCCGGGAAGGAGACGTTGACCTGTGTCCCCGCGCTCAGAGCGGTGCGATCCAGGGTGAACACCTTGAACGGCAGGCCGTGCAGAGAAAGATGCAGGATGATGCCGAAGCCTGTGGGTTCGATCAGTTCGACATTGGCCGTCATGTCGGACGGATTGGACGACAGCACGACATGCTCCGGGCGAATGCCGAGCGTCACTTTGGTGTCGGCGGCCAGTTGCAGCGGCTTGGAAAGCGGCACGAGCGTGCCGTCCTTGAGCTTGACGGCATTGCCCTCGTAAGTGGCATCAAGGAAGTTCATGCCGGGTGAACCAATGAAGCCGGCCACGAAAAGATTGGCGGGGCGGTCGTAGAGTTCGAGCGGGCTGCCGACCTGCTGAACCACCCCGCCATGCATTGCAACGATGCGGTCCGCCAGGGTCATGGCCTCGATTTGGTCGTGAGTGACATAGATCGACGTCGCTTTAAGATTGCCATGTAACTTCTTGATTTCCGCTCGCATCTGCTCGCGCAAGCGGGCGTCGAGATTCGATAGGGGCTCATCGAACAGGAAGGCTTTCGGCTGCCGCACGATGGCGCGGCCCATGGCGACGCGCTGACGCTGGCCACCCGAGAGGGCCTTCGGCCGTCGCTCCAGCAGCGGATCGAGACCGAGCTTGGATGCCGCGCCGGCGACAGCCTTGGCGATGCCGTCTTTGGCCACTTTCCGCAGCCGCAGGCTGTAGCTCATGTTGCCCGCCACGTTCATATGCGGGTAAAGCGCATAGGACTGGAAGACCATGGCGATGTCGCGGTCTTTCGGATGCAGCTCGTTGACACGATTGTCGGCAATGCGGATTTCGCCGCCGCTGATATCCTCGAGCCCGGCGATCATCCGGAGCAGCGTGGACTTGCCGCATCCGGACGGCCCGACAAGAACGACAAACTCGCCATCCTTGATCCTGAGGTCGATGTCGTGCAGCACCTGCACATGGCCGTAGGCTTTCTTGACGTTCTGAATATCGATCGATGCCATATGACTAACCCTTGACCGCGCCGGCCGTCAGGCCCTGCACGAGATAGCGTTGGATGAGCAGGAAAAAGAGCGCGGCCGGAATGAGCGCCATGACGCCCGCCGCCATCATCTGCCCAAAATCCACGGAGAATTTCGAGACGAAGGTGAGAAGCCCGACCGGGAAGGTCGCGGCTTGGTTGCCATTGATGAGCATGAGCGCGAAAAGCAGTTCGCTCCATGCGGCCGTGAAGACGAAGCCGAGCGTCGCTGCGATGCCGGGTAAGGTCAGCGGCAGAATGATTTGCCTGAAGGCGGTAAACTGCGTCGCGCCGTCGATCATGGCTGCTTCTTCCAGATCCTTCGGGATGCCGTCGAAGAAGGACTGCATCAGGAAGGTGGCAAAGGGCACATTGAAGGCCGTGTAGACGATGACAAGCCCGGTCAGGCTATTGGTCAGATGCAACGGTGTCAGGATCTTGAAAATCGGTGCGACGAGCATGACCAGCGGAAACATCTGCGTCAGCAGCATCAGCGCCACGATCCAGTATTTGGCGCGGAAGGTGAAGCGCGAGAGCGCGTAGCCGGAGAGGGATGCGCAGATGGTCACAGCGATCGCCGTCGAGCCGGAGACGATCAGGCTGTTCTTGAAGAAGGTCGGGAAATCGCTGTGCTGCAGCACGAAGGCATAGTGTTCCCAGGTCGTGCGCGAGGGCCACATGCGCACGCCTTCGGTATAGAGCAGATCGTTCGGCGTTACCGAGACCTTCAACAGCCAAAAGAGTGGGAAGAGCGAGAAGGCGACGTAGCAGAGAATTGCCAGCCGATGCGCGACGGTGGGAAGGACGGATCGTCTCATGGTTCAATCCTTGTTCAGCAGGGTCTGCCGCAGCAGGATGATCAGCATGGAATAGGTGAGAAGGAGAACCAGCAGCACCAGAGCGATGGCCGAGGCATAGCCGAAATCCAGCCGTTTGAAGGCTTGCGTGAAGATGTAGCTGGCGACGATCTGCGTGCGGTCCGCCGGCCCGCCGCCCGTCATGACGACAATCAGATCTGCGAAATTGGAGATCCAGACCGTACGCAGCAGCACCGTGATGGCGATGGTCGGCGCCAGGAAGGGAAGCGTGATCGAACGGAACCGCTCGAACCAGCCGGCGCCGTCGATGGAAGCCGCCTCATAGAGATCGCGCGGGATCGCCTGAAGCGCGGCCAGAAGCGTGATCGCGAAAAAAGGGATGCCCCACCAGACATTGGCGATGATCGGCCCCCACATCGCATAGTTCGGATCGGAGAGGATATTGCCCGGCTCGCTCATCAGGCCCATGCCATAGAGCCAATGCGGGATCGGGCCGATGACCGGGTTGAACAGCCAGGACCAGTTGAGGCCGGCGAGGAAGGAGGGAACGGCCCAGGGCAGGAATACCAGTGCCTGGACGATCGATCTGCCGAAGAAGGGTTTGTCCAGCAGAAGTGCCAGGATCAGCCCAAAGATGAACTGCAGCACCACGGAAGCACCCGTCCACCAAAGCGTATTCTTCAGCGCCCAGTAGAAGGCGTTATCTTTGGAGAGATCGCGAAAGTGCTCCAGGCCGATGAAGCCGCCGGAAAATGGATTGAGCAGCTGAATATCGCGAAACGCATAGGATATGCCGATCGCCAGCGGCACCAGCATCACGGCGATGATGAGGATCAGGGCAGGGGCGCTGTAAAGATACGGTTCCGAGGCGTCGGCGAGGCGCTTCAGCCACGGCCTGCGGTCGTGACGCCTGTCGAGCGTGTCGGTGATCGAAGTCATCTGCAAGGGTTCCCGTTCGCGGCGTTCGAACGCCGTCTGTTTCAATTGCACAGAGATGGCGGCGGATCGCTCCGCCGCCGCATGTGCGTTCTATTTCTTCGCGAGGAATTTCTGCTGGGCCTTGGTCAGGTAATCGGCCCATTGATCGGCCAGATCCTTCGCCGAGATATCGCCGAGCAGCGCCTGCTGCGACGTCTTGATCGCCAGCGAATCCTTGAAGAAGGCGAATTCCTCAAGATAGGTCGGCATCACTGTGGGAACGGTATCCTTGTCGGCCAGTTCCTGGAACCAGCCCTTGAACTGATCGCCGGCGTAGAAGGGGTCCTTTTCCGCAGCCGTGTAGGCCGGAAGCGCACCGATCTTCTTGTTCCATTCCAGATTGCCTTCCTTGCCTTCAAGGGTCGCAATCAGCTTCCAGGATAGATCCTTGTTCTGGCTCGTCGCGAACATCGACCAGCCGGCATAACCAATGGTCGGGAAGGACTTGCCATCCGGACCCTTCGGCAGCGGCGCTACGCCGAAATCATCCTTCTTCATGCGTTCCGCGACGGCGATCAGGGCGTCCGGATCCTGATCGAGGAAGGCGCATGTGCCGGAATAGAAGCCGGCGACGACTTCGTTGAAGCCCCAGTTGACGCTATCCTTTGGCGCATAGCCCTTCTTGTAGAGATCGACCATCCACTCGATGCCCTTCGCCCAGCCCGGGCTGTTCATCGTCGAGGTGCCATCATCCTTGAAGTATTTGTTGTCGCCGGCCATGGAGGCGGCAAAGATCATCCAGCCGTTGAGACCGCCCGGACCGCCGCGCATGCAGTAACCGTATTTGCCCGGTAGCTTCGAGATGGCCTCGGATGCCTTGACGAATTCGTCCATCGTCTTCGGCGGCTCGGCGATGCCGGCGTCCTTCAGGATCTTCTTGTTGTAGAACATGGCACGCAGATAGAAGCCGTAGGGCAGCATATAGGCGGTGTTCTTGACATCGCGGCCGAGCTGAAGCGCGCGCGGCGTCAGTTCACTCGTATGTTCCCACTTCGCGAGGTAGGGCTCGAGGCTTTCGAGCATGCCGTTATTGCCGTAGAGCGACAGCCAGGTATCAGGCATTTCCATCACGTCGGGCGTATCGCCGGCCGAAACCATGGTGGCGAATTTCTGGAAGGCTTCGTTCCAGGGCAGGGAGATGATATCGACCTTGGTGCCTGGGTTGGCGGCTTCGAACTTGGCGACGATCGACTTCAGCGTCTCGGTGCGCTCCGGGCTCGTGATGACTTCCACGAGCTTCAGCGTCGTATCGGCAAAGGCGGTGCCGCCCATCAAGGCGGTAAAGAGTGCTGCTGTTATCAGTCTTTTCATGTTGGTTCCCCTTTTTTGGACTTTCCTCTCAGATTGACGATGTCACGAGGCGGCGGCGATTGCCTCCTCGAGCTCTTTCCATAAGGCCTCGGTTCCTTCGAGGCCGATATGGAGACGTACGGAGCGCGGATTGATGCCGAAGGTATGCGCTGAATTCGGCTGGGCCTTCTGCTGCAGCACGACTTCGCCCGGCACGATCAGGCTCTCATGTCCGCCCCAGCTCACACCCAGCTTGAAGAGCGTGAGGCGATCGGCGAAGGCGCGGATATCGACGCCCTCGCGGAAGATGAAAGAGAACAGGCCCGAGGTGCCATTCAGGCCGGATGGCAGCCGGTTGGCCAGGCCCGGGTGGCAGACCTGTTCGACGACATCGAGCTCCTGCAGGCGCTTGGCGATCGTCATTGCAGCCGCCTCATGCGCCTTCATGCGGATCGGCAGGGTGCGCAGGCCGCGGATCAGGAGCCATGCGTCGAAGGGCGAAAGCTTGCCGCCGAGATAAGGGTAGGCTTCGGCCTTGATGCGCGCGATCATCTCCTTTGAGCCGGCGACGACACCGGCGACCACGTCGCTATGCCCACCGAGATATTTGGAGGCGGAATGGATGACGAGATCGACGCCGAGTTTCAAAGGCTGCTGGAAATAAGGGGTGGCCCAGCTGTTGTCGATCATCGAAACGACGCCATGCTGCTTCGCAAGGGCGGCCAGTGCGCCGACATCGTGCGCTTCCATAACCCAACTCGTCGGGCTTTCCATGTAGAAAACCTTGGCGCCGGGAAGCGCCCTGGCGACGGCTTCTTCGTCGCGACCATCGACATAGGTCACGTCCACCTTCATGCGCTTCAGAACCGTGCCGAAGAGGCGGAAGGCGTCGGGATAGACATGTTTGACCGCAACGATCCTGTCGCCTGGCTCGACAAAACTCAGCACTGCGGATGAGATCGCCGCCATGCCGCTCGCAAAACCGAGCGCATCCTCGCCGCCCTCCAGCTTCGCCAGCATCTCTTCGAACATGCGCACCGTCGGGTTAAGGCCGCGCGTATAGATCGGCCGCACCTTTTCGCCGCGATAGGAGGCGATCATCTCGTCATAGTTCGAGAAAGTGAACAGAGAGGTCTGGAAGATCGGCGGCACAACGGCTTCGGCAAAATTGCCGTCGTCGTGAGCTGTAATAAGGGATGCGAGTTCGAACGGCTCTAGCCCGTCGGTCATTGGGACATTTCCTTGATGTCTTCCTCGACCACGTCGAGAATTTTCAGTGTTTCGGCGCGCGCAGCCTCGGGATCCTGGTCGACGATCGCGTTGAACAGCGTGCGGTGATAGGGGAAGGATCGGCGAGCAAAATCCTGCCGATCGAAAGGATGTTCCCAGAAGCGCTCGAAGGTTTCGCGCATCTGTTCGAGAAGCTGCCGGAACAGCGGGTTATGCGTGGCGTCATAGACGGCAAGATGGAAGGCAAGATCCTCAGGCCCGGATGTGCCCTTGGCCATATGCACACGCTCCATCTCGTTGAGCTTCTCTTCGATGATGACGAGATCTTCGTCGGTTCGCTTTCTCGCAGCCACCATGCCGGCCTCGCATTCGATGCCGCGGCGGACCTCCAGCGTCTGCAACAGCGCATCGCGCAGGTGTGACGGGTTGAAGGAAAGCGGCATATGGATCGTCGCCTTCGAAACCGGCTTCAGCAGGTAGGTGCCGCTGCCTTTGCGCGTCTCCATGACGCCGAGCGCCTGGAAGTAGGTGATCACCTCGCGAATGGTGGAGCGTCCCACTGAAAGGGCTGCCATCAGCTCACGTTCGGTCGGAAGCCGGTCGCCCGCCCGCAGCTTCGACGATTCGATGAAGATCGACAGCGCCTCGATGACTTGCTGCGTCCGGTCGATGGAAGGAAGAGGGGTAAGCATGGGTTTTGTCATGGATGGTAAATTGGTCTGACATCTGCCATCAGGTCAATCTCTTTTTCTTGGCTCGGACATTTTTTGTGGCCCTTAAATTTTTAAGGGCACAAAGCGAGCAGCAATGAAGGTTGTTTGCGGCCTTCAAGAGTGCCGACAGCGCTGATAGAAGGAACGTGTTGTGAGTCCCGGGCTGGAAGAGAATGGCCGCTAGAGATCGATATTCACGGAAGCTGGAATGCGCGAAATGCGACCACACCGGCTTTGCCGAAGTTTCCGAAACTGACGATCGTCGGGCGATGAGCCGCGATTTCAAGATAGACGAGATGCCGCGCGGCTTTTCCACGGAACGGCCGTCGACCGATCCGCGCAAGCATATGGTGCGCTGCAGGTGCGGTTCGGTGTTTCCTTTCGAGCAGGACACGATCTACGCACCAGGCGGCGAGCCGCGGCGCAGAAAAGCATAGGCCGAAAAGAAAAAAGCCCCGCACAGGCGAGGCTAAGCTTGTGCCGCTCCGGGGAAATCGGAAGCGACGCGGCATTGTCTAACGGTCGTCTTCTCTCCCGGCTAGGTCAGTTTTGCCGATAGCGGTACGCTCAAGTAAAAAAGCTCTTCATTCGTGAAATGAGATTGGTTTGCAGGCTCTCTCTCAGTGGCTGCAAAGATGCGAGGAAACCATCGTGCCGTGCAATATGTTCAGCCAGCGTTCATTTTCGCGCGGGCAAAAGGGCAATCACCGCAACGCCTTGCGGTCGTCGAGGCCCGGCTTCCATTGGTTTTCGAGCCTAGTCGCCGGGCCTCGCAGATACTGAAAAAATCGGATACCCCACATGCGGTTGCTTCGCGCCTTCATCGATTGGATTCGCCGCAAGCGGCGGCCAGAACAGGAAACGATCCAACACTCCGCCGATGACCCATGGGTTCTGCAGCAGATCGAAAAATTCGAGCGGGAGTTGAAGCGCTAGCAGGCTTGCCAGTTCGTAAGTCCCGGTGCTTGATCAGCGCCGCAGGACGGCCCCATCCTTGGCGACGAGTTTGCCCGCCTTGTAGACTGCGCGTCCTTTCGGCACTGCAACGACCGCCTCGGGAACATGCTCCGCCTTCAAGGTAACGAAATCGGCTTTTGCCCCGATCTGCAAGCCGTAGCCCTCCAGCCGCAGAGCTTTGGCGCCGCTCTCGGTCACGACATCGAAGGCGACCTTCAATTCGTCGTCCGTATAGAAGCCCGACCGATAGCCGATCATCATTGCGCGGCCCAGCATGTCGCCATCACCATAGGGCCACCAGGAATCGCGAATATTGTCGCTGCCGCTGAAGACGGTAACGCCAGCGGTACGAAGCAAGGCGACTGGCGGGAAAGAGTGGGCACCCGGTGCATTCGTCATAATGGAGACACCGCTCTCGGCGATGAGGGCCGCGGCGCGCTTGGCCGCCTCGAACGAGAGATCGCCAAGTCCATAGGCGTGGCTGATCGTGACGTGCCCACCCATGGAAAGACTGCGCGCGCGGGCGCAGATCTGCTCGATGGTGAAGAGGCCGAGCGTGCCGCCGTCATGAAGATGGATATCGACATCGACGCCATGCTTCTCGGCGACTCCGAAAACCACATCGAGATGTTTTTCGACATCGCGATCGAAGCTTGCCGGATCGAGCCCGCCGACGAGATCGGCACCCATGGCGATTGCCTGATCCAGAAGCTCAGGCGTGCCGGGGCTTTTCAGAATGCCGCTTTGCGGAAAGGCAACGAGCTGGATGTCGATCAATCCGCGGTATTCTTCGCGTACGGCAAGCACAGTCTCCAGCGACTTCAATCCAACGGAACCGTCCACCATGACGTGGCTGCGCATATATGCGCTGCCATTGGCGATGCAGAGGTCGAGTTGGTTTCTGGCCCTTTCGTCCATCGGTGCAGCCTGCGCCATGTTTTGCGCCTGGAAGGCGACGCGCTCATGGACATCGAAGCCGTTGGTGCAGGGCTTGTGCGGAATCCAGGCGTCACCGTAAAAGCTGGTGTCGAGATGAATGTGCCCTTCGACAAAGCCCGGCACCACGAGGATGCCTTCGAGGTCGATAAGCTCGGAGGCAGAAGTCGGCGCTCCAGTCTCCGTGATCGACACGATCCGCCCGCCCGTGACGCCGATATCCTTGATGGAGCCGTCGGCAAGCTTGGCCCGGGTAAAGAGCGTTTCGATCGTGCTCAATTTTTTCTCCTTGAATCCATGGCTACCGGTCTCGCGGGAACCGCCTGGGTGACGGATGTCTTACCGCTCGAACGCCTCTTTCAGACCGAAACTCTTGCGCTCGCGTAGGTCGAGATCGGCTTCGATATGCGCGATATGATGAAGCATCAGGTCACAGGCTGTGTCGACATCCTTGCGCTCCAGAGCGGTGATGATATCGCCATGCTCGGCATGGCCGCAACTGGAGGCGCTTGATTGTCCGTAGAGTGCAATTACCAGCGACGAGCGCGCGACAAGCTCCTCCATGAAGCGCTGCATGATGAGATTGCCCGATATCGATGCCAGCATCAGATGGAAGTCGCCCGAAGCCTTGATCTCGGCGCGGCGCGCGGGTTGACCGCGCTCTCCCATCAAGCGGCCTTCTTCCACGAGGAGTTGCCGGAGCTGTGCGAGCTGAGGCGCGGTGATATGCTCGGCTGCCGATCGCACTATGCCCGGCTCGACCAGACGACGCGCAGCGAATATCTGCCGCGCCTCCTCGGGCGAAGGATAGGCGACGAAAGCGCCCCGATTCTTCTCCACGCTGACGAGTCCCTCATAGGAAAGAGCCTGTAGGGCGGCACGTGCCAATGTCCGGCTAACGTTAAAGAGAGCGCCGACATCGCTCTCGGATAATTTCGTGCCCGGTGCTAGCCGGCGCTCGACGATTGCGTCGCGAATGGCCTCGCGAATCTGTTGCGCACCGCTGTCGGTAGCATCGCCGGGCGTCAAAAGCGCATCTGTTGAAGAATTCATGATCGGCAGCCTGAATAACTGGCTGCAATGATAGACAGGTTTCGCGCGGAAGTTAAACGAAATCTGATGCAGATTATGGCCGAAAGTGTATACAATATTTTGCATAAATCGCGCACAATAGCCTATTTCCTGTGCATATTCACAGTTGCCCCTCCAGGGGCAAAATTTCTCGGCCGATAAAAAATATAGAAATTACAGCTGGTTAGTAGGACGCAGCAGAACTGGCACGATTGATGCAATGTCTTTCCCAAACCAAAGGGGAAGATGATGTCGAAAGCGGCAGAGATCGAGATAGTGTCCGTTTCGAAGGTCTACGGCACGACCACGGCTGTCCATGCGATCAGCCTGAAAATACCGGCAGGCTCCTATTGCTGCTTCCTCGGGCCTTCCGGTTGCGGCAAGACCTCGACGCTGCGCATGATCGCCGGCCATGAAGGCATTTCCTCGGGCGACATCAGGCTCGGAAATACTGTCGTTACGGATTTTCCGCCCGCCCGACGCGGCACGGCGATGATGTTCCAATCCTATGCGCTGTTTCCTCATCTCGACCTTATCGACAATGTCGCCTTCAGTCTGAAGATGAAAGGTGTCGACAAGGACGAACGCCGCGCCAAGGCGCTCGACATGCTGAAGCTGATGCAGATGGAAGCCTACGCCACCCGCCGTCCGGCTCAGCTTTCGGGCGGACAGCAGCAGCGCGTGGCGCTTGCCCGTGCGTTGATCACCGATCCGGAAGCGCTGCTGCTCGACGAGCCGCTATCGGCGCTCGATCCCTTCCTGAAAATCCGCATGCGCGCCGAGCTGAAGAAGCTACAGAAGTCGCTTGGCATCACTTTCGTCCATGTCACGCACAGCCAGGAAGAGGCGATGGCGCTCGCCGATATCATGGTCATCATGAATGACGGCCGGATCGAGCAGGCGGGCTCGCCGCGGGAGGTTTTCGAACATCCCGCGACGGCCTTCGTTGCCCGCTTCATGGGTGACCATAACGTCTTGTCCGGTCGGATAACGTCGAGCGAAGATGGCATGATCACCATGACCGCGCCGGAAGGGCAGGGCTTCTCGGTGAAAGGGGCAGGTCGCGCCGTCGGCGAAACCGTCGACATCGCCGTGCGCACCGACCGCGTTCGGCTTTCGCAGCCATCGGACAAAGGGCTGGGCTTCAACGGCGTGGTCTCCAATGTCGAATATCGCGGCGCAACGCTGAAGATCACCGTCATTGGTGCCGGTAGCGATGATTTCACCGTGATCGCCAGCAACGACGATGCTGCCGCCAGATCCATGGCAGTCGGCGACACCGTCTCGCTGAGTTGGGCTCAGGAGGATGCAATCCTTCTTGGCCGTATGTCCGCATGAAAATCTCAAGCATTAAAAAAGGGGAACTGACAATGACCACTGAAACCAAGACTACCAAGACCGCGAAAGGCATTTCCCGCCGCTCACTGCTGAAGACCGGCGCCGCCGCTTTCGGCGCCATGGCCGGCTCCGGTGTCATCACCGGCTTTCCGACCATCTGGGCCAAAACCAACATCACGCTGCGCCAGTTCGGCACCGGTGTTTCGAACATCAATGCCATTGCCGAGAAGTGCAAGGCCGATCTCGGTATCACACTGGAGATGACGGCAACCGATTCAGACGCTGCCGCCCAGCGCGCCGTCACCCAACCCAACAGCTACGATATCGCCGACATCGAATACTGGATCGCCAAGAAGGTATTCCCGGCCGGCGTATTACAGCCGATGGATGTGAAGAAGCTCAAATATTACGACAAGATCGTGCCGCTCTTCATCAACGGCAAGCTGAAGCCCGACAGCGTCATCGCACAGGGCACGGCGCCGCACACGGTGGGCTTCGTCGAAGGGCAGGGCTCGAAGAAATTCGCCAAGGAGCCGACGCAATGGATGACGATGGTTCCGACCATCTACAATGCCGATACGCTCGGCATTCGCCCCGATCTTACGGGTCGTCCGATCACCAGCTGGGCCGACATTCTCGATCCGGCCTTCAAGGGCAAGACCGCGATCCTCAATATCCCGTCCATCGGTATCATGGACGCCGCGATGATCATGGAAGCCGCCGGCAAGATCAAATATGCCGACAAGGGCAACATGACGAAGGCGGAAATCGACAAGACCATCGAGTTCCTGATCAAGACCAAGGGCGACGGCCAGTTCCGTGCCTTCTGGAAGTCCTTCGACGAAAGCGTCAACCTGATGGCGTCGGGCGAAGTGGTCATCCAGTCCATGTGGTCGCCGGCGGTTGCCGCCGTCCGCTCCAAGGGCATTGCCTGCACCTTCCAGCCGCTCAAGGAAGGCTATCGCGCCTGGGGCGGCGGCCTTGGCCTTGCCTCGCATCTCAAGGGCGCCGAGCTCGACGCGGCTTATGAATATATCAACTGGTACACCTCCGGCTGGGTCGGCGGCTACCTCAACCGCCAGGGCTATTACTCCGCCTGCATGGAAACGGCCAAGAACTTCATGTCGGCCGACGAATGGGGTTACTGGATCGAAGGCAAGCCGGCGCAGGGCGATATCCTGTCTCCCGAAGGCAAGGTGATGGAGAAGGCCGGCGCCGTTCGCGACGGCGGTTCCTTCGAAACCCGCATGGGCGCAGTCGCCTGCTGGAATTCGGTCATGGATGAGGACCGCTACATGGTCCGTCGCTGGAACGAATTCATCGCTGCCTAAGCTGCATATCCGTCATCTCCTCTCCCCTTCAAAACGGGGAGAGGATCCTACCAATGGAGAGGCCGGACCATGGCGACAATCGCTTCCTCGGATGCGGAGCAGGAAACTCAGAAAACCGGACGCAGATTTGCCGTACCCGGTTGGGCGGTGGCCTATCTGCAGGCAACGCCGCTCTTTCTCATTCTCGGCTTCTTCTTCCTGCTGCCGATCGCCATGATCGGCATCGTCAGTTTCTGGGATTATGATTTCGCCGGCCTCTATCCGGCATTCCTGACCACGAATTACACCGATACGCTCGGTTCGTGGGTTACATGGAAAACCTACCTCAACACATTGAAATTCACAGCAATTGTCTGGGCACTGACCCTCTTCATCGGCTTCTGGGTCGCCTATTTTCTGGCTTTCCATATTCGCCGCACCTCGACACAGATGATCCTTTTCCTCGTCTGCACCGTGCCCTTCATGACCTCCAACATCATCCGCATGATCTCGTGGATACCCGTTCTCGGGCGTAACGGACTGGTCAATTCGACGCTGATCGAGATGGGCCTCATCCCCCAGCCGATCGAATGGCTGCTTTATTCCGATTTCGCCGTCGTGCTCGCCATGGTGCACCTCTACACGCTCTTCATGGTGACGCCGATCTTCAACACGCTGATGCGTATCGACCGCTCTCTGTTCGAAGCCGCGCGGGATGCCGGCGCCAGCGGATGGCAGGTGCTGTGGAATGTCGTCATCCCGCTTGCCAAGCCCGGAATGGCGATCGGCAGTATCTTCGTCGTCACGCTCGTCATGGCGGATTTCTCCACCGTGCAGGTGATGTCGGGTGGCCAGAGCGCATCCATCGCGCTGATGATGAAGAACCAGATGTCGCTGCTGCAATACCCGGCAGCCGCCGCCAATGCGGTCGTGCTGCTGATCGTCGTGCTGCTGATGGTCGCCGCCATCCTGCGCATCGTCGATATCCGCAAGGAGCTCTAGGATGAACCGTGAAAAGCGCAGCCTCGAATTTTATGTTCTCGCGATCTTCTTCACGATTTTCGTGCTGTTTCTCTATGGTCCGCTCTCGGCGGTCATCATCCTGTCTTTCCAGGGGCCTGACGGCGGCCTGACCTTCCCGTTGAATGGCGTCTCGCTGCATTGGTTCGCCAATCTTTTCGAAAAGCAGGCAGTCGGAGATTTCGGCGCCTCCTTCCAGCGCTCCTTGATCCTCGGCGTGATGGTCATGATCGTGACCGTCGTTGTGTCGCTGCTGGCGGGCCTTGCCTTTCGCCGCCGCTTTCGCGGTTCGACATTTCTGTTCTATGCGACCGTTGCCAGCCTCGTCGTTCCGTCGATCATTATCTCGCTCGGGATCGGCGTCGTCTTTCAGCAGGGCGGCATCGCGCCGGCGTGGTATTCCTCCGCCTTCGGCGCGCATCTGACCTGGACCTTGCCGTTCGGCGTGCTGATCATGTTTGCCGTCTTCAACCGGTTTTCTCCGGCCTATGAGGAGGCAGCCCGCGATCTTGGCGCCAGCTCCTGGCAAACCTTCCGTCATGTCGTGCTGCCGATGATTGCGCCGAGCCTGATCGGTGTTGGCCTCTTCGGCTTCACGCTGTCCTATGACGAGTTCGCCCGCACCCTGATGACGTCAGGCACCTACAACACCCTGCCACTCGAGATCTACGGCATGACAACCAACGTCACGACGCCGGTGCTCTATGCGCTCGGAACCGTGACGACGCTCTTTTCCTTCACCATCATTCTGCTGGCGCTTGCAGTCATGACCATGCTCGGCCGCCGCCAAGCCAAGAAAAGTTGAGATCATGCGCCTGCTGCTTATCAATCCGAATACGACCGTTTCCATGACGGAGAAGGCGGCAATCGCTGCGCGTGCCGTAGCAGGCCCCGGCACGGAGATCATCGCTGCTACCTCGCAGATGGGGCCGGCTTCGATCGAGGGCTATTATGACGGCGCTATCGCCGTGCCCGGCATGCTGCGCGAATTGAAGGAGAGGCAGGCCGAAGGCTATGACGCCGCGATCATCTGCTGTTTCGACGACACCGGTCTGGAAGCCGCACGCATGTTTTGCGATGTACCTGTCGTCGGTCTGTGTGAATCAGCCGTAGCCACGGCCGGCTTCCTGGCGCAGCGCTTCAGCGTGGTGACGACGCTCGAACGCTCGCGCATCCTGATCGACAATCTTGTCCATCGTTATGGCATGGGCGCGCGGGCGAAGGTTCGCGCCTCCGATATCCCCGTGCTCGAGCTTGAAGATTCGTCTTCGAGTGCAATCGGAAAGCTGCGGGCGGAAATCGAGCGAGCCCTCGCAGAAGACGGGGCGGAGGCCATTGTCCTCGGCTGCGCCGGCATGACGGATCTCGCAAGAGAGCTGCAATCGATCTACGGCGTTCCCGTCGTGGATGGTGTCGCCGCAGCGGTCAAACAGGCCGAAGCTTTGGTGTCGCTGGGCCTTTCCACCAGCAAGCGCGGTTCCTTTGCCTCCCCATTGCCAAAGCCTTTTTCGGGGGCAATGCAGGATTTTGCGCCGACGGCGGTATTGGCCTAATCTCATCGCAATCAACGTGCACGGCCCTGCTGATCGCTACACCTTGCGAATGGCATATCTCGGCTCCCGGGGCTACAATGCCACGGTAAAGAACGAGAGTCGTGGATTTGGCACAGAGAGCCGGCAAAGCTGATCTTCCCCTGCATGGCGGCCGCGTACCGCGGTGGCTTGGAGACCGCATGACGCGCCTGGGCGCCGTCATCACCGAGGCGATCGTGCAGCATTATGGTCGCGACGAGCTCTTTCGCCGCCTCGCCAATCCCTTCTGGTTCCAGTCTTTCGGCGCCGTCATGGGCATGGATTGGCATTCCTCGGGGATCACGACGAGCGTCCTGGGTGCTCTGAAGCGCGGCCTGACGCCGCTATCCGGCGAACTTGGCATCCACGTCTGCGGCGGCCGCGGCGCGCAATCGCGCAAGACGCCGGGAGAACTGCTTGATATCGGCGATCGCGTCGGTATCGACAGCGCGTCCCTTGCCATGAAGAGCCGGCTGATCGCGAAGGTGGACAGCGCGGCCGTGCAGGATGGCTTCGACCTCTATCTGCATGGCTTCATCGTCGCCGATGACGGCAAGTGGGTCGTCATTCAGCAGGGTATGAACGATGAACGGCGGCAGGCGCGTCGATATCACTGGCTATCGGAGGGTTTGACGAGCTTCCTGGATTCGCCGCACGCGGCTATCGAAGGGCGCGAGCAGGGCGAGATCGTCAATCTTGCCGATCGGCGCGCCGAGCGTTCCCGCGACGGTCAGCTGGATTTGCTCTCCTCGTTGGGGCCAGATAAAATCATTCGCGAATTCAACGCTCTCGAAGGGAAAGTTCCAGTAATTGGCAAGCAGGAAGCGCAACCGATGCTGCCATACCTCATCATGCCGGCACATCATGATGTGCGCCAGGAAGATGTGAACATGCGGCGCCTGCACGGAAATCTCGCCGCGGCTGCCGACCGTGGTCCGGTGGATTTTGAAGAACTACTTCTGACGCCTGGCGTCGGCGCCAGAACGGTAAAAGCTTTGGCGATGGTCGCCGAAGTCGTTCATGGCGCACCCTGCCGATTCTCCGACCCCGCGCGCTTCTCGCTCGCCCATGGCGGCAAGGACCGGCATCCTTTTCCGGTGCCGCTGAAGGTTTATGACGAGACGATCAACGTGATGAAATCCGCCGTCAGGAAGGGGCGCCTCGGTCGCGATGAGGAATTGTCGGCGCTGAAGCGACTGGATGACCAATCGCGGATGCTGGAACGCTACGTGACAGGCCCCGATCTCAAGGAGATCGTTGCCGGCGAATTCGACCGCTCCTTTTCCTATGGCGGCCGCAGCGTCTTCGGCTGGGAGCCTCCCGTGGACGCCGGGAATGACAGTGTTGAGGACGGCTTCCGTTCTTCGAAGAGCTAAGTCGGGGCCGCGGCAGAAGGGAGCGGCTTGTCTGGCCGCTCCGTCATCAATTCAGGGCAGCGTATAACCGATCACATAGTCGCCCGGTTTCGTTCCGACGGAACCGTGGCCACCGGCCACCATGACGACATATTGCTTGTTGTCGCTGGCGGTGTAGGTCATGGGCGTTGCCTGGCCGCCCGCTGGCAGACGTGCCTGCCAGAGTTGTCTCCCGGTCGTCACGTCATAGGCCCTGAGGTAATCGTCCACGGCCGCCCCCAGGAACGCGACACCGCCCTTGGTGACGATCGGCCCGCCAATGCCGGGAACGCCGACCTTGAAGGGAAGGGGCAGGGGCGTCATGTCGTGGACGGTGCCGTTCTTGTGCTTGTAGGCGATCTTGCCGGTCTTCAAATCGACACCGGCGACATAGCCCCAAGGGGGTGCCTGGCAGGGAATACCGAGCGGGCTGACGAACGGCCCCATGTAGACGCCATAGGGTGAGCCTTCGTTTCGGTTGAGCCCCTGTTCGCTGCCCTTGTCGCCAGCGCCCTTTGGCGGGATCTCGGCGCGCGGCACCAGCCGGGAGGTGAAGGCGAGATAAGTCGGCATGCCGAACATGATCTGCCGTTCCGGGTCGACGGCAACGCTGCCCCAGTTGAAGGTGCCGAAATTGCCGGGGAAGATGATGGATCCGCGTAGCGATGGTGGCGTGTAGCGGCCTTCATACTGATGCCGATGGAAGGCGATGCGGCAGGCGAGCTGATCGAACAGCGAGACGCCCCACATGTCCTTTTCCTGCAAGGGTGGCGGCGAGAAAGTCAAATCGGAGATCGGCTGTGTCGGCGAGGCATGATCCTCGGGAATGGTGCCGCCCGGCGCCGGTATTTCCCTGAAAGGAATGATGGGCGTGCCGGTGCGGCGATCAAGCACGTATATGTCGCTCTGCTTGGTCGAAGCGACCAGCGCGGGAACCGTGCTGCCGTCGGGCTTCGTCAGATCGACAAGTACGGGCTGGGCGGGCACATCCATATCCCAGAGATCGTGATGGACGAATTGCTGCACCCATTTGAGCTGGCCGGTATTGATGTCGAGCGCGACCACAGAGGATGAGAAGCGTTCGACATTGGCGCTGCGGCCCATGCCGAGCTGGTCCGGCGTCTGGTTGCCAAGCGGAACATAGACCATGCCGAGCGTCTCGTCGGCGCTGGAAACCGACCAGCTGTTCGGCGAATTGGTCGTGTAGGTCTGCCCTGCGGGCAACGGCGCTGTCTGATCCGGATTGCCCGAATCCCAGTTCCAGAGCAGTGCGCCGGTCCGGGCATCGAAGGCGCGGATGACGCCGGATTGCTCCTGGGTGGAATAATTGTCGTTCACCGCGCCGCCGATGATGATCTTGTCGGCGACGATGACGGGCGGCGATGTCGAATAATAATAACCGGCCGGATTGTATTTCATGCCAGTTTCAAGATGCAGGGTGCCCTGATCGGCAAAGCTCGGGCACACTTTGCCGTTGGCGGCATCGAGTGCGATCAACCGAGCATCCGAGGTCGGCAGATAGACGCGATCGGCACAGGGCGTACCGGCTGCAGCAGTTGCGTCGTGATAATAGGAGACGCCGCGGCAGGTCTGATGCTGTCGATTGGGGTTCATGCCGGCATTGGCATCGTAGCGCCATTTTTCCTTGCCGTCTGTCGCACCGATGGCGATCGCCAGGCTATGCGGCGTGCAGATAAAAAGCGTATCGCCGATCTTCAGTGGCGTGACCTGATAGGTCGTCTCGCCGATGTCATCGGGACGCTTCACATCGCCGGTCTGATATCGCCAGACTTCCTTGAGGTTTGCGACGTTCTGCGCATTGATCTGATCGAGAGGCGAGTAACGTTGGCCGAAGGAAGTTCTGCCATACTGATGCCATTCACCATCCGGCACATCGCCGCCCATCGGGGCATTCGCAGCTGTTGTCGTCGGCAGATCGCCGGAGAGATCGTGCGGATCTGTCGTCATCGAATAGACGGCAACGAGGATGGCGATGATCAATGGGATCGCAAGCGGCCAGGGATTGGCCCCGTAGTGAACGCCGTCCAGGCTGCGAAAGCCCATGGGGCGCCGGACCCATGGCGTCAATAACCAGAGACCGATCAGAATGATCAGGCCGCCGCGCGGACCGAGCTGCCACCAGTCAAAACCGACCTCCCATATCGCCCACCCAAGCGCTGCCAATACGAAGATCGCATAGACCCAGAGCGCGGCTGCCTTGCGCATATAAAGCAGGATCGCCGTTAGGAGGAAAGCGATGCCGGCCAGGAGATAAAAGGGACTTCCGCCAAGCAGCACAAGCCAGAGGCCGCCGCCACCGAGCGCCAGACCGATGAGTGCGAGGATGATCGATGTGATGACGATGGCCATGATCTGCTCCAGTCTATCCGCCGATTGGACAGTGATTGATCGAAGGCATGTGAACCCGGCCAAGATCCCTTCGGACCTCAACGTCGAGGTTAAAGTCTAAATCGAAATCAGTTGCTTCGCCGGCAACGAGAAGAACTGCGCCCTCGGCGATTTGGATCGATACATCAAGTCCCCCAATCAAATCAGAGATTGAACGCCAGGATTGCAAGAATGTTCCAATCCGGCCAGCCATTCAAGTTCGATACAGTGGCGCCCGATTTGATTAACGGACGTAGTTAATTTTTTAACAATTTTCCGAAAAACTAATGGAACAGATATTGGAATCAAGGGTTTCCGTGCAGAGCCGGAGGACTAGAGATGAATATGAAGATCGTTACCGCCCAGTCGGAAGTTGAAACGAACGACACCGGAACCTATCCGGATGGCATGATGGAGCGTATTCTGGTCGAGTTTTCCGCGAGCTCCGAGCGGCAACACCGCAAATCTCACGAGCGCGATTACGGCGCACACAAGGCGCTTCGACCGATACCGGCCGGGCTGGCTTGAAGGCCTGGGAACTCGTTTTCTTCGTTAGATATAGAGTGGTGCCATTCGGCGCCAAGCACCTGCGCGATGCGCGCGTCCGCCCCATACATGCAGCCGATGATCGATCCGCTTGTCGGCGAGCAGCCGGCTAAGGTGGCGATTATTGTCGAAGAAGGGATCGGCGTCTCCGATCGTCATGACGATATCGATCTGGCGCAGCCTGTCCAAACGCCACTCGCAGGCAAGTCCCGGCAGAAAATGCGTTGGGGTGTGAAAATAGATATCATCGTCGTAATAGCCGTCGAACAGATCCGTGAAGGATTCGACCTTCATCGTCAGATCGTAGCGGCCGGAAAAGGCGACCAGCTTGCGGAAGAGGTGAGGGTGGCGAAAAACCAGGCTTGCGGCCTGGAAGGCGCCGAGGCTGCAGCCGTGAGCGATGGTGCACTCATGCCCGTTCTTCTGCGCCATCAGAGGCAGGACTTCGTTGAGGATGTATTCCTCAAAAGCGTTGTGTCTGCGAATGCGCTCGGATGGGTGGCGATGAAAGCCGTAGAAGGTTTCTGCCGCCAGCCCTTCGATGCAGTAGAGCTGAAGTTGCCCGGCTTTCAGCTTGTCCGCGAGGCTGGCGACGATGCCGACCTGCTCATATTCCCAGAAACGACCGTCGCGGGTGGGAAATACCAATACCTTGGCGCCGGCATGGCCGAACACCAGCAACTCCATGTCACGATGCAGCCGAGGGCTGTACCAGCATAGATATTCGCGGTTCATAGCACCTTGAAGAATTGCCCGACCTTGTCTCGCAGAATTGCGTTCTGCTGCTCGCTGCCAGTGTAATCGAAATGACCGGCATCCAGAATGAAGATTTCGTTAAATTTCTGCAGCGCATTTGCGACAGAGAACTGGCAGGGTGGCGCGACGGCGGGATCGAAAAGTGCGGGTGCGACAAGCATCGGCGCAGCGATACGACTTGCCGCGATCGCAGCATCGAAGAAGCGCAGCGTCTCCAAAACGCTGCCGTGCTTTTCCTGATAGGCCTGAACCGATTGTGCGCTGCCGACGGTTGGCAGTGTCAGCCATAGCTGCCGGTGGCCGAAAGTCGGAACGATGAGGTGGCCGCGCCTGATCCGCGCATCGAAAGGAATTGCCAGGGCGCCGATGCCGCCCCCGAAACTGATGCCGCTATAGCCGATATGGCCGGCAAGCCACGGATAGAGAGTTTCCAATGTCGAGACGGCGAGCCAGATGTCTTCCACGCAGCCGCCGATGACATAGGTATCGCGGTTTTCGATACCGCAAAGAACATGGCCCGATGCGTCCGAGGGGATTTTCGGGCTGGCGCTGAGGGAGAGCCCGCGGCAACAGGGAAAAAGGATAGCCGTCTCTTCTACCGGCCATTCGAATTCCGGCTGGTCTCTTCCGCCATATCCGTGTCCGACGACCAGGCCGCGCCGCACCTCTCCGCTGCGGGGAATGAGCAGCCAGCCATTGATCTGAAACGACCCTGTCGACATGTAGCTGATATCGAAGACGTGCCAATTGTCATGACGTTGCTTGCTGTGGCGAAGCTTGGGTTGCGGATCGATGGCTAGGGCCGCCCTGTAGCGCTGCCGCCAGAAGTCGTCGAAGCCGGTCGGGGCTTCCGGCGTCTCTATCGCCTGCAACTGTGCAAGCTGCATGCCATAGGTCGGATCGAAATCGAAGGGGTGGGATGTCGGTATGCTCATGGCAAATTTTTCGCGTGAAAGCGCGGGTAAGGCAAGAACCAAGATTGCCGATCCGCGGGGCTTTCGTCGCAACTTACTCCCTGTTCATTCATGAATTTCTTGCTTGGGACGATCGATGCGATAGAGCACGTGCGGCCGGAGAATATTGCCTGGCGGCACGGTGATATCATCGAAATCGCCATCTTCGAGTTGGATCATGCCGATCACGCAATCAGCCTGCAGCTCCTGCCAGGCGAATTCCAGACAACGCCGGCTAATTTCCGCTGCGTAGCCCTGCCGCCAATAGGAAGCCGCCAGAATCCAACCGATCTCCAGCCGGAAATTGCCTGGAACTTCCGGCCCGGGTCGCGAAAGGCCAGCACCGCCGATCAGCGCGCCATCAGCTTTCCGCTCAACGGCCAGGAAGTCGAAACCTCTGTTGGCTAACTGCGCGTTGGCTTCGTCGCGGGGAGGTCACACAACTATCGACGGAATGCGCCGCATCTCCATCCATGAATTCGCCATAAAAGTCCACGGCTGCCCGGCCGATATTGGCCTCTGTGATTTCTGCCGCACAGAAGAAAAGATGGCGCAAATAGACTTGGTTTATTGCGAACTGCTGTCGCTTCCTTGCCTTCGTTGAGGTATAGTGGAAGCATGATCAGGGTTCTAACGATACTCGCGGGAATTTCGATTGCAGGCTCCGCAATGGCAGGTCAAGTCGCTCAAAGCACCTATAATGTTCAGGATTGTTCGAGTGCGGTCGATCACGTTCTGTCGACGACCAAGGGACGTCTCCTATCCGTCAAGCCACGCGAGAATCGTTGTATCGTAACTGTGATCGTTCCGCATGGCGAGCAACGGCCGGAAAAGGTCGTGGTTCGTGTCGACTATAGCAATAATGACAACGGCCAGGAAAATGGCCAATAACCGCAAGCGGTGAAAGGGACCGCGTGAGAAATGGGCGAAGTCATCCAGTTTCGGCCCGCAACGAGATACGGCAAGCTCCTTGATGCGCAGGCTCGCATGGAAAGGGAGCTGCAGCTTCCCCTTGCAACGGCGGAGCAACCCACCCAAAAGGCCACCCGCGCGAATCCGCCGGATACGTCGACCGTTCCTAAATCAAAAATTGGACTTCCCATTAGCGGCATCGTCATCGTCGTCGGCTCTATCCTGGTCTATGCGCTGGTGATATCCCATGTCGTCGGCCAGCCACATTATTCGGCTCGCGCCAACCTGATGCCTTCGATTTTTCTGCAAAACTAGATTTTTCCGGCAAGAATCGCTTGATGAAGCGGGTCCGCTATCAAGCAATTGCGATACGGGCCGCGAACTCATTTTCCGGCACTATTCTTTCCTATCGCACGCGCGAAGCATGCCGCCGGCAACCAGCCGCAATATAATTCAGCAGGCAAGATCGACAAAACTGTCATCCCGCGGGCTGAAGACTGTTATGTCCAGGCCGGCTGTTTCGGATATGCGGACTTAAAGAACATGAGAAAGATTTAAGCCTGTTCGTTAAGTGAAGATTCCATCAAACCTGATGTAATCCGCAATAAAAGGTGATTTTGGAGAGCATTTATTGTCGCGGCTTAAAATTCAACAGCTACAATGGATCGGCGCGGTAGCTGTTATCATGGTTTGCTTGATGATGGCCGGCTCGACGATTGCCTTCAGCCTGTCGGATTACCTCAACTACAAGCGCGGCGTAATCGAATTCGGCCGTTTTCATACGGCGCTGCATGCGGCCGCGACGATATCGAGAGAACGCGGTCCTGCAAACAGTCTCATGGGCGCTTCGGAACGTGAGCAAGCACAATTTGCCGCCGATCTGAAAACAAGCCGTGAAGCGACCGATAAGGATATCGCCGAACTCGAAGCGCTCTTTAAAACGGAAATAGACCAGTCCGCGGAAATGCGCAGCGCATTCATGGCGCTTAGGGCTCAGCTGGAGAGCGGTCGCCAGGCGGTCGATGCAGTGGCCGCCTTACCACGCGACGAACGCAGCGGCGCAAGGATCGCGGACGCCATACAGGCGATGTTCCGTGCAGCGGATCGCGCCCAGGACTACCGGGATGTCGCCGGCCGATCGATCATTGCACTGGCACCCGAAACAGGCGCCGAAGTCATGCTGACCTCGATGGCCGGAACGCTTAGGGAGCGCGCCGGAAGGCTGGGCTCCTATGTCGTCATGATGCTGGCCTCGCAGGGTCAGGCCCGTTCCCACTATAGGGCTGCGTTCGACAGCGAATTGAATCGGCTTTTCGAAGTGAATGCGCTGCTGAAAACCTATGCGCCCGTTACATTGCAATCCCGGGCCCTTGCAAGGCTGTTGGACCAGGTGACGGTTAGTTATTTTGCCGGAGCGCTGCCTTACGCTCAGCGCATTGCCTTTGATCCGAATGCGAGCAATGCGCTCACACCCGGCGAGTTCACAGCGAAATACGTGCCTGGAATGAAATCGACCGAGAACCTGCGTGAACTCATCGAAACCGCGGCATTGAACTCTCTTGACGAAGTACAGCAGAAATCCCTGAGAGCCATGCTGATCTCCGCGCTGCTTGCCGGCATGGCGGTATCGGTCGTGATTGGATTGGCCTACGTGCTCAGGCGTTCGCTCTTCCGGCCGATGCTTGCCGTCATGCGACAGATCGACGAGATTGCCGTCGGCAATCTTACGTCGCCACCGCCGATACCTCACGCCGGACGCGAAATGCGGGAGCTGTTCCTGCGTCTTGACCTTCTGCGCGAGCAGCAACGCTTCAAGCGGCGCCTGGAAATGGAGCGCAAATCAATGACGGAGGAGTTGAGACGTCTCTCCCAGACGGATGCGCTCACCGGCCTTCTCAATCGGCGCGCGCTGGAGGATGCAGTGGAGGAATTGCTCGCGACCCCGACAGCGGGCTCCCGAGGCTTCGCAATCATCATGCTCGATATCGACTATTTCAAATCGATCAACGACCGGTACGGTCACGCTGTCGGCGATATGGTGCTGCAAAGAACGGCGCAGATTCTAGGCCCGTGCCTTCGCGCCGCCGATCTATTCGCCCGCTACGGCGGTGAGGAATTCATCGTCGTAATGGGCGACGTCACCGAGGCGTCGGCGCGTTCAACAGCCGAGCGATTGCGGGAAACATTGGCGCAAGCCATCGTCAGCGATGAGCATGGCTTGAAGGTGACGGCGAGCTTCGGCGTCGATTGGCAGGCGCAATGCGTGTTCGAAAATTGGGAAGAGCTGGTCGTCGTTGCGGACAACCGGCTCTATCAAGCCAAGCGTGACGGCCGCAATTTGGTCTGCTCGTCCGATAATACGAGTGGACAGACGGCAATCTCCGCCTCGAGACGCGGCCAGGGCGGCGCAAGCGCGGCCTGACACACTTTGCTATATCGAGATCATCCGAACTGCTTGTTGGAAACTCGAGGTCAGAAGGTGAGCGTCACCACGACGGTATCGGTGTAAGTGCCTGGGGATGGCGTGGTCTGCGGTGGCACTCGGCCGTAGACCGTCAGAAGCTGAGCGGTGCCTGTTCCGCTTCCGGCGACGGTGCTGCCCGGCGTACTGGCATCGCCCCATGGCTGCGACCGGCTGGTATCCTTGTAGAGGCCGTAGGTCACCGTCTCCGACCCTTTCGCCATCTTTCGCGCCGTCGGTGGGGCATTCGCGCCGCCGCCACCCAGGGAGATCGTATAGGTCGTGCCCGGCGTACAGGTTGCCCTGACGGAACCGGTGGCATCGACATTCGTGCGCAATACGCCCTGTGTCCCGAAATCGATGTTCTGGACACTGACGAGGCAATTGGCGGCGACGCTTGCATTCACGCTGAATGACGCAGTTCCAATCGTTCCCGAGGGGGCAGAGCAGGTCGTTGCACTACTATAGCTGTAATAGAAGGAGGTGTCGGTCGATGTGAAGCTGGAGGTAAACGCCCCCGGCACTGCCGTCGGTGGAGACCCGAGCGCAGCCCCATAGACCGTCATACTGCCGGTTGCGCCGATCAACGAACCATTCAGCAAGGCCATCGTCAGCGCATAGACCGGTGCGCGTGACGGATAGGACCAGCTGCTTGATCCCCACACCACGCTTCGGCCATTGTCGGAATAGAGCTGATAGTTCAAAGAACTGCTGCCGTTCAACATCTGGCGCGCCGCGGCCGACGAAGCTCCGCCACTGCCTGCACCGATATCGGGGCAAATCAAGAGCCGCTTGCCTAGGTCCAGGACGCCGCCGGAACAGGTTACACTTATGGTCGATGTCGAATTGACCGGGGTGCCTGATAGGGTATCGACCGCGCCAAAGTTCATATTGGTTGCCGAGAAGCTGCAGCTTTGCGCCGCGCATAGCGAAGGCAACAGCAGTGCGAGCAAAAGAGTGAGCGAACGCAGCATCTTTTCAACTCCCTTTCAAAGGCACCTGACGTCATCGATGACAACCTGTTCGCCCCGCTGCGGCTTGTAGGCGAATTCGGCATGGCACTTCGTTCCATCTTCAAGTGATATGTCGATCGTGTTCCTTGCGTGCAGTCCGCGAATGTAGGCCTGTCCGTCATAGCCGATGACGAATTCCTCGCTCGATCCTTGTAAGGTGCCGCCGAGCCCGGCACGCAGCGGCACCCCGTTCTTGTCCCTGATCGTAATGAGGGCGGCTTGCGGTGCTTCGGACACACCGAACTTGACGACGACGCCGCTGCGGTCTGCCGGCACGACGATTTCCTTCGTCGCCGGCACGTCGGCATCGACGGGTAGGTTCTTGGGATCGATGGATACGGTATTCGGTTCATAGGAATTCAGATTGGGCACCAGGATGCGGCCGCTCGAATTGGTCTTGCCAGCAGGTCTGTTCTGCTGCTGGACCTCGACATCGGGAGCGCCGACATCGACGACGGCGAACGCATCGTCGATCCGGTTTGTGGCAAAGACACCACCGCCTGCAACAGCAATGGCACCATCGGCGCGAGCCACAGCATTGGTCTGATGATCCTGCTGTTGCAGGCCTGCCTCGACCTGCGCGAAGGGAGCCCGATAGCTGACTGCCGCCTCGCGATAGGTGTCTTCGCCTTCGGAGGTGCGCAGGCGCCAGCCGAAGCTGCCGTCCTCCTGCTGCATCGACTTGGAAACGTCGGCAACGACGCCGAGGCCGTTAGGTCCACCTTGTACACCCGTATTGGCCGTGACGTTGCCACCGAAGGGAATGGAGAGGCCGGCAAAGAATCCGAAATTGCTTCTGTCGTCGAGGTCCGTGAAGGCGCTCGCATAGACTGTCGCGCGCTTGAAGGTCTGACTGTAGGAAAGACCGGCGATCTTGCTCCTGGCGCCGTCGGCACTTTCGAGGTTGGTGTAAGAGAGATTGAGACTGGAAAGATCGAGCGGCGTTGGCACGCTCAGCGTGACCTGATCGATGGCGCGCGGCACACCGGCGCTGAGAATGCTCACATCTCCGGCGACACTGGTTGTCGGCCGAGCGGAGACCGAAGCTATATCGTCATAATCGCCAAAGGTTCGCTGCACGCGGGCATAAAGAGCCCATCTGTCGTAACTGAGCTCGAATGAGGCATTCATCAGTGCGCCGGAACGCGACCCGCTTTTGCTTGCCGCGCCCGCTATTGACGCTACCCCGAATGAACCGACCGGAAAGGCGGCTCCCGCGCCGCCATTCAGAAGATCAGCGCCGCCCTCGAAGTGACCCTCCAGCGTCAGCCAATCGGTCAGGCCGTACCTTGCGGTAGCGGCTCCCATGATACGACCGTCATAGTCGTTGGAATCGGTTCCGAAATTCAGACGCGGAGTGCCGATTTCGGCGGAAAAGTCCAAAAGGCCCTGACGTAGAAGCCAATTGGAGGAATAGAACGGCAAGGTCTGCGTGGTTTCGCGCCCCAGGCTGTCGCGCAGCACGACGGTCGCTTGCCCACCTCCGGAAAAAACCGGGAGATTGGTCACCTCGAATGGTCCGGCGGGCACGTCGCTGGAATAGGTGCGAACGTTCTGGGTATAGATTTCGAGTGTCGAAGGGACGGCCGCCGTCCCGGTAAATGAGGGTAGCGGTTCGGTCACCAGATCCGAACGCAGTGCAAAATTGCGCTGAAACTGAATGCCGCCGAAATAGACTGGCCGTGTCCATGACAGGCCGCCGGTGGTTAGATCACCCGCGCGATAGGTAACGAGGTTCTTCGGATCGGAATAGCTCCAGGTTGTGTTGAGCCGGGTTATGCCGTTAAGGCTGCCTTCTGAATATCCGGCGAGGAAGGACTGGCTGAGCGTGCCGTAGGGGCTGAAGATACGTGCGTCGAACGATCCGGATATTCCCTGGAACATGTTCGAATTGCCTTGGAAGAGACCGTTGGAACTTGCATAGAGGGAATAATTCAGGACGGCGCCGTAGCCGGCCTGGGGTGCCGGGATTGTATTCTCCTGCTGCTGCCTGATATTGATGACGCGAGGCGCGCGCCCTTTATCCGTCGTCTGGACATAGAGGCGCTGCGTCTCATCGTCGACCTGATAGGACAGACCGGGCAAGGTGCTGAGCTCGATCAGCTTGTCGTCGGCTGCGCCGGCTGGCGGCTTGATGCCGACTTCGCGCAGCTCTTTTGCGGTTGCCGCGAGAGAGCCGTTCGGACGTTGTTTGAAATTACCTATCATCTTCATCGATGCATTGTTGATGAATACTTCGAGGTAGACGTCGAGCGTGGCCGCAGGTTGGTCTGCCATGGCTGTGTTTGGCGGCTGAACGGGCACTTCCTGAGCACGCAGCGCCGGCACCGAGAAAAGCATGCATATGAAAACGGCGCCGGCACTACCGTTGATTAACGGTGACTTCAGCATCGAACGGCCCAAGATCACTCTGGCCATGGAGTGTTACGACGCCGCCGGTGAGCGATTTTGCTGTTCCCATCGGCCATTGCATCGTCGCACCAGCAAGTACGTATCCGACCAGCCCGTTGCGGCTGCCGATCTTCGTTGCGCCCTGCGCCAGGGTTACGTTCGATAGACGGAAGCGGCTGCCGCCATTGTTCTTGCCGGTCAGAGAGAGGTTGCTGCCCTGTCGTTTGAGGCTCCAGACGATATCGGCGGGCTTTACGTCCGGCCGCTTGAAGAAGACTGGAATGGACTGGCGCATGATGAGGGTGACCGTGCCGGCGCGCGCGCGGGCAGGGTCTGGCAGTTCATCGACGATAACACGATAAGTCTCTTCGGCCCTGACAGGCGTCTTGCTCGTACGAACCACTCTGACCACATATTGCGCGTTGGGATTCATTCTCGTCGCCGGCGGGCTGGCAACGACATCCCGAGTCGGTTCCAGGGTTTCTATGCCACCTGCCTGGCTCCACTTGAAGACGCGTATCTGGACGTTGATCGGATGATCTCCATCATTGGCGAGGTTCAAGACTGTAGCTGCGGCCGGCGCCGTGAGTTCAAGACTTGTGGGTGCCACTCGCAGAGATGCCGCGTTCAGGCCACAAGTACCGAGCAGCAAAAGCATAGTCGCGGCAATGCATGGCAACATGCGTTGCATGACAGTCTCCTGGATCTGTGAGTTTTCAGTAGGTGACGGTAACAGCCACGGTATCGGTGTAGACGCCCGCGGCCGGGGTGGTCTGCGGGGGTACCCGGCCATAGACATTTATGTTCTGGACTGCGCCATTACCCGTGCCCGAGACGGTATCGGTACCTATGGTGGTGCCCCAAGTCTGCGTTCGGTTGGCATCGCTATAGATCGCATAATTGATCGTCGCACTTGCCGGGCCCGTCATGACACGGACAGCTGTTGTCGCTCCCGCTCCAGCGCCGGCACTCAGGCCGACATTGTAGGTCTGCCCGGATGTGCATTGCACACCGATGGTGGTTGCCTGGTCGATATTGCTGGTGATGACACCGTTGGTGCCAAAGTTGAGATTATTGGCACTCTGGACGAGGCACTGCGCCTGGATGGTGATGGTGACCGTCATATTGGCGGTTGCAGTGGCAGCCATCGCGGACGATGCTGCCATGGTCATTGCGATACCAGTCAGGACGGTACCGCAGAGCACTCTCAGCATTCACATTCCCCCTCGCATATGCTTCAAACATATCAGAATATAATAAAATAAGCACATATATGCTTCGCTGGCAATCAGGCAGGAAACCGCCGGGGCAGTTGCAACAGTACCGAAAGAATACCCTCAAAGTATAGTTTTGCTTTACTCAGCAAATACCGGCAGATAATTAATAGTTTTAAAAAACATGGTTAATAATGTTCCATAGAATTTACCTGCCGCCATGATAATCGCGGCGAGAATATGAGATTCAATTTACGCGAATCAGTGATTTTGAAGGCGCCATCCGCCACGAATGATTCGCGTTTCGATCATAAGGCTGCGGCGGAAACATCAATTCTTACCGTATGTTCACGACAGCTTCCCTATACTCGCTATCCGCGAACTCAGGTCGGCCGTCGAGCGGGCGGGGTTTTTCATCGCAGTTCTTCCGCTAGTATTATAAAGAGGAATGGCGGCCGTCGAGGCAGTTCATCCTTACCGTCAGGATGCGCAAAACGCATTCGTCAACATTTCTTTGCAAAAGGTCTGCAATTGGCCACGTTTCGGTAAAAGCCGCGCCACAGTTCGCATGAAAATGGCTATCCGGGCTTTTGTCAAAAGGAGCGGTCGATGGATACGCAGCCTATGAGATGGTGGAATGGTCAAAGCGAGACGACCCGAAGGCTGGGTTCCGGACTTGCTGTTTGCGGCACCGTTGTCGGTGCTCTCTATGTCATTGTTCAAACCGGTCCCGTCGACCGCACCATACAGTTCATCGACGACAGCGGCAGCATCGCGATCAATCGCGCGGCACTCGCACCGCAGCTTGCCATGAACCAATTGCAGTTAGCGGTTGACGCAAGCCCGGCAAAGTCGCAGATGTCGGTGCCAATTCCGCAGCCTTCGCCGCTTGCTGTCATGGCCAAGACCAGCCCGCCCGGAAAGCGCATTGCATCGCATTCCGACGCAGCGAAGACCAAGATCGCGTCAGCCGGTGACGCCGAACATTTCGACCGCTGCTTGCCGCAATGCGAAACACAAGACCCGCTGATAACAGGTCGCTCGGAATATGCAGAGGCAACTCCGCCTGTTGCAAACGACGATCCGACTCCCGTGCTGGAGGAAAGGGTGGGATTTCATCCGCTTGCCGGCGCACGCAACCTTTTGAACAGAGCAGTGGATGCCCCAGGCGTGATGTTGCGCCGCAGCCGGCAGATGATCGACAATGTGGCCCGCGCAGACTGGTAATGGCACACATGTCCGCGCCCATTGCCGATATCAAGGCAACGGGCGCAGACTTTTGCTCTAGGTCACATACCCATA
>UCII01000003.1 GCA_900472485.1 Hyphomicrobiales bacterium
AGGTTGGAGCGGCCGATGACCACGGCATTCAGACCCGACAGGTCCTCGCCATGGATGGAGCGCACCAAAAGCATGGCGCCGGCCGGCGTGCAGGAGATCAGCCCGGTTTCGAGATCGCCGGTTGCCAGCTTGCCGGCATTGACGACATGCAACCCGTCGACATCCTTCTCCGGCTTGATCGACTGGATGATCGCATCCGAATCAAGATGCTTCGGCAGCGGCAGCTGGACGAGAATGCCGTGGATGGAGGAATCATCATTCAGCGAGGCCACCAGACTTGCCAGTTCATCTTGCGTCGTTTCCGCCGGCAGCGTGTGCTGGACCGACTTGAAGCCGCATTCTTTGGCCATCTTGCTCTTGGAGTTCACATAGGCGTGGCTGGCCGGATCATCACCGACGATGACGACCGCAAGCCCGGTCTTTACCCCGGCCTCTGCCTCAAGTCCCGCCACTGCAGCCTTCACGGCCTCGATCACCGAAGCCGCTGCTTGTCTTCCGTCGATCACTGTCGTCACGCTCGTCTCCCGATCATGAATTCGCTGGCAATCTACAAGCCATCCGCTCTATGGAATGGCCTGCAAACGCCCTATGGTGTCTGAAAGCGGTAATTGCAAGGGAAAACGAAGAGACGATCAGGCGCGGTCCGGATGTCTGCGTACCGCGTAGGTTTCGACTTTGGCACGCAGGGATGCAAGTTCCTGCTGGATGCGGCCCCACTCGTCCGCAATATCGAACTGATCTGCACCACCGGAAACAAGAGCAGCCGATTGCTCCGGCGCGATCGCCGGCAATGATGGGAGCCCTACATCATCGTCATGACACAAAGCGTGAGCCATCGGCATGATGCTTTCCTCGGCCGCTTGGTCTTCTGCCAGTTCCGCACCAGCCAGCCACTTGCGCAGGAATACGGCGCAAAGTGCCAGGCCAAGCCCGGCGAGGAAGCCCGCAGCCTGATTGCTCGCGAGATGACCGTCCAGCGGCGCGGCGGATGCAACCGCCTGGGACAACACTGTCAGCGGCGGCCTGACTTCGGAAATCATCATGCCAGCATTCTGCTGATCGGTCTCATAGCGGCTCTGCGCTGTCTTCACGGCATCCTGTAGCTGCCCGAGGCGAGCGAGGTCGACATCGCTCCCCGTCTGATTGGCGGCCGTCATTTGCGTCGAGAGAGCGGCTTGCTTTTCCAGGGCAGCTTTTACGTCCGCTTCGCTGCTGACGGCCAGCCGCTGCAGCTGGCTGCGCATATTGGCCGCAAGATCATCGACGGTGGCCTGCTGTGCAAGCAGGCGGGGATGGCGCGGGCCGAGCTGCACCGAGAGCTGCGTCAGCTGTGACTTTGCGGCATTGTAGCGGCTGCGCAAGTCATCAAGTCCCGCCGACGAAAGATCGCCCGACAATGCGCCGCTCAGCACCGATGCCGGCGTGGCCGATTTGACGGCCGTGAGACGGGCCTTGGCGGTGCGTACCGCCAGATCGGCTGCCTTTATCTGCACATCCAGCTGCTGACGCTGCTGCCGGAGCGCTTCCGCCGCAGCAATCCTGTCTTCGCCATAGCGCGCCTTGAATTCGGCAAGAGCGGCGGAGGCGCGATCGAGCTCCTTTCGGCTGCGATCAGCCGCCGTTTCTACCCCAAGCGACGTACCGGCCGCCTTTGCAACAGCGGGATCATAAAGGGAAGCGATAACAAGCCGGTTGGCAATATCGGCCGATCTGGCGGGATCGCCCGATGTAACGATCAGGCGCAGCAGACCCGCCTGATTATCGATATCGACGGCAATGTCTTTGCGCAGCGTGGCCTGCGCGCGTGACGGCGCGTCGGATGCATTGCCGCTGCCGGAAAGCAGCTCGACGGCAACCCCGAGGGCACCCGCCCGGCTGCCGGTAAATTCCGGATCGCGGTCAAGCTTCATCCTGGCGACAATATCGGACAATACGGACGGAGCAACGACACGCTTCGCCGCAACATCCAGCAGGGCCTGACGCTCGCGACCTTCGCCCTCCGCATGTAGAACGGCCTGCGATACATAGAGCGGCGGCGAGGCAAGCAGGGTGGGAATAGCCGCACCCGTCAGCGCGCTTGCGGCAATGAAACAGAGGGCGCCGAAGCTGAGGGACCAGCGTCCGGCCCGAGATACCTGTTCAACGACAACTGGAGCGGGGACGGCCTGCCGCGGAAGCTCCCCTATGCCTTCAAGCAGATCAGACACGAATTCCAGCAAATCGGGCGCAGGCTCCGATGACAGCTCCGGCATTTCGCGGCGTTCCGGGCGGTAGGCATGCGAGACCTCTTCCGCCTGCTCGGCCGCCGTCCCGATCCCCGGCGATCTTCGACCGGACACCGGATAGGGATCGCCGTTCAACCGCCTGCGCAGGATGGCGCGCAGTTCCGCATCACGCGGATCGTCGGTGTTGGCGGCGCGTAGGTCGACCGCGTTACCCAAGCCATCATCTTCACCATAAGGGGAGATATGCCGGGCAGATCGCCGCGAAACCTTTTGGGTTTCCGCATCTTGGGGATAAAATCCGGTCCTGGCTTTGCTTTCAAACATGGCGGGTTATCTCGCGCACATGGTCACAGACCAATGCAAATGGTTAACCCACTCTAAAATTTCATGCCAAAGAAAGAGTTAACGCCAAGCCCGCAATTACTAACTTGCTAATTTGTCCGGCGGCGCAACGTGCCGCTGCGGCAACGGATGCGGCTCTGCGCGCAGGACACGCTCCTTGCGGCCAAACTGGTGCCTGACAACCTGATAGAAGAATAGCGGTATGCCCAGCATGTAACGCCGCCAGAGCCTATTCGGCTCCAGTACCAGACGGAACAACCACTCGCTGCGCATCACGCGCACGAGTCTCGGCGCGCGCGGCACCGTCTCCGAAATGAAATCGAACAGGGCGCCGACGGTCAGGACGAGGCGTGCGTGCTGCGGGCCGACATGTTCGGCAACCCATTTTTCCTGCAACGGCGTGCCCATGCCGACGATCAGCACATCGATCTTCTGGCGGCTGATTTCCGCGGTCACGGCATGGCTCCGCGCCGGATCGAAGAAACCATCCGATACGACGATAAACTGGTGCCACGGGGCATGCTGGCGAAATCTCTCTGCTGCCTTTTCGACGACGGAGCGTTTACCGCCCAAGAGACCGATCCGCCTCGGCCGCTCCATGAATGTCAGCAGCGCGGGCACGAAATCCGTGCCGTTCAGATTGGCTGGGAAAGGTTCGCCATGAGCCACGCGCGAGGCGATGTCGAGGCCAACGCCGTCGGGAAGAACCAGATTATGCTCAAGGACATTGCGGTAGGTGTCATCGCGCAGCATGACGAGCATGTTATGAGCATTGACGAAGGAGATCGAAGTCTGTCCGACCGGCAGGGACGCAAGCTCGTTGACGAAAGTCAGCGCGTCATCCCAGCCCAGATCGCATACCGGCAGATCGAAGATCATGCGGCGCGACGCAACGAGGGCAAAATCGGCTACCTGGTTCAATCCAACACCCTCCTGCCCGGCATCGCTGACGCGCATGATGCCGGTACGCATAAAGCTCATGCCCCTCACCGTTCATCGGTGCGGCGACTGTGAGGCATGGCTCGGGAGAGTTTATAGCAAGACAAATCCAACTTTCCGTTAGGAAGGAAGGTTGAATTTGCCTGATATCATCAGGGATCTGTTAAGCATATCTGCTAAATGTAAGATATTTCTTACATTCGTACGTGAACCGGCATCTTGTAACCGGGAGATACTACTCGACCGGCACCTTGTCCTTGGCCGCATCCTGGACGATCTTGACAGGCTTGACCGTTCTCTTGCCTACACTTTCCCCACCGTGGGTTTCCTCCTTGGAGAGATAGTCGAGCTGTTCGATCAGCACGTCGGCGACGTAATCGCCACCGAGCCGCTCGTTCATCCGCTTCTTCAGGTCGGCGCGGAAGGCGGCAACGTCGAAATTCTGCGCATGCGAGATATCGATCGTCTTGTTGCCGATCAGCAGCGAAAAGAGCTCATCGGTCGTCAGCTCCGGCAGAGGTATCTGAATGGCATTCGCCTTACCCTTTTCCATCATGAAGGAAATGCGCGTCAGGAAATAGCCGGTCACCTGGCCGTTGGCGATAACGGGAACGTTGATCGACTCGCCCTTGACGAGTTGCTGCTGCGCCTTCTTGGCGTCATCAGGACTGATCGCGGGCGCCGTCGCCACCTGCACCGAAAAATAGACCGAGGCCAATGTCACGGCGCAGACCCACAGGCCGGTGATAACGAGCTTGATCATCCGGCCTCACGGACGCGGAATTGTTCCTGCGAATAGGTGCCGTCTGCGTCGGCGTTCTGCACCGCATTCTTCAAAATCTCGGCGACGGCGCGCACGGCCTCGAGATGCGCCTCGACGCGGCGGGCGTTCAGAACCAGCTTCTTCTTCAGATCGTGCAGCTGCTCGATATGGGCGGCGGCGAGATCGGCCGGATCGGTATCGCGAAACAGCATCGACAATTCATAGAGGCAGCGGCTCTTGTGTGCGTTCGATACCTTGAGATCGAAGTCCGGATCGGCGCCGATCCGGTTGTTCTCATTGTCGATAATCATCTCCAGGCGGCCAAGGACAGACTTGATCCGATAGTCCTGCGACATCATTTCCATGTTTGTTACCTCGCTCATGCTTTCTGGGACGTCAACGAATTCTGGTTGGTGATGCCGATGTCGCCGTCGTTATCGGCATTGGCAGCGGCAAGCGTCTTGCGCTGAAAATCGGTAATCGCGCTGAGCGCCATCTTCTTGTCGTTCTCGTCGGTCGCTGTATGGATGGCGCCGGTATTGCGCATCTTGTCGACCTGTTCCTTGTACATTTTTTCCGCGATGCCCACGCCGCCGTTCTTGGAGATCGTGTCGCCCAATTGCTCGGCCATCATGCCCTTCCAGATCTCGCCGGCAGAGCCCTTGCCGTAGAGCGTCTCGCTGCTCGGCAGCATGTTCTTCACGAAGTTCTGCAGCACCATGGACTCGAACTTGCGATAGGCCTGCGGGACCTTGGTCCCGGCCACATGCGTGTTGGCATTGGCGAGGCCTGCCTGGGTGGCGGCGCTGTTCATCGCATCCACCGCCGCGCCGAAACCATTGCCGTTTTCGGCCAGGCTGGTGGCGGCAAAAGCGGCTCGATTGGCAGCAAGCTTGGCCTGCGCGGCCTCGACATCTGCGGGATTTGCCGCCTTGACGACATCGAGTACCAAATCACTCGGAGGCGAAATAGCCACGTCACGTCTCCTTCTGCTCTCGCATACCCTGAAAATGCGCGGCCCAGCGCCCATCTCAGGACATGTCGAATCAAACTGTCGGAGCAGGTCGGCAACCCACCGCTGCGAATCCTGCTCCATGATCGCGATGATTATTATTTTTGAACCTTGCTGGAGGCTGGCGTTGCTCCGGCGAAACGCTGATCGATGATATCGTAGACGGCGTTGTCGTCCGATTCTCGCAATTCGAGCTCGCGCGCATCCTTCATGTGCTCCTCCAGCCTGTCGGCCTTGGTGCGCTCCTGCTGGACCTTCATCTGAATGAGCGTCTGGATGCTTTCCAGCTGTTGATCCCGGATCATCAGGCGGCCGTAGCGTTCGGCGTAGTGGATCGAGAATGCCATGTGCACGGGGTCGACCGAACCGATGGCAACCATGACCCGCTCCATCGCTTCCGTCACTTCGGCGCGCTGCCGGGTCGTATCGGCAAGCTCGTTTTCCGCCATCCGTTCCAGATGGCGCTGCACCGCGACCAGGCGCTTCAGTTTTTCGGACCGGTTTTTCTCCGCCATCGTCTACCTACTCGCCGGCTGCTTTCGCTGGCTCTGCCCGAATCGGGTTTCATCATCTGTCCGCCTGCGGGCTAATGCCCGTTAAAGACGGTGAGGAACGCACTGGAAAACTGACTGACCAGGGCCGCGATGCTGAGATAGAGCATGAACAGCCCGCCCATCAGCAGATACGGCGTGGAAATGAAATAGATCGGAATCTGCGGCGCCAGCTTGTTGATGAAGCCGATGGAAATCTGGAACATCAAGCCGTAGAGCACGAAGGGGCTTGCCAGCCGCAGCATGATGAAGAAGGTCGTCTCCAGCGTATCCGTAATCGAGATCAGCGCGGCGCGCGGCTCGATGTGGCCGCCGAAGGGAATGACCGAATAGGAATCGACCAGCGCCTGCAAAACATAATGGTGAAAATCCATAATGAAGAGAATCATCAGCCCGCAAAAGCTGACAAGGCTGGTGAGCGATGTTTCGTTCGATTCCTCGATGATGTCGGCGCCGCCGGGCGCGTTGAAGCCGATCATCATCGATATGACCGTGCCGGTGAATTGCAGGCCCAGCGTATAGATCCTGGCCATCATCCCATACATCAAGCCGATGACGGTTTCGGTGAAGATGAGGCCGATATAGTTCGCATCGCCCTTCGACACCTGCGGATAGATCGTATTCCAGAGCAACGGCAGGATCGCCATCGTCAGCGCCGCGGAAAGAAGCAGCCTGATCTGCGGAGGAACACGGCCGGAGGAAAATCCCGGGAGAACCATCATGCAGCCGCCGATGCGGCAGAAGGCGACGAACAGCGCCAGAATGGTCCCCTGGGGATCTGATATCATGAAATCGAACCTAGAATCTTGATCTCGATCCCCTTGGCCAGTTCCACATGCGACAGGACCGGAAGGGTCGCGAACAGGCGTTCGATGATCATGCGCACATAGGAGCGCGTTTCCGGCGACGTGACAAGAACGAAGGGCATGCCTCTGTCCATGTATTCACGGATAACTTTGCCGGCCTGCTCGCTGAACTCTTCCAGGCTGCGCGGGTCGATGTCGAATTCGACGATTTCACCCTTCTGGTCGCGCTTCAGCGCCTGGTGGAAAATCAGATCCCATTTGCTGCCGAGTCTGAGGACGCGCAGCACGCCATTGTCGGCCAGATCGCCGCAGAGTTGCTGCGCCATGCGCACGCGCACGTGCTCGACGATCTGCTCGGTCTTGCGCACATGCGGCGCCAGTTCCGCAACGGCTTCGAGGATGAGATGCAGGTTGCGGATCGAGACACGCTCGGCGAGCAGCAGCTTCAGCACGGCCTGCAAGCCGGAATAGGACATGTGCGACGAGCAGATTTCGTCGGCGAGCTTCTTGTATTCCGGATCGAGACGCTCGATCAATATCTTGACGTCCTTATACGACAGCAGCGCCGGCAGGTTGTTGCGGATGACTTCGCTCATATGGGTGAGCACGACCGAGACGTTGTCGATCGGCTGGAAACCCTCGCGCTTCAGATCCTCGGTAAAGGCTTCGAGAACGGAGACGGCGGGCATACCGAAAGCGGGTTCGCGAATCTCGTCGCCTGGAACCGTCGGCTTGCGGCCAGAACCGGTGACGACAAGCACTTCGCCGACGCGCAGCATGTTGGAGGCGATCGTCGTGCCATGGATACGGATCTGATAAGACTTGTCGGCAATCGCCATGTCGTCGATCACCTTGATCTCCGGCACGACGAAACCGTATTGCGTCGCGAACTTCTTGCGCATCTTGCCGACGCGGAAGGCGAGTTCCTGGTGGGCGCCGAGCAGGCGGGTGGAGACGATCTTGCCGAGCGCCAGTTCGATCTCCGCGGTCTTCAGAACCGACTTGACCGAATCCTTCTCCATTTCCTTCGTCTGCATCACCTTCTGCTCTTCGGCATCGCGGCGAAGCTTGTTCTCGGCTTCGATCTGGCGCGGAATGAACCAGGCGCCGGCGGCCATCAGGCCGCCGAGGAAAACGAAGGGAAGGAATGGCATGCCGGGCATGATGGCCAGGATGCCCATGAGGACTGCGGAGACGGCAAGCGCGCGGGGATAGCCGCTCAGCTGATTGACGACGGCCTGGTCGGTGGAGCCGGCGGTGCCGCCGCGCGAAACGAGAAGGCCCGCAGCGAGAGAGACGATGAGCGCCGGCATCTGCGAAACCAGACCGTCGCCGACGGAGAGCTTCACGAAAACGTCCGCAGCCTGGCCGATCGGCATACCATGACGGAAGTAGCCGATGATGATGCCGCCGAAGACGTTGATGCAAGTGATCAGAAGGCCGGCGACCGCATCGCCGCGTACGAACTTGGAGGCACCGTCCATCGCGCCGAAGAAGGAGCTTTCCTCCTCCAGTTCGCGGCGGCGGCGCTGCGCTTCCTTCTCGTCGATGAGGCCGGCGGAAAGATCGGCGTCGATCGCCATCTGCTTGCCGGGAATGGCGTCCAGGGTGAAGCGGGCGCCAACTTCGGCGATACGGGTCGCACCCTTGGTGATGACGATGAAGTTGATGGTAATGAGGATCAGGAAGACGATCAAACCGATGACGAAATCACCCGACATGACCAGGCTGGAAAAGCCGGCGATGACGCCGCCGGCGGCATCGTGCCCCTCATAGCCGTGCGAAAGGATGACGCGGGTCGTGGCGATGTTCAGCGCCAGACGCGTCATCGTGGCGATCAGCAGGATCGTCGGGAAGGACGAAAATTCCAGCGGCTTCTTGATCCAGAGCGCCACCATGAGGATCAGCACGGAGAGCGCGATCGAGAAAGCCAGTCCAAGGTCGATCAGAAACGGCGGGATCGGCAGGAACAGCACGCACAGGATGACCATGATACCGAGGGCAAACCCGATATCGCGTATGCTGGGATTGGCTTTGGGAAGTGCTATTGCGGGTGGTTGTGCCATCGACCGGTTCCGTCTCTTCATGAGAGGTGGCAAACGGCCGAACCGCCTGCCCTATTGGAACCGAGCATTAGAAGCCGAAGCTTGCGCGAGCATGGCCTATGGCCATCGATGCTCGTGGCCAAAGGCCGCTGCGGCCTTCGGACCTTCTCTCGCTAGAAGCCCGATTGAATGCGGGAGAAGACGAGGTTGGTGAAGATCGAAATTTGCGCGCCGACGAATGGCGCCGAGATGCCGATCGTAACCATAACGGCGACGATCTTCGGCACGAAGGTCAAGGTCGCCTCCTGCACCTGGGTCAGCGCCTGGATCAGCGCGATCACCAAACCAACGACCATGGCGGCGATGACAGCCGGACCGGAAGCCACAAGCACCGTCCAGATCGCCGCCTGGAAAATATCCAATGCATCGGCTTCATTCATAACCTGTCCACTCCCGGTTCAGCGGCACATCATGTGCCGCTGGTCTGATCCGTATTCGACGACGAATCACTGCTGCTACTATCGCTCGACGTGGCCGTGGTATCAATGGTCGTGCCTGCCGGAGCGATCGTCACGCCGGCCTGGATCAGAATCTTGTCGCCGGCATTTGTTTCGGCGATGATACCATCCGTATAGACGCTTACCTGCTTGATCGTGCCGGTGGTCTTGCCGTCAGCGCTCATGATCTGCTTGCCGATATAATCGGAGGCCTGCGAGATCCACTGGTTCTGCAGCACGGTTTCCAGATGCGAGTTGGTCTGGATTTGCTGCTCGACCTGAGAGAAGCTCGCCAGCTGGGAAATCTGCTGGCTGGCATCCATCGGACTGGTCGGATCCTGGTTCTTCATCTGCGCGATGAGGAGCTGCAGGAAATCGTTATAGTTCAAAGTAGCCTTTGCGGATGCGGCGGCAGCATTGCTGGCAGTGTTCGAAGTGCTGGTGCTGCTGCCAACGCTGTCTACCGCTGCCATGGGGCGATCTCCCGGCGGATGTGCTCGATCGTCGCCGCCGGCATTTCCTGGCTGTTCAGAATATGATCCTCGATCGGGTAAAGGCCGCGGATCGCCTTCAGCGCATCGAAGGCGCGGCCGGTGGCGACGAGACCGTCTATGCGCTTGAGTTCGGCCAGCACTTCCTCATTGTGGAAGCACGACAGCAGCATAACGATCGACTTGCGGAACATCGCCGTCGACTGTTCCTTGCCTTCCGGATTGATGAGGATCATCTGCGCGATGAAATAGAGCTGACGCAAGGGCGTCGTCGCGTCCTCCGGTTGGAGCACGTGGTTCTCGAGCAGGAATGTCACATCATTCAGGAATTCCAGAGCAACCTTGCGGTCGACGCGCAGGACGGCCCCGTTGATAAAGATCTTTTCCCCGGCTTTAAGCGATATGCGAAGCGTACTTTTCATTTAAGTCCATCCCTGATGATGGTGGTGACATCGATGATGCCTTGATAGTTTTCCGACTGGCGCCGTCTGATCCGCTCGCATTCCTTCAATATCCAGATGGCGATCGAAATCAGATTGGCGCGCAACTCGACGTTGAGCTGGTTCTCCGGGCTTTTGAGATCCTCGACAAAGCTTACCCATAGGCGTCGCGTATAGAAGAGAGCCTCGATCGCTTCACGGCCGTATTTCCCCGCATCACGGGCCGCAGAGAGAAGAGCTACCGACCGGTCCAGAACTTGTCGTTCTCGTTCCTTGGCGTCGGCCACTGCATCCTGCATGACTTCCGCATATGAGAACTGATACATTCATGCATCCTTCCTGGTCATTACTTCCCTTTGATCATCAAAGGTAATTTACAAGGCTTAACTGCTGGATCTTGGAAACAATCGTGTAAGCCGTTTCGAGCTGGGTCTGGAGACTGTTGACCTTGGTCGATGCCTCATAGGGATCGACCCCGGTCAAGTCACCGATACTGGTGTTGAGAATGGTCTTCTGGGCATTCAGCGTCGTATTCGCATCCGACAGGCGCGACTGCGAGAGGCCTAGCTGACTTGCCTGGCTGTTCAACCCGTCGATCGACTGACGCGTATAGCTGATGGCCTGCTGCGTGACGGCGTTCGCCGCACTTTGATTGAGACCGGGCGGCGTGCCCATCAGAGCATTGGTCACGCTGGTCGCCAGCGCCAGATACCGCATGCCAGATGAATTCGAGTTCGTCGAGGTTTCGATGACTTCCGAATTATTGATGCGGCTCGTCATATTTTGATCGGACGCGCTCGACCAACTCGACCAGCCGCTGTCCGACGTGAACATCGGCGCGACGGTATTGGTGATGAAATCGTTTATCTGGGCTGCAGATATGGTCGATGCGGTTACCGGCGGTGATTGATTTGCCATGTAAGTCGCAAGCTGCGCCTGAATATCCGCGTTCGTTGCCGAGGAATTATCCGTCATCGGCTGGACGTCGGTGTTGGTTCCGGCAAAGAGATACTCGCCATTGACCATCGTATTGGCGGAAGCGATGACATTCGACAGGGTCGACGACGCAGTCTGCTGTGCCAGGGCGACGCTGCTGCCATCGGTGTTGCCGCTCAGCGCCACAAGCTGGTCCATCAGGTTCTGCGCTTGCGTGCCCATACCGGTCAAGGCGGTTTGCGACGTCGTCATGCGCTGGTTCGCAATGGAGTTGCTACTGAGAATGGAATCGATGCGGGACACGTCCCGCGTCAGATTCACATTCAGCGACGTGCTGCTGCCAAGCGCTACTCCGATGTCGGCATAGACGCCCGTGGTCGCCTCCGTCGAAGCGCTCGTCATCTCATTCTGCGCCTGACGAATCGTCTGGCGCATGGCGTTCTGAATGGCCGTGCTCGAAATGAAAGAAAGTTTCATGGCTTATCTCACAATATCCAGTACCGATTGGAGCATTTCGTTGACGGTGTTCAATATCTTCGTTCCAGCCTTGTAGGACTGCTCGATATCCATCATCAGCGTCAGTTCCTCATCGAGATTGACGCCGGTCGCATTCGAATAGGCGCTCGAGGAGCGCGAAAGAGCAGCAGAGGTATTTTCCGCTGCGGTCGTTGCCGTGCTGCGCTGACCCTCGAGCCAACCGATGGAGTTCGCTGAATAATCCATGAGCGTGGCACTGGTGTCGGAGCCCGCGTTGGGATCGAACGCCATCTTCGTGTTCATGGCGGTGATATAGGCATCGAGCTGTGTGGAATAGCCGCTATCACCGCTGGTATTTACGGTATACCCGTTATGCGCGACACCGCTGCTGTCGACGAAATTATTGATACCACCGTCACGCAATAATGTCGGGTCGCCACCTTGGGATGTGATTAATTTCGGATTAACGGTTATCGAGCCGGCCATACCCGCGACTGCGGTGGAACCAGTCGGAACGCTGCCACCGCTCCAGGTAAACAGGCCTGGCTTGGTTGGCTCGCTGGAACCGCTATATTTTTCCGCGAAAATCGTAACCAGCCCTCGCGCCATTTCATCGAGCTGTTTCTGGTAGGTCGGTGCGACGTCATCACGGATCTGAAGCGCTGCCTGAAGAGTGCCCTGCGCGGTCGTATTCGCACCCTGGCCGGAGGTCAGTGCAACTCCGTCGATATAGACACTGTTGCCCGGCCCGGAAACGTCAGCTGTATAAGTATTCGTCGGCTGAAACGTGACCGAGCGCGGAATGGTCTCGAACAGGGTCGTCCCGCTCGTGGTATAGAGCGCCATGTCGTTGTTGCCGCGCGTCACGGTTGTCACGCCGACAATCTTCGAAATCTGGTTCAGGATCGAATCGCGCTGGTCCATCGCGTCGGCAAGGGCGCTCGATGTCGGGCCAGCGGTGGTCGTTGCCGATTTCACCGCATCGTTGGCGGTCTGGAACTGCTTTAGCAGACTGTTCAGCGTGTCGACGTCGGAGCTGATTTGTTTGTCGGCGTCGGTACGGGCGCTCTGCACTGCCGCCGTGGCATTGTTGAGCGATGTGGCCAGGCTCTGAGCCGCATTGATTGCAGATTGCGCCGCCGTAGCGTTGGACGGCGATCCCGCATAATTCTGCATCGCATCCTGAAATGCCGACAGATAGGTCGCCGGCGCGATCTCGTTGTCGTTGCCGCCGAGCGTGGCCGACTGGAGATTGCTGTAGGCGTTCAGCAGCAGCTGCTGTGCGGAATCCGACGAGGCCGAGCTGAGATAGGCTTTCTGTAGCGCCGGTTCGCTGCTGCGGGCAATCTGCACCACCTGAGCACCAGCCATGTTGGTCGTCACCACCGCCTGACGACGCGAATAATTCGCGTTGTTGGCATTGGCGATATTGTTCGACACGACGCTGCTCTGCGTGCCGGTATTGTTGAATATTGCCTGCGCGTTGTTGAGAGCTGTTGTGAGCGACATGACTGACTCGATACCCTATTCGTTTTAGCGCGGCAGATTGGCCGAAGGCGCGCCGGAAGTGTCGGAATAGCCTGTCAGAGCAAGGCCGGCGAAATAGACCAGATTGTCATTGGCAGCGGATGGACGATCACCGGAACGAACCGGCAATACCTTCCCGCAAGCATGGTGCAAGACGAGAGCATCGTCACCCAAAGCAACGCCGAGGCGAGTCGCCTGCGTATCCGCTTCCGCAAGTGCGGTCCTCATGCTGCCGAAATTCCTCATCTGGAATCCTCGTTATCCTTCATACGACTGAGAGTAGGTGGCGGGCCTTGCGTGAAGCTGTCTGAGAGGACGAAAAACCGATCATCGCGAAAAGCTTCGTCAAGAGCGTCATCAGGCGACCATACTGCCGGCTGTTGCACGCCGAAATGGTAAGGAACAACGTACCTTACTGCGCCATGTCGATCCGGTAGCCGAAAAGGGACAGGCCCGAGAATCAACTGATTCTCGGGCCTGTTCATGAGTTTATTGTCGGGGATGCGCGACCGGGAGTATCAGCTCCAATCGATGCAGTAACCGAGGAAGCGCTTCGAATCGACCGGGTCGAAGCCGAGCTTCTTGCGAAGCTTCTTGCGAAGCTTGGAAATATGGCTTTCCACGACATTCTCTTCGACTTCCTCGTCGAAGATGCCGTAGATGGCATTGAAGATCTGCGTCTTCGTCACACGGCGACCGCGATTGGCGATCAAGTATTCGAGGATGCGGCGCTCTCGGCGCGGCAAGGCAAATACGGAACCGTTGATTTCCGGATCGCGGCCATCTGCGAAGACGCGAATAGGGCCGATATCGGTATAGTTGTTGATCGCCTTCAACCGGCGGCGGATCGCCGCGGCCCTGGCAAGGATTTCACGAGGATGCACCGGCTTGCGTACGACATCGTCGACGCCACAATCGAAAAGTGCAAGCGTGGCTTCCAGCGAAGGCTGATCGCTGACCGCGATCACGGGGGCCGATGTCCGGTCGCGAATAGCCCTCGGGAGCTCGTGCACCTGCTGGCCCTGTCCGATCAGAAAGGCTTCCACCGCAGCAATATCGCCCTCTGCTGCCGTGGTCACCCATTCGCCGAATTCACGCGGATCAAATCCCGTCGAAGGGATGCCCTCGCGTCCAAACAGTGATGTATATCCGTCCTTAACGAGCTCTCGCTCATCAACCACTACGATCATTCGTCCGCCTCCGAATCAGTGTGGTGTTTCGATGACCTATGGGTACGAATCGGGCGAATCACGAACAACTGTCGGAAATGAGTGGCGGAAATTAATAATTGATTAACTATACGGGTGCGATTTGCACTAGATGTAGTAGGTCGTCGGCGTTTTGCACCGATAAAAAAGTTGTTGGCGGACGTATTATTAACATGCGCATTTTAGGCAAATCGACGGCAGTCAACCGCCTCGATTGGGTTAGCGTCGGCTAACCGGAGACGATATGCAACCTGTGAGTGCTTATTCCCGGCAGAACGTCGCCGCATTGGGCGTCCATTTTCCGTAGCCGGTGGCGACCAGATTGGCGATCACGCGGCAGACATAGACCTTCTGAGCGGGATCATTGTTGGGGCCGGCATGGTATCTGGCTACCGCCATCGTCCAGGTCTCATGCCTGTCGTGCAGATTGCGGAGAAACTTTGCGGCATACTCGACATTACTACGCGGGTCGAACATGGCGTTGACGGATGTAAAGTTTTCGCCGTGGAAATACTGATTGATCTGCATGCAGCCGACATCGATAAGCTTTGCCCCGTTCTGCCGTGCCGCGGCGAATACCTGCAGGGCGGCATCCTCCGATGGCGGAAAGATCGGACGTCCCTCGACATTGAGAGCGTAGGGATAGAGCGACCCCTTGCGCCCCGTCTCCGTCAGACCCACCGAATAAAGGATCCCTTCCGGTATTCCGTATTTCGCGGCGGCAGACTGGATTTCGCGCTCGCAAAGACCTGCGGCACCATTGTCGGGCGGCGCCGGATTGCCCGAGGCATGCGCCTCAGAGGTAAACCGCCCCAGAGCGAGAACGCTGCACGCCACCAGCAGCGCCGTCCTCAACACCGCGCTCACCCGAACTGCGATTGCCATCGTTTCCATTTGCCTGCTGCCCTGAATAGTTCTGGCCTCTGGGGCGTGCGTCGCCCCCCTGTCCCTGGTTCAAAAGGGATTGCTGCTGTGGCTGGTTCGATCCGGAATTGCCGCCGCTGTCCGACTGCTGGTCGGCATTGGACGCCATGGAGACGGTGATGTTGTCGACCTGATAGCCTTGCGCGCGCAATGCATCGACCATGCGGCTTTGATCGGCGTGAAGCTGTCTGTAGGCTTCGCTCGTCTGGACTTTCAGGTCGACGCTCAGCTGGTCTCCGGAGAGCCGCATGGTTGCCGTCACGTCGCCGAGATTGTCGGGGCGCAGCTGGATCTTCAGCGTATTGACGACCTTGCCGGTGCTGGTCAGGTTCGCGGCATTGGAGAGCGCCGAACCTGGCTGCATCGCCGCCGACCAGTCGTGGTCGCCCGCCAGGGTTCCAGCAACGAGTGCCGAGTTGGAATTGGCGGCAAGCCCAAGATAGCGGCGTGAATCCAGCACGGTGACCGCTACGGCATCGCCACCTGCAGCAGCGCCGACCTTGACATCGGCAACGTCATCGCCGCCCTTGCTGATCGACAGGTCGAGCGCGCTGCCACGGCCATCCGCCCGCGTCAGGCGGAATGTTTGCGCGACATCCGTTCCCTTACCGTCATCGGGCAGCGTCAAGGCCGTGTTCGAGGCATCATCCGCGAGGGCGGCTTTGCCCGATGGCAATGTCTGAACCTTGGCATCGTCTGTTGTCTTGCTCGCCAGCGTCGTGCTGGCCTGGGTCGTGCTAACCTGCGCCGCCTCAACGGGCTGCGCAACGTTCAGCAGCGACAAGGCATCGGAAATCGTATTGGCCGCCTGGCCGCCTTGCGTCGATGCGGACTTACCGTCATCCGTGGACTGGACATCCTTTCCATCCTTCACGCCGGGCATCTTACCGCCGCCCTTGACCGGCGCCGTCTGACCGTCAGTCGTCGCGACGTCGGCCAGTTGCTGCGCAATCTCGGCCAGCTGATCGAGCGCCGTCGGGGGCACCTGCACCTTGCCGGCGTCAATCGTCGGCGTGGTGGGTGTCGGCGCGGTGGAAGCGCCGGCTGCGGCCGACTGATCGCCATCGGCGGGGGTCGCTTCGCCTTGGACAGCCGCCGAGGCTGCCTTCTGCAACTCGATAAGCGATTTCGAGAGCGATGCGGCACCGGCTGGCTGCGAAGCTTTCGCGCCCTTGGCAAGGCCGGCGGGATTGGCGATATTGGCTCCAGACGTATCGATCATTCCAACTCCGGCATTGGCGCTGTCGTCGATGGTGAGGGTTATCGCGGCGAGATTGCTCGCTGTCGTCTTCACCGTGCCGGTATCGTCATCCGCATTGTCACCGGCTGCCGTGTTAGCATCGGCCGCCAAATCGGTTCCGGTATTCGAACCGGCCGATTTGCGTCCCTTGCCGAGCGAACTGGTCAGAGCATCGATAAAACCCTTGCCGTCATCCTGCTTTGTTGAGCGAGCGCCTTTGGCAACAGCAAGAATATCCGCCCCTGATGAGGCGCCAGACACACCGATGTCGTTCATATCAATGACTTTCCTGCTTCAACAGGCCGTCGATGGCATCCAGCTTCGAGCGGCTCGTCGTGACGAATGCGTTGAACGAAGAGTCGGCCTCCTGCCGCCCTCCTTCCGGGACAGGAGCCGCGTTTGCCGTGGCTCCCTGCTCAACACCCGCCGTGCTGGGAGGTTGGCCTCCCGATTGATTCGTCACAGCAGCATCGTGTTCAGTCTTCTGTTGGTTGGGCAGGTTAGGAACATTGCCTTGCCCGAGGCTTGCAGCGTCGGGCGTGCGCAGTATCTCCGCCGCCACAGCCTTGGCGGCGTCGCGCAGAGCCCGGTCGCGCGTATTCAGTTCGCCCGCCGGCATCTGGTTCACATCGTTGATCGCCGACTTCCATTCAGGCGTGGATATGCCCGCCACGCCGCCATAGAAGTTCGCGAGCGCGCCAAAGGCATCGCCGCCGTCATTGGAGATCGCCTGGGCTCGGTTGGCTGCGAGCGCGGCAAGATCGGCCTTGCCAGCGATCGCGGCACGGCGCGCCATGCGCAGATAGATCTCCCGCTGTCTCGGCGGGTCCATGAAGGACAGGATGTCGACGATGTCCTGTTGTTTGACATCGGAATCGTGATCCACCACCAGCTGCACGAAAAGATCGGCAAACTGGCTGGCGTAGGGCGAATGCAGGAAGCGCCGCGTATAACGCTGCGCATAATCGAGCCCTTGCGGCACCATACCCGCATCGGCGCACAGAGCCAGCGAGCGACGCAGCGCCGATTCCTCGACGATCGTGCCGGGCGCCATCAGCCGCGCCCAGTCGTAAAGCGGCAAGGCGGCCTTGGCGTTCTTGCCCGACATGACATTGCCGGCAACCAACGAGAGGTAGGGGCCGATCGGTTTGTCGCGATATTCCTTGGAGATGTCGACCAGCGTGTTGACGACGAGCAGACCCTTGCCGTTCAAGTATTTCCTGAGAACATCCGCAACGCGGTTGTCGAAATTGCCATTGACGTCACGCGACATCAGATATTCGAGCGTTTCGGGATTGCCGCCGCTCATGGTGTAGATCAGGGCGGCATCGACGTTGCGGTTGTCTTCGAAGAGGGATTTGTCCGCATTGCGCAAGCGCTCGTCTATGGTGCCAAGCAGAAAGCGCTGCATCTCTCCGGCGGAACTGTCGCCCGCAACAACGGAATCCTGGACGAATTCGAGCGAGCGCAGCATCTTGTAGAGCGGCAGACTATCCTGCCCCTCAGCGCCTGCAACCCCCGGCATCAACATGCAGAGGGTAAGCGTGAGCGCAAGGTGATGACGATGCTGTTTGCGCGCCATGGACTATCCCTGCTTGCCTTGGCTCGGCTTGCCCTTGCCCGAAGCGGGCTTCGCGGGAGCCTGCGTACCCGAGGCAGTAGGGTCCGTCGCCGCCTGGTTCGAGGGGTTAGCGATCAGGATCTCGATACGGCGGTTGGCATCGTTGAAAGGATCGTTGGGCAGTTTCAGACGCCTGTCCGCAAAACCGGAAACTTGAACGATCCGCTTCTCGTCCAGCCCGCCGCTGGTCAGCATGTAATAGGCGCTCTGGGCACGATCGAGTGATAGGCGCCAGTTGTCGTTGCGGCCGCCGACCATATAGGGGCGTCCGTCGGTATGGCCGCGGATCAGGATCGATCCCTTGTGTTCCGCCAGGATCTTTCCGATCTTTTCCATCGCCAGCACCATCTCGCGCCGGGGAACCGCCGAACCGATATTGAACATCGGATCGTTTGTCTGATCGGAGATCGTTACGAGCACGCCGCCTTCCGCGGCGCTGACCTGCAGCCCTTCGGCCAGCTGACCGGCTACACCCTTGATCTCGGCCTGGATCGCCTGCTGCAGATCCTTGGCCTCCTGCTGCTGCGCCTTCGTCGGCTGAACATCCTTGTTCTCCGGCAAAGCGGCATCGTCCTCAGGCGTGGAGACATCGCTCTGCGCAGCGGCCTTGGCGACCTGTTGAACCTGCGTCTGCTTGTCCTGCTGTTTGCCGGCCGCCTGCTGCTCGCTCACCGTCGGCTGCTGTTCGGGCGTCTGCGGCTGATCGGCCGGCTGGCCGGTATCCGCAGCTGTCGCTTTCGACAGCGCGATGACTTCGCCCTTGGGCGATTGATCCGACTTGGCGGACTGTTCCTCATTCGCCTTCTTGGACGCGCTGGAAACCTGAACCTGCTTGGTCCAGAAATCCGGATCGAACGGATCGCGATAGGCCTGGCCGCCGTCGGCACCGGTCGCCGGGCCCGACTGAGCCGCCCCACCCTCGCCCTTGGCGCTGACATTGGCCTGCTGACCGACTTCCTGTGCGATCTCGGCCAGGACCGAATAGGGATTCTCGAAGAAATCCGCCTCGGAATAGTTCGTCTGGTCGCCTGACGTCGAGGTCAGGTCCTCGCCGGTCTTGGCCGATTTGCCGTCATTCGGCTTTTCCTGCGGCTTGTCGGACTTCTGCTGGTTCTTTTCGCCCTGAGCCTGATCGACGGGCTTTTTGAGGCCCTTTTCCGTCGGCTTCTCGTCGGCAAGCTTGATGGGATTGAAATAGGAAGCGACCGAGGCCTTCGTCTCCTCGTTGGCGGCGTTCACCAGCCACATGACCAGGAAGAAGGCCATCATGGCCGTCATGAAGTCGGCATAGGCGATTTTCCACGCACCGCCATGGCCGCCTTCGTGATCGCCGCCGCCGTGGCGCTTGACGATGATGATCTCGTGCTTGCCGTGATTTTGATCGCCGTCGCTCATTTCAGGATCTCTTTCAGGCTGGCGGCCCACGCAGACATACGGGTCACGAGAACGCTCTCGCCGATCGCAACGGTGAGATCGAGATCGTCAGCCTCGACATGACGCAACAATGCGGCCTCATCGCCGAGATGATCGTGAAGGACCTCGAAAAGATGGCGCGGGCCGCTGACGGAGATCGGCCCGGCGCTGCCGTCGAGGATCGCGGCCCTGACCAGTTCGGCAAGATCGGCAACGGCCTTGGCCGTCAGCGTCTCGGTCATGATCGGCGCAAGAATGGCGGCGGCTTCGGTGCTGATCGCCTGCCCGAGCATCGTGGCAATGCGCGTCATATCCGCAGCGATCTTTTCGGCCGCCTGCTCTTCGTAGCGTATCCGCAGCGCATCCATTTCGGCGCGAAACGACTGGGCCATGCCATCGATCTCCGCCTGATGCTTTAGCGTCAGTTCCTGCGTCGCCGCCTCATGCCCTTCCGCATAGGCGACGCGGCGCTCGGCCTCGACATCAACGGGCGGCTCGAGCGGGCCTTCGGCAAACTCGACCGGTTCTCTAAACGCCATATCCTCGACATGGGGCGGCGCAACCTGTTCGGCGCTGAAATCCTTGAGGTATCGGGATAGTGTCAAGCTCACGCGCGCATCTCCCCATTCGCGTCGCAGAGACGCTGCAAGTCGATGCCGACAGCCGGCCGATCCATTCCCATGCTCAAAACGTCGATCATCACGCTTCCGGTTTCCGTCCTCAGGCAGCACTTTCCGGGATCAATGTCACCGGCACATTGTGCGGCCAAGCCACTGCGAAGGACCGTAGGCAGTCAAACTTGTGCGAGGATGAATGCGATGCGGTATTGCCGATCCGACGGCGGTGCCCGGCAATCATTTCGACTGGAGAATAATCAACACCTTGCTCGCCATGCTGTTGGCGATCGACAAAGCCTGCACGCCCATCTGCTGCGCCGTCTGCAGAGCGCTTTGCCGCGCAGAAGCCTCTTCCATATTCGTGTCGACGAGATCGCCGACGCTGCTCTTGATGGCATCGCTGAGCTTGGAAATATAATCCGACTGATCGTCGATGTTCGACTTCATCAGACCCAATGTCGAATCTGCCGATGTTGCCGACTTCAGGAGCGAGTTGGTGACATTGATCATATCGGTCAGCTCGTCATCGGTCGTGCTGCTCGATAAGGCAATCTCGGTTCCGCCCGTCGGCGTCGTGCCGCCGGTGGCGGAGAGGAGGTAATAATTGCGAGGCGTGCTGCTGCCGCTGCTCGAACTGTCGAATGTGCTTGCATCGACATTCTTCGTCAGCAAACCCCGCGCCGGTTGGGCGGTATCGATCATCAGGGTTTGGGAACTGTCATAGCTGATCGTCGTGAAGCTGATCTGCCCGCCCGTTCCACGCGTGAAGTTGCTGATCACCGACTGCTGCGTCGAGGGCTGCTGCGCCGTATTATAGAGCCAGTTCTCGCCGGAAAAGGATGCCGACTGGGTGACGGATTGCAGCTGGTTCTTGAGCTGCTGGATGTCGGAGTTGATAGCGTCCTTGTTGGTGCCTGCCTCCTTTGCCGAAACCAGCTTGGACTGAATCTGGGTCAGCAGGCTGACGACCGTGTCCATGGCGGTGGATGCGGTATCGACCTTGGAGGCACCGAGGCCTAGCGCGTCCGTAATCGTGGAAAGGCTGCTCTGGTCCGAGCGCATGGTGGTCGCCATCGACCAATAGGTGGGATCGTCGCTCGCCTTCTGGATGCGGTAACCGGACGAGACCTGCTGCTGCACGACATCGAGATCTTTGTTGATACCGCGCAACACGGTCAGCGCCGCCGACGTGGAGGGATTCGTCGTCACATTGCTCATCTGAAAATCCGTAATTCCATTGGAACTGGCAAGCCGGACCGATCCGGCAGCAACGATTGGCCTCATGCCCACCAGCGGGAGATATCCCAGCACGGCCCGTCGCTAAAGCGCGATCCGGCAATCGCTTGGAAGGAGAACGGAGGCCGGATCTGCGCAGAGACTGCAAATCAATTGGCGGCAACGTTAACAAAAGCTTATACGCGGCGACAAGAGGGAAAAGCCGCCGCGCCATTTCAACGCAAGCTCCAGTCAAGGCTCACTTGAAGAGAGCAAGAACATTCTGCGCGCTCGAATTGGCAATCTGCAGCGACTGGATTGCCAATTGCTGCTGGGTCTGCAGCGCGGACAGCCTGCTGGACTCCTCTTCCATATTCGCATCGACGAGCTTGCCGACACCGGAATCGATCGTATCATGCAACGTAGAAACAAAGCTCGTCTGCAGATCGATGCGGGTCGAGAGAGAGCCGAGCTGCGAAGCCGTGCTGTTCATGGCGTTGAGGGCACCCTGCACCAGGTTCATCGCCAAACCGATATCGCCGCTCGTCATGTTGGTAATGTCGAGGCTGAAGACGGAATAGTCGTTGCCGCTGATGGTCTGCTTGCTGCCAAGGATGCCCGAGCTCGTGTCGATCGTCCCGCTGCTGTTCGCGCCGAACAGGACGTTGCCCTGCGAGCTGGTATCGAAGGCGTAGCTGGTGCTGTTGACGGAAACCGTGCCGTTATTGTTGCGTACGAAGGAGGAGACGACGGAAGCCGAGGCGCCATTCGCCGCATACATCCAGTTCTGTCCGGAGAAGGATGCGGACTGTGCAATGCTTTGCAGCTGCTGCTGAAGCTGGGCAACTTCCTCCTGGATATCAGCCTTCGAAACACTGCTTTCGGTTGCGGCGACGAGCTTATCCTTGATCTGCTGAACGACCGTGATGGCGTTGTCCATTGCGGCATATGCCGTATCGACCTTGGCCGCACCCAGGCCCAATGCATCCGAAACGGCGGAAAGCGCGCCATTGTCGGAACGCATGGTTGTCGCGATCGACCAATAAGCGGCATTGTCGGCTGCCTTGGCGACCTTGTAGCCGGAGGAAACGCGGCTCTGCGTATCCTGCAGATTCGTGTTGATGCTGCGCAGGGTCTGGAGAGCGGACATCGCCGCGTCGTTAGTGAGGATGCTTGTCATCGAAAAGTGCCCCTTATGGCTGACTTTGGAAGGGACATTCCGGTCTGCGGCCGGGAACGGCAATCAGCCTCATGCTTGTTAACCGCCTCTTAGGAGAGGTTAACCAACCGTTGCGCTAGCTGCAACTGACAGGAATAGGGTTAATAAAAGATTAATGCCGACCACAAAAGTTAACGGAAGCATGCTTTCCGTTAAAAGGCCGTCAGGCATCAGGTCATCGTCTGCGCTACCTTTCATTGAGCCCGGCGGATGTCCATCCGCGCAGCGTGTGCCGACATACCGCTTTCCAGCCGGATATCATCGTTTGACACGCAGCAAGCACCGCAAGTCAGCCTCGCGCCATCTTCGACGTCGTAGATAGCCGCTATCCGTCCAATGTCGGGCGAAGAGGCCGTCTTCTCCAGCGTTCCGGCGATGATGTCGGCGCCGGCGGCCATATACGAGGGTTGAGATGTTCAGTTTGCAGGACGCCGGATGGGCGGCGGTTGATCGCCGAGAGCGAACAAGCCTCGACCCCGAAGACTGGCATGCTCTGCGCAGGCAGGGTCACCAGATGCTCGACGACATGTTCGATCATCTCCAGACGCTCGGAACGAAGCCGGTCTGGCAACACGCTCCCTCCTCCGCCCGCTCCCTGTTCGATGCGCCATTGCCGGTCGAAGCCAGCGATCTGGCCGAAGTTCACACCATTTTTCGGGAAAATATCCTCCCCTATGGCGGCGGCAATATTCACTCGGGCTTCATGGGCTGGGTCCAGGGGGGCGGCACGGTTACCGGCATGCTCGCCGAAATGCTCGCCGGTGGTCTGAATGCCAATCTCGGCGGACGCGACCATATGCCGATCGAAGTCGAGCGCCAGATTATCCGCTGGGTGCGTGAAATCTTCTCCTTTCCGGAGACGGCAGGCGGCATTTTCCTCACCGGCGCATCGCAGGCCAATTTCGTCGCGGTGCAGATCGCCAGATGCCGGAAGCTCGGCCGCGATGTGCGCGCAACCGGTCTATCCGACGAATCCCGGCTCGTTGCCTATGCCTCGAACGAGGTTCACGGCTGTGTTCCCCGCGCTTTCGAAATGTCCGGCATCGGCAGCGATCAGCTCCGGCGCATTGCCGTCAATAACCTTGGCCAGATCGATATCGGCGCGCTGGAACAGGCGATCCTTCGCGACAGGCGGGAAGGTCTTGTGCCGTTCCTCGTCATCGGCAGTGCGGGAACGGTCAATACCGGTGCCGTCGACGACCTCGCAGGTTTACGGCATATCGCCGACAGTTACGATCTTCATTTTCACGTCGACGGCGCGCTGGGCGCTCTAGGCGTGTTGAGCCCCGACCTTGCGCATCTGTTCGCGCGGATAGACAGTTGCGATTCGCTCGCTTTCGACTTCCACAAATGGGGCCAGGTGCCATACGATGCCGGCTTCCTGCTCGTGCGGGACAGTGAATGGCAGCGGCAGACCTTTGCTTCGGATGCCGCCTATCTCAGTCGCGCAGCCACGGGGCTTGCGGGTGGAGACTGGTGGCCCTGCGACTACGGCCCGGATCTGTCGCGCGGCTTCAGGGCGCTGAAGACCTGGTTCACGCTGAAAACCTACGGCGTCAAAGCTCTGGGGGACGCGATGAGCGCCAACTGCCGGCTGGCCCGCAGGCTGGCCGAGCGCATCGAACAGGAACCTCGGCTGACATTGCTCGCACCGGTCGCGCTTAATATCGTCTGCTTCGCCTATGTCGGCGCGGATGGAACAACACCTGCATCCATCAACTCCCATATCGTCGAGCAGCTGCACGCCGAAGGCCGCGTCGCTCCATCCCTGACCCATCTGAACAGACAGCCGGCAATCCGCGCCGCGATCGTGAACCATCGCACGCGACAGGCGGATATCGACGAGCTCGTTCATAGCGTTTTGACAATCGGCTCCCGACAGGATCTCCCCCAATGCTGATGACCAAAGCCCCAGGCATCGATCCGGCTTCGACCAATACGCCAGACGCCTCCCGAATTCTCGGCATGCAAAGAATCGTCTCGCTCGTCTATGCCGGCCGCGACGTGACGCCGCTATGGAACGAACTCATGCAGCGCGTGACGGCCGATTCGACCGATGCGGCGGCGCTCATGGACCTGGCGATTATCCTGCAGACGCTCGGCCGCGCCGAAGAGGCACGCCAGATCCTGAAGAACGCCGTGCAGCTGCGGCGTGACTTCCGCGTCGTCCACGGCGACGGAACCGGGCCGCGCCTTTTAGCCTTCGTCACCGAAGGCAATTTCATGGCCAATACGCCGCTGGATTTTCTGCTGGCGGGCAGCGATTGCGTGCTGTGGCTGCGCTATGTCGACCTGCAAACCTCTGCACTCATCGGTCTCCCGGAGCATGACGTCGCCTTCATGGCGATCGGAGAGTCAACCGAAAACGCGCCTCTGCTCGCCCATATGCAAGGGCTCCTTGCCAAATTCGACGGTCTGGTGATGAACCGTAATCCGGAACTGATCGCGAGGCTCACGCGCGACGGAGTGAGCGGAATGCTGGCAAACGAACCGTCGATCCTCTCGCCCACCACCCATCGCGTATCGCGCGACGATCTCGCAGCCGTCGGCGCCGGTGCCAAGCCGTTGAAAGACTGCGCCCCTGGCTTGGCCTTCCCACTGGTCGTGCGCCCGCTCAGCACCCATGCCGGCGATGGAATGGAGCGTATCTCCAATCCGGCCGAACTGGCAGCCTTTCTCGCGACACAGCCGGTGCCCGAGCTTTACGTAGCACCCTTCATCGATTTCCGCGGAGCCGACGGTTACTACAACAAGCAGCGCGTCGTATTCATCGACGGCAAAGCCTTCGCGAGCCACATGGCGCTCTCGGACCACTGGATCGTGCACTATCTGAGTGCAGGCATGGGCCAGAGTGCGGCAAAACGAGCCGTCGAACAGGCATGGATGGAAGATTTCGATCGCGATTTCGCCGTTCGCCACGAGGAGAGTTTTGCAGCGCTCTGCCGTCATATCAAACTCGACTATTTCGGCATCGACTGCGCTGAGCTTCCTGACGGTCGCCTACTGGTATTCGAGCTCGATGTGGCGATGGTGGTCCACAATATGGACGACCCCATCGTCTATCCCTACAAGCAGGTTGCCATGCGCAAGCTGTTCGATGGCTTCGTCGATGCTATCAGGCGAAGGGCGGGCAGCGCGCTTTAGAGCACTTCCAGGAAAAGTGCGCAGCGGTTTTCCGCCCGGGATTGCGTGAAACCAAAGAGGTAGAGCGGCTGGATTTCCGCGCCAAAACGAAAACCGCGCCTTCCGGAGAAGGCGCGGCAAAGTCGTTTTCCTGTATGGCCAGCCAAGGCGTGCTGGCGCTTCCTATTAACGGAAGAGCGACAGGATCTGCTGGGTCGAGGAGTTGGCGATCGACAGGGACTGAACGGCCAGCTGCTGCTGCGTCTGCAGAGCGGAGAGCTTGCTCGATTCTTCTTCCATGTTGGCGTCAACCAGCTTGCCAACGCCCGACTGGATCGAGTCGGAGAGCGAGGAAGCGAAGGTCGTCTGCAGGTCGATGCGGCTGGAAACCGAACCGAGCTTCGAACCCAGGCTGGTCATGGAGTTCAGAGCGGTCTGAACCATGTTGAGCGCGCTGGAGATCTGACCACCCGTCATGTTGGTGATGTCGAGGCTGAAGACCGAAGCGCCGACGGTGGTGTCCTTCGTGCCGAGGATGCCCGAAGCCGTGTCGATCGTGCCGGCTGTATTGGCGCCGAACAGAACGTTGCCGGTTGCGCCGGTGTCGAAAGCGTAAGATGTCGAGCTGATCGAAACGGTGCCGTTGGTGCCGCGGATGAAGGACGATACGACCGAAGCGGAATCGCCGCTCTTGGCCATGACCCAGTTTTCGCCGTTGAACGAAGCCGACTGGGCAACGCTCTGCAGCTGCTGCTGGAGCTGCGAGATTTCTTCCTGGACCGACTTCTTGTCGACCGACGGTTCCATCGCGGTTGCAAGCTTGTCCTTGATCTGGCCGACGATGTCGATGGCGCTGGTGACGGCGGTGGTCGCCGTGTCAACCTTTGCGGCGCCGAGGCCGAGAGCGTCGGAAACGGCGCCGATGGCGCTGTTGTCGGACTTCATGCTGGTGGCGATCGACCAGTAAGCAGCGTTGTCGGAAGCCTTGGAGATGCGCAGACCGGAAGAAACGGCGCTCTGCGTATCCTGCAGGTTCGTGCCGATAGTGCGCAGCGTCTGGAGAGCAGCCATTGCGGCGTTGTTGGTAAGAATGCTCGTCATGATATTTGCCCCTTTGGCAGTGGTTGGATAAGGGACATTCCGGACCTAAAACCGGTAACGGCATTCAGCATCATGCCTGCTAACCAAATTCGTTAAGGTTAACTCGCCGCTTCGATGGTCTTAAGAAACAGCAATATAGTTAAGAAAAGCTGAACCGCGTTTGGCCGGAAAACATAAAAAAAACCGCGCCTTAGATAGGCGCGGTTAACTTGTTGTTTAGGATTTTCGGCCAACGCGCGGCGTTGGCGCTTCCTATTAACGGAAGAGCGACAGGATCGACTGGGTCGAGGAGTTGGCGATCGACAGAGACTGGATGGCCAGCTGCTGCTGCGTCTGCAGAGCGGAGAGCTTGCTCGATTCCTGTTCCATGTCGGCGTCAACCAGCTTGCCAACGCCCGACTGGATCGAGTCGGAGAGCGACGAAGCGAAGCTCGTCTGCAGGTCGATGCGGCTGGAGATGGAGCCGAGCTTCGAACCCAGGCTGGTCATGGAGTTCAGAGCGGTCTGAACCATGTTGAGCGCGCTGGAAATCTGGCCAGACGTCATCTTGCTGATGTCGAGGCTGAAGACCGACGCGCCGACCGTGGTGTCCTTCGTGCCGAGNNGTTGCCGGTTGCGCCGGTGTTGAAGGCATAAGAGGTCGTGCTGACCGAAACGGTGCCGTTGGTGCCGCGGATGAACGAGGAAACAACAGAAGCCGAGCCGTTGTTTGCGGCCATGACCCAGTTTTCGCCGTTGAACGAAGCCGACTGGGCAACGCTCTGCAGCTGCTGCTGCAGCTGGCCGATTTCTTCCTGAACGGAACCCTTGTCAACCGAGCCTTCCATGGCGGTTGCAAGCTTGTCCTTGATCTGGCCGACGATGTCGATCGCACTGGTGACGGCCGTCGATGCGGTGTCAACCTTGGCAGCGCCGAGGCCGAGGGCGTCGGAAACGGCGCCGATGGCGCTATTGTCGGACTTCATGCTCGTGGCGATCGACCAGTAAGCAGCGTTGTCGGACGCCTTGGAGATGCGCAGGCCGGAAGAAACAGCCTGCTGCGTGTTCTGCAGGTTGCCGCTGATGTTCTGCAGCGTCTGGAGGGCGGCCATTGCGGAATTGTTGGTGATAATGCTGGTCATAGAGTTGTCCCCTGGAAACTGGATACAAAAGGAGGACATACCGGACTGGAAATACCGGCGATGACGGAGCAGCTTCATGCCCCTCGATCCATTTTCCTAGAGGACCAAACCCGTCATGTCGCGAGGAAGGTCGCACCCATTGCTTGCCAATTTCTTAAATCAGAAGCCGGGGGACACCGCCTCTCTGGAACGTGGCTAAGAATCCGTAAAGGCAATTTCGACCGGTGCTTCGGTTTCAGGCAAGCTCCGTGAGGGATCATGAAGCGAATCCATGATGCCGGCCCTCGCCTTTCGGCGGAAGCCAGTCAACATATCGCTCGGAGTTCTCGCTCGTGAATACGAAAAATGCCTTTGTGACAGCGTCCGGCTTCTATCAAAAGGGCCAATATACACGCGCCCTCGAAACGCTGAACGAGCTGCTGAACGTCGACAGGTCGCCCAAGACCTATGCGCTGCTGGCAAAGACGCTGCTGAAACTCGGTTTCCGATCGGATGCCGCGAGCGCCTACGAGCTGGCCGGCCGGCAAAAGCCGCAGCGCGACGACTATCTTCGGGAAGCTCTGCTGCTGCATGGCGATTGCGGCAACGACGATCAGGCTCTCGCGATCGGAAGTCTGATCCTGCCGCTGGCATTCAAGGATCCGGACCTTGCCTTCGTCCTTAGCCGCATCTTCCTCGGCCGCCAGCAAAAAGACCTGCTGACCGGCTTCAAGACGGTGCTCGTCGAAGGGCCGGAACTCAAGCATCGCCAGATGGCCGCAAGGTTGCTGACCGACGATCTCTATGACGAAAGCAACCGGCATATCGTCACGACCCTGTTCAAGAAGCATCCCGACCATGTCATTTTCCGTGCGCTCTACCTGATCTTCGCGCGCGAGGTGTCCGATCTGGCCGCCGTCGAAAAACATATGGCACCGGTCATGGCATCGCTTGCACAGGGCAAGCTCGATCATGTCATTCCCGACAATCCCTTCTTCCATCTCCACTGGTGCGGCGACGAGGCGCTTAACAAGCTTGCGGTCCACGACACCGATCCATTGCCGGCGGGCCATGCAGAAGCCCGCCGTAAGCTGCCGCATACATGGGGCGGCAAGATCCGCATCGGCTATCTCTCCTCCGACTTCTGGCCGGGGCACGCGACGATGAAGCTGATGCAGCGCGTCCTCGAGTTGCACGACAAGGATCGGTTCGAAATCACCCTTTTCGACCACTCGGAGGCGGCTCACCAGAAAGAGGAAGCTTTCGACTATTCGGCGCTGGGGACGACAGTCGACATTCGTGGCCTTTCCAACCAGGCCGCAGCAGAAGCGATCCGCGCCCGCGGAATCGACATTCTCGTCGACCTCAAGGGGCATACCAAGGGAAGCCGCGCTTTCATCCTCAACTACATGCCCGCTCCGATCCAGGTCGCCTGGCTGGGCTTTCCCGGCACGACGGTCAACATCGACCTCGATTACATCATCGGCGACCATTACGTCCTGCCGGATCAGTCGAAGGCGCATTTCTACGAAAAGTATTGCCGCCTGCCCGAATGCTACCAGCCGAACGATCCGCTCAACCGCCCGAAGCCGCGGCCGACAACGCGTGCGGAGCACGGGCTGCCCGAGGACGCTTTCGTCTACGCTTCCTTCAACGGCAACCGCAAGATCACGCCGCAGATGGTCGACGTATGGTGCAATATTCTCAAGCGCAGCAAGAACAGCGTGCTTTGGCTGCTGTGCAACGGCCCTCGGGCGGAAGCCAATATCTGGTCGCGCCTCGAAGCCCGCGGCGTCAACCGCAAGCGGGTCGTCTTTACCAGCCGCATTCGCTACGAGGACCATATCGACCGCCAGCAGCTTGCCGATCTCGGCCTCGATACCTTCCCCGTCAACGGCCATACGACGACCTCGGAACAGCTCTGGGGCGGCCTGCCGGTTCTCACCATCAAGGGCACCAATTTCGCTTCGCGCGTGAGCGAAAGCCTACTGAATGCCATCGGCCTGCCGGAACTGGTGGCCGACGACGTCAAGGCCTATGAAGACATGGCGGTGCAGCTCTCCGGCCAGCCGGAGCGGATTGCCCAGTTCAAGGAAACGCTGGCGGCCAATCGCTATATCAAGCCGCTCTTCGATGCCGAACGCTTCACGCATCATCTGGAGACGGCCTTCGAGATGATGGCGGCACGGGCCAAGCAGGGGCTTGCACCCGATCACATGGACGTGCCAGCACTGCCGGCGCGCTCGGAACCGTTCATGGAAGACGACCAGAACTCAGCGGCAATCGCGGCCGAGTAAGTTTCAGCGATCATCGGCGCAAGAGCTCCGATGATCGCCTTCCGCTCGTAATATCAGTGGAAAGAGCGGACCAGGCTGCCGACCAGAAGGTTCCAGCCGTCGATCAGCACGAAAAAGAGAATCTTGAACGGCAGAGAGATCGAGGTCGGCGGCAGCATCATCATGCCCATCGCCATGACGATGGTCGAAACGATCAGGTCGATGACCAGAAACGGCAGGACCACAAGGAAGCCGATTTCGAAGCCGCGGCGAATTTCCGAGATCATGAAGGCCGGGATGAGGACGCGATAATCGATCTTGTTGTCGACTACGGTCGTCTGGCCGCGTTCCTGCGCGAGATCGACGAACAGCTTCAGATCCTTGTCGCGCGTGTTGTTGGACATGAAGGTGCGGAAAGGCTCGGCGATACGCTGCACTGCGTCCGCTTCCGAAATCTGATTGGCGAGCAGCGGCTGCACGCCATCCTTCCAGGCCTGATCGAAGGTCGGCGACATGACGTAGAAGGTCATGAAAAGGGCAAGGCTCAGCAGGATCATGTTCGACGGCGTCGTCGCAAGACCCATACCGGTGCGCAGGATCGAAAAGGCGATGATGAAGCGCGGAAAGCTCGTCACCATGATCAGGATACCCGGCGCGATCGACAGGATCGTCAGGAGCCCGAAGGTACGGATGATCCAGGCGGCAACCGAGCCGTTGACCGGCGCGTTCAGCAGATCGGTGGGAAGCTGTTGCGACAATTGCTGCGCCGCCGCCAGCTCAGGCGACAATGCAGCAATGACGAATATGAACAGGGCAAGTGCTAATCGACTCATTCGATCACGAAAGTTCTGAAGATAACTTTCGATACCCGTCCTTCCGAGCGCAGGTCAACACGCTCCTGAATGTCATCCCGAAGATATTGCAGGCCGCGGGCACCTTCGATCTGCTGCAGGGAAACCGTGCGGATGTAAGCAAGGATATCCTGATGGACTGCCTGGGCGAGCTGCGCGTCCGGCGGCCCTTTGAAAACCAGCGCCAGCTCCAGCCTGATCCAACTCTGCGAGGGATAAGCGAGATTGGTGGTGATCGGATCGAGCGCAATGATGCCGTTTGCCTGGGCGGCTGCCGCAGCCTGCTTGCTGTCGCCGCCGGCCTTTGCAATCGCCTGCACGGCCGCGGTGGCCTCCTTGATCCGCGGCGCCACCATGGTTCCCAGCACCCAGCCGCCGCCGCCGCCGAGCGCGGTCAGCACCAGTAGCCCGACGATCATCATGATCATCGGCGATCCCTTGCCCTTTGCCGGTTCGTCCGAGGCTGCTGCCATATCCCTATCCGTTCACTGTCAAATCAGAGCGGCGAGAGCAGGTCGACGGCCTGCTGCCCCCGTGGCGGCTGCTGTATTTCCGTCAAGCGGCCACGGCCGCCATAGGAGATGCGGGCCTCGGCGATCTTGTCGTAGGAAATGGTGTTGTCGGAGGTGACGTCCTGCGGCCGGACGATGCCGGCGACGTTGAGAATGCGGATTTCCTGGTTCATGCGCACTTCCTGCGAACCGCTGATCATCAAGTTGCCGTTTTCGAGAATGCCCGTTACGACAGCTGCGACCAGAAGGTTGATCTGCTCGGAACGCTGCATCTTGCCCTTGCTGTCGGTGCTGGTGTCGGAGCCCGAAGTCGCGTCGGCATTGGTGCTTGGCTGCCAGCCGAAGATCTTGGCGGTAATGTTCCAGTTCATATCGCTCTTGTTCGTGCGATTGCGATTGGTCTCATTGTCCCAATTCGCCTTGTCGTTGATCTGGATCGTAACGGTCAGGATGTCGCCGACATTGAGCGCGCGCGCATCCTTGAAGAGGGCGGCCTGCGAATCGTTCCAGAGCGAATAGCCCTGCGCGACCTGATGAGGCCGCTTCGGATACTGCGACATCTGCGGCGTCTGCGCATATTGCAGGCCGCTGCCGATCGGACTCATGGCAGGCGCCCTGCCGATTTCCTTGAGGGCCTGCGACTGGCAACCGGCGAGAAAGACGACGATTGCGCAGGCGGCCGTAAGACGCGTGTTCATGAGGGGTCCTTCGACTTCGATGTATTCGGGTCGGATGCGCTGGCGATGATATTGGTGATGACGGCTGCCTTCTTCGCATCCATTTCCGCGAGGATCAGGCTCGACTGACGCGCGGAAAGCTTCATAATGATGGCCGCTGCGACAACTGTCCTCACATCGTTGAGGCTGGCAGCCGCCGCATCCGGCTTCATGTTCTTGTAGATATCGACCAGGCCGAGATCCGCTGTCTTGAGAAAGTCGTCGCGCTTTTTCAGCCAGTCCTCGTATTCGGCCTTGCGCTTGTCCATGGTGGCGATGCGCTGATCGACGTCGGCCTGCAGCTTTTCCAGCTCCTGCTTCTGCAGCAGGTAGCGCTGATCGCGGGCGGGATCGGCAATGTTGGTGCAGAACTGACGAATCTCGTCCTGGCTGGAGGCCGGATCGGTAACCGGCTTCGGGGCTTCCTGCGCCAAAGCCGTACCAAGCGACAAGAGCAAGATGCCAGCCGCAAGACTGCAGGCAATCAGCGCATTTCTTGCGATAGCGGTCAATATCATTGCAATACGAGCTCCGCTTGCAGCGCGCCGGCCGACTTGATGCCTTGCAGGATGGCGATGATGCCGTCCGGCTTGACGCCGATATTGTTGAGACCGGAGACCAGCGTCTTCAGGTCAGGCCCTTCCAGCACCGCCACGCGGCCGCCGCTCTTGGTGGCGGTGATATCGGTCTGATCCTGGATCGCCGTCTGGCCATCGGAGAAGGGTTCCGGCTGGATTACCTGCGGGTTCTCGCTCACCTGCACGGTCAGCGTTCCGTAGCTGACGGCGACCGGCGAGACGCGGACATCGGCGCCGATGACGATCGTTCCGGTGCGCTCGTTGATGACGACCTTGGCCGGCGTATCGGTCTGGACGTTGAGATTTTCGATGTCGGCCATCAGCCGCGTCAGGTCCGCCATCTTCGGCTTGGCGATCGTCACCTCCTGCGAATCCTTGGCTTCCGCGATCGGCGCACCGAAACGCGAGGTCGCCCAGGTATTGACCGTGTCGGCGATGCGAATTGAAGTGGAAAAGTCCGGATTGCGCAGCTGCAGGACCAGATTGACGGAATCCTTGAAGCGCGACGGCAGTTCGCGCTCGATGATGGCGCCGCCGGGCACGCGGCCGGCTGTCGTGACACCTTCGGTCACCGTGGCAGCGGCGCCCTGCGCCTGGAAGCCGGATACGATGACCGAGCCCTGCGCCACGGCATAGATCTGCCCGTCGGCGCCGCTGAGCGAAGTCATGATCAGCGTACCGCCGCGAAGCGACGTCGCATCGCCGAGCGAGCTGACCGTCACGTCGATGCGGCTGCCCGGGCTTGCAAAGGGCGGCAGGTTCGCCGTCACCATGACGGCGGCGGTGTTCTTGGCGGCGGATTGGCCGCCCTGCGTCGAGATGCCGAGGTTCTGCAGCATCGCGCGCATGGACTGCTCGGTAAAGGGCGAGGAACGCAGACCGTCGCCGGTCCCCTGGAGACCGACGATCAGGCCGTAGCCGATCAGCTGGTTGTCGCGGCCGGATTGCAGCGACGCGATGTCCTTGATGCGCGATTGCATCGCGAGAGCCGGATCGGCGACGATCAGGCTCGGCAATGCGAACAGGATTGCGAGTAGTTGACGAAGCCGTTTCATTTCGCGACCACGCGGATCGTGCCGTTTTGGAGGACCGTGCCGTTGACGATGATGCCGGAGTCCATATTGCGGGCGCGGACATTGTCGCCGACGGCGCCATCATCCAGCGGCGTGCCGGCTGCCGTGATCGTCATGCTGCCCATGCTCATCACCAGACGGACGTTGGAGCCGCGCGTTACCGCATAGGGCTGGCGCAGCGCGGAGATGGAGATGGTGCGGCCGGGAAGAAGCGTACGCTTTGACACCAGACCGGTGACCTCGCGGAGCCGCTTGGCATAGTCGCCACTCAGATTTGGATTGGTGACCTCGACCTCTTCGAGCTGGCCGCTGCTGATGATATCGCCCGGATAGATCGTCTCGGTCGGCACCACGGCGGTTCCGAAGCTGGAGCCGTCGGCGCTCATTGCGCCGGCCGGCGCAGCCGACGCGAATACGACGGAGAGGCTCGCTGCGGCGAACCATGCCATTGCCAAGCTTTTCATCCGGCGAAACCTCATGTTCGGCCCGTCCCTCTTGCTACTTCAGGTTCTTGCTGACGATCTGCGCCATTTCGTCGGCCGTCGTGATGACCTTCGAATTCATCTCGTAGGCGCGCTGCGCGGTGATCAGATCTGTGATTTCCTTGACCGGATCGACATTCGACGATTCCAGATAATTCTGCTTCAGATAGGCGAAGCCGTTCTGGTTCGGATCGGAAACGACGGGATCGCCCGAGGCAGGCGTCTGCGTGAAGAGGTTGCTGCCCATCGGCTGCAGGCCGGCTTCATTGACGAAATTGGCGATCTGTAGCTGGCCGAGCACCGTCGGCGTGGTCGCCGTACCGATGATCGCCGACACCTGGCCGGACTGGCTGATGGCGAGGCTGCTGGCATTGTTCGGGATCGTGATGCCCGGCTCCAACACGTTGCCATCAGGCGTGACGATCTGGCCGGTGTCACTCTTGTTGAAGGAGCCGGCGCGGGTGTATGCGGTCGTGCCGTCGGGCATCTTGATCTGGAACCAGCCGCGACCGACGAGCGCCACGTCGAGCTCGTTCTGGGTCTGCGACAGCTCGCCCTGGACCTGGATATTGCGCACGGCTACGGTCTGAACGCCAAGGCCGATGTTGGCGCCTTCCGGCACGACTGCCTGGTTCGGCCTGTTGGCGATGCCCTTGGCGCGCTCGGTCTGGTAGAGAAGGTCGGAGAACTCGGCGCGCGAGCGCTTGTAACCCGTCGTATTGATGTTCGCGATGTTGTTCGCGATCACTTCGAGATTGGTCTGCTGGGCGTCCATGCCCGTCGCGGCAATTGCGAGCGCTCTCATGCTTTCGTCCTTCGAGCCAGGGCGGACCTTCGAAACCGCGAAGCGGCTTGCGAACAACTCACGCCAAATCAATTAATTAGAGCGGGAAACCCCGCGCTAGATCTGCATCTTCGTAATATCGAGGAACGCCGAGACCACCTTGTCGCGCAGTGCGATCGCGGTCTGCAGGGTCTGATCGGCCTGCATGACCTTATCGACGACTTCGCGGGTACTCATCGTGCCCTTGATGCCGGCGAAGGAGGCGTTTTCAGCGTCCTTCAGCGAGTTGATGGAATCCTTCGCGACATTCGACATGACCGAGGCGAAGCTCATTCCTGCATCCACGCCCGCGGCAACAGCCGGCGAGGCATTCAGAGCGCTGGAAGCGGCGGAGGTCAGATCCGTGGCGATGCTGCTAAGGCCGCGGGTCGCCGAAAGAGAGGCTACATTCTTAACCGAGTCGATCATTGGTTCTTCAGCAGATCAATAGTGGAGGAGATGAGATCACGGGCCTGTCTGACCGTCTGCAGATTGGCCTCGTATGAACGATTGGCCTCCCGCATGTCGGCCATCTCGACGAGGATGTTGACGTTGGGCATCTTGACGTAGCCCTTCTGGTCGGCCGCCGGATTACTGGGATCGTATTCTTCGACGAATTTGCCCGTGTCCTGGCCCAGTTTCTTGACGCCGACCGTGGTCAGGCCATTGGCGCGATCCATTTCGGCACCGAACGTTACGGTCTTGCGCCGATAGGGATCGGCACCGGGCGTATCGCCCGTCGAACGGGCGTTGGCGATATTTTCCGAGACAATACGCAAACGAGTCGATTGAGCCTCCAGGCCGGAGCCCGCAATCTTCAATGCGGCTGATAAAGGGTCCATGACATCTTCACTTCATCTATTGTTTTACGGTCATCAACATCATGCGATGAAAGGAGCCGACGAGAGCGGTGTTCAAGCTGTACTGGCGCTTGATGTCACCGGCCTTGGCGAGCTCGTCTTCCAGGCCGACGGTGTTACCCGACTCCTGGACACCAATTTCCTGATTGAGCGGCGCTTCCTCTACGTTGACGTTGCCGCTCGTGCTGAATTCGCTGCCCGAAAGATGCGCGGGATTGGTCCGGACCATACCGACGTTCTGGTTGTCCAGAACGGCTTGGAACGGCGTGACATCCTTGGCGTGAAACTTCGGCGTATTGGCATTGGCGATATTGCCGGCAACAACCTGCTGACGTACCTGGAGCCACTCGGCTTGCCGCGAGGCCAGGTCAAAGAGCTGAATGGGTTGCATGGGCTTCTCTCCGTTCTTACACTGTGAATCTAGCGGGATAATCTTGCGTGGGACTTGCGAGAAATGCGTTCCTGTAAAGTCTTCGAAGTGCCTGAAATCCGGGCGATTCCGGGTTTTCCTCAATTGTTGCCATAGACATCGCCCGTCGAGGTGACGATGACCCATTTTCCCTCTCGCTGTTCGATCGAGGCCAACCGACTGTTGTCAGGCAAAACAGATCCGACTCGCACGACATACATGCCGGTGTCGTCCTCGATCAGCGCGCGGCCATTGGCGACATGCAGCAGTTGGAAGGCAGACTTGCCGGGAAACGGCTGCTGATCGGCCGGCTGCCCCTTGTCGTCCTCACGGCCGGCATTGCTGACCGTCGCCGTCGTCAACGGATCGGGAATCAAATCTTTCGGCTGGTCAGGATTCTTGTTGACCATGGCGAGCGGCGACACGCTGACGATCGCGCGGCCAGGCCAGTTCGGCAAATCGCGGGTGCGATCGCCTTCGGCCACCTGAATGCCGAACTTGTCCGGGTTCAGAAAGACGTACCAGGGGAAGAAGGCAGAGGCGCCGGCAAGCGCCAGTCCCGTAAAGGCCAGAGCCTTGTCCGCAACGGTTCGCCTTCTCGCCGATTTCGGCGGGGCGACCGGTTCGTCAGCGTCGGATTCTTTCACTTCTGGCCCCTTTTTCGGCATGACATTCGGCGATATCCGGCAGGCTGCGGACAAGGAAAATCGAGGTAGTGCTGTGCATGACCATCACTTGGCTCTGGCGGGAACACCGCTCGAAGCGTTTCTGAGGGCCGTCGCAAGATCGGTGAACGCATCCGCCGACGGCTCTTCGCCCGGCGTCTGCTTCAGTATGTCGTAGATGATCGGCACCTGACGCACGGCGATATCGAGATCGGCGTCGGCTCCCTGGCGATAGCCGCCGATCAGGCGCAGGTCGCGCGTTTCCTCGTAGCGGTGTACCAGCGCCTTCAGGCGAGAAACCAGCTTCTCCTGATCCGAGGTCCAGGCCTTGCGGGCAAGACGCGAGACGGATGCGAGCGGATCGATCGGCGGATAGCGCCCCTCCTCGGCAAGGCTGCGCTGCAGGACGATGTGACCGTCGAGAATGCCTCGGGTGGAATCGGCGATGGGATCGTTATGATTGTCGCCATCGACGAGGATGGAAATTATGGCGGTGATGGTGCCGGTCCCCTCCGGTCCCGGGCCTGCCCGCTCGAGAAGGCGTGGCAACTCGGTAAAGACGGATGCCGGATAGCCGCGTGCGATCGGCGGCTCGCCGGAGGCAGTCGCCACTTCGCGGATGGCATGGGCAAAACGGGTGACGCTGTCGACGATCAGAAGAACGTTATCGCCTTTGTCGCGGAAATGTTCGGCGATGGTGATGGCCGAGAGCGGCGCCATCTTGCGCAGCATCGGGCTCTCGTCGCTGGTCGCAACGACGGCGACCGATTTCTGCATGTGGGAACCCAGCGTATCCTCGATAAATTCGCGCACTTCGCGGCCGCGTTCGCCGACGAGCGCGATCACCACCTTGTCGAAGGCTTCGGCTCTCGCCAGCATCGACAGCAGCGTCGACTTGCCGACGCCGGAGCCGGCGAAGATGCCGAGGCGCTGACCAAGGCAGAGCGGCGAGAAGATATCGATGGCACGGACGCCGGTCTTGAAACCGGTTTCGACGCGCTTGCGCGTCATCGACGGCGGGGCCGTGTTGGAGATCGAACGTGCTTCGAGACCCGCGGTCAGCGGTCCCAGCCCATCGATCGGCTCGCCGAGCGAGTTGATCGTGCGGCCGCACCAGCTGTCATCGGGCGCGATGCGGAAGGCACCTTTACGGATGATGGTGTCCTGGATACCGATCGGTTCGCCCGGCTCGATCGGACAGACATAGGTGAGATCAGGTTCGACGCGGACGACTTCGCCGAGGTGGACGCCCGTCGGCGATCGATGCGCGACGAAATCGCCGAGGCGCACCTGCCTGGAAAGGCCGGCAACCGTATAGTGTCCGGCAGCGATGGTGCGCACATGACCGCCATGGGCCACGGCATTCTCCGCCATCGCATACTGGCCCGCCAGTACGGCCATATGCGAAAGCTTCAGCGACACCGCGCCCTCCGGCAACCGATCCTCGACCATGACAAGTCCTCTTTACTGGCTACCGCCGAGGGTCTTGATGGCGTCGGTAAGCGTGCCTTCACTGCTGCTGGTGAGCGTGCTGATATTGTCGAAGGCACGGCTGACCTCGATCAGATTGGTCATTTCTCGCATGCCGTTGACGTTGGAGTTTTCGAGATAACCCTGTGCAATGCCGATATTCGAGCGGTCGATGACAGGCTGTGGCGTATCGGTCGGCAGGATGCCGCTGTTTTCGTAGCGCAGGAAGCCCTTGCTGACGTCGGCGCTATAAAGGCCGATCTGACCCATGCTGCGGCCATTCTGCGTGATCGTGCCGTTCGACGCGACGCTCGGCGGACCGCCAGCGGGGTCGAGCTGGATCGGCGCACCGCCAGGATCGAGGACCGGGAAGCCACGCGTGGAAACCAGCGCGCCGCTTTCGGTCATGGTGAAGCGGCCGTCGCGGCTCAACACCAGGCCGGCCGGCGTGTTCATGCCGAAATAGGCGTCGCCCTTGACGGCGAAATCGAAGAGATTGCCGGTGTTCTGAAGTTCGCCATTGTCGGTGGAAAGATAATCGTTGCCCTGCGAGACGAAGGCGACCTTGGCGTTGAGCTTGTTTTGCGTATTGCTGAGGACCTGATCGAACTTGACCTCGGTACCACGGAAACCCGTCGTATTCACGTTGGCCAAATTGTCGGCGATCGTCGTCAGACGCCGCTCGAGCGCCATCTGGGACGATAGCGCGACATAAATACCAGACTGCATTTTCAACGCCCTCCGGACATTGGAGAATAACGGGAAAGGAAACGCCGTCGGCGCTCCTACATTTCGTTAGCGGGGCATGGATGCCCTTACCCGCCATCCTGCAGGGCTTGGCTTGTGCGAAGCTGACAAGGCAAAAAGGACGTTCAGAGGCCCATCGAACAGCCTCACGCAAGGCAGGTCCCCTAGTTCATCGTATGAAGCAACGTTCAGGTGTGGACCGACGATGAATATTATTATCGGATTTGTAGTGACCTGCGGCTGCATCATAGGCAGCTTCATGGCTATGGGCGGAGACGTAGGCGCGCTGTTCCAGCCCTTCGAATTTGTCATTATCGCAGGCGCCGGTCTCGGCGGCTTCATCATGGCCAATCCGATGAAGGTGGTGAAGGATTCGGGCAAGGCGCTCGGAGAGGCCTTCAGCCACAAGGTGCCGAAGGAGCGCGACTATCTCGACACGCTCGGTGTGCTCTACGCCCTGATGCGCGACCTGCGCACCAAGTCGCGCAACGAGATCGAAGCCCATATCGACAACCCGGATGAATCGACGATCTTCAAGGCCGCTCCGACGGTTCTGAAGAACAAGGATCTGACGGCTTTCATCTGCGACTATGTCCGTCTCATCATCATTGGCAATGCCCGCTCGCACGAGATCGAGGCGCTGATGGACGAAGAGCTCGAGACGATGCAGCACGACAAGATGAAGCCTTATCACGCGATCACGATCATGGGCGATTCTTTCCCGGCGATCGGTATCGTCGCCGCCGTTCTCGGCGTCATCAAGGCGATGAGCCACATCAACGAATCACCCGAGGTGCTCGGCCACCTCATCGGTTCGGCGCTGGTCGGCACCTTCCTCGGCATCATCCTGTCCTATTCCGTCTGCGCGCCGCTGGTCTCCCAGATCAAGGTCGTGCGCAACAAGCAGCACCGCCTCTACGTCATCGTGAAGCAGACGCTGCTTGCCTACATGAACGGATCCGTGCCGCAGGTGGCACTCGAATACGGCCGCAAGACCATCTCCTCCTACGAGCGCCCCTCGATCGATGCGGTCGAGCAGGAAATGATGAACCCCGGCGGTGAAAGCAAGGCAGCCTGACGACCATGAGCCAGCAATCCGCGCACAGGGCACAAACGATGGACCGCACCCTTTTTGCCAAGCTCACGGGCAATCTCGGCGATCAGGCGACGCTTGCAAAACTCGGCACAGCCTTCGCCCAGGTCTATGCCGAATTCCTGCCCGACGTCATCAAGAGCGAGACGGGCCTTGATATCAACATCGCCTATGCCGGCTGTCAGTCCGGCTCGATGAACGAGCTGATCGCCGGGCTTGGCGGCGGCCACGCCTTGGTCAACGGTTCGCTGCGCAACTGGGCGCCGAATTTCATTCTCGGCTGCGGCGCCGGCTTCATCATGACGCTGATGGAGCATATGCTGGGCGCGCGCGCCGAAGATATGGAAGCGCCTGTCGCCCGATCGCTTTCAGTGATCGAACTCGATCTTTCCGTCATGGTCTTCGAAAAGATCGCTAAAGTGCTCCGCTCGGCAGTGAATGCAGCCGGCGGTTTCGAGCCCTACCTCGATCCACCCTACAATATCGAGGACCGCCCGGCCGCCATCGGTGACAACGGTAACGATTTTGCCGCCGCGATTACGATGACGATCTCGCTTGGCAAGTCGATTTCGCAGATCGTTATCATCGCACCCCAACGAGATCTGCTGCGCACCGTCGTCAGCACGCCTCGCGCCAAGAACCCGACAGCCGCTTCCCAGGCATGGTCGGAGCAGCTCAGCGAGCAGGTCCGTCGCTCGCAGGTGACGCTCGATGCGCGAATCCGGTTGGAATCGCTGACGCTCGACACCATTTCCAAGCTCGCGGTCGGCGATATCATTCCCTTCATGGACACCGGCGATGTCCGCGTCGAAGTCAGCGCCAACAGCAAAGACCTTTACATCTGCGAATTCGGCCGCTCTGGCGAAAATTATACGGTGCGCGTCAAGGACAACGTCAATTCCGACGACGAGCTTCTCAGACACTTGATGAATTGATCGGCTGGCGCGTGATCCCGCACACGGCAGCTTGAGGCAAGTTTCAACTGGAATAGTGATTTCATGGCTACGAAGACGACACAGCAAAGCAGCGAGGAATCGCTGGAGATTTCAAACAGCGACGCCGCCCTGGACGAGGCCATCGATGGTCTGCGCGGCGTCCTGAAGAAAGATAACGAAGGCAGTCTGCCTGATTTCGACGCCGACGCATTCGGCGCGCAAACAGGCACGGATCTTTCCACCTTCGGCGATTTCGGCGACGACAATTCCGCTCCGGCCTTCGATGACGGCGAGTTCGGCGGCGTTTCCGCAGCAGCCGCACCGGCTGCCCCCGGCAGCGCGCTGACCGCCAATATGGACCTGATCATGGACATCCCGATCGACGTCCAGATCGTGCTCGGCAGCAGCCGCATGCCGGTGTCCGGCCTGATGAACCTGACTGAGGGCGCCATCATCGCGCTCGACAAGAAGATCGGCGAACCGGTCGAAATTACCGTGAACGGCCGCAAGATCGGCCGGGGCGAGATTACCGTTCTGGAACATGACGACACCAGATTCGGCATCAAGCTCACTGAAATTTATAACGCGAAGAAAAGCTGAACCCGGCTCAGGATGAGCCCACTCCCCCTTGCGGGACGGAGACGAAGACCATGATGGACTTTGACGATTTCAGCGGCGCAATCGCCGAGAAACCGTTATCTCAGACTGAAAAGGCAGCCGCCGTCCTTCTCGCCATGGGCAAGCAAGTGGCGGGACGGCTGCTGAAATACTTCACGCAGAACGAGTTGCAGATGATCATCGCCTCGGCGCAATCGCTGCGGCTCATTCCGCCGGACGAACTGGCGCAGCTCGTGGCGGAATTCGAAGACCTCTTCACCGAAGGCGCCGGCCTCATGGACAATGCCAAGGCCATCGAGAGCATTCTCGAGGAAGGCCTGACGCCGGATGAGGTCGACAGCCTGCTTGGCCGCCGTACCGCCTTCCAGGCCTACGAGACGTCCATCTGGGATCGCCTGGGTGAAGCCGATCCGGTCTTCGTTGCCAAGTTCTTCCTGCGCGAGCATCCTCAGACGATCGCCTATGTGCTCTCCATGATGCCTTCGGCCTTCGGTGCGAAGATCCTGCTGCAGCTCCCTGAAGCCCAGCGCGCCGACATCATGAACCGCACCGTCAATATCAAGGATGTCAGCCCCAAGGCTGCTCAGATCATCGAGAACCGCGTTCTCGGACTGATGGCCGAGATCGACGCCGAACGCAATGCGTCCGGTTCCACGAAGGTTGCCGACCTGATGAACGAACTCGACAAGCCGGTGGTCGATACCCTGCTGAGCTCGCTGGAATCGATCAACAAGGAATCGGTCGAGAAGGTTCGCCCGAAGATCTTCCTGTTCGACGATCTCACCCGCATGCCGCAGCCGAGCCGCGTCCTGCTGCTCAACGACATCGCCGCCGACATCCTGACGATGGCGCTGCGGGGATCGGGCAACGAAATCCGCGAGATCGTGCTGTCCTCGATCAGCCCGCGTCAGCGCCGCATGATCGAATCCGACCTGCAGATGGGCAATGCCGGCATCAATCCGCGCGAAATCGCGATTGCCCGGCGTGCCATCGCCCAGGAAGCCATTCGTCTGGCCAACTCCGGCCAGATCGAGCTCAAGGCCAAGGAAAATACGCCTGTGGAAGAAGCCGCATAAGCGCGACGCGACTCAGCTAAAACGTCATAGACTGACAAGCTCTACGGCGCCGCGCGTCCCATGTGACGCGCAAGGGTCGCCGTAGCACTTTAAGTCTGCTGCATAATTCCTCAAATCGATTCCGATTTGAGGAATTATGCCGAGGGCTGCGCATGATGCGCGGCCTCTTTCCGTTTCGTAAAGGGCAGCTGCTTTGGCTGACGAAGACAAGGACAGTAAAACAGAAAAACCGACGGAGAAAAAACTCCGCGATACGATCGAGAAGGGCAATGTCCCTCACTCCAGGGAAGCAACGCTCTTTGCTTCCATGCTCGCGACGGTCATCTACGTCACCTTCTTTCTACCCGAGCGCATGGGCCGCATGGGCGAGGTTCTGCGCGACCTCTTCGAAAAGCCGGATCAATGGCAGCTGGAGACAGGCCCCGATGCCATCTCGCTGTTTACGCGTATAGGCTGGGAAATCGGCAACATGGTGCTGCCGGCCGTGGTGCTCTTCTTCACCTTCGGTATCGGCGCCTCAATCTTCCAGAATCTGCCGACCCCCGTTCTCGAACGCATCCGGCCACAGTTTTCGCGCATATCGCCGGCGAAAGGTTTCACGCGCATTTTCAGCGCGACCGGCATGGTGGAGTTCGGCAAATCCCTCGCGAAAATCGTGCTGGTCGGCATCGTGATGTTTTTCGTCCTGCGGAGCCAGTATTTCCATGCGATCGATTCGATGGTGTCGGACCCGCAGACCATCTTCGTGCGCCTGTCGACGATCGTTCAGCGTATCCTGGTCATCGTGCTGATGGCGACCGTGGTCGTCGGCGTTGCCGACCTGTTGTGGAGCCGACACCATTGGTTTGACCAATTGAAGATGACGAAGCAGGAGATCAAGGACGAGCACAAGCAGTCGCAGGGTGACCCGATCGTCAAGTCTCGCCAGCGCTCGATCGCACGCGACCGCGCCCGCCGGCGCATGATGAAGCAGGTGCCGCGAGCCACTCTCGTCATCGCCAACCCGACTCACTTCGCCGTCGCGCTACGCTATGTGCGCGAGGAAAACGATGCCCCTGTCGTCGTCGCCAAAGGCCAGGATCTGATTGCGTTGAAAATCAGGGAGATAGCCGAGGCCAACAATATTCCCGTTTTCGAAGACCCGCCGCTCGCACGCTCCATGTTTGCGCAAGTCTCGGTTGATAGCGTCATACCGTCAGTATTTTACAAGGCTGTCGCAGAACTCATCCATCGGATCTATGCCGCGCAGTCGAATAGAAAACGGGTACGATAAACCAAATGAAAAAATGCCCCTACTCTGCCCAGCGTGAACAAATACTAGCCGAAGCCATCAGCCCGGTCGCAAGCGAGTTGCGCCTCCTCGATGCCGCCGATCTGATCTCGCTGCTGCGCTTCGAACGATACGGCAATCTCGATGACCTCGTCGCCTCGGCCGCCGAGCTCTATTTTCTTCCGGGCGTGGTCAATTTCGGGCTCGGCGGCGACTACAAGCTCGATTGGGGCGGGCCGGCGGAAGTCACGCTCGATCTGGAGATCAAGCCGCGGGGCGTCACCATCTACGCCAAGCTTTCGCTCGCGGATCATCATGCGGGCATCGAGATCAACCACATTGCTTTCGACAAGGCCTCCGTCGATCCCGACGAGAACACGGCACTGCTCGCCCGCAGCCTAAGGGACGCGCGTTACGTCGTCCGCGGCGAGGCCGCACACGCATTCTGACGAAGTCCTTTTTCAAAAATCGGCAAAGTGATTCGCGAGAGCGGCGTGCATCCGGCAGAAACCGGACCGCCGCTCTATTCGTTTGTTCGGTAACCTGTCGCAGGTGATTTCGTCTTGCGGCAATGCCCCAAGGCGCCGCTATCTCAGCTTATGTAGCCGAAGCGGATCGCCTTTGCGATGGCCTGGATGCGGTTGACGCTGTCGAGCTTGATCGTCGCCGATCCGAGATAGGCGTTGACCGTGTGCACCGACAATCCAAGCTTCTCGGCAATCTCCTCGCTGATACGCCCGTCGCCGGCAAGCTGCAGGCAGGCGATTTCGCGCTCGCTCAGCGCTTCAGCGGCCTGTGAGCGGCGCTCATCCAGTGACAGGAGCTCCATCATGATCTGGCAGCTACGGCCGTGCAGCTCGACGATCATATCGCTCGACAGATCCATGAACTTCGCCGTGAAGACGGTGTAGCCGTTACCGACGGCGCCCAGCCGCACGGGAAAGGCGGCACCGGCAAAAGGCAGGAGATGCGGCTTCAGGCGCTGCGTGAAGACGGCAAAATCCGGCGTCTCGGCCGTGCTGTCGCTATCGCGCCCGTTCCACATCAGCGGCAGCAGCGATTTGTCGATATGCTCGATCAGCGCTTCACCATAGGCCTCAACAAAGGATTTGCCGACGACGGAGTTGGCCGAGCCCCAATTATCGAGTTCGCACACCAGGCGCTGCTTGTGCGGCAGGCCGGAGCCGTGCAGGCGATAAACGGCGAAATGCTGCGCGTCTATCAGCTTTTGCATCGACACCAGCTTCGGGAACAGATCGGAGCGGCCGGAAATCCGCCCGGAACGGGTAAGCCGTGATTCGCCCGGCATATCCGTCGTCCTGTCTGGCTGATAGCGCATCCGGTCGGCCCTTAAACGAGATTGTTGCGCACTGCAAAGGCGATGGCCTCCGAGCGGGTCTTGGTGGCGGTCTTGCGCATGACGCTGGTGATATAGTTGTTGATGGTGTTGCGCGAGATCCCGAGGATCATCGCGATCTCATCGCTCGTCTTGCCTTCGGCGATCCAGAACAGGCATTCCAGCTCGCGCTCGGTCAGATCGAAATCACGCTCCAGCTTGCCCTCGAAGCAACGCGTGGAACTGGCGAGATAGCCGGCCAGGAGACCGACATCCCTCAACCGCTCAGGCAAAAGCACTGCCGCTTCGCTCGCCAGTAACAGCAGGGAGAAGCGAGTGCGACCGACATTGAACGTCAAGGCATGATATTGCCGGCCCACACCGTCAGGCAGCGAGACGTCATCGGGAAGCAGTGCCAGGCTCGGCTGAAACAGCGCCATGCACTTTTCCAGCTCGCCGATGCGGCCGTAGCCACTCGTCAGCTCCGCCGCCAGACGCCGGACGAGATCGAAGGGCCAATCGGAGGAAATCACGAAGTCGAGGCCGCTTTCCTGGATGAGATCGGATCGGACCAGAAGATAATGGGAGGCGCCGGCATAGCTCGCCAAGGCGTGAAGGCCGGCTTGAAGATAGGCAGGACCTGAAACGGCATTCAGCTGCAGAATGAGCTGCTCGCGCGACATGGCTCCGGCGGACGCGATCGATCGCGCATCCCTATCGCCTTTGCTCATCTGCGATATCTGCATGTCCATACTTGCATTTCCTGCCGCTGTTGGACGATCGGTCGTCAACGAGAGCATTGTTCCGTCAGAACCCAACCCCTTTACCTCAAAGAACCGACAACGAATCTCGATGAGGCATCGAAGCCGGATCTTTCTCTACCGCGACACAACACTTTCCGGCGGCTTCGGGCGGATGGGCATCTCATCCCTGATTTCGACATCCGCGATCACTCCGGCATGCATTGCCGCAAGCACGATCCACAAGCTAATTTTTCCGCTCCGGAATCTACAAACCTAAAACATGTGAAACACGGAAAACGACGGCCGATTCGCTCGGAATACACGGTTATTACGCAATAGATATAGTATTTGTAAGTCGATTCTTCATACCCAGCAACCGTATATCCATTGAAATTCCATCTTACGAATACGTCAATTCGTCTGGCCGCGACTAATTGATCACAGGTGGCATCGACAATGATGCAAGTTCAAATGTCATCCACTGGATAGAAAAAAGGACCGAGAAAATTTCCCGGTCCTTTTTGTCAGGCGGCCTGGTCGACGGCCCATTTCCTGAGGATCTTTGCAGCGCGTTCTTCGCTAATCTCCACCATGCGGGACAGGCGGCGCTCCGGCCCTTCCTTGACGCGGCGGTTGAAGGTTCCGCCATCGTCGCCCATCGTCAGCAGGTCGTCGGTGCTGTCGAAGCCGAAGTCGGAGCCAAAGCCGTCCATCAGCGCGGCGCCGGGGCCGCCCACCGCCGGCGCGAAATCCGGTAGTTCCAGGCCCGCCGCTTCGGGAAGCGCAGTGCTGTTGGACGAGCCACCGAGCGAGCGGATCAGCGGACGGAAACCCATCCAGACGATCAGGAAGGCGACCGCGACGAAGGCCAGCGAGTTGATGATGCCGGCCATGTTGCGGCTCAACATATCGGTAATGCTGAAGCTGGAGGATGTGTCTTCAAGCAGCTGGTTGTCGAGGAAATCCATGGCATTGACGGTAACGATATCGCCACGGGCCGGATCCACGCCTGCTGCCGTTGCGACGATCTTCTGCATCTCCGCAATATAGGCGTCGATCTTGGCCTGATCGGCGCCCTGGCCGACCATTTGCGCGATGCGGCCCTTGTTGACCACCACGGCGACGGACAGCTTTTCGATCTTGTAGCTGGAGCGGGTTGTGGCCGTCGTCTTGCTGTTGATTTCGTAGTTGGTCTGCTCCTCGCGCTTGTCGGACTGATCGTTCGACGTCGGCGTGTTGCCGCCGGACTGCGGGGCCGCCTGCGGAATGTTCTGCTCCACGGTCGCGGCGCTGTCGGGCTGGCTCTGCTGCGACTTCTGCGCTTCCTTCACCGTGCGGACGGAGCGTTCGACCTTCGAGTCCGGATCGTAGGTGGTTTCCTGCACCTGCTGGCTGTCGGTATTCAGCTGCGCCGTTACGCTGGAGCGGAAATTATCCATGCCGAGGAAGGGCGCCAAGGCCTTGTCGATGTTGGATTCGACTTCGCTCTGCACGTTCTGCACGATGCCGAGATTGCGGCTGAGCGCTCCGTTGCCGGGATCGTCGCCCGATGCGAGCAACTGGCCTGTGGAATCGAGGATGGTCACGTCGTCGACCTCCAAGCCGGGAACGGCGGAAGCGACGAGGTGGCGAATAGCCGAAGCCGATTTGCGGGCAGCTTCCGCACTCGCGCGGATCATGACGGATGCCGTCGGCTTCTGATCCGCCTTCCGGAAGTTGCCGACATCCTGCATGACGATATGGACGCGGGCAGCGCTGATACCGGCAATCGAGGTGATGGTGCGGCTGATTTCGCCCTCGAGAGCACGCACGCGGGTGACTTCCTGCATGAAGGAGGTCAGACCAAGCGAACCGACATTGTCGAAAAGCTCGTAGCCGGCTTTGCCGCTCGTCGGCAGGCCGCGCTCGGCGAGAAGCGCGCGGGCCTTGCCGGTCATGCCTGCCGGAACGGTCAGGCTGGAACCGTCCGTACCGACCTGGAAATTGATCTTTGCTTCTGCGAGCGCGATGCTGATCTGGTTGAGATCGGTCGCATCCAGGCCGACATATAGCGTTTCCTGTGCGGGCTTATTGACATAGAGGGCTGCAAAAAGGATCAGCAGCATGGACACCGCGCCCACGCCCCCCAGGATCATCAGCCGCGTTCTCCCGAGATTCTGAAGATTCCGAAGCAAAGGAACTAATTGATTTAACAGATTCATTCTGTTCTCGCACGATTCGTCAAAGACCTGATGGCTTTGTGCTATGCGGCGAAAATAGAAATCGAAACTTGTGCGAGCGTTTCGTCCGGTCAGAAGAGCCCAGGAAAAACCGGGAAGAAACGCCGGAGATTATATAAGAAAAACAGCATCTATTGCCGACGACGCAGTCAGAAGAAATCGAAGTCGCCGGCAGCCTTTGCCATGGGTTGGGCCATGGGCTGCGAATGCGTTTGAAAACCGCCGCCCCCGAGCGCCTTTTGCATTTCCGTCAGCTTGACCAGACTCAGCGCCGTCGCGAGATCCACCGTCCAGCCCTCGGGCATGGTACCGGCAATGGTGTCGATGAATTCGGCGATGCCGCGCGTCTTCTGCACGGCAAGATCGATACCCTGCACCACCTTCATGGCCTCCGGCGAGGCCAGTATGTTGGCGTCGCTGATATCAAGCAGCTGGGGCTCGATGCGTTCGATCAGATAGGCGACGTCGTGTAATTCGGAAACGATGCGCAGGAGGATAGCCGGGAGCGTCTCCTCAATGGCGGCCGTCTCAACGCGCTGGAAGGGGGTCATGCGCTTGCCTCGTTGATCAGAAAAATTCGATCGTGTTGTCGACCGGCTTGGGAGCGACGACCGGACGCTGCTCCAGCGCAACGGTCTTCTGCGTCTCGGCGCCGGTCAGCGGATATTGCCTGGCCCTTCCGGAGATCGGCCAATATTCGATCTTGCGCCCGTGTTCGCCGCCCGTGCTGGAGCTGACGACCGGGATGCCTTCGTCTTTCAGAAATTGCATCGCAAAGATCGCGTTCTGCTCGCCGACATTGGAGAAAGTCGCGATCGTCTTGGCGCCGCCGAAAACTTTCGCCTCCAGCCGGTCACGCCTCGCGCCCTTCTTCAGAAGGCCGTTGATCAGAAGTTCCATCAGGTGCACGCCGTAACGCGTCGCATCGCCACCGCTCATCGGCGAGTTCGCCATCCCCGGAAGGAGGAAATGGTTCATCCCGCCAACGCCGGCGATGGGATCGCGCAGGCAAGCCGCCACGCAAGAGCCGAGAATGGTCGTCAGCACCACTTCGGGATCGCTGATGACCTTGTACTCGCCCTGAATAATATGCACGCGGCGGGCAGCACCCTCGACGATCATTTCAATGCTCCGAACACGGCCTCGATGGCCGCTTTCATCTTTTCGATGGTGAAGGGCTTGGCGAGAACGTTGTTGGCCCCGAGCTGCGCCGCCTTCTGAACCAATGCGCGGTCGCCCTGCGCCGTCAGGATGATGAAGGCCGCCTTCTTGGTCGCCGGATTGGTGCGCACGGCCTGCAGGAGGCCGAGCCCGTCCATCTTCGGCATGTTGAAATCGGAGATGACAAGATGATGCGGCTGCTGCTGCATGATCTTCATCCCCTGCTCGCCGTCGCCCGCGGCCGTGATCTGCTTGAATCCGAGCTGCGTCAGCGCATCGCTCAGCAACAGGCGGCTGGTGACCTGATCGTCAACGATCAGAACTTTGATTTTCTCCGCTAGAGACATTATTCGCTCCCTTCCTTTCGGGCGGCTGTGGCTTTCAAAATTTCCTCGCCAATGGCGTTCAGCGGAAACTGCTGTTCGACTGCGCCAAGCTCGTGGGCAACCCTCGGCATGCCGTAGACCACGCAGGTCTTCTCGTTCTGACCGATGGTACGCGCGCCGGCGTGGCGCATCTTGAGGAGACCGGCGGCGCCGTCGCGCCCCATACCGGTCAGGATCACACCGACGGCATTGCGGCCTGCCAGTTCGGCAACCGAATCAAAAAGCACGTCGACGGAAGGACGATGGCCGTTTACCGGCCCGCCGTCTACCAGACGGCAATGGGGTGCTGCGGCATTGGCGACCCTAAGGTGCCTTTCGCCGCCGGGCGCCAGATAGATCTTGCCGATTTCCAGCCGCGCGCCATCTGTCGCCTCCTGGACGACCGGCGCGCAGAGGCGGTTCAGCCGCTCGGCGAAGCTGCGCGTAAAGGTCGGCGGCATATGCTGCGTGATAACGGTCGGCGGGCAATTGGCCGGGAACTTCTGCAAGACGTTGATCAGCGCCTCGACGCCGCCGGTGGAGGAACCGATGGCGACGATCTTGCGTCCCACGCGGAAGTCCGCGACGGCCGGCGGCGGCCCGCGCTGAGCGGTGGGCTTCACATACTGACGCTGGGAGCGAGCAGCCGCCTTTACCTTATCCGCCAGATCGCCGAAAGGATGCGGCTCGCCCGGCGAGGGCTTTCCGACGCAGTCGAATGCGCCGATTTCCAAGGCGGCAAGCGTCGCGTCGGCACCACGATGGGTCATGGTGGAGACCATGATGACCGGCATGGGCCTGAGCGTCATGATCTTTTCCAGGAATTCGAGGCCGTTCATGTTCGGCATCTCGATATCGAGGGTGACGACATCCGGATTGAGCGCCTTGATGGCGGCGCGCGCCTCGAGCGCATCGCCGGCCTGGCCGACGACGTCGACTTCCGGATCGGCGCGCAATACGGCCGTGATCAGGCCGCGCATGGTCGGGGAGTCATCGACGACGAGAACACGGGCAGCTGCGTTCATGGTTTCCTCCCCGCGTTCCTGCCGAGATAGCGATAGGTGGTGATGCCGATATTGTCGAAGACCTGCTTGGCCTCCCCGGCCACGCGCTCGGAGTGGCCGATATAGAGATGGCCGGCATCCTGGAGTTGGCCGGCGAAGCGCGTCCAGATTTTCGTCTGCGTCGGCTCGTCGAAATAGATAACGACGTTGCGGCAGAAGATGACGTCGAACAGGCCCTTGAAGGGCCACTGCCCGAGCAGGTTCAGTTCGTTGAAGGTGATGAGCCGCTTGACGCGATCGTCGATCTGGAATTTGCGGCGACCCTGGACATTGACTTCCTGGAACCATTGCTTGCGCATGGCCGGAGAAACCGTTTCGAGCGAAGATTCATCATAGGCGCCGGCGCGGGCAAGCCCGAGGATCTTGGGGTCGATATCCGTCGCCAGGATCTTGAAATCGAAGTCAGCCACATTCGGCATCAAAGCAAGCACCGTCAGCGCGATCGAGTAAGGTTCCTGCCCGTCGGAGCAGGCGGCCGACCAGATGCGCACCCGGCCCCCAGCCTTGGCGCGTGCCAACAGGCCCGGCAGAACCTCGTCGCGCAGATGATCGAAATGATGGTTTTCACGGAAGAAGCGGGTGAAATTGGTCGTCAGATGCGACAGCATCTCGCGACGCGCCGCACTTCCAGCCGGCGAAGACACCAGCAGACAGTAGTCGCGGAAGCCGGCGAGGCCCAGCGCGCGGATATGCTTCGACAACCTTGAATAGACGAGCGACGCCTTGCTCTCATTGAGAGAAATTCCCGCATCCGCATAGATCATGGCGGCGATTTCCGAGAGGTCGCGCCGCGTCAGCGGATATTCGCCGCTCGCCAGCACCTCATCCGGAGAAGCCTTGAAATCCATTGCTCCCATCACGCTCATGCAGCCTCGCTTTCGCTTTCAGGGAACAGGGCTTCCAGTTCGATCAGGCAGATCATGCGGCGGTCGATCGCCACGATGCCGCGGGCAAACTGCCGCTCGTGATCGGAGGAGACCTCCGGTGTCGGCTGGATGCTGTCGTCAGTGATGGTCAGAATGTCCGAAACCGCATCGACCAGGAGGCCGACCATCTTGCGCTTGACCTGCGCCACGATGATCACATGCCGTGCCGTCGGTTCGGCCCGCTTCATGCCGAGCCGGGCGGAAAGATCGATGATCGGCAGCACCGCGCCGCGCAAGTTGACGATCCCGAGCACGTAGCCCGGCGCGTGCGGCATGGCCGTTGCCGGGGTCCAGCCGCGGATTTCGCGAACCGACATGATGTTAACGCAGAATTCCTGATCGCCGATGCGGAAGGCGATCAGCTCGCGATTGCCCTGGCTCAGGTTCTTGACGGCATAGGACATCAACTCACCCCACCGCCGCATAAGATATTTCGGGCTTCAACGACTGGCCGCGCGAAGCGCCGACCACCGCATCGACGTCGAGGATCAGCGCCACGCGGCCATCGCCGAGGATGGTGGCGGCGGCAATGCCCGGGACATGCGTGTAGTTGGCCTCGAGGCTCTTGATGACGACCTGGCGCTGGCCCTGAATGGCATCGACCATGAGGGCGCGCTGACCGCCGCCTTCCGATTCCACCAGCAGCGCGACGCCTTCGACCGGATTGGCCTGCGTAGCACGGAAATTCAGGATGCGGCCGACATCGACCAGCGGGCAGAAGCTGTTGCGGATCGAGATCAGGCGGTGGTTCGCACCGAAAGAGTGGATGGCGGCGGCCTCGGGCTGCAGCGTCTCCACGATCGCTGTCAGCGGCACGACCAAGGTCTGGCCGGCAACCGTCACCACCATGCCATCGAGTACGGCAAGCGTCAGCGGCAGGCTCATGGTGAAGACGGAGCCCTGACCCGGTCTGGAGCTGATGTTGATGCGGCCGCCAAGCGCCTGAATCGAGCGCTTGACCACGTCCATGCCGACACCGCGGCCGGAAATGTCCGAGATCTTGTCGGCGGTCGAGAAGCCCGGCAGGAAGATCAGGTTATCGACTTCCTCATCCGACAGATTGGCGTCGGCCGGGATCAGATCGTTGTCGATCGCCTTCTGGCGCACCTTCTCGCGGTTGATGCCGGCGCCATCGTCGGCAAGCTCGATCAGAATGCGGCCGGAGCGATGCTTTGCCGTCAGGCGAACCGTACCTTCCGGGTTCTTGCCGAGCGTCGCGCGCTTTTCCGGCGTTTCGATGCCGTGGTCGACGGCATTGCGGATCATATGCGTCAGCGGTTCGGCAAGCTTGTCGATGACCGTCTTGTCGACTTCGGTGTTCTCACCTTCAGTGATCAGGCGGATCGACTTGCCCGTCATATCGGCGATTTCGCGGACGATGCGCGACATGCGCTGGAAGACGGGCTTCACCGGCTGCGCACGGATCGCCATGACGCTGTCCTGGATCTCGCGGGTGAGCTGCTGCAGCTCTTCGAGACCCATGTTGATCGAAGACGCGCCGTTGTTGTCGTTCTCAATGACGCTCTGGGAGAGCATCGCCTGATTGATGACAAGCTCGCCGACGAGGTTGATCAGGCGATCGACACGATCGAGATCGACACGGATGGTCTGGCCGGCGGCGGCAGCGGCGGCACTGTTCTGTGCGGCGGCCGCATTGGAAGCGGCAGCGGCGGCAAGAGCGGCTTCCTTCTTCTCGACGCGTGCGGCAGCCGAGGCTAGCTGCGTGACGTTGCTTGCGGTTTCCGCGGCGGCCACGGCGGCAGCGACATCACTTCTCGGCGCTGATGTCTCCTCTACGGTTTCGGCAGCCGGTGCGGCGCCGTCGTCGAGGATCGAAAGATCGAAGGGGACTGGTACCATCGGCAATTCTTCGCCGCTCGAAGACCCGCCGCTTCCGGCCAGCTGGACATCGAGATCGCAGTCCCATTCAGCGAATTCGAAGACGGTGCGAATGGCGTCTTCGCCCTTGTCCGTCTTGATCGAGATTGCCCATTTGAAATAGGCGCCTTCCGGATCGATGTCGGGAAGACCCGGCAATGCATCCATATCGCAGAAGATGTTCATCTCGCCGAGCCGCGAGAGGTCGCGCAGCAACAGCGTCGCATCGTTGCCCTTGGCGTAGAGATCGGACCGCGGCCTGAAGCTGACTTCATATTCCGGCCTGGCATCGACGGCCAGCTCGTCGCTGCCGAAATCATCGTCGAAGCTGAAGGGGATGGGCTGGAATCCACTTTCATCCGTTGGCGCAGGCGCGGCGACGACGGGCTTCGGAGCAACATCGACAAGCACCGCGGCTGACGGCGTAGGAATATCGCCATTTGCCAAGGCTTCCAATTCCTTGACCAGGCCGCGGCTGCGGGCTTGGTCGACACTGCCGCCGTCGCGGGCGGCATTGGTGAGATCCGCCAGAACGTCGGCGGCCTTGAGCATGACCTTCAGAACTTCCTGGGTCGGCTCCAGCTTGTTGGATCGAACGCAATCGAGCGTGGTCTCGAAGACGTGAGCGAATGCGACCAGGTCGTCCAGACCGAAGGCACCTGCCCCACCCTTGATGGAATGAACGGCGCGGAATACGGCATTGACGGTTTCCGGGTCGCGGTCACCGTCATTCATTTTCAGGAGACCGGATTCCAGTTCGGCGAGCTGCTCTTCGCACTCCTGGAAGAAAATCTCTTTGATTTCGTTCATATCCATAAGGGGCGGATCCTGTTTAGGCGGTTACGCGCTCGATGGCATCGATCAGCTTGGCGGGATCGAACGGCTTGACGATCCAGCCGGTCGCACCGGCCTGGCGGGCACGGTTCTTCTTTTCCGCATCGCTTTCGGTCGTCAGAACGAGGATCGGAACGGCGCGGTATCTGTCGTTGCGGCGAACGCCCTCGATGAAGCCGAAGCCGTCAAGACGCGGCATGTTGATATCCGTGACGATGACGTCGGGATTGGCTTCCTCCAGGATTTCCAGTCCCTCGACACCGTCTTCGGCCTGAATGGTCTCGAAACCCGCATTGTTGAGGGTGACGAGAAGCATGTTTCGAATGGTCCGGGAATCATCCACGGTCAGCACTTTTTTCTTCATTGCCGGATCTCCTTGGCAAGCAGATGGGAGATATCCACCCCGATCACCTGCATTGTTTTTTGAAATGCATCCGACACCTTGGAGAAGGTGAAGGAGAGCTTGTCCTCATCCCAGGTCTTGGCGGCGGCCATGATGACCTGCACGCACAAGGTCCCGATCCTTTCGACGCCGGACGCATCGATCGCGACATTGCTGCCGCGCAACCCCATCAGCGTGCCGCGAAGGGCAGAGGCCTCGTTGAGGTCCAGCACCGCGGCCAGACTGATTGTCTTTTCGCCTTTCCTGCTCGGCATCGCTTCATTCCTTGTTGTCTGACATCGAGCCGATCGGCCCACATGTGCATGAAACTGAAAAATCAAAAGGCATTGCGCTCAGCTCCCGATGCGGTCCTGCGAAGCGGGAAACCGAAATCGGTCATCTCGTCTTCATCCCGCGTGGTATTGAACTCATCACGAGCCGAAAGCTGTCGTTGCGGCGCGGACTTGACCGAAGCCGCATGGCGCCGCTCGCGTTCGATGCGGAACTCGCGAATGGTCCGGCCAAGTTCAACGACGACGGCATGGAGATGATCGGCGCCTTCCTCGGAGCGGCTTGCCTCGTTGCCGGCGGCTGCCGCACGCTCGCTGTAGCCGCCAATATCTGATGCCAGCGCCTTGAGGCCGGTGAGCTGTTCGTCGCTCGCCGCAGCAATTCCGGAAATGGCGTCGTTGATATCGGTCACCTGGCTGACGATGCTGCCGATCGCTTCCTGGGTGCGGCCAACCATCTGGACGCCCGCGTCCACCTGCGCCTTGGTGCCCGTCACCAGAACCTTGATCTCGCGTGCAGCATCGGCGGACCGCTGGGCAAGCGCGCGAACCTCCTGCGCGACGACGGCAAAGCCGCGGCCGCTATCACCGGCGCGGGCTGCCTCGATGCCGGCATTCAAGGCTAGAAGATTGGTCTGGAAAGCGATCTCATCGATGACGCCGATGATCTGGCCGATCTTTTCGGCTGACGTTTCGATATCGGCCATAGCGGAGATCGCCTGCCCGACGATCCTTCCGCTGTCTTCCGCTGCGACGCGGGTCGATGCCGTCACGCGCTCGGCCGAGCGCGTATTGGCCGCATTGCCGCGCACCTGTTCAGCCAGTTCTGCAAGCTGCTTTGCGGAGGCCGCAAGTCCTCGCGACTGCTCGGACGATTTTTCAGCCAGGGATTTCGAGGCGCGGGAAATGGCGTCGCTCGTCGCTTCGGCCGCCTGTACACCACCGGACAGCGCCGAAAACTGCTGCTGGATGTCAGTGAGCGCCGCGTTCAAGGCTTCCGCAACCTCGGCATAGTCTTCGGGACAATCCATCGGCAGCCGGGTCGTCAGATCGCGAACGGCAAGGCCGTTGGCGAGATCGGCAATATAGGCCGCTGCCTCGGCGCGATCGCCAGCCCGCTGTTCGGCCAGCGCCCGCTGGTGACCGACCCGCAATTCGTTGAAGCGTAGCGAAACGGCAATCTCGACATCGACCATGACGAGCCGCACGACCGATGTGACAAGTTCGCTCAGTTCACGGGCGCGACGCTTGGCTCCCGGAAGAATGGCACGGCTTCCCATATCCTCGAGAAGGCCAGCAAGGAGATGCTCCAGCACCACGCCATGGCCCGCAACTTGCCAGCGCGGATCGAGCCCCATCTTGCTTTCGCTGTCGGAGAGAACCTTGACGCGCTCGGCATAGAGGCTGTCGAAGCGCGCATCCGTCAGCACATCCCAGTGCGAGGACTGCAAATCCTGGAGCCGTTCGAGCTGGCTTTCGCTGGTGAAATTGCGAGCGGCATCCGGGAAGGTCTGGAAGCGGTGGAAAAGATCGCGCAGACCGGCTTTGAGATGCGCCTCTAGCATTGGCCGGTGACGGCGCAAGGTTTCACATTGCCCGGCATCGAGACCAGCAAAACGCAAGCGGTCGCGAAGGCTGCCAGCCTGCGCCCTGCCTGCCTGATCTGACGGCGAATCCTGCGCCAAAATCGTCCCTGCCGAACTGCCGCGCATTCAAGCGCCGGCGAAACCGCTGATGATCCGCGCCAAGCGCAATGAGGAGGCGAGAAAAGGCAGGCGCTGCCGTCGATCAGCTGATCGAGGCACCGAAGCTCGCTCGTTCATCAAAGTCTGTTGCGGACCTGTTTGATGAAATGGATACCGGATCGGACCCGGTACGACGGGGCGGCTTCATGCCTGCTGAGAACGAGTCACAATTTTCCCATTCCGACGTTCAAGCTCAATATTTATGGTTAATTCCTTGCCCGAAGGTTAATGACGGAAGAAGGCGCGTCAGCTACTGACCTATACTAAATTAGCGATTACTTTCCGATATAGTTTATCTGGCCGGCAAAACACAGATCGCAAGTCACGAGCAAGCTTCATCCCTTACTACCCAAGGGATAGACAGTTTCGATGTCGCTACGGAGAGAGCAATGATTGTTCTTGGTTTGACTGCCTCGCTGATGGCCAGCCTGACGCTTGTGGCCTTCATGCTTCTGTCCCGCATCGAAGAGGCGCGCGGCAAAGCTACCCCTCGCATCCTCTAGGCAAGCTTTAACGAACGTCTGAGATCCAAAAATCGGACATATGGCACGTCGTGGCCACGATGCGAATGCTGCTGTTCTTACGGATGGCAAGGAGCTAGCTTTGGCCTCAATAGTTCCGTATTAAGCCTCACGATCAGGCACCGAGACCCATCTTTTAATGCTCGACACGACCCATTCCCGAACAAACGCCCAGAAACTTTCGCTGGCGCTCGCCCTCGCGATCATCTTCGGAGTGACGCTCTGGCGCGTGCTTATGCTGCACTTCAACAGCACGGACCTCTTCGTCGACGAGGCGCAATATTGGTTCTGGGGCCAGAATCTGGATTTCGGCTATTATTCCAAGCCACCGATGATTGCCTGGGTCATCCGCTTCTTCAATGCGATCTCCGGCTCGGATTCGACTTTCTGGATCCGCATATCGGCGCCGCTCTTCCATCTCGCCACCGCCCTGATGCTGATGTGCACGACGCGGCGGCTGATCGACGACGAGACCGGACGAGAGATCGCGCCCTGGGTCGGCGTCATCTTCATCACGCTGCCGGCTGCCTCGCTTTCCGCCGTTCTGGTATCGACCGACACGATCCAGATCCTGTTCGTGACCATCGCCATCTGGGCCTTTATCGGCCTGACCAGGCGCTCCTCGGTGCTGGAAGCCGTCATCCTCGGCGCCAGCCTCGGTTGCGCCTTCCTGACGAAATATTCCGTGCTCTTCCTTCTGCCCGGTGTGGGCATTGCCATGCTGACGATGCGTTCGGCGCGGATCGCCTGGCGGGATGTGGCCATTGCCGCCATTGTCGGCGCCATCGTCGTTTCCCCCAATCTCTGGTGGAATCTCACCCATGATGCGGCGACCATAAAGCACACCGAAAACATTGCCCAATGGAGCAAGAGCGGCGGCGGCAACGGTCTGCTGAAGCACATACTCAACGGGCTCAGCTTTTTCGGCGCCCAGTTCGGCGTGGTCGGGCCGGTCGTCTTCTACGCGCTTTTGTGGGCGACGTGGCGACTGGTCCGTGGACAGAGCGACGACCGGGAAAAGCTGCTGTTCTGGCTGTCTGTGCCTGTCGTGGCGCTGATCACGCTGCAAGCCCTTCTCGCCAAGGCCTATGCCAACTGGGCCGTCTCGGCCTATGCCGCCGGCACCATTCTTGCCGTCTGGTTGCTCTATCGGCTGACGAAAAAGGGGCTGAGCACCTCGCTGATCATCGGCGCCGTCGTCGCCGTCGTGATCCCGGTACTGACGGTCTTCGCCTATGACATCAAGCTGCCGAACGGCGATCTCGTCATGAAGCGCTATGTCGGCCGCAGCGTCATCAGTGAGGAAATAGCCAATATCGCCGCGGAGGGGAAACTGACTGAAATCGTTGCCCAGGACCGCGATATTCTCGCCGATCTCTACTACACGCTGAAAGGCAAGCCGTTCCGCATCTATGCCCGTCCTTTCGGTGGCTTCCCCCACAACTATTATGAGCAGGATTTTTCCCTGCCGGCCAGCGTGACCGGTCCGGTCTTGTTCGTCGACAACGATCCGATCGATTGCCCGGAAGGCCAGGCCGAGCTCCTGAAGAGTTGGTCGCCGCCCTATGGCGAGATGAAGGGCAAGACGCTCTATGCCTATCGCGTCCCGGCATCCTGCCTGGCGCCCAAACCGTCAGTAACGGGTGCGACGGAAAATTAAGAAATCGAACCGGGACTGTTGACCGGCTCGTGCAACTGCATCATGACAGGCGGTTACTAGGAAGACGCTAGGCGTCCTGTTATCATGGCCGAACCGCCGGAGTTCGCTCCGGCAAAGGAATGAAGGCATTTTGGACCGTTGAACCCGCTCGAATTCGGCGCCGCCGACAGCGAAGATAGAGACGACAGGACGCACCGCGCCGGAGCGCGCGTGATCGCCTCGCTGTTCGTCGCGTTCTTCGCCTATATCGGATTGGCGCTTGGCGGCGGCATCAACCTTGCCGCGCGCGCCGATGCAGACGCGCTCTCCTCGGGCAAGGACAGTCAGCCTCTCTATCTATCTCTGCGTGATCCGGTGCGCGGCATCGTCGTTGCCGATCGGCTAGTGACGACGAAGGCCACATGGCACGACATAGGGCCTGCAACGCTTGCTGCCCTCCCTACCCTCGGATATCCGGCAACCTCGTGGCAATCGAACCGCCCGAACGATGCCGCACGGCTCGAATCCCTGGCGTTTCGCGCCTATCTCGCGCGTGCACCTCCTGGCGCGCTTGCCTAAGCGTTTGGCGCAGACGCGCTGCATTTCCAACACGACCTCAAGTCCGCCTGCGGCCAGACCGTCGGCATAAGCCTATTTTCAAGGATAATACCCATGCGTACCTCACCATGGCTCGTGGCACTCTATACGGTGATCATCGTCATTGGCTTTCTGATCGCCCTGCCGAACGCGCTGCCGCCGTCGGTTCTCAGCAAGATCCCATCCTGGCTGCCGCATAGCCAGGTTTCGCTCGGCCTCGACCTTCGCGGCGGTTCCTATCTCGTTCTCGAAGTCGACGAGAAGGATTTGACAAACGGCCGGCTGCAATCGCTGCAGCAGGACGCACGCCGCGTGCTGCGCGACAAGAACATCCAGGTCCGCTCGGTCGTTCGCAACGGCGACCAGATCGTCGTGACGCTCAACGATGCCTCGCAGAGCGGTGATGCGGTGACGCAGCTGCAGACGCTGGCCAATACGATCACGTCGGGCCTCTCGGCCGGCCAGTCGGATCTCAGCATCAAGCCGAACGGCGCGACCATCGCAATGTCCTTCTCGCAGGCAGGCATTTCGGCCAACGTCGATTCCGCCGTCCAGCAGAGCCTTGAAGTCATCCGCAAGCGCGTCGACCAGGTGGGCGTCGCCGAGCCGACCATCCAGCGCGTTGGTCCGAACCGCGTTCTCGTCCAGTTACCGGGCGCACAGGATCCGTCGCACCTGCGTGAACTTCTCGGCTCGACCGCGAAGATGTCCTTCCACCTGCTCGCCGATAACGTCGATCCAAACAATCCCGGCCCCGGCGTCACCATCATGAAGGACGAGCAGGGCAACAGCTATCCGGTTCTCGACCGCATCGAACTGTCTGGCGACCGCCTAACGGATGCCCGCGTCAGCTTCGATCCGAATACGCACGAGCCGCTCGTCACCTTCCGCTTCGACAGCGCCGGCGCCAACCGCTTTGCCGAAATCACCCGCGAAAATGTCGGCAAGCCCTTTGCTATCGTTCTCGATAACAAGGTTCTGAGCGCGCCGAATATCCGCGAGCCTATCACCGGCGGTTCGGGCCAGATCTCCGGCAACTTCACCGCAGACAGCGCCACTACGCTTGCAGCCTTGCTGCGCGCCGGCGCTTTGCCCGCCAAGCTCACCGTCATCGAAGAGCGTACCGTCGGCGCCGACCTCGGCAGCGACGCCATCCAGAAGGGCATCTATAGCGGCCTGGTCGGCTTCGTCCTGGTTGCCGCCTTCATCTTCGTGCTCTACGGCGCCTGGGGAATTCTCGCGAACGTTGCCCTGCTCATCCACACGGTCCTGACCTTCTCGGCCCTGACGCTTGTCGGCGCCACGCTGACGCTGCCCGGCATCGCCGGCGTCGTCCTCGGCATCGGCCTTGCGGTTGATGCCAACGTTCTCATCAACGAGCGCATCCGCGAAGAGACCCGCAAGGGCCGCGGCGCCTTCGCCGCCATCGATAACGGCTTCCGGAAGGCTTATTCGACGATCATCGACGGCAACATGACGGCCCTGATCGCCGCCGCCATCCTGTTCTACTTCGGCTCCGGCCCGGTTCGCGGCTTTGCCGTGACCATGGGTCTCGGCCTCATCATCTCGATGTTCACCTCCGTCGCCTTCGTGCGCGTCGTGATGATCGCCATTACCCGCCGCCGCAAGCTGAAGGTGATCAACATCAGGCCGCTGATCCCCTTCAGCCCCTACGACAAGCATATCCAGTTCATGAAGGCCCGCTTCTTCGGCATCACCGTCTCGGCGATCCTGTCGATCGCCTCGGTGGTCCTGTTCGTCCATCCGGGCCTCAACTACGGCGTCGATTTCCGCGGCGGCATCCAGATGTCGGTCAAGACCAAGGACGCGGCCGATCTGTCTACGTTCCGCGAGGGCTTGAACACGCTCGGCCTCGGCGAAATCGCACTGCAATCCTTCGGCGACAACAACAGCCTCCTTGTCCGCGCCCAGCGCCAGGACGGTGGCGAAGAGGCGCAGACAGCCGCGGTGACCAAGCTCAAGGCGGAAATCATCAAGATCGATCCAAGCGCGACCATCGAAGGCACCGATGTCATCGGTCCGAAGGTCTCGGGCGAGCTTGCCTGGGCCGGCATCCTGTCGGTCGTGATCGCCAGCCTGGCGATGCTCGTCTACATCTGGGTGCGGTTCGAATGGCCGTTCGCGGTCGGCGCCATCGTCACGCTGGTGCTCGACGTCACCAAGGCAATCGGCTTCTTCGCGATCACCGGCCTCGATTTCAACCTGACGGCCATCGCCGCGATCCTGACGCTTGTGGGATATTCGGTGAACGACAAGGTCGTGGTCTATGACCGCATGCGTGAAAACATGCGGCTCTACAAGTCGATGCCGCTGCGAGATATCATCGACAAGTCGATCAACGAGACCCTGGCGCGAAGCCTCTACACCAACGCCACCGCCTTCCTGGCGCTGGTGCCGATGGCGATCTGGGGCGGCAGCGCCGTCTCCAGCTTCGCGATCCCGATGGTGTTCGGTATCCTCGTTGCAGGCGCCTCGTCGGTCTTCATTGCCGCACCGATCCTGCTGTTCCTCGGCGACTGGCGTCGCCGTCATGCCAAGCCGGTCGCCAATGACACGGCACCGGCAGACGGCAAGTCCGGCAAGGACAACAAGCAGATTCCTGCTGCGGAATAAGCAAAAAAGGGACATGCCCGGCTTTCGGGCATGTCCGCCGGCCGCGTTACGAGATCGACGGGATATGCAAAGGCAAGCCCGGACGCGGCGCCGTAATCTTTTCCACGACACCGTTTTCCTGCTCACTGACGAGCAGATGTTTGCGGTCGACGGTAAAGGCTATATTGGCTGGCCGTGTGCCGTCCGTGCGGATATGGCCGGCCATTTTTCCCTCCGCGTCCACCATGGAAATTTCACCCAGACCGTACATGGCGCAATAAAGCATGCCGCTGCGATCAAAGGCGAGGCCCGCTGGCCCGCGCAGCGCATTGATGGCGGGTGATGTCATCGACTGGACAAACATTTCCTGCCTGCCGCCAACGACCTGCCGATAAATTTTTCCGGTCAACGTTTCACTATAATAGAGCAATCCGTCGGCACCGAAGGCAACGCCGCTCGCAAAGAGCAGGCCGGCTGCCAAGACCCGGATAACCCGGCCCTCGGCCGGATCGATCTGATAGACGCAGCCATTATAAGCCGCCTTGAAGAAATCGGGATGGATGTGGCCGCCTTCGAGAAGATTGGCAAGGCGGATGCCAGAATCGGTCATGTAAAGCAGGCCGTCAGGTCCGAAGGCGAGTGCATTCGGATGGAGGAATGGACCATCCGCGCTACCCTCGATGACTTGCAGGACGCGGCCTTGCGCCGATAATCTCACAAGGGAATTTTCCGGGCCGTTGGCTACCCAGAAACATCCGTCACCATCGACCGCAACCCCCATCGGCCGGCCGCCGACCCGGCAAAGTTCCTGCGGTACGCCGCTTGTGTCGAAAAGTTTCAGACTGCGGCGACTGGCATCCATTTCCACGACCGCAAGGCGGCCGCCCGGCAAAGCCACGAGGCCGCTAGGCAGACGCAGCCCGGTGGCAATCGTTTCGTTCATGTTTTGAAACCTTCATTCTACGCATTACGAAGCCCCAAAAACTCAAAATACTGCGCCGTGATGATACATAAGCATGAAGCAGTTTCTTTTCGAGCCAAACGAGTGCAAATCCCTGCAAGATTCTTGCGCCCGAGGTCACATCCGCGTGCAGGCCCAGCTATCTTGACAGGCTTTGGCGATTCGGAACATCCATAGAACGTCCCTATATTTTCGCGCTTGCGATTCGCCGCATAACGCGCTCCGCCTGCCGCCGGAGGTATTCAGGAGAGTTGATGACCGCTGCCTATCTGGAAAAGCTGAACCCGGAGCAACGGCTGGCGGTGGAGCATGGCACGAGCGGTGACGGCCATATTGCCGGCCCGCTGCTCGTCATCGCCGGAGCCGGCTCCGGCAAGACAAATACGCTCGCTCATCGCGTCGCGCATCTGATCGTTAGAGGTGCGGACCCGCGCCGCATCCTGCTGATGACCTTCTCGCGCCGCGCTGCCGCCGAGATGGGCCGCCGCGTCGAGCGGATCTGCCGCGAGGTGCTGGGTGCGAATGCCGGCATTAACGCCGACGCGCTTGCCTGGAGCGGCACGTTCCACGGCATCGGCGCACGCCTGCTGCGGGACTATGCAGAGCAGATCGGCATCGACCCGGCCTTCACGATCCACGACCGGGAAGACAGCGCTGACCTGATGAACCTTGCGCGCCACGACCTCGGCTTTTCCAAGACCGAAAACCGCTTCCCGACCAAGGCGACGTGTCTTGCCATCTATTCGCGCTCGGTCAATGCAGAAGCGCCGCTCGACGGCGTGCTGCGCGATTTTTTCCCCTGGTGCGCCATGTGGGAGCAGCAGTTGCGCGATCTCTTCGCCTCCTATGTCGAGGCAAAGCAGGTGCAGAACGTGCTCGATTACGACGACCTGCTGCTCTACTGGGCGCATATGCTTCAGGAGCCGCTGATTGCCGAGGATATCGGCAGTCGCTTCGATCATGTGCTTGTCGACGAATATCAGGATACCAACCGGCTGCAGTCCTCCATCCTGCTGGCGCTCAAGCCCGATGGCCGGGGATTGACGGTCGTCGGCGACGATGCGCAGTCGATCTACTCCTTCCGTGCTGCGACCGTACGCAATATTCTCGATTTCCCCAAGGCTTTCACGCCCTCTGCCGATATCGTAACACTCGATCGCAATTACCGCTCGACGCAGCCCATCCTCGCCGCCGCCAATGCCGTGATCGATCTCGCCTCGGAACGCTTCACCAAGAACTTGCGTACCGAGCGGCAAAGCGTAGAGCGGCCGCGGCTGGTGACGGTGCGCGACGAAGCCGACCAGGCGCGCTACATCGCCGACCAGATATTGGAAAATCGCGAGGGCGGTGCAAGGCTCAAGCAGCAGGCCGTGCTCTTCCGCACCTCGAGCCACAGCGGCCCGCTCGAAGTGGAGCTCACCCGACGCAACATTCCCTTCGTCAAGTTCGGCGGACTGAAATTCCTCGACAGCGCCCATGTCAAGGACATGTTGGCGGCGCTGCGCTTCGCCCAGAATCCGCGCGATCGCGTGGCAGGCTTCCGCCTGATGCAGCTCCTGCCCGGCGTCGGCCCTTCCACGGCCCAGCGCGTGCTCGACCAGATCGGCGAAGAGGCAAGCCCGATCACGGCGCTCACCGAACTCCCGCCGCCACCGCGCACGGGAGACGATTGGGCTGCCTTCGTCGAGACGATGCGGGAGGTCAAAAGCGGGAAGGCCGGCTGGCCAGCGGAAATCGGCCTCGTTCGCCAATGGTACGAGCCACATCTGGAACGCGTACATGAGGATGCGTCGACCCGCCAGGCGGATCTCGTCCAGCTTGAACAGATTGCCGCAGGCTACGGCTCGCGTGAGCGCTTCCTCACCGAGCTGACGCTCGATCCGCCCGACGCCACCAGTGATCAGGCTGGCGTGCCGCTGCTCGACGAGGACTATCTGATCCTCTCCACCATCCATTCCGCCAAGGGGCAGGAATGGATGAAGGTCTTCATCCTCAACGCCGTCGACGGCTGCATCCCCGCCGACCTCGCCGTCGGATCATCCGCCGAAATCGAGGAGGAGCGACGGCTGCTCTACGTCGCGATGACGCGGGCGAAGGACAATCTCGATCTCGTCATTCCGCAGCGCTTCTTTGTGCACGGCCAGCATGCGCAGGGCGACAAGCATGTCTTTGCCTCGCGCACCCGCTTCATTCCCGCGACGTTGCTGCAGTTCTTCGAGGTCTGCGGCTGGCCACAGGCGCGGGCTGAAAGCGCTGCCGCCATTCGGGCGCGAGAGGTGCGCGTCGATGTGGGTGCGCGCATGCGGGGCATGTGGCGGTGAGACTCAGCGATTGAGGTCGGCAGGTCAGGCATGTTCTTTGATGCTGCCTCCGCAAGTTCCTTCTCCCCTCGGGGAGAAGGTGGCCCGAAGGATCGGATGAGGGGGTAACGGATTTGAATACGCGGGCTTCCGTGCTCTTGGCGGCCCCCTCATCCGCCTGTCGGCACCTTCTCCCCGAGGGGAGAAGGGGTGCGCCGCAACGACCTCATTTCATATGCGATTCCCCTGCCGCGAGCGGGGAGAGGGCCGGGGGTGAGGGGCAACCCTGCGCCCGGCCAACTATCCAGCCCTTCTCACTTGGCCTCGCGAAACATCTCGATGATTGCGGAAAAATCGCGCCCGCCATTGCCGAGCTTTTCGAAGAGCGCATAGAGCTGCGCCGCCTCCGCACCCAGAGGCGTCGATGCGCCGCTGGAGAGTGCCGCTTCCTGTGACAGGCGCAGGTCCTTGAGCATCAAGGCGGCGGCAAAGCCGGGCTTGTAGTCGTTGTTGGCCGGAGACGTCGGCACAGGACCAGGCACCGGGCAATAGGTATTGATCGACCAGCATTGGCCGGACGAAGTCGAGGCGACATCGAACAGGGCCTGGTGAGAAAGGCCAAGCTTTTCGCCGAGCACGAAGGCTTCGCAGACGCCGATCATGGAAATGCCGAGGATCATGTTGTTGCAGATCTTCGCGGCCTGGCCGGCGCCGGCATCACCGCAATGGACGATCTTCTTGCCCATGACTTCAAGCAGCTGTTTGGCGGCCGCAAAGCTTTCCGTCGAGCCGCCGGCCATGAAGGTCAGTGTCCCGGCCGCAGCACCGCCCGTGCCGCCGGACACTGGGGCATCGAGCGAAAGGCAACCGGCATCGCTTGCCATCGCATGCGCCTTGCGGGCGCTATCGACATCGATGGTGGAACTGTCGATCAGCAGAGTTCCCTTCGGCACGGAGCGCAGCACGTCGGTCCAGACGGTCAGGACATGCTGCCCCTTCGGCAGCATGGTCACGACCACTTCGGCATCAGCCAGGGCCTCTGTCAGCACGTTGGCGGGCTTCACGCCAGAAGCTTCGGCTGCCTTCAGCACGTCATGCGAAAGATCGAATCCAGTGACGGCGTGGCCGGCCTTGACGAGATTGGCGGCCATCGGCCCTCCCATATTGCCGAGGCCGATGAATGCGATCCGTGTCATGATGTTTTCCTCCCATGATCGGTTATCTTGTGAAAAGTGGTGGCTGCACCGGTATGAAGAAACGGTCGATGGCATCCGCCGTTACTTCGGAAAGGCTCGCCGGAGACCATTTCGGATTGCGATCCTTGTCGATGACGGCAGCGCGCACGCCCTCGTAGAAATCATGATTATACAATATGCCCTTACAGGCGCCGAGTTCACGATCGAGGCATTCGGCCAAATCGGCGCTCGTTCGCCCTGCCCTGAGCAGCCGCAAGGTCAGCTTCAGGCTGGTCGGCGAGCGGCTGGCGATCACGCCAGCGGCTTCAGTGGCAAATTCTCCCGGTTCATCGGCCAAAGCCTTGAGAATTTCCTCCGCCGTGTCTGCCGAAAACGCCCGATCGATCACCTGTCGGTTTGCCGCAAGCCGGCTTTCGCCGGCATCTACAGCCATCGTCCGGATGAGGGCGTGCACGTCTGCGGCAGAGGCGGCAGCGGGCAGCGCTACGATCGCATCCACGAGAGCCGGCAATGCGGAGGACGCGACACGATGATCGGCAAAACCGGCGTGGATAACATCGGCTGCCCCGACGGTCTGTCCGGTCAGACCCATCCAAGTGCCGGCTTCGCCCGGCGCCCGCGGCAGCAGCCAGGTGGCGCCGACATCCGGGAAATAGCCGATGCCGGTTTCGGGCATGGCAAGGCGCGTGCGCTCGGTGACGACGCGATGGCTGCCATGGGCCGAAAGGCCGACGCCGCCGCCCATGGTGATGCCGTCCATCAACACGACATAGGGTTTGGGATAGCGCGAGATGGCATGGTTGAGCAGAAACTCCTCGCGCCAGAAGGTTTCCGCTTCATCGGTGCCCTCCTTGCCGCTCTGGTGCAGCAGGCGGATATCGCCGCCTGCGCAGAAGCCACGTTCCCCTTCGCCCAGGACGATGACACTGGCGATTGCGGGATCTGCGGCGAAATCCTCCAGGGCCGGCGCAATGACCCGCACCATCGGCAATGTCAGGCTGTTCAGCGCCTTCGGGCGGTTAAGCTTGATAATGCCGGCCGATCCGCGCCGCTCGATGATGACTTCATCCGTGCTATCCATGCAAATCTCCCGTCCTTACCATGACCGATCCTCAAAGATTCATCTGTTGTCGGCAAGGATCATTTCGGCCGCCTTCTCGGCGATCATGATGGTTGGTGAATTGGTGTTGCCCGATGTGATCGACGGCATGACGGAGGCGTCGGCGATACGCAGCCTTGTCAATGCTCTGAGCCGCAAGCGGGGGTCGACAACGCTTTGCCCGTCGCCGCCCATGCGGCATGTGCCAACCGGATGGAAAATCGTCGTGCCGATATCGCCGGCGGCGCGCTCCAGGTCCGCATCCGTCTCATAGGCCGGCCCCGGCTTGAACTCCTCCGGGCGGAACCGGGCGAATGAGGGCTGCGCGACGATCCGCCGCGTCAGGCGAATGGAGCGCGCGGCGATCTCCCGGTCGCGGGCTGCGGAAAGATAGTTGGGGCTGATGGCTGGCTGCAGGGCGAAATCGGGGCTGCGCACATGCACGGAGCCGCGGCTTTCAGGCCGAAGATTGCAGACACTCGCGGTAATCGCCGGAAAGGGGTGGACGGGATCGCCGAACTTGTCGAGCGAGACCGGCTGCACATGATATTGCAGATCCGGCGTTTCCTTGTCCGGTCCGGAGCGGGTGAAGATGCCGAGCTGGCTCGGCGCCATCGCCATAGGGCCTGAACGGCGAACCAGATATTCGAGGCCGATCGCCGCCTTGCCGATCAGCTTCGTCGCCTTCTCGTTCAACGTGGGCACGCCGGTCACCTTGTAGGCAAGGCGAAGCTGCAGATGATCCTGCAGGTTTTCGCCGACGGACCTGACCTCGCGGACGACCTCGATGCCGGCCTTGCTCAACACCTCGCCGGAGCCGATACCCGAGAGTTCGAGAATATGCGGCGAGCCGATGGAGCCGGCAGAGAGCACCGTTTCCTTGGTGGCATAGGCGCGCTTTGCCACGCCGTCGTGCTGGAATTCGACACCGGTCACCGCATCGCCCTCGACGATCAGCCGGCGGACCTGCGCCTTGGTATAGACGGTAAGATTGCTGCGCTTCATCGCCGGGCGCAGGAAGGCTTTCGTCGTGTTCCAGCGGATGCCGGAGCGCTGGTTGACGTCGAAATAGCCCGAACCTTCGTTGTTGCCGCGGTTGAAATCCGCCGTCTCGGGGATACCGGCTTCCTTGGCTGCGGCCTGGAAGGCATCGAGCACGGCCCAGCGCACGCGCGCTTTCTCGACCCGCCATTCGCCACCGGCGCCATGCATCTCGTCCTTACCGCGATAGTGATCCTCGGACTTGATGAAGTAGGGCAGCACGTCATCCCAGCCCCAGCCGGCGCAGCCGAGCTGGCGCCAGAGATCGTAATCGCGGGCCTGGCCGCGCATATAGATCATGCCGTTGATGGAGGAGCAGCCGCCGAGCACCTTTCCGCGCGGATAGTTCAGCGAGCGGCCGTTCAGCCCCGCTTCCGGCGACGTGGTAAAGCACCAGTCCGTGCGCGGGTTGTTGATGCAATAGAGATAGCCGACCGGGATATGGATCCAGTGGTAGTTGTCATTGCCGCCGGCTTCCAGCAGCAGCACCCTATTGTTGCGGTCGGTCGAAAGCCGGTTGGCCAGCACGCACCCGGCACTGCCGGCACCGATGATGATGTAGTCGAAGCGATCCATTGGCATGCCCCCTCACCCTAACCCTCTCCCTGAGGGGAGAGGGGACTATTTCGGCATTTGCCTCGGCCCCGAATCCGGTGATCGTCAAAGACAGTTCCCCCTCTCCCCTCGGGGAGAGGGCTGGGGTGAGGGGGTGTACAACAAGAACGCATAGGTTTGATCTTTATCGCCGATATTCAAATCCCAGCTTGCGTCCCAGCCGCGAAGCATAGAATTCACCAACGACTCCACGACGGAAAAGCAGGACGCAAACCATGAAGACGATGCCGGTGATGATGGTGACGGGGAATTCCGAAGTCGCCAGATAGTTTTCCAGCGTCGCCACGAAACCCGCGCCGAAAAGCGGGCCGATCAGTGTGCCGATGCCGCCGAGGAGCGTCATGAGAATGACTTCGCCGGACATCTGCCAGGCGACATCTGTCAGCGTCGCAAACTGGAAGACCAGTGCTTTGACTGCTCCGGCAAGCCCCGCCAGTGCGGCCGACATGACGAAGGCGCCAAGCTTGTAACGCGCGACGGAATAGCCGAGCGAGATCGCCCGCTGTTCGTTTTCCCTGATCGATTTCAGAATCATGCCGAAGGGCGAATTGATGAAACGCCAGATGATCAGCACGCCGATCAGAAACACCGCGAGGACGAAATAATACATGTTCAAGGAGTTGCTGAGGTCGAGGACGCCGAAGAGATAACCGCGCGGCACCGACTGAATGCCATCCTCGCCATGGGTAAATGCCGCCTGCAGACAGAAGAAATAGAACATGTAGGAGAGCGCCAGCGTGATCATGGCGAAATAGATGCCTTGCCGACGGATGGCGACGAAGCCCATGACGAGACCGAGCAGGGACGCGCCGGCAACGCCGATCAGGATGCCGAGCTCGGGCGGAAGCCCCCACTCCTTCACTGCATGAGCCGTGAAATAGGCCGCACCGCCGAAGAAGGTGGCATGGCCGAAGGAGAGCAGACCGGCATAGCCGAGCAACAGATTGAAGGCGCAGGCAAATAGCGCGAAGCACAGCACCTTCATGACGAAGATCGGATAGATGAAGAACGGCGCCCAGATCAGGCCGACAAGGCCGAGGATCAGCAACAGCTTCTGCACGGAAAGTTTTGGACGCTCCTTGGAGCCCAAGCTGATCAATCCAGCCATATCACGCCTCCCGACCGAAGAGGCCCGCGGGCCTCAGAAGCAGCACGATTGCCATGATGACAAAGATGACGATGTTGGAGGCTTCCGGATAGAAGACCTTGGTCAGGCCCTCGGCGATCCCGAGCATATAGCCTGTGACGATCGCCCCCATGATCGAGCCCATGCCGCCGACGACCACGACGGCGAAGACGATGATGATCATGTTCGAGCCCATCAGCGGCGAAACCTGATAGATCGGTGCGGCCAACACGCCGGCAAAGGCGGCAAGCGCGACGCCGAAACCATAGGTCAGTGTCAGGAGCACCGGCACATTGACGCCGAAAACCTGGACAAGCGTGGAATTTTCGGTCGCGGCGCGCAGATAAGCGCCAAGCTTGGTCTTTTCGATCAGCAGCCAGGTGCCGATGCAGACGACCAGCGAGGCAATGACCACCCAGCCGCGATAGACGGGCAGGAACATGAAGCCGATGTTTTTCGCCCCCGCCAATTCCGTCGGGACAGCATAGGGCTGGCCGGAGGAGCCGTAGAGATAGCGGAAGGTCCCCTCGATGGTCAGCGCCATGCCGAAGGTGAAGAGCAAGCCATAGAGTGGATCGACCCTGTAGAGCCGGCGCAGGCAGAACCGCTCGACCAGCGCACCGAACAGCCCGACGATCAGCGGCGCCAGAACCAGCGCCGGCCAATAGCCGATACCGGCATAGGCAAACAAGAGATAGGCGGTGAAGGCACCGAGCATATAGAGCGCGCCATGGGCGAAATTGATGACCCTCAACATGCCGAAGATGATCGCGAGGCCAAGGCTCAGCAACGCATAGAAGGAGCCATTGATGAGCCCGATCAGCAATTGACCGAGAAGAGCCTGGGCGGGGATGCCGAATATCGTCGTCATGGCTCAGACCCCCAGAACCTTGTGCAGCATATCCATGCGCTCGGAGAGTTCGCCGACCGGAAATTCCGAGACCATCTGGCCGTGATCCATCACATAAAAGCGATCGGCAATGCGGCTGGCGAAGCGGAAATTCTGCTCGACAAGCAAGATGGTCATGCCGCGGCTTTTCAACTTCTGTAGGACTTCGCCGATGCGCTGGACGATGACCGGGGCAAGGCCCTCGGTCGGCTCATCGAGCAGCAGCATGCGGACGCCGGTGCGCAGGATGCGGGCCATGGCGAGCATCTGCTGCTCGCCGCCGGAAAGTCTTGTACCGACGCTATTGCGCCGCTCATGCAGGTTTGGAAACAGCTCGAAGATCTCGTCCAGCGTCATGCCGCCTGCCGCCACGACCGGCGGCAGCATCAGGTTTTCATAGACGCTGAGCGTCGAGAATATGCCGCGCTCTTCCGGCACGAAGCCGATACCCTGATGTGCCGTCTTGTGCAGCGGCACCTGCATCATATCCTTGCCGACAAAGGTAACCCTGCCCTTGCGGGCGCGGATGATGCCAACAATGGTGCGCAGCGTCGTCGTCTTGCCGACGCCGTTGCGGCCAAGGATGGTAACGGTTTCCCCCTCACCCACATGCATATCGACGCCATGCAGGATGTGACTTTCACCATACCAGGCATTCAGACCCTGAACGTCCAGAAGCGGCGCCATCGTCAAGCCTCCTCCGTGCCCATGTAGGCTTCGCGGACGCGCGGGTCCCGGCTCACCGTCGCATAGTCACCCTGGGCGAGGATCTCGCCGCGCTGCAGCACCGTGACATGATGGCAGATATCGGCGACGACCGAGAGATTGTGCTCCACCATGAGCACGGCTCTGTCGCGCGCGACGTCGCGGATAATGGCGGAGACGGTGTTTACATCCTCCAGCCCCATGCCGGCCATCGGCTCATCGAGCAGCAGCACCTTCGGATCGAGCGCAAGCGTCGTTGCAATCTCCAGCACGCGCTTGCGGCCATAGGAAAGATCGGCAGCGATGGCATCGCGCTCCTTCGAAAGGCCGACGGAGGCAATGAGCTGTTCGGCGCGGGCATTGAGGCTGTCGAGAGCCGATAGCGGCCGCCAGAACTGGTGGGCGAGATTGTTTGGCCGCTGTAAGGCGACCCGCACATTGTCCAACACCGTCAGATGCGGGAAGACGGCAGAAATCTGGAAGGAGCGCACGAGGCCCATGCGCGCGACCTTGTCAGGTCTCGTCTTGGTAATATCGATGCCGAGCAGTGTGATGGTCCCATGCGTCGGCTGCAGGAATTTGGTGAGCAGGTTGAACACCGTCGTCTTGCCGGCACCGTTCGGGCCGATCAGCGCGTGGACCTGGGCATGATATACGTCGAGATCGACATTCTTGACTGCGGTGAAGCCGCCGAAATCGCGGCGTAGTCCCCGGGCGGATAACACCACCCGGGGTTCTTCATGCGCATGTGTCGCGGATATAGCCATGGGCTGTTCCAAGCCCTATTGCTTGACGAGGTCGCAGCCGCTCTTGGCCGGATCGATATAGGCTTCCTTGCCCGGGATCGTCGCCAACACGTTGAAGTAATCCCACGGCTCTTTGCTCTCGTCAGGCTTCTTGACCTGAAGCAGATACATGTCGTGGATCATGCGTCCGTTGGCGCCGACCGTGCCGCCGCGGCCGAAGAAATCATCAACAGGCATCTCATGCAGCTGCTTGGCAACGGCGTCGGTATCGTCAGTGCCGGCCTTCTGCACGGCCTTCAGATACTGCATCACGGCGGAATAGGTGCCGGCATGGATCATGTTCGGCATCTTGCCGGTGCGGGCAAAAAAGCGCTTGCCGAATTCGCGGCTCTTGTCGTCGAGGTTCCAGTAATAGCCTTCCGTCAGCGTCAGGCCCTGCGCCGCCTGCAGGCCGAGGCCATGGACTTCGGCAAGCGTGAAGAGCAGTGCCGCCAGATGCTGGCCGCCCTGGGTGATGCCGAATTCCGAGGCCTGCTTGATGGCATTCGAGGTGTCGAGGCCGGCATTGGCAAGGCCGATGACCTTGGCGCCGGACGACTGCGCCTGCAGCAGGAAGGACGAGAAATCATTGGTCGACAGCGGATGGCGGACGGAGCCGAGCACCTTGCCGCCGCTGGCCTTGACGAAATCGCTGGTCTGTTGCTCGAGCGAGTAGCCGAAAGCATAGTCCGCGGTCAGGAAGAACCAAGTATCGCCACCCTGCTTGACGAGCGCACCACCCGTGCCGACGGCGAGCGCATGCGTGTCATAGGCCCAATGGAAGCCATAGGGCGAACATTGCTTACCGGTGAGGTCGGTGGTCGCGGCACCCGTGACGATATCGATCTTCTTCTTTTCCTTGGCGACTGCCTGCACGGCGAGTGCGACCGAAGAGGTCGTCAGCTCCATGATGGCATCGACCTTGTCCTGATCGTACCATTGGCGGGCGATGTTGGAAGCGATATCAGGCTTGTTCTGGTGATCGGCATCGACGATCTCGATCGGCACGCCGAGAACCTTGCCGCCAAAATCCTCGGCAGCCATCTTGGCGGCCGCTACCGACGACTTGCCGCCGAAATCCGCATAGACGCCGGATTGGTCATTGAGGATGCCGATCTTGACGACACCATCGGACGGGCCGGCGGCGAAAGCCGCGGTGCCGGCTGCAAGCAGAAATGCAAGGGACGCAATAAGACTCTTTCGCATATCCTCTCCTCCCAGAGATTTGGCAAAAACGAATCTGTTCAAAATTGGCCAGCCGCTTTCCTCAAAACAGCTTTTCCCGATAGGCAAGATCACGGAATTCGCGCGTTGACGCAAGTCGCGATTGCAATTAATTCCAAACAAGGTCTGTTCATTTTTGAACAGAGGAGGATGCATGAAGCGCACGCCGCATTTTACCTGGGACGATCTGCAGTTCTTCCTCGCGGTGGCGCGAACCGGGCAGCTTTCCACTGCTGCGCGACAATTGCGCAGCAGCCATGCCACGGTCTCACGCCGCATCGACCGCCTGGAATTCGCCTTGAAGGTCAAGCTTTTCGAGCGCAATCCGCGCGGCTACATGCTGACCAGTATGGGCCAGCGCTTCGTCGATACGGCCGAGCATATGGAGCAGGAGACGGAACGTCTACGCGCTGATCTATCTGCGGGATCGGCAGCACAACGGGGTGTTGTGCGTATCAGCGCGCCGGAGGGTTTTTCAAACTTCTTCTTCACCGGCATCCTGCCAGAATTCACCGCGAAACATCCGAACATTTCGCTGGAGCTGATCACCATCCAGCAGATCATGTCGCTCTCGCGCAAGGAGGCCGATATCGTCGTGGTGCTCGACCCGCCGAAGGCCGGCCCCTACTTCACAGAAAAGCTCACCGACTATCATCTGCAGGTCTACGGATCGCGTGACTATCTCGCTCGCCATCCGCCGATCGAAAGCCGCGACGACCTGCCGGACTTCGCCTTCATCGGCTATATCGAGGACATGATTTTCGCGCCGGGCCTGGATTATCTCGATGACGTCCATCCGCGCATCAAGCCGCAATTCCAGAGCTCGAGCATCTTTGCGCAGCTGACAGCGACGAAGAACGGACAGGGGCTGTGCGTGCTGCCGTTCTTCATCGCCGGCACGCACCCCGATCTGCAGGTCGTCCTGCCACATGAGGTGGATCTCAGGCGCCACTATTGGATCACCTGTCACCGCGATCTGCGCCAATCGCCGCGCGTGCGCACCGTCATCGACTTCCTGACGGAAGCTGTGCGCAAAAATGCCCCGGCCTTTCTGGGGCCTTGGAGACGCTCGGAAAGCTGAGATCGGCTGTCCCATTACATGCTTGGAACGGCGTAGACCCTGTTGACGCCGGCCGCATCGAAGCCGGCACGCTCCGCAAGGCGAAGCTCCCAATCCAGCGAGGACCGTACAATCATTTCCAGATCATTGTATTTCGGCATCCATCCCAATTCGCAGCAAGCAAGCGTCGCATCGGCGACGATACTGGCCATATCGCCGGCGCGACGTGGAGCGATGTGGATGGGGAAGGCGCGGCCGTGGACACGCGTGACCATGTTGAGCACATCCAGAACCGAATAGCCCTGGCCGTAGCCGCAATTGGCAACCAGCGACCGTCCGCCATCGCGCAGATGCCGCAGGGCCATCAGATGCGCCTCAACGAGATCGCTGACGTGGATGTAATCGCGAACGCCGGTGCCGTCGTGTGTCGCATAATCGGTGCCGTAGATATCGACCTGACGGCGGCGGCCGAGGGCGGCCTCGCAGGCGACCTTGATAAGATGGGTGGCGCCATCAGTCGAGTGACCCGCCCTTCCCTCGGGATCAGCGCCGGCTACGTTGAAATAGCGCAGCGCCACATAGCGGAAGTCATAAGCAACAGCGGCATCGCGCAGCATCAGCTCGGACATCAGCTTGGATTGACCATAGGGTGATTCCGGCCGCAGCGGCGCATTTTCACTGACCGGTTCGTCGGCCGGCTGCTGGCCGTAGACGGCAGCGGTCGACGAAAAGACGAAATGGCGGATGCCGGCCCTGACGGCGGCGCTCATGAGGATGCGGGTCTTGCCGGTGTTGTTCTCATAATAGGCAAGTGGATCCTCGATCGATACCGGGACGACCGCCGAGCCAGCGAAATGGATGATGGCATCAATATTGTTCTCGGCAAAAATCTGATGCAGCAGCGTTTCATCGGCGATATCGCCAAGATAGAAGCGAGCGGCCGGCGGGACAGCCCAGCGAAAGCCCGTGGAGAGGCGATCGATGACCACAACGTCCTCGCCCGCATCAAGCAATCTCCAGACCATGTGGCTGCCGATATAGCCGGCTCCGCCCGTCACCAAGACAGTCATTCTTCGCGTCCCCGCCAAGTTTTGTCGGGGATATATGAGGCCGTTTCCCCTGCGAAATTGATTAAAAGCGGGTGGTGCGGCGGGAAAGATTGCGGGGATGGTTAGGGTGGGCTTTCGAGGATCGATTGGATTTTATGGATTGGAGCGCGCGATGGTGAACATCGCTTGCTTGGAGAGTGTTCACCCCTCTGTCGCTGTCGCGACAGAGGGGGTATCAGGACCGGCCAAATAAAACGCTGCCAGCCGCAGCACACAGATCGTACCTACAAACTCAAAATATACCGGCTCAACCTTTCCGCGGCATCCGCCACCTGAACCGGATCACGCAGGAAGCAGGCGCGCATGAACAGCTCACCGCCTAGACCGAAGGCCGTTCCGGGCGCCAGGCCGACGCCGGTCTTGTCGACGATGTCGATGGCGGCCTTGCGGCTGTCGGTCACGCCATCGATCTTCAGGAAGGAATAGAGCGCGCCATCCGGCTTCAACGTCTGCACGCGATTGGTGGCAATCAGCGCGTCGCAGAGGATATCGCGCGAGCGGGTGGCCTTCTCGATATTGGAGCGGACGAAATCATCGCCCTCGTTCAAGGCCGCAACCGCGCCTCTCTGCATGAACTGCGCGACGCCGGACGTCGAATATTGCACGAGGTTTTCGATCACCTGCCCGAGCTCTGCGGGTGCGACGATCCAGCCGACGCGCCAGCCGGTCATCGACCAGTTCTTCGAGAAGGAATTGACGAAGAGGATCTTGTCGTCGGTTTCCTTGACATCCAGGAAGCTCGGCGCGCGGCCGCCCGCATAGTAATAGAGCGCGTAGATTTCATCAGCCATGATCCAGAGATCGTGCTTGCGCGCCAAGGCGAGGATATCGCGAAGATCCTGGTGGGTCGCCGTCCAGCCTGTCGGGTTGGACGGGGTATTGATGAACAGGCCCTTGGTCTTCGGCGTGATCGCCGCTTCCAGCCGGTCGAGATCGAGCGACCATTTGCCGTGTTCAAACTGTAAGGGCACGGCGACGGAACGGGCGCCTGCGATCTCGAGCGCCGCAGCAATGTTCGGCCAAGCAGGCGACAGATAAACCATCTCGTCACCGGGAGCGGTGATGGCCTGCACGGACAGCTGGATCGCCTGCATGCCGGAACCGACGACATAGAAATTCTCCATCGGCAGCGAGGTGCCGAAATGCCGGCCATAATAATCGGCGAGCGCCTGACGCAGCTCCGGAATACCGCGCTGCCAGGTGTAAAAGGTTTCGCCGGCATTGAGCGAAGCCATGGCGGCGCGGTTGATGAAATCCGGCGTCGGCAGATCGCCCTCGCCGACCCAAAGCGGCAGCAGGCCCTCGCGGCCGCGGGCATAATTGACAACTTCGACGATCCCGCTTTCGGGTGCTGCGAGGGCGCGAGGGCTGAGGCTATCTAGTATCGACATGCAAAGTCTCCGGTTTCCGCCTTCTTAAAGCAGAGCGGCGGACAAATCCCATGACTTTGCCTTAGCGAATGATCGATTTTGGTGATGAATAAAGCCCCAGTCCTCGCATGGACCGGGGCTTGCAAAGTGAATCCAGCGAAGCCTATCAGCGCTTGGCGAGAAGATCGCGGATTTCCGTCAGCAGCTGGACATCGGCCGGCGGCGGCGCTGCCTCGGTAACCTTCTCTTCCTTGCGCTCGACTTGCGAGCGGAGCGCGTTCACGCCCTTGACCATCAGGAAGATGATCCAGGCGAGGATGAGGAAATTGATGAGGACGGTGATGAAGCTACCGTAGGCAAGAACCGCGCCCTGGGCACGGGCCGCAGCAAGCGTCGGTGCGTTGACCCCCGAGGCGAGGCCGATGAAGTAGTTCGAGAAATCGAAGCCGCCGAAAATCGCACCGACGATCGGCATGATGATATCGTCAACCAGCGATTTCACGATGCCGCCGAAAGCGCCGCCGATGATCACGCCGACCGCGAGATCCATGACATTGCCGCGGGCGATAAATGCCTTGAATTCATTAAGCATTGAGCAGTCCCCTTCGCGTTGCCGTTGAATTCACTGTTGGTAATTAGCACCATCTTTTTCCTTATTTTTCAATATGAAATCGACCGCGAGCCTTATCCAAGCACGCATATCCCATGAAAATTTCGCCACGCCAGCAACTTCAGAGTGCATATATTCGGCACCTTGTTCGTCAGTTGCGAGCAACCAAGCCGAAGTCGCTGGATGTATCTCAGGAATTTCTGGTGAGTCGTTCGGCATTGTCGGCCGCGCTTCAAGCGCTGACCACACTCTCCCGCATCACCTTCGCGACGAGCTTGCGAACGTAGTGGGGATCGGGCGTCTGGTCGAAGAGAATGCGATAGATGATCGGCGAGATGACGTGATCCATCAGCTCCGCCAAGGTCGGAAAGGGCTCGCCGCATGCCTCTGCCCGCGCGATGAAGACGCTCAATTGATAGCGCGTATAGGTACCGCATTTCTCCGCGTTTGCACTGTCGGCTGCCGCAAGAATGTCGCGCAGCATTTGCCGGCCGACGCCAGAGGCCATTTCATCAGCATATTGCTCGACCCAGGCCTCCAGATCCTCGCGGGCGCTGCCGATCCTGGCGGGCTCGCCTTCCGGCCGCAGGTGCGCGGCGGCAACATCGGCGAGAAGCGCCTGAAGATCGCCCCAACGGCGGTAGATCGTCGACGGCGTGACATTGGCGCGCTGTGCGATCATGGGGATCGTCACTTCGGCGCGATCCATGGTTGCCAGCATGTCGCGGACAGATTGATGCACGGCCGCTTGCACTCTGGCGCTGCGCCCGCCGGGGCGGGGATTTTCTCGATAGCCCATAAGCCCTTGCCAATTTTCCCTTTTTGCGGATCGTGAATGACGAAAGGCCATCCACTAACGCAAATTATTTGCTTTTATACACCAGGTGCCCTATATCCACCTAACGCAATCTTTTAGCTTTAGGTAGGATATAGTCGATGACCCCGCTCGATTCCACCGCCAGCGCTCCGATTTCACCTGCCAGACGCCTGGCGCCGTACTATTATGCCGCAACTAGCGCCCTGTTTTTGGCCGCCTCGTCCGCACCGACGCCTCTCTACCGCCTTTATCAGCAGGCCTTCGCCTTCTCGCCGATTCTGCTTACGGTGATCTTCGCCGTCTACGCCTTCTCCCTTCTCGCAGCACTGCTCATCGTTGGCTCGATTTCGGACCATCTCGGGCGCCGACCGGTGATCTTCACATCGATCCTCCTCAATATGGTGGCCACAGCGCTGTTTTTAATGGCTCGAGGTCCCGATTGGCTGATTGCCGCCCGCATCGTGCAGGGCTTTGCGACGGGAACTGCCATCAGTTCGATCGGCGCCGCCCTTGTCGATCTCGATCCGATCCGGGGATCGATCACCAACAGTCTTGCCCCGCTTGCCGGCATGGCAATCGGCGCGCTCGGCACGAGCCTGCTGATCCAATTCGCGCCGGCTCCGACCGTGCTCGTCTATATCGTCACGCTTGCCTTGCTGGCGCTGCAAGCCGCGCTGCTATGGCTGATGCCGGAGACAACGAGCCGACGGGCCGGCGTGCTCGCATCGCTGAAGCCGGAAGTCGCCGTTCCCAAGCAGGCACGCCGGACGTTGCTGGCGCTGACGCCGATCAATATTGCCGTCTGGGCGCTTGCCGGCTTCTATCTGTCGCTGGTGCCCTCGCTGGTCAGCGCGACGACCGGTAGCACGGCGCCACTGGTCGGCGGCTCCGTGGTCGCAGCCTTGACGATCAGCGGCGCTGCCGCCGTCTTCCTGCTGCGCCGGAGATCCGCCACCATGATCATGACGTTCGGCATACCAACCATGAGCCTCGGCATACTGACGATCATCGCCGGCATGCATGCCGCTGAAGTGTCGATCCTCGCGCTCGGAACTGTGATTGCCGGTTCGGGCTTTGGGGCAGCTTTCCTCGGCACGGTCAGGAGCATCATGCCGCTGGCAAAGCCCGACGAACGCGCCGGGCTACTCTCCGCCTTCTACATCCAGAGCTACCTCGCCTTCAGCGTCCCCGCCATCCTCGCCGGCTTTCTGTCAAAGGCGCTCGGCTTTGCCGAGGCCGCCGATATCTATGCGGCGGCAATCCTTCTGCTCATCGGCTGGGGCGTCGTTGCGCTGAGGGCGGGGCAAGAGAAAGTCGCGTGAACGACGTCAAGCCGGGCAACGCAGCCAATAACGCTTGAAGACTTCGATACCGGTGCCGTACGGCTCACGCGTCTTGCCCCACGCGCTAGTCGCGCTTTCCACCAAAGTATCCTCGTCAATGGGAACAAGATGAAGTGGCAACGCTGACGACAAAGCCGCCCGACGATACCACGCAGTAGCCTCCCTTCGCTGTCGCTCAGCGATGACGTTTGTCCCATCGACAGGCGGAACATGGAAACGTTCCGCATGCTGTTTCACGTCCAGAATGGGATCGTGAAGTGGTACGCGCAAAAGCTCGTGATCGCCTGCAAGCCGCAGTTCAAATTCATCCTGCGCCGCCGGCACCGGACGGTCTTCCGGGGAGGAGGTATCTGCAACATGCGCCGTTAGGATCGGCAGGGGCTGATGCTCTGCCTTCATTTCGATACGGCGGATGCGGCAGAGATCCGAGACCGTCCTGTTCTTTATATCGGACCGGGAGAGGTCGTCGACTATTGTCCAAGCTCCTTGCATTTTTTGCACGAAAGGTACCGATCCATCCGCGCCATAGGATAGAAACGCGGCCTGTGCTATCATTCTTTTCTTCATCGTATTTACGAGCTGAATATTCCGGGCGTTTCTCGCGCTATCTATCGGGTCGCTAGGGCATCGCACCAAAAAACTCATCCTGGAGGGTTCAGCTGTATTTGTAATGACGACGACGTCATCACTGAGCGGCAAGATACCTCCCTCTTGAACGCTCCTTTGCATCAGCAGTCCGCGCTGGAGTGCCATTGCTGCGTCCGCGGATTTATCGAGACCAAGCCGTTGCATCTCATCTTGAACGTTGGATATCCAATAGAAATTGCCGCCACCGGTCAGACGCAGCTCAAAGCGACTTGCGCCTTCCCGACCGATCCAGCCGTCAAAGATCGGAATGCCCGAGCGAGGTTGGTTGAAATGCGTTCTTATACCCGCGCACAGCAATTTCGGACCGTCTGCGGGAACATCGCCAGGATAGAAATCCGGCGGTAAATTGGCCCAATCGCCGGGCAGTATCTTGAAGAGGGTTTGCGGATTCAAATCCGGGCCGATATCGAATGCCCGCATCAGCCCATCGGTGATCGCTTGCACGCGTGCGCCGGCACTCAGCTCAGCAGGCTTGGATGGCGCGACCGCTGCATCCTGAGCCAGGATCGGTGATGGCAAGAACGCGCCGTAGGCTAGCCATACTAGCGCAGCAAGGGCGACATGACCCTGCCGCCCAGTCAAAATCATCCAGACTGTTTTCAGCGACATCTATCGACCTATCATTGTTGCGATGGTGAAGACTACCAGCCGCAGAGCATGACAATACAGCCTCTCTGTGTTGCGACCATGCCGATATCCACAACCATGAGCGGTCAGCGCACTCATGCATCACACTGGACTAGCTGACCTCTTAGCTCGATTTTCCAGCGGTTCACGATGTCGCCTGATTACTGCCGATCAGCGGCACGCAAATGGCAAACCAAAAGGGCCGCTCCCGACAAGAGCAGCCCGTTATTTGCCGTCAGTAACAACTTATTGTCTTACGCGGCCTTCGCGACACGGTAGGGATCGAAGCGTCCGTAGAAGGTCTCGCCCTTTGCGGCCATGTCCTTCAACAGCGCCGTCGGCTGGAAATGCGGGCCGTAGGTGGCGGCTAGCTTATCGCAGAGATCGACGAAGGTCTTCACGCCCATGCCGTCGATGTAGGACAGCGCACCGCCGGTATAGGGGGCGAAACCGAAGCCGAGGATGGAGCCGACATCGGCCTCGCGCGGATCGGTGACGATGCCTTCTTCGATGGTGCGGGCAGCTTCCAGCGCGATGGTGACGAGGAAGCGCTGCTTCAGCACGTTGACATCGACATCATCGGCCTTCTTCTGTGGGTAGAGATCCTTAAGGCCTGGCCAGAGCGACTTCTTCGCCGGTTTCGGCGGATAATCGTAGAAGCCCTTGGAGTTCTTCCGGCCCAGGCGCCCCGCGCCTTCCACAAGGCCGGTGACGAGCTGCATGTGACGCGGGTCGACCGCCTTCTCGCCGAGATCGGCGACAGTAGCCTTCAGGATCTTATAGGAGAGGTCGATGGCAACTTCATCGTTCAGTGCGAGAGGTCCTACGGGCATGCCCGCCATCTTGGCGGCATTCTCGATCATGGTCGCCGGCACGCCCTCGATCAGCATGTCATAGGCTTCATGGATGTAACGGAAGACGCAGCGATTGACGAAGAAGCCACGGGTATCATTGACGACGATCGGCGTCTTCTTGATGGCGGCGACATAATCGAGCGCGACGGCCAGAGCATGATCGCCGGTCTCTTTGCCGAGAATGACTTCGGTCAGCATCATCTTCTCGACAGGCGAGAAGAAGTGAACGCCGATGAAATCGGCCGGGCGCTTGGAATTCTTCGCAAGGCCCGTGATCGGCAGCGTCGAGGTGTTGGAGGCGAAGACGGCGCCGGCCGGCAGCACAGCTTCGACAGCCTCGATGACGGCCTTCTTGACCTCGCGATCCTCGAACACGGCTTCGATGACGAGATCCACATCCTTGAGATCCGAATAATCGGCCGACGGCGTGATGCGTGAGAGCAGAGCTGCACCCTCGTCTTGCGTCAGTCTTCCCTTACCAATTGAATCCTTGACCAGCCCCTCGCCGACGCCCTTGCCCTTAGCCGCAGCCTCGATGTCGCGGTCGATCAGCGTGACGGGAATGCCCGCGGCGGCCGTGACATAGGCAATGGACGCGCCCATGAAGCCGGCGCCGACGACACCAACCTTCTTGAGTTCCGTCTTCGGCTGGCCGGCCGGGCGGCGCGCGCCCTTGCCGAGTTCCTGCATGGAGATGAACAGCGAGCGGATCATCGAATAGGCTTCGGTGGTCTGCAGCACATGCGTGAAATAGCGCTGCTCGATCTTCAGGCCGGTATCGAAGGGAACCTGCAGGCCTTCATAGATGCATTTGAGAATGGCGAGTGCCGCCGGATAATTGCCCGATGTCTCACGGCGCAGGATGGCCGGTGCTGCCGGCCAGAGCTGGGCTGCGGCAGGCGTCCAGATGCCGCCGCCCGGCGCCTTGAAGCCCTTCTCGTCCCAAGGTGCCACAGGCTTCAAACCGTCCTTGATCATCTGCTTGGCGGCCGGGATCAGCTGATCCGGCTCGACCACCTGATGCACGAGGTTCATCGCCTTGGCGCGCGCCGTCGTCAGCGACTGGCCCGTCGTCATCATCTGCAGGGCGGATTGCGCATCCGTCAGGCGCGAGATGCGCTGCGTGCCGCCGGCACCAGGGAAAATGCCGACCTTGACCTCGGGCAGCGCGATCTTGACGCTCTTGGCGCTGGAGGCGACGCGACCGTGGCAGGCGAGCGACAGCTCGAAAGCGCCGCCCATACACGTGCCGTTGATCGCCGAGACCCAGGGCTTGCCGCAGGTTTCGAGCTTGCGGAAGAGGCCGGTCATGCGCCCAACGAGATCGAAGAGCTTCTTCGCGGCCGCGGCCGGGTCCTTCGCCTTCTCCTCCTGATAGAAGGAGAACATGGACTTGATCATCGAGAGATCGGCGCCGCCTGAGAAGGAGGATTTGCCCGAGGTAAAGACCACGCCCTTGACGGCGGCATCGGCGACGGTCGCATCAATGATGGCGTTCAGCTCTTCGAGGATTTCGGCGGTGAAGACGTTCATGGACTTGCCGGGCATGTCCCAGGTGACGAGCGCGATGCCGTCTGCATCGGTTTCGACGGTGAAATTCGTGTAGGCCATTGCTTTTCTCCCCCTCAGACGCGTTCGACGATCGTGGCGGTGCCCATGCCGGCGCCGATGCAGAGCGTGACCAGCGCGGTGTTGAGATCGCGGCGTTCCAGCTCGTCCAGCACGGTGCCGAGGATCATCGCGCCGGTCGCGCCGAGCGGATGGCCCATGGCGATCGCGCCGCCATTGACGTTGATCTTGTCATGCGGAATTTCGAATGCCTGCATGTAGCGCAGCACGACTGCGGCGAAGGCTTCGTTGAGCTCGAAGAGGTCGATATCGGCAAGCGTCAGGCCGCTGCGCTTCAACAGCTTTTCGGTGACGTCAACCGGGCCGGTCAGCATCAGTGCCGGGTCGGAGCCGATATTAGCGAAGGCCTTGATGCGGCCGCGCGGCTTCAGCCCCATGCTCTCACCGCCCGCCTTGGAGCCGAGCAGCACGGCAGCCGCGCCATCGACGATGCCGGAGGAATTGCCGGCATGATGGACATAGTTGATGCGCTCGACTTCCGGATGCGCTTGGATACCAACGGCCTCGAAGCCGCCCATCTCGCCCGGGAGCTGGAAGGACGGATTGAGCGAAGCGAGCGCCTGCATATCGGTGCCGGGACGCATATGCTCGTCGCGGTCGAGAATGGTCAGGCCGTTAATATCCTTCACCGGAATGACCGAATTCTTGAAGTAGCCCTTTTCCCAGGCATTGGCGGCGCGCTTCTGGCTCTCGACGGCATAGGCATCGACGTCATCACGCGAGAAGCCGTATTTGGTGGCGATGAGATCGGCCGATACGCCCTGCGGCATGAAATAGGCCGGGAAGTTGACCGAGGGGTCCATGAACCAGGCGCCGCCGGACATGCCCAGGCCGACGCGCGACATGCTTTCAACACCGCCGGCAATGACGATATCGTCAGCCCCTTGAGCGATCTTCGCCGCACCAAAATTTACGGCATCGAGGCCGGAGGCGCAGAAACGCGAAATCTGCATGCCAGGCGCCTTGGTGGAATAGCCGGCCTCGAAGGCGGCACCCCTCGGGATGACGGCGCCGGCTTCCATGACCGGATCGACGCAGCCCATGATGATGTCGTCAACCGTTGCGGTATCGAGACCGTTGCGATCGCGGATCGCCTCGAGCGTCTTGGCGGCGAGGCGCACGGACGGCACTTCGTGCAGCGACCCATCCTTCTTGCCGCGCCCGCGCGGCGTGCGCACGTGGTCGTAAATGAAAACCTCGGTCATGTCTCATCTCCCTGCGGCGGCAAGCCGCCCTTCAATTCAGTATATAGCGATCAACGTCGCGAATTCCCCTTCTCCCCTCGGGGAGAAGGTGCCCGAAAGGGCGGATGAGGGGGACCATGGGCAGCCTTACGGTGCAACGCCCCCTCATCCTGCGCTTCGCGCGTCCTTCTCCCCAAGGGGAGAAGGAAAAACTCAAAAGGCTTCCGCCGCCAGTTCCATCATCGTGTCGGCGCCGGTTTCGATGCGGGCCTTGCGCAGTGCCGTTTCCGGCATGATGCGCTCCATGTAGAACCGCGCCGTGACAAGCTTGTTCTTCAGATAATCCTCGCGCGCGCTGTCGCCAGCCGCAAGGCCTGCCTGCGCCGCCTTGGCCATCTTCGCCCACATATAGCCGAGGACGACGAGGCCGAAGAGGTGCATGTAGTCGGTCGAGCCGGCGCCGGCATTGTCGGGCTTCGCCATGGCGTTCTGCATGAACCACATGGTCGCGGCCTGCACGTCGTTCAAGCCCTTCTTCAGATGCTTGGTGAAGAAAGCCATCTGCTCGTCGTTGCGGTTTTCCTCGCAAAAATCGCCGATTTCCTTGAACAGCGCCATAACGGCGCGGCCGCCGTTCAGCGCCAGCTTGCGGCCGACGAGATCGAGCGCCTGAATGCCGTTGGCGCCCTCATAGATCATGGTGATGCGGGCATCGCGAACATACTGGCTCATGCCGTGCTCTTCGATGTAGCCATGGCCGCCGAAGACCTGCTGCGCCATGACGGCATGCTCGAAGCCCTTGTCGGTCAGAACGCCCTTGAGGATCGGCGTTGCGAGACCAAGGATATCGTCGGCTGCCTGACGGTCCTTCTCATCCGGGGAGCGATGGGCGATATCGGACTTCAGCGCCGTCCACAGCAGGAAGGCGCGGCCGGCTTCGTTGAAGGCACGGATCGTCATCAGAGAGCGGCGGATATCCGGATGGACGATGATGGGGTCAGCCTTCTTGTCCGGTGCCTTCGGGCCGGAGAGCGAACGGCCCTGGATGCGCTCGCGGGCATAGTTGGCGGCATTCTGATAGGCGATTTCGGCAATCGAGAGACCCTGCAGGCCGACGCCGAGGCGCGCCTCGTTCATCATGACGAACATGGCGTTGAGGCCGCGATTTTCGGCACCAATCAGGAAGCCCGTGGCCTCGTCATAGTTCATGACGCAGGTGGCGTTGCCGTGAATGCCCATCTTGTGTTCGATCGCGCCGCAGGAAACCGGGTTGCGTGCGCCGAGCGAACCGTCCTCCTTGACGAGGAATTTTGGCACGATAAAGAGCGAGATGCCCTTGGTTCCCTCAGGCGCGCCTTCGATGCGGGCAAGGACGAGATGGACAATATTATCCGTCATGTCGTGCTCGCCTGCCGAGATAAAGATCTTCTGGCCTGATATCTTGTAACTGCCATCCGGCTGGGGCACCGCCTTGGTGCGCAAGAGGCCGAGATCGGTGCCGCAATGCGGTTCGGTGAGGTTCATGGTGCCGGACCAGCTGCCCTCGACCAATTTCGGCAAGTAAGTCTGCTTCTGCGCATCAGAGCCATGGACGAGGATCGCGGCGATCGCGCCCTGCGTCAGGCCCGGATACATCATCAGCGACATGTTGGCGGCCGAGGTATATTCGCCGACGGCGCAGTGCAGCACGTATGGAAGCCCCTGCCCGCCGAATTCCTCCGGCACGGCGAGACCCAGCCATCCCCCTTCGCGATAGGCGCGATAGGCTTCCTTGAAGCCCTTCGGCGTCGAGACCGTGCCATCGTCATGGCGTACGCAGCCTTCCTGATCGCCGGAATAGTTGAGCGGGAAAAGCACCTCTTCCGACAGCTTGGCCGCTTCGCCGACGATCGCCTCGATCATGTCTGGGGTGGCATCGGCATAACCGGGAAGATTGTTGTAGCGCTCCAGCCCGAGCACATCGTTCAGGACGAAGAGCGTATCGTTCACCGGGGCCTTGTAGATTGGCATTTCTCGAATTCCTCCAATTCGCCGCCGGACCTTGAGATTCCGGCCACTGTCATACCCTTACAAAATATTGACGTTTGCGTAAACGTCAAATTCGCGCCTCACGTTGAAATTTTGGTGAAGCCCGTGAGGGAGACCATCCCGTCTATTGCCGATACGCCCCCTCCACCTCAGCAACCGGGTAATGCCTGCGTGCAAGAATATCGGGCCGCGGGGCAGCAGAACCAAAATAAAAGGTTAAGACTTCCGGCAAACTTAACGAGTTGTTTACCACGTTTCGTAAATTGTACGAGTTGAGCAGCAGTGCTTCGGGTTTCTTCAACTTATGCTTGGAAATCGCGCTGTCTTTGCCGCTCTGTTTGAGGAAAGCCAATACATTTATCCCTTTCCGAACGACGGATGCAGACAGCGCGGCGATATAGCAACGTCTTCTTCCATCAGCATGACGGCCCGGGGTGGTCCATAGTTCAAGGCGAGCAAAGATATGAGCGGATCGCGATCAAATCCTACCGGTACGGGCGACTGGACGTCGCTGGATGCTCTGAGCCGCACGATCGAGGGGCTGGAGGCGCGTATCGAAGGGCTGATGGGAACCGCCGCGGCGCGCGATACGCGCCAGCGTGTCGCTGCTGGCTATGCGCCTGCCCCCGAACGAGCCGCACCGGAGCGGATGCCGTCCCGCCCCGAGCGCGAGCAGTATGCCAGCCGCGCTTACGAGCGCCCGCTGCGCAACGAACGCCATGAGAGCGATCTTCGCTCCGATCCGCTCGCCGAAATCCGTCAGCGTCAGCGCACGCTGGAAGCAAACCGCGAACGACTGCAACCGCGGCGTGAGGAAATCGCGCACGCAGAACCGCAGCCGGCCCGGCGTCCGCTCGACAGCTATCCGCAGCGCCAGCCGATGAAGGCCGCTGCCGCCGAAGCTCCAGTCGACATCGCCCAGGCGCTCGTCAACCTTCGCCAGGATCTGAAGCGCGACATCGCCGAGAGCGTGACCCGCGAAGTCTCCGCTCTGCGCGCCGAAATCCGCGATATCCGCGAGAACGCCGAAGACAAGCATTTCGTCGCCGATGTCCGCCAGGACATGGCCAGGCTTGCCGACAGTATCAACCAGCTCGCCGGTCAGCCGGAAACCGCCGGACTGAAAGCCGAATTCGACGAGCTGCGCTCACTGATGGACGGCCTTGCCCGCGAGGAATCCCTGCATCACGTCGAGCGCCAGGTGAAAGCCATCGACACGTCGGGCCTGCAGGACGAGCTCGTCTCGCTTGCCTATCGCCTCGATGACATCAAACAGCATCTCGGCGGCATGAACGACAGCCCGGCCGTGTATGCGCTGGAAAACAAGCTGCTCACGATCGCAACCGCGATGGAAAGCCTCGGCTCGATGATGCAGCCGCAGGACCAGGCCATGCAGCGGCTGGAAGGCCGCCTCAGCGGCCTTGCCGACCAGATCGATCTGATGAGCCGCGATACGGGCCGGCGTCAGCCTGCCGACGATCTTTCCGGTCGTCTCGAAGCGCTCGCCATGCGCATCGACGAGCTCGGCAGCGCCAAGGCCGTCGCCCGCCTCGAGGAGCGGCTGGACCAGCTTTCGCATCTGATGGAGCGTTCGCAGAAGGCCGCACCGCAGCCGGAGCTCGTTACCTATCTCGCCGACATCTCCCACAAGATTGATGCGCTGGAACATGGGTCCGTCGGCAACGTACTGGCCGACCGGCTGGATTATCTCGCCCGCCGCATCGATGAAATCGATTTCCATCCATCCGCTCCTCCAGCAAGCCTCGACGACAGCATGGCGCGCAGGCTCGAAGGCCGTCTCTCCGATATCGCAGCCCGGCTGGAAGCGAGCACCGCCGCACCACCGACGGATACGCAGGCGCTGCGCAATCTCGAAGAGCAGATCGCCCATCTCTCGACATTGCTGACCGCTGAACCGCGGGCCGTTGCCGATCATCTGCCCCCGGATTTCGATCGCCGAATGAGCGCGATCGAGGACTACATGGCGACCAACGACGAATATATCATCGAAGCAGCCCGCCATGCGGCGGAAACCGTCGTCGAAGCCTATTCGCGCGAGGGCGGCATGGGTCATGGTGCGCAAGCAGCCGACATGGCGGCATTGACGGCCCTTGCCGAAGACCTTCGTCATCTCGAGGATCTCAGCCGCGCCAGCGACGAGCGCACGCACCGCACCTTCGAAGCCCTGCACGACACGCTGCTGCAGATCGCCGACCGCCTCGACCATATGGAACAGCGCCGGCCGGCGCCCGCCATGCCGGCCGCGACATTCGAAAGCGACGTCTTTGCCGAAGAGGATGCCCCAGGCCTGAAGCCGCCCATGGCCGCGCAGCAGAAGACAGGTCCGATCATCCGCACGGTTGCGCCCGCCGAAGCCTCTGTCTCGGCCGAAGTTGCCGTCGCACAGGCGATCGACGCCAATACGAAGGCCGAAATCAAGGCGGCAGTGAAGAAGAGCGGCAAGTCCAGCCTGTTTGCGAGCCTCGGCAAGCGTTTCTTTACGCCGGAAAAGGCCGAGCCGATCTTTCCGCCGGACCGTCCGGTCATCGAACAGGCGCCATCGATCGATCCCGCCGACGTAATGCCCGGCGAAGAGGCCAACGAACTGCTGGAGCCGGGTTCCGGCGCGCCTGATATCAAGAAGATCCTTGAGCGCGTGCGCGCCAGCCAAAACACCTCGCGCAGCGGAAACACGCGCCAGCCGACCGAAAACGAACGGGCGGATTACATCGCAGCCGCCCGGCGCGCCGCACAGGCTGCCGCCATGGAAGTCGATCAGACGCAGCGCTCGGCTCCTGCTTCCACCAAGGATGCCAGGAAGGGCGGCGCCTTCTCGCGCTTCCGCCGGCCGATCCTCCTGGCGTTGGGCGCCGTCATGCTCGCCATCATGGCCTATCCGCTGGCGAACACACTGACGCGCGGCCAGAAAGCGCCAGCACCGGCCCAAGCATCGACGATGGTCGCGCCTGCGGACAGCGCCGCGACCAATACCGTCGCCGCCAATGCGAACCCGGCCGCCAGCAATCAGCAGCCTGCTGCAAATCAGGCCGCCGTACCTTCGGCTTCCACGACGCAGACGGCGGAAGTCCAGCCCGCCCCCATGGCCAGCGATCCCGTCGCAGCGCCAGCCAATGACCACCTGACGGCAGCGACCCCGCTCGACGGCAACCAGACGGCAAGCGAAGAGTTGGCGCCTGCCGGCAGCGCACCTGCGCAGCAGGCCACCGCTTTCGTTCAGACTGAGAATACGGCCGCGGCAACTCCCGCCGCCACGCCGGCAGCGCCTGATATCGCCGTGCCTGACAGCATACAGCCGCCATCGCTCGTCGCTGCCGCCAAATCGGCCGATCCGGTCGCGCTCTTCGAAATCGGCGCGCGCTATACGGATGGCCGCGGCGTTGCTGCCGATATGAAGCAGGCCGCGAACTGGTATCAGCTTTCGGCCGATAAAGGTTATGCCCCGGCCCAGTACCGCCTCGCCAGCATGTATGAGAAGGGCAACGGCGTCGATCGAGATCTTGTCAAAGCCAAGCAATATTATGAGCAGGCCGCCAATCAGGGCAATGCCAGCGCCATGCACAATCTCGCGGTTCTCTACGCCTCGGGCACAGTAGGACCGCAGGATTATGATAGCGCGGCGAACTGGTTTATCCGCGCCGCCGATCTCGGCGTCTCCGACAGCCAGTTCAACCTCGCTATCCTCTATGCACGCGGCAACGGCGTGAAACAGGACCTGCAGGAATCCTACAAATGGTTCGCGATCGCTGCAAAGAGCGGCGACAAGGACGCCGCTCAGAAGCGCGATGAAGTCGCCAACGCCATGAAACCGGCCGATCTCGAAAGTGCGCGTGCCAAGGTCGACCTCTGGAAAGTGCAGCCGGGCGACCCGAAGGCGAACGGCACTGACATTCCTGACGAATGGACCACCGGCAAGGGCGTGAATACAGCCTCGATCGATATGAAGAAGGCGATCCGCAATATTCAGGCCATCCTCAACAAGAATGGCTTCGATGCCGGTGTGCCCGACGGCGCCATGGGCGACAAGACAGTGGCCGCCCTGAAGAGCTTCCAGAAATCCGTCGGCCTGCCGGCGGATGGACGGGTCACCGATCAGGTGGTCAAGGAGCTGCTCGCCCGCAACAAGTAGCTTTAGGATTTCGTTCGAAAAGCGATCAAACAAAATGCCGGCGTCAGCACGCGGGCATTTTTGTTTAGGAAGCTCAGAGCTGCCACATCCCTACGGTGCCGGCTGTTCCGCTATACAGCGTCACAGAAAAGTGGAAAAAGCCGGGTTAGGGTGAAATCCGGCAATTCGAAAACTGTGGCGGCGGCGCCTTTCCTAAGGCTCTGGCAATGATTTCAGATTAGAATCCGCCATTTAAGGGGAAATGGGCTTCGGTCACCGCGCCGAAAAGCCTGCAAATGGGAACAAGGCGTGACGATCTATCTGCCGATTGCAGAATTGTCGGTGAATATTTTGATTATTCTCGGCATGGGAGCAGCCGTAGGATTTCTCTCCGGCATGTTCGGCGTCGGCGGCGGTTTCCTCATCACGCCTCTTCTGATTTTCTACAATATCCCGCCTGTTGTCGCCGTCGCGACCGGCTCCAATCAGGTCGTCGCCTCTTCAGTCTCGGGCGCGCTCAGCCATTTTCGCCGCGGCTCGCTCGACCTGAAACTGGGCTCGATCCTGCTGGCCGGCGGCTTGGCAGGGGCAACGTTCGGCCTCTGGCTATTCGTGCTGTTGCGAAGGCTCGGCCAGATCGACCTGATCATCTCGCTGATTTACGTGATTCTCCTCGGTACGGTAGGCTCGCTGATGCTGTGGGAAAGCGTGCGGGCCATGCGCCGTGCGGCCGGCAAGCTGCCGCCGGCAACCGGCAAGCCGCGCCATCACAACTGGGTGCAGCGGCTGCCGTTGAAACTTCGGTTCAAGAAATCCAAGCTCTATCTCAGCGCTCTTCCGGTGATCGGCCTCGGCTTCTTCGTCGGCATGCTGACGCCGATGGGTATCGGCGGCGGCTTCATCCTCGTGCCCGCCATGATCTATCTGTTGCGCGTACCCACCAACGTCGTTGTCGGCACCTCGCTGTTCCAGGTCATTTTCGTGACGGCCTTCACGACAATCGTCCAGGCCGCCACCAACTATTCGGTCGATATCATCCTGGCCTTTCTCTTGATGGTAGCGGGCGTCATCGGTGCGCAATACGGCGTTCGCGTCGGCCAGAAGCTGCGCGGCGAGCAATTGCGCGCGCTTCTCGGCCTCCTCGTCCTGGCCGTCGGTCTTCGCCTCGTCATTACGCTCGTGGTGACGCCGGCGGACGTTTACTCCGTCGTCATGGAAGGAGTGAGCCGATGAGAGGATTCGGACTGCTCCTTGCTGCCGCATTGCTGCTCGCTCCGTTCTCCACGCGGGCGCAGGTGCTGCTCGATCAGCCGACGACCTCGACTACGGCGCGGGAGACGATGGAGATCGGCACGTCGACGAGCGAGATTGCCATTACCTCGGACTTCACCGGCGCCGATCTGACGATTTTCGGCGCGCTTTCCAACACCGACCAGCTGCTGCTGGCCATCGGCCAATACGATATCGTCGTCGTGCTGGAGGGGCCGCGCGAGAATGCAACGGTTCGCAGGAAAGAGCGCGTCTTCGGCATATGGGTCAATACTCGCTCGATGACATTCGAGCATGTGCCGGAAGCCTATTCGCTATCCAGCACGCGCGCGGTCGACAATATCACCACGCCGCTCGAACTCAGCGACCGCGGCATCGGCGTCGATCACATTCCACTGACGCCGGTCGGCTTCGTCGGCAATGTCGGCGATGTTCCGGAATTCCGCAATGCCTTCCGACGCCTACAAAAGGCAGGTGGGCTCTATGAAAGCGATCCCGCCGGCGTTCGCTTCGTCAGCTCCTCGCTCTTCAAGGCAACGCTCAGGGTACCCGCCGATGTGCCGAACGGGGTGCATATGGTGCGCGCCTATCTCTTCAAGAGCGGCAAGTTCTTGACCGAGAAATCGCTGCCGCTGCGCGTCATCAAGACGGGGATAGAGCAGACGATCACGGATGCCGCGCATCAGCGGCCGATCACCTATGGCATTTTTTCGGTGCTGCTGGCCCTCGTCACCGGCTGGAGCGCAAGCTTCATCTTCCGGAAGAACTGATCAGCCGCCTTTCCGACGACTGGCGACCTCGATATAGGCTTCGGTCAACCGGTCGAGTACCGAGGGCGTGCCCGGAGGCAGGACCTTGCCGAGATGCTCGGCACGCAGCTCGTCCATAAAATCACCCCAGAGCTCCTGGCCGCCATCTTCCAGAAGCTCGGCCCGGATCGACAGCTCTTCGGACACCGGAAGATGCTTGCGGCCCCAGGCACCCATATGGGCAAAGAGGGGCACGAGGTCGATCGACATTTCCGTCAGACTGTAGACGGCCTTCTGCTTGTGAGTGGGATCGTTCTCGCGGGTCAGCAGGCCACGCTCCACCAGCCGCTTCAGCCGGTCCGCGAGGATATTGGAGGCAATCCCCTCCTGCGACTTCTGCAGCAGCTCGCGAAAATGCCGGCGATTGCCGAACATGATGTCCCTGATGACGATCAGGCTCCAGCGATCGCCGAGGATTTCGAGTGTCAGATCGATCGGGCAGCCGGAACGAAGCAGCGCGTCCATAAGGACCTCCAAAAACTGCTTGCATTTTGCTATCAGAGCATTTAGTTTGCAACTGATTTCTTTTAACAACCAGTTTTGATTATGATCCAGTTATCACAATGGAGGAGAAGTGATGAGGAAGCTCGTTATCTGGAATCTCATGACGCTCGACGGTTATTTCGAGGGAGCCAAGCCCTGGGACCTCGATTTTCACATGCTCGCCTGGGGCGATGAGCTGGAACACTATGCGACCGAGCTCGGCAAGGAAGGCGATCTGCTGATCTTCGGGCGCAAAACCTATGAAGGCATGGCCGCCTATTGGCCGACCGCGACGGAAACGTCTGACATCACCGCCTATATGAACGGCATCGCCAAGATTGCCGCTTCGCGGACGCTCGACAAAGCAGACTGGAACAATACCCGGGTTGTCGGCGACATTGTCGCTGAAGTGAAGAAGCTGAAGGAAGAACCGGGCAAGACCATGTTCGTCTTCGGTAGCGCCGAAGTGACGGATGTGTTGCTCAAGGCTGGGCTAGTGGATGAGATCCGCATCTGCCTCGTTCCGGTCGTCCTCGGCGCCGGCAATCCGCATTTCAAACCGGCGGACGAACAACGGCCGATGAAGCTCATCGATTCACGCTCGTTGAAGACCGGCGCGGTGATCCTGCGCTATGAGCCGGTGAAGGCGGCCTAGAGCTTTTTCGCTTTTCTTCGAATCGCGAAAACGCTCTATCTTCGTGTTTTTACGCAATTCCTGGCGGAAAACCGCTTCGCACTTTTCCTGGAGTTGCTCTAAGCCGAGAGATTGCCGAAACGGACGGAATAGATGCGGTCGCGGCCGAGCAGGTGCGCAATCAGGCTCTCCCGCTCGAAAAGGCCGGCCATGGCCTTGTGGCGAAGATCGAGGCCACCGGTCATCACGCCGAAGGCCGGCATCAGCAGGCGGGCGCCATCCGTTGCAAAGCACGGGCGGCGCACTGATTTCTCCCGACGCCGAACGGTGGCGGAGGGGTGGAGATGGCCGGCGATCTCGCCGGCCTGCAAGCCCGCCTTCGGTTCATGGCGGAAAGTGAGCCCGCCATAATGCATCTCGTCGACCGAATGGCCGGGGAGATCGACCGCGCCGTCCGGATCGTGATTGCCGTTGATCCAGATCCATTCGCGGCCGCGGGCCATGTTGACGATCAGGCGGCGAAACTCGTCCGGCAGATGCTGCGAACCGACGCGATCATGGAAATTATCACCCAGCGAAACGACGAGTTTCGGATCGTAGCGCGAGATGACGGCGGAAAGAACAGTCAGCGTCGCCAGCGTATCGTATGGCGGCAGCATCATGCCCCGGCGGGCAAAGGCCGCGCCCTTTTCCAGATGCAGGTCGGAGACGACGAGAATGCCGGCATCCGGCAGATAGAGCGCGCCGAGGGGATCACAGACGGCGGCGACACCATGAATGACGGCCTCAACACCCAGCGCGCCGGCTGTGACGTTGCCTTGAGCATTCATATCTCGCGCTAGCGCCAGGCGATTCATCACTTTAACAATCTACCTTCGTCGTCTGCTTTGCAGCATCCCTATTCCATCGCCTCGCGGATCAGGTCATCGGCCGCTTCCGCAAGCAGGGAATCGTGCGCCTCACCCGGCACCGGTACCTTGCCGATTTCCAGCATCACCGGCACGGCGAGCGGGGAAATATGGTCCAGCGCGCGATGGATGATATGGCCCTTGATTCGCTTGAGCATATCCGCAAGTCGGCCAATATCCAAAAGTCCGGACGCGGCATCCTGTCTCGTCGCCTGCAGCAGGATATGATCGGGCTCGTGACTGCGCAGCACGTCATAGATCAGATCGGCCGAAACCGTTACCTGCCTGCCGGTCTTTTCCTTGCCCGGGTGCCGGCGTTCGATCAAGCCGGCAATCACGGCACAATTGCGGAAGGTGCGCTTTAAAAGAAAGGATTCGTCGAGCCACGCCTCGAGATCGTCTCCGAGCATATCCTCGTCGAAGAGATCGGAGAGGCTGAGGCGCCCGTTGGCGATCATCAGCCCCATATCCTCCAACCCCCAGATGCCGAGAGAATAATCGGTCGCGACGAAGCCCATAGGCTTGGCGCCGGCGCGCTCCAGCCTTCGGGTCAGCAGCATGCCGAGCGTCTGGTGCGCCAGCCTTCCCTCGAAAGGATAGGCGACCATGTAGGCGCGGCTGCCGCGCGGGAAAGTCTCGATCAGAAACTCATCGCGCTTCGGCAGCAGCGATTTCTCGTTCTGAATTTCCAGCCAATCGCGCACCTGATCCGGCAGGCGGTGCCGCCGGTCGGGATCGGCAATCATCGCCCGCACCTGATCGGCGAGATAGGTCGAAAGCGGAAACTTACCGCCGGCGTAGGAGGGGATTTTCGGATCCAGCGAGAAGGCCTGCGAGGCCAGGCATTCGCTCTCGCGGATGCCTTCGAAGCGCAGCACCTTGCCGGAAAAGAGGAAAGTGTCGCCGGGCGAGAGCTGCTCGACGAAATATTCCTCGACCTTGCCTAACGGCGCGCCACCTCTTCCAAGCGAGCCCAGCGCGTTGCGTTTCACCAGACGGATATTCAGCATCGCCTCTTCGACGATCGTGCCGAGGTTCAGGCGATATTGCTGCGCGACCTGCGGATTGGAGACCCGCCAGCGCCCATCCGCAGTCTTGCGGATTCGGGCATAGCGCTCATAAGTCCGTAGCGCATAGCCGCCGGTGGCGACGAAATCGACGATGCGCTCGAAGGTCTCCCAGGAAAGCTCGGCATAGGGAGCGGCACTCTGCACCTCATCGTAGAGCTCCAGCATGTCGAAGGGTTCGGCGCAAGCCATGCCGAGGACATGCTGGGCGAGAACGTCGAGCGCACCGGCGCCGATCGGCGGCGTGTCCTGGGCGCCCATATAGTTGGCATCAAGTGCACCCTGGCATTCCATGACCTCGAAGCGGTTGGCCGGCACAAGGATCGCCTTCGACGGCTCGTCCATACGGTGATTGGCGCGGCCGATGCGCTGGGCAAGGCGGCTTGCGCCTTTCGGCGCGCCGACATGAATGACGAGATCGACATCGCCCCAGTCTATGCCGAGATCGAGTGTCGATGTGGCGACGACGGCGCGCAGCCGGTTTTCCGCCATGGCCGCCTCCACCTTGCGGCGCTGGCCGACATCGAGCGAGCCGTGATGCAGGGCGATCGGCAGATTGTCATCATTGGCCGACCATAGCTCCTGAAACAGCATTTCCGCCTGCGAGCGCGTGTTGACGAAAAGCAACGTCGTGCGATGCGCCTTCAGCTCGCGATAGATATCGGGGATCGCATATTTGGCGGAGTGGCCGGACCAGGGAATGCGCTCTTCCGTGGACAGGATCGAGATATCGGGCTTGGCGCCGCCCTCGACGATGACGAGGCCGGCGTGGTGCTCTTGCCCCGGCCGCTGCGCCAGCAGCCATTTCTGCAGATCCATGGGATCGGCGACCGTCGCTGAAAGGCCGATGGTCTGCACGCGCGGCGCCAGCTTGCGGATACGGGCAAGGCCGAGCGATAGCATATGGCCGCGCTTGGAGGTGACGAGCGAATGCAGCTCGTCGAAGACGATGTATTTCAGATCCTTGAAGAAGCGCTCTGCCTCGCGATTGGCGAGCAGCAGCGCCACCTGCTCGGGCGTCGTCAACAGGATATCGGGCGGGTTGAGCTTCTGCCGCTGCCGCTTGCCGCTTGGCGTATCGCCCGTGCGGTTCTCGACCGTGACAGGCAGGCCCATTTCCGAAACGGGCTTCATCAGATTGCGCTCGATATCAACGGCAAGTGCCTTCAATGGCGAGATGTAGAGCGTGTGGATGCCGGTGAAGGCCGAGCCGGGCGGGATTCTGCCGCGCCGGGTGATATCGGTGAGCGACGGCAGGAAGCCGGCGAGCGTCTTGCCGGCGCCGGTGGGGGCGATCAGCAGCGTGCTTTCGCCCGCTTCGGCGCGAGCCAGCAGTTCCAGCTGATGGGCGCGCGGCTGCCAGCCCTTTTCCGCAAACCAGCGGGTGAAGGGGGCGGGCAGGGCAAGGAGGCGGTCGGCGTCGATCTGGTCCACGGGCTGAATGTAGTTGAAATGTGGAGGATAGGAAGCGGGGAGCTGGAGAAGAGCAAGGATGGGCCGCACGTTCCTTCACCAAGGCCGCTTGGGCCCATTGGCTTCCTCACGCACCGTCATCCTCGGGCTTGACCCGAGGATCCAGGCACAAGCGCTTCCGATTGGTATCGAAGCATTCAACGGGCTGCGATGAATTTCTGCCTTTGTCGGCCAAAGCCGATGCCTGCGAGGCTTGGGCGTGGATCCTCGGGTCAAGCCCGAGGATGACGGAACCTACTTGCTGTCAGCATTCTTAAGCGAGCATTTTCGTACTCATCCGCGAAACAGCAACGCTATCCGCATTCCCTACTTGACTCCCATCATAATCATAGATAAAAATTATCCATGATTTGAGAGGCACGAAAATGAAGCTCGGAGACGGCGTTGAACAATCCATCCATTGCGTTGGCATGCTGGCTGGCCTGTCCGATGGCGGCGTGCTCTCGGCGGCTGCCCTTGCCGAATTTCACGGCGTTTCGGTCAGCTACCTTCTGAAGCATCTGCAGGCGCTTTCCGGAGCCGGCATCCTCGACACCGTGCCGGGGCCGAAGGGCGGATACCGGCTGGCGCGCAAGCCGGAGGAGATCACGCTTCTCGATATCGTGCTGGCCGCCGAAGGCCCCGCACCCGCCTTCCGCTGCGCCGAAATCCGCCAGCGCGGTCCGAACCCGCTGGAAGGGCGCTACTTCGCCAAGCCCTGCGGCATCAATGCCGCCATGCTGGCGGCCGAGCGCGTCTATCGGGCCGAACTGGCAAAGACAACGATCGCCGACGTGCTGACCGATCTAAAGCAAACGGACACGGACGGTGGCATAGCCGCGAGAGGCTGCGCCTTTCTCGAGCTGCATGAACGCAAGACCAGAAACTGAACCTCAAGCTTTAAACCCAAGGAGAAGACCCATGCATCCGCGTTTCAACTTCGCCAAAGCCTCCCCGGACTCCTACAAGGCCGTCGTCGCGCTGGAAAACTTCGTCCAGGGCAGCGGCCTCGAACGGCGCTTCATCCATCTGATCAAGCTCCGGGCGTCGCAGATCAATGGCTGCGCCTATTGCGTCGACATGCACTCGAAGGAAGCCCGGCACGAGGGCTTGAGCGAGCAATGGATCAACCTGATGTGCGTCTGGTGGGAATCGCCTGTTTATGACGACCGCGAGCGTGCTTTGCTCCGCTGGGTGGATTCCGTCACCAAGATCGCCCAGACCGGCATTCCGGATTCCGACTACGAGCCGTTGAAGCAGCATTTCAGCGAAGAGGAGATCGTCAAGATCACGGTGGCGATCGGCACGATCAACATCTGGAACCGCCTCGCCGTCGGCTTCCGCTCGCAGCACCCGGTAGATGCGGCAAGCAAGGCTGCTTGAGTACGCTCTTCCCAGCATGTGATGTGCCGCCGCCTGCTCCCCTGGACTTTCACTTGAACGCCGTCATCCTCGGGCTTGACCCGAGGATCCAAGCACAGGGGGCGGCTCGGCAGGAATGCTGTTAACGAGTACCGGCGAGCGCGCATCTTTCAAGCGGCGTCCTTGCGTATCGTATCGCATGTTCCGCAGCTTGGGCGTGGATCCTCGGGTCAAGCCCGAGGATGACGGACTGTGGGGTTAGCAGCGGGGGCCCAAGAAAGTCTGGGCGACAGCGGCTACTTGATAACCTCAAAACGAAAAACGCGGGGCCAAAACCCCGCGTCATTCACTTGTTCTATCGAGCTCGGCGAACCGAAGCTGAGAAGTCTTAGGCAGCAACCGAGCCGAAGCCAGCCGTCGGAACTTCCGAGATCGTCTTCAGGACCTGCGAAGCGATCTGGTAGGGGTCGCCTTGCGAGTTCGGACGACGATCTTCGAGGTAGCCCTTGTAGTCGTTCTTGATGAAGGAGTGCGGAACGCGGATCGAGGCGCCGCGGTCGGCAACGCCGTAGGAGAACTTGTTCCACGGTGCCGTCTCATGCTTGCCGGTCAGACGCATGTGGTTGTCCGGGCCGTAGACAGCGATGTGGGCTTCGAGGTTCTTGTCGAACTGAGCCATCAGCGCTTCGAAATAGGCCTTGCCGCCGACTTCGCGCATGAACTTGGTCGAGAAGTTGCAGTGCATCCCCGAACCGTTCCAGTCGGTATCGCCGAGCGGCTTGCAGTGGAACTCGATGTCGATGCCGTACTTTTCGCACAGACGCAGCAGCAGGTAGCGTGCCATCCAGATCTGGTCGGCTGCCTTCTTGGAGCCCTTGCCGAAAATCTGGAATTCCCACTGGCCCTTGGCCACTTCAGCGTTGATGCCTTCGTGGTTGATGCCGGCTTCGAGGCAGAGGTCGAGGTGCTCTTCAACGATCTCGCGAGCGACATCGCCGACGTTCTTGTAGCCGACGCCGGTGTAGTACGGGCCCTGCGGAGCCGGGTAGCCGGATTCCGGGAAGCCGAGCGGACGGCCGTCCTTGTAGAAGAAGTATTCCTGCTCGAAGCCGAACCATGCGTCTTCATCGTCAAGGATGGTCGCGCGGCTGTTGGACTCATGCGGCGTAACGCCATCAGGCATCATGACTTCGCACATGACGAGAGCGCCGTTGGTACGGGCTGGGTCCGGGTAGATGGCGACGGGCTTCAGCACGCAATCCGAGCTGCGGCCTTCGGCCTGCATCGTCGACGAACCATCGAAGCCCCAAAGCGGAAGCTGCTCGAGCGTCGGAAATGCGTCGAATTCCTTGATCTGCGTTTTACCGCGCAGGTTCGGTACCGGGGTGTACCCGTCGAGCCAGATGTACTCGAGCTTATATTTCGTCATTACGCACCTCATAACAGTTAATCAGGCGAAGTAGGAAAACTTGCCCGGCGCGCCCGCCGGAAAATTCCTCACTACGAACGGCTGCCAGGAGAGATGCATGTGCCGTGCCAGATCGCATCGACACCCGGCCTATCAGGCGAGATTTTTATGATTCAGACGCGTTCCGGCAAGATTTCCCGGTGCCAAGCATCAGATTCTTTTCAATTGCCGCCATGGTTCCAATCGAGCTGCCAAAGTGTCGCAGGCTCAGCCCGCCCTAAAATGGATTGGAAAATCGACAGATAAAAGAAGCGGCATTCGCTGCACTACCGTCGAATTGCCTATAATTTCATCATTTAGCATTTTTTTTAAGCGGAATGGTGATATTCGTCTTCGGCTTTGCTATATATGAGCTGTCTCTTGAAGCGCGCCCGCTTGAACACCAAAAAGGGAGAGACAACGAATGGCAATCGGTACTCGGCACGAAACCGCAAAGATCTATCAGTTTCCCGTTACGGCTCGTCCCACGGCGCTCAGCCAGCGTCCGAAGGTGAACCTCACCCCGGATATCGGGCCGTCCATTGCGACGGCCGCATTCGACAGCTGGTATCACGAAGCCGCGATCGTCGAATCCGACGAGACCCGCAAGCAGTAAGCTTCGGCTTCACAGCGCTATATAGCGATCCGAGCGATGATTGATCGCGACGAAGAGGTTGAGCGCGATTGCGCCGATCACCGAGCAGATGACCACAAAGGGCGTGGTCACCGCAAAAGCGACTGCGAGCACGCATAGGTCGATCGCAAGCTGCACCAGCCCTGCCCTGATGCCGAAACGCTCCTGCAGGTAAATCCCCAGAATGCCGACGCCGCCGAGGCTGGCGCGATGACGGTAGAGCGCGAGCAGCCCGAAGCCGAGCAGAATGCCGCCGAGCACCGCCGACCAGAGCGCGTTGATATGCGCGATATCGAAAAGCAGCGGCTGCAGGTTGGTCAGCAGCGAGGTCAGCGCGATGGCGATGAAGGTCTTGATGGTGAAGACCGGGCCGAGCTGTTTCAGCGAGAGATAGAAGAACGGCAGGTTGACCACAAAGAAGGCCAGGCCGAAATTCACGCCGATCGCGTAATGCAGCAGGAAAGCGATGCCGGCGGTGCTGCCGGTCAGAAGGCCGGCGCTTGAAAGGCAAAATAACCCGAGCGAGGAAATCAGGCTGCCGGAGACGATGCCTTGAATATCCTCGATCCACGAATGCCGGGTCGCGGACGTCTTCCAGATACCAAATGCGCTCTTTGCGTTTGCCATGTGATTTCCCCTGGGTTTCAGGGCTTTTTGCTGAAATCTCATGCGACAATCAAGCGAAAATACGTAAGCAATGCTGACCTATTTCAAATTCGCAAGATTCGAAATCATCAGGCCGATTTACTCGCAATGAACAGAATGCCGTGGACGGGTTTTCCGCCATCCATACGAATGATGCTGGGGGCCAAATCCCGCACGGTGAAGTCATGATGAGCCAGCATTTCCCTGACATAGGCTTCCGAATGGGCAAAACGCAGGGAATCTCGCAGCACATAACCGTCCGTCTGCTGCGCATCCTCGACCGAAAAGGCAAAGACGGCGCCATCGGCCGAAAGTTTCTGCACGACCGCCATTACGCCATGCAGATCGCCGAGATACATCAGCACGTCGGCGGCGGTGATCAGATCCGCCCGGCCAGCCGCAAGCCCGACATCGAAAATGCCTGACAGCTCCGGCTCCAGCGAGAGGTCGGCCTGGCCGAGATGATCGTAGACATTCTTCTCGGCCGCCTTGGCAAGCATACCCTTCGACAGGTCGTAACCTTCCAGCCGACCGACACGGGCGCGGATTTCCGGCCCGAGCAGACCCGTGCCGCAGCCGAGATCGACGGCAAGGCGGAAATGTTTGGGGATGTCGGTCGTTTCAGCGATCAGCGCCGCCAGCTTGCCAGGCACACTATAGCCCAGCTTCTCGACCAGCGAGGTTTCGAAGCGGTCGGCATAGTCATCGAACAATCGCTCGACATAGAGGCTCGGCGGCCGGTCCGGCACATCGGCACCGCCGAGAACGGCAAGCTTCAGGCGCGCGCCGAAGACATCGCCCGCATCGAGCGTCAGCACCTCGTTCAACGCTGCGATCGCGCCTGACGCGTCGCCGGCCTTCTCGCGATAGGTTGCAAGCGTGAACCAGCCCGCCGCCCAGCGCGGTGCCAGCTCCAGCGCCTGCTCCATCAGCTCGGCAGCACTCGCGGGCTCGCCGCTTTCTGCAAGCATCTTAGCATAGTCGGCGCGGCGGTCGGCAATGACATCGCCGGAGGAAAGCTGGCTCGGCAGCATGAGTTTCATCCTGTTTGACGCTTGCCTTTGAACGCGGCCATAAAAAAACTCAAGTCCTATTTCAGGCAGGCGCTGGTTTAGGATGTAAGCTGGGGCGAAAGTGCTTGCGAGTCGCAGGCGCCGGCCCTATCTCAACAGCGACCGACCGCCATTATGGAGACGTCAGAATGTCCGATCAGGTGAACAGATTTCTTGGCGACTCGCCGGGCCGAACGCTGGTAAAGCTCATCATCGTGTCGCTCGTCGTCGGCTTCGTGATGAAGTTCTTCGGCTGGCGGCCGCTCGATTTCCTCTATGGCGTCCGGCGCTTCCTGCTCGATCTCTGGCACAGCGGCTTTGCCGCGCTTGGCGAGTTCGGCGATTATGTGCTGCTCGGCGCATCCATCGTCATTCCGATCTTCATCATACTTCGTTTGTTCAATTACCGCAGCTGACATGACCTCCCAGACACTGACCTTAACGCGCCGCGATGCGTTGCGCCTCGCTGCTCTTGCGCTTACCGCATCCGTTGCGAGTTGCGCCACGCCGCCCGCCCGGATTTCCAATATCCCTTCCAGCGACCAGACTGCCTCCGCCCTGCCGCTCGTCAATGCACTGCGCGCCAAGAACGGCTTGCCGCCATTGAAGATCGACACGGCCGCCAGCACCGCCGCCGTCTATCAGGCCCGGCGCATGGCGAATGCCGGCAAGATGGAGCACCTGATCGGCCTCGGCGACGATTTCGGCAAGCGGGTCAAGGCAAGCGGCGTCAAGCTGCCGGCAGCCGAGAACATTGCGGAGGGGCAACGCGACGTGAATGCAGCAGTGACGGCCTGGATCAATTCGCCGAAGCATTTGCACAACATGCTCGGCAAATATGATGGGCTTGGCGTCGCTCTCGCCTATGCACCCTCTTCCGGCGACAGGCCTTATTGGTCCATGGTGCTGTCCTCGAACTGAGGAGGCGTAACGTCAAATGGATGTCCAGCAAGGGAGCCGGCAGGTTCTGCCCTTCGACGTGACGCATCGGCTCGTGCTGTCGATCGCGCTTCCGATGACGCTCGGCTTCATGACGACACCGCTGCTCGGCCTTGTCGATACGGCCGTCGTCGGCCATATGGGCCAGCCCGACGCGCTCGCCGGCCTTGCGATCGGCGCCGTGTTGTTCGATCTCCTTTTCTCAAGCTTCAACTTTCTGCGCGCTTCGACGACAGGGCTGACCGCGCAAGCCTATGGCCGTCACGATCGGCACGAACAGCAGGCCGTCTTCTGGCGAGCGCTGATATCGGCGCTCACATCAGGCATCCTGATCGTGCTCTTGTCGCCTCTTCTCCTTTGGCTCGGCCTCAAGCTCATGGGGCCGCAAGGCGGCATCGCGGATGCGACGCGCACCTATTTCTCCATCCGCATGCTGTCGGGACCGGCAGCGCTTGCCAATTACGCGCTGCTCGGCTTCGTGCTCGGCCGCGGCCAAGGCCGTATCGGGCTCTTACTGCAGACCGTCATCAATGGCGTCAACATCATGCTCGCCATCCTGCTCGGGCTCTATCTAGGCTGGGGCGTCGCCGGCGTTGCCTGGGGTACCCTGATCGGCGAAGCGAGCGGCATGCTGCTGGGGCTTTTCATCGTGCTGCGCAGCTTTGCCGGTGAGGAACGGCCGGCGCGCGCGGAGCTGCTCTCGCGCGTCAAGCTCATGCAGCTCTTCGCGCTCAACCGCGATATCCTGATCCGGACCTTCGTGCTGATTGCCGCCTTCACACTGATGACACGCATCGGCAACAGTTTCGGCGCCGTCATGCTTGCCGCCAATGCCGTGCTGATGAACTTCTTTCTGCTGTCAGGCTATTATCTCGACGGGCTCGCGAACGCGGCGGAGCAGATCACCGGCCGCTCGATCGGCGCCAATTATCGGCCGGCCTTCGAGCGCGGATTGAAGCTGACCGGGCTCTGGTCCTTTGGGCTGGCGCTTGCCGCCGCCATTTTCTTCTTCACGGTCGGGCCGGCGCTGATCCGCCTACTGACAACTTCCGAAGAGGTGCGCCTCGCTGCGGAGACCTATCTGCCCTGGGCAGCAGTCACCGGCCTGACCGGCGCACTCGCCTTTCTGATGGATGGAGTCTTCATCGGCGCCACATGGTCGCGCGAGATGCGCAATAAGATGCTGCTGTCCTTCGGCGGTTATCTCATCGCGCTGGCCATCTTCGTGCCAACGCTCGGCAATCACGGCCTATGGATGGCCATGAACGCCTTCCTGCTGTTTCGTGGCATCTTCCTGGCCATGGGCCTGAAGAAGCGGGCGGATCAGACGTTCCGGTTCGCCCAGTAGTCCAGCCTGGTGTCGCGCAGGTCGCGGATCGAACCGGCGCGCTCGCGGTCGAGCAGTTTCGACAGGCCGATGACCACTTGTGCCGGCAGGCCGGGGCCTTCGTAGACCATGCAGGAATAGAGCTGTACGAGATCGGCGCCGGCCTTGATCTTCTCCAGCGCGGTCTCCGCTGAGGAAACGCCGCCAACACCGATGATCGGCAGTGCGGCACCCACACGGCGGCGCATCTTGGCAAGTACCACAGTCGATTTTTCGAAGACCGGCTTGCCGGAAAGGCCGCCTGCCTCTTTCGCCTGACGCTGGTCTTTCAAGCCATCACGCGAGAGCGTGGTGTTGGAGACGATCAGACCGTCGAGCGCATGCGACAATACTTCCGCGGCGATGTCATCCATGCCCTCTTCGGTCAGATCGGGGGCGATCTTGAGAAAGACGGGAATGCGCTTGCCGGCCTTGGCCGCTTCCTCGTCGCGCGCGGCAAGCACGGCCGACAACAGGGCCGACAGGCTTTCGCGCGCTTGCAGATCGCGCAGGCCCGGCGTATTCGGCGAGGAGATATTGGCGGTGAAATAGCGCGCCACGGAATAGAAGCGGCGGATACCGGCGACATAATCGGCGATGCGGTCGGCGCTATCCTTGTTGGCGCCGATGTTGACGCCGATGATGCCGTTGCCGCGGATGGTTTTGAGGCGCTGCAATGCTGCCTCATGGCCCTCATTGTTGAAGCCGAGGCGATTGATGACGCCTTCGTCGTCGACCAGCCGGAAGATGCGTGGGCGCGGATTGCCCGACTGCGCCTTCGGCGTGACCGTGCCGATCTCGGTGAAGCCGAAACCAAGCTTCAGCAGCGCCTCCGGCACTTCGGCATTCTTGTCGTAGCCGGCCGCCATGCCTATAGGGTTAGCAAAGTCGAGCCCTGCCACAGTCTGGCGCAGGCGGGGATCGTTGTGTGTGCGGCAAGCCGGAATGAGGCCGGATTTCAGCGCCGCAATCGACATGCCATGTGCCGTTTCCGGATCGAACAGGAAAAGGCCGCGCCGGCCGAGATCGCGAAAGGCGCCAATCATTCCGCCATCTCCGGAAAGATATGGGCGCCGTCATCGCCAATCGGCAGCGGCTTTTCCCAGAGCACGGCCGAAAGCGGCAGCGGCGCATAAAGATGCGGGAAGAGATCGCCGCCGCGGGAGGGTTCAAAGACCAATTTGTCGCCGAGGACGTCGCCATCGACCGCGACCAACAGTAGCCCGGTCTGCCCGGTAAAATAGAGCTCGGCGGTTTTCTTTGCCTGCTTCGCGGTGGAGAGATGAATGTAGCCGTCGGTCAGATCGATCGCCGCGCCATGAAAAACGCCGCTTTGTCTGGCTTGCTGCCAGAGCGTGTCCGGCACGATCTTGTAAACCACTGGCATGGCGGTCATCATCCCTCTGTAAAGCTGTCCTGATAGGGCTTTGCACGAAAACATCAGCCGATGTCCACGGTTTCCGTGATGGATTTGGGGTTTAACGCAGAAAATCCGGAGGATGACATGACGAAGGAACTGAAAATCGGCCTTGTGGCCATGCTTCTGCCCGCTGCTTTTCTTCTCTCCACACAGGCTTTGTCGGCCGAACCGGATGCGGAACGCTTCCAGCTGGAGCGCAGCGGCGATCACTTCATTCGGCTCGACAAGCAGACCGGCGCGATGTCGATCTGCCAGGACCAGGCCGGCAATCTCGTCTGCCGCAAGGCCGCCGACGAGCGCACAGCCTATGACGATGAGCTGGACCGGCTTTCCGACCGAGTGACAAAGCTCGAAAAGACGGTCGCCGCAAACAAGGGATCGAGCCTGCCCGATGATGCCGAGATCGACCGCACGCTCGGGATCATGCAGAAATTCATGCGTGGCTTCATGGGCATGGCGAAGGAGTTCCAGAACGAGCAGCCGGACGTCAAGCCGCAGCCGCAGAAGACCTGATGCCGCCACGAAAGCACGGGGATAAAGGACCCTATTCCTATGCCGGTCTTTACTCGCCAAAATGCCTCGGTTAACCTTTTCTAAAGAGCAGAGCGCCGGGCGAGCCGGCGCGGATACCGAGCGGCGATGCTGTCACACGAGCAGATATGGGGTGCGATCGACCGGCTTGCCGAGCGGCATGCCTTGACCCCCTCCGGCCTCGCCCGTCGCGCCGGCCTGGACGCCACCTCCTTCAACAAATCGAAGCGGCTGAGCCAGGACGGACGTCTGCGCTGGCCATCGACGGAATCGATCGCCAAGATTCTCGATGCGACGGGTGCCAGCTTGGAGCAGTTCCTGAGCTTCATCCGGCCCGCCGAGCTGCGGGGCGCTACTACTCCGCCAAACGGGATTTTGCCGGCCGGCAACGCCATACCGCTGATCGGCTTTGCCCAAGCGGGCGCAGGCGGCTTCTTCGACGATGGCGGATTTCCCGCCGGTCAGGGCTGGGACATGGTGGAATTTCCTGTCGCTGCAGGGCACAGGACCGGCGCCTATGCGCTTGAGGTGCAGGGCGAAAGCATGTTGCCGCTCTATCGCGACGGGGATATTCTGATCGTCGAGCCAGGTGCTCAGATCAGAAAAAACGACCGTGTCGTCGTGAAGACCCGCGAGGGCGAAGTCATGGCCAAGGTTCTGCTGCGACAGAGCGCCAAGTCGATTGAGCTTTTGTCGCTCAATCCGGAACACCCCAACCGCAGCTTCGATCTTGCGGATGTGGAATGGATTGCCCGGATCATTTGGGCCAGCCAATAGGAAAGTTTTCTCGTTATGCGTCGTAATATTTGGCTTGCAGGTGTGGCGGGCGTGATCGTTGGTTCTTGGTTGACCCTCGTCGCGATTCAGGTCGGTGAGCGTGGTTTCAGCCTGTCTCACCGCAGCCACAGCGACACGACGGCCGAAAGCAAGCCGGCCGCGACTACGCCGAGCGAGACCGCCAAGGCCGACACCACGCCACCAAAGGCTATCGAGGCACCCAAGCCTGCCGAAACCACGAAGCAGAACGACGCAAATTCGGGTCAGGCGCAATCGGAAGGCCAACCGGTAGCGCAGGCCGCCGGCTCGGCCACGCGAGCCACGAAGGATAAGACAACGATCCTCGCCACAGCGTCCCCATCGACAAGCAGCTCCGACAGCAGTCCCGAGCTGTCCGCCGCTGCCATGGCGGCGGCAGCGCAGCCGGTGACGCAACAGGACGACAAGGTTCCGACCGATCCTGCACGTTCGAACGACATATCGACGAAGCCAGAAGAAACGCAAAAGCTGCCGCCTGTGACAGAGACGGCGAGCAGCAAGGACGCCGCCACGTCCCAGGCCCAGCAGTCAAGCGAAAACACGCCGGGCAAGGCGGTAGCCGCTTCATCGGAGATTGGGTCTGACGACCAGGCCAAGACCGATCCCGTCCCGGACAATCGGATACCGGCCGACCAGATCGACAGGGAGACGGCGGCCGCCGAACATCGAACCCTACCGCCGGGGTCGCCGCAGCAGCAAGCTCAGCCGGCGCCTCAATCCGAACAGGCAGCGATTGATCCCACATCCAAGCCACAGGAGCAGACGACGACGATCGAACTCGTCCGTCCCTTCTCGGATCAGGCCGGCATATTGACTATCACGGGCAGGAGCGTGCAGCTCACCGGGATCGTTCCGACCGATGTCGACCGAATGTGCACCGGCCCGAGCGGGAAGGACTGGCCCTGCGGCCAGGCCGCGCGCACGGCATTCCGCATGTATCTGCGCGGGCGGTCGATCGATTGCGATGTGCCCGATGCCAACTGGAAAGGCACCGTCAAAGGCGCCTGCCGCTATGTCCGGGTCGATCTCAGTTCCTGGCTGGTGCGCTTCGGCTGGGCCGATCCGGAGCCGGGTTCGCCGCTGGCATCGCTCGTTGACGAGGCCAAGCAGAAGAAGCGCGGCATGTATGGCGACGATCCACGCAAGAATGGAAAATCGACCCTCGGACCGGCCTTGCCCAAGGAAGACCCGCTCAATCCGATCTGACGCCCTTGTTTCCGCCGCTACGGCGCCATGCGTCAATATGGCGCGCAAAGGTCGCTGTAGCACTTTTAATCGGCTGCATAATTCCTTAAATCGATTTCGATTTAAGGAATTATGCAGTAACTTTTGCCATGAGAAGCGCGACTTTTCAGCTTGCCAAATTCAAAGGACTTCGCCTGTCATGAACAAGCCGCTTTCTGCTCACGAGGCCCTCATCTACGTCATGGTACTGGCCTCGGCCGTCGATCGGACGATGAACGACCGGGAGCTCAGCCGTATCGGAGAGCTCATTCACGCCCTGCCGGTCTTCAAGGGGTTCGACGACGAGAAGCTGATTTCCGTCTCCCGCGATTGCGCCAAGCTTCTTTCGAACAATGAGGGATTGGACATCGTGCTCGAAACCGTGCGCGACACGCTTCCCGTCCGTCTCTACGACACGGCCTACGCGCTAGCCGTCGAAGTCGCTTCAGCCGACCTCTCGGTTAAGGCCGAGGAATTGCGCCTGCTCAGCCTGCTTCGCGACCGTCTCGGCCTCGACAAACTGACCTGTGCGGCCATCGAGCGCAGCGCGATCGCCCGCTACCGCAAGGCCTGAGGCATTACGCATTCCGGACGGAAAACCGCTGCGCGGTTTCCTGAAATTGCTGAATCAGTAAAGCCCGTAAGGGAAATAGCGCAGATAGATTTCCTGCAGCCTGCCATCCCGCGACAGGGTGGCAAGCGCGTGATTGATGGCGGCCGTCAGATCGCCATCCTGCTGGCGCAGCATGATGGTCATACCTTCGCCGAGAAATTGCTGCGACAGGTAGGGGCCGTCAAACAGAGCGCAGCATTTTTCCGCCGCCGGCGAGGAGACCCAAAAGGAAAGCTGCAGGCCATCGGCAAATGCCGCATCGACCTTGCCGTCCTTGACGGCGGCCAGAAGCCCATCCTTGTCATCGAACGGTACCGGCTTGATCGCCGGGAAGAAGGCCGCCAGCATCGCTTCGTGCACTGTTCCCTTGACGACGCCGACCGGATGCCCAGAAAGCGAAGCTACGGTCGTGCCGCCGATCGATGCCTTGAGATTGCGCACGAAACGGGCTGGCAACATCAGGAAGGGTCGCGAAAAGGCGAAGGTCTTGCGCAGTTCGGGCGTGACCGCAACGCCGGCGATGACGGCATCGCCTTGCGAGGCGGCCAGCGCGCCCTGCAATTCGCCGAAGGGCAAGGCCTGGATCTGGCATTTGTCCGCTATTGCCAGCTCGTCGCAGATCTTGCGGGCAAGCTCGACATGGAAGCCGGTGAGCTTGCCGTTCTGATCGAGAAAATTGAAGGGCGGAAAGTCGATCGACGTCAGGAACCGCAGTCTGACCAGCGAGGACAGATCCGGCTTCGGAAGGCGCTCACGCGCATCGAACAGGATCGGCAGGCTCTGCGGCTTCGTCTCCTGGGCGGCCAGCGGCAAGGCGCAGGAGGTGACGATCAATACCGCACGCGCCAGAAGCCGGGCGGCTGACATCGCCGACGAAAGGCAAACACGCATGGTCTTGATCCGGCCTCCGGTCGTGGATGCATATTTCTGGTTCATGAATCCGATGTAGCAGAGTCATGCCGCAGGGGGAATATCGCGCCATGCAATGGCGGCACTCGCGGCTGCAGGACGAGTGGCGGAGGTCGACCACATCGGCCGGTTGCGCGGTTTTGAACATGTGCAAAATTAATGGGGGAATTCTACCCGGCAGCCTGCGCCGTTAGCAGTCGATTAAGCTCTGTTGATTGTACTCGTCGCCATCGACGACATCGGCTCCAAGCCGATCGCATGACGCAGGTCGTCTGGGCCTTCTTGGCAAGGTATCACGTAGACTCGGCTTCACCCGTGCACATCAGGCAGCCCCCTCCCCCAAAGACGAACGAGCGGGTTCTCGGCCTCATTGTGATTAAAGCACGGCATTCGCAGGCGGACCGCCATGTTCAGGAACCTGAAAATCAAAACCAAGATACTTGCCGTGATCCTGTTTCTCGGCATCATTTCCTTTGTCGGTCTGCTGCTGATCGCCAGCGAATTCCACAAGGCGGATCGGGCCTACAGCGACTTCCTCGATCATGAAGCCATCGCGGCGAGCGAAGCTGCGCGCGCGAGTGCTGCCTCTCTCGCCTTCGTGCTGCAAGCAAGCCTGATACTGAATTTCGATCCCGCCAGCGATGCTTTCAAAGCAGTTGCGGCGGGCAGCAGCTATTTCGGCGAAGCGAAGCAGAGGCTAGCCCATGCGGAAAATCTCGTTCCCACGGCAAAACAATCGATCGATGAAATTCTTGCTCGTCTCGACGAAGTGCAAGGGCTTACCGACAAGACCATCGACCAGCGCAAGAATGGCGACCTGAAGGGCGCCGAAGCGACCCTCCTGATCCTGGTCAACCAAAAACTGCCCAGCCTCATTGCCAGCATACAGGCCAACGATGAAGCGCTGACAAACCGGATGAATGACGGCGCCGACACCTTGTCGGTTCACCTCAACCGTTCCGTCAACTCCATGCTCTTCGCTCTCGGCGGCCTCGTCGTGCTCGCCATCCTCCTCGGCATGTATGTCGCGCAGATGGGCATCGCCGCGCCGCTGATGCGGCTGCATCAGCGCATGACGACACTCGCGCATGGTGATACGGCAAGCGAGATCGAAGGCCGCGAGCGCCGTGACGAGATCGGACAGATGGCATCCGCCGTCGCGATATTCCGTGACAATGCCGTCGAGCGATCTCGCCTAGAAACCCAGGCCGAGGCGGATCGCATCCTCAGCGACAGCGAGCGGGCACAGCGCGAAACGAGGCAGGCGGCCGAGGCGGCACAGCTCCAGCAAGCTGTTGAGGCTGTTGGCGACGGCTTGAAGCGCCTTGCGGAAGGCGATCTCGTTACGCAGATCGACGTCCAGTTCGTCGCGCATCTCGACCAGTTGCGGCAGGATTTCAACAACTCGCTTAGCAGGCTCAACGGAGCCATGCAGGCTGTCGGCTCCAATGCCCTCGCCATCAGCGCCGGTGCGGAGGAAATTCGCTCGGCGGCTGACGAGCTTTCCAAACGCACCGAACAACAGGCGGCTTCCGTCGAGGAAACCGCCGCCGCGCTGGAGCAGATCACCATCACCGTCAAGGACGCCGCCAAGCGCACGCAGGAGGCAAGCCAGCTTGCCGCCCATACACGCAACGACGCGGAGCGCTCCGGCGAGATCGTCCGCAATGCGATCGGCGCCATGCAGCAGATCGAGAAATCGTCCGGGGAGATCAGCAATATCATCGGCGTGATCGACGATATCGCCTTCCAGACCAATCTTCTGGCGTTGAATGCCGGTGTGGAAGCCGCTCGCGCCGGCGAGGCAGGCAAAGGCTTTGCCGTCGTTGCCCAGGAGGTGCGCGAGCTTGCGCAGCGCTCCGCCGATGCTGCCAAGGAAATCAAGGACCTCATCAGCACTTCCGAAAGGCATGTGCGCACCGGCGTCGGCCTGGTCAGCGAAACCGGCACGGCGCTCGACGCCATCGTCTCGGGCGTGCAGGAAATCAGCCGGCATGTGCAGGCGATCGCCGAGGCTTCCCGCGAGCAGTCGGCTGGCCTGCAGGAGATCAATACGGCCGTCAACACCATGGATCACGGCACGCAGCAGAATGCCGCCATGGTCGAGGAGAGCACGGCGGCGAGCCATAGCCTTGCGACCGAAGCGGCCTCCCTGTCCAATCTTCTTGCTCAGTTTCGCACGGATGGTAGCGATGCCATGCGCATCTCGACGAAACCTGCCGCCAGCTCAGCGCCGAGGCCGGCGCCTCGACCGACAGCCCCGCCGGCTGCAACTCCGCGCATCCGGGCCGTTGATGATGCCAAGGTGCGACCGGCCGCTTCCCCAGCGCGCGCCCTCGGTCAGAAGCTGCTGAGCGCCTTCGGCGCCACACAGACGGCGACAACGAACAAGGATGCGGACTGGACGGAATTCTAAGGTCCGGCCGGCGCGATCGCGGCGCCCCCCTATTTTCTCGGGAGGGCGAACAGCCCGATATTGCCGGACCTGTTGCCTTCGGCTTCTCCGCGCCGTTTCAATAGCCTTGCCGGAGCGCCGACATAGATGCCGTAGGGCTTGGTCCGGCCCTTGACGACGGCATTGGCGCCGATGACGCATCCCTTGGCGACGTGGGCGCCGCCGAGAATCTTGGCGCCTGCTCCGATCCAGACATCGTCTTCAATGACGATGGGCTTCTTCGTCACGCCCTGAAGACGAATTGGGCGCGAAACATCATCAAAATTGTGATCGAAGGAAACGACCATCGCATGCGCGGCGATGCGCACATCATTGCCTATGACAATCCCGCCGCGGCCCAGCAGGATGCTGTAATCGTTGAAGGAGACATGATCGCCGATTTCGATGCTGCCTTCCTGCGCATCGATGACGACACCCTTGCGGAAATGCACTCTTTCCCCGATGCGGACGTCGCCTCGCTTCCAGATGATCCTAGTGCCGAGAGGTACTTTCGTACTACGGGCAATCTTCAGCACACCGCTCCGAAAGAGCGCTCTCAACCTGTAAAACCATGCTATTCCACGCATTCCGACGCTCCTGACAAGGAGCGGCAGTTTTTGCATGTTTGCCTGGCGCCCACCTGAATGCGCTACAGATGGCGATGCGGCAGTGCATTCACAAGTGCGGTCCTGTTGCCTGCGCTGTTCAGATGCGCGCGGCAAGGCCTGTGATCAATGCAATCACGCCGAAGCCCGCGGCCCCTGCACAAACGGCAACCCAGCCGCCGAAATCCCAGGCGGTTCCGGCAAGAGCCGATCCCAGCGCACCACCGAGAAAGAAGATGCCGACGAACAGACCATTGATGCGGCCGCGGGCTTCTGGCTTCAGGAGATTGACGGCGCGACGACCCAGGGTCTGATCGCCGGTGACGCCGACATCGAGCAAGACCGCGCTGACGCCCAGAAGGATCAATAACGCCACCGAGTCGCCCGATCGTATTCCACCCACCCAGGCGGCCAGCGCCATGGCGGCGAGGACAATCAGATGCGAGGCCAATGTCGCCGCCCGCGTCCAGCCCCTGTCGCCCATGCGGCCGAAGACAGAGGTCGCCGCAGCGCCGCCGGCACCCACAAGAGCAAACAGGGCGATGCCGGATTGGCCGAGCGAGAATGGCGGCTGCGCCAGACGCAGGGCGACGGAAGTCCAGAACAGGCTGAAGCTCGCCATCATCAAGGCTGCAGTGAAGGCACGCAACCGCAGCACCGGCTCCTCCCGCAGGAGCCCGAAGAGCGAACCGATCAAGGCCCCATAGCTCGCGCTGACCAGAGGGCGCCGCTCAGGCAGGCGCAGGACGAGCACAGCGGCGAGCAGCGCAAGCGTCGCGGCACTCAAGGCATAGAAGCTTCTCCAGCCCCAGAAATCGGCAATCAGGCTCGCCAGCGGGCGCGAGACAAGAATGCCGACCATCGCGCCGCTCATGATATTACCGATCACCTGACCACGATGCTCGGGCGGCGCCATCGCTGCCGCGATCGGCACGAGGATCTGAATGGCAGAACAGGCCGCTCCCAGCAGGAATAGGAAGATCAGCAGGCTCCAGCCCGTCGGCGCGAAGGCGGCGGCAATAGCCATGACCAGAGCCGACAGAAGCATGCGCAGCACGAGCTGCCGGTTTTCCATGAGATCCGCCAGCGGCACCAGGAAAAACAGGCCGGCGGCATAGCCGAGCAGCGAGGCCATGGCCACCAGGCCGGCACCGCTCTCGGAAAAGCCGAGCGACGGGCCGATGATGCCGACCAGCGTCTGCGGCGCAAAGAGATTGATGACGATGACGCCGGTGGCGACGGCAAAAAGTAATGTCGAGGGTGCGGCGACAGCCTCGGATACGTCGTCCTCCCCCTCGCTCATCATACGTTCGGGATTTTGAGACATAGGCTCTCCAATAATTTTGATAATATTGATAGTCATCTTTATCCCTTTGCTGCATAATGCGGCAATTGAAATGAAATAATAATGTTTATGCGAGTTCATCATGAACATTCATGATCTGGAAGCTTTCGTCGCCGTGGTGGAGACGGGTTCGATCGTCGCCGCCTCGGCGCGCATCAATCTCACGCAGCCGGGCCTCACCCGGCGCATCCAGAACCTGGAAGACAGTCTCGGCATTGCGCTGCTCGACCGGCAGTCGAAACCCCTCAAGCCGACGGCTGCGGGCCGCGAAGCCTATGAGCATGGACGCCGCGTGCTGCGCTCGCTCGACGATCTCAAGGCCGGCGTTTCGCCCGGGGGCGCGATCGGCGGCGAATTCCGTCTCGGCATCATGCCGTATCTTTCCGAAGCGGCCTTATCCGCCCCGCTCGACGCATTGCGCAGCCAGTTTCCGCAATTGACGCTGCGCATCGTCACCGGCTGGTCGCCACAGCTGATCGAGCAGGTCGCTCACAGTCAGCTCGATGCAGCAACCGTCTGCCTGGCGGAAGGGCTGCAGCCGCCGGATAATGTCGTCGGCGAAATCCTCGGAGTCCATGCCGTCATTCTCGTCGCGGCGCCATCACTCGGCGTTCCCGCGGAGCCGAGCCTTGAAGATCTCTCCCGTTTTCCCTGGATCATGAACCAGAGCGGCTGCGGCTTTCGGGCCTTCATTCATCACCGCTTCGAAGCCGAGCGCCTGCCTTTCGACGTCGCCGTCGAGGCGATGAGCGCCGACCTGCGCATGTCGCTGGTCGCCCGCGGCCTCGGTATCGGCGTCCTGACGCCGGCGGCACTGGCGGACAGCCGCTGGCGCGATTCAGTCGAAATCGTCGAGGCACCGGATTTCAGCCCGAAAGTCGTCAACTGGCTGGTGCACCGTCCGCCGGCCGGGCGGTTGGCGCGGCCGATTGCGACCTTTGGAGATGCGCTAGCGGAGGCGCTGAAAACGAAGAGGCCGCTTCTGGCGTGAAGATTATGGAGCGGGTGAAGGGAATCGAACCCTCGTATTCAGCTTGGGAAGCTGCTGCTCTACCATTGAGCTACACCCGCCTGCATCTTTGAGATGTCCAACAGTTGGCGGCCTCTGTCAAGGCCGGTTGGTGGGCACCTAGAGCCGGAAGTGCTTCGAGAGCTTCAAGCCCTGTGCCTGATAGTTCGAGCCGAGGCCGGAGCCGTAGAGGCTGCTTGGCTGTTCCAGCATATGTTCGTAGATCAGGCGGCCGACGATCTGGCCGTCCTCGAGAATGAAGGGCACTTCGTGGCTACGCACTTCCAGCACGGCACGGCTGCCGCGGCCGCCCGCCGGCGCATGGCCGAAGCCGGGATCGAAGAAACCGGCGTAGTGGACGCGGAATTCGCCGACCAGCGGATCGAAAGGCGTCATTTCGGCGGCAAAATGCGGCGGCACATGCACCGCTTCGCGCGAAACGAGGATATAAAACTCATCCGGATCGAGGATCAGCTCGGTGCGCCCGCGGCTATAGAGCGGCTCCCAGAAATCGAAAATATCGTGCTGGGCCTTTTTGTCGACATCGACGACGGCCGTATGGTGCTTGCCGCGATAGCCGATCAGCCCTTCCTTGTCGCCGGCAAGATCGATCGACAGAGCGATGCCGCCGCCGGTGATGTTCGGCTTCTTACTGGCGACAAGAGTCTCGCTCTCGTGCAGCGCCAGCAATTCCGGTTCGGTGAGCAGGGCCTGGCCGACGCGGAAGCGGATCTGCGACAGGCGCGAGCCGCGACGCACGACGATCGGGAAGGTGCGCGGGCTGATTTCGAGATAGAGCGGGCCGGAATAGCCGGCCGGGATCTTGTCGAACTCCTGCGCCCGGTCGGTGATGACGCGGGTGAAGATGTCGAGCCGGCCGGTCGAGCTCTTCGGATTGGCCGATGCGGACATATCTTCCGGCAGGTCGAGGCGCTCCATCAGCGGCACGATATAGACGCAGCCCGTTTCCAGCACCGCACCTTCGGAGAGATCGACCACATGCAGCTTCAGCCGGTCGAGCTTGTCGGCGACCAGATGCGACGGGCCGGGCATGAAGCTGGCACGAACACGGAAGGCATGCGAGCCGAGCCTGAGGTCAAGGCTTGCCGGCTGGATCTGATCGACGTCCAGTTCTCTCTCGCTCGTCAGTCGCCCCGTTTCAAACAGCGCTGCTATGGCCCGGTCGGCCAGAATTCCAGTATTGCGAGCCATCATGCTTCTTTCATAATTTGCCGCAGACAAAACCAAACTCAGGGAATTGACGCAAGCCGTCAACGGCAGTATTGCAACTTATCCCGTGGTGATTTGGCCGGTCGGCTTGCAGCCACGTTAAACAAATGGCTAAAAAGACCGGGGTTGAACCGGTCTGCTTTTGCGACCGGTTTTTTTGTTTTGAAAGTGGTGATGGCATGAGCAAGACTTGGCGCCCCGCAACCCAACTCGTACACAACGGAACGCTCCGTTCGCAATTCGGCGAGACCTCCGAAGCAATCTATCTGACCCAGGGCTTCGTCTACGACACCTCGGAAGCGGCGGAAGCCCGCTTCAAGGGCGAAACGGATGGGTTCATCTACGCCCGCTACGGCAGCCCGACCAACGACATGTTCGAGAAGCGCATGTGCGCTCTCGAAGGCGCCGAAGATGCTCGCGCCACGGCGTCCGGCATGGCCGCCGTTTCCGCAGCCATCCTCTGCCAGCTGAAGGCCGGCGATCATATCGTCGCTGCCCGCGCCCTCTTCGGCTCCTGCCGTTGGGTGGTCGAGACGCTCGCGCCGAAATATGGCATCGAATGCACGCTGGTCGACGGCCGCTTCACCGAGAACTGGGAAAAGGCCATCCGCCCGAACACCAAGGTCTTCTTCCTCGAAAGCCCGACCAACCCGACGCTGGAAGTGGTCGATATTGCCGCTGTCGCCAAGCTCGCCAACCAGATCGGCGCAAAGGTCGTGGTAGACAACGTTTTCGCGACGCCGCTCTTTCAGAAGCCGCTGGAACTCGGCGCGCATATCGTCGTCTATTCCGCCACCAAGCATATCGACGGCCAGGGCCGTTCGCTCGGCGGCGTCATCCTTTCCGATAAGCAGTGGATCGACGAGAACCTGCAGGACTATTTCCGCCACACCGGCCCCGCCATGTCGCCCTTTACCGCCTGGACGCTGCTGAAGGGCATCGAGACGCTGCCGCTGCGCGTCGCGCAGCAGACGGCGAATGCCTCCAAGGTTGCCGATTTCCTCGCCGAGCAGACCAACAAGGTCGCCCGCGTGATCTATCCGGGCCGCAAGGACCATCCGCAGGCCGATATCATCGCCAAGCAGATGAGCGGCGGCTCGACGCTGGTCGCCTTCGAGCTCAAGGGCGGCAAGGAAGCGGCCTTCAAGTTGCAGAACGCACTGGAGATCGTGAAGATCTCCAACAACCTCGGCGACTCGAAGAGCCTGATCACCCATCCGGCCACCACGACGCACAAGAACCTCACCGACGAGGCCCGCGCCGAGCTCGGGATTTCGCCGGGCACCGTGCGCTTCTCCGCCGGCATCGAGGACGGCGCCGATCTGGTCGAAGATTTCGCCCGCGCGCTCGAGCAGGTTTCCGCCTGATATTGATCGAGCCGCCCGGATTTTCTCCGGGCGGCTCGATTGCCTTTAGACAATTTGCAGCTCGTCAGCTGGCAGCCTTGAACTCGACCAGGCCGTTGTTCAGGAAGACCATCTTGTCGAACAGCGTCAGATCCAGCGGATTCGGCAGGCGAATATCCGAGAGATCGGGCACTGGTTTCAGCGCCGGATCGTAGGAGCGGTCGATCTGCGAGACGAAGACGACGATCACGCCTCTGTCGCGCGCAAACGTCTTCAATATCTGAACCTGGATCATTAATTCCGGATTCTCCCGCTTCTGATCCAGCAGCTGCAGATAATCGACCACGGCCAGCGTGCCAGGCGATGCCTGAGCCAGCCTCTCGACGATGTAATCGGCGCTGATGGCATCCGAATTGTCGAACTCGAATAGACCGGCAAATTCCGCATGATCCGCGCCGATGACAGGAAAACGCTCCAAAACCACCTTTTCCGTGTCCTCCAGCGTGAAGAAGACACCGCGATTGCCAGCCTTCATGGCTTCGACGGCGAGCCGCAAGCTCATCAGGGTCTTGCCGTGACCGCGCCGCGCGCCGATCAGCACCAGATCGCCCGGGCTTAAACGCGAATACAGCTCGCCGACTGGCACGGCTGAGCTCGTTTTGCTTGCAAGCAAGCTCCAGCCTTCAAAACCTTCGCCAGCCGCGACGCGATCCAGCGCGGCGTGCAAAGGGATATTCTGCTGGCGGGACAGGAGCCTTGCCTTGCGCTTCAAATGATAAACAGGGGCGGAAAGCCTCATCTAAACCTCCTATTGCGAGCAATGACCGCAACCCCTCCTTATGCCAGGCGCTCAAACAGTCGGTTTGGATATCGACGGCCCCGCATGAAATATACTTTCCCGAATGGAGGGGGGAGGCACGGGCCATGCCAGAATCAGATCATAGCCGAAATCCTCCCGAGAGGGAATCCGGCGCAAGTTCCCTCCGAGGAACATAAAGGAGGGACACGGGGTTTATATGGCCGGGAGGTTTTAATAATTGGCGATCAGATGTGACGCCCGATCCCTGAAGTGCACCAGCAATGACGGCAAGCGTATCCGCACCCCACAAGCTCTGCCTGCGACAATATGGTAGACAAGACTAAATGACGGGCGAAACGAGATACTTTGAGAAGAAAGGACTAACCTTCTTCATTGGCCGTAATAGCTGGATTTCAGAGCGATCCGTCTCCCCGAGCGAGATTTCATCACGCCGTTCCTTGACGGAATGGATTGGTTATAGGATACCGCTAGATATCCTGCGCTTTGCGGGAGCAGTGGAAAGCGGATAATATGCCGCAGACTTGAAAATGCTGAAACGACAATGGGCTTCGAGGAGCCTCCGGCGCTTCAGAGCAGTGGCAAGGTATCAGGCATGTATCGCGCCCTAACACGCGACATCGAAGTGGTTGTAGAGCCGTTTTATCTGGAGGAGCAATCCGATCCGGACGATGATCGCTATGTATGGGGGTATCGCATCGTCATTTCCAACCACTCGGAGCGGGCCGTGAAACTGGTGACGCGCTACTGGCACATCACCGATATGAACGGCATAGTGGATGAGGTGACGGGGCCAGGCGTCGTCGGCGAGCAGCCGCATCTGAAACCCGGCGATACCTATGAATATTCCTCCGGCTGCCCGCTGGACACGCCCTCAGGTATGATGTTCGGCCATTACCAGATGGAAACGGACGACGGGGAGCTCTTCCATGTCAAGATCCCCGCCTTCTCGCTGGATACGCCGAACCTGCTGCGCACGCTGAACTGAGCGGCATTACGCCGCTTCTATCTCCGACACTTCGAAGCGATAGGTGGTCGAGCAGAACTCGCAGGTCACGGCGATCTCGCCATTCTCCTGGCTGGCCTCGATCTCTTCGGCCGTGAAGCCCTTCAACACACCCTTCAGCTTGTCGCGCGAGCACGAACAGCGGTCATAGACCGCCTTCGGTTCGTAGACGCGTACGCCACGCTCGTGGAAGAGGCGATAGAGAAGCCGCTCGGTGCCGACTTGCGGATCCGTCAGCTCATCTGCATCGATGGTTTCCACCAGACTGCGCGCTTCCGCCCAGGCATCGTCTTCGGCATGATCGCGCACGCCGGTATCGCCGTCGCCGCCATGCAGGTCGGGCTGGCGCATGCGCTCGGGCGCCTCCGGCAGGAACTGCGCGATCAGGCCGCCGGCACGCCAGCGGTGACGCGGCTTGCCATTCTCGTCGCGATCGAAGAGCTCTGCAGCACCGAGGCGCACGCGCGTCGGTATCTGTTCCGACTGGCGGAAATAGGTGCCGGCGATCTCTTCGAGCGATGCGCCGTCAAGCGCGACGATGCCTTGATAGGGCTGCGTGAAACGGCCCTGATCGATGGTGAAGGCGAGGACGCCCTTGCCGAGCAGTTGTTCCGGCTCGGTCCTGCCTTCGGCGACTGCCTTTGCCAGCGCTTCTTCGTCGAAACGGGCATAGGCGCGAACATTTTCCGGCGTCGAGAAATCGGCAACCAGAAGGTCGACGGGACCGTCGCCCTTGGTCTGCACCGTGAACTTGCCTTCGAACTTCAGTGATGTGCCGAGCAGGACGGTCAGGACGATGGCCTCGGCCAGAAGGCGTGCAACCGGCATCGGATAGTCGTGCCGGGCGAGGATCGCGTCCAGCAGCGGACCAAGCTGTACGGCACGGCCGCGCACGTCGAGACCTTCCACCTGGAAGGGAACGACATGATCGTCACCGGCGAAATCGAACTGACCCAGCGTTGCGGCATTTTCGGCCATTGCTTTACTCCTGGAGCATGACGCCGAAAAGTGAGAGCGGTTTTCGGGCGCCGTCATGCTCTATTTCTTTGATTCTAGACCGGATTCAGGCCTTAGGTCGCTTCGACCTAAGGCCATCCGGCTCTAGGGCCCGCGCCTCAAGACGCGGTTTGATATCTTCAGATCGCGCCCAGGCACCAAGCAAGAATCGACTTCTGCGCATGAAGGCGGTTTTCCGCCTCATCGAAGACAACGGATTGCGGACCGTCGATCACCTCATCCGTCACCTCCTCCCCGCGATGGGCGGGCAGGCAATGCATGAACAAAGCGTCTTTGCCGGCCTGTGCCATCAAAGCCTTGTTGACCTGATAGGGCTGGAAGACGTTGTGACCGCGTGCCCGGTGCTCCTGATTCATGGAAACCCAGGTATCGGTTACCACGCAATCGGCGCCGGCGACCGCACGGTCTGCATCATGCGAGAGCATGATTTCGGCGCCCTCGTTGCGGGCCCAGTTCAGATAGTGATCCTTCGGCTCAGAACCAAGGGGTACCGCCATATTCATGCGATAGCCGAAGCGCGCAGCCCCTTCGATTAGCGAATGCAGCACGTTGTTGCCGTCGCCCGTCCAGGCGAGCGTCTTGCCGTTGATCGGGCCGCGATGCTCCTCGAACGTCATGATATCCGCCATGATCTGGCAGGGATGCGTATCGTCGGTCAGCGCATTGATGACCGGAACGGTCGCATGTTCGGCCAGCTCCAGCAGGCGCGAATGATCGGTCGTGCGGATCATGATCGCATCGACGTAGCGCGACAGCACCTTGGCCGTATCGCCGATCGTCTCGGCGCGGCCAAGCTGCATCTCGGTGCCCGAGAGGAACAGCGTCTCGCCGCCCAGCTGGCGCATGCCGACATCGAAGGAAACGCGGGTTCGGGTGGACGGCTTCTCGAAGATCATCGCCAGCATCTTGCCGGCCAGAGGCTTGTCGGCCGTGCCGGCCTTCTGCGCGTTCTTTCGCACGATCGCGTCGTCGATGATATTGCGCAGATCGGCAGCCGGAACGGCAGAGAGGTCGAGAAAGTGTTTCGGAGAAGCCATGTCCTTACCTGTACTCCAGAAAAAACAAAAACGCCCGCGAGGGGCACGCATAAGCCCTTAAATCTGCATCGATTTAAGGAAAGCTTATGCGATTCCTAAATGTTACTGCGTCCTTTGCGCGTCGCCTCGACGCGCGGCGCAGTAATCGCCCCGACAGCGGGCGATAAACTCAAGCCGATTTCTTGGTGCGGGCAGCGCGCGCACGCTCGGCAGCGCGCTCCAGGCGGGCAAGACCTTCGCGTGCTTCTTCGGCAGTCACGACCAGCGGCGGCAGAAGGCGGATGACATTGTCGCCGGCCGGCACACCAAGCAGATGCTCGGCGCGGATCGCCTGCAGCAGCTCCGCCTGCGGTATGGCCGCCTTGACGCCGAGCATCAGGCCCTCGCCGCGAACGTCCTCGATGATGTCAGGAAAGCGATCCTTGAGCGAGGCGAGCCCCTGGCGGAACACCAGCGAGACATCGCGCACATGCTGCAGGAAGCCTTCGGCAAGCACGATGTCGAGAACGGCATTGCCGACTGCCATGGCAAGCGGATTGCCGCCATAAGTCGAGCCGTGAGTGCCGGCTTTCATGCCGGAAGCGGCTTCCGCCGTCGCAAGGCAAGCACCGAGCGGGAAGCCACCGCCGATACCCTTGGCGACCGCCATGATATCGGGCTTGATGCCGGCCCATTCGTAGGCAAAGAGCTTGCCCGTGCGGCCGACGCCACACTGTACTTCGTCGAGGATCAGCAGCAGGCCGTGCTCATCGCAGATCTCACGCAGCCCGCGCAGGAATTCGTTGGTCGCGGGACGAATGCCGCCCTCGCCCTGAACCGGCTCGATCAGGATCCCGGCCGTTGCGTCGGTAATGGCAGCACGCACGGCAGCGAGATCGCCGAACTCCACCTGATCGAAACCCGGTGCCTTCGGGCCGAAGCCTTCGATATACTTTTCCTGACCGCCAGCGGCGATCGTTGCGATGGTGCGGCCGTGGAAGGCGCCCTCGAAGGTGATGATGTGGAACTTCTCGGGATGCCCCTTGGCGAATTGATAGCGCCGCGCCGTCTTGATGGCGCATTCCAGCGCCTCGGCGCCCGAATTGGTGAAGAACACCTTGTCGGCGAAGGTCGCTTCCGTCAGCCGCTTCGACAGCTTCTCCTGACCGGGCACCTCATAGAGGTTGGACAGGTGCCAGACCTTGTCGGCCTGCGCCTTCAGCTCGGCGACGAGATGAGGATGAGCATGACCGAGCGAGTTGACCGCGACGCCGGCTGCGAAATCGAGGTAGCGTTCGCCATTTTCGGTGACCAGCCAGACGCCCTCGCCTCGCTCGAACCGTAGCGGAGCGCGCATGTAGGTGTCATAAAGCGGCGTGGTCTCGGCCATGGCCATATCTCCTGATCACAACTTTAAGGACCGATCGCTTCCATTTGATGAAACGGGTCCGAAAAAATCAAAAATGCCGCCTTGCGGCGGCCTGGGCACTATTGATGTTTTGCATCGCGATGTCAACAAAACTGGCGTTTTAGCAGGTGCGAGATAACGCTTGCGGGCAAAAGAGATAGGTTCGGCGGCGCCTATTGCAGAAATGCCACGCCTGGGCAGCAAGTTGGGGAAAACCTCGAAATCGATTCCTCAAGATTCTCGCGACTCTTGTCACGGAGTCAGCCTCACACTAGGTTAAAAAGCAATTGCTAGACTGCATGCGGCGGAACTAGTCACCACAATTTTAGAGCGTTTCGCGCCTCGTTCCCATGCGAGGCAATGGTGAGGGATTCTGCCATCGGAAACGCGACAGCGGAGACAGGGCATGAATTGGACAGACGAACGCGTCGAGAAGCTGAAAAAGCTATGGTCCGAAGGGTTGAGCGCCAGCCAGATCGCTGCGCAGCTCGGTGGCGTGAGCCGTAATGCCGTCATCGGCAAGGTGCACCGCCTGAACCTTCCCGGCCGAGCGAAGGCGGGCGGCACGGCAACCGCAGCGCGCACGCCGAAGCGCAGCGCAGCTGCACCCCGCGCCGCGACCTACGGATCGCGCGTTGCTACCCGCACGGTCGTCGCCCGCCAGCAGGGCGCAACCATGCTGAAGGAAGAGATCGAGATCGATTCCGTCAATGAAATCCAGTATCGTCCGGCATCGAACGTCGTCGTTCCGATCTCCCGCCGCCTCGGCCTGACGGAACTGACGGAGCGCACCTGCAAGTGGCCGGTCGGCGACCCGCTGAAGGACGACTTCCACTTCTGCGGCAATGACAGCCCAGATTCTTCGCCCTACTGCACCTATCATCAGCGCATGGCATACCAGCCGGTGCATGACCGCCGTCGTAACAACGGCTGAAAGCCACAGCAAGACAATGAGAAACGGGCCCTCGAGGCCCGTTTTTCTATTTCCGCCGCTATTTAAAGCACGTCACGATCTTTCAGATTCGCTTCCTGTGCTTTAGGTTTTCCGTCTGGCGCATGTCGTTCTCGCAAAACCGCTACGCACTTTTGGGCGACATGCTTTAGTGATACCCGAGCGGCAAGCCGCTCAGGCTTCCATGGAATAGCCCGCGCCGCGAACGGTGCGGATGACATCCTGCATGTTGGAGAAATTGAGCGCCTTGCGCAGGCGGCCGACATGGACATCGACGGTGCGTTCATCAACGTAGATATCGTGACCCCATACGCCGTCGAGCAGCTGCGAACGCGAGAAAACGCGGCCCGGCGAGGACATCAGGAACTCCAGCAGGCGGAATTCCGTCGGACCCAACCGCACTTCGCGGCTCTTGCGGTGGACGCGATGGGTTTCGCGATCCAGCTCGATATCGCCGCAGCGCAGCACCGTGGAGAGAACCTCCGGGCGGGCACGGCGCAGCATCGCCTTGACGCGAGCCATCAGCTCCGGCGTCGAGAACGGCTTGACGACATAATCGTCCGCGCCGGTCGAAAGCCCACGCACGCGCTCGCTTTCCTCGCCGCGGGCCGTCAGCATGATGATCGGCAGTCGCTCCGTCTCCGGCCGCATACGCAGCCGGCGGCAGAGCTCGATGCCCGATACGCCGGGGAGCATCCAGTCGAGGATCAGGAGATCGGGGATGCGCTCCTGGAGACGCAGCTCGGCCTCATCGCCTCTGAGGATCGTGTCGACCTCGAAGCCTTCGGCCTCAAGATTGTAGCGCAGCAGAACGCTGAGCGCTTCCTCGTCTTCTACAACAGCAACTCTCGGAACCATGCGCCTATGGTCTCCTTTCTTCGCTTCCAGATTATTCCGTCACTGCGCCGACGGTATTGGCGGTATCGTCCTTCGGGCGTTCGCCTTCCGGCTGAGCACCTGTCGCCATGTAATAGATCGTCTCGGCGATATTGGTGGCGTGGTCGCCGATGCGCTCGATGTTCTTGGCGCAGAAGAGAAGATGCGTGCAGGTGGTGATGTTGCGCGGATCTTCCATCATGTAGGTCAGCATCTCGCGGAAGAGCGAGGTGTACATGGCGTCGATTTCCTCGTCACGTTCGCGGATCGACACGGCCTTGTCGGGCGAGCGGGTCGCGTAGACATCGAGAACTTCCTTGAGCTGGCTCAAAGCCAGTTCGGAGAGATGCTCGATGCCGCGGGCGAGACGGCGGGGGACACCGGTGCCCTGCACAGCGATGACGCGCTTTGCGGTGTTCTTGCCGAGATCGCCGACGCGCTCCAGATCGGAGGCGATGCGGATCGAGCCCATGATTTCACGAAGGTCCGCTGCCATCGGCTGACGGCGAGCAATGGTGACGATCGCCTTGTCGCCGACTTCGCGCTCGGCATGGTCAAGAACGACGTCATCGGAGATGACTTTCTGGGCCAAGGCAGCGTCGCTGTTGACCAGCGCGCGTACGCTGTCGCTAACCATCTGCTCGGCCAGGCCGCCCATTTCGGCAATGCGGCGCGTCAGGAACTTCAGGTCTTCGTCATAGGCTGAGAGAATGTGGGTGGAGACCATTTTTCTATCCTCAAGGTGAACTGTGTGAAATGAGCCGCGCGCCTGACATCATCAACCAAAACGGCCCATGATGTAATCCTGCGTGCGGAAATCGTCGGGATTGGTGAACATCTTATCGGTGTCGTTCTCCTCGACCAGGTGGCCGAGATGAAACATTGCGGTACGCTGCGAGACGCGGGCTGCCTGCTGCATGGAATGCGTCACGATGACGATGGTGAAATTCTCCCGAAGCTCGTGGATGAGATCCTCGACCTTGGCGGTTGCGATCGGATCGAGCGCCGAGCACGGCTCGTCCATCAGGATGACCTCCGGGCTGACCGCAACGGCGCGCGCGATGCACAGACGCTGCTGCTGACCGCCCGACAAGCTCGTGCCGGCGTCATGGAGGCGATCCTTCACCTCGCCCCAAAGACCAGCCTTCTGCAGGCTGGTTTCGACGATATGCTCGAGATCGGCTTTCGAACGGTGCAGACCATGGATGCGCGGGCCGTAGGCGACGTTCTCATAGATGGACTTCGGAAACGGGTTGGGCTTCTGGAAGACCATGCCGACGCGGGCGCGCAATTCCACCACGTCGATGCCGTCGTCGTAGACATCCTGATCGTCGAGCGTGATCTTGCCGGTGACACGGCAGGTCTCGATCGTATCGTTCATGCGATTGAGACAGCGCAGGAAGGTGGACTTGCCGCAACCGGAAGGGCCGATCAAAGCCGTGACCGTATTCGCACGAATCTTCAGATTGACGTCGAAGAGCGCCCGCTTGTGGCCGTAATAGACCGAAACGTCCTGGCCGATCATCTTGTAAGGGATCGTCATCATCTTCTTGGACAATGCTTTTTCGCTGGCGGCTTCCGTCATCATGTTCATTTCGTGCGCCCTCCCTTACCAGCGCCGCTCGAAACGGCGGCGCAGCACAATGGCGCCGATGTTCATCGCAACGAGGAAGAAGAGAAGCACGATGATGGCGCCGGACGTTCTTTCGACAAAGGCCCGCTCGGCTTCGCTCGCCCACATGTAGATCTGCACCGGCAGCGCCGTCGAAGGGTCGAGCGGCGATGTCGGATAGTTGGCGACGAAGGCGACCATGCCGATCAGAAGCAGCGGCGCGGTCTCGCCGAGCGCATGGGCAAGCCCGAGGATCGTCCCCGTCAGGATGCCGGGCATCGCAAGCGGCAGCACGTGATGGAAGACCATCTGCATGCGCGATGCACCAAGCCCGAGCGCCGCGCTGCGGATCGACGGCGGCACGGCACGCAAGGCCGAGCGCGTGGCTATAATGATCATCGGCAGCGTCATCAGGCTCAGCACGAGACCGCCGACCAGCGATGCCGAACGCGGCAATCCCATGATGTTGATGAAGACCGAAAGCCCGAGCAAGCCATAAACGATGGAGGGCACCGCCGCGAGATTGTTGATGTTGACCTCGATCAGATCCGTCAGCCGGTTCTTCGGCGCGAACTCCTCCAGATAGATCGAGGCGGCAACGCCGACCGGCAAGGCCAGCACGAGAACGGTCAGCATCAGATAGAGCGAGCCGATCAGCGCCACACCGAGACCGGCGGCTTCCGGCCGGCTCGAATTGCCCGACAGGAAGAGACCGCGGTTGAAGGCCTTGTAAAGCGCACCGCTTTCGCTGAGTTGCTTCATCCAGGCGACCTGGCGGTCGGATATCTTGCGATCCTTCTCATCGACTGTCAGATCGATCTGGCCCTTGTTGGCGGAATCGATATTGGCGCTGGCAAGGAACGTGACTTTCTGCGTCGTCCCTATGATCGAGGGATTGGCGACGACCCTATCGCGCAGCGCGATCCTGGCACTGTCCGACACCATCGCCGTCGCCTCGCGAACGAGCGCACGGTTGGCCGGATCGATGCCAAGCGCCTTTACCAGCGCATCGCGCAGGAGAACCGGATAGTTGGCTGCGATCAGCACCCTCGGATCGCCGAAGCGCTTGGCTGCGGGGTCTATCACCTTCTCGGAGAATTCGATCGGCAGGGTGATCGAGGTCTGAACGAAGGCGGTATAGCCAGTGCGGACCACGGTCGAGACCAGGGTGATCAGGAAGACGAGACCGAAAATGACGGCGGTAATCCCATAGGCGCGGAAGCGGCGCTCGGCGGCGTAGCGTCGCCTGATGCCGATATCGCGGCGCACGGATGCACCCGGCGTCAACCCGCGCGGCATGTTGAGCTGAGAGGAGGATACGACGTCGCTCATTCGTATTGCTCCCTGTATCGACGGACAATGTAGAGCGCGTAGACGTTGAGGCAGAGCGTCAGGCAGAACAGCGTGATGCCGAGAGCGAAGGCGACGAGCGTCTGCGGCGAGGTGAACTCCAGATCGCCGGTCAGCTGATTGACGATCTTCACGGTGACCGTCGTCATCGGCTCGAAGGGATCGAGCTGCATGCGCGCGGCGACGCCGGCGGCCAGCACCACGATCATGGTTTCGCCGATCGCCCGCGACGCGGTCATCAGCAGCGCGCCGACAATGCCCGGGAGGGCGGCCGGCAGGAGCACGCGCTTGACTGTTTCCGAGCGCGTGGCGCCGAGACCGAGCGAGCCGTCGCGCAGCGAGCGCGGCACCCCCATGATGATATCGTCCGACAGTGACGAAACGTAAGGGATGAGCATCACGCCCATGACAAAGCCGGCGGTCAAAACGCTCTGCGCCTCGATGAAGCTTCTGTAGTTTCCGGTCATCAGCCCATCGATCTCGGCGGAGATATCGCGCAGGAAGGGGCCGACGGTGACAAGGGCGAAGAAGCCGTAAACGATCGTTGGAATGCCGGCCAGGACCTCCAGCATCGGCTTGGCGATGGAGCGGACGCGAGCCGAGGCATATTCGGCCATGTAGATCGCCGCGAACAGACCGATGGGCACGGCGAAGAGCATGGCCACGAGCCCGATATAAATCGTGCCCGCCAACAGCGGGATCAGGCCGAAGGTGCCTGAGGTCTGAGCGCCGGCGCCGGTGAAGCGCGGGTCCCAGACGGTACCGAAGAAGAATTCGCGGGCCGGCACCATGCTGAAGAAATGCGCCGCTTCCGAAAGCATGGAAACGACGATTCCGACGGTCGTCAGCACCGCAATGGAAGAAGCGACGATCAGGGCTCCGAGAATGACCTGTTCCACACGATTGCGGGCGCGAAAACGCGGCGCGATGGCGCGCAGACCATAGACCGCACAGAGCAGTGACAGGATGATCGCCGCCGCCGACATCACCAATCGGCTCACTTCACGCATGCCGTTATACTTGTTGGCGGCATCGATCATGTAGCCAGTGGGGCGTACGGCAAGCGGAACTCCCTTCTGCGCCAGCAGCAACTGCAGATCGGCCTTGCCGCCTGCGACGTCGGCAAGCTCCGGGCTGTCGAGCAGGCGCATGCCGCGGGCGATGCTGCGCACCATGCCGTAGCTGAGATTGAGTTCAGCCGGCGGCAGAGACTGAACCTCCTCGGGAAAGGATTTGGTTACCAGGCGGTCGATGACGATGGGGCCGGCGATCAGCCAGACGCAGATGAGTGCTAAGGGCGGAAGCACCGCCCAGATGGCGGCATAGGCTCCGTGATAGCCGAGCCGGGAATGCATGGACGAAGGCCGGCCACCCGACAGTGCAGCCGCCCTCACCCGCCCCAGCACGAAAGCGGAGGCGCCGAAGACCGACAAGCAGAGCAGCAGCAGCGATACACTCATTCCCATTCCCCGGCGAACGCCGGCACAGCGGAAAGCCGCACCGGTGCCCGACCCTTCAGCATTCACATAATCTTCCCGACCGCGACATCCTTACGGATCTGGTCGCGCTCGGCATCCGGCGCCGGCACGAGGCCATATTCCGCCAGCGGGCTCTCCGGTCCGATCATCTGATCGCTCGTGAAGAAATCGACATATTCCTTGAGCCCCGGGATGACACCCAGATGGGCTTTCTTGACGTAGAAGAACAGCGGCCGCGATACCGGATAGGTGCCATCGGCAATCGTCTGTCCCGAGGGCACGATGCCGCTGACGGTGGCAACCTTCAGCTTGTCGGCGTTGTTCTGGAAGAAATACAGGCCGAACACACCGATGCCATGCTTGTTGGCATTGATGCGGGCCAGCGTCTCGGGATAATCGCCGTCTATATCGACCGCAACGCCATCCTTGCGCACCGCAATGCATTTCTTGGCTTGCTGGCCGGCATCCTTGACCGCAGCCTTGATCACCTCGACGGCGCCTGAAGCCTTGCAGCCGGCGACAAGCACCTTTTCTTCGAAGACTTCGCGCGTGCCGTGCTTCTCACCCGGAATATAGGTGGCGATTTCAAAATCCGGCAGCGATGGATTGATCTCAGACCACTTCTTATAGGGGTTGGCGACGAGCTTGCCATCGACGACCACTTCGGCGGCAATCGCCTTATAGAGATCGACGGGCTCGAACCTGATGTCTGGATTGCTCTTGTCGAAGGCAAAGACGATGCCGTCATAGCCAATCTTGATCTGCTGGATATCAGCGACACCGGCGGCCTTGCAGGCTTCGACTTCGCTGTCCTTGATGGGACGCGACGAATTGGCGATGTCGATCGAATCCGTTCCGACGCCCTTGCAGAATTCCTTCAGGCCGGCTCCGGAGCCGCCGGACTCGACCACAGGGGTCTTGAAGTTGGTGAAGGTCTCGCCGAAGGTTTCGGCAACGATCTTGGCATATGGAAATACGGTCGATGAGCCGGCAATCTGAATTTGGTCGCGGGCAGTTGCAGTGCCGGCAAGGGCAGCCGATGCAACCAGCGCAAGAACGGACATTTTCAAAGCATTCACAACGAATCCCCCTGATGAGCTTTGAAGAGCGCCGAGGTGGAGGCCACATCCACTTTTCGGCAGTCCATTCTTACTGGCGAAAACATCGCCCTTTTATGTCAGGCGAGTGAAACAATTATGACAGGCTATATGCCTGATATAATTTGGATAAATCGCCACCCAAACTCGGGGCAGGTGGAGGTTGTCAGAAGCGGACCGTAAAGTCGGTTCCCTTTCCGACTTCCGACTTGACGATCAGTCTGGCACGGTGACGGGTCAGAATGTGCTTGACGATGGCAAGTCCGAGACCGGTTCCCTTCTTGGACCGGCTGTCCTCAACGTTAACGCGATAGAAGCGCTCGGTCAGGCGCGGCACATGTTCTGCGGGTATCCCCGGCCCCTTGTCCGAGATGACGACCTCGACGGCCTGGCCAGCACCGTTCAGCAGCGAAACCTCGACCGATTTGCCTTCCTGGCCGTATTTGCAGGCATTCTCGATCAGGTTCTCGAAGACCTGCACCAGCTCGTCGCGATCGCCCAATACCTCCACCTTCCCCGCCGGCAAATGCAGATTGATGGTCACGTCGAGATCCCTGGCAAGCGGCAGCAGGGAGTCACGCACATGACCGAGCAATGGGACGAGATCCACTTTCTGATCCGGCGCGATATGCGACTTCAGCTCCAGGCGCGACAGCGACAGAAGATCGTCGACCAGCCTGCTCATGCGGGTCGTCTGATCGAACATGATGCCGAGGAAACGCTGCTGCGCCTTCGGATCGGCTTTGGCAGGCCCCTGGATCGTCTCGATGAAGCCGCGCAGCGATGCCAAGGGCGTGCGCAATTCATGGCTGGCATTAGCGACGAAATCGGAGCGCATGCGGTCGATGTGGCGCAGTTCGGATATGTCGCGGAAGGAGAGCAGGAAGAGAGCATCTTCCTGCTTGTCGATCTCGGGCAGATCTATCGGTGCGATGCGCACGACATAGACACGCTCCGAAGGCAGGCGCTCGGAATGCTCGATCTGGTTCGGCGTATTGGTCGCGATGGTCTCGCGTACCATGTCGAGCAGACCCGGCGAACGCAGCTTGGAGGAAATATGTGCGCCGATCGGAAAGGCACCGAAGGCTTTTTCGACGGCCATGTTCTGTACCAGCACCGACGCCTCGCGGTCGATGATCAGCACCGGCATGTCGAGTGCCGCCAGTCCGGCAAAAGCGGTGTGCAGCAAGGCTTGAGGATCGGCGGGCGCCGTCTCAGCCGGCGGTGGCACGACCACGCGCTCCACCAGGGGCGGGCGAAGCAGCGTGACAATCATGACGATGGCCCAGATCCAGAATACGGCGCCGGTGTTGATGCCTTCGACCAGGGCGAGTGCGGCAATCAGCGTCGCCAGAACCAGGATCGCACTCTCCTGCCGCAGCCGAACTGCCAACCTCCTGACAAATGACCATTCGTCTTCCAACTGCGCCGTCCTTCGCCTGACATCATGGAACGCTGGATTCCGCGTCTTATCTGCGATTCATGACAGAAGTATTCGGCTCTATCCACAGAAGCCAGTAACTGGCAAAAATAAATGTAGCCGGCAAAAGAGGGTGGCGGCAAAAGGCTTGAAACTATTGGATAAATGCCCCAGTTTTCTGGCCAAGCTTTTTTGCCGCCGCCGGTGGCAGGGTTAACGCTATGTAAACAGCCGAGGAGCCGACATATGGGGGAGAAGACAGGAAGCCGGGCGGTGGAGCTGGATATTCATGGCATCAAGCGCATATTCGATGTCGATGATCCCATCCTGCCGAGCTGGATCGATGACGAGGCACTGACCTCGGGTGGCTATCCCTACAAGAAGAAGCTGAAGGAAGAAGAATATCTCGATGAGCTGAAAGCGCTGCAGATCGAACTCATCAAGGTGCAGTTCTGGCTGCAGGCGACCGGCAAACGGGTGATGGCGCTCTTCGAAGGCCGCGATGCCGCCGGCAAGGGAGGCTCGATCGCTGCGACCTCAGCCCATATGAACCCTCGTCTGGCGCGCGTAGTGGCGCTGACGAAGCCGACCGACCGCGAGGCCGGCCAATGGTACTTCCAGCGCTATGTCGCCCAGTTTCCGACGGCGGGCGAATTCGTGCTCTTCGACCGCTCCTGGTATAACCGCGCCGGGGTCGAGCCGGTCATGGGCTTCTGCACGCCGAAGCAATACGAGCAGTTCCTGAAGCAGGCGCCGCAGATGGAAAAGCTCATCGTCCAGGACGGTATCCATTTCTTCAAATTCTATCTCGATATCGGCCGGGAGATGCAGCTGAAGCGTTTCCACGACCGGCGCCATGATCCGCGCGCCGTCTGGAAACTTTCCTCGATGGATATCGCCGCACTGCCGAAATGGAAGGACTACAGCGAGAAGCGCGACCGCATGCTGAAGGAAACGCATACGGACCACGCGCCCTGGACTGTCCTCCGCGCCAACGACAAGCGGCGCGCGCGCCTGAACCTTATCCGTCACATTCTGCTGACGCTCGACTATGACGGCAAGGACAAGGAAGCCATCGGCAAGGTCGACGAGAAGATCCTCGGCATGGGATCGGATATCCTCGCCTGACGAGTTCGAAGCATCGCCCGGGACTTATTGCCCGGGCAGGACGCGGATGGCGTAGATATTGACGCCACGGGCCTTGCCATCGACATCGCTGTTGATGATCAGGCGGCCCGAACCGGTCGGCGCCATAGCGCGATCGAATTTGAGCTGGAACAGTGAATCCGTCTTTTGCCGGCTGACGGTGAAACGATGGCGGCCGCAACGCCCGAGTGAACCGAAATCGCACTCCACTGTGATCTGCGTCGGTGCATCTGAGGTGGACTGCAAAGTCAGCGCGATCGTCGAGGCTTTTCCCGCCATCTGCTGCAGCATATTGACGGGCACCTCGATCGAGCCACTGCCGTCCGCACCGCTGCTGAGCGAGGTCAGCCGCACGGCCGGTCCCTCGTTCTCCGAGACGTTTTCAGCCTTTGACTGCGGGCCGGTCGTCACCTTCGGCGCGTCGGTGGGCTTCAAGATCTCCAGCCATTCCGCCGAGAAGCTGTTCTGCGGATCGATGGTGGCGAGGCCCGGATTGACCGGACCGCTATTGTCGTCCTGGTCCGACATATCGTCGTCGTTGCCGTTGCCGCTGAAATCCTGAGAATCGACATGTGCCGGCGGGTTGGGCACGCTCGTATCCCGCTGGGCGGCAGACATGAGCAGGCCCGAGGTCTTGATCCACCAGGCACCGACGCCGAGGAAGGCGAGCAGAATGCAGAAGACCAGCAGGCGCGAGAAGAACTTGCGCGGCTTGCGGCGCACGGCCGCCCGCTCCGGCTTGAAGTTCATCGACCGCGCCGGCGGCGCATCGGCCGTCGGACGCACATCGCTGTCCGCACCGAGATGATCGGCGGGTCCGGCGCGCATATCGCCGAAATCGTCTTCACGCGCCGCCAGCTCCGCCGAGGTCGGCTCTGCCGGAACAGCGGGGCCTGCCGACATTGGCGGGTCGCGTGTTTCTCCGCGCACGCTCATGACGGGTTCCTGCGGCGTTGCCGCTGCCTGCCTTGCATGGGACCCGGGCACAGAAGGAGAAACATGCGGAGCATCCAGCTCTGGCGAAACCGGTATCGCCTGTGCGGGACGGGCGCGCTCCTCGGCCTCGATCTCGCGGATCGTCGCCTCCAGACGCTGGCGCTGGGCGGCGATGACGTTGACATCGGTAATGTCCTGCTTGCGAAGGCCGGCTTCCAGAGCCTGCCGCGCAGATTGATAGATGCGAGCCCGAATTTCCGGATTGGTGCGATCAGACCGATCCAAGGCGCTTCTGATAGCCGTTTCTAATCCGCTCACATCCGATCCTTTACGCTCACTCGCACCATACGCGCATACTCTACCGATAAGGCAGCCATATTTTCATCATCCGTTAACCGGATTCGGTAGCGCCCAGTTTTGCAATACGCAAGCCTTCGGCAAGGGTTAAGGGCACTCGGGCGGGGATAAATCGCAAAGACGACGCAAATGGGGTGGAGGTGGGGCAGTAGGCAGTAGGCAGTAGGCAGTAGGCAGTAGGCAGTAGGGGAAGATAGCCGGGACGGGACGGTCAAGCACTATTGCCTATTGCCTATTGCCTATCGCCTATTGCCTGTTGCCTGCTGCCATCTTCCCCTCTCGATAGACATCTGCTATCCCTTTTGACGTTTTCGTAAACGTCAAAAGGGATGATGTTCATGGCCCTCCCCTCCATCCTGACCGAGCGTCTGCGCCTGCCGGTCGTGGCTTCGCCGCTTTTCATCATCTCCCACCCCGCCCTGACGCTGGCCCAATGCAAGGCCGGCGTCGTCGGCTCGTTTCCCGCGTTGAACGCGCGCCCGGAAAGCCAGCTCGACGAATGGCTTGCCATGATCACGGAGGACCTTGCCGCACACAATGCCGCAAATCCGGATCGTCCTGCAGCTCCATTTGCGGTCAACCAGATCGTCCATACGTCGAACAAGCGCCTGGAACACGATCTGATGCTCTGCGTGAAATACAAGGTGCCGATCGTCATTTCCTCGCTCGGCGCCGTGCCCGAGGTGAATGCGGCCGTGCATTCCTATGGCGGTATCGTGCTGCACGATATCATCAACAACCGGCATGCCAATTCGGCGATCCGCAAGGGTGCGGACGGGCTGATTGCCGTCGCTGCCGGTGCCGGCGGCCATGCCGGCCAGCTTTCCCCCTTCGCGCTGGTGCAGGAAATCCGCGAATGGTTCGACGGGCCGCTGCTCCTGGCCGGCGCCATCGCCACCGGCGGCGCCATCCTGGCCGCCCAGGCGGCCGGCGCCGATCTTGCCTATATCGGCTCGCCCTTTATCGCCACGGAGGAGGCGCGCGCCGTGGACGCCTACAAGCAGGCGATCGTCGAGGGAACCGCCGCCGATATTGTCTACTCCAACTATTTCACCGGCGTCCTTGGGAATTACCTGAAGCCCTCGATCCGTGCCGCCGGCCTCGACCCGGACAACTTGCCCGAGGCCGATCCTTCCAAGATGGATTTCGAGGCCGCCACCACCGGCGTGAAGGCCTGGAAGGATATCTGGGGTTCCGGCCAGGGCATCGGCGCCGTCAAATCCATCCAGCCGGTATCCACCCTCGTTGACCGGCTGGAAGAAGAATACCGGCAGGCACGCGCCCGGCTGGCACTTTGATCGTGCGCGAAATGCGGTACTTTTTCACAAGCATCCCGCTTTTTTGCCAAATGGCAATTTGAGCGCTTGAAATCTGGCCACATAGACTGTATCAGCGCCATGCAAATCGCGGGGCCGAACCGAATGCTCCGGAGAATGCCGCTTTAGCTCAGTCGGTAGAGCACATCATTCGTAATGATGGGGTCACGTGTTCGAGTCACGTAAGCGGCACCATTTGTCCTGTCTATCCCCAATATCCTCAGTTCCATTTCAGGCGCTACCAGTCTTCTGTCGATTCGCCCGCGCCGTCGACCAAATTTGTCGCGAGAAGTACCGATCTTCGCGTGATCGGCCAGTCATGCACTCGGGCGCGATTTTGCTGATAGCGCAGGCGTGCGGGCGACGATTGATCACATATGCCTCGAAGCGGTCGGCAGATTAAGAAAGTTAAATGCACGCCCATGGCAAAAGGCCCAAAACAGCCTCTGCTTTGACGGAGTCTGCTACCATGAACATCGTGCCGCACTTCTCTCCAATCCGCGTCATTCGCAACGATTCCGGTGAAGTGAAATCCGTAGGCACGGCCGACGAAGTCTGGAAGACGCTTCTCGATGACTGGCCTTCGGAGGAAGGCGACTGCTTTCTGTCTGCATTGCTCATCTGCATCGACGTCCAACGCGGCAGGCGAGCACCGGAAGAAGCGCGCGTCGCCTTCATTGCCGCGGCGGCCGAAGCGGGAGTTCCCTTGCTGTCGTGACGCTGCGGATTCGACCGGCAGGCCTCCTGGAACATTCCAGCCAACGGCACGTTGACCGCGGAAGGAGAAACTTCATGGCCCAATGGTGGAGCAAACCCGTAATCGTCGAGACCCGCAAGACGGGCGACCGGCTGGTGATATCGAATGCGGAACGCGCCCTGGAATACATGGCGAAGGAGTGGCCGACGCTCGAGGATGGGCAAGCCTACAAGACCGCCCGAAAAGCGTTAGCGGACGCGCATGAGGGCTCGCTTGAGGCGGAGAAGGCCAGGGAGGCCTTCATCGCGGCTTTGCAGGAAGGCGATATCTTCATCTTCGAGGATTGAACCTGAGTCGGCCCGTGATCGGCCGGTATTCAAAATCCTGGTGGGAAGCTCCTCGCCAATAAGTCTGCCGCGTCAATCATCTGGCGTCAGGCGCTGAACGGCAGTGGCCTTATCGACCTCGTATCAGCGACGGGCGCCTGCTGGCAGGCCATGACGCCTAAAGCGCAGTGCGATCTTTCAGAATCGCTTTTCGCGCTTCAGGTCTTTGATTTTGCGCATGTTATGTTGTCGCAAAACCGCACCGCGCTTTTGCGGGGCATGCTTCAGAGCCGCTTCAGCGAGAACGAAAAATGCCCGTGGGATTCCAGGGTCATGTATTCGAACTGCCAATGGAAATCCTTGCAGAACTTGGTGCAGGCTTCGACCACGCCATATGGAATGGCATCAACGACATTGCCGGTGCAGAAGTCGTGGCCGGCGATGCGGCCGTCCTGCTTGACCTTGAAGTGGCTGATCTGCAGCTCCTCCAGGGTCGTCTCGTAGCTGTGATTGGTGTCGACATAGACCCAATCGAAAAAGCTATTGGGAAATTCCGAAAGCCGCACGGTGGAATAGCCCTGGACGATGCGCAGGCGGCCTTGATCCAATGCGCCCCGGAATTTTGACCTGATCTGCTCCAGGCCCTCCTGATAGCGGGGCGTATCCCACGCGTCGATCAGGTAAAGCTCCCGCGGCGCATTCTTTTCAAAGATCTCGGCGGTGAAATCGCCGAAGGCCGCACCGATCTCGGCACAGACGCCGCCATGCGGCAGGCGGTGCAGAAGCTCGCCGCGATCGGGCAGCAGCCGGGCATTTTCCATGTGATGCAGGCCGAGCTGCGTATGCGGCATGCCGCTCTTGTACTGAAATCTCGAGTCGCGCGTTTGCATTTGGCGGCGGATACCTTCGATATCGGCTGAAGGGCAGATCGCATAGACGACCTGTTTCTGGACCGTGGATGCTGCAAGTCTTGGCATTCATGGCTTGCGTCAGGCATTCGAGCCGATCACAAATGCCGGCCGGCGAGACGGCCGGCTCTTTCGAGACGCTCTATCGACGGCTGTAAATGAGCCAGCCGCCGACAACGAAGCAGCTTTTGCGCGCAATCCGTTGAATGCGTGCGATTGGCACAACCAAAGATTCAGCTTTTGGTGGTTCCGTGCACCTGGGGATCATATTCTGGAGGATGTTCATGAAAATTGCCGTTGGCGTGCCGACATGCGGTCGCAAGGCGATTCTCGCCGCGATGATCGATAGATTGGCAAAGCAAGCGCGCAAGCCGGATCATCTCTTCCTGTGTCCGGCCAAGGGCGATGACATCGATACGGAGCACTTACGTTCCGCACCCTTCCCCGTGACAATCGTCTCTTCACCGCAGGGAAGCTGCCCGCAGCGCAATGCCATCATCGATGCAGCCGTCGGCATAGATGTGGTTGTCTTCTTCGATGACGATTTCTTCCCGGCAACGAACTATCTCTCCGAAACGGAAGCCCTATTTGAGGCGGATGAAGAGATCGTTGTGGCGACCGGCGAAGTCGTTCGTGACGGTATCCTTGGACCGGGCCTGACGGCGGACGAAGCGGATGCGGCGCTCGCAGCCGATGCCACGCCCTTTCCGGTGCCAACGATCGAGGACACGCACAACGCCTATGGCTGCAACATGATTTTTCGCCGGAAGCAGATGCTCGCAAATGGCATCTATTTCGACGAGGATCTGCCGCTCTACGGCTGGCAGGAGGATGTGGATCTGTGCCGGCGGCTGCGTCCTTTCGGCAAGATCGTCAAGTTCAATCGCCTGCGGGGCGTCCATCTCGGCGTCAAGACCGGCCGCACATCGGGCCTGCGCCTTGGGTACTCCCAGGTCGCCAATCCGCTCTATCTCGTCAAGAAGCGCTCGGTATCGCTGAAATGGGCGCTGAAGCTGATGGGCGGCAATATCGCCTCGAATGTCGTCGGCTCCGTCAGCCCACCGCCCTATATCGACCGGCGCGGTCGCCTGCAGGGCAATCTCCTCGCGGTCAGCCATCTGCTGAGCGGATCGCTCGATCCGAAATACATCAACCGGATGTGAACGCCGCGATCCAGCAAGAATCCCATGCGCGATAAAAATTGAAGTTTGGCGTTCGAACGGTCCCGTTCCGTGGTAATGGTTGAAACCGGCCACACATCCGGTGGCATCCGCTATTCCCCATCCGTATTGAATATCGTTTCAAGGACATTTCCATGATTCACGTACTCGCCATCCTCACCGCCCACCCGGGCAAGCGCGCCGAGGTGCTCGAAGCATTTCAGGCGAATGTTCCGGCCGTCCATGCTGAAGACGGCTGCATCGAATATACCGCCGTCGTGGATGTCGAAGGGGCCGATCCTGCCTTTGGGCCTGATACGTTCGTCGTGGTCGAGAAATGGGAAAGCCTAGCCGCGCTGACGGCGCATGCCGCTTCCGCGCATATGGCTGCCTATGGCGAGAAGGTGAGGCATCTGATGGCCGATCGCGCCGTTCACGTGCTGAATCCGGCATGACCCAATGCTGTCGGACAGCTCGTAAACTCATCCTCAGACGGCGCCGAAAGGCGCCGTTCTGCCATCGGACAGGCCCTCAGTTGTGCGAAAAATGCGGCTGGCTGTAATAGCGCCAGTGGCCGCCGCCGCCATGCCATCCGCGATGGCCGCCGGCATACCAGCCATGATGGTATCCGCGCCCGCCATACCAACCATGGTGATGGCGATAGCCGCCATAGCCACCGAAAACGCCGAATACCCCCAAGGGATAGTAGGGCTGGTCATAGCTGTAATAGGGTCGGTCATAGCCATAATACGGCGCGTAATAGCCGTAATATGGGCGATAGTAGTGATGGCGGTAATAATAGTGATGATGATAGTGCCTATGGACGATCATCCGATGGTGGTGTCCATGATGATGGTGAGGACGCGCCTCGGCATAGGTTGCCGGCAACACGACCATACCTAGCGCAATCAGCGCTGTTGCCAGAATTTTCATTTCCAGCCTCCTTGAATGCCGGACGTAAACGCTACTCGTATTACTCGCGTCCTCCGGACGATATAATAAACGCAATAGCGCCTTCGAAAGTTCCGCTATCCCTTGGAGAGCAGGCGTTTTCGCGACATCGCCATAGGTCCGCCTAAGCGCGATCGCGCACTTCTCGTCTGATGGGTTTCAATCGGTATCGTCAGGACGGAAGGAGGAGGACGCGCTAGATGGGTAGTCGCAAAAACGGCGCCCGAAGGCGCCGTTTTCATGCCAATCAGCTGCCGTCAGGCATGCGAGAAATGCGGCTTGCTGTGCCAGCGATGATGGCGATCTCCATGCCGCCACCCTTCATGGCGATGCCAGCCATGATGATGAGGGCGATAGTCGCGATGATGATGTTGATGCCAGCGGTGATGGTGATGATCACGCGCCTCGGCATAGGTAGCAGGTAAAACAATAACGCCTAATGCGACGAGCGCCGTTGCAAGAATTTTCATGTATGGTCTCTCCTTGGGTGCCGAACGCGCCCCCCGGCTGCGTACGCCCGGACTAACCTAACCGACCTAAACGCGAAGATGCCGCATTTGTTCCGCTACCCGGGGGATGACGAGCGCTTTCGTGTCGTACCCATCTCTCCAACCAATTCGCGAACCGCCTGCTGGATCAGCCGGCAAGCTTCCATCGAGGCTTTACGACCGTTATGGGCGAGATGATAGGACAGCGGCAAGATCTCATCGGGCTCGACGATGCGAACCTTGTCGGCGATCGGAAGCGCGCTGACGCGGCCGAGAAACGACACATAGCCATGATTGGCGACGAGATCGACGATGACGGGCAGGGAATCGGCCGAGGTGATATCGCGGCCGCGAAACCGGCGGCGATCGCGGCTGTCATAGCCGAAGGCCGTCGCGGCATTGCCGATGCCGGTCCGGGGGCTCGGCACGCAGAGCGGATGGTTTTCGACGAGCGCGGCAAACGTCTGCTCCGTGCTATCGGGCGGGGCGATCGCTACCATGTCCGTGGCGACTAGTTCCACATGTTCGAAGGCGTCGAGGCCGAAGACGGAATCAACGATGGCGACATCGATGCGGCCGGACCGGAGCGCCTCGCGCAAATCGTCGGCCGTCATCAGCAGCAGCGACAGCATGTTGCTGTTGCCGCCGATGTTCCAGCGCGATACCAGGCTCGCGAGCGAGCGCGCCACCCAGCTTTCCGAGCCTGTGGGAATAATCGAGCCGATGCGGACCGCCCGCGCAGTGCGCTGAAAGCGCTCGTCCGCCGCCGCTTTCATCTCGTCCCAGGCCTGTGCGATCGCGGCGAGAATGGCGTGAACTTCCTGGCCGGCCTCCGTCAGCACCGAGCCCTGCGCCTGCCGGGCGAACAGGCGGCAGCCGAACAATTCCTCCAGATTTGCGATCTGCAGGGAGAGCTGCGGCTGGCCAAGACGCAGGCGGCGGGCAGCGCGATTGATGCTGCCCTGATCAGCGACCTCGAGGAAACGTTCGATGGTTGCGATCTTCAGCGGCAGGCGCGCGGCCCATTGGTCATAGTCCCCTGGCGCTGGCGGCTCCTTCACCAGAGCGGAGAGTTGGCGGATACAGCTGAGAATGGGCTGCAGGCCTTTCTGGACCTTCGAGCTCGCCAGAAGGGTCGCAAGCTCGCCGGAGGCACGCTCGACAAGCTTCATGGCAAGCTCCGTTTCGAGCCGGCGCAGAGCACTGGAGACGGTCGAGGCCGAGAAGGAGAGCCTGCGTGCGGTCTCCCTCACCGAGCCGATGGAGAACACCATGTCGGCTATGAACAATGCGCCGAGATACAAATCAGCCCCCTCAGCCGCGGCGCGCATCCTGGCTCGACCGCAGCAATATCAACGATATCCCGACGATATGACGTGTTCTCGAAAAAAGATATCCCTAAGCCGAAAAGCGGCGGCTATCGTTTCTTGCCGCCTACCGATCCAGCCGTAAAATGAGATCGGAACAGCGCCAAACGGGTAAGGGGAACAAAAACAAACGCACTTGCCCCCGAAAAAAGAAATCCAATTTCGCGCGGATGTCGAGTACGCTCGTCATAATCGCGCGACTGCAACGGGTATTCGGAGCGCATCGACTTTTCCGCGATGAGCGCTAACTGCCTGAAGCAGCCACAAATTCGCTTGGGGGCCGCCGGTCCGCTCCAAGCCTGCCTGTCCGGACTGCGGCCCTTCAAGGCGGCGCGGGCAAGCAGAAGAACGATTTAACGGGGTACAAAGGGAAACATCATGTTCAAGAAGCTTGCACTTGCCGCCACGCTGACGGCTCTCCTTGCCAGTGGCGCCAGCGCTGCCGACGTCGTCGTCTCCTCCAAGATCGATACCGAAGGCACGCTGCTCGGCAACATCATCCTCGCAGCACTCAATGCCAACGGCATCAAGGCGCAGGATCGCATCGCTCTCGGCACGACGCCGGTCGTGCGCAAGGCGATTACCGCGGGCGAAATCGACATCTATGCCGAATATACCGGCAATGCCGGCTTCTTCTTCAACAAGGCCGACGATGCGGCCTGGAAGAACCTGCAGCAGGGCTACGATCTCGCCAAGAAGCTGGATTACGACGCCAACAAGATCGTCTGGCTGACGCCCTCGCCGGCCAACAACACCTGGGCGATCGCCGTGCGCAACGATGTCGCCGGTCCGGCAAAACTGAAAACCATGTCGGACTTCGGCAAGTGGGTTGCCGGCGGCGGCTCGATCAAGATCGCGGCCTCTTCCGAATTCGTCAATTCTCCGGCAGCCCTGCCGGCCTTCGAGACCACCTACAGCTTCAAGCTGAAGCCGGATCAGGAAGTCGTGCTTTCGGGCGGTGACACAGCCGCGACGATCAAGGCTGCGGCCGACCAGACCAACGGCGTCAACACGGCGATGGTCTACGGCACCGACGGCGCCATCGAAGCGGCGGAACTGACCGTTCTCGAAGACGACAAGAGCGTGCAGCCGGTCTATGCACCGACGCCGATCATCCGCGAGGCCGTGTTGAAGGCCAATCCGAAGATCGAAGAGGTTCTGGCGCCGATCTTCAAGGGCCTGACCGCTGACGTGCTGCGCAAGCTGAACGGCCGTATCCAGGTCGATGGCGAGCCGGCTAAGGCTGTTGCCGAATCCTACCTCAAGGACAATGGCTTCCTGAAGTAAGGCATTGACGGTGCTCTGGAGCATGATGCCGAAAGTGTAAACGGTTTTCGGACGACATCATGCTCCACTCCTCTAGTTCCGGAGCGGATTCATTTTGATAAGGTGGAGCCGCGGACATTCGAATGGGCATGATCTTGTCCGAACCCGCCTTGAATTCTGGGCTCATGCGCTGACGGAGCTTGCCTGATGGAAGATGCGCTAGCGGTCCGCAGAGTGGATCGTCTCGGAGTGGTATTGGTGGCCGGCGGCGTGCTGGCAACGGCCTGGATGCCGTTCATCATCGTCAAGGCAAACCGCATCGCCGCCGGCAAGCCGCAACTGCTGACGCAGCTCATTGCCCAGCCGTCCGCGCTGTGCCTGCTCGTCTTTCTGGTCGCAGCCGCGCTCGCCGCGCTTTTCCTGCGCAACCAGGTCATTCGCCTCGGGATCGCAACGCTCGCGATCGCCATGCTGATCGTCACCCTCGGACTGGTCTCGACGGCCGCGACGCCTGCGGGCAGCACCGTGGCACGCATTACGCCCGGCGGCTGCTTCTGGGTGCTGCTCGCGGTGGTAGGATTGATGATTTCGGATGCGTTGGTGAAGCTGCGGCTGACGCCCTGGCTGCGGGTTGCGGCACTGGCTGTTTATGCCGCCCTGCTTGCCGCGGTCCTGCGCTCCGGCCTCCTCAACAATCTCTCGATTATGAAGGAATACGCCAACAATGCCGACAAATTCTGGCATGAGGCGCTCAACCATGTGTTCCTGTCTCTGGGCTCGGTCGCCATTGCCATCGTGCTGGCGCTGCCGCTTGGTATCTTCTGCTATTGGCAACCCGGCATCCGCGCCGTGGTGCTGCGGGCGCTGAGCCTGGTGCAGACCATCCCGAGCCTTGCCCTTTTCGGCATTCTCATGCTGCCGCTCGGCTATATCGCCGCCAACGTGCCTTTCGCCGCCGAGATCGGCGTCAAAGGCATCGGCGTGGCGCCGGCGCTAGTGGCACTCGTCATCTATTCGCTGCTGCCGATCGTCGCCAATACCGTCGTCGGCCTTGCCGGCGTCGACCCTTCGGTGCGTGATTCCGCCGCCGGCATGGGCCTGACGCGCCGGCAGATCCTGACCGGCATCGACCTGCCGCTCGCCTTCCCCGTCATCCTCACGGGCATCCGCATCGTGCTGGTACAGGCGATCGGGCTGGTGACCGTCGCAGCCCTGATCGGCGGTGGCGGCTTCGGCCTCTTCATCTTCCAGGGCATCGGCCAGACGGCCAATGACCTGGTTCTGCTCGGCGCCGTGCCGACGGTCTTTCTCGCCTTCTCATCGGCCGTCATCCTCGATGCGGTCATCGACAGCATCCGGGGACAACGCGCATGACCAGCATGATCGAGCTCAAGGGCGTCACCAAGCGTTATGGCAACGCCACCGTGGTCGATAATGTCAGCATGAGCATGGAGAAGGGCACGATCACCGTCATCGTCGGCACCTCCGGCTCCGGCAAATCGACGCTGATGCGCATGATCAACCGGTTGGTGCCGATCACCGAAGGCCACATCTCCGTTGCTGGCGAGGATATCATGAATGTGCCGGCGACCGAGCTGCGCCGCCGCATCGGCTATGCCATCCAGGGGCACGGGCTTTTTCCGCATCGCACCGTTGCACAGAATATCGCCACCGTCCCCGAGCTGCTCGGATGGGAGAAGACGCGCATCGATAGCCGTGTCGAAGAACTCCTCAATCTCTTCCATCTCGACCCCGGCACCTTTGCGGGCAAATATCCGAGCCAGCTTTCCGGCGGCCAGCAACAACGCGTCGGCGTCGCCCGCGCCCTTGCGGCCGAACCGGAACTGCTGCTGATGGACGAGCCCTTCGGCGCGCTCGACCCGGTCATCCGCGGCAAGGCACAGGACGATCTCCTCGCCATTCAGAAACAGTTCGGCACGACCATCGTCCTCGTCACCCACGACATGGACGAAGCCTTTCATCTTGGCGACAAGATCGCGGTCATGAGCGGCGGCAAGCTCTTACAATGCTCCGAGCCCGAGAAAATCCTGACAGAGCCGGCCGATCCCTTCGTGCAGCAGCTCACCGGCACTTCCGACCGCGCCTTGAAATTGATGTCGCTGCTGCCGCTGAAGGAAAGCATGCAGCCGCCGCGGCCCGGTCTCGGTCACAGCCTGCCGCAGAGCCTCAATCTGCGCGACGCACTGGCGGAATTGATCTGGCAGGGCGCGGACGAGGCGACGGTCGAGGACGAGCGCAAGATGCCCGTCGGTTCGATCTCGATCCAGCACCTGATCGAGCTGGGCCGTAAAGCATGAGATTTTTCGCCGCCAATCTCTTTCGCCTCCTAGCCCTGGCATTGCTGCTTGTCATGCTGTTCCGTCCGGAATGGCTGACGCCTGTGCTGGCGCCGCTGACGAAATTCGGGGCGTCACCGATTTATACGCAGAACAGCCTGCCGAGCCTGGCGCTCAGCCATCTCGAGCTGATCCTTGTCTCGATCGCGGCAAGCGGCATCCTGGCGGTGCTCGGCGGCATCTTCGTCACGCGTCCCATCGGCGCCGATTTCCTGCCGCTGTCGCGGGCGATCGCCAATGCCGGCCAAACCTTTCCGCCGGTTGCCGTGCTGGCGCTTGCCATCTCGACCACGGGCTTCGGCGCCGTGCCGACATTCATCGCGCTGTTTCTCTATGCGCTGCTGCCGATCTTCGAGAATACGGTCGCCGGGCTGCAACAGGTGCCCGCCTCCGTGCTCGATGCAGCCGATGGCATGGGCATGAACGGCTGGCAACGCCTCTTCCGCGTCGAGCTGCCGCTTGCCCTGCCGCTGATCATCGAAGGGCTGAAGATCGCAACCGTCATCAATATCGGCACAGCGACGATCGGCTCGACCGTCGCTGCCAAAGGGCTCGGCGAAGTCATCATCGCCGGGCTCATCAACGACAACACCGCCTTCATCCTGCAAGGCGGCCTGATTGTCGGCCTGATGGCGGTGCTGATCTATGACGGTATGGAGATGATCGAGCGGTCCGTTACGCGCAAGATCGGCCTCCAACCCTATGGAGATTGAGGGCGATCACAGCCTGCCGTCAACTGCCTTCGCCTGACGGCAGGGATGCGCCGGGCAGGTAGAGCGAAATCGGTCTGACTTCGTAAACGGCTGTAGGATTGACGCGACGCAATTCGCGCGCTGCCTCGACTGCCCCCTCAATGGTCGGAAAATCGACGACGTAGAAGCCGAGCAGCTGTTCCTTGGTTTCTGCGAACGGCCCGTCGATGATCATGCCAGCCCCCTTGCCCCGCAAGGTGACGGCGTTTTGGGTCGATCCGAGACGCGCGGCCGGCCCCAGCGATTTCTGCGCGACCAGGCGGTCATTGATCTCCAAAAGATCCGTCATGAGCGCGGCATCCTCCTCCTTGCCCCAGGATTCGACGATGTCTTCCTCGTGATAGGCCAGAATGGCGTAGTACATGGTTTCTCCCCCTTGAGCCGCATAGTTGAGCGCCGGGGAGTTAAGCAGACCGATCGCAATCGGGGAACCCTAGATCTATACTCGACCGGAGATATGGCAAGTTTCCTCATGCTTGCCTTAACCGGCTGCCGATGTCATTGGCTGCAGTGACATGCCCTGACGATTTATGGAGACGCCGATGGCCAAGATGATCCACTCGATGATCCGCGTGCTCGACGAGGCGCGCTCGATCGAATTCTACGACAAGGCTTTCGGCCTGAAGGTTGCCGACCGCATTGCCTTCGAAACTTTCACCCTGGTCTATCTCAGCAATGCCGAGACCGGATTCGAGCTGGAATTGACCGTTAACCACGGCCGTATTGAGCCTTATGGGCAAGGGGATGCTTACGGCCACCTCGCGGTCTCTGTTGCGGAACTGAAGGACGAGCACGCGCGCATGACCAACCTCGGGCTCAACCCCGGCAAGATCATCGAGCTTAATCGTGATGGGAAGCTTTTTGCGTTGCTCTTCTTCGTCACCGACCCCGATGGCTATAAGATCGAGGTCGTGCAGAGACATGGGCGGTTTCAATAGGGCCAAACAATGCACAGCCCCGCGGAAGCGGGGCTTGCCGTAGCGCCCTTCGCTAGCCCGATCACATCCAATAGGGCGGCACGCCGAAATAATCGTGGCTCTTGTGGCCATGATTCTTATGATCGTGATCGTCCTTGGCGGCGAAACGACATGCCTTTTCGATGTCGTTCTTGGTCATGCTGACGCGATAGCCGTCGATGCGGGCATCGTAGCGCAGCTTCTCCCAAGGCAGGCGGTAGTGCTCCTGGCCGATGCCGAAGAAACCGCCGAAGCTCAGAATGACGAAAGCGATGCGTCCATCACTTTTTTCCATCATCAAGCGTTCAATATGACCAATCTGCTTGCCGTCCGAGCCGAATACCCTGGACCCTTCAACGCGGTCGCAGGCGACCAGCATCGACATGTCCTTGATGTAAAGGTCACGACCCGAGATCTCGGCACTCTCTTTATGCATATGCGCACCTCCTTTTGGATACGCGTCACATAAACTATGGAGCGTCCGATCTGCTCTTTGAGGCAGCACGATGCTCCGATGGGTTTAGACCCATGGCGCTATTAACGCTCCGTTGTCATAAAAGTTCCAGTCCTTTTTTCAGGATTGTAAAAAAACGTGAGCGCAAGACGATTATTGACGTTTACGTCAAGGTTATTGTAGCTTCGGTTGCGCTCCGATGATTTAGTTGAGAGCAAAGACTGCGGCGATGTGAAAAGCGGGAGACTTTTTGATCGTCCAATGACACTCTGCATAGCCGCCGCATATGACGGCGGGGCGTGGTGATGGTGCGTAGAGGAGGAAATGCGCATGAATTCAGTCTCCGCTCCTTCGGATAGACCGCAGGTCAAGAAAATATGGCTTGCCTCCTATCCGGATATCGTACCGGCAGAGCTGCCGCCGCTGGAGCATGCATCGCTCGCCGAACTGCTGGAGGAAAGCTGCTCGCGCTATGCCGACAGACCCGCCTTCACCAGCATGGGCAAATCCATCACCTATCACGATCTCGACTCGCAGACACGCAAGATTGCCGCTTGGCTGCAAAGCCTCGGCCTGCAGAAGGGCGACCGCGTTGCCGTCATGATGCCGAACGTGCTGCAAAATCCGATCGCGGTTTACGGCATTCTTCGCGCCGGGCTTGTCGTCGTCAACGTCAACCCGCTCTATACGCCGCGCGAACTCGAACACCAGTTGCGTGACTGCGGCGCCAAGGCGATTTTCGTTCTGGAAAACTTCGCTCATACGGTTGAGCAGGTTCTGGCCCATACGGATGTGCGCCATGTCGTCGTGACCGCGCTCGGCGACATGCTGGGGGTCAAGGGCCACATCGTCAACCTGATCGTCCGTAAGGTGAAGAAGCTCGTCCCAGCCTGGTCCATTCCCGGCCATCGCAGTTTCAAGAGCGTGATCGCCGAGGGCTCGCGTCTGCCCCTGAAGCTATCGGAACTGACCGGCAGCGACATTGCCTTTCTGCAATATACCGGCGGCACGACCGGCGTGGCCAAGGGCGCGATCCTCACCCATGCCAACCTGCTCGCCAACCAGCTGCAATTGCTGCTCTGGCTGCAATCCGCCTATATCAACAAGCCGCGTCCCGAGCAGCTGACCTTCGTCTGCGCGCTGCCGCTCTATCATATCTTCGCGCTGACGGTGAATTCTCTGATGGGCATGTCGCTCGGCGGCCATAATGTGTTGATCGCCAATCCGCGTGACATACCCGCCTTCATCAAAGAGCTCGGCAAATACAAGTTCGACATGTTCCCCGGCCTGAACACCCTGTTCAACGCGCTGATGAACAATCCGGAGTTTACCAAGCTCGACCTGTCCAATACCGCAACGCTTGCCGGCGGCATGGCGGTGCAGCGGCCGGTCGCCGAACGGTGGCAGAAAATGACGGGCGCCTGGATCACCGAAGGTTATGGCCTTTCAGAGACCTCGCCTGTCGCAAGCGCCAATCGTTTCGACAGCCCGGAATTTACCGGCACGATCGGCCTGCCGATCACGGCAACCGATTTCGATATTCGCGATGAGAACGGCAATTCGCTGCCGCTCGGCGAAGTCGGCGAGATCTGCATTCGCGGCCCCCAGGTGATGGCCGGTTATTGGAAGCAGCCGGCCGAGACCGCACGCGTCATGACACCGGATGGCTTCTTCCGCAGTGGCGACATGGGCTTCATGGACGAACGGGGCTACACCAAGATCGTGGATCGCAAGAAGGACATGATCCTGGTCTCGGGCTTCAACGTCTATCCGAACGAGATCGAGGAAGTCGCCGTCATGCATCCGGGCGTGCTCGAGGCCGCGGCAATCGGCGTGCCCGACCCGCACTCCGGCGAGGCGGTGAAGCTCTTCATCGTCAGGAAGGACCCGGCTTTGACCGAGGCCGACGTCAAGGCTCATTGCGCTGAAAATCTGACCAATTACAAACGCCCGCGCTTCATCGAATTCCGCACCGAATTGCCGAAATCGAATGTCGGCAAGATCCTGCGCAAGGAGTTGCGCGGCTGACATAATTCCATGTCATTCACGAAGCCGCTCGCGCTTTTTCACGAGCGGCTTTTTTCGTTTTGGACGATACGTGAACTTGATTTACGCCCTACATAGGGAATAGTTTTCGCGACCAAACTCAAAGCGCTTGGCCCGGTTTTGAAGGCCAGCAGCGCGAACCGCAAGGAGCCTCCCATGAACGCCCTCGTCGATCAACTGAAGAGCACCGCATCGGCAACGAAGGCCACGGATATTCGCGCCGCCTTCGCCGCCGATCCGAAACGCTTTTCCCGCTTCAGCGCCTCGTTCGACGACCTGCTGATGGATTACTCCAAGACCGCTGTCAACGACGATATCCTCGCCCTTCTCGAGAAGCTCGCAGCCGAAGGCGGCGTTGCGGCCAAGCGCGAGGAAATGTTCTCGGGCGTCGCGATCAATTTCACCGAAAATCGCGCCGTGCTGCACACTGCGCTGCGCAACCGCTCCAACAAGCCGGTGCTGGTGGACGGCAAGGATGTCATGCCTGATGTCAACGCGGTTCTCGCCGCTATGGGCAAATTTGCCGACGGCATCCGCTCGGGCGCGCTGAAGGGCTCCACTGGCAAGGCGATCACCGACGTCATCAACATCGGTATCGGCGGCTCAGATCTCGGTCCGGTCATGGCAACGCTGGCGCTCGCCCCCTATCACGATGGTCCGCGCTCGCACTTCATCTCCAATATTGATGGCGCCCATATCGCCGATATCCTGAAGCTCGTTAAGCCGGAAACGACGCTCTTCATCGTCGCTTCGAAAACCTTCACGACGATCGAGACGATGACCAATGCCCAGACGGCACGCAAGTTCATCGCCGATGCGCTCGGCGAAGCCGCCGTGCAGCATCACTTCGCCGCCGTTTCGACGGCGCTCGACAAGGTTGCCGCCTTCGGCATCGACAGCGAGCGCGTCTTCGGCTTCTGGGATTGGGTCGGTGGCCGCTACTCGATCTGGTCTGCCATCGGCCTGCCGCTGATGATCGCGATCGGCCCGGAAAACTTCGGCAAGTTCCTCGACGGCGCGCATGCGATGGACAACCATTTCCGCCAGGCGCCCTTCAAGGAAAACCTGCCGATGCTGCTCGGCCTCATCGGCTTCTATCACCGCAACGTGCTCGGCTACCCGACCCGCGCGATCCTGCCCTATGACCAGCGTCTCTCGCGCTTCCCGGCCTATCTGCAGCAGCTGGATATGGAATCGAACGGCAAGGGTGTCACCATCGACGGCACGCCGGTCGAAGGCAATTCCGGCCCGGTCGTCTGGGGCGAGCCCGGCACCAACGGCCAGCACGCCTTCTATCAGCTCATCCATCAGGGTACGAGCATCATCCCGGCCGAGTTCATGATCGCCGCCAACGGCTTCGAGCCGGAACTGCGCCACCAGCACGACCTGCTGATGGCCAATTGCCTGGCGCAGTCGGAAGCGCTGATGAAGGGCCGCACCTTCAAGGAAGCCAAGGCTCAGCTCACCTCCAAGGGCATGGACGACAAGAAGGCCGATTTCATCGCGCCGCACCGCGTCTTCACCGGCAACCGCCCGTCGATCACCTTCGTCTACGACAAGCTGACACCCTTTGCGCTGGGACGCCTGATCGCGCTCTACGAACACCGCGTCTTCGTCGAAGGCGTGCTCTTCCGCATCAACTCCTTCGACCAGTGGGGCGTCGAGCTCGGCAAGGAACTGGCGACGGGCCTGCTTCCGGTCATCGAAGGCAAGGAAAGCGCCGCCGGCCACGATTCCTCGACTCAAGGGCTAGTGGCTGCGCTGGCAAGCCGCGCGAAGTAAAAGCGTTCATCCACCTCCCCCTTGAGGGCAGGGCTATCGCATATGGGGTGGCTCGGCACCGGAAATTCCTTCTCCCCCGCGGGGAGAAGGTGGCCCGAAGG
>UCII01000029.1 GCA_900472485.1 Hyphomicrobiales bacterium
GGGGTCAGTTCAGAAGCGGGCTTTTTCTATGCTCAAACGGATGCAACCTTATTCGACGTCGTCGACAACGGCATCGGCGGCGCCGCTGATGCGATGCGCAAGGGCTGCTTCCATGAACTCATTGAGATCACCGTCCAGAACGTCGCTCGGCGCCGTGCTGGAAACGCCGGTGCGCAGATCCTTCACCAGCTGGTAAGGCTGCAGGACGTAGGAGCGGATCTGATGACCCCAGCCGATGTCCGTCTTCGAGGCGGCTTCGGCATTGGCAGCCTCTTCCCGCTTCATCAATTCGGCCTCGTACATGCGGGCGCGCAGCATGTCCCACGCCTTGGCGCGGTTCTTATGCTGCGAGCGTTCCTGCTGGCACTGCACGACGATCCCGGTCGGGATGTGCGTAATGCGCACGGCCGAATCGGTTGTGTTGACGTGCTGACCTCCGGCGCCCGACGAGCGGTAGGTATCGATGCGGCAATCGCTTTCGTTGATCTCGATCTGAATCGAGTCGTCGACGACCGGGTAGACCCAGATCGACGAGAACGAGGTGTGACGACGCGCATTGCTGTCATAGGGCGAAATACGCACGAGACGATGCACGCCCGATTCGGTCTTCAGCCAGCCATAGGCATTGTGGCCCTTGACGAGCAGCGTCGCGGATTTGATGCCGGCTTCTTCGCCGTCATGGACTTCCAGCAGCTCCACCTTGAAGCGCTGGCGTTCGGCCCAGCGGGTGTACATGCGCAAAAGCATGTTCGCCCAGTCCTGGCTTTCGGTGCCGCCGGCGCCGGAGTGGACTTCGAGGTAGGTATCGTTGCCGTCGGCCTCGCCCGACAACATGGCTTCCACCTGCCGCCGCGCGGCTTCCGCCTTCAAGCCCTTGAGCGCTTCTTCAGCCTCGCGGACGACATCGGCGTCGCCCTCTTCTTCGCCGAGCTCGATCAGCTCGACATTGTCGGCAAGCTGCTGCTCCAGCGCGCGCACGCCGCTGATGCCATCGTCAAGCTGCTGGCGCTCGCGCATCAGCTTCTGTGCTTCGGCAGCGTCGTTCCAGAGGGTCGGATCCTCTGATTTGTTGTTCAACCAGTCCAGCCGTCTTATCGCCTGGTCCCAGTCAAAGATGCCTCCTCAGCAGGGTGATAGCCTGCTTGGTTTCATCGACTACTTTCTCGATTTCGGCTCGCATAATCCCACTTCTTCAGTTCACCGCTCAAGATAAGCGGTCATCCAATTCAAAGAGTGCTGGTGACATAGATATACATGCCGCTGGTGTAAAGCCCCGCGGCATGTCGGTCAGACAAATTGGGTCGGATCAGAAGAGACCGCCGGATCCGGACGTGACCGCCTGGTTCGCCTGCGGCGATGTTCTGAGGATTTCCTCAGGCGCCACCTGCGCCGCGGCATCGCCGCCGCCAATGACCTGCAGGCTGGTGGCCGGGCCGGTGCCGGGCTTGAAGGCTTCCATGATGGCATTCGGCTCGCCGGGCTGCGCGGCCATGCCGGTCGCGCGGTTGACCGCAACCATCGTCATGCCGGCCGGAACCTGGAACTTCTCAGGCGCCTCATCCTTCGTGGCGGCTTGCATGAATTCGTTGAAGATCGGCGCGGCAAGCGCGCCGCCCGTGCCGCCGCGGCCGAGCGTGGCCGGCGTATCGTAGCCGATATAAAGGCCGGCGACGAGGCTCGGCGTGTAGCCGACGAACCAGGCATCCTTCTCATCGTTGGTGGTGCCCGTCTTGCCGGCGACGTCAGTATTGAGCTTGATCTTGCCGGCGGCCGTACCACGGATGATGACGCCCTGCATCATCGACGTGACCTGATAGGCCGTCATCGGATCGAGCACCTGTTCGCGATTGTCAGCGATGACAGGCTCGTCCTGATTCTGCCAGGCGCTGACGTTACAATTGTCGCAGACGCGTTCCTCATGCCTGAAGATGGTCTTGCCATAGCGGTCCTGAATACGGTCGATGAGCGTCGGTTTGATCTGCTTGCCGCCATTGGCCATGACCGAATAGGCCGAAACCATGCGCAGCACCGTCGTCTCGCCGGCACCGAGCGACATGGCGAGCACGGGGTTCATATGGTCGTAGATGCCGAAGCGCTCGGCATATTCGGCAACCAGCGGCATACCCATGTCGGAAGCAAGACGGACCGTCATCAGGTTGCGCGAGTGTTCGATCGCAAACCGAAGCGTATGGACGCCACCGCCCTCGCCCTCGTAGTTCGTCGGCTTCCAGACATCGCCGTTGCTAAGCGTGATCTGCAGCGGATCGTCCAGAATGACCGAGGCCGGCGTATAGCCGTTGTCCATGGCGGCAGCGTAGACGAAGGGCTTGAACGACGAACCCGGCTGACGCTTAGCCTGCGTGGCGCGATTGAACTCGGACTGCGCGTAGGAGAAGCCGCCGACCATGGCGAGTACGCGGCCGGTATGCGGGTCCATGGCAACGAGACCGCCCTGCACCTTCGGCGGCTGACGCAGGCGATAACTGCTCGAATCAGTATTGCCGCTCTTCTGCACGTAAATCACGTCGCCGGGGCTCAAAACGCCGCTTGGCGATTTGACCGACTTGCCGCCGGCCGAGCGATAAGCCCAGCGCATGTCGGCGGGAGCGATCGTGCCGCGCGTCCGCTCCGTCGATACCTTGCCAGCCGCATCGACGCGCGGCTGCAGACCGATATCGACGCCTTGATCTGATACGGAAAGGACGACGGCGACCCGCCATTCCGGCACGTCGCTCAGGCTTGGAACCTTGGCGAGTTCGACGCCCCAATCCTGCGAGGTGGCAATCTGCTTGAGCGGGCCACGGTAGCCGCGGCGCTCGTCATAATCGATCAGACCATCCTGAAGGGCCTTGCGGGCTTCGAGCTGCATCTGCGGATCGAGCGACGTACGAACGGAAAGGCCGCCTTCATAAAGGGTCTTTTCGCCATATTGGTCGATCAGCTGACGGCGAACCTCCTCAGCAAAATAATCGGATGCGAAGAGCGACGGGCCGCTCTTCGGCGGCACGACGCCGAGCGGCTGCTTCTTCGCCTCTTCGCCGTCGCTCTGGCTGACATAGCCATTCTCGACCATGCGGTCGATCACCCAGTTGCGGCGGGTGAGCGCTGCTTCGGCGCGGCGGAAGGGATTGTAGTTCGACGGGCCCTTCGGAAGCGATGCCAGGTAAGCCGATTCGGCGATGGTCAGCTCGTTGACCGACTTGTCGAAATAGGTGAGCGCTGCGCCGGCGATGCCGTAGGAATTCAGGCCGAAATAGATTTCGTTCAGGTAAAGCTCGAGGATCTTGTCCTTGCTGTAGGCCTGCTCGATGCGGAAGGAGAGAATCGCTTCTTTGATCTTGCGGTCGAAGGTCTGGTCGGCGGAGAGCAGGAAGTTCTTGGCGACCTGCTGCGTGATGGTGGACGCGCCAACGAAGCGGCGGCCGGAGCCGATATTCTGCAGGTTCACGGCGACGGCACGGATGAGACCGCCGACATCGACGCCGGGATGGTTATAGAAATTCTTGTCTTCCGCCGACAGGAAGGCCGCCTTGACGCGATCGGGAATGGCCTGGATCGGCACGAAAAGCCGGTTCTCGCGCGAATATTCCTTCATCAGCGCGCCGTTGCCGGCGTGAATGCGCGTCGTGACCGGCGGCGCGTATTTGGCAAGCACCTCGTAATCGGGCAGTTCCTTCGAGACCACGCTCAGATAGATGGCAGCCGCAGCCGCTGCACCTAGGAACAGGAGGCAGCCGAGGCCAAAGAAATATCCAATCAGTCTGATCATCTGATACTACCGGTGCTTGTTCTTCATGCGGCACGTGCGCGAGATCATCGCATAATCACGGGCGTTTTGCACGCTCGCGGCGTGAATGCAAGACGGCAATAGGACAAAGCCGTGCTTCATGCGCGAGCAAATGATACTTCGCTGTAACGGCGGGAATGTGAGCAAAATAGGGCTCGCCGTCGGTATTCCCATTTCATCCAATTCTAAAATGCATCGCTGTTACATGGAAGCCACTGCGGATCGTCCCATCCGGCGCGCTCAGCCGCCGTTTGCGATAATCGATACACGATATTGCTTCACCGCCTCCGTCAGCCGGTCGGCGACCTTCTGCCGCCAGTCGGGATCGAGCAGCAGCTTCTCGTCCTCCTTGTTGGAGAGAAAGCCGAGTTCGAGCAGAATCGAGGGCACATCCGGCGCCGTCAGAACCTGGAAACCGGCATGGCGATGCGGATTGTTGATCATGGATATCTGGCCGTTGAACGAGGACAGGACATCCTGCGCCAGCGAAATGGAGAAGGCTTGAGTCTCGCGGCGCGTCAGGTCCATCAGAATGTCGTTGACGGCGGCCGGCTGCGTCTGAGCCTCGGCGCCGGCAATCTGATCGGAGTTGTTTTCACGATCCGCCACTTCGCTGGCGAGCCGGTCCGACGCCTTGTCCGAGATGGTATAGACGGTCGCGCCGCGAATATCCTTCTGCTTCAGCGTATCGGCATGCAGCGAGATGAAGAGCGATGCGCGATTCTGCCGGGCGATCGTCACACGTTCGGATAGGGATAGATACTGATCCTTGTCGCGCGTCAGGAAAGCCTTGATGCCGGGCTGCGCATTCAGCTTGTCGGCAAACATCTTCGCAAACGCGAGAGTGATGTCCTTTTCCTGCGTGACGCCGTCCGTACCGGTCGCGCCCGCGTCGATACCGCCATGACCGGCATCGACTGCAACGAGGAACACATTCGGATCGGCCTTCTGCGTCGGCTCGACCGGACCGACATCCTTGGCGGTATCGCCGCTCGTCCAGTTCTGTTTCTTCACCAATTCGGCAAATTGTTCAGCAGGCAGCATCTCGGCATCCAGCACGAGGCGCTGGCCCTTGCCGCTCTCATCGGCCTGAACCTTGGCTGTAACCAGCTTTACCGGTTTCTTTGCCGTCAGCACGATGCGGGCGCTGTCCGCATCCATCGTGCCATAGCGGATATCCTTGAAAAGACCGGTCGGCTTGAGACTGCCGGCGGGGAAGCCGAATGCCGTTGATGGGAGATCGACAACGACACGGACGGGATTGTCAAGGTAGTGAACCGTGAAGGTGGGAGCCCGGTCCATATCGATGACGATACGCGTGCGGGCATCGTCACCGGCAATGCGGGCACCATAGGCGAGTACGGAATCATCCGCTGCTGCTGCGGGCGCAAATGCAGAAACCGAAACCAGAATCACCAGAGTGAAGGCCGCTGCCGCTAATCGCAAAGCCTTCACGCCAATCTCCGCCACATGCCGCAATCCCTTTACCAAGTGCCCAACGCGCCCCATATTGGTTTCGACGTTGTTTTTGAAGTCCCAATAACGGGAACCAGGTTTGACCTGATGGCTGCATCGGTGATGCGCCGGGAGACGAATCGACAAGACACCCTCCCGCGTCCTCATCATCCGACGAATCCATCAATATTATGGCATACTTGGCTTTTCCCTTGCTATTGTGACAGATAAAACATACAACGCATATTAGGGTAGAAGTGTTGACGGGATAGAGTCGTCGCAAAGGCAGCCGCCTCGAGTACCAGGCGCCAATAAGCGGCATTCATCCGCCGTCTGCAGTACTTCTATTCGAAACAGTGGATATCTGAATTTCCGGTTTCACACGGGAAGTTCATCGGTGGAGAGCCACCAAACGCTCTTTAGAGAGCACATTCATCGGACCCATTTGTGGGTCTAAGGCATAGTCGATCTCGCTTGGTTACGGATGTTACCGCAGCAGCTTTTTCAGAAAGTCAACAGACCCCAGGGAACTGATGCCCCGGCTGCCGTCTGGATGCTGTCATCGCCGAACCAATCGCGACTTTCATTATCCGGTGCAACAATTGCGGATCATGTCCGGCCTGTCCCTACGACAGGCAGGCCCCCATCCGATTGTCTGCGCCGAGGAGCACAGCTTTCATGGCAGACAAAATGCTTATCGATGCGTCTCACGAGGAAGAGACGCGCGTCGTTGTCGTTCGCGGGAACCGCATAGAAGAATTTGACTTCGAGTCCCAGCACAAGAAGCAAATCCGCGGCAACATCTATCTTGCAAAAGTAACGCGGGTCGAGCCCTCGCTTCAGGCCGCCTTTGTTGACTACGGCGGCAACCGGCACGGCTTTCTGGCCTTTGCCGAAATCCATCCCGACTACTACCAGATCCCCCTCGCCGACCGGCAGGCGCTTCTGAAGGCCGAGGCCGAAGAGCATCGCCGCGACGACGACGTCGAGCATGTCGAGACGGCGCTCGATCTTTCGCAGCAGGAACAGCCCGATATCGGCATCGTGGCGAAGGAAGGCAAAGAAGCCGAGGTGCCGGCTGCGATCGGCGAAGAAGCCCCTGCCGCAGAGGCAGCCGCGTCCGCCGAAGAAGCAGCTCCGGCCAAGAAGGCAAAACCGCGCCGCAGCCGCAAAAAGGCGGTAGCGGACGCGCCCACCGAAGAGACGCCCGCTCCGGAAGCAACGGCTGCGGTCGATGCGCCGAGCGAGGAAGAAGAAGGACCGTCCGGCGAAATGGCTGCGATGGTCGAAACCGATTCGATCTCCGAAGACGTCGCAACCTCCAAGCGCCGCCACGATGACGACGACGATGATGACGATCATGACCACGAAGAGGAAGTGATCGAATCCGTCGGCGCCGAAGACGCGATGGAAGAAGTTCCCGATCGCGCCCAGCGCAAGCCGCGCAAGCAGTACCGCATCCAGGAAGTCATCAAGCGCCGCCAGATCCTGCTGGTGCAGGTGGCCAAGGAAGAGCGCGGCAACAAGGGTGCGGCGCTGACCACCTATCTCTCGCTCGCAGGCCGCTATTCGGTCCTGATGCCGAACACGGCGCGCGGCGGCGGTATCTCCCGCAAGATCACCAATCCGCAGGACCGCAAGCGCCTGAAGGAAATCGCCAAGCTGCTCGAAGTGCCGCAGGGCATGGGCGTCATCCTGCGTACAGCCGGTGCCAACCGCACCAAGGTCGAGGTCAAGCGCGATTTCGAATATCTGATGCGTCTGTGGGAAAACGTCCGCACGCTGACGCTGGCTTCGACCGCGCCGTGCCTCGTCTACGAAGAAGGCAGCCTGATCAAGCGCTCTATCCGCGACCTCTACAACAAGGATATCAGCGAGATCATCGTTGCCGGCGAAGAAGGCTATCGTGAAGCGAAAGACTTCATGAAGATGCTGATGCCGAGCCACGCCAAGGTGGTTCAGCCCTATCGCGACATTCACCCGATCTTCTCGCGCTCCGGCATCGAGGCGCAGCTCGACCGCATGCTCCAGCCGCAGGTGACGCTGCGTTCCGGTGGCTACCTGATCATGAACCAGACGGAAGCGCTGGTTTCGATCGACGTCAACTCCGGCCGCTCGACCCGCGAACATTCGATCGAGGACACCGCGCTCCAGACCAACCTGGAAGCCGCCGAGGAAATCGCGCGCCAGCTGCGCCTGCGCGACCTTGCGGGCCTGATCGTCATCGACTTCATCGACATGGAAGAAAAGCGCAACAACCGCGCCGTCGAGAAGAAGCTCAAGGAATGCCTGAAGAACGACCGCGCCCGCATCCAGGTTGGCCGCATCTCCCATTTCGGCCTTCTGGAAATGTCGCGCCAGCGCATCCGTGCTTCGGTTCTCGAAAGCACGACGCAGATCTGCTCGCATTGCGGCGGCACGGGTCACGTCCGCTCGCAGTCTTCCGTCGCCCTGCATGTCTTGCGCGGCATCGAGGAATATCTGCTCAAGAACACGACGCATGACATCACCGTGCGCACGACGCCGGACATTGCGCTCTATCTGCTCAACCACAAGCGCCAGACGATCATCGACTATGAAAGCCGCTTCGGCGTCGCGATCGTCATCGATGCCGACAATGCCGTCGGCACGCAGCATTTCGCGATCGACCGCGGCGAACCGGTCGCCAATCCGGTGAAGATCGAAAGCCTGTTCAACTTCGCAGCCATCCCGGACGATGATGACGACGATATCGTCATCGAAGCGGACGAGGAGGAAGACGAAGAGCTGGAAGAAAAGGCTGCGAGCGCCGAGCAGCAGCCTGTCGCTCGCTCCGAAGGCAATGACGGCAACCGCAAGCGCAAGCGCCGTCGCCGGCGTCGTGGCCGCGGCAATGATAACCAAGCCGCTGCTGCTTCCGAAGATGGCTCCACGGCCAATGCCGCCGAAGATGGAGACGAAGGCGACGATGACGAGGATGATGCCGGCGCAGAAAATGCCGTATCCGCCGGCAGTGACGATGACGCGCAGCAGAAGCGCAAGCGCCGTCGCCGCGGCAAGCGTGGTGGCCGGCGCAATCGTGAAAACGAAGGCAGCGAACAGATCGCTGCAGGCGAAGAAGCCGGTTTCGGCGAAGCTGATGAGAATGATGCCGAAGACGGCGACGAAGCAGCCGTAACGGTGGCCGAGATCGCGGTTGCCGAAGGCGAAGCAGCCGTCGAGGCGCAGCCTGCCATGGCAGCGGTCGAAACGGCAGCCGTCGTCACCGAAGACGTCAAGCCCGCCAAGGGCCGCGGTCGCCGCAAGGCAAAGACTGTCGAGGTATCGCCGGTCGAGACGCCCGCCGTCGAGGAAGCACCCGCAGCGGATGTTGAAGTCGAGGCCGTTGCCGAGACCACCGAAGCTCTGGACAATTCGACGGAAACGGCAGCATCCGAAGCGACTGAGGATGCTGCAAAGCCGGCCCGTGCCAACCGCGAATCCAACGTTTCCTCCTCCGCTCCGGTAGTGAAATCCACTCGAGCCAATGAAGGTGGCGAAAGCGACGGAGAGCCGACCAAGCCGAAGAAGGCCGGCTGGTGGCAGCGCCGCGGCTTCTTCTAAGAAGATCAATTCGTGATGAATTCAAAATCCGGCCGTGGCGACACGGCCGGATTTTTCGTTTCCGGCACTCGATTTATTCGCCTGTCATGCCGAAGTACCAAACAGATCGAGGGGCCAAAGCGCATACAGCCCTTCGGCTTGCGAAAGCACTTTCACAAGCTCGGACAAGCTGTTGATTGCGGATTCTATTTCAGCCAGGCCGCCATGCGTTCGGTGGCTTCCTCGATCTCGGCATTCGAGCCGGCGTAGGAGAAACGCATCGCCCGATGTCCTTCCACGGGATCGAAGTCGAGGCCGGGCGTGGCGGCGACATTGATTTCGGCCAGCATCTTTTGTGCGAAGACCATGCTGTCGTTCGTGAAACGGCTGACATCGACATAGGCGTAGAAAGCGCCGTCCATCGGCGAGGCAATGCGGAAGCCGATTTCCGGCAGCCGACACATGAGAAAATCGCGGTTGCGGCCGTAGCTCTCGCGATAGACATCCAGTTCGGCGCCAGCGCTGAGCGCTGCCTCGGCGGCAATCTGCGACAATTCCGGCGCGGAAATGTAAAGGCTCTGGGCCACCCGTTCGATGGGGCGAACCAGCCGCTCCGGCAAAACCATCCAACCGATGCGCCAGCCGGTCATGCAATAATATTTCGAGAAGGAATTGATGACGATCGCCTCGTCGGTCAGCTCCAGCGCACTCGTCTCCTCGCCGACGAAGGTCAGCCCATGGTAGATCTCGTCGGAGATGAAGGCGATGGAACGATCCGCGCAATAATCGGCCAGCGCCTTCAGCGCCGCCCTGCCCGTCACCGTGCCTGTGGGATTGGCTGGGCTTGCCAAAAGCACGCCCTTCAGCCGCTTGCCGCTTTCAGCCTGTGCTGCCTCCAGGCTCTCGGGCGTCAACGTAAACTGCGTCTCCTCCGTGACCGGCACCTCGACGACATCGAGGCCGAGTGCGGCAAGGATGTTGCGATAGGCCGGATAGCCCGGCCGTGCGATGGCAACGCTGTCGCCGGCGTCGAACAAGGTCAGGAAGGCAAGATTGAATCCGGCCGACGATCCGGTGGTGATGGCTATCCGCTTCGGGTCGATGCTCAAGCCATGGCGAGCTTTATAATGGGCGGAAAGCGCCTGCCGCAGGGCCAGAGTGCCGAGCGCGTCCGTATAGCCGATGCGGCCATGGCCGAGGGCTGCGTGCGCCGCCTCCAATGCTGCCTGGGGTGCTGGATGCGAGGGTTGCCCGACCGCCATCGAAATGACCGGGTGCCCGGCCTGGCGGCGTCGCGTCGCCTCCGCCAGCACATCCATGGCATGGAAGGGTTCGACATCGCTGCGCTTGGATAGGGAAAACAAGGTCAATTCTCTTTCGGATCGGATTGGCGATCGACATTTGCCGCAATATCGGCTCGTTCACAATCCTGCGATTGCGGCTTTGTCGTGAAAATTCCTGTTTCTGGAAGTAAGGACGCACCGTAAATTGTCGATGCCTATTTGCGGATGTTAACCCGACGATGTTATTGCGCATCCGAGAATGACGTCTCCGCCCAGATCCAAACGAGGACCCAATGACCTTTTCTCTCAAAAGCCTGCTGACGGTTTCGGCGATTGCCCTGACAGCATCCTTCGCCACGATCCAGCCGGCCGCCGCGCTGGACGACCAGCAGAAGAAGGAAATCGGGGATTTCATCAAGGAATATCTCGTCGAGCATCCGGAGGTGCTGCTGGATGCGCAGGCCGCGCTCGAAAAGAAGCAGGACGAAGCTCGCATTGCGCAGTCGGCCGAGGTGATCACCCAGAACAAGGATGCGATCTTCAACTCCAAGGATGACATGGCCATCGGCAATCCGAAGGGCGATATCACCGTTGTCGAGTTCTTCGACTATAACTGCACCTATTGCCGGCATGCGCTGGGGGACATGGACAAGCTCCTGCAGCAGGATAAGAATGTTCGTTTCGTGCTGAAGGAATTCCCGATCCTCGGTCAGGATTCGGTTGCCGCTTCCCGGGTGTCCGGCGCGTTCCGTCTGCTCGCGCCGGAAAAATATGCCGAGTTCCATCACAAGCTGTTGGGCAGCGACGGCCGCGCTTCCGAAGATACCGCCATCGATGTCGCCACCTCGCTTGGTGTCAGCGAAGCTGCCCTCCGCGCCGAAATGGCAAAAGCGCCGAATACCGCCATGATCAAGGCCACCTACCAGCTTGCCACCGATCTTGGCGTCAATGGCACGCCCGCCTATGTCATCGGCAACGAGATGGTTTCGGGCGCGATCGGGCTCGATGCCATCAAGGAGAAGATCGCCAACGTTCGCAGCTGCGGCAAAACGAGCTGCTGAACAGCGCAAAATTCGACCCTCAAAAGCGGGTAAGCAAAGGGCCTATCCATTTTTAAGAGCTTCGGAACGGCGCCGTGGCATGGCATGGCGCAAAAATGCCAAAAACACGGCGTTTCCACACCTAGAGGCACGCAACCTTCTCACCAGGGCTTTCCTACAGAGCCTTGGGAGTCTATAGGTTGCGCTGCACTTTGACGGAACCACTGATGGCGCAAACTATTTTCGTCCTGAACGGACCCAATTTAAATGCTCTCGGCAAGCGCGAGCCGGGCATCTATGGCGGCAAGACGCTCAAGGATATCGAAGCCGACTGCAAGGCCGCGGGTGAAAGCCTGGGCTTCGTCATCGATTTCCGCCAGAGTAATCACGAAGGCGTGCTGGTCGACTGGATGCACGAAGCCGGCGACAAGGCCGCCGGTGTCGCGATCAATCCCGGTGCGTACGGTCATACGTCGATCGCGCTGCATGACGCGATCCGCGCCATTTCCATTCCCGTCGTGGAGGTGCATATCTCCAATATCCACGCACGCGAAGAATTCCGGCACAAATCGATGATCGCGCCCGCCGCAAAGGGCATGATCTGCGGTTTCGGACCTCATAGCTACATCCTGGCGCTTCAAGCGCTGAAATCCATCACCCAATAACAAAAACACAGGGCAAGAAATCCAATGGCTGAAAAGAAATCGGGTATCGACCAGGCGCTGATTCGCGATCTCGCCAACATTCTTAACGACACGGATCTCACCGAAATCGAAGTCGAACAGGAAGATTTGCGCATCCGCGTATCGCGCGCCGGCACGACGCAGTACGTTCAGGCGCCGATGGGCGCTCCAGTCGCTTACGCCGCGCCTGCTGCCGCTGCAGCAGCGCCGGCAGCCGCTGCCCCCGCAGGCCAGACCCGCAATCCCGACAACGTCGTCAGCGCGCCGATGGTCGGCACCGCCTATCTGGCGCCGGCACCGGGCTCAGCAGCCTTCATCCAGGTCGGTGCATCCGTCAAGGAAGGCCAGACGCTGCTCATCATCGAAGCAATGAAGACGATGAACCAGATTCCCGCGCCGAAGTCCGGTACGGTGACTGAAATCCTCGTTCAGGACGGCCGTCCGGTCGAGTACGGCGAAGCCCTGGTCGTCATCGAGTAAGGTCGGCCCATGCCCGTTATTTCGAAGATTCTCATAGCCAATCGCGGAGAGATCGCTCTGCGCGTGCTGCGCGCCTGCAAGGAGCTTGGCATTGCGACCGTTGCGGTGCATTCGACCGCTGATGGCGATGCGATGCATGTGCGCCTGGCAGATGAAAGCGTTTGCATTGGCCCGCCGCCGTCGCGCGACAGCTATCTCAACATCCACCAGATTGTTGCCGCTTGTGAAATCACCGGCGCGGACGCCGTGCATCCCGGCTATGGCTTCCTGTCGGAAAATGCCAAGTTCGCCGATATTCTCGATGCGCATGGCATCACCTTCATCGGCCCGACGGCGGAGCATATCCGTATCATGGGCGACAAGATCACCGCCAAGACCACGGCACAGCAGCTCGGCATTCCGGTCGTTCCCGGCTCCGACGGCGAAGTGAAGACCGAGGCGGATGCGCTGAAGACGGCGCGCGAGATCGGCTATCCGGTGCTTATCAAGGCAACCGCCGGCGGCGGCGGCCGCGGCATGAAGGTCGCCCGCACCGAAGGAGACCTGATCGAGGCCTGGTCGACGGCCCGCACGGAGGCCGCGGCCGCTTTCGGCAACGAATCCGTCTACATGGAAAAGTACCTCGGCAAGCCCCGCCACATCGAGATCCAGGTTTTCGGTGACGGCGAAGGCAATGCCATCCATCTCGGCGAGCGTGACTGCTCTCTGCAGCGTCGCCACCAGAAGGTTTGGGAGGAAGCCAATTCTCCGGCCCTCAACGTCGAGCAGCGCATGAAGATCGGCCAGATCTGCGCCGACGCGATGAAGAAGCTGAAGTATCGCGGCGCCGGCACCATCGAGTTCCTCTACGAGAACGGCGAGTTCTATTTCATCGAAATGAACACCCGCCTGCAGGTGGAGCATCCGGTCACGGAAGCCATCACCGGTATCGATCTCGTGCACGAACAGATCCGCGTTGCCTCCGGCGGCGGTCTCTCGGTGACGCAGGACGAGGTGCATTTCCAAGGCCATGCCATCGAATGCCGCATCAACGCCGAAGATGCCCGCACCTTCGTCCCCTCGCCGGGCACGATCACACATTTCCATGCTCCCGGCGGGCTTGGCGTTCGTATCGATTCCGGCGCCTATCAGGGCTACAAGATCCCCCCCTACTACGACAGTCTAATCGGCAAGCTGATCGTGCACGGCCGCACCCGCGTCGAATGCATGATGCGCCTGCGGCGTGCGCTTGACGAATTCGTAGTGGACGGCATCAAGACCACCCTGCCGCTCTTCCAGGATCTGGTTTCCAACCAGGATATCGCCAACGGCGATTACGATATCCACTGGCTGGAAAACTACCTGGCGAAAACATCGGCCTAGCGATGCCCGGAGCGCGCGGCAGACATCCCGGCATTACCCCGGAGATCCTGTTGCGCGCCTATTCCATCGGGCTTTTCCCGATGGCCGAATCGGCAGACGATCCGGAAATCTTCTGGGTCGAACCGGAATTGCGAGGCATCATCCCTCTGGATACGTTTCACGTCTCCAAGAGCCTCGCCAAGAAGATCCGCCAACACCCCTTTGACATTCGTTTCGATACCGATTTCGAGGCGGTCATCGCCGCCTGCGCTGAAGAGACGAGCGATCGCCCCAGTACCTGGATCAACGACACGATCCGCACGCTCTACGCCACCCTGCACGATATCGGCCATGCCCATTCCGTCGAAGCCTGGGAAGGTGACCGGTTGGTCGGCGGTCTCTATGGCGTTTCGCTGGGATCGGCCTTCTTTGGCGAAAGCATGTTTTCCCGCCGTACGGACGCCTCCAAGATTTGTCTCGTCTATCTGGTAGAGCGTCTGCGCGAACGTGGCTTCACTTTGCTCGACACGCAATTCACCACGGAGCACCTGAAGACATTCGGTGCGATCGACGTAGCGAAGGACGCCTATGCCAAGATGCTGGAGAAGGCGATGGAATCGCCCAATCTCAGCTTCACTGACGGTGGAAATCTGCCCGAAATGAATTGATTCCGAAACGGACTGCCTTAAGTTCGGCACGACAGCCGAGGGTAGAATCGTGAAGAGCCATATTGCAATTGTCTTTCTCACCGCGTTGACCATCGCGACGCAGGCCAATGCCAAATCATTCCACGACATGTTCGGAACCGAGCCGCCGGCGGGTGACGAAGGCGCCGTGCTTAAAACGCTGGATTTCCAGCAGGGCGCGATCAAAATCCCCACCGCCAATGCCACGCTGAATGTCTCTGACCAGTTCTACTATCTCAATCCGCAGGATTCGAAGAAGGTGCTGGTCGAGCTCTGGGGCAATCCGGAAAGTTCGGTCGGCAATCCGCTCGGCATGATCTTCCCGGTGAAATACCCGCCGACCGACCCACATTCCTGGGGTTCCGTCATCGACTATGACGGCAGTGGCTATGTCTCCGATGAGGATGCCGCATCGACCGATTACGACGATCTGCTGAAAAAGATCCAGGATGCGATCAAGGAAGCGAATCCCGAACGCGAACAGCAGGGTTTCGATCCGATCACGCTGGTCGGCTGGGCAGAACCGCCACATTACGATAAGGCGACCCATGCCCTGCACTGGGCGCGCGATCTGATTTTCGGCAAGGATCCCAATGCCGGCCACACGCTGAACTATTCCGTGCGCGTGCTGGGGCGCGAAGGCGTCACGGAGCTAGATTTCGTTGCCGGACTGGATCAGTTGCAGGAAATCAACGCCGCTATCCCCAACGTCATCAACACCGTCCAATATGATAGCGGCAAGCGCTATGCCGACTTCACCAATGGCGACAAGATCGCCGCTTACAGCATGGCAGGCATGATTGCTGCCGGTGCGGGCGTGAAGGTTGCGGCAAAGCTTGGTCTGCTTGCAGTCGTTCTCGGCTTCTTCAAGAGTTTTGGCGTTGCTCTTCTGGCGTTGAAGAAAGGCCTCATCGTCGTGCTGGCGGGTGTCGTCGCAGCCGGTCGCAAGATCCTGGGTCTGTTTCGCCGCAAGGGGAATACGGACGCCTGAAGCAATCCACGCCTGAAGTCTTTTGCGGCTTCAAATTCTGATTGTGGTCTGCTATCCCTCCTGTTGAAGAGCGTGGGTGCATAGAGGTTCCACTTTGCCGTCGTAAATACCGGTCTCATCCAAATCACCCAGTGCATCGGGGCGGCGCAGCGCCGTCCGATGCATGTTCATGTCCATCGGGTGATGGCCTGAGACCGGTTTGGCATTGTCAAAACGCGCCTAATGCAGCTACCGCTGTCTCAGCTCTTCAGCCGTCCCGCAACATCGCCATACCGCGCCCTGACGGGCTTGTCTCACCGCCAGCTTGGTGGACTTCCAGACGGAAGACCAAGACGGTATGTGCAATATTCTTCAGGTCCGTTGGACCCTTACGCCTAAGACATCGCCTCAGCCATGGATCACCTGCAGCGGCTGCGGATGTCAGAAGCCCTTCAGATCGAGCGGCAAGGTAAGGCTCAACGCCAATGGCAAGCGGCTCGATGCCTGGCTCGTCTATAAGTGCATCGATTGCGACAAGACATGGAACCGAACGCTCTTCGAGCGCCGGACCGTTCAAGATCTTGGCACGTCCGCGCTCGAGGCGCTGCAGCGCAGCGATCCGGATTGGGTGCGAGCGCAGGAATTCGACCTCGATGGATTGAAGCGGAAAGTAAAACGTATCGACGAGCCGCCCGACGTTATCATCCGGAAAGAGGCGATACGTGCGGCAAGCGGCTGGACTTTGCTTGATATCGAGATATCAGCCCAATTCCCGATAAACCTGCGTCTTGATCGGCTGCTCGCATCGGAGTTGGCGATCTCGCGCTCGCGGCTTCAAGCCCTTCGCGATGGAGGCAAATTGAGAGCCCATCCGGACCGCAACGACGTGTTTCGACATAAGGTCAAAGACGGCATGAGGATCATTCTCGACTTGTCGGAGGTTGCCGATCGTCAGGTGATAGGTGAAGCCGCCGCCGCTACCGGGTAAAGCTAAAACCATACCCGCAGGAGCAAGTCTTCTGCGGGCTATGCAATACTGCGGCGCCTGTCTTGAAAGCGATTACTTCGCGGGGGCGCCAGCGGTATCTGGCGCCGGGACGTCGGACTTCTGCTTGCATTCTTTCAGCCAGACGTCATAGATCGGGTGCTCGACGGCGTTGAGGCCGGGGCTGTCGGCGAACATCCAGCCGGTGAAGATGCGGCGGATACGGCGATCGAGGGTGATCTCGTCCACCTCGACGAAACCGTCCACCTTCTGTTGCTCGGTATCATCTCGCGAATAGCAGGCGCGCGGCGTCACTTGCAGCGCGCCGAACTGCACGGTTTCGTTGACATAGACATCGAAGGTGGTGATGCGGCCGGTGATCTTGTCGAGGCCGGAGAAGACGGCGACGGGATTGGCGATGCGAGCAGCCTCGGCGGTGGAGGCTGCCATGATGCCGACGAAGAGAGCAGTGCCCACTACAGCCACTGCACGCAAAGAAGCGCTCCGCGTGAAAAACATCATATCCGCCACTCTCCGCTTGGTCTCGGTCAAGGCGCCGAGCAGAAGCCGGCATATGTCGCGCCTAAAGCCCAATTGTGGCCAAAGGACGAGCCGGCTGTCGCGCTCAGTTGCCCGGGGTCCAGGCGTCGTAGTCGCCGGTCACGCGCGGACGCTCGCCGGCAACGGCAAGAGAGCCCGGCGGGCGATAGGCCTGCGGCGAGCCTGTGGGATTGGCGCGGTGTTCCTTCTGCCAGTCCTTGGCGACATAATTCTCCTTGGACGGAGGAACGTCGGTGCGATGATGCATCCAGCCGTGCCAGCCCGGAGGAATGGCAGAAGCTTCGGCATAGCCCTTGTAGATCACCCAGCGCTTCGGAAGGCCGTAGGAGGACGTGCCGCCTTCGTAATAGACGTTGCCGAACTCATCCTCGCCGACACGCTTGCCAAAACGCCAGGTCGCGAAGCGCGTGCCCATGGTCTGACCGTTCCACCAAGTAAATGTCTGTACGATGAAATTCCACATGTCTTTTCCTCGATACCCGCTGAGGGGCGAGCGATACCAGAATTCGATAGTTTGCTTATGCCGCCACCGGGCCTGCTTGTCCAGTGATTCCAGCGGGCAAAAGGCTTCATTTCAATAGCATCTTGAAGCCTAGATGCGTCGGCTTGAAACCAAGTCTTTCATAGAAGCGATGCGCATCCTTGCGGGCATTATTCGACGTCAATTGAATCATCCGCATGCCGCGGCTTTTTGCCTCGTCGATGCAGAAGCTGATCATGGCAGCGCCGATCCCCTGCCCGCGCATATCGGCTCGCGTCTGGACCGCTTCAATGATCATGGCGGAACTACCTCGCCCGGTCAGCGTCGTCGTGATCATCGTCTGGAACGTCCCGACCACTTCGCCGGTGCGTTCGGCGACATAGAGCGTCTGCTCCGGCGACGCCGCGATGGTGCGAAACGCACGGAGATAATCGTCATAGGCAGAGGCGTCGGTCGTATCGCCATGGCCACCCACGGCGTCGGCGGCAAATAGACCGATCAGAGCACGAAGGTCGGATTCCTTCGCTTCGCGGATCACCAGGCGGGCGTCTTCCATGAACGGTCTCGTCTATTCTTTCAGTGGGCCGCCAATGGCTTCTCGAAGATTAGCGCCGGAATGCCCGACTGACCGTTGCCGCAGTTTTCCGTGCGGCCGACTTCGACAAAACCATGGGCTTGGTAAAAGGCGATCGCAGGTTCGTTCTGCGGTTCGACTTCCAGGCGCATGATCTCCGCATCCGGGAAACAGGTCTCCAGTTCGGCGAAGATATCACGGCCGATGCCCTGCCGTTGATGGCGGGGGCTAACATAGAGCATGTAGAGCATGACGGTTTTCGTCATCTCTTTGGACATGGCGGCATAGCCCATGCCGGCGATCGTCCTGCCATCGTCGGCCACCAGGAATTCCGAGTTCTTGTTCGCCAGCCGCGCCTTCAGCGAAGCCGGCGAATGCCAGGAGGCGTGCAGTTCGCTGACCTTCTCCGGCCCGTAGATCCGGTCATAGGTCGCATGCCAGGTTCCGCCGAGCAGAGCGCGGACCTTTTCCAGGTCCTGCTCGCTGGCGGTGCGGATGAAGAACACCGCTTACTCCTCTTCGATGCCGAGCTTGGCCTTGACCAGCGCCTGGACGGCCTGCGGGTTGGCCTTGCCGCCCGTCGACTTCATCACCTGGCCGACGAACCAGCCGGCAAGCGTCGGCTTGGCCTTGACCTTGGCGACCTGATCCGGGTTGGCGGCGATGATCTCGTCGACGGCCTTTTCGATGGCGCCGGTGTCGGTGACCTGCTTCATGCCGCGCGCCTCGACGATCTCGGCGGGATCGCCACCTTCGTTGAGCACGATTTCGAACAAATCCTTGGCGATCTTGCCGGATATGGTTTCGGCCTTGATGAGATCGATGATCGCGCCGAGCTGGGCGGGCGAAACCGGAGTCTCTTCAATGTCTTTGCCGGTTCTGTTCAGAGCGCCCAGCAAGTCGTTGATGACCCAGTTGGCCGCCATCTTGCCATCGCGGCCGGCAGCAACCGCCTCGAAATAATCGGCGATCGCCTTTTCCGAAACCAGAACGGAGGCGTCATAGATCGACAGACCGAGTTCGCGGACGAAACGCTCCTTCTTGTCGTCGGGCAGTTCCGGCAGATGCTCGGCAAGCTCAGCAACGAAAGCGTCGTCGAATTCGAGCGGCAGCAGATCTGGATCGGGGAAATAGCGGTAGTCATGCGCATCTTCCTTGGTGCGCAGAGACCGCGTCTCGCCCTTGTTCGGATCGAACAGGCGGGTTTCCTGATCGATGGTGCCGCCGTCTTCCAGAATGCCGATCTGCCGGCGCGCTTCATATTCGATCGCCTGACCGATGAAGCGGATGGAGTTGACGTTCTTGATCTCGCAGCGCGTGCCGAATTCGCCGCCCGGACGGCGGACCGAGACGTTGACGTCGGCGCGCATAGAGCCTTCGTCCATGTTGCCATCGCAGGTGCCGAGATAGCGCACGATCGAGCGCAGCTTGGTCATATAGGCCTTGGCCTCGTCGGACGACCGGATATCCGGCTTCGATACGATTTCCATCAGCGCGACGCCGGAGCGGTTAAGATCGACGTAGGACATGGTGGCGTGCTGATCGTGCATCGACTTGCCGGCATCCTGTTCCAGATGCAGGCGCTCGATGCCGATCTCGATATCCTCGAACTGGCCCTGACGATCCGGGCCGAGCGAGATCACGATCTTGCCCTCGCCGACGATCGGGTCCTTGAACTGCGAAATCTGATAGCCCTGCGGCAGGTCGGGATAGAAATAGTTCTTGCGGTCGAAGATCGAACGCTTGTTGATCTGCGCCTTCAGGCCGAGACCGGTGCGCACGGCCTGTTTGACGCATTCCTCGTTGATAACAGGCAGCATGCCGGGCATGGCAGCATCGACGAGCGACACGTTGGAATTCTGAGGACTGCCGAACTCCGTCGAGGCACCGGAGAAGAGCTTGGACTTGCTCAGCACCTGGGCGTGGACTTCCATCCCGATAACGACTTCCCAATCACCGGTGGCACCGGGAATGAAGCGTTTCGGATCAGGCGTACGGACGTCGACAATGGTCATAGGAAGCTCTTGTATAATGCTGTTTTCTGCTTTGGTGAGGTAGAGCAATTGGCGAGGCGGCGCAAGGCTTTCGGCGTCGGCGCTTGCTATATGCCAGGGCCATAGGCGCCGTCGCTGTCATCGATCAACGATTTCGAAAGCCCGACCGTCGGCACGTCGCTGTCGAGCTTGGGGGAATAGACGATCGACAGCCAGCGGATTTCGTAGCCGCGTGCCCTGAAGAAGGCGATGGCATCGGTGTTGCCCGCATGGCTCTGCAGCGAAACCTTCTCCAGCCCCTGCCCGCGAACATCTGCTTCGATCCGCGCCAGAAGCGCCGAGCCGAGGCCGCGTCTGACGAAATCCGGATCAATCCAGAAATCGGAAATCGCCTCGTCCAGCGCCTCGCGTGCCGCCCATCCCACAGCCTCGCCATTCAACTCTATCACAGTGATCGTCAGCCATAGATTGCGGGTGAAATTTTCAAAGGCTTCGCTGGCGCTTTCCAGCAGCTCGCCCGTGCCGCCGATGGCACCCATGGCCCGCTGCCAGGAGCGCAGGCCGATGCTCGCCAATACTGCCGTTTCACCTTCATGGGCATTGCGAATGTGGATCATCTGGCCCCCGCCATTTGGAGACAGTAAAGCACCCGCGAAAGGCTTTTGCCAGCGGCGAGATTCATCATTTTAGCTAATGGTAAAAGGCGAAGCCGGGTTGAAGCTTGACTGTGGAGCGCAACCTGTTTTAGAGAGACGCATCAATGGAGTTTTGATGTCCACCTTTTGTCAGTGCCGGTAAAGGCCTCGCTCGCAAGTTCTCTTGCGTGCCAGGCCTGAAAAACGAAGCCCCGACTTCCCTTGAGGGAAGCTTCGGATCGTTTTGTTGCGCCCTTTGGCGCATTACGGATTATGACTCCAATGGACATTTCCCGCGCGGAACAGCGCATTCTCCACCTGCTCGCTCAGGGCGGGCGCATCGAACTCGAACGTAGCGATAACAAGAAGATCGAGACCATCTATTGCTTTACGCGAGACGGCTGGGTCTACCCTGATTTCGACCTCGACCTCTTCCGACGGCTGAAGCGCCTCAAGGCGATAAAATCCACCGACGGCCATCCCTATCGCATCAGCGAAAAAGGATTGCGGCTGGTGAGGGCGCAGTTGAACAATCGATAGAATAGGCCTGAGAGCCGCCCCTATCGGGCGGCTCTCGCGATTGATGTGAGGGCGCGGCGATCAGAATGTCCTGATGATGTCAGTCACATGGTCGTCGCGACGATCGCTTTCCTGCTGCACCGTATCGCGCCTTTCGTTCATGGCGGCGATTTGATCCTCGCTATCCGCCAGAGCCTTCAAATAGCGTTTCTTCAGATCGCTGTTGTCAGGCACGGCGCCGAGATTGCGCCTTATCCTCTCCTGCTCATTGACGGTTTTCTCGATCTCGCTATCGAGGCTCGCCAGTTCGTTCTGGATCGCGACCTGCCTTTTGCGCGCGTCTGCAAGATTGGCGAGCTTGTCGGTCAGAGCCTTGTCATGGGTCGAGGCCGACCACCCGAGCAGCATGTCCGGATCGGTATCGACCAGAGCGTAACTGTTGCTCTGAAGCTGCTCGTCGACCGCCGTCAGCACTTTCTCGGTGCCTGCCGGCACGACCGCCTTGAGCCGCTGATGCGTTGCCGTCTTGCCGAAGCCTTCAGCCGACGAGAACGACCAGCCGTCCCTAATCGGATGCTCGATGACAACAGTCCGTTCGCCGTCCAGCGCGCCCGATACGGTGTATGTCGTCGTCTGCCGATATTTGACGGTGGCATTCATCACGCCGTCGGCAACTTTCAGCGAGGCAATCTCCTCCGTCGGCGTCTGCTGCTCGCTGATCGTTACCTTACGATCGGTCGCGAAGCTGGCGAGGCGCGTGTCGTCCTTCGGCAGCGCCGATAGCTGAGAATCGCCAATGTAGCCCGTCTTGCCGTCATAGAGCGTCAGAATCCCCGCCGGCATACTGACCCCCGTACTATTCTTGAGCATCACGGCGGCGATGGGATTACGATAGGCACTGCCGGCCCGATACATGTCCACCATGTCGGCTTCCACATCCGCATCCATGATCGGCACCGATAGCGTATCACCATTGGCCAGATCGTAGGTGCCGGGAAGCTCAAAAGTGGCAGAGATATCGCTTTCGGTCGCAGTGGTGGGATCGACTGTAGCCATTTGCATGGGTGTAGCCGGCTTTTCCAGCTCGTCAGCCGTGTCTGCCGCTGCCTTCCTACTGACGCCGCCCATCATCGCTTTTGCGGGTGCGGGTGCCGCTCGTTCCTCGAAATTCGCCGGCAAGCGCTGTCGGTTGGACAGGTCTCCGCTATCCGCATCAGGGACATTGTTCGACGCCGTGTTGACAGGCACCTCCTGCCGCTCTTTCCAATAGAGTTGATGCAGTCCCTGCTTCAGCGTCACCGGCTCGGCAGACGTCAGCGTCAGCTTCACGCCCTTCCAATCCTCGCCGCTGGCATTTTCCAGCACCGTCCATGCCTGCAGACGCGCCTTGTCATTTCCCTCGAAGACGACCTTGTAGGCGGTTTTCCAGATCGGCGACGGGACGACATAGGTCAGGCCGATATCGCCGCTGTTCTTCACGCCGTTCACCTTGATATCGATGGCGCGGGTGCGATCGTTCTTGCCGCGGGCAATGGCTGCCGCCGCCTTGCCGAGCTTTGCCCGCATGTCGGGATCGTCAAGCCGGACGGACGCATCCTCGCCGAGCGCCAGCGTCTCGACCGCGCCATCCTTGTCGATGACGGTCAACAAGGGCACCGTCGTTTTCTCGTCGACCTTCCTCGTCTCGATGCCGAGAATGTTTCCCTCAACAGTCTTGCCGCCGCTGGTGACCGCCACCTTGCCGCCCTGCAGCGATGTCAGAAGCGACGGCACGGATGAGAGCGCTTCCAGACTGAACGGCGGGCCCTTGAAGGTTTCCTGCAACGGCCGCGGCCCGGCCAGCGACATGCCGGCCACCGAACCAGCGGACCCGTTGACCACGAGGCTCTTCAGGATGTCGTCGACCTGATCAAGGGGAACCTCGATCCGGATCACGCCGTCAGTATTGATATCGGCCGATCTGGAAACCTGGGCCAGGCCGCCCGAAGACAGGATAATGGATCGAATGGCCCCATTGTCGGCCGCCAGCGCAATCGCTGGAGATGACACGCTGAGGAGCAGGATCGTCGTGACTTGCTTGAGCATGAAGAGACCTTCCGATTCGGTTGCAGAGGACGAGACCAAGCGGCTCTCTGCAATTTATGATCGTATTTCGGTCCAAAATGTGATGGCGCGCGGGCGGAATATTGGCACATGAAAAAGGGCCGTCCGGATTTCCGGACGACCCCTTTTTCTATTGGCTTTAAACTCCGCGAAACTTGACGAGATCGTTCATCAAGCTGCTCGTGCCGTTGTAGGTGCCTACCACCACTTCGCCGGCGTGAACTTGCCGGCCGCCTGCTCGATGACGTGAGCGGTCTTGAAGAGGGTTTCTTCTTCAAACGGCTTGCCGATGAGCTGCAGGCCGAGCGGCAGGCCCTTCGGGTCGAGGCCCGCGGGAACGGCGATTCCGGGCAGGCCGGCCATGTTGACGGTCACCGTGAAAATGTCGTTCAGGTACATTTTCACCGGATCGGAAGCGAGATTTTCGTCGGCAATGCCGAAGGCCGAGGATGGGGTGGCGGGCGTGAGGATCGCGTCGACGCCGGCGTTGAAGGCCAGCTCGAAGTCGCGCTTGATCAGCGTGCGAACCTTCTGGGCGCGCAGGTAATAGGCGTCGTAATAGCCGGCCGACAGAACATAGGTGCCGATCATGATGCGGCGCTTCACTTCCTGACCGAAACCGGCAGCGCGCGTCTTTTCATACATGTCGACGATGTCCTTGCCGTCGACGCGCAGGCCGTAGCGGACGCCGTCATAGCGGGCGAGGTTCGAGGATGCCTCGGCGGGGGCGACGATGTAGTAGGCCGGCAGCGCATATTTCGTGTGCGGCAGGGAGATGTTGACGATCTCGGCACCGGCGTCCTTCAGCCAAGCGATGCCCTGCTGCCAGAGCGTCTCGATCTCTTCCGGCATGCCATCGACGCGATATTCGTTCGGGATGCCGATCTTCATGCCCTTCAGCGACTGGCCGAGCGCGGCTTCGTAGTCCGGCACCGGCAGATCGACCGAGGTCGTATCCTTGGCATCGACGCTTGCCATCGACTTCAGAAGGATGGCGGCATCGCGCACGTCGCGGGCGATCGGACCGGCCTGGTCGAGCGACGAGGCGAAGGCGACGATGCCCCAGCGCGAGCAGCGGCCATAGGTCGGCTTGATGCCGACAGTGCCGGTGAAGGCAGCGGGCTGACGGATGGAGCCGCCGGTATCGGTGGCTGTCGCGCCGGCGCAGAGATGTGCGGCAACGGCTGCGGCCGAACCGCCAGACGAGCCGCCGGGAACGAGCTGCTGGTTCGAACCCTTGGCGCGCCAGGGGTTGATCACCGGGCCGTAGTAGGAGCTTTCGTTGGAAGAGCCCATGGCGAACTCGTCCATGTTGAGCTTGCCCAGCATGACGGCGCCGTCATTCCAGAGGTTCTGCGTAACGGTCGATTCATAGTGCGGCTCGAAACCGTCCAGGATGTGGCTGCAGGCCTGTGTATGAATGCCTTCCGTGCCGAACAGGTCCTTGATGCCGAGAGGAATGCCTTCCAGCGCACCGGCTTTGCCTTCCGCAAGGCGGGTATCCGACACCTTGGCCATTGCCAGCGCCTTTTGCGGCGTCACCTTCACATAGGCATTGAGCTGAGCATTGGCAGCCTCGATCGCCGAGATATAGGCCTCGGTCAGTTCGGTGGCGGTAATCTCCTTGGCGCGCAGCTTGTCGCGGGCTTCGGCAATGGTCAGGCTGGTCAGTTCGCTCATTTTGTTTCGCTTCAGATCTGGAATTGGGCAACGGGTCGGAAAAGGCTCGAAGGAACCGTTATTCGACGACTTTGGGCACCAGGAAGAAATTCTGATCGGTATTCGGCGCATTGGCGACGATGTCGGCAGCCTTGTTGCCGTCCGTTACTTCGTCGGTGCGCTTCTTCATCGCCATCGGCGTGACGGAGGTCATGGCCTCGACGCCATCGACATTCACTTCGGAGAGCTGCTCGACGAAGCCCAGAATGCCGTTCAGCTCGCCCATCATCCGCTGCGCTTCGTCTTCATTGACGGCGATGCGGGCGAGATGGGCGACGCGTTTGACAGTAGCGAGATCGACGGACATGGCATTCTCCGGATAGCAAGATTATCCACCAAAAGTGGATTTGCTTCACGCTATAAAGGCCATGCCCGCCATACGCAACGGGTATCGTCAGGCAGAAACGCTCTCACCCGCCTTCGGTGCGGCAACTGCAGTCTTGGAACCTTCCATGCCGGCGATGAACTTTTCCGGCGTCTGGTCGATGATCGGGAAAGTGCCGTAATGGCAGGGAATGGCGGTCTTGAAGTTGAAGAAGCGCTGGCAGGCGAGCGCCGCCACCGCACCGCCCATGGTGAAGCGGTCACCAACTGGCAGGATGCCGATATCGGGCTGATGCAGTTCGTTGATGAGGGCCATATCCGAGAAGATGTCGGTATCGCCCATATGGAACAGCGTCGGCTCGTCATCGAAATGCAGCATCAGGCCATTCGGATTGCCGAGCGCGTGGGAAACGCCGTCTTCGGTGATCTGGGCGGAGGAATGCAGCGCATTGGTAAAGGTGGCCGAGAAGCCGCCGAGGCCGACTGTGCCGCCGGTATTGCCCATTTCCAGCTTATCGACGCCCTTGGTGCCGAGCCAGGAGGCGAGGTCGGCATTGGCGAGAACGACCGCGCCAGTATCCTTGGCGATCTGAACCGCATCGCCGACGTGGTCGGCATGGCCGTGCGTCAGCAGGATATGGGTGACGCCTTGCGCAACGTCCTTGATGTTGAGACCGGCGGCCGCAAAGGAGGAATTGTAAGACAGAAATGGATCGATCAGTATTTTTGCCTTGGCCGTTTCAATGCGAAAAGCGGAGTGGCCGAGCCAGGTGATCTTCATTGGATTTCTCCTTATGACTTGATTTGAAATGGTAGGCTGGTGTCTAGGAGATATCTCAAACCGCAACAAAGAAAAGCGGTTAGGACTTCAATTTGTTTTGACAGGAGCATGACCCTGATGACGACGCTGACCATCGAAGATCTAGCCGTGATGCTCCTGCCCGGCCAGCCGATCGCCGGTCTCGACCTCGGCACGAAGACGATCGGGTTGGCCATGTCGGATCTCGGGCGGCGTTTTGCCACGCCTCGCCCCGTCATCAAGCGCGTGAAATTCACTCAGGATGCAGAAACATTGCTCGCTTTCGCGGAGAAGGAAAAGGTCGCGGCCTTCGTCATAGGGCTCCCAATGAATATGGATGGCTCTGCCGGACTGCGCGTGCAGGCAACGCGCGCCTTCGTGCGCAGCATGTCGGAAAAGACTGCCCTGCCCTTCGTCTTCTGGGATGAGCGACTTTCGACCGTTGCGGCCGAGCGGGCACTGCTGGAAATGGACGTCTCGCGTGCCAAGCGCGCCGAGCGCATCGACTCGGCGGCGGCAAGCTTCATTCTTCAGGGAGCATTGGACAGGTTGTCGGCGCTCGGCAGGGCCGCCTTGCTCAATCCAGACGCCTCCTGACGGCGTTTCCACCATCCGATGATGGCCGCCCGACGACGAAAGCCATAGATTGCAAAGACCAGCAGGCTGTCGAAAGCGATGGCGCGCGCCACAAGCGGCGGGATGGTTTCCGGCGGGATGCCGAGAACGTTACCGTAGATATCGAACACCAGATCGTGCATCTGCCGCGTCAGCATGAAGATGCCGAAGCTCATGTCGTAATACGATAGATAATACCATGCCCCGAGGAACGAGACAGGGGCAGCCCAGCAAATCAACAACCACTTCATGCGGTACCTCTTCGACGCTGAAATTGCGTCGTGCCAGCCGAAAGGACAAACCAGTTCGACAGCGCCATAGCGCTCAACACCATTGTCGGCAGCGTGATATCTAGTGCGAGCACGGCAAAGAACATCACCGCCGTAACGAGAAACACTAATTTAGCGGGTTTTAACCCCATGGCTGCACGCTTGATGGTTAACTAATCGTCTTCCAACAGTGACGAGTTAACCGCTGCGGCGCAATGTAAACCATTTGTTAAGGTTAACGGCGAAGCGGGCCTGTGGATATCCCCTGCCCGATGGACGATATTAGCCGTAGACACCGCGCACGATCCGCTTCAAGGCCGTTGCCGCCTTCTCCCAATCCTTGCCGTTCTTCAAGGCGAGACCGGCGCATTGGTCGCTGACGGCCGCAGCCAGCACGATGTGCTGGATGGCGGCAAAGATCATGGCGTTGACCGCCTGGGCATCGACGCCCTTGGGCGGCACGAGCGAGCCGCGCATGCGCTCGATCCAGCCGGCGAGCGCCTTGGATCGGGCCTCGGATAGCCGGCGCACCTGCTCGCTATTTTCGGAGACTTCCCAGGCGACGATGCGGCGCATCAGCGGATCGGCGCGCAAAGCATCGAGAAACAGCATCGAAAGCCGCTCCATCAGATCGCCATAGGTCAAAAGAAACATGCCGCCGGTGTCGTCAGGAATGCGATCCGTCACCCAGCTGCCGAGATCGGTCCCGATGGCTTCCACGAGGCCGTTCAAGCCGCCGTAATAGCGGTAAATCAGCTGCTTGTCGCAGCCGGCACCGCGGGCAACCGCATTGATACCGAAATTCTGGAATCCCTCCTCCGCCAGAAGTCGTTTGGCGGCATCGAGGATTGCCTGCTCAGTCGCGGCGCGATTGCGCACGCGCTTTTCCACGACAGGCATTTCCAAAGGGATTTTAACGGCAGCGTTTGCGGGGACCATCGATTCGACTCCACTCTGTCACCGAGCGGTGAATAACAAGCCAAGTCGCCCTGAACAACAAAACCGTCAGGCCTCTCTCCGTCAAAACGCGCGAATCCACAGATTAGAGAAACTGACCAAACCACACTGTCGTTTCGGACGCCAGACATCTCGTCAAAGATGCCGACCGACATCCATTCGCCGGTGCAATATGCGAATGATCGCGATTTTACCATCCCGCAAAAGATAGTAGATCACATGGGACCCTACGGCATATTTGAAATAGCCGTCGCGGATGTCAGTCGCGCGGCCAATTTTCAGACCGGATGCCAATCCCTCGAAAGCCTCGACGATTTCGGCATGGTAGATCTCGGCTGCCTTACAGACCAGTTCTCGACCGTATATCGCCAGATACCTTCAAGATCGGCCACCGCAAGCGGGGAAAGACCGTACTTGCGAGGCCTATTCACCATAGGTCGTGCGCATTCGCTTGAGGAATGCGGCGTTATCGAAGGAAGCAACCTCCCCGGATTCCTCACCGGCGATCAACGCATTCTGTAGGACTTTGACCTTTACCTCGTGCTCTTCAAGCAGGCGCAGACCTGCGCGAACGACATCACTGGCAGAGCCATACCGGCCTGTCTTTATCTGTGCCTCGATAAAGGCGCTGAAATGATCTCCCAGCGAGACGGATGTGTTGCGAGCCATGAAGCCCTCCTTGCCGATACCAACAGATAATAAATATTGGTATCGCATCAATCAAGGATGTCGCGACAGAACTGCTGGCGCAGTGCTATGTCGCCGGCGGATACAGCAGATCGACGATGTAGCTGGCGTCGAAGCGTGAATCGAGCATGCCATAGGTCGCGCGCCAGCCACCGGCAAGACGGGTTTCGATGAAGGCATCGGCGATCTTGCCAGCTCCGAGGCGATAAAGCTCGGCCGCACCGGCTGCGAGCGCCAGTTGTTCCACCAGCAAACGGGCGGCGCCTTCATCCTGTTCGCAAAGCGCCATGGCGGCACGCAGGACGTCGATGGTCTTCTTGCCGGCTGGGCCGAGATCGCGGGCAAGGCTGGCAAAGACTGTTTCGAACAGGTCCTTGCCTCGGTTCAACACGCGCAGAACGTCGAGTGCCATGACATTGCCGGAGCCTTCCCAGATCGCATTGACAGGGGCCTCGCGGTAGTGGCGGGCAATCGGACGCTCTTCGATGTAGCCGCTGCCGCCGATGCACTCCATGGCCTCATAGATCAGTGCCGGCGCGATCTTGCAGCACCAGTATTTGGCAACCGGCGTCATGACCCGCGCATAGGCCGCATCCTCTGTGCTGCCGCTTGCCTTGTCGAAGGCTTCGGCCAGGCGGAAGGCGAGCGCGGTTGCGGCAGCGACATCGAGCGCCATATCGGCGAGCACGCGCGTCATGATTGGCTGGTTGACCAGCATCTTGCCGAAGACGCTGCGGCCGCGCGCATGATGCACGGCCTCGGCGAGCGAGGCACGCATGATGCCGGCAGAGGCCAGCGCGCAGTCGAGCCGCGTCAGCGTCACCATGTCGAGGATCGTGCGGATGCCGGCATCCGGTGCGCCGAGCAGGAAGCCGAACGTATCGGTGAACTCGACTTCGGAGGAGGCATTCGAGCGGTTGCCGAGCTTATCCTTCAGCCTCTGGAAATGCAGACCGTTGGCCGAGCCATCCTCCAAAAGACGCGGCACCAGGAAGCAGCCCATGCCGTCCTTGGTCTGAGCGAGCATGATGAAGGCGTCGCTCATCGGCGCCGACATGAACCACTTATGGCCCGAGAGCCGGTAAATACCTTCGCTTACCTTGTCGGCGCTCGTCTTGTTGGCGCGCACGTCCGTGCCGCCCTGCTTTTCCGTCATGCCCATGCCGATGGTGACGGCGCTCTTCTGCATGGCGGGCTTGTTGGACGAGTCGTACTTACGCGAGAGAATCTTCGGTGCCCAATCCTTCTGCACTGCTGGGGAGGCCATCATGGCGGCGACGGAGGCACTGGTCATCGTGAGAGGGCAGAGATGGCCGCATTCGAGCTGCGCGGTCAGATAGAAGCGGGCGGCGCGTACCTTGTGCGACTGGCCCCTTGCCTCGGGATCGGCCTGCGCATCCCAGATCGAGGAATGCAGGCCCATTGCCATGGAGCGGCGCATCAGCGCGTGCCAGGCGGGGTGAAATTCGACGACATCCAGACGCTCGCCGCGCGGTCCATGGGTGCGCAGCTGTGGCGTGCCCTGGTTCGCCATGCGCGCCAGTTCCTGCGCCTCATGCGAGGTGACGAAACGACCATGCTGCTCCAGCTCTTCCCGTATCGAACGCGGCAGGCCGGAGGTGAGATCGACGATCAGCGGATCGGAACGATAGGCATTGATTCCGGTCCAGAGGCTCGGCTGGTTCAGGTCGGCAAAGGGGTCGTCAGTCCGGGTCGGTTGGGTCATGAATCGCTTGTAGAGCAAGTGGGTTGCAAAGGGAAACTGGAAGTTACGTCTCCCACCGGCATCGCTCCTGTAGCGGGATTCGGGCGAAATTGCATGGGGAACAAACGGCCTCGGCACATACCCACGCTTGCCCCATCGGCGCTCCCTCTTTATAGACCGCCTGACGAAATCCGGAGGCAGGTTCATGGTCTTCTTTCCCCACCGCCACCTCATTGGCATCAAGGGCCTCACCGAGCAGGATATCACCTATCTTCTCGACAAGGCCGACGAGGCGGTCAAGATCAGCCGCCAGCGCGAGAAAAAGACATCGACGCTTCGCGGTCTCACGCAGATCAATCTCTTCTTCGAAGCATCGACGCGCACGCAATCCTCCTTCGAGCTGGCCGGAAAACGGCTGGGCGCCGATGTGATGAACATGTCGGTCGGCAACTCCTCGGTCAAAAAGGGCGAGACGCTGATCGACACGGCGATGACGCTGAATGCCATGCGGCCCGACGTGCTTGTCATCCGCCATTCGAGCGCGGGCGCTGCCGCGCTCCTGGCGCAGAAGGTCTCCTGCTCCGTCGTCAACGCCGGCGATGGCCAGCACGAGCATCCGACTCAGGCCCTGCTCGACGCGCTGACGATCCGCCGCGCCAAGGGCAAGCTCTCGCGCATCATCGTCGCGATCTGCGGCGACGTGCTGCATTCGCGCGTGGCCCGCTCCAATATCCTGCTTCTCAACGCCATGGGCGCACGCGTCCGCGTCGTCGCACCCGCCACGCTGCTGCCGGCCGGCATCGCCGACATGGGCGTTGAAGTCTTCCATTCGATGAAAGAAGGGCTGAAGGATGCCGACGTTGTGATGATGCTGCGGCTGCAGCGCGAGCGCATGTCAGGGGCCTTCGTGCCCTCGGTGCGCGAATATTATCACTTCTACGGGCTCGACGCCGAGACCTTGAAGGCGGCCAAGGAGGATGCGTTGGTCATGCACCCAGGGCCGATGAACCGCGGGGTGGAAATAGCCTCAGAGGTGGCCGACGGTCCGCAAAGCGTCATCGCCGAACAGGTCGAGATGGGCGTCGCCGTCCGCATGGCCGTGATGGAGACCCTGCTCGTTTCGCAGAACCAGGGGCCTCGCAGCGAGGGAGTGGGCGCATGACCAACTCGATCGTCCTTCAGAATGTCCGCATCATCGATCCCTCGCGCAATTTCGATGAGATCGGCACGATCGTCGTCGAAGACGGTGTGATCGTAGCCTCCGGCAAGGATGCGAAGAGCCACGCCGTGCCGAAGGGCGCGACCGTTCGCGATTGCCATGGGCTTGTCGCCATCCCCGGCCTGGTCGATGCGCGCGTGCATGTCGGCGAGCCTGGTGGTGAACATCGCGAAACCATCGCCTCTGCGAGCCGCGCGGCTGCGGCCGGCGGCGTCACTTCCTTCATCATGATGCCGGACACGGACCCGGTCATCGATGATATTGCCCTCGTCGAATTCGTCCGCAAAACGGCACGCGATACGGCCGTCGTCAATGTTTATCCGGCAGCGGCTCTTACCAAGGGGCTGGTCGGCGAAGAGATGACGGAAATCGGCTTGCTGCGCGAAGCTGGAGCCGTCGTGTTCACCGACGCGCATTCCAGCGTCCACGACAGTCAGGTTCTGCGTCGCATCATGACCTATGCGCGCGAATTCGGCGTCGTCATTTCCTGCGAGACACGCGATAAATATCTCGGCGCAAACGGCGTCATGCATGAAGGCCTGCTCGCAAGCTGGCTTGGCCTTTCGGGCATTCCGAAAGAGGCCGAACTGATCCCGCTGGAGCGCGACCTCCGCATCGCGACGCTGACCCGCAGCCATTATCACGCCGCCATGATCTCCGTGCCGGAATCGGCGGAGGCAATCCGCCTCGCCCGCTCGCGTGGCGCCAAGGTCACCTGCGGCATCTCCATCAACAATCTCGCGCTCAACGAGAACGACATCGGCGAGTACCGGACCTTCTTCAAGCTCTATCCGCCACTGCGCTCCGAGGATGACCGCACAGGCATGATCGAGGCGCTGGCCGACGGCACGATCGACATCATCGTCTCCTCGCATGATCCGCAAGATGTCGATACGAAACGCCTGCCGTTCGGCGAGGCAGAGGACGGTGCGGTCGGGCTGGAAACGCTGCTTCCGGCAGCGCTCCGGCTCTATCATAGTGGCCAAGTCAGCCTGATGCGGCTCGTCGATGCGCTCTCGACGCGGCCGGCGCAGATCTTCGGGCTGCCCGCCGGCACACTGAAGCCCGGCGCCAAAGCGGATATCGCTCTCGTCGATCTCGACGAGCCTTGGCTTGTCGCAAAAGACATGCTTTTGTCGCGCTCGAAGAATACGCCCTTCGAAGATGCGAGAATGAGCGGCCGGGCGGTTGCAACCTATGTCGCCGGCAAGCTGGTTCACAGTCTCTAAGGCAAGCGCCAGGGTTTACGGAGAATGAGACGCGATGGCTGATTTCTGGACTTGGCAGCTTACCCTGCAGACCGCGCTGGCAGCTCTGGTCATCGGCTATCTGCTCGGCTCCATCCCATTCGGCCTCCTGCTGACCCGCATGGCCGGGCTCGGCGACGTGCGCAACATCGGTTCGGGCAATATCGGCGCGACCAACGTGCTGCGCACCGGCAATAAGGGGCTTGCGGCCGCAACCCTGCTACTCGATGCCTTCAAGGGTACGGCCGCCGTGCTGATCACCGCGCATTTCTTTGGCGAGGATGCCGGCGTTCTTGCCGGCTTTGCCGCCTTCATCGGTCACATCTTCCCGGTTTGGATCGGCTTCAAGGGCGGCAAGGGTGTCGCCACCTATCTCGGCATCCTGCTCGGGCTTGCACCGTTGATGGCCCTGATCTTTGCCATCGTCTGGTTGGCGATCGCCTTTACCACCCGCTACTCCTCGCTTTCCGCGCTGGTTGCAACTCTTGTCATCCCGGTTGTATTGTGGATATTGGGCGCCGATAAGATCGCCGCCGTCATGGCGCTGATGACCGTTATCTCCTGGTACAAGCATAGGGCCAATATTGCCCGGCTGACCGCGGGAACGGAAGGCAAGATCGGAGCAAAGGGATAATGGACACAGGCAGCGCAAGACGGACCGGAGTTGCGCTGACCGAAAAACAAAGGATCGCCTGGCTTAGGCTCATCCGCTCCGACAATGTCGGTCCCTCCACTTTCCGCGATCTCATCAATCACTATGGTTCGGCCGAAGCCGCTCTGGCCGCGCTGCCGGAGCTTTCGCAGCGCGGCGGCTCGACGCGCGCGATCCGCATTGCCGATGAGCGAGACGCACTGCGGGAGCTGGAATCGGCACACCGCTTCGGGGCGCGTTTCGTCGGCATCGGCGAACCGGATTATCCCCCTGTCCTTCGCGAGATCGATGGCGCGCCGCCGCTGCTTGCCGTCAAAGGCAACATGTCCGTAGCGACGAGACCGGCCATCGGCATGGTCGGCTCGCGAAATGCCTCGATCAGCGGCGCCAAATTCACCGCCATGATTGCACGCATCTGCGGCGAGGCCGGTTATGCCGTAGTCTCGGGCCTGGCGCGCGGCATCGACACGGCCGCTCATCGCGCCAGCCTTGCGTCCGGCACGATCGCCGCCATGGCGGGCGGGCTCGACCAGCCCTACCCACCTGAGAATATCGGCCTGCTCAATGACATCTGGGATGGCAACGGGCTTGCCGTCAGCGAGATGCCGTTCGGCTGGGAACCTCGGGCGCGCGATTTTCCACGCCGTAATCGACTTATTGCGGGCATATCGCTCGGTGTCGTGGTCGTCGAGGCGGCAACCCGCTCCGGCTCGCTGATCACGGCGCGCCTTGCCGGAGAATTCGGCAGGCTTGTCTTTGCCGTTCCCGGCTCGCCGCTCGATCCGCGCTGCGAAGGGACGAATGGCCTGCTGAAAGATGGCGCGATGATCGTAACAACGCCGGATGACGTCGTCGAAGCGCTGCGGCCGCTCGCCGAGCCGGACCTTTTTCGCCCGCGCCCCGCAACAGCACCTATCGAAAGAAGCAAGCCGCTCTCCATGCCGCCCGATGATGCCGAGCGCGACCACATCGTCGAAGCGCTCGGACCGACACCGGTCGAGATCGACGATATCGTCCGCCATACCGGCCTGCCGATATCGGCCGTTCACTCCGTTCTTCTCGAACTCGACATGGCCGGCCGGCTGCATCGGCATCCCGGCGGACTGGTGTCGATCTCGATGCTGGATTGAAAACTGTGACACGCGTACCGATTCTAAGCATCGCATCGTCGCGCCAAGCGCAAAAATCGCATTACAGCGCCGCGCGTCACATAAGATGCGCAAAGGTCGCTGTAGCACGTTAAAGGTGCTGCATAATTTTATGCTTCAATCGATTCCGATTTAAGGAATTATGCAGTAGCCTCTTGACCGCGACGATTTCCCTGTCCATGTCGGAAGGCCGGGAAGACGGAAAAACCCGGTATCTCCCGCGTCTTATACCGGCGCGACCTCGTATTCAGAGACTTGATGATGAACGTTGTAGTGGTGGAATCGCCTGCCAAGGCCAAGACAATCAATAAATATCTGGGACCCGGATATAAGGTTCTTGCATCCTTCGGCCATGTGCGTGACCTGCCCGCCAAAGACGGTTCGGTGCTGCCGGATCAGGATTTCGAAATGCTGTGGGAAGTCGATGGTGCCTCGCAAAAGCGCATCAAGGACATCGCCGATGCGCTGAAAACCTCCGACGGCCTGATTCTCGCGACCGACCCGGATCGCGAGGGTGAAGCCATTTCATGGCATGTGCTCGATGTGCTGAACAAGAAGCGCGTCATCAACGGCAAGCCGGTGAAGCGCGTCGTCTTCAACGCCATCACCAAGAAGGCCGTGCTCGACGCAATGGCCGAGCCACGCGACATCGACGTGCCGTTGGTGGACGCCTATCTCGCCCGCCGCGCTCTCGATTATCTCGTCGGTTTCAACCTGTCACCGGTTCTGTGGCGCAAGCTGCCCGGCGCTCGTTCAGCCGGCCGCGTGCAGTCCGTGGCGCTTCGCCTCGTCTGCGACCGCGAGTCAGAGATCGAGCGCTTCATCTCGGAAGAATACTGGAACCTCTCGGCGATCCTGAAGACGCCGCGCGGCGACGAATTCGAAGCGCGCCTGGTCTCCGCCGACGGCAAGCGCCTACAGCCGCGCGCGATCGGCAACGGCGAAGAGGCCGGCAAGCTGAAGGCCCTGCTCGAAGGCGCCTCCTATGTCGTCGACACGGTCGAGGCAAAGCCGGTCAAGCGCAATCCGAGCCCGCCCTTTACGACCTCGACACTGCAGCAGGCCGCGTCGTCGAAGCTTGGCTTCTCGGCCTCGCGAACCATGCAGGTGGCGCAGAAGCTCTATGAGGGTGTCGATATCGGCGGCGAAACTGTCGGCCTCATCACCTATATGCGTACGGACGGCGTGCAGATGGCGCCGGAAGCGATCGATGCGGCACGCCACGCCATCGCCAACCAGTTCGGCGACCGCTATCTGCCGGAAAAGGCACGCTTCTATTCCACCAAGGCAAAGAATGCCCAGGAAGCGCACGAGGCGATCCGCCCGACCGACTTCGACCGCGTGCCGGACCGCATCCGCAAGTTCCTCGATGACGACCAGCTCAGGCTTTACGACCTGATCTGGAAGCGCGGCATAGCCAGCCAGATGGCATCGGCCGAAATCGAGCGCACGACGGTCGAAATCCTCGCCGATAATGCCGGCAAGAAGGCCGGCCTTCGCGCCGTCGGCTCCGTCATCCGTTTTGACGGCTTCATCGCCGCCTATACCGACCAGAAGGAAGATGGCGAGCAGAGCGACGACAGCGAGGAAGGCGGCCGCCTGCCTGACATCAACGCGCGGGAAAATCTCGCCAAGCAGAAGATCAATTCGACCCAGCATTTCACCGAGCCGCCGCCGCGCTATTCCGAGGCGTCGCTGATCAAGAAGATGGAAGAGCTCGGCATTGGCCGTCCTTCCACCTATGCCGCGACGCTGGCGACGCTGCGCGACCGCGACTACGTGACCATCGACAAGCGCAAGCTCGTGCCGCAGGCTAAGGGACGGCTGGTCACAGCCTTCCTCGAAAGCTTTTTCACCAAATATGTCGAATACGACTTCACGGCCGATCTGGAAGAGAAGCTTGACCGCATCTCCGCCGGTGAGTTGAACTGGAAGGACGTGCTTCGCGATTTCTGGCGCGATTTCTTCGCCCAGATCGAAGACACGAAGGAACTGCGCGTCACCAATGTTCTGGATGCACTGAACGATGCGCTGGCACCGCTTGTCTTCCCGAAACGCGAAGACGGCAGCGATCCGCGCATCTGCCAAGTATGCGGCACGGGTAACCTCTCGCTGAAACTCGGCAAATACGGCGCCTTCGTCGGCTGCTCGAACTATCCGGAATGCAATTATACCCGCCAGCTTTCGTCGGAAGGCGGCGCGGAGGCTGAATCCAACGGATTGAACGAACCGAAGGCGCTCGGCACCGATCCGGTGACCGGTGAAGAGCTGACGCTGCGTTCGGGCCGCTTCGGTCCCTATATCCAGCGCGGCGACGGCAAGGATGCCAAGCGCGCTTCACTGCCGCGCGGCTGGAAGCCCGAGGATATCGATTATGAAAAGGCGATGGCGCTGATTTCGCTGCCACGCGACATCGGCAAGCATCCCGAAACCGGCAAGATGATTTCTTCCGGCATCGGCCGCTATGGACCGTTCCTGTTGCACGACGGCAGCTACGCCAACCTCGAAAGCGTCGAGGATGTCTTCACCGTCGGTCTGAACCGCGCCGTCACCGTTCTTGCCGAAAAGCAGAGCAAGGCAGGCGGCGGAGCACGCGGCGGTACGCCCGCGGCGTTGAAGGATCTCGGCGCGCATCCGGATGGCGGCGGCACGATCACCGTTCGTGACGGCAAGTATGGCCCCTATGTCAATTGGGGCAAGGTCAACGCAACCCTGCCGAAAGGTACGGACCCGCAAGCAATCACCGTCGAGGAAGCTCTCGCTTTGATCGCCGCCAAGGCCGGCAAGAGCGGCGGCACCACCAAGAAGGTACCCGCCAAGGCAAAGACCGCGGCTGCCGGCGCCAAAGCGACGAAAACGACCGCCAAGCCGAAGGCTGCTGCAAAGAAGCCTGCGGCGAAGACGGCAGCGAAAAAGAAGAGTGCAGAGTGAGCAGAGAACCCCGCGGCAGGATTTCATCGTCGGAGCGACACCCCGGCAAGTCTGGTCGTGCGACCAAGCGGGGTGAGAACGCCGAACCGATGATGGCGATCATCCACGGCGAGCTGCCGCCGCGCGAGGTCATCCTGCGCTTCATCGCCGATCATCCGCAGCAGGCTTCCAAGCGCGAGCTCGCCAAGGCCTTCGGCCTGAAGGGCGAGAGCCGCGTCGCGCTGAAGGAACTGCTGCGCGAGCTCGAAGAAGAAGGCATGGTGCAGAAGAGCCGCAAGTCGCTCATCCGCCCCGGCGCGCTGCCGCCGATCGCCGTGCTCGATATCACCACCCGTGACAAGGATGGCATGCTGATCGGCCGCCCCGCCGAATGGGCTGATGAAAATGGTGTCGCTCCGGCCGTCATGATCAAGCAATCCTCCTCGCCCGCCGGCCGCAACGGCAAGGGCAAGGCGCCTGTGGCAGGCATGGGCGACCGCATTCTTGCGAAGATCTTCTCGGCCGTGGATCGCGGCGGCCCGGCCTATACGGCTCGCATCATCAAGGTCATCGACAAGCGGCAGGGCGCTTCCATGGGCGTCTTCCGCGAAACGCCGGGCGGCGGCGGTCGGCTGATGCCGATCGAACGGCGCGGCGAAGAAATGGTCATCGACCCCGATTATACCGGCGGCGCCAAGGACGGCGATCTGGTCGAAGTCGAAGTGGCGCGTCTCGGCCGCTTCGGTCTTGCTCGCGCCAAAGTTCTGTCTGTTGTCGGATCCGTCGCCTCGGAAAAAGCGATCTCGATGATCGCCATTCATGCGCATGGAATACCGCATGTCTTTCCGGCTCCCGTGATTGCGGAGGCCGATGCCGCCAAGCCGGCGACCATGTCCCATCGCGAGGATTGGCGCAGCCTGCCGCTGATCACCATCGACCCGGCCGACGCCAAGGACCATGACGACGCCGTCTACGCCGAAATGGACCCTTCGCCCGACAATCCGGATGGCGTGATCGTCACCGTCGCGATCGCCGACGTTTCCTGGTATGTGCGCCCGAACTCGCCGCTCGACCGCGAGGCGCTGAAGCGCGGCAATTCGGTCTATTTCCCCGATCGCGTCGTGCCGATGCTGCCCGAGCACATCTCCAACGATCTCTGCTCACTCAAGGAAGGGGTCGGCCGCCCTGCCCTCGCGGTGCGGATGATCTTCTCCAAGGAAGGCCGCAAGGCCGGGCATACCTTCCATCGCATCATGATGAAGAGCGCGGCCAAGCTTTCCTACCAGCAGGCGCAGGCGGCGATCGACGGCAAGCCCGATGACAAGACCGGTCCGATGCTGGAGCCGATCCTCAAGCCGCTCTGGCACGCCTATGAGATTTTGAAAAAGGGGCGCGACCGGCGCCAACCGCTCGAGCTCGACATGCCCGAGCGCAAGATCCTGCTGAAGCCGGATGGCACCGTCGATCGTGTCTTCGTGCCGCCGCGCCTCGACGCGCACAAGCTTATCGAAGAAATGATGATCCAGGCGAACGTTGCCGCTGCCGAGACGCTTGAAAAGCGCAAGCAGGTGCTGATCTATCGTATCCACGACGGCCCGACGCTCGCCAAGCAGGAAATCCTGCGCGAATTCCTGGCGACCCTCGGCATATCGCTTGCCAAGGGCGGCAATGTACGCGCCAACAGCTTCAACGGCATCCTCGCGAAAGCTGAAGGCACAGCGCATCAGACCATGGTCAACGAGATGGTGCTGCGCTCGCAGAGCCAGGCGATCTACAGCCCTGACAATATCGGGCATTTCGGCCTGAATCTGATGAAATACGCCCACTTCACCTCGCCCATCCGTCGCTATGCCGACTTGATCGTGCATCGCGCGCTCGTCGCCTCGCTCGGCCTCGGCGAAGGTGGGATCACGCCGGACGAAGAAGCATCGCTCGACGATATTGCAGCTGAGATCTCGACCTTCGAGCGTCGCGCCATGGCCGCAGAGCGCGAGACGGTGGACCGGCTCATCGCCCATCATCTTGCCGGCCGCGTCGGTGCGGAATTCGAGGCGCGCGTTGGCGGTGTCACCAAGTCGGGACTCTTTGTCACCCTGCCGGACTATGGCGCCGACGGTTTCATCCCTATATCTACGCTCGGCACCGATTATTTCATTTATGACGAGGCGCATCAGGCGCTGACGGGTGAAAGAACGGGGCTCGGCTATCGCCTCGGCGACGATGTGACGGTGAGACTGGCGGAAGCCGTACCGCTTGCCGGAGCCCTGCGCTTCGAAATGCTGAGCGATGGCAAGCCTATGCCGACGGCGGTGCGCTCCTTCCACAAGGCGACCCGCCGCAACAAGAGCCAGGCGCGCAAGGCGCCGGGCACGAGACCGCCGCGCGGCCGCAGGTAAAACACGGCTGCCGGCACGGAGGAAGCGTATTCATGACGGGCAGCCCATCCGACTCTCCCATCCGTTTCGGCGGTTCAGACGAGAGCGAACGTCCGCTCGGACGGTCGATTTCCCGCGGCATGCTGAACCGCTGCCCGCGCTGCGGCACCGGCAAGCTCTTTCGCGCTTTCCTGAAGCCCGTCGACCGTTGTGCGGTCTGCGACGAAGATATCTCTCATCAACGTGCCGACGACCTGCCGCCCTATCTGGTAATCCTCGTTCTCGGCCACCTCATCGTCGGTGGCTACATGCTGACGGACATGACTTTCAAGCTGCCGCTCTGGGCGCATCTCGCCATCTGGGCACCCATCACCATTATCGCGGCGCTTGCCATCATCCAGCCGATCAAGGGCGGCGTCATCGGCCTGCAATGGGCGCTGCGCATGCATGGCTTCGGCGGCCATGACGACAGCCCGGAGGAATGGGATCAAGGGAACGATCGTTCGTGACGACAGGTGCCCGCCCCCGAAGCCGGCCAGCGCCCATGGCCGAAGTTGTCTTGCGACATCTCACCCTTCTATCGGGAATCGTCGTCGATTCGACCGATATTCGCCATTCGCGCGAGCTCGTTCATCAGCAACGGCTTGACATCGGCAGCATTTCTTGTCTGAACATGCCGCGCGTCAAGGGGACTGTTCCGGAGGGTTTGACCGATCTCATGAAAGCCGACCCGTCAACTGAATTTGGCCGAGCCGTGCCTTTCTATGTTGCGCATCCGGATCGATTCGCCTGCCTCATGCTCCAGGATTTAGTTTATGCTTGAACCGACGAACGACAAGGCCGGCCATGTCGAAGAAATTCACTGGCCGTCGCTCGTCGCGGCCATTGCCTCCGTGTCGGCCGTGGGCATCGCCATCGGGCTGGGCCTGCCGCTTCTCAGCATCATTCTTGAAAAGCGTGGCATTCCCTCGAGCCTGATCGGCCTCAACACGGCGATGATGGGAGTAGCCTCGATGCTGGCCGCGGTCATCACGACCAAGCTCGCGCACCGCTTCGGCGTCGTACAAACGATGATCTGTGCGGTCTTTCTCTCGGCGTTAAGCTCACTCGGCTTCTATTATGCCGAGAACCTGCTTTTATGGTTCCCGCTGCGTATCGTCTTCCATGGGGCGACGACAACGCTCTTCATCCTGTCGGAATTCTGGATCAACGCGGCCTCGCCGCCTTCCAAGCGCGGCTTCGTGCTCGGCCTTTATTCCACGGTGTTCTCGCTCGGCTTTGCGGCCGGCCCCCTGCTCTTCTCCGTGGTCGGCAGCGAGGGCTTGCTGCCCTTCATCGTCGGCGCCTGCATCATCCTGGCGGCCGCCATTCCGATCTTCATTGCCCGCAATGAGAGCCCAATCGTCGACGAAAAGCCGGAATTGCATTTCGTGCGCTACATCTTCCTGGTGCCAACGGCGACGGCCGCGGTGTTCGTGTTCGGCGCAGTCACCGTCGGCGGCGGCTCGCTCTTCACCAGCTATGCGACACGTCTCGGCTTCAACGAATCACAGGCCGCATTGCTGCTGACCGTCATGGGCGTCGGCAATTTCGTGTTCCAGATCCCGCTAGGCCTGCTTGCCGACCGGATGCGCGACAAGCGTCCGCTTTTGTCGATCATGGCGACCATCGGGCTTGTTGGCGCGCTTCTATTGCCCTCCCTGTCATCGAACTGGATCATTCTTGCCATCATCCTGCTCTTCTGGGGTGGCTGCGTTTCCGGCATGTATACGGTTGGCCTCAGTCACCTCGGCACGCGATTGACCGGCGTCGATCTCGTCGCCGCCAATGCGGCCTTCGTTTTCTGTTACGCCGTCGGCATGGTTCTCGGCCCGCCGACGATCGGTACGGCTATGGATCTCGCCAATCCCAGCGGCTTTGCCTGGGCTGTGGCGTTTTTCTTCGGTCTTTATGTCCTGCTTTCGGGGATACGCCTGCTTTTCATGGGCAACAGAGGTTGACTTTTCGGGCGCGATTTGTATTTTCGCGCCAGAATTCGCCGTGGACCTCCGCACTGGCCGTCCACGGCGTTCATTTTTATTAAAGGCAGGACGACCATGGCCAAGGCTACCACCATCAAGATCAAGCTGCTGTCGACGGCCGACACCGGTTTCTTCTACGTCACGACGAAGAACAGCCGTACGATGACGGACAAGATGACGAAGACGAAGTACGACCCGATTGCTAAGAAGCACGTCGAGTTCAAGGAAACGAAGATCAAGTAAGTTTCCTAAACTTCAGGTTACAAAAAGGTGCTAAACCCTAGGGTTGGCGCCTTTTTTTGTTTTGTCGGTATCGCCTCGCTCGGCGTCCGATTTTGCGACATCAGTCGGAAAATTCCCAAGTTGAGTAATGGCTTGCCATACCGACGGAAAAGAAAAACGCCGCCTCCGATGAACGAAGGGCGGCGTTTTAAAATTGGGGGCCGGCTAGCCTGCAAAACGGCACGAGGAACCGTTATCTTCTGCCTGCCAGCCGACCGACCCCACGACCCAGGAGATGCGGCGGACCTGAGCATCATGGGGTATCTTGGAGCCCTTGCGGGTTGTCCATGTACGAGACTAAATTCGCGCGAAATCGAAAGAAAATCAACAAATTCTTAATGATAAAAAATGCTTGTCTGCTCGGATGGTTAAAATTCATGACTTTGGTGGAAAGGAATATCCAATAGTCTTAGTGAAATAAACTCAAGAAACCATCAAGAATAAAGTGATAACGCCTCCTTTGGTAGAAAAGATCGAATACAGATATTCAAGAGCATTTGCATATACAAATTACATTCAGTTAATTCGTCACCTTCCAACGGACATCGCATCAACAAGCCGCCAAAAAAACAAAACTATATACCGACACAACAGAAATATTTCGAAGGTACCCTAAAAGCGAACGCATCTATCAAATTCAAAAGTATAAGTATGCAGCGTTTCTTTAAAACGGGGCTATGTGGTCATGCTCGCAGGCTACGAAACAAAAAATTTGAATTGTTGTTCAAAACTTGAAAAATACCCTCAATATTCATGGGTAGCCGCATTTTTCCGCCATTCAGCTTAGGCCGCCGAAGCTACAACCCTGTTGCGTCCTGCTCTTTTGGCCTCGTAAAGCGCAAGGTCCGCCTGCTTCATCAACTGCTCCGGCGTCTCGATTGTCTCCAAACGGCACGAAATTCCGAAGGATGCAGTGATGTTAAGCGCAACACCGTTTTCGCGTAATTTCACCGGCATATTTTCTACCACAGCGCGTAGGCGTTCCGCGACTGCGGCGGCCGTGTCGGCCGGCGTATCCGGCATGACCACAACGAACTCCTCGCCTCCATAACGGCATGCGAGATCTGCGCCGCGCACCGTGGAACGGATTCTCGCCGCAAATTCCTTGAGAACTTCATCGCCGGCATCGTGGCCATGGGTGTCGTTGACGGTCTTGAAGCGATCGATATCGGTAATCAATATCGAGAGCGGCCGGCCCCGTGCCAAGGAGCGGTCGAAAAGCACCTTGAGGTGATTGTCGAGATAGCGCCTGTTATGCAGCCCGGTGAGCGCGTCGGTGACGGCAAGCTCGATCGTCTGCTGTACGCTGGCGCGCAGGCGATCATTATAGCGTTTGCGGCGTATCTGCGTGAGGCAGCGTGCGACAAGTTCGTTCGGATCGATCGGCCGGACGATATAATCGTTGACGCCGAGATCCAGCGCGCGGACGATCATGTCGTCTGCGCCCTGCTCCGTCACCAGCAGCACGGGCAGAAAACGCGTGCGCTCCAGCGAACGAAGCTGCGAGCAGAGCCGCAGCGGGTCGTAGTCGTCGAAATTCGAATTGACGATGACGAGCTCGAACGGCCGTTCGGCGGCTTCGAATAAAGCCGCCTGCGGATCGGACATCGCGACGACCTGGGCAATCGGCTTGAGCGTGCGGATGATGCGCTCCTGCGAATTGGCGCGGCCATCGACCAGCAGCACTTGGCCAGTTTCCTCGGTGCGGCCATCGCCAGTTCGCATCAGATCGTCGATACCGAAATTGCGCGCGGTCTCGTTGCGCATATGCAGCTCGTCGCTCAATGTCTTCAAGCGGAGCAGGCTCTTGACGCGCGAGATGAGCTGGAGGTCATTGACGGGCTTGGTCAGGAAATCGTCAGCACCGGCCTTGAGGCCGCGCACACGGTCGGCGGGCTGATCGAGTGCCGTGACCATGACGACGGGGATATGGGCGGTGCGGGGATCGGATTTCAGGCGTTCGCACACCTCAAAACCATCCATGCCGGGCATCATAATATCAAGAAGAATGAGATCGACCTGCGTACTCGCGCAAATGGCGAGCGCCTTTACGCCGTCTTCGGCTGTCAGCACTTCGAAATATTCGGCAAGCAGCCGCGCTTCCAGAAGCTTCACATTGGCCGGAATATCGTCGACTACCAGAATGCGTGCGGTCATCAGCTCTTCCCCATCATCAGGCGTCGCCCAGATAGGTCTTTATGGTCTCAATGAATTTCGGCACCGAAATCGGTTTCGAGACATAGGCCTCGCACCCGCCCTGGCGAATGCGCTCCTCATCGCCCTTCATGGCGAAGGCCGTGACCGCGATCACAGGGATCACGTGCAGGTCGTCGTCTTCCTTCAGCCACTTGGTGACTTCCAGGCCGGAAACCTCCGGCAGCTGGATATCCATGAGAATCAGGTCCGGGCGATGCTTGCGAGCGAGATCGAGCGCTTCCATGCCGTTGCGGGTCTGGATCGTCGTATAGCCGGACGCCTCGATCAGATCGCGAAAGAGCTTCATATTCAGCTCATTGTCTTCTACAATCATTACCTGCTTAGGCATGGAAAGCTGTCCCTGCATCCGGTATTGCATCCATTCTCTCGAAATATAGGGTCGCGAGGAACCGATTCCAGAAATAGTTGAATCGCAAACTACCGGCATTTGGTTGAAAAATAGGTAACTCACCCTTCAAAATGCAAAGTAACTTCAAGAACCCGAAGAAGAGCGCGGCCGACCCGCAAGAGACTGCCATTGCCGTACTCGGCTGGCTTGCCAATGAACCGGATATGTTCGGCCGCTTCCTGTCGTTGACCGGCGTAGAGCCGGCACAGGTGCGTAACGCCATCAACGAGCCCGCCTTTCTTGCCGGCATGCTCGACTTCCTCATGAACCACGAACCGACATTGCTGGCCTTCTGCGAGGCCAGCGGCATTCCGCCGGAGGCCGTCGCTACCGCATCGGCGCATTTTTCGCCGCCCAGCCTTGCCTCTGGAGAATACTGATCATGGATGCCCCGATCGAATTCGACGTATCGCATATCCGGCTGCAGGAGCGGCCGTTGATCGTTTGCGATGTCGACGATGTCGTCTTGCATTTCTTTGCGCCCTTCCTGACCTTCATCGACGCCGAAGGCCATGAATTCCTGCCGCGTTCCTTCCGGCTGACGGGCAACATCGTCTCCAAGGCCAATGGTTCCGCGCTGGAAGAAAAGGACGTTCACCGGCTGATCGAGGCTTTCTTCGAGGCGCAGGAACAATGGCAGACACCGCTTGATCGCGTTGTCGATACGCTCGGCGAATTCTCGAAAGACGCCGACATCGTTTTCCTCACGGCCATGCCACCGCAATTCTGGGAGCAGAGACGGCGGCTCCTCGACAAACTCGAGCTTGCCTATCCGTTGCTCGCGTCGCTGCAGCCGAAGGGGCCGATCGTGCGTTCGCTTCATCGACAGCGCGAAACGCCCGTCGCCTTCGTCGACGACATGGCCCACAACCTGCATTCGGTCAGCGAGCATGTTCCGGAGTGCCTCCTCATCAATTTGAAACCGGATTCCATTGTCCACCGCATGGCGCCGGCCGCCGCCGCGGGTATTCCGGAAGCCAATGAATGGGGCCAGGCAGCGCCGCTGATCCAGGCTCACATCGCGCGCTGACCTCACAGGAACCATCACCTTTCAAAGGACCAGGCGCATCAGAGGCCTGCCATCTTTCCGCTTCGCAACTTCGGAAAATCCGGCGGCCTCGAAGATGCGCTGCGAACCGACATAGAGGCCTACGGATTTCGACTGCTTCGTACGCTCGATCGGACAGCCCTCCAACAGCCGTGCGCCGGAGGCGCGGGCGAAATTCACGGCTTCCGACAGCATGCGATGGCTATGCCCCTTGCCGCGATCCTTCGAATTTATGAAGAAGCAGCTCACCGCCCAGACGGAACTATCTTCCGCATCGGCTGGATCGAGCGGACGAGACACCGTTTTCGGCGAGTTCCATTGCGGCAACTCTGCACGCGGACCAACCTGCACCCAGGCGATTGGTTGCCCATCCTTGTAGCCCAGAAGACCGGGCGGTGGCCCGATCGAGATTCGCTCGCGAATCAACTGCTTCTTTGCTGCTGCGTCCATCGTCTTGCGCTGCGATGTCGGGACACGGAAATAGGTGCACCAACAACCATAACAAGCGCCGCTTGGTCCAAAGAGCGCCTCGAAATCGTCCCATCGCTCTGGCGTCAACGGCTGCACGATTAAATTCTGCACTCCCGCCTCCTCGGCAGTTTTCCAGCTTGAGACTCGCGAGCTTAGAACATAAAGTGGCGATGTTCAATTTTTGTTCCCGTTCCATGACCCATGCGCCCGACAATATCTCCGGCTTCTGTCGCGATTGTTTGAGCGAGCAATCGGCCACGCGCACGCGCTGCCGGAGCTGCGGCAGCCCTCGCCTCGTCTACCATCGGGAGCTTTACGCGCTGACGCTGGCGCATATCGATTGCGATGCCTTCTATGCGTCGATCGAGAAGCGTGACAATCCGGAGCTCGCCGACAAGCCTGTCATCGTCGGCGGCGGCAAGCGCGGCGTCGTCTCCACCGCCTGCTATATCGCCCGCATCCACGGGGTGCGTTCCGCCATGCCGATGTTCAAGGCGCTGGAAGCCTGCCCGCAGGCCGTCGTCATCCGGCCGAACATGGAGAAATACGTGCGCGTCGGCCGCGAGGTCCGAGGCATGATGCAGGACCTGACACCGCTAGTGCAGCCGCTTTCGATCGACGAGGCCTTTCTCGAGCTAGAGGGCACGCAGCGGCTGCATCACGATCCGCCGGCGCGCATCCTCGCCAAGTTCGTCAAGCGCGTGGAGCAGGAAATCGGCATTACCATCTCCGTCGGGCTTTCCTATTGCAAGTTCCTCGCCAAAGTGGCCTCCGACCTGCAGAAGCCGCGAGGCTTCTCCGTTATCGGCAAGGAAGAGGCCCTCGCCTTTCTGGAGCCACGATCGGTCACGACCATCTGGGGAGTAGGCAAGGCCTTTGCCGCGACGCTGGAAAGCGACGGCATTCGCACCATCGGTCAATTGCAGGCCATGGAGGAAGGCGACCTCATGCGCCGTTACGGTGTGATCGGCCAACGGCTTTTCCGCCTCTCGCGAGGGATCGACGACCGAACCGTGCATCCTAACGAAGCGGCGAAAAGCGTGTCCTCCGAAACCACCTTCTTCGAAGACATCTGGCGCCATGAGGATCTCGTTCCGATCCTGCGCGATCTCTCCGAGAAGGTTTCCCGCCGCCTGAAACGCAGCGGCATTGCCGGCCAGACCGTCGTGCTGAAGCTGAAAACCTCGGATTTCAAGATTCGCACGCGCAATCGCCGGCTGGAGGACCCGACCCAACTGGCTGACCGGATTTTCCGCACGGGCTTACGGCTGCTCGAGCCCGAGACGGACGGCACGAAATTCCGTCTCATCGGCATTGGCGTCACCGATCTTGGCGATGCCGGGCGCGCAGATCCGCCCGATCTTATCGACGTTCAGGCCACGCGACGGGCCGCTGCGGAAGCAGCCATGGACAAGCTGCGAGAAAAATTCGGCAACAAGACTGTCGAAACCGGCTACACGTTTGGCGACAAAAACCATAAATAACAATTATTTAACACAAGTCACCAGATGGAGATTTTTGGCAGTGGCCCAAATAATTGCAGCTCGCGCGCGTTTCTTTCGCGCGAGAAAGCTCGGATTCAAACTTTTTTGGTAAATTTCCATTAGGACTTGGATTCTGTAACTTTCCGGCGGCGTGAACTCGTCGCCTCTGGTGTTTTGCGTACGGGTTCCTATGCGTCTATCGGCTGTATCGACCATTTTTCTCGCCTGCCTGACGATTTCAGGCTGCGCCGCCCGAGGTGAGCGCGAAGCCGCGCAAGCCGCCCCGCCTTCGAAAGAATTGACCGGTTCCATCACAAAGACCAGTAGGGTCGTGCCTTCGGTCGAAATCGGCGAAACCGTTTCGCGTGTCGAGCGGCAGCAAGCGCTCGCGGTCGCGATGCCGACGAATCTCCGGCCTGAGGGACTTATGCCCTCCGACCAGAGCGGCGACGATGACGCACCAGTCCCGCTGCAACGGCCGCTCGCCATGCTCTCGCCATCGAATCCGGTGCCCCGCGCCCTGCGGCAGCAGCCGATGCAGATCTACAGCCATCGCTTTCGCGATGCCAAGCCTATCAACTTCGGTACGTCCACCTCGCCTCGGAAGCTCGCCGTCCATGGCGTCGACGTCTCGCGCTGGCAGGGCGAGATCGACTGGGATACGCTGCGCACCCAGGGTGCGAACTTCGTCTACATCAAGGCGACCGATGGCGGCGATCATCTCGATCCCATGTTCAAGAAGAACTGGCGGGCCGCCCAGCAGGCCGGCCTGAAGCATGGCGCCTATCATTTCTTCTATTGGTGCCGGACTGCCGGAGAGCAGGCCGACTGGTTCATCCGCAACGTCCCGAAGGAGGCCGGCGCTCTTCCGCCAGTCATCGACGTCGAATGGAACGGCGAGTCGAGCTGCAAGCGGCGTCCTTCGCGTGAGCAGGTTCTCGCCAAGATGCAGGTGTTCATGGACAAGCTGGAAAAACATTACGGCCAACGCCCGATCGTCTACACGGCTCCGGATTTCTATCGCGACAATCTGAGCGGCGAGCTGCTCGACTATCCCTTCTGGCTGCGCGCCGTGGCTCAACATCCGTCCAAGGTCTATCCGGGCCGTAAATGGCTGTTCTGGCAATATTCCGGCTCCGGTGTATCCCATGGCGTCGAAGGCAGGATCGACCTCAACGCCTTCCACGGCAGCGAGCAGGACTGGCACAACTGGGTGGCGTCCAGCGTCCACTGATTCCTTGTCAGTTCAAGTTTTCAATCATCGCCGAAGCAGAGTTTGAACGCTCCGCTTCGGCGATGCCGCATTGGGCTAGCGTTTTGGCGAACTCACGCTTTTATGGACGCGGGAAGGCATTAGTTTTCGGCAAGTCTTCCTTAAACTTCGAAGTCTAACCTCACGTACAACGAGTATTGCGTTTTGGTTGTGTCTATGAAGCCATTTTTGTTGCTGGGGCTCGCGCTGGTGTCAGCCACCGCCCTTTACCATCCCGTCTTTGCCGCGCCGGATGCCCGCACCTTGCAGATCGTGGTGTCGAAAGACAGGCAGTCGCTTGCGGTTTATGACGGTGACAAGGTAATCGCGACCTCGAAGGTTTCCACCGGCAAGCGCGGCCACACGACGCCGAGCGGTATCTTCTCCATTCTGGAAAAGAAGGTCTATCACGAGTCCAATCTCTATTCGGCCGCCCCCATGCCCTTCATGCAGAGGCTGACATGGTCGGGGATCGCCCTGCACGAATCAAACTCGGTGCCGAATTATCCGGCATCCCATGGCTGCGTGCGCATGCCGAAGGCCTTTGCCAAGATGCTCTACCAGATGACCGAGCGCGGCGTGCATGTCGTCATCGCCAATCAGCCGCTGGTGCCGCAGCCCTTCGAAAATTCGATGCTGTTCCAGCCGCTGCCAGCCCCGCCGCCGGCACTATTTTCCGGCATCGAACTTCGCCCCATGACCGCGAGCTTCCTGCCGCAGGCACAACAGCTGCAGGTCGCGACGAACGACGTGACCTCGATCCAGATACCGAAGGCGCAGGAAACCATGGCGCTGCCAGCCGATCCCGCACCGCTCAGCATCCTCATCACCCGACGTGGTCTGCGAGAAAACGTCCGCGACCTGCAGGGAATCCTGAATGGCATGGGCTTTATCACCGGAACACCCGACGGCATGCTCGGGCCTGCGACAGTGCAGGCGATCGAGGACTTCAAGAAGGCGCATGACATCAAGACGACGGGCGGCCTCGTCAGCCCCGCGCTGATGAAGGCGGTCTATGCCGCGGCCGGCAAGGGCGAACCGCCGAACGGCGCGATCATGGTCCGGCAGAACTTCAAGCCGCTCTTCGAAGGACCGGCCATCATTGCCGAGCCGCAAGAAGCGCTCGGCGTGCATTTCTTCACCGCCAACGCGATCGATCGGATCAGCGGCAAGGCCGACTGGTTCGGCATGACGCTGGAAGAAGATCTGAGCAAGCAGACGAAGAAGCGCTACGGCATCACCAGCGAGGAACAATCGCAATCGTTCGACGCAGCGGGACAGGCGCTTAATCGCATCACCATTCCTGACGATATCCGTCACCGCATCGAGGATCTGCTGACCGCGGGATCGTCGCTGACGATTTCCGATACCGGCGTCGGACCGGAAACCGGCAACGAGACCGATTTCATTACGATCACCAACAACGGTGCGCTTAGTAAAAAAGGTTAAACAAGCTCCACGTCGATCACGCCGGGTGCCGTGCGCAAGGCAGCGGCGATTTCAGGCGTGATGCGATATTTCTCCGGCAGCGCCACCTCGACCTCGCGCAAGCCCTCTTCCTTGATGACGATGAAGGAAACGAGGCCGTCGCCTTTCGTGTTCAGATGCGCGGCTACGGCTTTCAGCGGGCCGGAATCGCGGACGTAGACACGCAGCGCCTTCTGCATCTGCAGCGACTTCTCTTCCAGCGACTGTGCCGTCTGCAGGCGCAGGCTGATGCCTTCCGGGCGCTCGTCCGCTTGGGCCGTGATCACGAAGGATTTGCCGACTTCGAGCACGTCGCGATACTGGTTGAGCGTTTCCGAGAAGAGCACGGCTTCGAACTGGCCTGAAGCATCAGAGAAGACGAAAATCCCCATCTTGTTGCCGGTGCGCGTCTTGCGCTCCTGCTTCGAGATGACAGTACCAGCGAGACGTCCGTTGCTGGCACCCTGCTTCACCGCGGCGGAAAAATCGGCGAAAGGCTGCACGCGCATCTTGTCGAGAACGCTCTTGTAGGTGTCGAGCGGATGCGCCGTCAGATAGAAGCCGAGCACCTGGAATTCTCGCAGCAGACGCTCCGAGGCGAGCCAGGGCGTGTAGGGCGGGAACACGATCTTTTCCGGGCCGGAGGCCGCACTTCCGAACATGTCATGCTGGCCGCTGCGCTTATTTTCCTGTGCCACCTGGGCATAGCCCATGATGCGGTCGAGGCCGGCGATCAGCTGGGCGCGGTCGATCTCGAAACAATCAAAAGCGCCGGCGCAGATCAGGCTTTCCAGAACGCGGCGGTTGATCTGCTTGGGATCGATGCGCAGGCAGAAATCTTCGATGCCGGCGAAGGGTTGGTCGCCACGCACCTCGACGATATGGTCGACGGCGGATTCACCGACGCCCTTGATGGCGGCCAGTGCATAATAGATGCGGTTGTCGCCGGTCTCGAAATGGCGGAACGAGGTCTGCACAGAGGGGGCGATGACCTCAATGCCCAGCCGTTTGGCATCCTGGCGGAAGTCGTTGACCTTCTCGGTATTGGACATATCGAGCGTCATCGACGCAGCCAGGAACTCCACCGGATAGTGCGCCTTCATATAGGCGGTCTGGTAAGAGACGATGGCGTAGGCTGCGGCATGCGATTTGTTGAAGCCGTAATTGGCGAACTTGGCGAGCAGATCGAAGATAACGTCGGCCTGCCCCTTCGACACACCGTTCTTGATGGCGCCGTCGACGAAGCGCTCGCGCTGCTGGTCCATCTCCGCCTTGATCTTCTTACCCATGGCGCGGCGCAGAAGATCCGCTTCGCCGAGCGAATAGCCGGAAAGCACCTGGGCGACCTGCATCACCTGTTCCTGGTAGACGATGACGCCCTGGGTTTCCTTGAGAAGATAGTCGATCTTCGGGTGGATCGACTCGATCTCTTCCTCGCCGTGCTTGCGGGCGTTATAGACCGGGATATTCTCCATCGGACCGGGACGATAGAGGGCAACCAGCGCGATGATATCCTCAATGCAGTCCGGGCGCATGCCGATCAGCGCCTTGCGCATGCCCGCACTTTCCACCTGGAACACGCCGACCGTCTCGCCGCGCGAGAGCATGTCATAGCTCGGTTTGTCGTCGAGCGGTATGCCGGCAAGATCGATCGAGATGCCGCGCTTGGCAACGAAATCGACCGCCGTCTTCAGCACCGTCAGCGTCTTCAGGCCGAGGAAGTCGAACTTCACCAACCCAGCCTGCTCCACCCATTTCATGTTGAACTGGGTGACCGGCATGTCGGAGCGCGGATCGCGATACATCGGTACGAGCTTCGACAGCGGACGGTCGCCGATGACGATACCGGCGGCATGGGTCGAGGCGTGACGATAGAGGCCTTCGATCTTCTGGGCGATATCGAGAAGACGGGCGACGACCGGCTCCTTGTCCGCCTCCTCCTGCAGGCGCGGCTCCTCCTCGATCGCCTTGCTCAGCGGCGTCGGATTGGCGGGATTGTTCGGCACCAGCTTGCAGATCTTGTCGACCTGGCCGTAGGGCATTTCCAGCACGCGGCCAACGTCGCGCAAGGCGGCACGCGCCTGCAGCGAACCGAAGGTGATGATTTGCGCCACCTGCTCGCGGCCATATTTGGCCTGCACATAGCGGATCACCTCTTCGCGCCGATCCTGGCAGAAGTCGATATCGAAGTCCGGCATCGAGACGCGTTCCGGGTTGAGGAAGCGCTCGAACAGCAGCGAGAAGCGCAGCGGATCGACGTCCGTGATGGTCAGAGCATAGGCGACCAGCGAACCCGCACCGGAACCGCGGCCTGGGCCGACGGGGATATCATGACGCTTGGCCCATTTGATGAAGTCGGCAACGATCAGGAAGTAGCCGGGAAACTTCATGCGTTCGATGACGCTGAGTTCGAACTCCAGGCGGTCGCGATATTCCTTCTCCTCGTAACCCGGCGCCATGCCGAGCGAGGCGAGACGCTGCTCGAGACCCTCGATTGCCTGGGCGCGCAACTCGGCCGCCTCAGCGCGTCCAGCCTCTTCGGGATCGTCCGTCGCCCCGGTAAAGCGCGGGAGGATCGGAGAGCGTGTCTTCAACACGAAGGAGCACCGACGGGCGATCTCGACCGTGTTCTCAAGCGCTTCCGGCAAGTTGGCGAAGAGCTTCGCCATGTCGGCACGGCTCTTGAGATAATGATCCGGCGTCAGGCGGAACCGCGTATCGTCCGAGACGATGGCATTGTGGGCCACCGCCATCAAGGCGTCGTGCGCATCATAATCGTCGCGCGCCGGGAAAAAGGCTTCGTTGGTGGCAACGAGCGGAATCTCATGCTCGTAAGCCATCGCGATCATCTTCTGCTCGTGGCGACGATCATAGGTGCCATGACGCTGCAATTCGAGATAGAGCCTGTCATCGAACAGTTGCTTCAGCCTCAAAAGCCGGGAAAGCGCCTGCGGCGCATGGCCTTCCTTCAACGCCATATCGACTGGGCCGGTCAGCGAACCGGTGAGCGCGATCAATCCTTCCGTACCGATCTCGTCCAGCCATGAGGCTGTAATGTGAACGGCATGGTTACCTTCGCCGCCGAGATAGGCACGGCTGACGAGATCGACGAGGCGCTCATATCCCTGTTCGGTGGCGGCAAGCAGCACGATGGACGGCAGCTTCGCCAAAGCCTGCTGCGGCCCACGCTTCTCGCCCTCGCCGCCATCCTCCATATCGATCGATACCTGACAGCCGATGATCGGCTGCAGCCCCTCATCCATCGCCTTCTGCGAGAATTCCAGAGCAACGAACAGATTGTTGGTATCGGTGATGGCAATGGCCGGCTGACTGTCCCCAGCCGCCTTGGCCAATATCTTCTTGAGCGGCAATGCGCCCTCTAGCAGAGAATAGGCAGAATGAACCCTGAGGTGCACGAATTCCGGCATTTCGCCGACCGGCGCTGCCGCGCCGCTGCCACCTGCATCCGCCATTTCATACCTTTCCGCACGCCTGAATGAATCAGCGACATTTTCGGCATTGCGGACCGTAAAGTCCAGAAGTTGCTCCCATCAAATATGGGAACAGCATGTGCAAACGGGGGATAAAATTTACATTGCCATCATGATGAGGGAAAAGCTGGCAACGAACATGACGATGGAAGTGAATGCTGCAACGTCTCGAATAATGTCGGTCATTTAGGCGCTCCTTACTCGTTATGTTTCTTTTTTGTTCTATTTTTGTTCGAGAGTCAATAGATGGATCAAGAAATTTCATCAGGCGACTTTTTAGCCTGCAATGGACGCCGGCGCGGCCGGGCGCTATGCAAAGGCAAACCGGGAGATCACGATGAAGTCACTTGGCTGCGCTCTCATTCTTCTTTTGACCGCAATCGCGGCTCGCGCCGAAGAAACCATTGCTTCCGACCGCATCATTGACGCGGCGATCGGCGATTGGAACAAGGACGGTAAGCCGGACCTTGCGTTACTGGTGACGATGCCGCCGAATGACCATGCCGATTATGAGATCGGGATCTATATCTATCTCCGCGACAAGGAACATGAGCTGCTCAAGTTGGCCGCCGCCGCCCCTGATAAGGTATGGGGCCGCGCTGAGCCTGATGGCATCTACGGCCAGGAACCATCGATCGCCGCACTGCCGAACGGTTCAATCGCGATCACCTCGCAGAACGATGCTATCGGGCGCGACCGATGGCATCAAACGCTGACGCTCGCCTACCGCAACAGCGCATTTTTGGTTGCCGGCTATGGCTACGATTTTCGTGACAACCTCGAAGCCGGTAACAGCTATAGCTGCGATTACAACGTTCTGACCGGCAGGGTAACCAAGGACGACAAGACGCTGAAGGCCGATGCCAAGACCGTCAGTATACAGGACTGGCAGGATGATATCGGTCAGAAGGCCTGCGAAAGCAGCCATCGCTAGCGCGTGTTCTCTTTTTGTTCTTTACAAATCTCGCATTGAATGGCATCTTGGCCGCTCACCAAAAATGGAGAGGGCCATGCCGGATCTTGCCGAGCTGAACGATTTTATTGTCGCCGCCAAAGCCGAGACCTATGTCGGTGACGGCGAGAGGCTGCCGTCATGCCGAAGCGGCTCGCATGACATCGGTTATACGAGCGACCGCTGGCGCTATCTCGACAGCTATTTCGGCGGCACAGATTTCGCGGGGCAGGAACTCGTCTGGCATGACGACCAGCCGGTATGGGCCATGAACTATTTCGGCCATATCGTTGAGCCCGATCTGATCGACGGAACGCGCGCCGGCATGGTCATCAAGGCTGCACTTCTGCGCCTCTATCAGGATGAAAAACGCTTTTTAGGCGGCTTCGAATTCGAACATGTCTACGGCCGCTATATCGACCGCAGCACCGGATCATGCGACCACTTTATCGGGCACGAAGCCATCATGGTGAAAGAGCACAAAGCCTATGAGCTGGATTATCGCGGTGGCCTGATCGTTCCATGACGGGGCGATCAGACTTCGACCACCTTGCCCTCGCTCAAGGTGACACGGCGATCCATGCGGGCGGCGAGTTCGTGATTGTGCGTGGCGATCAACGCCGCAAGGCCCGATTGACGTACCAGCGCTTCCAGCGCATCGAAGACGTAATGCGCGGTCGCCGGATCGAGGTTGCCAGTGGGCTCATCCGCCAACAGCACCAGCGGTGCGTTGGCAACGGCGCGGGCGATTGCGACACGCTGCTGCTCGCCGCCGGAGAGCTCGGCGGGACGGTGATCGGCGCGATGGCCGATGCGCATGTAGTCGAGAAGCTGAGCAGCGCGCTCGCTCGCATCTTTACGCGAGAGCCCGGAAATGAGCTGCGGCATCATGATATTCTCAAGCGCCGAGAATTCCGGAAGCAGGTGGTGGAACTGATAGACGAAGCCGATCTCGCTGCGGCGCACGGCTGTACGTCTATCGTCGGATAAGCCTTCGCAGGCCTGACCGTTGACGAGCACTTCGCCGCCATCCGGATGCTCCAGCAGCCCCGCCACATGCAGAAGCGTCGATTTACCCGTCCCTGACGGCGCGACGAGCGCAACGATCTCGCCGCTGTGCAGGGCGAAATCGGCCCCCTTCAAGATCGACAGGCTCGTCTCTCCCTGCCCATAATGACGCTCCACGCCAGAGAGCTGGAGAACGACGTTGCGTTTCATCAAATGAAATATCCTTATTCGTAGCGCAGCGCCTGCACCGGATCGAGCCGCGAGGCTCGCCAGGCCGGAAAGATGGTGGCAAGGAAGGACAGAGTGAGCGCCATCACGATGACGGAGATGGTCTCGCCGAGATTCATCTGGGCCGGCAATTTGCTGAGGAAATAAACCTCCGGATTGAAAATCACGGTGCCCGAAATCCAGGAGAAGAACTGGCGTATGGATTCGATATTGAGGCAAACCAGAACGCCGAGGATGACACCGGCGAGCGTTCCGACGACGCCGATCGCCGCGCCTGTCATGAAAAAGATGCGCATGATCGCGCCTGATGTCGCCCCCATGGTGCGCAAGATAGCTATATCGCTGCCCTTGTCTTTCACCAGCATGATCAGGCCGGAAATGATGTTCAGCGCGGCGACGAGAACGATCAGCGTCAGGATCATGAACATCGTGTTGCGCTCGACCTGCAGGGCCGAGAAGAACGTGGCGTTGACCTGCCGCCAGTCCGTCAGGAAGATCTGCCGGCCAGCCGCCTCTTCGATCTTCGGGCGCAGCTGATCGACGTCATCCGGATTGGTGATGAAGAGCTCGATCTTCTCGACAATGCCTTCAGCATTGAAGAAAACCTGCGCTTCTTCGAGCGGCATGAAGACGACGGAGGAATCATATTCCGACATGCCGACTTCGAAGATACCGGAGATCGTATAGGCTTTGACGCGCGGGTTGACACCAAAGGGCGTGACGTCGCCATCCGGCGCCGTGAGCGTGATCTGATCGCCGACCGTCAGACCCAATTGCCGGGCCAGCCGGCTGCCGACAAGAACACCCTGTCCCGAAGCGAAGCCGACTATATCTCCGGAAACGACGTGATCCGAGACCGATTTGAGCTTGGTCAGATCTTCCGCGCGGATGCCGCGCACCAATGCACCGGTGCCGGAGCCGCCGCGGCCGGAGGCGAGCGTTTCGCCCTCCACGAGCGGCAAGGCCATCATGACGCCGGGAACTGCTGAAAATTTCTTCGCCAGATCGGCATAGTCGTTCAATGGCGAATCAATCGGCTGAACAACGACATGACCGTTGAAGCCGAGAATCTGCTTGAAGAGTTCGGCACGGAACCCATTCATCACGGCCATGACAATGATCAGCGCCGCAACGCCGAGCATGATGCCAACCAGAGAGAAGCCGGCAATGACCGAAATCGAGGCTTCCTTGCGCCGGGAGCGCAGATAACGCCAGGCCACAAGCCGTTCGAAACCGGAAAACGGGCGAGACGATGGGCCGGCCTTGAACGAATTTTCCTGCTGTTCCACTGCCGCGCTCACCGCCATTCGCCTTTCATCCTTTGTATCGTCAATCAGCCTGCCAGCCGATTGATCGCTGCCTCGACCGTCATCGTCTCGCGAGCGCCGGTCTTGCGGTCCTTGACTTCCACTTCGCCGCCCGCGATCGAACGCGGCCCGACGATGATCTGCATGGGCACGCCGATCAGATCGGCGGTCGCGAACTTCGTTCCGGCGCGCTCGTCGCGATCGTCATACAGCACGTCCTTGCCAGCCTTCGACAGCGCGGCATAGACCGTTTCGCAAGCTTCATCGCAGGCCTGATCGCCAGCCTTCATGTTGATCACAACGACGTCAAAAGGCGCGACCGAAGCCGGCCAGATGATTCCGTTCTCATCATGCGATGCTTCGATGATGGCGGGAACAAGGCGTGTCGGGCCGATACCGTAAGATCCCATGTGGACAGCATGTTCCTTGCCGTCCGGACCCTGTACCTTCGCACCCATCGGCTCGGAATATTTCGTGCCGAAATAGAAGATGTGGCCGACCTCGATGCCGCGCGCCGACAGGCGTTCGCCTTCGGGGATCACGTTGAAGGCGGCTTCGTCATGCATTTCCGAGGTGGCGGCGTAGACCGAGGTCCACTTGTCGAAAATCCTCTTCAGGCCGGCGACATCATCGAAATTGGTGTCTTCGCCGGGAATGTCGAAATTGACGAAATCCTTGTGGCAGAAAACTTCCGACTCGCCGGTGTCGGCGAGAATGATGAATTCGTGGCTGAGATTGCCACCGATCGGGCCGGTATCCGCGCGCATCGGGATAGCTCTCAGGCCGAGGCGATTGAAGGTGCGCAGGTAAGCGGCGAACATCTTGTTATAAGAATGCACGGCGCCTTCCTGCGTCAGATCGAAGGAATAGGCATCTTTCATCATGAATTCGCGCGAGCGCATCGTGCCGAAACGCGGACGGATCTCGTCACGGAATTTCAGCTGGATGTGATAGAGGTTCAGCGGCAAGTCCTTGTAAGATTTGATGTAGGACCGGAAGATATCGGTGATCATCTCCTCGTTGGTCGGGCCATAGAGCATGGGCCGATCCTGCCGGTCCCTGATGCGCAGCATCTCCTTGCCATAGGCGTCATAGCGGCCGCTTTCCTGCCAAAGCTCAGCCGATTGCAGCGTCGGCATCGACAGCTCGATGGCGCCGGAGCGGTTCTGCTCTTCGCGGATGATCTTGTTGACCTTGTCCAGCACGCGCTTGCCCAATGGCAGCCAGGAATAGATGCCCTGCGACTGCTGCCGGATCATGCCGGTGCGCAGCATGAGCCGATGGGAAACAATTTCAGCCTCCTTGGGATTTTCCTTCAGGATGGGTATGAAGTAACGAGACAGACGCATGACGCTTGTTCCAGATGGTTTGACGTTCCGCTCGCGGCGGAATCGTTAGCAAATTATGTACTGGAGGCAGTTCATAACTGCTTCGGCGCAGGAAGGAAACCCGCATTCTTCAATAGAAGAATTTGATAAAAGCCTGAGAATACAGGGGATAGAGACTATTTTCGATGTTTCGAAAAAGCGCACGTTTATAAGGATTTACGACGGAAATTCGTCAACAGAAAAATTCTGCGCGACTGTAGCAAAAAAGCAAAAAAAAGGATGACAAAGCTCAATGTTTGAGCTAATTTTAGCTCACAAAAGAGGCAGGAAGGCTAAATTCTTGTCGTTTCGCGGTCAAGTCTTGGGAGGATCAGATCTTAGGCGCGCTCGTTCGCTGCCCCGGTAACGGATAAGGATCACGCGATACTTTAAAACAAGGCTTATAGCCTTGTTTTTTTTTGCTTTCTCAGCTCAGCCTCGATCGTCCAGAGATTTGCCCGAAACACTCGGCTCATGCTTCTGCTGAAATAATATACACAGACTGTAAATTCTTTGCGCCACGCTCATGACAAGCGTGTGAAGAATTGATGGCGATCACAAGGCGCCCGCATTCCAGGCACCTTTAATCTACAGTTTTCATAGATCACTTGTAGCTTGGAACGATCTGCGGAATGGAATCTATACTCAGCCCGAAATAACGCGAGGCGATATACCAGGCGCCATAAATAAGGGCCGATGCCAGCGTCGTAACGAGCACGACCCTCCACGCACGAAATTTCGTCGGCGCGCTTTCGACCGTACCCAGAATGACATGCTCATCCTCGGCCTGAGTGCGCAGGCCAAAGGGTAGGACGGCGAAAAGCGTAATCCACCAGATGACGAAATAGACGGCGAAACCGGCGGCAATCTGCTGTGCCATTGTGCTCCCTTCGAGACGAGCCTGCTCGTCTCCTCCTCTTCCAAACTGCTTATAGGGGCAAAGCAGTCGCCTTTCAAAGCGCCGATCAGCGCACTTAACGCAGATTCAGATTTTAGGCCAGTTCCGCCAAAAATCATCCGGCTCTGATGTCACACCTGCTCAAGCTCGATGAGCGTGCCGAAGAAATCCTTCGGATGCAGGAAGAGCACGGGCTTGCCATGCGCGCCGATCTTCGGCTCGCCATTACCAAGCACGCGCGCGCCCCCGGCAGCCAGCTGATCGCGAGCCACAAGGATATCCGCGACTTCGTAACAGATATGGTGCATGCCGCCATCCGGGTTCTTGGCGAGGAAGGAGGCGATGGGCGAAGCTTCGCCCAAGGGCTCGAGCAGCTCGACCTTGCTGTTCGGCAGCTCGACGAAAACGACGGTTACGCCGTGTTCCGGCAACGCCTGAGGCGCAGATACAGTTGCGCCAAGCATTTCACGATAGGCTCGGGAAGCCACGGCGATATCGGGAACGGCGATCGCGATGTGATTGATGCGTCCCAACATGGCTCTCTCCTCCTCGATCAGATCTCAGCTGCCGGTGCGCGTGACGAATACGGTCACCATCGGCTTCTTGCCCCAGCCCTGATTGGCAGCGGCGCGCACTGCTCGGCGTACAGCCTCCTGCAGCATATTCAGATCCTTGCGGCGGGCGCGCGGAATGCTCTCGATGGCGCTGACGATGGCGTCGAAGAGCGTGTCCTCCATCTCCTCGCCTTCATCATCATAGGCCGGCAGGCCGATCGGCACGAGGTCGGGATCGCCGACGATATCATAACGGGCATCGAGCACGACGTTAACGGCGACATGGCCGACATAGGAAAGCTTCTTGCGCTCGCCGATGCCCATTTCGTCGAAATCGCCGATCAATATGCCATCCTTGAAGATGCGTCCATGCGGCGCCTCACCGATCACCTCGACGGGACCCGGTGCAAGGCGCACGACATCGCCATTGCGCACGCGCGGCACGGTGGCAATGCCGCTTTGCTCGGCCAGTTCCTTGTGCGCGGTCAGATGCGTCGCTTCGCCGTGCACGGGGATGACGACCTTCGGGCGCGTCCACTCGTACATCTTCTGCAATTCGTTGCGCCGGGGGTGGCCGGAGACATGCACAAGCGCTTCTGCGTCCGTCACCACATGCACGCCCTGTTCGATCAGGCCGTTCTTGATGTCCTGAATCGCTTTCTCATTGCCGGGAATGGCGCGCGAGGAAAAGACGACGATATCGCCAGCCGCCAATGCGACGTTGCGCATCTCGTCCCGGGAGAGCTTGGCAAGCGCTGCGCGCGGCTCGCCCTGGCTGCCGGTCAGGATCACCACGACCTTGTCGCGCGGGATATAGCCATATTCGTCTTCAGCGATGAAGGGCTTGATGCCTTCCATGAGGCCGATGTCGCGGGCGACATCGACCACCCGCTTCAGCGAGCTGCCGAGCAACAGTATTTCGCGACCTGCAGCCTCGGCGGCCTCGGCAATGGTACGGATGCGGCCGACATTCGACGAGAAAGTGGTGATCGCCACCCTGCCCTCGGCATCCTCGATGATCTTGCGCAGGCTTTCCGAGACGTCCTTTTCCGACGGCGATACGCCGTCGCGCAACGCGTTGGTGGAATCGCACATCAGCGCCAGCACGCCCTCTTCGCCGAGCTGGCGGAAGCGGGCCTCGTCGGTCAGCGGCCCAAGCGACGGTTCGTGATCGATCTTCCAGTCACCTGTATGGACGACATTGCCGAGCGGCGTGCGGATCATCAGCGACATCGGCTCGGGGATCGAGTGGTTGACGGCCACGCCTTCGATCTCGAAGGGGCCGACATTGATGCGGTCGCCAGCCTTAAACAGCGTCACCGGGATCTCACCCATCGACTTTTCGTAATCGCGCTTGGCTTCGAGAAGGCCGGCGGTGAAGGCGGAGGCGTAGATCGGAACGTTCAGGCCGGGCCAGAGATCGTTGAGCGCGCCGTAGTGATCCTCATGGGCGTGGGTGATGATAATGCCCTTGAGGTTCTTGCGTTCCTTGGCGAGGAAACGGATATCCGGCAAGACGAGATCGACGCCAGGCAGATCCGGCCCTGGGAAGGTGACACCGCAATCGACCATGATCCATTGGCGCTGCTCCGCCGGGCCGTAGCCGTAGAGCGCGAGATTCATGCCGATTTCGCCGACGCCGCCGAGGGGCAGAAACACCAATTCGTCTTGCTTCGCCATCTGATCCCCAACCATTATCTAAGGAAAACGTCGCCCGCCGCGATCGGCATGATCCTGCCGTCCTCGGTTTCGAGCATTAACAAGCCATTATCATCGATTCCCGAGAAATGGCCCAAAATCGAGCGATCCGGCAAGTTTACCGTGATCTTTTCCCCGATGCCGCATGCGAACTCCCGCCAGCGCGCAGTGATCTCGCGAACACCCTTGCCACGGTTCCAGACGCCGAGCGCCTCCGACATCGCGGCATAAAGATGGGCAAACAATTCCTCCGGTGACACCATGGAACCCTGCTGCCTGAGGCATGTGACCGGATACATCGGATTATCAGGCATGACGGCAATGTTGATGCCAATGCCGATGACAAGCGCATACCGGCCGTCCGGCAGCGCCTCGCCCTCGATCAGGATGCCGCAGGTCTTCTTGCGGCCGATCAGGATATCGTTCGGCCATTTGATCTCGACCGGCTCGGCGGCGAGCGGCAGCACGCCGCGTACTGCCTGATGCACGGCGAGCGCCACCGCAAGCGGCAGAGAGCCGAGGCGGTCCATGGGAGCAGGATCGATCAGAAGGAGAGATGCATAGAGATTGCCGGCTTCCGACGCCCAGGCGCGACCGCGGCGGCCGCGTCCCCCCGTCTGGCGCCCGGCGGTCACCCAAAGGTTTCCGGGGTCGCCTGCACGCGCCCGTTCGAGGCAGACGCTGTTTGTGGACGAGGTTTCCTGAAGGGCATCATGCCGGAAGTCGGCGAGCGACTTCCGGCTATTCATGTCAGACGCCATCAAAACAGCGTCGCAGCGGCCAGATCGGCAGCACCGCCGATTGCGCCGCCGAAGAAGACGTAGGCAATGACGAACAGGCCGGAGAGACCGAAGACGAGGCGTAGCGAACCGGCTGTGCGCGTAAATTCGTCCTTGGCTTCATCGAACCACATCACCTTGATGACGCGCAGATAGTAGTAAGCGCCGACGACCGAAGCCAGAACGCCGATGATGGCGAGCGCATAGAGATGCGCCTGGATGGCTGCCACGAAGACGAAATACTTTCCGAAGAAGCCCGCGAGCGGCGGAATGCCGGCCAGCGAGAACATCAGCGCCGTCAGCACGACAGCCATGAAGGGATTGGTCGCGGAAAGGCCGGCGAGATCGTCGATGTTTTCAACCTGACGGCCATCCTTGCGGCGCATCGCCATGATGATGGCGAAAGTGCCGAGCGTCATGACCATATAGATGACCATGTAGAGCATGACGCCGGAGACACCGGTCTTGGTGCCGGCGGCGAGGCCGACGAGCGCATAGCCCATGTGACCGATCGAGGAATAGGCCATCAGTCGCTTGAAGTTGCGCTGTCCGATCGCCGCGAACGAGCCGAGCAGCATCGAAGCGATAGAGATGAACACGATGATCTGCTGCCAATCGGCAAGCACCGGGTGGAAGGCCGTGACGACGATGCGGGTCAGGATAGCCATGGCGGCAACCTTCGGAGCAGCCGCGAAGAAGGCGGTGACCGGCGTCGGCGCGCCTTCATAAACATCCGGCGTCCACATATGGAACGGAACGGCGGAAATCTTGAAGGCGAGGCCCGCAAGCACGAAGACCAGGCCGAAGACCAGGCCTAGCGATCGGGTTTCGGCGCTGAGTGCGGTCGCGATCGCATCGAAGCTCGTGTGACCGGTGAAGCCGTAAACCAGCGACATGCCATAAAGCAGCATACCGGAGGACAATGCACCGAGGACGAAGTACTTCAGGCCGGCTTCGGTCGACTTCAGGCTGTCGCGGTTGATGGCGGCAACGACGTAAAGGGCCAGCGACTGCAGTTCCAGCGACAGGTAGAGCGAGATCAGGTCATGCGCCGAGATCATCAGCAGGATGCCGAGGGTCGCGAGCAAAAGGAGCACCGGGAACTCGAAGCGATCGAGCTGCTGCTCGCGCGCCTGGCCAATACTGAGGAACATGGCGACGATCGAGCCGACCAGCGCGACGATCTTCATGAAGCGGGAGAAGCCGTCGGCAAGGTAGGCGCCGCCATAGGCCAGCCCCTCGCCCGGCACGAAGATGATCCAGAGACCTGCCACCGCGAGGACCGCGATGGCAAGACCGGTGACCGTGGGTCCCGACCGCTCGCCCGAGAAGACGCCGATCATGAGCAGCACAAGCGCACCGACCGCGAGGATGAGCTCCGGAATGGAAAGATGCAGGCTTGCAAGAATTGTGTCAGCAGTCATGTCGAATAAGTCCCGTCATCAATTCATCGACAGCGCAACATTCTGCGCAGCGTGCAGGGCAGCGGTATAATTGTTCACCAGCAGATCTACCGAAGCCGCCGTGGCATCGAAGATCGGAGCCGGATAGACACCGAAGAGGATCGTCAGCGCGATCAGCGGATAGAGGATCAGCTGTTCACGCGGCGACAGATCCAGAAGCTTCTTCAGGTTTTCCTTCTCCAGCGCGCCGAAAATCACGCGGCGGTAGAGCCAGAGCGCATAAGCTGCCGACAGGATCACACCGGTCGCCGCAAAGAGCGCAACCCAGGTATTGGCGCGGAAGACGCCGATAAGGGTCAGGAATTCGCCGATGAAGCCGGAGGTACCGGGCAGACCAACGTTCGCCATGGTGAAGACCATCATGGCGACGGCATATTTCGGCATGTTGTTGACCAGACCGCCGTAAGCCGCGATTTCGCGGGTATGGGTGCGGTCATAGATCACGCCGACGCAAAGGAAGAGCGCGCCCGAGACGATGCCGTGCGACAGCATCTGGAAGATCGCACCCTGGACGCCCTGCTGGTTGGCCGCGAAGATACCCATCGTCACGTAGCCCATATGGGCGACCGACGAATAGGCGATCAGCTTCTTGATGTCGTCCTGCATCATCGCGACCAGCGAGGTGTAGATGATGGCGATGACCGAAAGGGCAAAAACGAGCGGCGCGAAATATTCCGAAGCGTTCGGGAACATGCCGAGCGAGAAGCGGATGAGGCCATAGCCGCCGAGCTTCAGGAGCACGCCTGCCAGGATAACCGAGCCTGCCGTCGGCGCCTGAACGTGCGCGTCGGGAAGCCAGGTATGAACAGGCCACATCGGCATCTTCACCGCGAAGGAGGCGAAGAAAGCGAGCCAGAGCCAAGTCTGCAGCTGCGGCGGGAACTTGTAAGCGAGCAGCGTCGGGATGTCGGTCGTACCGGCCTGCCAGTACATCGCCATGATGGCGAGCAGCATCAGCACCGAGCCGAGCAGCGTGTAGAGGAAGAACTTGTAGCTGGCGTAGACGCGATCCTTACCGCCCCAGACGCCGATGATCAGGAACATCGGGATGAGGCCGGCTTCAAAGAAGACGTAGAACAGCACGATATCCAGCGACACGAACACGCCAACCATCATCGTCTCGAGGACGAGGAATGCGATCATGTAGTCCTTCAGACGCTTTTCGACCGAGAGCCAGCTTGCGAGCACGCAGAAGGGCATCAGGAAGGTCGACAGGATGACGAACAGCATGGAAATGCCGTCGACGCCCATGTGGTAGCTGATGCCGCCCGTCAGCCACTCATGCTTTTCGACCATCTGGAAACCCGGATTGGCATTGTCGAACCAGATCCAGACGAACAGCGACACGATGAAGGTGACGATGGTCGTTGCCAGCGAAATGTTCAGGACGTTCCGGCGGCCATTGGCACCGTTGTCCTGTGTAAACAGCAGGAGAACGACACCTACCAGCGGCAGGAATGTGACCGTTGAAAGAATGGGCCAATCGGTCATCAGAGGGAACTCCCGAGCATCATCCAGGTAACGAGGGCTGCGATACCGAGCAGCATCGCGAAGGCGTAGTGATAGAGGTAGCCGGTCTGCAGGCGCACGACACGGTTGGTAACGTCGACGACGCGGGCGGCAATGCCGTTCGGGCCGATGGTGTCGATGACCCCGATATCGCCCTTCTTCCAGAGGAAGCGGCCAAGCGCCTTGGCGGAGCGGACGAAGAGGAAGTCATAGAGTTCGTCGAAATACCACTTGTTCAGCAGGAACTCGTAAAGCACGCGCTGCTGCTGAGCGAGACGGCGCGGCGTTTCCGGCGACCTGATGTAGAAATACCAGGCGGTGACGAGGCCGAGAAGCATGGCGATGAAGGGGCTGAGTTCAACCCAGACAGGCGCATGTTCCATTTCCTCGAGGATCTTGTTGTCCGGGAGCGTGAACAGCGCATGCTTCCAGAATTCCTCGTAGGCGTGGCCGACGAAGTCAGCGTTAAAATACATGCCGGCGGCAACGGCGCCGATCGCCAGCAGATAAAGCGGGATCAGCATGACGTTCGGCGATTCATGCACATGGTGCATGACCTCGTGCGAAGCGCGCGGCTTGCCGAAGAAGGTCATGAAGATCAGGCGCCAGGAATAGAAGCTGGTGAACATCGCCGCGATAACCAGCAGCGTGAAGGCGAAGCCGGCAGCTGCATTGTGCGAAGCGAAGGCCGCCAGGATGATCGCATCCTTCGAGATGAAGCCGGCAAAGCCGATATGGGTCAGCGGAATGCCGACGCCGGTGATCGCCAGTGTACCGATGATCATCATCCAGAAGGTCTTCTGGATATGCGGACGCAGGCCACCCATGTGACGCATGTCCTGCTCGCCATCGACGGCATGAATGACCGAGCCGGCGCAGAGGAAGAGCAGCGCCTTGAAGAAGGCGTGGGTGAAGAGATGGAAGATTGCAGCGCCATAAGCACCGACGCCGAGGGCGACGAACATGTAGCCGAGCTGCGAACAGGTCGAGTAGGCGATGACGCGCTTGATGTCGTTCTGCACGAGGCCGACGGTGGCGGCGAAGAAAGCCGTGATCGCGCCGACGATGGTGACGACGGTCAGCGCATCCTGCGACAATTCAAAAATCGGCGACATGCGGGCGACGAGGAAGACGCCCGCGGTGACCATGGTGGCGGCATGGATGAGTGCTGAAACCGGCGTCGGGCCTTCCATGGCGTCCGGCAGCCAAGTGTGCAGCAGGAACTGCGCCGACTTGCCCATCGCGCCCATGAACAGCAGCAGGCAGACGGCCGTCAGCGCGTGGCCACGATCGAGATGCATGCCGAGGAAGTTGAGCACGATATCGGTCGGCTGGCCGCCCTGCCCGGAAGCAAAGCTCTGGGCATTGCCGAAGATGACATCGAAATTGATCGATCCGAAGAGGACGAAGACGCCGGCAATGCCGAGAACGAAGCCAAAGTCGCCAACGCGGTTGACGATGAAGGCCTTCATCGCGGCAGCCGAGGCGGACGGCTTCTTGAACCAGAAGCCGATCAGCAGATAGGAGGCAAGACCGACGCCTTCCCAGCCAAAGAACATCTGGGCAAGGTTGTCGGAGGTCACCAGCATCAGCATGGCGAAGGTGAAGAGCGAGAGATAGGCGAAGAAGCGCGGACGATGCGGATCGTGATGCATGTATCCGATCGAATAGACGTGAACCAGGGTCGACACCGAGTTCACGACGATCAGCATCACCGAGGTCAGCGTGTCGACGCGCAGCGCCCAGGAAACATCGATGCCGCCGGACTGGATCCAGCGCAGGACTTCAACCTTGATCGGGCCATCCGTGTGGCCGAGCGCCACCGTGAAGAAGACGATCCACGAGAGCACGGCCGCGATGATCATCAGGCCGGTGGTAACATATTCCGAAGCCTTGGCGCCGATCGCACGGCCGAAAAGGCCGGCTATGATCGCGCCAATCAGGGGAAGAAAGACGATAGCCTTATATAAAAACATAGCTTTATCAGCCCTTCATCACGTTGACGTCTTCGACCGCGATCGAGCCGCGGTTGCGATAGAAGACGACGAGAATTGCAAGACCGATCGCGGCTTCCGCCGCAGCGACGGTCAAAATGAACAGAGCGAAAACCTGGCCGACGATGTCGTTGAGGAACGACGAGAAGGCGACCATGTTGATGTTGACGGCGAGCAATATGAGCTCGACCGACATCAGGATGATGATGACGTTCTTGCGGTTCAGAAAGATACCGAAAACGCCGAGCACGAAGAGGATAGCGCTGACCGTGAGGTAATGGGAAAGTCCGATGACCATGTTGTTGTTCCTTTGATCCTCGCGCCTCGCCTCAGACGCCCTGCCCCGGCTTGACCTTGACCACCTCGACGGCGGTCGCGGGCGTGCGGGCGACCTGTTGGGAAATGTTTTGGCGCTTGATGTGCGTGCGATGCTTCAGCGTCAGCACGATTGCGCCGATCATCGCGACCAGCAGAACGAGGCCGGCGATCTCGAAGAAATAAACGTAGTTGGTATAGAGCACGTCGCCGAGGGCGGCGGTGTTCGTCCGCTGCGTCAAGGCCGGGATCGGCATGGCAACGGTCTTGGCAACGGTCGGCGAAATCACGCTGCCACCGATAACGACGATCAGTTCTGCCGCGAGGATGACGCCGATCAAAGCGCCGATCGGTGCGTATTCCAGAATGCCGGCCCTGAGCTCGGAGAAATCGATATCCAGCATCATGACGACGAAGAGGAAGAGAACCGCCACGGCGCCGACATAAACGACCAGCAGGATCATCGCCAGGAATTCAGCCCCCATCAGCAGGAAGAGGCCGGCCGCGTTGAAGAAAACCAGGATGAGGAACAGGACCGAATGGACCGGATTCCGCGCCGAGATGACCATGAACGCCGACGCCACAGCGACAAAGGCGAAGATATAGAAAAAAAGAGCCTGCAGACCCATGTTGGTGCCTTTTTCGTCTTCCCCCGGGCAGCGAGGTGTTTCCCCTGCCCGATGGGGCTCGGTCGGACCCATGTCCGGCAAAGCCCCGGTCTAGATTCAACCGCGACGGCAACGCTTGGCCGCCCGTCACGGCATATTCAAAATTCCGCTCAGCGGTACGGCGAATCGATCGCGATATTCTGCGCGATTTCGCGTTCCCAGCGGTCGCCATTGTCCAAAAGCCGCGCCTTGTCGAAGTAAAGCTCTTCGCGGGTCTCGGTGGCGAATTCGAAGTTCGGCCCTTCGACGATGGCGTCGACCGGGCAAGCTTCCTGGCAGAAGCCGCAATAGATGCACTTCACCATGTCGATGTCGTAACGCACCGTGCGGCGGGTGCCGTCGTTGCGGCGCGGCCCGGCCTCGATGGTGATGGCCTGGGCAGGACAGATGGCCTCGCAGAGCTTGCAGGCGATGCAACGCTCTTCGCCGTTGGGATAACGGCGCAGCGCGTGTTCGCCACGGAAGCGCGGGCTGACCGGCCCCTTTTCGAAGGGATAGTTGATCGTTGCCTTCTGCTTGAAGAAGTAACGCATCGACAAAAAGAATGCGCCGACAAATTCCTTGAGGAACAGCGAGCTGACGGCGTTGGAAATTCCGGCCATCTTCAACCTCCAAATCTGCTTGAAGCGAGGATCGACATCATCATGCCCATCCTGTCAGCTTCAGCACGAATGCAACGATAACGACCATGGCGAGCGACAGCGGCAGGAAAACCTTCCAGCCAAGGCGCATGAGCTGGTCGTAGCGGTAGCGCGGCACGAACGCCTTCACCATCGCGAACATGAAGAACACAAAGCACGACTTCAGCAGGAACCAGATGATGCCCGGGACCCAGTTCAGAATCCAGATATCGACCGGAGGCAGCCAGCCGCCGAGGAAGAGGATCGTCGTCAGCGAGCACATCAGGACGACGGCGGCATATTCGCCGAGCATGAACATCATGTAGGGCGAAGAGCCGTATTCGACCATGAAGCCGGCAACCAGTTCCGATTCCGCTTCCGGAAGATCGAAGGGGGGACGGTTCGTTTCAGCCAGAGCCGAAATGAAGAATACGATGAACATCGGGAAGAGCGACAGCCAGTGCCAGTCGAGGAACGAGGCCGGCAGGCCGAGCTTGGTGCCGAGGCCGGTCTGCTGCGACAGCACGATATCCGTCAGGTTCAGCGAACCGACGCAGAGCAGCACGGTGACGATGACGAGGCCGATCGAGACTTCGTAGGACACCATCTGCGCGGCCGAGCGGAGCGCGCCGAGGAACGGGTACTTCGAGTTCGAAGCCCAGCCGCCCATGATGATGCCATAAACTTCGAGCGACGAGATCGCCAGAATGTAGAGGATGCCGACGTTGATGTCGGCGACGACCCAGTTCTGCGCGACCGGCACGACGGCCCAGGTGGAGAGCGCCAGCACCACGGAAACCAGCGGGGCCAGCAGGAACACGGTCTTGTTGGCACCGGCCGGAATGATCGGCTCCTTGAACATGAACTTCAGCAAGTCGGCGAAGGACTGGAACAGGCCGAAGGGACCGACGACGTTCGGGCCGCGGCGCAGCTGCACGGCAGCCCAGATCTTACGGTCGGCAAGCAGAATGTACGCGATGAAAACCAGCAGGCAGACCAGGAGCAGCAGGGACTGGCCAATCATGATCAGCGCCGGCCAGAGATAGGTCGAAACGAATGAATCCATAGTCCTCTGCCCTTACTCTGCCGCAACGCGGAAATTGTTGCGGGCCAATGCCGAGCACTCGGCCATGACAGCCGATGCGCGCGTTATCGGGTTCGTCAAATAGAAGTCTTTGATCGGCGAAGCAAATGCCGATTTGCCCATCGCGCCGGCTTTTTTCGCAAGTGCGGCAATTTGGGCGCTATCGCCTTCGGCAATCTCGTCGATGCCGGCGAAATGCGGGAAAGCTGCATATAGCTTCGCACGCAATTCTCTCAGCGAATCAAAGGGAAGCTTCTTGCCGAGCACGTCGGAAAGGGCGCGGATGATTGCCCAGTCCTCGCGAGCGTCGCCCGGTGCGAAACCGGCGCGGTTGCCCATTTGGACGCGGCCTTCGGTGTTGACCCAGGTGCCTGACTTTTCGGTGTAAGCTGCAGCCGGAAGGATGACATCGGCGTTCTGTGCACCATTGTCGCCGTGCGAGCCGATATAAACAGTGAATTTCGCGCCCTTGCGGCTGAAGTCGAGCTCATCGGCGCCCAACAGGAAGAGGACGTCCATCGACGAGAGCATGGCAGCGGCATTGACGCCCTTTGCGCCCGGCACGAAGCCCAGATCAAGGCCGCCGACACGCGCAGCTACGGTGTGCAGCACGGCAAAGCCGTTCCAGTCTTCCTTGACGACGCCGACGGCAGCGGCGAGCTTGGCGGCATTTGCCAGGACTTCCGCACCGTCTTCGCGGATCAGCGCACCCTGACCGATGATGATCATCGGCCTCTGAGCATTCTTCAGCACGTCTGCGAAGCTGTGCGAGCCGCTGACGAGATCGGCCAGCGTATCTGGCCCAGCGCCGAGATAATCATAGGAGTAGCGAAGGTCGGCAGCTTCGCCGATTACGCCGATCGGGAACTTACCGCGGCGCCAGCGCTTACGGATGCGCGAGTTCAGCACGGCCGCTTCGAAGCGCGGATTGGCACCGACGATCAACAGCGCGTCGGCGGCTTCAATACCCTGAATGGTCGGGTTGAAGATGTAGCTTGCGCGGCCGAGCGACGGATCAAGCGCCGCCCCGTCCTGGCGACAGTCGAGATTTTCCGATCCGAGCGATTTCAGCAGTTCGCCAAGAGCGTACATTTCCTCGACCGAGGCAAGATCGCCGGCGATCGCGCCGATCTTGTCGCCGCTGGTGGCGGAAACGGCCGACTTGATGGCAGCGAAAGCGTCGCTCCAGCTTGCCGGCTGAAGACGGCCGTCCTTGCGGACGTAGGGCTTGTCGAGGCGCTGGGTCTTCAGGCCGTCCCAGATGAAGCGGGTCTTGTCGGAGATCCACTCTTCGTTGATCTGCTCGTTGACGCGGGGCAGAACGCGCATGACTTCGCGGCCGCGCGTGTCGACACGGATCGCCGAGCCGAGAGCGTCCATGACGTCGATCGATTCGGTCTTGTTCAGTTCCCACGGACGAGCTGTGAAGGCGAAGGGCTTCGAGGTCAGCGCGCCGACCGGGCAAAGGTCAACGACGTTGCCCTGCAGCTCGGAGGTCATTGCGTGCTCGAGATAGGTGGTGATTTCAGCATCTTCACCGCGGCCGATGAGACCGAGTTCGGAAATGCCGGCAACTTCCGTCGTGAAGCGAACGCAGCGCGTGCAGTGGATGCAGCGGTTCATCACAGTCTTGACGAGCGGGCCAATATACTTGTCTTCGACGGCGCGCTTGTCTTCCTGATAGCGCGAGCTGTCGATGCCGAAGGCCATGGCCTGATCCTGCAGGTCGCATTCGCCGCCCTGGTCGCAGATCGGGCAATCCAGCGGGTGGTTGATCAGCAGGAATTCCATCACGCCTTCGCGGGCCTTCTTGACCATCGGCGTGTTGGTGAAGACTTCCGGAAGCTCGCCGTTCGGGCCGCCGCGAATATCGCGAACGCCCATGGCGCAGGATGCCTGCGGCTTCGGCGGGCCGCCCTTCACCTCTACGAGGCACATGCGGCAATTGCCTGCCACCGACAGTCGTTCATGGAAGCAGAAGCGCGGGACTTCGGCGCCGGCTTCCTCGCACGCCTGGATAAGCGTGTAGTGATCCGGAACTTCGATCTCTTTACCGTCAATCTTCAGTTTAGCCATCGTCCACTCAGTCCTATGTCACGTCTCCAGCCCAACCCGGCCGCAGACAATTTCATGATCGCAAACCGGATTGCCATCGGAGCGGCTCAAACGCCTGATAGCACCGGTTTGCTCACAATAAGCTTTGCCGAGCCTTGTCCCCGCAAGACCAGCTTTGCGATCGAGCCATGCGGGTCACCTGCATCGTCTCCATCGCCGTCATTCACGCTCCCCGGCCGCGATCCAGCCGAGGAAATCCTCAACTCCGGCCCTTCTGCAGCAGCGCCTTCGCCTGGCCAACCCAGTCATCGCGCCGGATGCGACCGTCGAAGCCAAGCTCCGCGTCGATCCGCTCGATATCGGCATCGCTCCAGGCGGCAATATCGGCAAATCGCTTGATGCCGCGTCCGTTCAGCACTTGCTCCAGCTTCGGCCCGACGCCGGAAATCCGCTTCAGGTCGTCAGCCTTCTCGGCTGCCTTGCGGCCGCGCGCGGGGGCCGGCTTGGCCGCGACCGGTGCGGCAACTTCAACCTTCTTTGCAGCAGCCGGCGCAGCGGCTTCTACCTTCGCCGTCTTCTTTGCAGTTGTCGTCGCGGCCTTGGGCGTGGCAACCACAGGCTTCGACTCAGCCTTCTTTACGCCAACCGCCTTCTGCTTGGCAGCCGGCTTCGGTGCGACTGGCTTCGGCGCAGCTGTCTTGACGAACGGCGCTGCCTTGACAGGCTTTGCGTCCCCTGCCCCGTCATTCGCAGCAGTCGGCTTCGCAGCAACTTCAGCCTGATGCTTTTCGTCGTCCAGGGCTTCGGCCAGTTTGGTGGTCGCTTCAACGGCATCCTGAAAGGCACCGAGGAATGCACCTGCCAGCTGCGAGGTAAAGCCGAAGCCGATCGCAGTGACCGCAGCAATGGCTGCGGCAGGATGAGCCATCAGCGGATGGATCGGCATGATCGGCGCGTTCCCAAACATATCGGCAGCGGCGCGGCCAAGATCGGCCGATGCATTACCGGCCGCTCCGCTTTCCTGCCTGATATCGTTGGTCTTCGCCATCTTCGATCCTTACTCGGCTGCTTCCAGAACCGCGCCGTGGCTCGTCGCGTTGGCGGTGTACTGGTCGATGCGCTTTTCGATCTCGGGACGGAAATTGCGGATCAGGCCCTGAACCGGCCATGCGGCTGCGTCGCCGAGCGCACAGATAGTATGACCTTCGATCTGCTTCGTCACCTGGAACAGCATGTCGATCTCGCGCTTCTGCGCGTTACCGCGAGCCATACGCTCGAGAACACGCCACATCCAGCCGGTGCCTTCGCGGCACGGCGTACACTGGCCGCAGCTCTCGTGCTTGAAGAAGGCCGAGATGCGGGCAATCGCCTTGATGATGTCGGTCGACTTGTCCATGACGATCGCCGCAGCCGTGCCGAAGGACGACTTGACTTCGCGCAGGCCGTCGAAATCCATAGGGCAGTCGATGATATCGGCAGCCGGAACGACCGGGCACGATGCGCCGCCGGGAATGACGGCAAGCAGGTTATCCCAGCCGCCGCGAATGCCGCCGCCGTGCTTTTCGACCAGTTCGCGGAAGGTGATGCCCATCGTCTCCTCGACCGTGCAGGGACGATTGACATGACCGGAGAGCATGAACAGCTTCGTGCCGACATTGTTTGGGCGGCCGAAGGAGGAGAACCAGCCGGCGCCGCGGCGCAGGATCGTCGGGGCAACGGCGATCGACTCGACATTGTTGACCGTCGTGGGGCAGCCGTAGAGACCCATATTGGCCGGGAACGGCGGCTTCAGGCGCGGCTGGCCCTTCTTGCCTTCGAGGCTTTCGAGCAGCGCTGTTTCTTCGCCGCAGATATAAGCGCCGGCGCCGTGATGAACGAAAACATCAAAATCCCAGCCGAGCTTGTTGTTTTTGCCCAGCAATCCAGCATCGTAGCATTCGTCGATCGCAGCCTGTAGGGCTTCGCGCTCGCGCATGTACTCGCCGCGGACATAGATGTAAGCGGTGTTGGCACCCATGGCGAAACCGGCGATGACGCAACCTTCGATCAGCGTATGCGGATCGTGGCGCATGATGTCGCGGTCCTTGCAGGTGCCGGGTTCCGACTCGTCGGCGTTGACGACGAGATAATGCGGACGACCGTCGCTTTCCTTCGGCATGAAGGACCACTTGAGGCCGGTCGGGAAGCCCGCGCCGCCGCGACCGCGAAGGCCGGAAGCCTTCATCTCGTTGATGATCCAGTCACGACCCTTTTCGAGGATTTGCTTCGTGCCGTCCCAATGGCCGCGCGACATCGCGCCCTTCAGAGACTTATCCTTGAGGCCGTAGATATTGGTAAAGATGCGATCCTGATCCTGTAACATGCTTCACCTCTTACCGCGGCTTCTTGCCGAAGACCTTGATATATTCCGCTTCGCCACCCTTAGCGAGTGCCTCAGCCTGCCTGACCCAGTCGTCACGTTCGATCCGGCCTCTGAAATTCAGATAGCCATCGACCCAGCGGCGCTCCGCCTCATTCCAGCTGGCAATCTGCGCGAATGTGAAGATACCGAGCTCGTGCAAGGTCCCTTCGATCTTCGGGCCCACGCCTGAAATGAGTTGCAGATTATCCGGCTGCGCGGGTCTTTCGATACCTGTAGGCCGATCCTTGTCGTCGAGCGACGGCTTGCCCGCAACGGGCTCCGCAGCTGCAGTGCCCGAAAGCGGCTGCGTTTCGGCCGCTTTGGCATTCTTGGCTGCTTCCTTCGGCGCCGTTGCCGGCGTCTTCAGGCTGGGATTGGTTTCGGCATCCGTGCTTTTCGCGCGGCCGGCTTCCGACGGCGGGATCGATACGGCTTCGGCAGTGGCCTTGGCCGTCTTGCTTGCAACACTCTTTGCCTTCGCCTCATCCGAAAGCAGCGACGTCAAGCCGCCCTCCGGAGCGGAGAAAACGCGATCGATCTGCGGGCCGGTCTGAATCTCATGGCCCTTGCCTGCGGCGAATGCATCGATGATCTCTTCGAGACGTGCCGGCGTCAGATCCTCATAGGTATCCTTGCCGATCACCACCATCGGTGCGTTGACGCAGGCGCCCTGACATTCGACTTCTTCCCAGGAGAGCGTGCCGTCGGCATTGCGCTCGAAAGCATGATCGTTGATCCGGCTCTTGCAGATCTTGATCAGTCCCTCGGCGCCGCGCAGCATGCAGGGCGTCGTGCCGCAGACCTGGACGTGGGCGCGGGTGCCGACCGGATGCAACTGGAACTGCGTATAGAAGGTCGCGACTTCGAGCGCACGGATATAGGCCATATCGAGCATGTCGGCGATCGTTTCGATAGCCGCCTTGGTGACCCAGCCTTCCTGCTCCTGCGCGCGCATCATCAGCGGGATGATCGCGGATTGCTGACGACCATCAGGATATTTCTGGATCGTCTTTTCAGCCCAGACCGCATTCTCCGCATTGAAAGCGAAGGCGGCAGGCTGGAATTGATCTTCGGCTAGTCGACGAACGGACATCTTTCACGCCTTATCTCAGTTTAAGGACCCACACCGCGTATTCGTCAGAGACGAGAATTCGCAGGCATAGGCCGACTGGTCTTTCTGCATAAACACAACAAACTTGCCGCCATTCGGTACAGCGGCCTTGATCTCGTAACCGCGGGAAAGGAGGTCACCCATGGTCGAATCTCCGCCCGACGCAATCCCACTTCCACTTTTCGCAGAATTCGAATTGATCGAATTCGAATTCTGCAGGTTGATGCTCGGCAGGCCCTGCGTCTTGCCGGTCTGCTGTGCAGAGGCACCACAGGCGACCAGAAGCGCTGGAATGACGACCTGCCAGGCTCGCATCAACGATCCACCTCACCGAACACGATATCGAGCGAGCCGAGCACGGCCGCGACGTCGGCGAGCTGGTGGCCACGGCACATGAAGTCCATGGCCTGGAGATGCGCATAGCCCGGCGCACGGATCTTGCAGCGATACGGCTTGTTGGAGCCGTCCGAGACGAGATAGACGCCGAACTCGCCCTTCGGCGCCTCGACAGCCGCATAAACCTCGCCGGCCGGCACGTGATAGCCTTCGGTGTAAAGCTTGAAATGGTGGATCAGCGCTTCCATGGAGCGCTTCATCTCGCCGCGCTTCGGCGGAACGACCTTGCCGTCCAGCGACGAAACAGGTCCGGCCTTGGCATCGCCGAGCAGGCGATTGACGCACTGCTTCATGATGCGGACGGATTCGCGCATTTCGATCATGCGGATGAGATAACGGTCGTAGCAATCGCCGTTCTTGCCGATCGGAATGTCGAATTCGAGATCGGAATAGCATTCGTAGGGCTGAGCCTTGCGCAGGTCCCAGGCGGCACCCGAGCCGCGGACCATGACGCCCGAGAAGCCCCAGGCCCAACAGTCTTCCAGCGAAACCACGCCGATATCGACGTTGCGCTGCTTGAAGATACGGTTGCCGGTCAGAAGATCGTCGATGTCATCGAGCGCCTTGAGGAAGGGATCGCACCAATCGCCAATATCCTGGACGAGCTTTTCCGGAAGATCCTGGTGAACACCACCCGGACGGACGTAAGCTGCGTGCATGCGCGAGCCGGAGGCGCGCTCGTAGAACACCATCAGCTTTTCGCGCTCTTCGAAGCCCCAGAGCGGCGGCGTCAGCGCGCCGACGTCCATGGCCTGCGTCGTAACGTTCAGAAGATGCGACAGGATGCGGCCGATTTCCGAATAGAGCACGCGGATCAGCTGGCCGCGGATCGGGATGTCGATGCCGAGCAGCTTTTCGACGGCCAGCGCATAGGCATGCTCCTGGTTCATCGGCGCCACGTAGTCGAGGCGGTCGAAATAGGGAACGGCCTGAAGATAGGTCTTCGTCTCAATCAGCTTTTCAGTGCCGCGATGCAGCAGGCCGATATGGGGATCGACGCGTTCCACAATTTCGCCGTCCAGTTCGAGGACAAGACGCAAAACGCCGTGCGCAGCCGGATGCTGCGGACCGAAATTGATGTTGAAGTTGCGAACGTTATGTTCTGTCATGACGGCGATGCTCGCGTTTTCGGAATTTCAGAGGATGGCAGGCCGAAGCCCGCCACACGCCAACAATCAGGCCTTCGCCTTTTCGTCGCCCGGGAGCACGTAGTCGGTGCCCTCCCACGGCGACAGGAAATCGAAGTTGCGGAATTCCTGCTTCAGTTCCACCGGCTCGTAGACGACGCGCTTGGCGGCATCATCGTAGCGGACCTCGACGAAACCGGTCGTCGGGAAATCCTTGCGCAGCGGATGACCTTCGAAGCCGTAATCCGTCAGCAGGCGGCGCAGATCCGGATGACCGGTGAAGAGAACGCCGTACATGTCCCAGGTTTCACGCTCGAACCAATCTGCGCCGGGATAGACGCCGCAAGCGGAGGGAACAGGCTGATCTTCGCCGACAGGAACCTTAACGCGAATGCGCAAGTTCTTCTTGGGCGACAGCAGATGATACACCACATCAAAACGCTCGGCGCGCTGCGGCCAGTCGACGCCGCAAATATCCGTCATGTTGACAAAGCCGCACTTGGCGTCGTCACGCAGGAAGGTCAGCAGGGCGATAACGTTTTCGGTCGTCGTCGTCACGTTCAGCTCGCCGTACTTGATCTCGCTCGAAGAAATCAGGGCGCTGCGAACTTCCGTGAGGTAGGCGGCGAGTTCGTTCAGGGCTTCACTCATAATACCTTGTCCCCTGCCTTACCGTTCGATCGTGCCGGTGCGCCGGATCTTCTTCTGCAGCAGAAGCACGCCGTAAAGCAGCGCCTCCGCCGTGGGAGGACAGCCCGGAATATAGATGTCGATCGGAACGACACGGTCGCATCCGCGAACGACGGAATAGGAATAGTGATAGTAACCGCCGCCGTTGGCGCAGGAACCCATCGAGATGACGTAACGCGGCTCCGGCATCTGGTCGTAGACCTTGCGCAGCGCGGGCGCCATCTTGTTGGTGAGCGTGCCGGCGACGATCATGACGTCGGACTGCCGCGGCGAAGCGCGCGGCGCAAAGCCGAAGCGCTCGACGTCATAACGCGGCATGGAAACCTGCATCATCTCCACGGCGCAGCAGGCGAGACCGAAAGTCATCCACATCAGGGAGCCGGTGCGGGCCCAGTTGATCAGCTCATCGGTGGAGGTGACCAGAAAACCCTTGTCGGCGAGCTCGTTGTTGATCTCGCCGAAGAACGGATCGTTGCTGCCAACGGGCTTGCCGGTTGCGGGATCGATAATCCCCTTCGGTTGCGGCGCAACGAGCGTCGTGTTGCTTGGGGCTACTCCCATTCCAGGGCTCCCTTCTTCCATTCATAGATAAAGCCGATGGTCAGCACCGCGAGGAACACCATCATCGACCAGAACCCGAACCAGCCGATCGCACCGAAGGATACGGCCCACGGGAAGAGGAAGGCGACTTCCAGATCGAAGATGATGAAGAGAATCGATACCAGGTAGAAGCGGATATCGAACTTCATGCGGGCGTCATCGAATGCATTGAAGCCGCATTCGTAGGCCGACAGCTTTTCCGAGTCAGGCGCCTTGAAGGCGACGGCAAACGGCGTGATCAACAGCGCCAGGCCGATTACCAAGGCAATACCAATGAAAATCGCTATCGGAATATAGGAACTGAGCAGTCCAGTCATCATGTCCATCCCTGCTTGCGTCAGCGCCGGGGCGGCGCATCTGAGCAAATGCCCAGCAAGCGAAAGAGCGTTGCAACAGAGCCGTGGTTAGCGCAGCCGGAGCGCGGGCGCAAGCCTTTTGAATCTGTCTGTTAGAGCGTTTCAGGTTTTGA